>CAWIXA010000003.1:0-267500 GCA_963839975.1 uncultured Acidobacteriota bacterium | reverse complement strand
TTCTTGTCAGCAAGGTTAAGCGAAAGCGAGCCGCAGCGAAAGCGAGTCCGAATAGGGCGATATAGTTGGCAGGAATAGACGCGAAGCGGGATGATCTACCCTTGGCCAGGCTGAAAGTGGGGTAAAACCCACTGGAGGGCCGAACGGGTGTTTGTTGAAAAAAGCTCCGATGAGCTGAGGGTAGGGGTGAAAGGCTAATCAAATTCCGTGATAGCTCGTTCTCTCCGAAATAGCTTTAGGGCTAGCCTCGGATGATTTGTGGTGGCGGTAAAGTACTCGATGGACTATGGGGCTTTCCAGCTTACAGAATCCAACGAAACTCAGAATGCCATGCAACAACCAATCCGGGAGTCAGACGGCGGGGGCTAAGCTTCGTCGTCGAGAGGAAAACAGTCCAGATCGCCTGCTAAGGTCCCCAAGTACAAGCTAAGTGGGAAAGGAAGTCGGAACGCCCAGACAGCCAGGAGGTTGGCTTAGAAGCAGCCATCCTTTAAAGAAAGCGTAATAGCTCACTGGTCAAGCGGTCCGGTGCCGACAATTTAACGGGGCTCAAGCTTGTCACCGAAGCAGCGGATGCATTGCGTAAGCAATGCGTGGTAGGAGAGCATTCCCAAGTGTGTGAAGCTAGACTGAAAAGACTGGTGGACATTTGAGAAGAGACCCTGCCGGCATAAGTAGCGATAACGGAGGTGGGAACCCTCCGCGCCGAAAGTCTAAGGTTTCCTGAGAAAGGTTAATCCGCTCAGGGTCAGCCGGTCCCTAAGGTGAGGCCGAAAGGCGTAACTGATGGACACCCGGTTAACATTCCGGGGCTCCCTTGTGTTCGTTAATACGATGGGGTGACGCAGAAGGATAAGCAGGCCGTCCTATGGCTATGACGGTTGATGCGCGTAAGGTGTCTTCGACAGGTAAATCCGTTGAGGAGTTATCACTGAGGCGCAAAACAGTACTCCGTATGGAGGAAAGCTGCCGATTCCACACTGCCAAGAAAAACCTCTAAGGAGAACGTAAGGGAACCGTACCTCAAACCGACACAGGTAGACGAGGAGAATATCCAAAGGCGCTCGTGAGAACAGTTGGTAAGGAACTCGGCAATATAACCCCGTAACTTCGGGAGAAGGGGTGCCTCATTAGGGTGAAAGCTCGAAGAGGCCGCAGAGAAATGCGCACTGCGACTGTTTAACAAAAACACAGGTCTCTGCTAAGTCGAAAACGACGTATAGGGGCTGACGCCTGCCCGGTGCTGGAAGGTTAAAGGGAGAGGTCAACCGCAAGGTGAAGCTTCGAACTGAAGCCCCAGTGAACGGCGGCCGTAACTATAACGGTCCTAAGGTTAACGATTCGCTAGCCTTAGTAAAACTGAACTATATGCGGGAAACTCCTCACACAGCCGGTCAGTACTCGCTGCTCTAAACGGCAGCAGTCAAAATCCGATCGGACAAGGGGACAATCCGCAGGGAAGGCTCCAAAACATGGAGAACCCTCAGAGACTTTACGTTCAGCCACACCCTGGAAATTTGGAAGCACAATGGGTGGTTGGATTCGTGGACGGCGAAGGTTGTTTCTTCGTCGGAATCAATCCTCACCCGGAAATGACTTCTGGATTTCAGGTTCTTCCTGAATTCACAGTTGTACAACACCAGAGAGACATTCAATTGCTCCATGCACTCAAGAAGTTCTTTGGGTGCGGCGTGGTTCGAACGAATCATGGGGAGCGAATGGCGTATCGGGTGCGAAGCCTGGATCACCTGAATGAGAGAATCATTCCCTTCTTTGAAAAGCATCCGCTGAAATCAAAGAAGCGAGTTGATTTTGCGAAGTTCAGAACGGTCCTGCAACGGATGAGTAAGAAAGAGCACTTGCAAAGCGAGGGCATCGAGAAGATCCGGGCCATCGCGAGCAAGATGAACACAGGATGTGAAAGATAAAGTCCAGCTTCTCTGGAAACAGAGTGAGACAAACTGAGCGAAATTCCTTGTCGGGTAAGTTCCGACCTGCACGAATGGCGTAACGAAAGTGCGACTGTCTTGCCAACTGGCACGGCGAACTTGTAGTGCCGGTGAAGATGCCGGTTGCCCGCAACTAGACGGAAAGACCCCGTGCACCTTTACTATACCTTTACTATGAACTATGGCACTTGCTGCGCAGGATAGGTGGGAGGCTTTGATTTCAGGCTCTCGGGCTTGGAGGAGCCACCGGTGAGATACCACCCTGCGAGTTCTGTGGTTCTAACCTACTCCCATTAACTGGGAGAGGGACATAGTAAGGCGGGTAGTTTGACTGGGGCGGTCGCCTCCTAAATTGTAACGGAGGCGCGCGAAGCTACGCTCAGGCTGTTTGGAAATCAGCCGACGAGTGCAAACGCATAAGCGTGGCTAACTGCAAGACCAACAAGTCGAGCAGATACGAAAGTAGGCGTTAGTGATCCGGTGGTTCTGTATGGAAGGGCCATCGCTCAACGGATAAAAGGTACGCCGGGGATAACAGGCTGATCGGAGCCAAGAGTTCATATCGACGCTCCGGTTTGGCACCTCGATGTCGGCTCATCGCATCCTGGAGCTGTAGAAGGTTCCAAGGGTTGGGCTGTTCGCCCATTAAAGCGGTACGTGAGCTGGGTTCAGAACGTCGCGAGACAGTTCGGTCCCTATCTGTTGTGGGCGCAGGAGATTTGAGAGGACCTGTCCTTAGTACGAGAGGACCGGGATGGACGAACCTCTTGTGATGGAGCTGTCCTGCCAAGGGCACCGCTCCGTAGCGAAGTTCGGTTGTGATAACCGCTGAATGCATATAAGCGGGAAGCACACCTCAAGATGAGATCTCCCAACCCGTAAGGGATAAGAAGGGCCCAGGAAGACTACCTGGTTGATAGGCGGGAGGTGGAAGGGCAGTAATGCCTGTAGCTTACCCGTACTAATCGCCCGTTCGGCTTGACCATAAAATTTACTCGGTGCAGAAAAACAGCTGTCAGTACTCAGTTGGAGTAAGGCACGGCTTCGGCCGCGTCTCAGTTCGAACCTGAACTGGATCCAGCAAGTTGTTAGGATGTCGTTCGAACCTGGATGACTGAGAAGCAAGAACTGACCGCTGTGCGCCGACGAAAAGCCGATGTAGCATGGCTGAAATCGGAAAGAAACAATATGAAAGTAAGCCAACCCAATCTATTCAGTTGTGAGACTTCGTTCTCACGCTCTTTGAAAGTTATGGCGCTCGAGATCCTTCGCCGCAACAAACGCGGCTCAGGACTTCGGCTGCGGGCTCCCAATCGCCGCTTGGCAGCGGCTCATTCACGCCCGCAAAGCGCCTCAGTTTGTCGGTGATCACACCGCGGGGGTTCCACCCGTTCCCATCCCGAACACGGAAGTTAAGCCCCGCAGGGCCGATGGTACTGCACGCGAAAGTGTGTGGGAGATTAGGTCGTCGCCGGCATAAAATCAAAGGCCATTGAGAGAATCTCGATGGCCTTTTGCTTTGAAACGTGAAACTATCCCGCAACCTTCTTGGTGCGTTTGGGATGAACAAGTCCTCACAAATTGCGAAGTTCCTGGACTGTCTTCTTAAAGGACAGCGGAATCCAAATCGTGGCCCAATTGGCAATCGTGCGCCAGCGATCCCCTTCAGGCTTCTGTAGTTGGGCCTTGTAGCATCTTGTTCCCCTGTAGTGCTCGAGAATCCTATACTTGCCCGACAAGAAGCCGCTCACTGCGTCCACATATTTCTCCACCTTATCGGACTTCGTGCACGGGAACCACTCACAGTAAAAGCGCCCGGCCGAGAAGCCTAGCTCGTCATGATTCTGCAGGCACAACCAGACTTTGTGGGAGAGTCCCGGCTGAACTGGCATCGTAATGCTGATTTCAACTGGATCGTCGTGATTCTCAACCATCTGTAAGGATGGAAAGCTCTTCGCAATTTCCGCGAATACGCCTCTTGCGATAGCTTCGGTGTCAGGCGCATCCATGTTCAATGTCCAAGCCGTCTGTTTGAGCGATCGAGGAGCAGATCCCTGCTGACAGATTACTTTACTACTATGGGCAATGGGGGCATGAGATCCTTCGCAAAGGACGCTCAGGATTTCGGCAGAAGGCTCCCGCGCGCAAAAGCGGCGCGCTCACGCCTTCTAAGCGCCTCAAGTTAAGCCCCGCAGGGCCGATGGTACTGCACGCGAAAGTGTGTGGGAGATTAGGTCGTCGCCGGCATAAAATCAAAGGCCACGTTCAGAAATGAGCGTGGCCTTTTTCGTTGCTCGGTATGTCCTAGTTGCTCAGGCCGACGCGTTGAAGGAGGCGCTGGAAGCGTGGATCGGAGCGGAGGTTGTCGGTTCGCACGTCCGGCTTCAGGATCCAGGCAACATCCAACGTTTTCTCGCGGTAAGCTTTTTCGATCAGATCCATCGCCTTGTCGTTCTGGCCAAGCCCGGCGTAGATAGTGGCTGCGAGATAGGGCGAAGCCTTTCCCGATCTCGACTTCTCCTCAAGGTTGTGCAAAATTCTCTCGGCCTCGGCGCGGTTTCCGATCACGGCGTAGGCGTTGGCAAGGGAAGCGACACGATTGAGATCACCGTTAGACAACTCGACTGCCTTCTCATATTCGGCGATGGCTTCCGGCAGTTTGCCTGTGCCCTCGTATGCGACGCCGAGATCCGAATGCGCGTCCAAATTGTTCGGATTCGAAGCCAGCCGCACCTGGCTCCATTCCCGCAGATGCTCCCAATCGCGAAGCTGCAGGTAAACGGCTGATTCGACGCCCACTGAAACCGGCCCAGGATCAAGCTGCTTGCTTATTTGGAGCTCTCGCAGAGCTTCGTCGCGCCGTCCCATTAAGGCCATGAAAATCGCGCGGTCTTCGTGAGCACAACTGAAACTCGGTGCCAAAGAGATTGCTTTGTCGAAGGACTGCTCGGCAGTTTTCCAATCGAGTTCGTGCCAATTCAGTTCGCCGAGAGCGTCATATGCCTCGCCATTATTGGGGTCTAGCTCTAATGCCTTCTGTATCGCGTTCCGCGCGGAGCGATAGCCGTCCTCTGCGGTGATTTCTCCTTTGCCATAAAGGACTAGACAGATGTAAGTTTCCGCCAGACCGGAATAGGCGGGCGAAAACTTCGGGTCCTTTTGAATTGCATCTTCAAAGTAGGTCTTGGCCTGATTGAGCAAGGCGGGATCGGTGAACGATGTGTTGTAAATGTAATACCGGCCCCTGAGGTAGGCTTCGTAGGCGGTAGGATCCACTTGCCCGGCTCCGGTGAACTGCTGTTTTAGTGAAGGAGTCAATTGCGCCTGGACTTGCCGCGAGATGGCCTGTGCGACATCACTTTGAAGTCGAAGCACGTCACCCAGATCGCCTTCGTAGGAGTCCGCCCAAACATGATGGTCCGACGATCCTTGAATCAGTTGCGCAGTGATCCGCACGCGCCCACCAGAGCGTACGATCGAGCCTTCCACGATGCCATCCACGTTCAATTCGCGGGCGATCTCGGGCAGGGTCTTGTGGGTGTGCTTGTAGAGCGTAACTGTGGTTCGAGAGGTCACGCGCAGGGCGCCAACTTTCGCGAGATCGGTGATCAACTCGTCGGTCATGGCATCGGCGAAATAATCCTGAGAGCTATCGCCGGATAGGTTGTCGAGGGGAAGCACGGCGATGGAACGGATTGGGCCAGTTGCGGCCGTACGATGCGAGATTGCCAGCACCAGCCAGAGCGCCAGCCCAGCGATGAGAACTAAGGACGCAACAAGGGCGACGGCGGGACGAAGTCTGCGGAGCAAACTGGTCGCCGGCTCACTCGTCTTCGCTTTTTCGCTTTGCGCTGGCTGCATGACTGCCAGTCGTGAGCTTGCGACGGGAGCTTGTGGTTCGCCTTCCGCAATCGTAGCAACAAAGCGGTAGCCCCGGCCGGTGACCGTCTGTATAAAGCGGGGCTGTTCGGGGTCGTCATTCAGAACGAGGCGAATTTTGCGGATGGCGCCGTTGATGCTGTTGTCGGTATCGAGAAATACGCCTTTGCCCCAAATCCGTTCGACAATCTGCTCGCGGGTGACGAGTTCCCCGGGCTGTTCCAACAAAAGGGCAAGAATTCCGAAAGGAGTTGGCTCAAGCTTCAGAGTTCGTCCAGCGCGGCGCAATTCGTAGGCGCGCAAGTCGAGGGTGAAGCCGTCGCCAAATTCGATTGCAGGCTGGACTCTTAGCGGTTCGGTAGCCACGGACAACTCCGGTTAGGGCGTTGGCCATTCTACCGCCAATTTAGCGCCAATTCCATGTTTCGCACACCCTTCTTGTTTTCTACCAGTTAGCGGCACATGAAAAATTAAGACGGCCAACAGGCGCCCGCTATTGAGCGCAGAAGGCAGTTCCGCCACTATGCAGAGAGTTTCTCAGCAGCGCGGAGAAACAACAAAAAAGGAGAACCGCAATGAAGCGTACCTTAATGAAGATCGGTTTAGTGGTTTGCTGCCTGGTATTTGCCGGCGCAATAGCGGCCGGTGGCCCGCCGGCCAACGTGTCCCAAGTGGTGGCCCTGGACGAATGCGATCCGGCGACATTCAATGCCGCGATTGGCCCTGACTTCTGCAAGAACGTCGCCCTTGGCGTGCTTGGATACTCCACCACATTTCAAGACCTGTTCGCCAAGGCAGCGGCGGGAACACCTGATCCGAAGTGGGACTTCGAACCTGACACGGTCAACATCAACGAAAACAGCCTTCTTTCCGTAGTTGACCAGGGTGGCGAACCCCACACCTTCACCGAGGTAAAGCAGTTCGGTGGCGGCTTCATCCCTGCCCTGAATTCAGGCCAATCTCCAGTTCCAGAATGTGCCGCCGGCTTTTCCGACGTGGCAGTGGCGAAGACTCGAATCATTCAGGGCAGCACGTCGGTGGTCACAGGTCTTTCGAAGGGTGTGCATTACTTCCAGTGCTGCATTCACCCGTGGATGCGGGTGAAGGTAGTGGTGAACTAGACGGGGAGTGGTTGATCCTGAGTCGGGCGGGTTTGGTCGCGATCTCAAGGCACGGAAACCCACTTCTCGCGTCTTGTGCGCAAAGTGGGATTTTTGAAGTTAAGCCCCGCAGGGCCGATGGTACTGCACGCGAAAGTGTGTGGGAGATTAGACCGTCGCCGGCATAAAATCAAAGGCTATCAACAGAAATGTTGGTAGCCTTTTGCTTTTGTGCTAGATGCTTGGCCGCAGGTCCTATGAAGATCTACGAAATTGACGGCGAGTGCTTTTCCACGTTGGAAGGATTCTACGACGAGGTGGATCGAGTGCTGAGTATTGCGCCTTGGGGGCACAATCTCGACGCGTTCGATGATGTTTTGCAGGGCGGATTCAGAACGCCGGACGATGGCTTCACGATCCGGTGGAAGAACCACATGGTATCCAGGAGGCGGCTGGGGTACGAAGAGACTGCACGTCAACTGAAATTGCGATTGGAACATTGCCACCCATCGAATCGAGCCTTGGTTTCCAAAGAACTTCAAGGGGCGGAAGCACACCGAGGACAGACTGTTTTCGACTGGCTAGTCGAGATAATCCGCGACCACGGACCTGGTGGCAAACAGGAACGAAATCGGGTCGAGTTGGTACTGGATTGAGAGATCCTTCGACTCCGCTTCGCTGCGCTTAGGATTGCGGCGCGTGGCTCAGACGCCACGCAAGCGCCGCAAGGTAAGCCCCGCAGGGCCGATGGTACTGCACACGAAAGTGCGTGCGAGAGTAGGCCGTCGCCGGCATAAAATCAAAAGGCCAGTCTGAGAAATCAGGTTGGCTTTTTCTTTTGGAGTAAGCTCCCAAGGCAAGCGCCTCAAGTTACCTCCGATACTCGCAACCCGGCAGGCATCCGGAATAGCATTTCAAGAAAACATGTCTCGCTGCGCCTATTGCCGCCATGAACTCCCTGGCTTGGAAACACTCTGTCAACAGTGTTTTGCAAAGGGGTATGACGGGCTCGTGCATCCGAAGGCGTGGTGGTATCGACTGAAGCCCCGGCTCACTCGCGGTAATTTCGGGGGATTCTTCATCCTGTTCATATTTTCCTTTGTGCTGTTCCGATTCGATTTTCCGGATTTCCGTGCTCGGCACATGAAAACGACGGAAACCTCCTCGCTTATCTCCGTCTTGATTGCCTGCGTTGCATTCTTTTACGAAAGCAGAGGCAAATCCGAATCGCTTATCGTGCCTCGGAGGAATTTCGAAACTCCACCCATTTTAGGGCGTGTGATGCTGTTGGTAGCCGTCGAGCTAATCGCAGGCGTGTTTCTTTACTTCATGCCCATGGCAGTGCTGGTGATCTTCGCTTTCGTGGGCTTCGTAATCGTTCAGAACGATATTTTCGACCCCATAAAGACGAAAAGCCTGGGTTACTGGCTTTGTGGTATTACTGCGGTGCCAGCCACGTTTTTCTTCATCGCCTGGAGAATTACTGATCAAGACGTTTGGCTGAGGCTCATGCTCGTTGGCCAATCTTTGATGGCAGCTCTAATATTCCTTGATCGGCGGCGTGCCACTGACTGAAGTAAGGGAGATTAGGTCGTCGCCGGCATAGAATCAAAGGTCGATCATGGAAACATGATCGGCCTTTTCCTTATGGAATGGTATGACGGCCTGGATCGTGAACAGGTGAAAGCCGTGATCGAGTTTGCCGCCCGCAGCCTGGACAAAGCACCCGCCTGCGCGTCGTAGGCTACATCGATGCGCTTCCTCGAGATCCCCTCTCGTTTAGGCGCCTATTGCAGCATGCGCTTGCCGTGAATCACCGCTGCGATCAGGACTTCGTCCTGCTGCAATCGATAGATGATTCGATAGCTGTAGGCCAGCATTTCGCGAATGTTCTCGTCATCGAATTCCGGGACTTTGCGGCCAGAACGCGGGAACTGCGAGAGTAGTCTCGTTTGCTGCACCATGTTCTTGACGACGGCGGCTGCGTAGGCGAGGGAATCTTCGGCTGATGTATTCGGCAATTGCCTCCAGGTCCTGGAGCGCGCGGCGCGACCAGACTACTCGGTGAGCCATTGGCTGAGGCGGATTTCCACTTCTTGCTGCGACAGGGTGCCGTTGATGCGGGCGTCTTCGAGGCCGCGGCGCACTTTGTCGAGGACGTACAGGTGGTATTGGACGTCCTCGACCGAGCAGTCGTCAGGGAGCTTGTTGAGTAGTTGCTCGACTTCTTGTTTCACGTTAGTCATACTTCCCTTTCTCGACAGCATAGCACTGGCGAACTTGGCGGGAAAGTAGCGGCCGGTCGCGGGGCCGGGAACAGCCCCACTTCTCGAAAACCGCGAGAAGTGGGGCACCCCGGCCGGACGTACAAGGCGCGGTAGGGCGCAATTTCTGTTCATCTAATCTGAAGTCAACGTCCCCACCCTCTCGCAACATACGCGAGAAGGGTGGGGCACCCTCACAGAGTGAATTATTCGAGTTCTGCTTACGGATTCACCGGCGGATTCAGCAGGTCGCAGTGGTCCACGCACTTCACGGTATTGACCTCGACGTTGGCCTTCTTGTGTCCGGAGAAGGTGATGTCGGGAAGGATTAGCAGGGTTTGCGTGCCATTGGCGACGTTGAAGCTGCAATTGAAGCTCATCTTCTGGACGCCGCGTTCCTTGCATCCAGTTTGGTCGAGTGCGTCGGTGAGGCTGATGGTCTTGTCGTAAACCTGGTCGGCCAGGTGCGACGGGCAGCAGCGCGACCGTCAACGGAATGGGCGACTTGATCTTGACGCTGAGTTTCTGGTCGTCGTGGTCGGGCGTCATCAGGCTATAAACCTTGGGCGCCGTCGTCACATCATATTTTTCGTTCAGGATGCGGCGCCACTCGAAACAGGGCAGGACGCAGTTGTCCACACAATTCCAGGCGTAGTACTGGATGTGGACAGCGCTGGTTGGAATGAACTGCTGCACACGCGGACCGAGAATCACGCTGATGGCGGAGACGACCGGCTTCTCCGGCCGGCGCTCGTCGTGGAAGGTGATAATCATGGGCCGCTCGGAGGGCAGATGGCACTCGTAAGTGGTGCTGGTGACATGTTCCTTTATGCAGAGGAAGCTGAAATTCACGGGCGCGTTGGGATTCTGCATGGAGGCATTCCAATCGTCGGCCCAAGTCATGGCGACGGTGACGGGATACCGGGAGTCGATGTTAACGTGCAGATTGCCGCCTCCGGCGGCGGGATGGTAGATGCGGCCGGCATGTAGGCTGGCGGGCTCCATGGGAATGGTCTCGCTGTTGGCGGGAGTCCAGTTGAATACGCGATTGTCTTGAGCGGTGGCAGTGGCAAAGGCGCAGACGAGGAGCGCGGCGATGGAAAGAATCCTCATAGTAAAAGTATTTGCCAGATCTGGGTGAAGGCCCAGGCAATTCGAGAGGGATGGATTACGGAAGTACTGGCGGGCGGGCCGGATCACTATTACGACTCGTTACTTGAGCCGGGAACAGCCCCACTTCTCGAAAACCGCGAGAAGTGGGGCACCCGCTGGAGTTTCGGGGGAACTAAGCATTCGAGCACGGCTGCCTATTGCGGGTTGGGGAAGGGGCCGGTGCTGCCGCATTGGCCGGTGCCGGTGCCGTGGGGTAGAGCGAATGGGCCTTGCTCGTCGAAGCAGAGGAGCGAGTCAACTTTGGCGGGCAGGGCGAGTGCGTTCCAGTTGCTGTTCAGGATCGCGAAGCTGTCGTTGCCGTTGATGGACCAGTAGGTCCACTCCAAGGGCTGCATGGCGAATCCGGGATTGTTGGCGGTGGTCAGGGTGTAGCTGCTGTTGACGAAATTGATTAAGTCGGTGAACCACTGGCCTTGAGATCCGGCGCCGGTCGACGTGATGTCGCTGGTGGAGTTGCCGGTGCCGAATTCGCCGAGCCAGATGGGAGCGCTGGAATAGGCGGTCGCGCCGGTGTTGGACCAGGGATAGGAAGCGTGTCCGGGCCAGACGGGATTGATTTGACCGAGATTTACGAATGCCCAGTGCGCGGACCAGAGGTCGGCGAGGCTGTGCGGGGAGCATCCGCTGGCGTAGCAGGTGTCGGTGGTGAACCAGGGCTGCGCGAAGAGGCTCGGACCGTAGTCGTGGGCGGAATAGACGATCTGATTGCTGATGGATGCGCCGAGGCTGGTGGAGGTTCCGCCTGCGTTCAGAACTACCGGGGCGCCGGAGTTTGCGGCGTTGCCGTTAATGCCCTGGAGCTGGCCGCCGTCCCAGTAGAAATCGTAGGGGCCGTTAGCGGGATTTCCAGTTGCGGTGGGGTATTGCGAAATTCCTTCCACGAAAATGACGGGGAGGTCCCAGCCGTGGCTGGTGGCTTCGCCGAGAATTGAGTCGCCGGCGCGCTCGGAGGCGAGGCGCCAGTCGTGGCATGTGGAGCTCGCGATGCAGGTCACGGCGAACGGATTGGGATTGGGGTTGGACGCGGGATCAATGCCGTCGCCGCTGCCCCAGGTGGATCCGCCGAGGTAGTTGCATCCGCTGCGGCTGCACACGGTGTGGGGCTCGTTACGCAGGTCGTATCCGATGACGATGGGGAAGCCGTCGGAGGCGAGATAGTTGACGGTCATAGTGTCGGTCGCGCCCTGGGTTTGCTGAATGCCGTGCACCCAGTCAATCACGTGGACCCAGTCGTTGGTCCAGTTGGATTCGGGATAGCTGGTGTGGCCGGTGATGTACCAGAGGCCGTTGGCTTCGGTGGAGTTGCCGGCTTCGGAACGATGGTTATCAATAATGAAGTGCAGGCCGATGGAGCCGCCGTAATTGAGGACCAGGGCGAGGAGGTCGCGGGCGTGCTTGCCTTTGCAAGACGGGCAGAGGCCGGTGAAATGCCCCGTCGGGACGGGATCGCTCTCCCACATCTGGTTCGAGTAGGGGAGGCGGATGGTGTTGAAGCCGTTGGCCTTGATTTCGTTGAGGATGAAGGTGTAATCCTGGGCCCAGAGGCCGCTGGGAGCGTAGGCGGTGGTTTCGGCGCCGTACCAGTTGACGCCGCTAACGACGTAAGCGGCGCCGGAGGGGTTGTTGATTTGCGTTCCGCTAGTGTGCCAGCCGGTGGCGCTGAGCGGCAATGGTGCCAGCATCAAGAGACAAAACATAAAGAATGGGATGGAGTAGAGACTGCGATACTTGGGTTCAAGCAACGAGGGTTGCAACATGGGCGGGATCTCCTTACCTGTATTGGACAAAACCCGACGCGAGGGACCCGGTGCGACCGAAACGGCAAAAGCATACCACTCGGCGGCCAGAAGATGCGGAGAAAGTGGGGGTAGTTGCCTTTTTGAAACAAGGGTGCTGCGGCGATGGCCGGACGTGAAACTGGAGATGGGTCTGGCCTAGAATCGAGTTATGGCGCGAGGATGGGAAAGTAAGTCGGTTGAGCAGCAACAGGAGGAGGCTACTGCCGAGGTTAACAGGAAGGCGCGGCTGACGGCGGAGGAGATTGCAGCGGAGCACGAGCGGGCAAGCCTTGAACTGTCGCGGCAGCACATTTTGCAGCAGTTGCAGGTGGCGTGCAATCCGAGGCATAGGCAGATGCTGGAGGCGGGCACTGGTGGAGTTGGATGCGCAACTCCGAGATGCTCGGTAGGGCTGGGGAATTCCCGACTTTTCGAAAACCGCGAACAGTGGGGCACCCAGTGCATAGGTAGAATTGAACTGTGAAGAAGTTTTGGGACAATCCGGCGGGGATTGATCAGGCGCAGGCAGGGTCGGACAAGAGTGTCCGACCTACGCGGGCGGTGGTGCCTTCGGCATTGCAGATGGGATCGGTGACGATTTCTCCGGCGACTGTGTTGGCGCCGATGGCGGGCGTGACCGACACGGTGTTTCGGCGGTTCATTCGCAACCTGGGTGGGTGCGGGCTGATTATGACGGAGTTTACTTCGGCCGACGGAGTTTTGCGGGCGAAGGACCAGAAGGCGAAACGGTATCTGCATTTTTATGAGGATGAGCATCCGATTTCGGCACAGCTTTTTGGCAGTGATCCGCGGGTGATGGCGGAGGCGGCGAAAATTGTCGAGGGGCTGGGATTCGATCTGGTGGATTTGAACCTGGGGTGTCCGGCGAAAAAGGTGGTGAAGTGCAATGGCGGGTCGGGGCTGCTGCGCGATCTGCCGCGCATTGGCGGGATCTTTGAGGCGGTGCGCAAGGCGGTGACGATTCCCTTCACCGTGAAATTTCGCGCGGGATGGAATGACGAAGAGATTGTGTGCGTGGAACTGGCGAAGATGGCGGAGGAGTGCGGGCTGTGCGCGGTGGCGCTGCATGCGCGGACGCGCGAGCAAGGGTATTCGGGAAACGCGCGCTGGGAGTGGATCGCGGCGGTGAAGGATGCGGTGAAGATTCCGGTGATTGGGAACGGGGACATTCGGACTCCGGAGGATGCGTGCGCGATGGTGGCGGCGACCGGGTGCGATGCGGTAATGATTGGGCGGACGGCGCCGGCGAATCCGTGGATCTTCAGGCAGATTGAGCAGTATTGCGAAAAGGCAAAATCCCCACCCTCTCCACAAGACGGAGAAGGGTGGGGCACCCGCGCGGAGGCCTACGATGAGCCTTCGGAGGCCGACCGCTACGAAATGATCCGGACGTACTTCAGCATGCTGATTGAAGAGGAATTGCCGGACGCGACGGGAAAGATGAAGCAGTTTGCGTCGTGGTTTACGCATGGGGTGCCAGGCGGGGCGGGGCTGCGGAAGGCGATTTATGAATCGAAGACGGCGCCGGAGATTTTGGCGCGCGTAGAAGAGTTTTTTGAGGCGCGGCTGGCGACCCAGACTACGGCTGCGGTTTAGTGGTTCTTTCCAAATCACCTGCGCGGGTGTAATATCCAGCGCGAACAGTGAATCCAGGCGGACCTTCCCCTCTTTCCTGACACCGTTCAGTAATTTCCCAGGGCTAACATCGGCACAAAATCAGCATGCCGGCCGCGCTGCGCGGCGGGGAGGGATCTATGGCGTTTTTCGACGGGATGTATTTCTACGAGATCATCGCATTGGTAGGCGGCGTTTTGCTGTTTCTGGTGCTGCTGGCGGCGCTGCTGCGCAAGGTTTTCACCAACCAACCTTTTGCAGCGCTGCTACCGTTTTTTATGGTGTCGGTGATTATGATTGGATTCCCCTCGTGGTCATCGGTGAAGATGAGTGATGGAGTGATTGAGATCGACAAGCAGACCCATGATTTGCAGGCGAACCCAGACGATGCAGCGCTGCGGTCGAGCTTACAGTCGAACGTGAACAACTTGAGCGCGCGTCCGTTCAAGAGCGCGCAGACGGTGGCGACGTTGGCGGCGGCGCAGTTTGCTTTGGGGCAGGAGGAGCAGGCAAAACAGAATCTAGACAAGGCGCTGGCAACGGATCCGACGGTGAAGACGGCGCAGGAACTGAAGGCGAAGGTTGAGGTGGCGACAAAACTCTCGGCGCTGACAGCGGCGGCGGAGAAGCAGCCCGAGAATGCGGAAGTGAAGCAAGACTTGCAGAAAGCAGTGACGCAGGCGAGCCAGTACAAGTTTGCGAATCCCACGGCCATCAACAGCATGAAGAAGGCGACGACGATTTTGCAGGCGCCGGCGGCGGGCGCGGCACCGGCGCCGGTCCATGTGAATCCGGCAATGATGGCGGTGCGGCCGGGCGCGGTTAACAATGTCAGCCATTAGGTGATAGCGAGAGCGGTCGGGCCTGCGGCCCGGGACGGGCGGGGACGCCCGTCGCCCCAAATGCGCGGTTGAGTCCTCCACGAACGCGTTCTAGTCCTCACGAGCGCTGTTAGGCGATCGCGACGATTTTTCCGCGTGGGTCTTTTTCCAGATATGCCCACGGGATATTGGGGTCGTGGGTGAACATTGTCAGCCAGCGTTCGGGGATGGCGCGGGAATAATAACGCTTGCGGCTTTCGATGGTTTCCAGGGGATAGAGATCGAAGGACATGACCCAGTTCAGATCGAGGTGGGCACTGGTGGGGAGGAGGTCGGAGATGTAGCAGGCGGTCTGGCCCTGGCTTTGGATGATCACGGCTTGCATGTCTCGGGTGTGGCCGGGGAAAACCTGGACGGAAATTCCGGGGACGATTTCTGTGTCTCCGCGCAGCAATTGCATTTGGCCGGATTCAACTAGCGGATCGTAGTTGGCGGTCATGTAGCTGACGGCGTCGCGCTGATTTTCATGGGCGTGGCGCCATTCGCCTTCCTGGACGTAGTACTTGGCTTTGGGGAACGTGGGAACTATTTTGTCTCCCTCGCGAAGAGTGTTCCATCCGCAGTGGTCGAAGTGGAGATGGGTGTTGATGACGATGTCGATGTCGTCGGGGGAGACGCCGGTTTTGCCCAGATCGTCGAGAAGTTGGGCTGGCTGGCCGTAGAGTTGCGCCATTTTTTCGGAGAGCTTGTTGCCGATTCCGGTTTCGATGAGGATGGTTTTGTCGCCGCGAATCAAAACCGACCTCAGGCCTGTGGGAACGCGGTTGTTGGCGTCGGCCTGGATTTTCCTTGACCACAGCATCTTGGGAACGACGCCGAAGAAGCTTCCGCCGTCGAGGTGGTAGATGCCGTCGCTGAGGGCGGTGAGTTCGAAATTGCCGAGGGTGAGGCGCTGCATGAATTCGGTGTCCCTGCTTTGATTGAATTATTTCAGTTCGCGTTCGAAATGATCTTCGATCATGTGAAATAAATGGGTTTGGTCCACGCTGCCTGAGACCCCGTGCGTCTTCCCGGGATAGATCATGAAGCGGAATTGCTTGCCCGCCTGGAGCAGAGCCTCGACCATTTGCACACTGTTTTGAAAATGCACGTTGTCATCGCTGGTGCCGTGTACCAGCAGCAGAGAGCCATGCAGTTGGCTCGCGGCTTTGGGCAAATCCATATCGGCGTAACTGGTAGTGGTTTTGTCGCTGGGCAGGCCGTTGTTTCGTTCGGTGTAGATGGAATCGTAGTCATGCCAGTCGGTGACAGGGGCAACCGACACGCCGGCTTTGAAAATGTCGGAGTGGGTCATGGCGTAGAGGGTCATGGAACCGCCATTGCTCCATCCCCAGATGCCGACGCGCCCGCGATCGAGCTGCGGATACGCTGCGAATAACTGATCGAGGGCGGTGAGTTGGTCTTTAAGTTCGATGGCGCCGTACTGGTGGCGGATCGCGACTTGAAATTTACGATCGCGCCCGGGGGTACCGCGATTGTCCACCGTGAAAACGGCGAAACCATTGTGTGCCGGAATCTGGCTAAACAAATCGCGCCACTCATTGCGGACGGTTTGTCCGGCGGGGCCGCCGTAGATGTAGATAATCAGGGGAATTTTTCCGTCGGCTTGAGAGTCTTGGGGAGGCAACAGCAATTCACCATAGAGTGGCGTGCCGTCTTCGGCCGTTAGCAAAACGGGCTTCCAAGGAATGATGTCGAAGCCGTCCACATTCCTGGACTGCCAAACTGTCTTGCACGAGCCGCCGACGGCGCAAATGGACATTCGTGGCGGTGTGGTACTGGCGGAGAACTCGTCCACGTAGTGCTTGCCGTCGTCAGCAAAGGTGGATTCATGGGTGCCATCTTCAGGGGAGATGCGCTGCAGACTGGAGCCGTCGAGCTTCACGGAGTAAAGCTGGCGCTGCCGCGGATCGTCTTTGTCGCAAGTGAAATAGATGACTCCGGCGGCTTCATCCACAGCTTCGATTGCAGAGTGCGGACGCGAATTGCCCAGCACCTCGAAATCGCCTTTGGTGAGCTGGCGTTCCAGTTTTGCGTCGGCGGCCAGCGGGTCGGCTTTGTCGAAGCTGTACAGATAGAGCTGGGTGGTGCCGTCTCGCCAGCTTGCCCAGGTAAAACGGTCTCCAGATTTCAGGACTTTGAAGTCGTCGTTGACCCACACCCAGCCGTCGGGATCGGCTTCGGTCAGAACTTTGCGGGAACGTCCGGAGCGGGCATCTACGAAATACAAATCCAAATTGGTTTGCGCGCGATTCAATACTTCAGCCCAGAGCAGGCCATCGCGCAGCCATCCGAAACGCGGGATGTAGATGTCTTTATCTTTATCTTTGTCGTCATTGTCCTCAGTGAGGGTGATCCACTTGGGTTTGCCGCCGGAGGCGTTGATCACTCCCAAGCGCACGGTGGGGTTGGGGTCGCCGGGGTTGGGATACTTTTCCATGTCAACCGAGGCGCGTGGGGCAAGCCAATCCTCGATGGGGTAAGAGGGTACCTGGGTTTCGTTCATTTGGAGAAAAGCAATTTGCCGGCCATCAGGCGACCAAAAATAATTGCTGCGAACGTCCAGTTCTTCGGCATAGACCCAGTCCACTTCTCCGTTCAGCAGGTTCTCGTCGCGGTCTTTGGTAAGCTGCCTCTCGTTTCCGCCCTTGACGGGACGGACGTAGAGATCATGTTTGCGCAGGTAGGCGAGGCGAGTTCCGTCGGGTGAGAACTTGGGGTCGCTGCTGGGATCGGGGGCGGAGGTGAACTGCACCGCGGTAGCGCTTTCGAGGGAGTACAACCAGAGTTGTCCCTGAGAATCGAAGAGCAACTGTTTAGAGTCCGGGGACCACTGGTAGGCGGCGACGTGATAGCGGGTGATGCGCTCCTTTTCGCGTTCATTTTTGATCTTTTCTACATCCGGAGCGAGAGTCGCGAGCTTGGCTTCGCTGACCAGAAGCTTCTTTTCCCCGGAGGCGGCGTCCACGAACCACAGTTCCCCGTGGTCGCCGGAATCGTCGCGCTGGATGAAGGAAAACTTGGCGCCATCGGGACTCCATTGAATGTTCTCGGGAGCGCGGCCGGTGATTCCTCCGTCGGCAAAAATCGCGTCAATGGTGAGAGGCTTCTTGGCTGGAGCTGCCTGCGAAAAGGCGAAATTAAGCAGGAGGGGACAGGCGGTAAGCGAAAGCAAGAACCGTTTCATCGGGTGACTCCGTTGAGTAAGCAGGCGCACGGTAGCGGGACTGCCAAGTTTACACCGGGCGGGGCGCCGGCGGCCGTGGCGCTGCAAGCGAAAGCAGGTTCCTCGACTGCTGAAGAATCGTTCGCAAGCGAACGATTCTTCTTCGCTCGGAATGACAGGGGATAGAGGTGGAGCGGGGCTTTTTTCGCGTGCTAAAATCAAGGCAGGAGTCTTACTGCCCACCGATGTCGCCTGAGATAGAGCACCTAATCTCGCTGCAGGTCACAGACCGCGAAATCCAGCGGCTGAAAGCGGAAATCGCCGAACTTCCTAAAGTTGTTGCTGCCATAGAAGAGAAGCTGGCCGGAACCAAGGCCGGGCTGGAAAAGGCTCGGGCGGCGGTGAAGACCGACGATGCGGCTAAGCGCAAATACGAATCGGCAATCACTGACCTGCGGTCGAAAATTTCCAAGTATCGCGACCAGTCACTGGAGGTTAAGACTAACGACCAGTACAAGGCGCTGCTGCATGAAATCCAGTTTGCCGAGCAGGAAATTGCGGCCAACGAGGACAAAATTCTTGAACTGATGGTCAACGCCGAGGTACGCGAGAAGGAAGTTAAGGCCGCAGAGATCGAGCTGAAGGAAGAAACCGCGGAGATTGAGAAAGAAAAGAAGATTGCGCATGACCGCACTGCGGAAGACGAGAAGGCGTTGGCCGAGTGGACGGGCAAGCGGGATGCGGCGCGGGGCGCGGTGGATGACGACCTGCTGCGGCATTACGACCGGGTGCTGAAATTCCGCGGATCGGGGTTGGCGGAAGTTCGCGATCAGAAGTGTATGGGATGCTCGGTAATGCTGCGGCCGCAGATCTATAACGAAATCCGCGGCGGCAAGATGATTTTCTGCGACTCGTGCCAGCGGATTCTCTATTACGATCCGTCGAAAGAAGTTCCTGCGGAAGCGGTGGTGGAGCGGACGACGAAGCGGCGGGCGCATCCGAAGATTGACGCCAGCCAGGCCTGGTACTATCGCGGCGAGTTTGGCGAAAGCGGCGAAGTGTTTTTAAGTTTTTCGAATACCGATGGCAGCGCGCATCGCCGGGTGTATGACGCGGCCACCGGACGCAAACTGGGCGAGACGCTGGTGCGCGAAGGCGGCTACCGGCAGGCGTTTCCCGAGGACATCCCTGAGACCGTTCGCCTGAACGGGACTTGGGGCGAAGCCGAGTTGGATGAGTGGGCCGGCGAGCTTCCCAGCTATGTGCTTGATCTGCTGCAGAGGGATTTGGATCTGGCGCGGGCGGAAGCGGCGGCGCATAGGCATAAGGAGCCGGTTTCGGCGTAGGCGGTGCGGCAGGCTAATTGGTGTGGCGCGCCTTGGTAGCAGGTTTCTCGCCCACTGCCTCTGACTGATCCTTCCCGCCATCGCAACGCTCTTTAATAAGCGCTTCAAGTTTTTCCTCCGCTTCCGATGTGCTTAAGTTGAAGCCTGCCGCAAACTTTTCGATCATTTGTTCCGTCGTTAGACTTGGTATCGGCTGCGCCTTGAGGGTTCCTCCGGATCGAATCGGTGGTCCTGATGCGTTGTGACTATCAATTTCCACGAACGTTTCGCCCAGAACACCGGCTGCCTGAAGTGAAACCGTGGAGTCATTTGGAATGTTCAGCTCGTATGCGGTCTTGAGCGCCATCGCTATCTCCACTGGGTCGTCTTTCGACTCTGGTCTAACCCGAACGCTCGTTACCGACCCGACATCAACACCAGCCAGTCGTACCGGCGCGGTGGGTCGAAGCCCCATCGCATCCGTCAAGTAAACCTTAACCCCGATCATGTGGCCTCTGGGCCTAGCGATCAACAGAACCGCGAGCGCTATGACAGCCAGAGCGGCCACGCTGGCGACTCGAAGGATTTTCCAGTTCATAGTGGCACCTCGACTACGAAGGACAAAGCCGACAGCATTATAGGCGGAAACGCAGCCGCCGCGGGTGGGCGTGGAAGAGCGGCCATTTATGGCCGCGTTTGCGGCGCGTTAAGAGAGCAAGCTTTAGCTCAGCCCTAAAGGGCGAACCTTCTTGGTGTCGATGACGCGGCGCTAAAGCGCCGCTCTTCCACGATAGTCCCGAGTCCACTCCCTTCGCTACGCGTAAGATCGATTCATGACAGCACAAACGTCCGATCGCCATGTTGTCTCCATCTCCCGGCGGGGATCTGATCGCTTGCGTGCGGGGCACGTTTGGGTTTACCGGTCGGATGTTGTGGAAGCGAAGGATGTCCTCCCTGGAGCATTGGTAGTTGTGCAGGAAGAGTCGGACAGGAGTGTCCGACCCGCACGGGCGGGAGTCAATCCTAGCGGTTCCGCCTTCCCCAAAGGCGGGCGAGGTCGCCCGCCCCACACACGCATACTTGGTTCTGCGCTTTACAGTACGGCGTCGGAGATTGCGGTGCGGATGATTTCGTCGCGCCCTGTTTCTGATCTTGAGCAGTTAGTGCGGGAGCGGATTCGAGCAGCGGTGGGTTATCGCGAGCGGTTTGTTGAGGGCACGAATGCCTATCGGGTGATTTTCAGCGAAGGGGATTTTTTGCCGGGGCTGATTGTGGACCGGTACAACGATTTGCTTTCGGTGCAGATTGTGACGCAGGCGATGGATGCGGAGGCGGTGCGGAACGTTGTCGTTTCCGAGTTACGGGAGGCGTTGAATCCGGCGGCGATTGTGGAGCGCGTGGATCAGCGGGTGAGGAAGTTGGAGCAGTTGGCGGAAAAGGAAAGCGGTCCGATTTTTGGCGAGAAGACCTCCACTGAGTTTCAGATGAACGGGGTGCGGTTTGTCTATGAGGCGCTGGGTGGGCAGAAGACGGGGGCGTTTTTGGATCAGCGGGAGAATTATGCGGCGGCGGCGCGGTATGGGCGGGGGGAGGCGCTGGACGTTTTCTGTTATCAGGGAGGGTTTGGGCTGCATCTGGCTGAGAAGTGCGAGAAGGTGACGGGGGTGGACAGTTCGCGTCCGGCGCTGGAGCTGGCGGAGCGGAATGCTGTGCTGAACGCGCGGGAGATTGAGTGGATTGAGGCCAATGCGTTTGACCTGCTTCGCGATTACGCGGACTGCGGGGAGGCAGTATGACTGCGTGGTGCTGGATCCTCCGGCGTTCGCCAAGAGCAAGCAGAATTTGGAGACGGCGCTGCGAGGGTACAAAGAGCTGAATCTGCGGGCGCTGAAGATGTTGCGGCCGGGGGGAATCCTGGTGACGTGCTCGTGTTCGTATCATGTGAGCGCGGCGGATTTGCTGGGAACGGTGACGGCGGCGGGGGTGGATTCGCACAGAAATCTTCGTTTGCTGGAGAGCCGGGGGGCTGCGAAAGACCATCCGACGGTGCTGGGAATACCGGAAACAGCATATTTGAAGTGCCTAATTGTAGCCGTAAGTTGAACGAGGCGGTTCTTGGCTCTTGGTTCTCGGTTCTTGAAAGGTTTACGCTAAGAGCCAAGAGCTAACAGCCAAGAGCTGCTTTTGGAGTTTTTATGGCAATTCGTTGGGACAAATTTACGTTGAAGGCGCAGGAGGCGATCCAGCGCGGGAACGAACTGGCGTCGGAGCACGGGAATCCGGAGCTGCTGCCGCTGCATTTGCTGGCGGCGTTGCTCGAGGACAAAGAAGGAATCGTGCCGCCGGTGTTGGAAAAAATCGGCCTAGGGCCGCAGCTCGTCTTGAATGAGGTTTATCAGGAGATGGAGCGGTTGCCGAAGGTTTCGGGCGGGGCGACGCAGGCGTCGATGTCGCAGAGTGCGAACCAACTGCTCGATTCGGCGTTCAAGGAAGCGGCGAATTTCAAGGACGAATATGTTTCTACCGAGCACCTGCTGCTGGCGATCACGCAACTGAAACGCGATCCGGCGCAGGACATTCTGGCGCGGCATGGGGCGACGCATGATGCGATTTTGAAGGCGCTGACGGCGGTGCGCGGGTCGCAGCGGATTACCGACCAGAACCCGGAGGCGAAGTATCAGGCGCTGGAACGGTATGCAAAGGACCTAACGGAGCTGGCGACGGCGGGGCAAGCTCGATCCGGTGATTGGGCGGGACGAGGAAATCCGGCGGGTGGTGCAGGTGCTGTCGCGGCGGACGAAGAATAATCCGGTGCTGATTGGCGAGCCGGGCGTGGGCAAGACGGCGATTGTGGAAGGCCTGGCGCAGCGGATTATTTCCGGCGACGTGCCGGAGATTTTGAAAAACAAACGCGTGGTGGCGCTCGACCTGGGAGCGATGCTGGCGGGAGCAAAGTATCGCGGCGAGTTCGAAGACCGGCTCAAAGCGGTTCTGAAGGAAATCGAAGACTCGCAGGGGCAGGTCATTCTTTTTATTGACGAACTGCACACGCTGGTGGGTGCGGGGGCAGCGGAAGGCGCGATTGACGCGGCCAACATGCTGAAGCCGGCGCTGGCGCGGGGCGAGTTGCGCGCGATTGGCGCGACCACGCTGAACGAATATCGCAAATACATTGAGAAAGACGCGGCGCTGGAGCGGCGGTTTCAGATCGTGTATGTGGGCGAGCCGAATGTCGAGGACACGATTGCGATTCTGCGCGGGCTGAAAGAGCGGTATGAGGTGCATCACGGGGTGCGGATCAAGGATTCGGCGATTGTGGCGGCGGCGACCTTGTCGCATCGCTATATTTCCGACCGGTTCTTGCCCGATAAAGCTATCGATCTGATTGATGAGGCTGCGGCGTCGTTGCGGATTCAGATTGATTCGATGCCGACGGAGATTGATCAACTGGAGCGGCGGGCGACGCAACTGGAAATCGAAAAGCAGGCGCTGAAGAAAGAAGATGATGCGAATTCGCGCGAGCGGCTGGCGAGTGTGGAGAAGGAACTGGCGGGGATTCGGGAGAAATCGAATGCGCTGAAGGCGCGGTGGAAGCAGGAGAAGGACCTCATCGGGAAGGCTCGGCAGCTCAAGGAAAAAATTGAGCAGTTGAAGATTGAAGAGCAGGCCGAAGAGCGGAAGGGGAATTTGCAGCGGGTGGCGGAGATTCGGTATGGGCTGATTCGGCAGGCGGAGGAGGAACTGGCGGAAGTCACTGGGCAAATTGACGGGGTAACCCCCACCCTTCCGCAAAGGGCGCGGAAGGATGGGGCAGCCGGCGATCTGAGCGATGCAGACAGGTCGGACAAGAGTGTCCGACCCACACGGGCAGGGGCGGCTCCGGCTGCTTCTTCTTCGCTCCCGCGCATGCTTAAGGAAGAAGTCGATGAGGAGGACATCGCGAAGATTGTTTCCAAGTGGACCGGGATTCCCGTTTCGAAGATGCTGGAAGGGGAAGTCAAGAAGCTGGTGACGATGGAGGACCGGCTGCGGCTGCGGGTGATTGGGCAGGATGCGGCGCTGGAAAAAGTTGCGAATGCGATCCGGCGGTCGCGGGCGGGACTGAGTGATCCCAAGCGGCCGATTGGGTCGTTTATTTTTCTGGGGCCGACGGGCGTTGGAAAGACCGAACTCGCGCGAGCGCTGGCGGAGTTTTTGTTTGACGACGAGCATTCGCTGGTGCGGATTGACATGTCGGAGTACATGGAGAAGCATGCGGTGTCGCGGCTGATTGGCGCGCCTCCGGGGTATGTGGGTTACGAAGAGGGCGGACAGCTTGACCGAGGCGGTGCGGCGGCGGCCTTATGCGGTGATTTTGTTTGATGAGATTGAGAAGGCGCATCAGGACGTGTTCAACATTCTGTTGCAGATCATGGATGATGGGCGGCTGACCGACGGGCAGGGGCGGGTCGTGGATTTCAAGAACACGATCATCATTATGACGTCGAACATTGGGTCGTCATTTTTGGTGGGCGAGCGCCTGAATTCGGAAAGCGATTTCGAGGAGGCGTCAGAACAAGTGATCAACGCGCTGCATGCGCATTTCAAGCCGGAGTTCTTGAACCGGGTGGACGACATTATTGTGTTCCGTCCGCTAGGGCGGGAGCAGTTGGTGAAGATTATCGAGTTGCGGCTGGAGGATGTGCGGCGATTGCTGGCAGAGCGGAAGATTTCGCTGGAGCTCACCGATGGCGCTAAAGACTTGCTGTTCGCGGCGGGATTTGATCCTAGCTTTGGAGCGCGTCCGTTGAAACGGGCTATCCAGAAGCTGATTCAGGATCCGCTGGCGCTGAAGATTCTGGACGGCGAAGTGCTGCATGGGGACCACGTGGTGGTGGACGCGGAGTTGGGGAAGCTGAAGTTTGCGGTGAGCAAGCGAGTGGGGGAAAAGGTGCCGGTGGCGGCGCGGAAGTGAGTTGATGTGGAAGAGCGGCTCTTTAGAGCCGCGTACAGGCGCCTTTCAAGGGCCTGTGGTGGCGGGCTAAAGCCCGCGATTTAAAACGAGGGCGCTTTACGCGGCCATAAATGGCCGCTCTTCCACGGGGTACCCGGGCTTTGACGAGCGTTTGTCCAGGTGTCCAACAATTAGGCCGCCTTCTCCACAAGCGCGGTTGGCGGGGACGCCCGTCGCTCGCAGTCTATTCGATCTATTCGTTAAGAACTCTCTTCAGTGGAATTTTTCTGCGGTCCAAACCTGCCACAAATACCAGATGATCATCATACGGACGACGACCATGGCGCCGGCGGTGAAGAAGCGGGGGCCGAAGTCGCCGGCGTCGGCGGAGACTTTGGGGAGCAGCATGATCATTCCGGCGAAGCAGATGATGATGGCGGCGCGGCGGGCGAGGCTGTTCAGGCGAAATAATCCGAAAGCAACGATTGCAATCACGCCGGCGGCAAGCAGGAACATGTAGGGGCCGGCGAGTTCCAGGCCATGCAGCAGGGGCGCGCCCAGACTCATCCGGACCATGCCGGGGGAGAGCAGCATGATTGCTCCAAGGACGGACAGATAGACTGCAGCGACCGCGAAAACAACTGCAATTGCGGTGACCCCGATCGGGCGCTCCATGCTGATGTTGTAACAGACTTCCTTGCGGGCTGAGGCCGATCCAATAAATCTTCGAGCCGAATCGGCACGACCGAAGTCGTGCCCTCCCGGTCGGACTCCTGAATCCTCGGGCACCGCGCCCATAACCACGGGCGGCACTAGCGCGGGCATTCCGAAAGTCGTAACACCTGTGCTGAGGGAGAACTATGCAGACTGTGACGCTCGTGGCCGATGGCTTCATCAGCAAGGACGACAGCGACTTCGACACGAGGAGAGCCATGCGCGGGCGGTTGCGGGCACTGGTCTTCCTGATTCTGCTGCTACAGGGATGCGGCGGCGGAGGTGCGGGCGCGGGGGCGGGGGCGAATCCTGCGGCGGGATTCGTGAACCAGACGCAACATACGGATGCGGAGTTGTGGGTGTTGTGGAAAGCGGCGCAGCAGAATTTGTCGCAGCAGATTGATATGAATCCGCTGCAGCGGACGCAGAGCAATGTTCCGGCGAACATTCTTCCGGGGGATGCGCGGGTGTGGAATGTGCAGCCCCTGCAGTTGGTGGTGGCGGCGCGTCCGGATATTTCATCCGCGGCGCTGCTGGCAGCTACAGGGATGAACCGAGCTGATCCGACGGGGCTGATTGCGTGTCCGCAGCCGTGCAATGTGAGTTATGCGGCGGCGTATTCGTTGTATGGGCCGAATGTATCGAGGTATGCGGCTTCGTGGGAGTTTGCGGGGAGTAATTTTGATGGGCTGGTGCAGTATGAGTTTGAGAACCATATTTTGCAGGGGCTGGGGTATGACATGAGGTGGCGGTGAGGGCGGGGTTCATCTCACTGCAAGCGAAAAGCAGGTTCCTCGACTGCGAAAATCATTCGCAATGCGAATGATCTCCTCCGCTCGGAATGACAGTTCTGTTGTTGAAGCGAATCCTACTCGTACGCCAGGGCGTCGATGGGGTCTTTCTGGGCGGCTTTGAAGGCGGGGTAGAGTGCGCCGCCGATGGCGCCGACGATGGCGATCAACGTTGCGCGGATCAGCCAGAGGCGGGTGATCTCGATGGGAAGGGTGGGAAGGCGCTTGTGGATGGCGGCGCCGGCGACGTAGCTGATCACTATTCCCAAGATGATTCCACCGATGGCCAGTAACGTTGTCTCACGCAGGATCACGTTCACGATATAGAACTTCGAAGCGCCCAGGGACTTCAGGATTCCGATCTCGCGAGTGCGCTCCATGACTGCGGTGTACATGGCCTGGAAGATTACGATGAAGCCGATGGTCACCGAGATGCCGACCACGATGGTGATGAAGGTGGACAGGCCGGGGTAGTTGTCGGGGGTCATCATGGAGAGGTATTCCTGCATGGAGCGGATGATGTACGTGGACATATTGGGCACGTTTTTGATTTCGTCCACCACGGCATCAGCGTTAGAAGGAGAGTCGGCTTTTACATAAAACGCCGATGCCTTTCCCTGAGCGCCGGTCAATTCCTGGAGCGTCGATAAAGCCAGAAACAGCCTGGCGCCTTTGCCGTGAGCAACAATTCCGGCGATGCGAAAACTGTGGTTGAACAGGTCGACTTTGTCTCCGACCCTCGCGCGATGGGTGCCGGCGTAGATGTCATCTACCAGAATGTCGTCCGAGTGCTGATAGGCTCCGCCCTTGAGATAAGTGAAGGGCCGCATTGCCTCATAGCTCTTCAGGTCGATGCCGTAAATGTTTTGCAGTGAGCCAACGGTGGAGAACTGCATGAGCACCGGGGTGACGACGCTCACGTGCGGCAACTTGGCCAGAATGTCGGCAATCTTGACGGGAGCAGGCGCGCTTGTGATGCCGACAATGTTGGAGGAAGAGGGCGGCAGAACGATGACGTCAGCGCCGATTCCGGCTTGGCGCGCGCGCTGGTCGTTCAGCATGCCAACCGAGAAGCCGACGATGAGGAGAATCAGCGTGACTTCGAGGGCGATGGCCACGATGCTGATGGCGGAGCGCAGGGGGCGGTGCGCCAGGTTGGAGACGATCATTTTGTTCATCATGAAAGGAAGCTTCTAGCTCCTAGCTGTTAGCTCTTAGCTTAAAACCGGAACCCGTACCGACTCGGCCGGCAGGGCTCCGCTCACGACAGATCCTGCCAGATCTTTTTCAAGCTAAAGGCTAAGAGCTAAATGCTAACAGCTTCTAGTGGCTGCCGCCGCCGTTGACTGGGGTTTGGGGATGGTCCAAGTGGATTACCTGGGCTCCGTCGGGCTGTTCCAGGACGAACTTGTCGTCGCCGAGGGGCTGGTTCAGGCCGGGTTTGAGGATTGTCAGGGTGATGTCGTATTCCTCTTCGGGGCGCTTGATTTCGATTTTCGACGGGAAAGTGACGCCGTCGTAGTCCTTGTAGTCGGTGTAGCGGGCGTCGGTGACGATGTTCTCGGCCTCGTCGTAGATGAGCTGGCGATTGGGGCGAAGGTCGAGACGGCTGAAGAAAATCTTGCGCGAAAGCCAACTGTCGTTGCCGTTCCTGCGGATCACGTCAATCGCGTAATTGGGCTGCTCCAACTGGTGGCCTTTTTCGTTGGTGACGGTTTCAGTGCCGTTTTCGAGGATCGCGGTTTCGTCTGGGCCGATCTCGTGCAGCAGCAGGGCCTGGTAAATGATCTGCGGGCGAAGGTTTTCGAGGGGCTGCGCGGGGTTGGGCGAGGCGATGTCGTTGCGTCCGACGACGAAGCGGTTCTTGGTGGGGATCCACAGCTTGAAGTCGTGGCCGTCACTGACCATGTCAAAGGCGCGGTTGCGGACGATGGGGTAGAGGCCGATCATGCGGAGCATTTCGGGCTTGCGGGCGAGGACGAAGCCGCGAATCTGCTCGTACTCGGTGACGCTGCCCTTCTTGGCGCCGCCCACGGAAGTGTCAATATCAACCGTGGCCTGCATGCTTTGGACTTTGGCGGCCTCGGAATTGATGTAGGTGATCAGGTCCTGCTTGTTGGCAGTCTTCAGTGCGGCCATGTTCACCTGGGGCACACTGCGGGTGCGGAACAGGCATCCCCCCAAGGGGAGGGTGGCCAGGAGAAGCAGGACTGCGAGGTATTTAGATAAGGGCATTGCTTCGTTAGTTAGATGTGTATTCAGTATAGAAGAATCAAATAGTTGCCGTTGGGCCGATTTTAAGGTTAGTAACCCCACCTGCCAGTTAAAGTGGCGGCGAAGGTCATCTTTGTGACATCACACGGCGGAGGGCGGCGACATTGCGGTTGTGCTCTTCGAGGGTGGCGGCGAAGCGGTGATGGCCGTTGCCGTCGCTGACGAAGTAGTAGTAGCGGGTTTCGGCGGGATGCATGGCAGCCTGGAGTGAGCTTTTGCCGGGATTGGCGATGGGACCTGGCGGGAGTCCGGGGTGGTGGTAGCAGTTATAGGCGGAGTGGAATTGCATGTCGTCGTGGTGGAGCGCACCGGCGTACGTGCCTTGCAGGAGTTCGGCGTAGATGACGCAGGGGTCGGCTTGCAGGGCGATGTGGCTGGCCAGGCGGTTGGCGTACACGCTGGCGACTTCGGGGCGCTCGTCAGGGACGGCGGTTTCTTTTTCGATGATGGAGGCCAGGGTGACGAGAGTGGGGATGTCTTGTTTCCTGGCTTGATCGGGGCCGGATTGGATGAGGCCGAGCTCGGCGGCGCGGAGACGGAATTCCTTGACCATTTCGGCGGCCATGTCGCGCATGCTCTGGGTGCGGGTGAAATTGTAGGTGTTGGGGAAAAGATAGCCTTCGAGCGAGGTGGCGTGGGGCGAGAGATCTGAGATCAGCGCAGTGTCGGTGGTAGCGACTTTCAAAAAGTCTCCGGCGGAGCCGAGGCCGGCGTCTTCGATGGCTTTCGCGATCTCGAACATGTTGAAGCCTTCGGGGATCACGACGGTGTGAACGAAAACGTCTCCGCGGGCGAGGCGGGAGTGGACGTCGATGGCGTTGGCATCACGCTCGAACATGTATTCGCCGGCCTTGAGCGAAGGATGGCGATGGAAGGAGTGCCAGAGGACAAAGGCGTCGGCGCTGCGAATTACCCCGGCGGATTTCAGCTCGCGGGCAATGCGGCGGGTGGAGTATCCGGGGTGGAGGAGGACGAATTTCTGGGCCGAGGGGGTGACGGGCAGGAATAAGCCCCAGCCTAGCCAAGCGGCTAAGGCGATCAGGGCCAGCAATAGGATTGAGAAGAGCTTTCGCATGTTTGACAGTAGTTTAGAGGATGGTGGAGCGGAGGTTGGTTTACCAAAGGACTAACGGGGGAGAGCACCTTCGCGAAATGTGTTAGCGAAACGCCGCCCCGAGAGGCGGCGTTTGGACTGCTGCAAAGGACCTCACGGGGCAAAACTGACCCCACATGGTGACTTCCTTGAATCTACTGGTTTGCCCGCAAGATCATCTCCGTTCCACTGTCTAGGTGAACATTGCTGCTCTGGGAAGTGATTACAGACCCATTGGCCGAAGTCGAGTTCTGCGATGCGAGGCTCAAGCCGGGCATTCCAACGACTCCGTGAGTCGCGGTCGACAACGATCCGGAGACGGCGCCACCCACAGCACCTGCATTGGAGTTCACAACTCCGCCAGCGGTACTGTCAGCGGTGCCCACGACTCCTCCGGCGGTGGACTGCACGCCACCCAGCACGCCACCGCCGCCCGAGGGCCGTGCACTCGACGGTCTCGTCGTTGCTGGGCTGCCGGTTGCCATGGCGTCATCTTCAACGGCAGCCGCGGCTGCTTGGCTCCTGCCAATAGCCTGGATTGAGAGCGCGAGAGGCATCTCTTCTCCGTTTTTCAAAATCGCGCGGTCAAATGCAACGCCAAGTTCCGAAGTCGCCTGGTCTTCGCTTTGCGCCTTGGCTTCGGTCACATGCCCTACCAGCTTCGAGCCTTTGGGGATCACCACTCGGCCTTCGGACTTCACATCGTGCGTGGTCTTGGCGATGACTTCATCGCCGACCTTGCTCTTCCTGGCATCGACCGGTTTCGCCAGTTCAGCTTGCACCGTGCTACCTGCCTGTAATTGACTGGTACTGGCTACCTGAGCGTTTTTGTCCGAAGCTTCGGTGGCCTGTGAGGCCGAACCGCTGGCTTGGGATTGGGCTTCTTGCGCCACGCAAACTCCGGCCAGCGCCACTCCTGCCAATAGCGACAACAGAATTCTCTTCATAGAGAGTTCCTCCCTGGAAACCATAGGTTTCCCTGAAATCGTGCCGAAAGGAAAGTTGCATGCCGCCTGCCAATGGCTGATCGAACACCGCTGCAACTACTCCGCGAGAATCAATGACTTCCACAGGCACCGCGCGCCAGTACAGGCCGTTTGGTATGAAAAAAGTCCAGCTTTTCACGTAATTACGATCAGCTAGCCGAAAGCCGCGTCCCGCGTGTCCATCCAGCTTTGGAGGATCAGGATGGCGGCCATGCGGTCCACGGCGCCGGCGCGTTTTTTGATGGAGAGATCGAATTCGCGGAGGAGGCGGTTGGCCTGGGTGGACGTTAGGCGTTCGTCCCAGAGATGGACGGGGAGGGCGAACTTCTTGCGCAGGTCTTCGGCGAAGAGCTGCATTTTCTCGGATTGGGTGCCTTCGGCGCCGCTGAGGCGGAGGGGGTATCCGACGACGATTTCGGAGACCTCGTACTGGCGGATGATTTCTTCGAGGCGGGCTAGATCGGTGCGCTTGTTTTTTCGGCGGATGGTCTCGAGGCCCTGGGCGGTGATGCCGAGTGGGTCGGAGACGGCCAGGCCGATGGTTCGGGAGCCGACGTCGAGGCCGAGGACGCGGGGCTTAAGGCCGGGGGCGGCGTCAGAGGGCATGGCGGAATTATATGGGTCAGAGCAGCGTGGCCCTGCAAGCAAACTTCTTGGCCACGGATCAACGCGGATTTTCACGGATTTCTCTTTTAAAAAGGGATTTTGATTTGATCCGTGCGAATCCGCGAAAATCCGTGGCGGTCTTGAAGTTGGCTAGGCTTCCAGCTCGCCGGCTTCGGGGAATTTGAGGTCGTTCTTCGAGAGGGTCTCGGAGAGCAATATTTCGATACTTTCCTCTTCGCAGTTGCGGGCCATGGCCAGTTCGCTGACCAGGAGGTAACGGGCGCGCTCGAGCATCTTTTTTTCGCGGAAGGAGAGGCTTTTCGATTCTTTCAGGACCAGAAGGTTCTTCATGACTGCGGCGACTTCCAGCAGCGACCCGGTGCGCATGCGGTCGGAATTGTCTTTGAAGCGGTCTTTCCAGTCGGCAGCGTTTTCGCTTTTGCCGTCGCAAAGGAAATTGAGAATCTTCTGGATGTCGCCGTTCTTCACCACGCGGCGCAGTCCGACCGTGATCACGCTGTGGAACGGCACGGTGACTTTGAGATTGCTGGACTTGATATTAAGGAGATAGTACTTCTCGACCTGCTGGCCAAGAGTGCGGGTGCCAATCTGTTCGACGATTCCGACGCCGTGGTTGGGATAAACGACGCGGTCTCCAATGTGGAACTCACCGTTACCGTTGCTGCTCATACGAGGAACAGGGCCACCGCGCCAAGGTACTTCTTTATTCTACCCTACCGCATGACGGTTAACAATTTATGAAACAGGCGGGGAGTATTTTCAAGGAGTTAGGCATGGGCAGCCGCCGCCAAAACAAAAGCGGCCACGGATTTACGCGGATTTGCACGGATAACCTTTAGAACTCTTAAGAGCCTGAGGTTTCAGACGATGGGTTGAAGACCTGCGATTTTGGTTTATCCGTGCGATCCGTGAAAATCCGTGGCTGGTTTTGCTTACGAGAGCCGCGGCCGATTTAATCCCACCAGCAACGGTTTATAATTCACTTCGAGCATGACGGAAGCGATCAAAAAGAAATTGCGGGATGAGATCGAGGCGCTCGAACACGAGCTCATCCACGAGCTTCCCAAAGAGATCAAGAAGGCCGCGGCGCTGGGCGATTTGAGCGAGAACGCCGAGTACCACATGGCCAAGCAGCGGCAGGAGTTTGTGAAGGCCCGGGTGCGGCAACTGGGGCGGCGGCTGGCGGACTTGTCCATGGTCAACATGAACAATATCCCCAAGGACAAGGTTGGCCTGGGATCGACGGTGAAGATTTTTGACAGCACCAAGAATGAGGAAATGGAATACAACATTGTGACCAGCGAAGAGTCGGACGTGGCCAAGGGGAAGATTTCGACGAACTCTCCGATTGGGCGGGCGCTGCTGAACAAGAAGGTGGGCGACACGGCGACGGTGGTCACGCCGAACGGCAGCCGCGAGCTGGAAATTTTGACGCTGAGCACGATTCACGACGTGGCTCCGGCGGAATGATTGGATTGAATCATTGAGTCATCGGGGGATTGAATCATTGAAACCCCAATCCCCGAGAGGTATTGCTGCAGGCTGCTTGCGCATGTGGTTTTTAATGATTCAATCCCCCGATGATTTAATGATTCAATTTCCCCTATGACTTGGACTAGCGCTTTCGGACGAGGTTGCGCGGTTTTGCTACGCACGATTGTGCGCTGGCTGGCGCTTACTCGGGTCAATCCCAATGTGCTGACGTTTATGGGGCTGGTGGTCAATGCCTGGGCAGCGTTCTTTTTTGGATACGCCACCGCGCAGACCCAGCAGCGCATGTTTTTCTACGCGGGGCTGGTGATTATTGCCTCGGGTTTTTTTGATTTGGTGGATGGCGAAGTGGCGCGGGCGCAGAACCGGGTGACGCGCTTCGGTGCGTTCTTCGATTCGGTGGTGGACCGCTACAGTGACGCGGCGCAGTTTTTTGGACTGATCGTCTTCTACGCGCGCGGAGACCGGTTCTTCTACGTCGTGCTTACGGCCTTCGTGATGATCAGCGCCATCATGGTCAGCTACACGCGGGCGCGGGCGGAGTCGCTGATTGGGTCGTGTCGCGTCGGATTCATGGAGCGTCCGGAGCGGCTGGTGCTGGTGATTCTGGGGGCACTGTTCAACCGCATGGCTCCGGTGCTGTGGGTCATCGCGGTGCTCTCGACGATTACTGTGATTCACCGCATTCAATATACCTGGGCGCGGACCAATGGGCCGGAAGCGGCGAAGAGCGGGGCGGCGGCGTAGGGCTGCGTGGGTCGGACACTCCTGTCCGACGCTTTTGATTTGATCTTTGATCGCCGGGTTTTCCGCTGCGCGCGCTTCCATTTTCTTCCGCGTCTGTTTGCGGTCAGCGGCACGCCTGAAGGCGTGCCCTGATACAACCAAAGTCAGAGGCGTCGGACAAGAGTGTCCGACCCACACGGGCATCGCCACCGCGAGCATTACTTCCCGAGCGAGCCTTTGGCCGCGGCGATCGTCTTCTCCACATCTTCCTCCGTGTGCGCCGCGCTCAGGAATGCGGCTTCGAACTGCGAGGGCGGCAGATAAATTCCGGCGTCGAGCATGCCGCGGAAGAAGCGTCCGAAGGCGGCGGTGTCGGACTTGGAGGCCGAATCCCAGTCGGTGACTGGGTCGGGATTGAAGAACCAGGTGAACATTGATCCGACACGGTTATGGGTTAGCGGAATGCCGGCGTCTTTTGCGGCTGCGGCCACTCCTTCGACTAGCTTCGCGCTAAGAGCTTCGAGCTGAGGATAAATTTCCGCCTTCTTGTCGCGCAAATGTCTCAGTTGCGCGATCCCGGCAGCCATCGCCAGCGGATTACCGGACAACGTTCCTGCCTGGTACATGGGACCCAGCGGCGCGACCAGGTCCATGATTTCGGACGGGCCTCCGTAGGCGCCGACCGGCAATCCTCCGCCGATGATTTTGCCGAAGGTGGTGAGGTCGGGCTTGATACCGTACAACTCTTGCGCGCCGCCGTAGGCTACGCGGAAGCCAGTCATCACTTCGTCGAAAATCAACACCGTGTTTTCGCGTTCGGTGATGGTGCGAAGGTTGGCGAGATATCCGCCATTGCCGGGAACGCAGCCCATGTTGCCGACCACCGGCTCGACGATCACGCAGGCGATCTGGTGGCGATATTTGCTGAAGGCCTGCTCCAGGACTTCGTTGTCGTTGAAGGGAAGCGCGATGGTGAACTGGCTGATTTCTTCGAGGATTCCGGCCGATCCGGGAATGCCGAGGGTGGCGATGCCGGATCCGGCTTTCACGAGAAGGGCGTCGGCGTGTCCGTGATAGCAGCCTTCGAACTTGACGATGTATTTGCGTTTGGTGTGGGCGCGGGCGAGGCGGATGGCGGACATGGTGGCTTCGGTGCCGGAGCTGACGAAGCGGACTTTCTGGACGGTGGGAAATGCTTCGACGACCAATTCCGCGAGGTCGGCCTCGGACGGGTTGGAGGCGCCGAAGCTGGTGCCGTTGACGGTGGCGGTGAGGATGGCGTCGAGGACGCCTTGGTCGGCGTGGCCGAGAATGAGCGGGCCCCAGGAGCCGACATAGTCGATGTATTCGTTGTTGTCGGCGTCCCAGACGTGGGAGCCTTGTCCGCGGACGAGGAAGGGGGCGTCGCATTCGACGGCTTTGAAGGCGCGGACGGGGGAGTTGACGCCGCCGGGGATTAGGGCCTCGGCGCGTTTTTGCAGGCGGCGGGATTCGTCGAGCTTGCGGGGCACGGTCCTCCTTCCCATACCTGATAGCCTCGCGCGAATTTACAAATATAGCAGCGGTCGCGCCCCGGACGGGTATCCGGAAGGGAAATAGGATTTACGGAGATTTCATGGGGAGTACATCGTCCTGAAATCTCGGATGGGTATGATTTTGGTTGTAAGGCCCCTTCTAACCGGGAGGGGTGGGATGATCCGGGCCAAGCCCCGATCATCCTTACGCGTTTTTTACGCGCCCTCCGGAATCCGCTGAGTTGAGACAGGCGCAATTGGCACGAGTGGAACTCGTGCCCTTCCCGGTTGGGCGCGATCCGCGCGGCCTAATTGGCTGCGGGCGTCAGTTCGGCGCTGATGTTGACGTGTCCACTAGAAACGGTAATTTTTCTATCCCAAACGGCGAAGCCGCCCTTTTTGACCGCGATTTCGTGGTCTCCGGGTGCGACATTCACCGACGACGGAGTGCTACCAACAAACTTGCCGTCGATTTCGATATCGGCGCCAGGCGGTGTCGAAGCAATATCGATCTGCCCGGTGGAGGAAGTACTCGCCAGGGACGCCGTGGAGTCTGTCTTGGCAGGCTGAAATTTGGCCTGGTCAAGCCGAGTGTCGCCGCTAATGTAAGCCGTGATCTCGGTGCCCTTCGGAATCGAAATGTCCTTCCCATGCATGAATAGGAAGAGCGGGGCTGCGGGAAAGAACACAATTGCTGTTCCTACCATGGCTCCCGTCATTGCGCCGGTATGTCCTCCGCCCTTTACGTCTTTAACGGCACGTAGAGGAACCTTCTCACCATCGGTTAAGCGAACTGAATCAATATTGACGTCGAGCTTGCCACCTCGCGCCATGCGACGCTTCGACTGCGCCTCGGTCACCGTTCCCCACGCGATGCCCCCTTTGGGAACCACCAGAACGTCTTTGGCAAACACGTCCTCAAGGACCTCAAAGTCCAACGTATCTCCGGTGTGGGCGTCGGCGGACGAAATGGTGCGAGCCGTTCGCAGTTTGACCGGAGTTCCGTCCTCCAGCCCAAAGCCTTGCATGGCGGGCTTGGCAGCGCTCGGAGCAGAGGTTTCGGTTGCTGGTGCGGGCGAAGGAGCGCTTGGCTGAGCCGATTGGGCCAGTGTAAGTGGAGAACAAAGAGACACGATTAGTACAGAGGAGACGATTCCTCTCAGCATGCTGTTTTCTCCCTGGGCGGGGACTCTCGGGTCGTGACGAATTTCCGGGGGAAGGAGTCCGGGAAAGCCCTGAACGCGACTTTGGCTATTATCCGCTTTGCGAGTTGAATGTCAATGGCTGAGGAAAGCAACCTCAGCGGTTGGAAGCCGCTGTTTTCGGCAGACGCAATCGGCACGAGTGAAACTCGTGCCCTTCCCGGTTCTACTGTGATCCCAATTACTTGCTACTGCCTGACATCTGGAATAGACTTTGCTCGGAATTCTGGGGCTCCTTCCTTTATCCCGAAAGAAATCTGAGATCAGGAGGCTGATATGCGACATGTGCGTATTGTGATTGTGGCGTTGGTGTGTGTGATGGCGGCGAGCCTGTGCCTGGGGCAGACGCTCTCGAAGAAGATGTCGAATCAGGATGTCATGGATATGGTTTCGCTCGGGCTTTCTGATGACGTGGTGATGGACAAGATTCGCGGCGGAGGGGAGACCGATTTCGATACCAGCGTTGCCGGTCTGAAAGCGCTGAAGGCGGCGAAGGTCTCAGACGCTGTGATTCGGGCGATGATCAATCCGCATCCGGCGCCGGCGGTGAGCACGGCTCCGACGGTTCCGCCAGCCACGAATGCCTCGGGCATTCCTGAGGACGCCGGCGTTTACATTGTGGTCAAGGGCACGGTGAAGGAGATGGATCCGGAGGTGGTGGGCTGGCAGACGGGCGGCGTCATGAAGAGCATTGCCACCCAGGGGCTGACCAAGGGACACACCAACGGCAAAGTCATGGGCCCAAAGAGCGCCATCCAGTCGCCGAATCCTTTTGAGTTCATCATTAAGGCGCCGGAAGGAACGTCAGTGACGGAGTATCAATTGCTCAGGCTGGACGAAAAGGGCAACCGCCGGGAGTTCCGCGCCTTTACTGGCGGAATTATTCATGCTTCGAGCGGCTCGGAGAAGAATGCGGTGGAGTTCACTTCCGAGAAAATTGCCAGCCGTACCTGGCGGGTTAAGCTGACCGACCTGAAGAAGGGCGAGTACGGGTTTCTGCCTCCGGGGATGTCGTCGCAGAGTATTTCGTCTTCGGGAAAAATCTATACGTTTGGCGTGATGGAATAATTCCAGACCCGCCGCTGCGCGAGCAATCCGGTAACATGAGTTGGTGCAACTCATGACCCATAGCAGCGCGCGGGTGCTGGAGTTTGACGCGTCTTCGTGACCTGCTGCGCGGATATGCCGCCTCGGACCTGGGGCGGGCGCGAGTTTCTGAGCTTGCGGCTTCGACTGATCTTGCCTGGATTCAAAATCAACAACAACTTGTGGCTGAAGTCCGCGAGTTCCGGCGCGTGGGCGGGCAGTTCAATTTCTTTGGGCTGACGCCGATCGCGGAGCTGCTCGAGAAGGCGGGCATTTCCGGCGCGGCGCTGGAGGCGCTGGAGATTGTCAGCGTGACTACCGTGGTGGAGCGGGCGGCGGAATGGCGGGAGATTGCGCTGCGGCCTCCGCAGGGGATGAGGCAGGAGTGGACGGCGGTGCGGCGGCTTTCTGCGGGCATTGCCGACTTCGGCGAATTTCTGCGCGGGTTTCGCAACAAGATTCTTCCGGACGGGACGCTGGACGACAAGGCGTCGCCGGCGCTGGCTTCGATCCGGCGGGAGATTGAAAAGCAGAAGCGGGGGATTCAGGAGTCGTTGCGCGGGCATCTGCGGCGGCTGGCCGAAGGCGGCGCGGTGCAGGATGAGCTGATCACCATCCGCGGCGAGCGGTTTGTGATTCCGGTGAAGACGGAGCAGAAGCGCCGGGTGCAGGGAGTTGTCCACGGGGCGAGTTCGAGCGGGCAGACGGTTTTTGTGGAGCCGCTTGAAACCATTGAGCAGAACAATGAGCTGGTGCGGCTGCTGGAAGATGAGCAGGCGGAAGTGCGGCGGATTTTGCTGGAGATGACGCGGTGGATTGGGGAGCGGGCGGAGGAGATTGCGGCGGCGCTTGGAGATATCTGGCGGAGAGTTGAATTGCAGTTTGCCAAGGCGGGGTTTGCGGAGGAGTACGACTGCGTGGCTCCGGAGTTGGTTGCTGGGGATTCTCGCCTGATTCTTAGAGATGCGCGACATCCTTTGCTGGAGAGAAATCTAAAGTCAAAGTCAAAGTCAAAGTCAAAAGCCCCACTTCTCGCAAAGGACGCGAGAAATGGGGCACCCGGGGCGGAGGAACAGAGCTCAGAAGCAAAAGCAACGTGCGTCGGACAAGAGTGTCCGACCCACGCGGGTTATTCCGGCGACCATCGAACTGGAAGGGGAGCGGCGGGAGCTGATTATTACTGGCCCCAACACGGGCGGAAAAACTGTCGGGCTGAAGACTGCGGGGTTGCTGGCGCTGATGGCGCAGGCGGGGGTTCCGGTTCCGGCGGCGCGGATGGAAGCGCCGGTGTTTGACGCGGTGCTGGCGGATATTGGGGATTATCAGTCGATTGAGCAGAATCTTTCGACGTTTTCGGCGCACGTCACCAACATTGATTTTATTTCACGGACGGCGACGGCGCGGTCGCTGGTGCTGCTCGATGAACTGGGGTCGGCGACCGATCCGGAAGAAGGCGCGGCGCTGGCGGTGGCGATTGCCGACCATTTTTTGCGGGTTGGGTGCATCACGATTATTTCCACGCATCACACTGCGCTGAAAGTTTTCGCGACGACCTCGGCGGGAGTGGTGAATGGGGCGGTTGGATTTGATGAAACAACTTTGCAGCCTACGTATGAATTGAAGATCGGAGTGCCGGGGGCGTCGGCGGGAATCAATATTGCGCAGCGGCTGGGGTTGAATCCGGAAATTATTCAGTCGGCGCGGGCGCGGTTGGGGACGCAGGCGCGGGATGTGGGGCAGTTTCTGGACCGGCTGCACTTGGAAATCCGCGAGGCGGAGGCGGAACGTTCGCGGCTGCGTGCTCGCGAAGAAGAGTTAACGCGCGAACGGGCGCGTCTGGCAACGGATGGAAAGCGCGAGCAGCAGGAAAAAACGCGGGAGATGGAGAAGAAACTAGAAACCTTGCTGCGCGACTTTGAATATCATGCGCGCGAGGCGGTGAGCGCCGTTCAGGAGAAGGCGGCGGGGCAGAAGGTTTCGAAGGATGCCGAGCGACGGATTGCGAAGCTGCGGCGCGATTTTCGAGATCAGTTTGATTCGACAGTCGTCGCGCATGTTAGCGGTGCGGACCGCGGCGACCCCAATGCGCAGCCGCAGATGGTGCAGCATGTGGCGGAGGGGGATTTCGTCAAACTGAAATCTATGGGGCGGAATGCGCGAGTCACGCGGCGGCTGGATGACCGCCACTTTGAAGTGGAAGTGGGCAACATGAAAATGCGGGTTGCGCGGGAGGATATTGCGGCGGTGGTGAGCCGGGCGGCGGATACTCCGGTGAAGGCGGCGCGGGCGCGGGGCGTGTCGGTGGTGCTGGAAAACGAGGCGGAGAATGCGGCGTCGGAGATTAATGTGATCGGGCAAAATGTAGATGACGCGACGCGCGAAGTGGAGAAGTTCGTGGATCGGGCGTTCATGGCGGGATTGCCGCGGGTGCGGGTGGTTCATGGCAGCGGCATGGGGATTCTGCGAAAGGCGCTACGGCAGTTTTTGCAGAAGCATCCGCATGTGGAGTCGGTGGCGGAGCCTCCGCAGAATGAGGGCGGTGGAGGGGCGACGGTGGCGGAGTTGAAAACCTAGATTCTGAAGATTTGACGATGCTGAACATTCGACCTGCAATTCGCGAAGATGTTCCGCTGCTGCGGGCCTTGATCCGCGAGCTGGCGGCGTATGAGAAGAAGGCGCATAAGGTCCGCACCACGGAAGCGGACCTGCTGCGCGACGGGTTTGGTCCGGAGCCGAAATTCCGGGCGCTGATTGGGGAGTGGAATGGGGAACCTGCGGGATACGCGGTGTTCTTTTATTTCTATTCGACATTTCAGGGACGTCCGGCGTTGTTCCTTGAAGATTTGTTTGTGCCGGAGCGATTCCGAGGGAAAGGCATTGGGAAGGCGCTGCTGGCGGCGGTGGCAAAGCTGGCGATTGAAGAAGGATGCTTTGGCATGCGGTGGGAAGTGCTGGACTGGAACACTCCGGCGATTGAGTTTTACAAACGGCTGGGCGCGGAGTTTCTGGATGAGCGCAGGGTCGTGGCTTTCGATGAGGAAGGTATGCGGCGCGTGGCTGGCGAATGAAAACCTTTTCACCACAGAGACACGGGGAAGGATCGGGTGATCTGGCGATCGGGTCATCGGGTGATCTAAGAACATGGGTGAGATAAGAATCATCGGCGCGGGGCTGGCGGGGTGCGAGGCGGCGTGGCAGTGTGCGCGGCGGGGGGTTCGGGTTGAGCTTTATGAAATGCGTCCGATCCGGACTACTCCGGCACATCAGACGGCGGACTTTGCGGAGCTTGTGTGCTCGAATTCGCTGAAGTCGGAGAGCGAGAATACGGCGCCATGGCTGCTGAAAGAAGAGATGCGGCGGGCGGGGTCGTTGCTGATTGAGATTGCGCGCGAGTGCGCGGTGCCGGCGGGGCATGCGCTGGCGGTGGATCGGGCTGTTGTTTTCGGCGAAGGTCACTGAGGTGATTTCTGCTGAGCCGCTGATTCGGATTGCGCGCGAGGAAGTTGCTAAGATTTCCGAGGATCAACTTACGATCATCGCTTCTGGGCCGCTGACTTCGGATGCTTTGTCTTTGGAGATTGCGCGGCTGAGTCAGTTGGGCGGGGCGTTTGAGTCCGTGGAGCTGCCTGGTCGGACAGGAGTGTCCGACCCACACGACCAGATCAGCCCGCGCAACTGGGGCCTGCACATCATCTTTACTTCTATGATTCGATCAGTCCGATTGTGGAAGCTGATTCGATTGACATGTCGAAAGTGTATCTGGCGGCGCGGTATGACAAGGGGACGGCGGACTACATTAATTGTCCGATGTCGAAGGAGGAGTACGACCGGTTTTTGGATGCGCTGCTTTCGGCGGAGGCGGTCGAGGCCAAGGAGTGGGAGAAGTTGAATTATTTTGAAAGCTGCCTGCCGATTGAGGAGATTGCGCGGCGCGGGCGGGACACGCTGCGGTTTGGGCCGATGAAGCCGGTGGGGCTGCGAGATCCGCGGACGGGGCGCCCGCCGTATGCGGTGGTGCAGTTGCGGCAGGAAAATTTGCGCGCGGATTCTTACAACCTGGTTGGATTTCAAAATCATTTGCGGTTTGGCGAGCAGGCGCGGGTGCTGCGGCTGATTCCCGGCCTCGAGAATGCGCGGTTTCTGCGCTTTGGGCAGATTCATCGCAATACTTACATCAATTCTCCGATGCTGCTGAACGCGACGCAGCAGATGAAGGCGCATCCGGCGATTTTGTTTGCGGGACAGATTTGCGGAGTGGAGGGATACGTGGAGTCGATTGCGACCGGAATGCTGGCGGGGATTCATGCGGCGGCGCTGGTCGCGGGAGAGGTTCCGGTTGCGCCGCCGCGGGCGACGGCGCTGGGGTCGCTGGTGAACTACATCACGCAGGCAGATGCGAAGAAGTTTCAGCCGGCGAATATTACGTTTGATTTGCTGCCGCCGCTGGAGAAGAAGGTTCGAGACCGGCAGTTGCGGCATAAGATGCAGTGCGAGCTGGGGTTGGGTGCACTCAACGACTGGTTGGCGGAAATTGCAGAAGTCAGAAGTCAGAATTCGGAAGTGGGCGCTTCGTAGTTGTTCGCGGTCCCAGCTTTCGGAACACTGTCAAGAAAAGCCCCACTTCTCGCAAAGGGCGCGAGAAATGGGGCACCCGCTTTTGAGGTGACCCGAGAGTCGGTGCCGGCTCCCGGCAGACAGCGGGTTCCTCGTCGCTGTGCTCCTCGGAATGACAGGCGGTTGGGTGGGTAGATGAAACAAATCCCTTCGAGCTTGCGTACCAGCAACAGGTGACGCCCCCGGCTTACTTTCTGCGTGGGCGAGCGTCCAATCTTGAGCCGCACGCATAACTATGGTCCTGCGCGATCTTATCCGCGACGTGTTTCGCACCCTATGGTCGCATAAGCTGCGCACGTTCCTCACTATGTTTGGGATTGCCTGGGGGATTGTCTCGATTGTGCTGATGGTGGCGGCGGGCGAGGGGCTGCGCAAGGGGCAGGAAGCCCAGACGAGGAATCTGGGCAAAGACATCATGATTGTTTTCCACGGGCGCACCAGCTTGCAGGCTGGAGGCACCCGGGCCGGGCGGGTGGTGCACTGGGAGGATCCCGATGTGCAGGCGGTGCACGAACGGATGCGCCGGATTGCGAGTATGCGATTCCGGAGCTGGAGCAGGAAGACGTTCGCACTCACAGCAATTACAACAACGCGGCGTTTTTGATCACGGGGTCGTATCCGGAATTTGGATACATTCGCAGCCTGAGCGTTGGCTCGGGACGCTTTTACAACTGGGACGATCAGCGAGAGGGGCGGCGGGTGGTGTTCCTGGGGAGCGATGCGGCCAAGCAGCTTTTTCCTGAGGGGCGAAATCCGCTGGGCGAGAATGTTTACCTGAACGACATTCCGTTCATGGTGATCGGGGTGATGGCCTCGAAGAAACAGGATTCGAGCTATGACGGCTGGGACGTGAACAAGATCTTTTTGCCGTTTGCGGCGATGCGGCGCGATTTTCCGGACAAGCCTCCGGGGACGGCGCGGACGTTTGATCAGATGCTGGTGACGCCGAAATCCATTCAACAACATGAAGCCTGTAAGGGCGCAGGTGCGCGCGGCGCTGGGCAAGATGCACCACTACGATCCAACGGACAAAGAAGCGTGTCCGATCTGGGACACGGTGCAGAATGCGAAGGCGTTCGCGCAGATGACCGATGGGATGAAATATTTTCTGGGCGCGGTCGGGTTGGTAACGTTGTTTTTGGGCGGAATCGGCGTGATGAACGTGATGATGGTCGCGGTGCGAGAGCGCACGCGCGAAATTGGAGTGCGCAAGGCGTTGGGAGCTCCGGCACACGCGATCATGAAGCAGTTCTTTATTGAAGCCATGATCATTGCGCTGTTCAGCGGCGCGGTCGGGATGAGCATTGCTTACGGGCTTTGCTGGCTGGTCGATCTGCTGCCCATGCCAGCGTTTTTTGCGGGGCTGGTGCCGACCTGGCAATCGGGAGCGCTGGCTTGCGCGATGCTGGGCGCGATTGCGGTGATCTCGGCGCTATTTCCGGCGCGGAGAGCGGCGTCGGTAGATCCGATTGAGGCGTTGAGATTTGAGGCGGGAGGGTAGGCACGGTTGCCAGTTGCCAGTGGCCAGTTAAGGCACGGGCGAGCGCAAGCAGCATTGCCACTTCCCGGCGAACAGCAGGTTCCTCGACTACGAAGCGAATCGTTTCACGATTCGCTTCGCTCGGAATGACAGAGTTTTGGGGTTACAAGCTAAAAGCCAGGAGCTAAGAGCCAGGAGCTAAGAGCTAGAAGCTGATGCTGACTGAAATCATTCGCGAAGCCTGGGTGGCGCTGAAGCGCAATTACACGCGCACGGCGCTGACCATGCTCGGCATCGTGTGGGGGATTGCGACGGTGACGCTGCTGATCGCTTATGGCAACAGCTTTCGCAACATTCTGGTTGGCGGGTTCGATGCATTTGGCAAGAGCGTTGTCATTGCGTGGCCGCAGCAGACCAGCGAACAGCCGGGCGGACAGCGCGCGGGAAAGAAAGTTCTGCTGGAGCAGGCCGACATCGACATGATCAAGGCCAACGCTTCGCTGGTGAAATACGCGTGCCTGGAAACGGTGCGGCGTCCGGGGATCGCGTATGGCGACCGGCTGGTGGGGACGGCGGCGGTGCGCGGAGTGTGTCCGGAATATGGCGAGATGCGGAACGAAGTGCCGTCGGAAGGGCGCTGGATCAGCGCCACGGATGAGCTGGAGCGGCGGCGGGTGTGCTTTTCTGGGCGGGCGGATTCGCGAGCAGCTTTTCAGCGGGCGGCCCGCGGTGGGTGAATACGTAAGCATCGGCGGTGTGCGCTTTGAAGTCATCGGCGTGATGCAGCGGAAGATCCAGCTCAGCAACTATTTTTCCAGCGACGATGAATCCACTTGGATCCCGTATTCGGCGGCAGGCGATCTTTGGAACACGCGATATGGCGCAGTGCTGGTGTTTGCGCCGGTGGCTCCGCAGTTTGAGAAGAAAGCGATGGCGCAGGTGTTGGAGGCGATCGCCACGCGGCAGAATTTTTCACCGACCGACCCGAAGGCTCTGCAGATGTTTGGGCGCGACGAATTTCGTCCCGTGATTGACGCAATTACCATCGGCCTGGAAGTGCTGCTGACATTCGTGGGCGCGCTGACTTTGGGGATTGGCGGCGTGGGTGTGATGAACATCATGCTGGTTTCGGTGGAAGAGCGGATTCGAGAAATCGGGCTGCGACGGGCGCTGGGCGCAAAGAAAAGCCACATCAAGCTGCAGTTTCTGGCGGAGACTTTGCTGATCATGCTACTGGGCGGGCTGATTGGCGTGATCGTTTCTTACGTGGTAGCGGCGGCGGTGGGAACCCTGCCTTTGATGGGGCCGCTCTTTGAAGACGACTCCGGTCGAGGCGACATTCATTTGAAGATTTCGATGATGACGCTGGCGGTTTCGACTTTGGTGCTGCTGTTTGTCGGCGTGATCAGCGGGTTGGTCCCGGCGATGCGAGCTTCGAAGCTGGATCCGGTGGAAGCGCTGCGGTACGAGTGAAACGCATCGGGTGATCTGGCGATCGGGTCATCGGGTGATCTGAGTCAAAGTCAAAGGCGTCGGACAAAGCCTGCCCTGAGCGAAGCCGAAGGGAGTGTCCGACCCAGATGGGCGCGGGCGGACCGTCGATCATTTTTTCCTCTTCCAATCGAATCTTCTTCCGACAATGCACTTTACGATCAGGTGATCGGTTGAGGCGGTTGTGCCGATGCCTACGCCGAAGTTGAATTCCCACTGCGGACCGAAATCTATGTCGATGGCGGGGACGATTTGCTGCTGCTGGTCGTGCAGCGGATCGAAGCCGGTGAGCGGGCCGTAGCTGGCGTAGTACTCGATGCCTCCGGAAATCTTTTTTGTGAAGTCGTAGCTGACCTTCGCGTTCGGCGAGAACACCACCCCTTGGTTCACGCCGGGGCCGTGGAAGGAGCGGTCGAGCGTGGGATTGAAGCTCAAATACCAGGGGCCGAGTTTGCGGTCCACGATGGGGCGGATTTCCCAAGTCCAGGTGTCGGCAGAAAATGCCGCGCGCTGATATCCGATCTCGTTGGAGATGCTCACCCCGACCGGCCAATGCCAGGACTCGGGAACGCGCACGCGCGGGCGAATGTGGTCGCCGACCCAGTTCCATCCGCCGTTGGGTTGAATGCTGGTGAAAATGTAGAAGCCGGTTTCAAACCAATCGTTGATTCCCTGTGTGATTTCGACGGTTTCATGTTCGGCGTGATTGGTGGGCTGGACGCCGTCGATGACGGTTTTCGATCCGTCCACGGTGAAGTTGGAGTGGAGTTCGAGCATAGTGCTACCGGGAGGGACGGTGTCTGCGCCGTAGACCTGGATTTCGTAGTTGTCCTGGGCGGATGCGACTGCGGGAGCGATGATCGCGAGCAGCAAGGCGAGGCGGAACATAACCATTGGAATCCGATTATTCAAATGGAGATGCACAACATTCGTCGCCGGAGCTTGAAAACCGGAACTAATCTCACTTTTCAAGTGTCCAATCTCTCAGACACGCGCGTGCTTGAGAGGAGTTTCAGATGGCATTCTCGACAGCAGGCGGTCGTCCGTTCCAGGCAGAGATCAACATGACTCCCATGATTGACGTTCTGCTGGTGCTGATTATTGTGTTCATGGTCGTGGTTTCGATGTCGCAGGAAAAGGGGCTGCATGCGGAGATTCCGCAGCCGGCGAATAGTAAGCAGAGTCACGCCGGCGCCGCGGACCATCGTGATTCAGCTTGGCTGGACGGCGGAGGGTCAGGCGCCGTCGGTGAAGGTCAACGATCGAGAGCGTGAAGTGGGAAGACCTGCACGATCGGCTGTTTGACGTGTTCAAGCAGCGGGCGGAGAAAGTGGCGTTTGTGAAGGGCGATGACGATGTGGACTTTGAGTATGTGGCGGACGCGATCTCGATTGCGCGGGATTCGGGAGTGGAGCGGGTGGGGCTGTTGACGAAAACGGGGCCGGAGACGCCGTGAACACGTCAATTGTTGGCGCAGTGTGTTGAGAACCAGTCGAGTACGTTATGTTCAAATTCTTGCGGTGCGACCTGTATGAGCACCAGTGTGGCGCGCTCCGGGCACTTTCCAGAGCGCGATATCAGATGGATTCTGCGCCTGAATTTGATCGGAATGGTACGGGAGGTATATTGCGGTCGCTGAGACCGTGAATGAGCAGTACCGGAACATGGGTCCCGACAATGGCCTGCTCTGGAGAAGCTGACTCCATGTTCAGCCCGTATCGAAGACGGACGTAGAGAAATCCAACATTGACCGTCGGACGAAAGAATGTTCTGCCGATCCATGGGCCGACGTGGAACGGACGGCCGAAACGAGCATAGGCAACCTCGCGAAAGGTGGCGAAGGGTGATTCGGCAACCACCGCGGAGAAGCGCGACTCTTTAGACGAGAGACTGCAGCAATTGCGCTGCGCCCATCGACTCGCCAAGGGCGAACACGCAACGTGAATGATCGTTCTCCTCTAGCCAGTTCACCCACTGGTGAACATCATCTGATTCCTTAAGCCGTAGGTCGCCAGTTCCCCTCCGCTTAGGCCGTGAGCTCGTCGCGTCAGGTAAGAGAACGCTGTAATGATTCTTCACAAGCCAATCGCCATAGCCGTACATGCCGAGACGGTTGTCACTCACCCCATGAAGCAGAAGGACCGCGGTCCCATTTGTTTGCGCGGGCCGAATGAACCAAGCACGCAGGATGATGCCGTCGGAGGTCACAATTTGGACGTCGCGGAGTGTAGCGTTTTCGTCGTGTGCAGTTGACTCGGCGCGATGCTCGTCTTTAGCGTTCAACGGACGATGGCCAGGATGCAACGCCATCCAGCCCAGAGCGATGCCGCCAAACAAGGTGCCAGCAAGGTACAAAGTCAAGAGAGTTAAGAAGGTGCGCCGCAGGGCTCGGTGTCGCAATTAGACGTCCCTCCACATGATCCAGTCTTGAATACGTGGGACGCACGCGCCGGGTTTCGGGCAACTATCCACGCGCCTTAACCTTAATCCAGATGGGCGAACCGACGAAGCCGAATTCTTTTCTGATCTGGTTTTCCAAAAAGCGCTGATAGGAAAAATGCAGCTTTACCTGGCGGTCGGTGAAGAGGACGAATGTCGGCGGGGAGACGGCGGCCTGGGTCAGGTAAAGAATGCGAACGCGCTGGCGCATGGGGACGGAGGCGCGGTCGAAATCGATGTGCTTGAGGAAGCGGTTCATCTGGCCGGTGGTGACGCGCTTGCGGCGTTCGGCGGCGACTTGCGCGAGGGTGAGGAAAATCTTATCGGTGCCTTTGCCGCTGGCGGCGGAAACGAACATCACGGGGCGTAGCTGAGAAATTTCAGTTCGTCGCGAAGGCGTTCTTCGTAAGCTTCGCGGTCGCTGGGGAGCTGCTTGTGCGGGCGGCGCTTGTTTTTCTGAGAGGAGCTCTCGGTTTCGCTCAGGTCGGTGCTCGGGTCCGGACTTCTGCCGGTTGAATGCGCCGGGGCCGCACAAATCCCATTTATTGACGATGATGATCACCGAGCGGCCGCTTTCGTGGGCGTAGCCGGCGATGGCGGCGTCGAGCGCGCTGACGCCTTCGGTGGCGTCGATCACCAGCAGCGCGATGTCGGCGGCTTCGAGATGCTTGCGCGCCATCACGACGGAAAGTTTCTCGGCCATCATGTGAGTCTTGCCTTTGCGGCGGATTCCGGCAGTGTCGATGAAGCGGAAGTTCTGACCGTTGCGGGTGACGAGTTCGTCCACGGCGTCGCGGGTGGTGCCGGGGATGGGCGAGACGATGGAGCGCTCGGCTCCGGTGAGGCGATTCAGCAGCGTGGACTTGCCGACGTTGGGGTGGCCGATGATGGCGACGCGGGTTTCGGTGGGTGGGCCTTCCTCGACAAGTGGGGCGTCGTCGGTCGTCAGTCGTCGGTCGTCGGCCTCAAAACCGTCGTTGGTCGTTGGTCGTTGGTCGTTGGCCTTCCCCTGATCGTTCTTCTTCTGCCTTCGCTCGTCCGCTGCATCTTCCAGTCTTCGCGTTGACCGCGAAGAGCGCGGCTTTCGATCCTGAAAGTCCTCAGTGGCCTCTGTGTTCTCTGTGGTTAAGGTTTTTGCCGGAAGCGCCGCGATGACAGCGGCGAGCAATTCCTCGACTCCGCGGGCGTGTTCGGCGGAGATTGGGTAGATATTGCGAATGCCGAGGCGGTGCAGGTCGTCGGCGAGCGATTCCTGCTTGGGGCTGTCGATTTTGTTTGCCGCTAGGAACAGGGGCTTGCCGGTGCGCTGGAGCAGGCGGGCGAGTTCGAGGTCGGGGGCGGCGAGTTCGGTGCGGGCGTCCACGACCATGATGATGGCGGCGGCTTCGTCGAGCGCGACGCGGGCCTGACGGAAGATTTCCGAGGGAATGAAGTCGGAGTCATCGGGAAGAATGCCGCCGGTATCGACGATGCGGAGATCGTGTCCGCGCCAGTTGGCCTTTCCATAAAGACGGTCGCGGGTGATGCCGGGTTCGTCGCCGACGATGGCGCGGCGAGAGCCCACCAGGCGATTGAAGAGCGTGGACTTGCCGACGTTGGGCCGGCCGACGATGGCGATGAGGGGAGCGTTTTCCATTGGCGATGAAACGAGAAACTTGTCGAGCTTCGCTCGACCGGACAGCCGAGGGCGGCTGTTCCCACATGGCTCTAACTGGATTTCGATGCGGCCTGTGATGATTCTACCGTCCAGCTATTATAGAGACTCTGTGTCTTTGAGTTCTCAGCCCGCGTCTGTTGCTGCTTCTGGCCGTCCTGGGGCGGGAACTACACTCTATCAGTTCTTCGCGCCCGGAGGGCTGCTCTCGCGCACGCATCCGGCGTATGAATTTCGGCGCGGGCAGTTGCAAATGGCGCAGGCGGTCGAGGCGGCGATTGAAGAGAAGCGGCATTTGATCGTGGAAGCGGGCACCGGAACCGGCAAGACCTTGGCTTATCTGATGCCCGTCATTCGCTCGGGCAAGCGCGTCATTATTTCTACCGGGACGAAGAATCTTCAGGAACAGCTTTTTCACAAAGACATTCCGTTTCTGGAGCAGGCGCTGTTTCCCGAGGGCAACAAGAAGTTGAGCGTCTGTTACATGAAGGGGCGGAACAATTATTTGTGCCGCAAGAAGCTGTATGACCTGACGGGGCAGCCGGTGTTGAGCGGACTGGATGAGATTGAGCAATATCGCGCGATCGCAGCGTGGGAGCAGACGACGGCGAGCGGCGACCGGGCTGAGCTGACGCAATTACCGGAGGCCAGCGCGCTGTGGCACAAACTCGATGCGCGCGCCGACACTTGCCTGGGACAGAAGTGCTCGTCGTGGGACAAATGCTTTGTCACCGAGATGCGGCGGCGGGGGGCGGAGAGCGACATCATCATCGTGAACCATCATTTATTTTTCGCCGATCTGGGGATCAAACAGCAGGCAGAAGGCGCGCCGGATGCGGGAATTCTGCCGGATGCGGGTGTGGTGATTTTCGACGAGGCGCACGAACTGGAAGACGTGGCGGGAAGCTATTTTGGGATTTCGGTGAGCGCGGCGCGGCTGGAAGAACTTTGCCGCGACGTGGAAGCGTCACTACAGCGGAATAGGAATTACACGGCGACGCTTTCGGGAGCGATCCAGAGTCTTCGTGATCGGTCGGGATTTTTCTTCTCGCTACTGCCGCCAGGCGACGGGCGGTTTGCTTTTGAGAACCGGCGCGAATTTTTGGAAGAGAATGGCGATGAGTTCATCGGACTGCGGCAGTCGTTGGCGCGGCTGGGAGCGGAAATCGAAAATCTGCCGTCGAAGCCGGAGGAAGTGTTTGCCTTCGCGCGGCGGGCGCAGGAATTGCAGGTGCAGCTTGGGTTCGTGATGGAATCGGAAGACAAGAACACGGTGTTCTGGATTGAACGCAGGCGCGGCGGCGGGCGGGAGAAAATTTCACTTCAGGCGACGCCGATCGATGTTGGGCCGATCCTGCGCGAGTGCTTGTGGACGAAGCTGGAAAGTTCGGTGCTGACTTCGGCGACGCTGGCGGTGGGCGGCGGGTTTGATTACATTCGCGGGCGGCTGGGCGTGGAGCACGCGCGCGATCTGGTGCTGCCTTCGCATTTCGATTATCAGAAGCAGGCGCTGCTGTATGTGCCTCCGGATTTGCCGGACCCGCGGACGCCGCAGTTTGCTGCGAAAGCGGCGGAGCGAATTCGACGGCTGCTGGAGATCACGCGCGGGCGGGCATTTGTGCTGTTCACAAGCTACGCACAGATGCGGGACGTACACCAGCGGCTGTTAGGTGAAGTTGAGTTTCCCATGCTGCTGCAAGGCGACGCGCCAAAGAACGCGCTGCTGGAAGAATTTCGGCTGACGCCGAATTGTGTGCTGTTTGCGACGTCGTCATTCTGGCAAGGCGTGGACGTGCAGGGCGAGCAGTTGAGTTGCGTGATTATTGACCGGTTGCCATTTGCGGTGCCGTCGGATCCGGTCGTGGCGGCGCGGATCAAGGCGATTGATGCCGATGGTGGGAACGCGTTTTTTCAATATCAGGTGCCGGCAGCGGTGATCACGTTAAAGCAGGGGTTTGGAAGGCTGATCCGGTCGCTGAATGATCGCGGGCTGCTGGTGTTGCTGGACAATCGCATTCTGAAGAAGCAATACGGGCGCGTGTTTGTGGAAAGCCTGCCGGATTACCGGAGGACGACCGAGTTGGGGGTGGTGGAGGAGTGGTTTGGAGCGGCAACCGACGAACCATAGTGAGCCTATTTCAGCAGCTTCATGCCGGCTGTGTTTACGCCATCGCGATCGAAAGTCAGGGTGTACTCGCAGCCCGCGGCGTGCGCGTGGCGTTCGATGAGGTAATCAGCGAAGTCAGCATTGCCGCGGGAGTGCGCGCTCAGTGCCATCCAGACCAGGTCGCTTCGTTCCACTACGACTCCGCGGGTACGTAACAGAGTGTCGATGATGGGTTGAAGACGATCGCGGGAGACGTCGTAAAAACTCCGCAGCACCCAAACCGTCTCGATCAGCGCAACCGTAGAAACGAAGCCGGGCTCTTCGGGGGTCAGCGATTCAAACAACCGGGTGGCGAGGGAGGACTGAATGTCGTCGTCCTGGGTGAGATACCGCACGATGATGTTGGTGTCGAGGCCAATCATTTTTTCAGGCCGTGAAACTTGCGCATCGCGGCTGCGCCATTCATCTCCTCGATCGAAACCGGGCGCTTCGGCTTGGGGACGATCCCTTTGAGTTCCTGCACGGAACAGGTCGCAGGAACAATGATGAACCTGCCTTTTTCCGCCTCGATAAAATCGATGCGGTCGCCGAAGCTCACGCCCAGAGCGGAGCGGACCTCGGCTGGAATGGTGATCTGTCCTTTCGAGGTGAGAGTGGCGCTGGGCATAGAGGTATCTTACCATTAGTCATACTTCCTTACAAACAGTAAGGAGTATGTATTTGAGCCAGTTCTCTTGGGGGCTGCCTCGGAATCAGAGCTCCTATTCCAGGCGCAGCCAGCCTTGTGTTCGGTGTCTGGCGATACAATTGGTGTTTCGCTGGAATGGACTGAGGGTCCATGTACGAAGTCACGGTTGAAGATTCGTTTGCGGCGGGGCACTACCTGCGGAATTACAAGGGGAAGTGCGAGAATCCGCACGGGCATAACTACAAGGTGCGGGTGACGCTGGCGGGCAAGGACCTGGACAAGGCCGGGCTGCTGCTGGATTTCAAGGACTTGCGCGAAGTCATGAAGCACGTGATCGACCGGCTTGATCATCAGATGATCAACGACGTTGCGCCGTTTACCGAATTGAATCCGTCGGCGGAGAATCTGGCCAAGTATTTCTACGATGAGACGAACGGGCGGCTGCGGCAGGTGACCAGCGGACGGGTGTTTGTGAAGGATGTGACGGTGTTTGAGACGGATACCACCACCGCCAAGTATTCAGAGTGAGATGATCGGGTGATCTGGTGATCGGGTCATCGGGCGATCTGAAAGCCAGCCCTACCCCGAATGACGGTGGGCTTTTAGATCGCCCGATGACCCGATCGTCGCGATGACCCGATGTCACCATGCAGATCACGGAAATCTACAAATCGCTTCAGGGGGAATCCACTTACGCGGGGCTGCCGTGCGTGTTCGTGCGGCTGACGGGGTGCAATCTGCGGTGCTCGTGGTGCGATACGGAATACAGTTTTTACGGCGGGAAGAAGATGACGCCGGAACAGGTGTTTGATGAGGTGGAACGGCTGACTGCGGCTGGCGGGCTGGTCGAGATCACGGGCGGGGAGCCGATGCTGCAGGAGCGGGAGCTGGTTCCGCTGATGCAGCGGTTGCTCGATTCCAGCTACAAGGTATTGCTGGAGACGAGTGGGGAGCGGCCGTTGGAGAATGTTCCGGCGGGCGTGGTAAAGATTGTGGATGTGAAGTGTCCGGATTCGGGCGAGGCGGACACTTTTCGTATGGAAAATCTTGACACTCTCAGACCCCATGATGAAGTGAAGTTTGTGATTAGCGATCGCGCTGACTACGAATTCGCGCGCAACTTCACGGCCTGTCACGGGCTGGCACAGCGGGTGAATGCGGTGCTGTTTTCGCCGGCGTTTGCCAAGGACGCGGCGGGGGCGCGGGATGCATCCAAGTGCCTGCTGGATCCGCAGCAACTGGCGGAATGGATGCTGGAGGACAACGTTCCGGCGCGGCTGGGGTTACAGATCCATAAGCTGATCTGGGACCCGGCGATGAAGGGGGTTTAGGGATCGGGTGATCTGGTGATCGGGTCATCGGGTGATCTGAAACCGCCAAGCCCGCGCTTTTGACTTGGTTTTAGATCGCCCGATGACCCGATCACCAGATCACCCGATTAATCAAGATGATGGAAGCGAACAGGTCGCGGGCGGTGGTCCTACTGAGCGGGGGGATGGACTCGTGTGTTTGTGCTGCACTGGCGGCGCGGGATTGCGATGCGGCGGCGGTTCACGTTCAATACGGGCAACGAACGGAGGCGCGTGAGCTGAAATCGTTTGTGGCAGTGTGCGACCGGTTGGGAATCCGCGAGCGGCTAGTGGTACGGAATGAAGCCTTGAAGCTGATTGGCGGTTCGGCGCTGACGGACGAAAAAATCGCGGTGCCGGAGTCGCACGAGCTGGGGCGCGACATTCCCGTGACTTATGTTCCCTTCCGCAACGCTCATTTCTTGTCAGTGGCGGTGAGTTGGGCGGAGGTACGGAGAGCGTCTAAAATATATATTGGCGCGGTGGAGCAGGACAGTTCGGGGTATCCGGATTGCCGGCCGGCGTATTATCAGGCGTTTAATAAAGTGATTCAGGCGGGCACCAAGGAAGGCGGCATCGAAATCGCGACGCCGCTGATTGGGTTGCGCAAGGCGGAGATTGTGCGGCTCGGCCTTGAATTGGGCGCGCCCTTCGATTTAAGTTGGTCGTGCTACAGCCGGGAAGACCGCGCTTGCGGAGTGTGTGATAGTTGTGTGCTGCGGCGGAGGGCGTTCGATGAGGCGGGAGCGGTGGATCCGCTGCCTTATGCGCCGCTAGCACAGACGGTTTGAAACCGGCCTTGGATTTCGGTCCCAGGCCCAGCCGGGAGGCTCAAATGAAGGAAAAGTTTGGTTATGCAGTGCTGTTGGCAATTTTATGCACAATTTTTGCGGTGCCTGCGGTCTCGCAATCGGCCACGGTGAAAGGCGTTTGTAAGGATGTGGGTGGGAACCCGATTGTCGACGCTCAGGTTGTCTGGCACAACGAAGAGAACGGGCGGGTCTTTACCATGAAGACCGACAAGAAGGGCCAATATTTACACCTAGGCCTGGACCCGGGCAAATATACAGTCACCTTGAGCAAGGACGGAAAAGAACTGGACTCGGTCAAGAATTATCATCTTGGGCTGGATGAGACTGTGTTGGACTTCGATCTTAAGCAGTCGCAAACAGAATCGGCGAAACAGGCGGGTATGACCGACGAACAGGCCAAGCAGATGCAGTCTGCGAAGGCGAATGCGGAAAAATATAACGCCAACGTGAAGGTGGTCAAGGACAAGCTCGCGGCCGCCACGGCCGCCTTACAACCACCGACCCCGGACTATGACAAGGCGATTGGCTTGATGAACGAGGCGGTGGCGCTGGTCCCCGACGAGAACGTGGTGTGGTACCGGCGGGGGGTGATTTATCTGGACTCGGCGAAGGCGCAGACCGATCCGGCGGAAAAGGCGAAGCGCAATAGCAGCGCCTACGACGACCTGCAAAAGGCGATCGAACTGAAGAAGACTGCCATGAGCAGCCCGGCCCAAGGCGGAAAGCCGACGGCGCAAGGCGGAATGTCGGACAACCAGTTGCTGGCCGCCTACAACGATAGTCTAGCGGCTGCGGCAGGCAGATTGGGCAAGAACGATGAAGCTATGAGCGCGTACAAACAGGCGGCTGACCTTGATCCCGCCGGCGCTGGACATTACTACCTGAATATGGGAATCCTGCTGACCAACAGCAATAAAACCAGTGACCCAGAGATCGTGAAAAAGGCGGTTGAAGCATTCGACAAAGCCATCGCTGCGGATCCCAAAAATGCGGATGCCTACTATCTGAAGGGCATCGACTTGATGGGTCTCCTCAAGATGGACAGCAACAACAAGGTAATTGCACCCCCGGGCATGGCGGACGCCTTCCAGAAGTATTTGGAACTGCAGCCGGACGGAGTACACGCTGCAGAAGCCAAGAGCGACCTGGCTCTGGTGGGGAGCACAGTGGAGACCAGTTACGGGACGAAGAAGAAGAAGAATTAGAGGCAGAGATGCGGTTACAGAAGGGCGGCCCTGGCCGCCCTTTTTGTTTTTCCCGCGGCGGGATTGCGGGAAAGCGGTGAGGTTACGAAGGTCTATGAACGGGTCGTTCTTTCTAGAAGCGGTCGGGCAACTTCGCTAGAGTGGTTCTGAGGTGCGGGTTTGTCAGCCCGCGCCCGCAGAGGCGCAAGTGGCCGCGACCGGCACAGCTCCAATCCAAGTTTCGCTCGACCCGATTTCCGCCAACGCAGCGACCGATGATCTGCTGGCGGCGATGTTGCGGGCCAATCCTCGCGTGAGTGATCTGATATTTTCTCCAGGGCGAAAGCTCCAAGTGCAGGTCAACGACGAATTTGTGACCGTGGAACGGCCGGGACTCTCCTTCCTGACGGCGGATGATACTCGCCGCATCGCCTCCGATTTGATCGGCAACAACAAGGCGGCGATCGGCATGTTGCGGGAACAAGGCTATTGCGACGTGTCGTATGCGCTGCCGGGCCTGGCGCGGTTTCGAGTGAATGTATTCATTCAGCGCGGCAGTTGCGCGGTGGTGATGCGGGTGATTCCGACGGCGGTGCCTGATTTTAAGTCGCTGGGAGCGCCGGAACAGTTGCGCGAAGTGGCTGCCATCCGCGATGGGTTGGTGCTGATCGCGGGGCCGCGTGGGTCGGGAAAGTCGTCAACCCTAGCGGCGCTGCTCAACCACATCAACCACACTGAGACTTGCCACATCATCACCATTGAAGACCCGATCGAGTTTCTGCACAATCACCAGCGCGCCACCATTCATCAGCGGGAATTGCACAGCGATACGCCGAGTGTTGCGCTTGCCATGCGAGCGGCGCTAAGGCAAGTGCCGAATGTGATTGCGGTGGGGGAACTCAAGGACCGGGAAACGATGGAACTGGCGCTGGAAGCGGCGGAAACGGGACATCTGGTGCTTTCGACCATGAACACGCTGAATGCGCACAAGACGGTGGAACGGTTTGTGGGAGCTTTTGCGGGCCCGGAGCAGGGGGCAGTCCGGGAACGCCTGGGCCTGATGTTGCGCAGTGTAATTTCGCAACGGCTGCTGCCACGGAAGAACGAGGGCGGACGGGTGGCGGTGTTCGAGATGGTGAAAGCGGGTCCGGGGCTGCTGGGTGAGTTGCTGGAAGGGCATGGCGGCGGTAAACGGGACCGCGTTGAAATGCATTCGCCTGGCGAGGCAAGCGGTCTGGACTCCCAATTGGAGCGGCTGGTAGCGAGCGGAACGGTGAGTCCGGAGATTGCTGTGGCCCATGCTGCGGATGGCCGCGGGTTGGCAAAGAGGCTGGCGGCGCAGAAATAGCGTTAGCTGGTTGCCGTCTTTCCTGGTTTTTCTCTCTTCTCTTCTTTATTTTCTCTTCTCTTTTCCTCTTGCGATTTCCTTTATCATTCCAGCGTGACGGCCCAATCCGAAGCGCCAGTTTTGAGTTTTCAGGAAGCGCGACGCACAGTCGAGGAACATGCGTCGCAATTGCGTCCGCGGGGGCGGGAACTGCTTGGCCTGCTGGACGCAAACGGACGGGTGCTGGCGGAGCCGGTGCATGCCGATCGCGACTTCCCGCCGTTTCCGCGAGCTGCCCGCGATGGATATGCGGTGCGCGCCGCCGATTTGCAAACCCTACCGGCAAATCTGGAAGTCATCGGAGAAATCAGAGCAGGAATGGCCGCGGCGCAGATGCCCGAAATCACCCGGGGGAAGGCGGCCGCGATTATGACGGGAGCTGCGGCCCCGGTGGGGGCGGATGCAGTGGTGATGGTGGAATACACGGCGCGTGCCGGAGATCGGGTCGAGATCACAAGGGGCGTGGCGGCGGGAGAGAACATTGTTCCCGCGGGCTCGGAAGCGAAACGTGGGGAGCGGTTGCTGGCTGCCGGCGCGCACGTGAGCTATGCGGAAATTGCGGTTGCCGCAGCGGTGGGACGATCACGGTTGCTGGTGTATGGCAAACCGCGGGTTGCAGTGCTTGCGACCGGTGATGAAGTGGTGGACGTGGACGTGCCGCCGGGACCAAACCAGATTCGCAATTCCAATACCTATTCGCTGGCGGGGCAGATACATGCGGCGTGCGGTGAGGCGGTGCTGTTGCCTATCGCGCCGGATGAGCCGGGGCGGTTGCGCGAGTTGCTGAAAGAAGGACTGGAGGCGGACCTGCTGTTGATTGCCGGCGGCGTCTCGATGGGCAAGTACGATTTGGTTGAGCAGGCGCTCGCAGAAATGCAAGCTGAGTTTTTCTTTACGGGCGCGAAAATTCAGCCGGGAAAGCCGATTGTGTTTGGAAGGGTCCCGGGCGGCGCTGGGATCACGGCCGGCGAGGCTGGGGGAAGTGCTCCGGACCCGGCAGCGGCGGCGGGTCATTACAAATACTTCTTTGGTCTGCCTGGAAACCCGACTTCGACCATGGTTACATTTGAGCTGTTCGCGCGGCCGGTGCTGGAATCGTTATCCGGAATGGGTGTAAGGAAGCTGAATTTTGTGCGTGCAAAGTTGAAAACCGCGATCCACACAAAGCCTGGACTGACGCGCTTTCTGCCGGCATCGCTGGGAGGAGAGTTTGAAGCCGCGGAAGTTGAACTGGTGCGCTGGCAAGGGTCGGGTGACATCGCGGCCGTGGCGCGGGCTAATTGCTACGTGGTGGTCTCCGCGGATCGGGAGCGGATTGAGGCGGGGGAGTGGGTGGGGGTGCTGCCGCGGTGAGCCCGAAAGGCGTTCTGGGTGTGCAGGCACGGCACTCTTGCTAGACTGTGGAAAGGCCGCGGAGGGATGCGTGAGCGGTTGAAACGGGTGGTCTTGAAAACCACTGTACGGGAAACCGTACCGGGGGTTCGAATCCCTCTCCCTCCGCCAGAGTCCCCACTCTTTCCGAGGCCTGGAGTATTTATCCCCATCGGCGTTGATTTTTCTGGTTAAATCCTTGCGGCGGCTGTGGCGCCATATTCTGATCACGGAATCTCACAAATGGATAAGCCCGGGCCAAGTTTTTCGTCGCTGGCAGCTAAGACGGCGGTTTGCCACACCATGACCTACATGTTCATGGGAGTTCTGGCGGCGCACTTTCTCAACTATGCAGAAGCGCTGGCGCGTCCGGACTCGGGCATGCGGCACATTAACGATCCTTTGGTGATGGCCGGACCGTTGTTTCAGCCGCTTCGCGGCCTGGTATTCGCGATGGTCTTCTATCCGCTTCGGGGCTGCTTGTTCGGAAGGAAGCTGGGCTGGCTGGTCATGGCATGGATGCTGATTGCGCTCGGTATCCTGGGCACGTTCGGGCCGGTGTCGGGATCGATGGAAGGCATGATCTACACTACGGCGCCGATTCGGTCTCAGCTGAGGGGGTGGTGGGAAGTAGTGCCACAGGCGTTGCTGCTCTCCGCGCTGCTGTGTTACTGGGTCAACCATCCGGAGAAGAAGTGGTTGAACTGGGTGCTGGGGATTTTTTTCTTGGTTGGGATGGCGTTGCCGGTTCTGGGGCTGCTGGTACGCAAGGGGTCGTAAAGAATATCGTTTACTCCAACCCCAGATGCTGCTCGGTGGCGACCACCGCTAATTCCAGGCGGCTGGAGACGCCGAGCTTGCTGTAGATGTTGCTGAGATGGCGCTTGACGGTTTCTTCGCTGATGGCGAGTTTGCTGGCGATTTCGCGGTTGCTGCTGCCTTCTTTGATGGCGGAGATGATTTCGATCTCGCGGGAGGTGAGGCCGAAGCCGGTGGTCGAGGGGCCACCTGCGCGTGCCCATGAAGCGACTGGCTCGCTGCCCACCCAGAACTGTCCTTCATAAACGGCGCGAATGCTTTTCAGGAGAAGTTCAGGCGGAGACGCTTTGAGCACGATGCCGCGCGCGCCCAACTGCAGAGCGCTGGTAACTGCAAAGGGCTGGATGCCGGCGGTGAGAAGGATGGTGCGCACGGAAATTTCCTGATGCGCAAGCTCGCGCAGAACCTCCATTCCGGGGACGCGGGGCATCGCGAGGTCGAGCAGCAGGATGTCGGGACGAAGTTCTGTGGCGAGCGCAATCGCTTCCTTGCCGTCGGAGGCTTCGGCCACGACGACGAAGTCTTCCTGGGTCGCGAGCAGGCGGCGCAGGCCGTCGCGGAAGATGGCGTGATCGTCGGCGATTACGATGCGGATTGGGCGTGGAGCTGTGGTCATTGAATTGGGGCTCATTCGATCTAGTTCATGCGATGCTAGCACGGGTGAGGTCGGGAACCTTGATTTCGAGGCGGGCGCCCTGTCCGGCTTTGGAGACGATCGTCAGCTCGCCCTCGATGGCGCGGACGCGCTGCTTGATCACCAGGGGGCCACGGCGTTTTTCATCCAGTTCGGCGTGGGTGAAGCGGCCGCTGAACTCGAATCCGCGGCCATCGTCTTCGATGGTCAACAGCCAGGCTCCACGCTGCCTCGCCAAGCGTACCAGCACATGCTGGGCGCCGCTGTGGCGGCGGACGTTGGCCAGGGCTTCGCGCAGGATTCCGGCTATCTCGCGGCAGGTTGCGGGCGGAAGATTGACCTCGGGAGCGTCGCAGACGAACTGCGCGCCGATGCCGGTGTCCTGGCGATAGCGGGTCACCATGCCGGCAAGAAAGTCGGCGAGGTGGCGAGGATCGAACTCGAGTGGCTCGAGCTGCTGGATCAGCTGGCGAACGTTGGCAGCTTCGTTCTGCACCAGTTGTTGTACCTCGAGTAGTTCCTGCTCGCGTTCGGCGGGGGCGATGGTGGAGCGGGTGCGGAGCGCATATAGACGGAAGGCAATCGCGTGCAGAGACTGCACCACGCCGTCGTGGAGTTCACGGGCTACGCGAGCGCGTTCGACGGCGGCGGCGCGCGAACGCAGGCGGCGCAGCAGGTAGACGTTGTACACCGAGGGGGCGACCAAGTTGGAGACGTCCTGGAGAAAGCGCAGTTGGGTTTCGGCGCGGCCGCCAAGCATGGGGTCAAAGAGCAGGACGCGCGCTGAAACGTCGGGAGCGGCAGAAATCGCGCAGGCCAGCAGCAGGTTGAAGGGATGCTGCTCGGTGAACCGGGCCGCGAGATAACACTGCTGCCCGCGAGTGCGGAGGCCTTCTTTGTCGAGAGTCATGGAACTCGCTGCGTTGCGGTTGCGCCAGACTGCGCCAGCGGCATCTTCGGTCATTACGCACAAGTATTCCTGTTCTTCGGATTCATCCAATTGGCGCCAGGTGAATACGGGCTTCTCGACCGAAGCCAACTGCTCCACTCGCCACAGCATGACTTGATGGGACTCGGTTTCGCGGGTGATGACGAGAATTTCGCGGCCGCCAAATAGCTTCATGAGTTCGTGCAAGACGGCGAAGACTGTGCCTTTCAGTCCGGCCTCGATCCGCACCTTGGAAGAAATCTGCGAGATGCTGAGGGCTTCGGTGGCGAGGCGCTTTTCGGATTCGGCGATATATCCGATGAGGAAGGAGAAAATCACCAGATAGAGGGAGCGCATGATGAAATTCTCGATGCTGAAGGGTGGTCTGGTGAACAGGGCCAGGTGGGTTTGAGTGACCACAAGGGCATCCGCCGCCATGGCGCCAACCACGGCGACGGTGGTGAGGGCGGTTTCACGCATGCCCCAGCGAAAAGCCGCCGCCGCCAGAGCAAAACCAAAGTACAGAAAAAAGGGGCTGACCGGGCCACCGGTAAACAGGCTGATGATGGCGGGCCAGAGAATGTCGGTGGCGTGGGCGAGGCGCGAAAAGCGGGGAGAAATTTCCGAGCGAACTTGCACCACCAGAAGCAGCCACATAGCGGTCGCAAGATAAAGGAGCACGAGGACGAGGACCTGCCCGCCTTCGGGCCGAACCGCTGCCGGGTCGAGTTGGATGAGAAGCAGAGAGCTGAGGGCGAGCACTACCCGGATGGAGGCGAGAACGCGTTCGGTGAAAATGAGTCCGCGACGGCTGGGAGGAAGGGCCAGGCGATGACTGACTAGATCAAGGACTGAAGGCACCGGCCGCATCGCGTGGATTATAGAACAGCGCTCAGCATGCAGCCGCGGGCAGGCCGTTTTCCTGGCTCATTGCCCAAGTTGAGGGTAAATGTCCGGTGCAGGGAAAATGTGGTCTCTACACCAAAAGTTGTAGAACATCTGCAACTTTCGCGGAATTGACCGCAAGTGCTTTCCTTCGTAGGTTTGAATTACGCCTTCTCGCACACGCGATCAGGCAGGTTACGCAGCGACTCCGTCGCGCTGCTCCTTCGTCAGGGGCTGACCGGACTAGTCTCCGAGGTCAGCCCTTCTTTCTTCCCGCCCCTTTGATTTTGACGACGTCTCTAACCACGTCCATACAGTGAGTCCTGTAAATTCGAGCTACGAAACTGTTGATAAGCTGTTCAAACTGTGCAAGTTGGGTGGCTCAAAGAGCTTCGACGTGACGCTGCAATTGGACGGCTATCTGCTCGGCATCGGCGCCGAGGTCGAATCGCACTGGCGGACCAATCTTGACCTTGACCTGATACGGGCGGGCAGTTCTGCGTCCGGCGTGTTTCAGTTCGAAGAGACCGTCAATACGCATGGGGACGACTGGAATGCCGAGGTTTTTTACCAACAGGCCGATACCGGAGCGGAAGGGGAACATCTTCCCGTCTTTAGTGTGACGGCCTTCGGGGAAGACGAGGATGCTGTAGCCGCGGTCCACGGACTCTCCGGCGAAGGCGAAGCTGTCGCGGAAGCCGGCCTCGCGGGGGAGGGGGAACACGTTCAGCAGGGAGACGCCGAGGAGCCATTCGATCCGGTCGAAGATCCGGAGGAAGAAATTCCGATTGGCGGGAGGAGTGCGGAGTGCCTCCAGAGCTTCGCCTCCGGCGGCGGTGGCCAGTTTGTGACGCAGGCGAGCGGGCAGGGCGGTGAGGATGAAGCCGACATCAACGTCGCCGATGTGGTTGCAGATGACGAGCACCGGGCCGCGCACGCCGCGCAGATTTTCGCGGCCTTGAATTCTGGGCCAGCCGAGAACAAGTACTGAAGGACGTAATAAAAGGTAGTGGACGAAGAAGCGAATCCAGGTCACAGGCCAGCGCTGTGGCCAGGCCGGATAGTGGTAGAGAGCGCGGGACGGAAGCTCGCCTTTCAGCATTCGTTGCAGGTCGCCGACGGTGTTCACCGCGGAGAAGCGGGTCTCGCTCAAGTCAACCTGGTAGCGGTCCTCGAGGGCGCTGAGCAACTCCACGCGGTCGAGGGAGCTGAGGTTCAGGTCGGAGTCGAGGCTGGCACTCTCCGCTGGATTGTTCACCGAGCGTTTGGTGATGCGGGAGATCAGGTCAGATAGAGGGACATCAGAAACCGGTGATGTATTTCCGTCGGTGGCCAGCATCTTGTCTGCCGTTTCTGCGATTTCTTTTCTGCGGGGCTTTTGCGTGGAGGTGCGGGGGAAATCTTCGCCGGGCCAGACAGTCCAACGACGAATGCGTTGATACTCGGCGAGGGTTTGATTTGCGGCTTCGACGATGCGGGCGGGATCGGCCTGGTCTTTTTCAGTTTGCGGCTGGCCGGCTTGAGTTCGCAGCAGCAGCACGGCACAAGGCTCCGCGTTTCCTCCGACGGCGAGGGAGATGACCACACAATCTTTCACTGCGGGCTGTGCTTTTAGGGCGTTCTCCAGGTCTTCGGGATAGATGTTCATCCCGGCGGGGGTGACGATGACGTCTTTCTTGCGGCCCTTGAAAAACAAATTCCCCTCGGCGTCGAGTTCTCCGATGTCGCCGGTGTGGTACCAGCCGTCATCTTGCTCGCTGGAAACGGAATGCAGCTCGCCGGCGGACCAGTATCCGGAGGCTACGCCCGCGCCGCGTACCAGGATTTCGCCGTCGGGGGCGAGCTTGACCTCTCGTCCCTCGATTACCTTCCCGATTGATCCTTTTCCGACGCGGAAAGGATTGTTGACGCTGATGAGGGAAGTGGTTTCGGTCAGGCCGTACCCTTGGACGACGGCGATGCCGAGGCGCTGCCAGAACTCTTCGGTTTCGCGGTCGAGGGCGGCGCCGCCGGAGATGAAGGCCCAGAACTTCCAACCGAACTGGCGATGGATGCGGCGGAAGATCCACCAGCGGCGGAGGAAGTGCTTGCCTTTGGCGTCCGCGAATTTCTTTCGGAAGCTGGCCAGGTCGCCCGCGTCGTCCAAGTCGCGTTCGCATTTCTCTTTGAGCGACTGAAGCATGCGGGGGACGGCGACCAGGACTGAAACTCGCTCCCGGCGGATGGTGCGGATGACCTCGGCGGGCTTTAAGGTTTCCTGAAAGACGACGGTACCGGCCATGAGCGGCGGAAGATACATCCCGAGAAACTGACCGAAGACATGGCTCAATGGAAGCAGATTGAGAAAACGGATGGGATGGACGAAGCGTTCGTACTTCAAATAGGACTTAATTTGTTCTTCGAGCGGGGCGACGTTCGCCAGCACGTTGCCGTGGGTGATGACAACGCCCTTCGGTTCGGCGGTTGTGCCGGAAGTGAAGACGATTTCGAGGGCGTCTTCCCGGGCGATGTCTTCAGGGGCGAACGCGGTTGCGGAATGAGGGCTGATGACATCGTGGAATTCTTCGAAGAATAGAGCAGGCAAGCCGGACGGCGCGCGGTCGCGAGCACAGAGGAGCAACCGGGCGTTGACCTGCTGGAAGACACGGAGTACGAAGTCGGGCGACGAAGCATGGTCCATGGGGACGACGATTACGCCGCGGTGGGCGCATCCGAAGAATGCGGCAACCCAGGCGGCGGTGTTGGGGCCCCAGATTACGACACGGTCGCCTTTGTGAATCTTGCGGGCGTCGAGTTCGCGGGCGAAACGGTAAGCGGAGTCGGCGACGTCGCGGTAAGTGGAGCGGACTACACGGTAGCCGTTGGGCTCGGCGAAGGCGGTTTGCTGGCCGAGGCGCGTGAAATCAAGAAGATAGTCGGCGACGCTGGATCGCTCCACATTGAAAGCGTAACTCAAGTGAGTCATTGGGGGATTGGATCATCGGGGGATCGAATCATTGAAACCGAGATCCCGGATTTCCCAAAGACCCCTTGCGCTTGGCGGCGGGCCTGACATAGAATCCCGCCATTCCCGATTCAGCGGTTCTCTGGCAACTGGTTTTCTGGTACTTGGTTTTCTGCTCTGGCCGACAGATTCGTTTGCGGGTCTCCCCCGCGCGGAGGGATCGTCGATGAGTTTTGTTGCCTGGCAAGTTCTGCGGAGGCTGCCTAAGCCTCTGATGCTGGTGGTCTTCATCTTTGTGCTGGCTGCGGCGGCTCGAGCGTGAGGCCGATCGAGTGAGTGGGAAATCTGGAAATTGTGGAATTTTGAGTAGCGCTGCGAAACTTCAATTACCCAATCTCCCAATTCCCCCTGCCGCCCTACCCAGACGTACACTCCCTTCCGGTAACCCTTAGTAACCATACGATTCGGGCTGTCGAGCCGTAGAATGACCATGTCCGAACGGCCATCCCAGGGATGCCCCAGGTGCAGCCGTCCGGATGGTCATTCGTTCTTCCGGCAAAAACCGGGAGAAGTTCGGAGCCGGCAATCTTATGGCGTTTGGTTTCGGGTTCAATAAGCAGAAGGTCCTAAGCGCTGCGGAGAAGTTCGTCCAGCAGGGCAAGCTTCCAAACGCTATTTCCGAGTACGAAAAAATTCTCAAAGCGGACCCCAAGGACCTGACCGTGATGAACACGGTTGGCGACCTTTACTCGCGTTCCGGCGAGACTGACAAAGCCGCAACGTGCTTCAAGAGCGTGGGCGACGCCTATGCCTCACAGGGTTTCACGGTGAAGGCAATCGCGATGTACAAAAAGCTCAGCAAGCTGAAGCCGTCCATGGAAAGCGTGCTACGGCTGGCAGAGCTGTACACCCAGCAAGGCTTGTTCAACGACGCGCGGGCGCAGTATTTGCAGGTCGCGGAAGATTTTTTAAAGAACGGGCAACTGGACCAGGCAGTCAGGATTTTCGAGAAGACGCTCGAAATGGATCCTGACAATGTCGCCATGCGCACCAAGCTGGCGGAAGTTTATGTGCGGCTGGGCAAGAAGGAAGAAGCGTGGAAGATCCTGACTTCGGCCGCGGAAACCTTGCGGGCCAAGGGACAACTGGCGGCAGCGGATGAAATCCTGCAACGGATGTTGAAGCTGGAGCCGGGCAGCAGTTATGCCCTGGTGCTGCGCGGGAAAGCGGCGTTTGAAGCGGGAGATGCGGAAGCGGCAATCAACGCGCTGGCGAAGGTTGCCGACCTGGATACAAATCCCGAGGGATTGAAGATCCTGTTCCAGGCGTATCTGCGGGCAAAGCGTTTGACGGATGCGGGCGGCCTGGCCACCAAGCTGGCGACGGTGCATGACGACATTGGGGCCATTGAAGAATACACAGCGGCCCTGGTGGCTTCACAACAGTACCGCGATGCGCTGCAGATGTATGAGCAGTATTCTGACCGGCTGCTTCGGCACGACAGCGCGAAATTCGTAGAAGCCGTGCAGACGATTATCGGGCATGTGCAGGAAGATCCGCAGGCCCTGCAGACGGTGCTGGGGTTGTTCCAGAAAGCCGGGGAGACCACACACCTGACCGAAGTTTATGAGCTGCTGGCCCATGCGTACACGCAATCCGGCGATCTGGAGAAGGCGCGCGAGTATTACTTGAAGCTCACGCAACTGGAACCTGCCAACCCGATGCATGCGCAGAACTATCAACAGGTTCTGGAGAAGCAAGACCCGGCGAAGACGACGGCGGCGCATCCGATTACGGCGGAAGAGGGCGCTGCGCTGGTGGATGAACTGGAAGCCACGGCTCCGTTCATCGAACAACGGTACGACGACGCGGTTGCGCTGGCAGTGCGCGCGGCGATGACGGATGCGGAACTTTTTATTTCTTACAACATGCCGGCGAAGGCGCTGGGGCCGCTGATTGGAGCGCTGCCGAAAGCGCCTCGGGACCTGCAACTGAATCAGAAACTGGCGGCGTTGCATACCCGGGCGGGGAGATTTGCCGAGGCGGGCGTCTGTTGCCGGACGCTGGAAAGCATTTACCGCGATGCAGGGCACGCGGACGAGGCTTCGCGATACGCGGACCTGGCGGCCAAGTACGAGGAAAGCAGCGGGACGGCGAGCGCGCCTGCATTAGAAGCGGTTGTTGCGGCGGTAAGCAGCGAGGCTGCGGCGCCTGAGTTTGAGGTTTCGGGCCCAGCGCATGAGCCTGAAGTTGACGCCGTTCAGGTCAAGCCGGCAGTGGAAGCGCCGGTTGCCATCAAGGCGGCTGCGCCCAGCGGATTATTTTTCCACGCCGCGGCTGCGGCGACTCCGGCGGCAGTGGCGCCGAGTGCGATGGCCCCGGAGATTGAGACTCCGGCAGCAACTGAGCCGGTCGTGGCTTCCGCACCGCAAGAGTCTGAAGTTGATCTCTCGAACGAGTGGGAGCAGGACCTTCAGGTCGAAGTCCCGCAAGACAGTGTCGACGCTCCGCAAATCAGTGTCGAAGCTGCGCAGATCAGCGTCGAAGCCCCGCAAGTTGTTGAGTTGGGCGTTCAGGAAGTTGTGGCAGCGGAGCAGCCAGCCGCTGCGGAGGAGACTCCGGTAGAGGCGCCTGTGCCGACGGTCTCGTCGAAGCTGGACGAGGCAATTGATGAAGTGCGGTTCTATCTAGGCCAGGGCATGGCCGAACAGGCGGAACAACTGTTGGCCAAGCTGGAGGCGCTGGCGCCTGAGCTTCCCGAGATAGCGATGTTGAGGCTGGCGGTAGATTCGGCGAAACAAGCCGCCGCGCCACCCGTTGAGTTGGAGCAGGAAGTTTCGATTGATGAGCCTTCTGCGGTCGAGGAGCAGCAGGTGGTTCGTGCTGCAACGCCGCAGCCGTGGCCGCACGAGCGTCCGGTATTGCAGGAGATGGTCTCGGAGATTGAGGAATCGCTGGGCGATGGATTCCTGGCTGAGCCGAAAAAAGCAGCAGCGCCCGCGCCTGCAGCGGAGACGGTCAGCGCGCAAGGCAGCGAGTTCCGCTCGGGAACTCTGGACGATTTTGTTTCTGATCTGGAAGCTTCGCTGGGCAGCGACTTTGTGCCGGAGCCAGCTGTGGGGCCGGCGGTATCCGCTGCTGGGTCGGCCGCTCCATCCGCCGCTCCATCTGCGCGCACGGAAGCGCCGATTGCGATGGCGGCGGCAGCTCCCGCCTTCCATCCGCCAGCTGTGATTCAGCAACCGCCCGCAGCCCGTACGCCGGCCAAGCCGTTCAAGGCGGAAACCAGTGTTGGTTCTGGCGCCGACCTCGGGGTCGATCTGTCAGACATGTTCGGCGAGTTGAAGCAGGAACTCGAATCTGGGGTGACGGGCGTAGATGAAGATCCCGAGACCCATTACAACCTGGGTGTGGCGTTCCGCGAAATGGGTTTGCTCGACGAAGCGATTGGTGAGCTACAGAAGGTGATTCAGGCGGTCGAGCACGGGCATTCGTTCCCGCAGATGATCCAGACCTACACCTGGCTTGCGCAGTGCTTCCTGGACAAAGGCGTTCCCGAAGCCGCGGTACGCTGGTATGAAAAGGCTCTACAGCTTCCCAGCCTGGACCAGGAAACCAAGACGGCGTTGCATTACGAACTTGGGTCTGCGTTCGAGACCGCGGGGAATCGTTCGGCGGCGCTGAGTAATTTTCTTGAAGCCTACGGGAGCAACATTGACTATCGCGATGTTGCCGAGCGAATCAAGGCTCTCAGGCCGTAGAATAGGCCGATGGGACTAAATCCATCCGGCTGCTTGAGCCGTCCAGACTTTCCCAGCCTGGGTTGCGGGAGCGCCGTGTGACCGCTGACCCAAGAACCATCCCGCCAGCCACGACTTCCCCTTCTGCCGCAGAAGAGAACGTGCCAGCCGTACCGTCCGGCAATCATTTTGAGGGCACAGCAGAGCCAACCGCCGTGCAAGCCACCGGTGGCGCTCGCATATGGCTGATGCGGCTGCGGGCGCTGTTGTTCGTTACGTTGTGCGCGACGTTCGGCGTGCTGCTGTTGATTTTGCCGTGGACTCCGAAGTGGACGGACAATCCGCTGCTGCTAAGTTTCCCCAGCTTGCGCGATTTCGTTTCCAGCGGATTTGTGCGCGGCCTGGCCAGTGGATTGGGATTGCTGGACTTGTGGTTGGGATTTCGGGAAGCGATTTTCTATCATGAAAATCCTGAGGGCAGTGGCTAGTGCCTAGTTGCTAGTCGCAGAAACGGTAGGCACGATCACTAGTCACTAGTCACTAGCAACTAGCCACTGATTTTCTGAGGTGCCGATGAGTTCGAAAGACGATCCAAAGAACGTTTCTGAACATCCCCAGATTGCGCCGCTGGCGTATGAAAACCCGCTGTTCCTGAATAGTCCGGACGGGCGGGTGCTGCGCATTATGTCGGAATATGTGGAGCCGCTGGCGCGGTTTCGCCGGGAACAGATTCAGGATACGGTGGTGTTCTTTGGGTCGGCGCGCTTTCCGAGCCAGGAGGGCGCGAAGCTGGCAATGGAGAAGGCGAACGATGCCGAGGCTGCAGAACTGCAGCGGCTGCGCGCAGGGGTGAGCAGCGCGCGCTACTACGAAGATGCGCGGCGGATGGCGTTCCTGCTGAGCGAATGGGCGGCAACGATTCCGGCGCGGCGGCGGCGGTTTGTGGTCACTACCGGCGGCGGGCCGGGAATTATGGAGGCCGCCAATCGCGGGGCACGGGAAGCAGGATCGAAAACCATCGGTCTGAATATCCGGCTGCCGTTTGAGCAGTATCCAAATCCTTACATCACACCGTCGCTGAATTTCGAGTTCCACTACTTCTTCATGCGGAAATTCTGGTTTGCGTATCTGGCGAAGGCGCTGGTGATTTTTCCGGGAGGATTCGGGACCCTGGACGAACTGTTCGAGATTCTGACCCTGGCGCAAACGCAGAAACTCGCGAAGAAGATTTTGGTGGTGATCTATGGCCGCCAGTACTGGGAGAAGCTCGTCAATTTTCAGACCATGATTGACGCCGGGGCAATTTCTCCGGAAGACCTGGAGCTGTTTCAGATCGTGGACACGCCCGAGGAAGGGTTTGAGTTCTTGCGGGACGGGCTGACGAAATATCATCTGGGGCAGGAGCGTCCGCGGCACGCGGCTGAAGTGGCGCCGGAGATCGCGAAGACGAACCCGTAAGGCAGTGGCTAGTGACTAGTGGTTAGTGGCTAGTGATCAGGGCTGAGTCCGATTCGATCGCCGCCCGGCGCACCAAGAAACGGCTTTTGCTAGTCACTAGTAACTAGCCACTGATTCTCGTGCTTCTCTACTACATCACCGATCGGAGGCAGTTTCCGGGCGACGAGCGTGAGCGCCGGGAACGGCTGCTGCATAAAATCGGCGAAGCTGCGCTCTGCGGGGTTGACTACGTGCAGCTTCGGGAGAAGGACCTCTCTGGGCGGGACCTGGAAACGCTGGCGCTTGAGGCGATGGAGAGAATCCGCGCGTCCGGAGGCGAGACCCGCCTGCTGATCAATTCGCGCACCGACGTCGCGCTTGCCGCGGGAGCCGACGGCGTACATCTGAGATCGGAAGATGTTTCGCCGGAAGAGGTGCGGAGAATCTGGCGTACTGCGAACGGCGTGGAGGAACCGGTTGTGGCGGTCTCATGCCACACGCAGGCGGAAGTGGCGGCGGCGGAAAAAGCGGGCGCGGATTTTGTGGTGTTCGGGCCGGTGTTTGGAAAGAAGGACGCTCCGGAAATGCGGGCATCAGGCCTGGAGTTGCTAAGCCCGGCTTGCCGAAGCAAGATCCCCGTCTTTGCCTTGGGCGGCGTGACCGGCGAAAATGCCGCGATGTGTACGAACGCCGGGGCCAAAGGCATTGCGGGGATACGGTTGTTCCAGGAAAACAATTTGGCTGGCACGGTGGCGAAACTTCGCGGCTAACCTCAGGCGCGCGCGGAGAGCATGGTCAGAATTTCCTCGAGGCCATGGCGGAGGCGTCGCAGGTCGGAAGCGGAATGAGAGGGAAACGGCAACGGCGCCTGGTTCTTGACGGCGGCCACCTCGGTGCGGAGTTGTTGTCGCGCGCCGGCGATGGTGAAGCCTTCGTCATATAGAAGCTTCTTGATGCGCAAAACCGCTTCCACGTCTTTGCGGCGATACATGCGCTGGCCAGTGCCGCTCTTGACCGGCTTCAGTTGCGGAAATTCGGTTTCCCAAAAACGCAGAACGTAGGCGGGAAGCTTGCACAGGCGAGAAACCTCTCCGATGCGGAAATACAGTTTGTCGGGAACGACGATCTCGTTCTTCCAATTGGCTTTCGATTTGGCGCGGGCGGTCATGAGGACTCCGGGAACTGGTTCGCGGTTGCGGCGCGAAACAAATGCCCCTTGCGTTTCTAGCATGATCGGGCCCGGCGGACAACAGTTTCTTGGGCCAAAGTAAAAAACCTCCCGAGAGGTGTTCTTCGAGAGGCCGTGCAAACTCTTTGATTCGCGAGACGAATCTCGCGTTCGGTGCTTAGTGCTTTTTCTTTTTTGCCTTTTTCTTTGCGGGCATCATTTCCTCCTGGACGATTTTTTGTCGCAACGTCGGACAAAGGGACCCAACAACCTTACAGATCACCGCCAACATTTTGTGCCAGCAGGATCACTGACTCAAGATATTGCGGTGTATTAATCGCATTGTCAACATAATTCTTCGGGACTAGGTACTTGTTGAAATGTACTTTTCGGTAACCATCCCCTTTAGAACTCTGCATTTAGTTGCTCCGCTTTCGGCGTCATCTTCACAAGGTACGGCGGGTTCTCTACCGACTCCCGGTATCGCAGCCGCTTTCCATCAATTGCTTTGATTGCTTGCGACACGCGCTGGCCGTCGTTCATCTTGCGAGTGTTCCATCGAAACTGAAACTCATTCAGGTAATTCGGCAGATGCTTCCGGCTGACGCTGTGGAAGGTTCCCATCACGCCGCGCCGGATGAGCGAGAACACACCTTCAACCGTGTTCGAGTGAATATCGGTTCCCGCCCGGACGTACTCCCCTACGCTGTGCGTTACAGTTTCGTGACCGCTGATGAATGCTTTGCCGACTTGCTTATACGCGGGAAGTTCATCAGTGATGAGTCGGCAAGAGAGGTCTGCGTTTTCTGCAATGAACTTTCCGAGGTTGTCTGATGTAACGCGCTCCATCATCCGAAAACGGACATCGCCGTCACGTTGAACAAGTCCGACCACTGGAGTTTTGTCGGCTCCCCCGCCGCGTCGTGAGGTTCCTTTGAAACGCGGCTTGCCGCCTAAATAAACTTCGTCCGCTTCGACGGTGCCCATCAGCTTCTCTGGCGCAACTTCTCCCAAGCCGTGACGGATGCGGCGAAGAATAAACAGCGCGGACTTGTGGGTGATTTCCATCTCGCGTGAAAGCTGTAGGGCCGAAATTCCTTTCTTCGATGAACATGCTTTCCAGATCGCGTACACCCAAATGCGAAGCGGCAAGCGAGTCTCAGCGAAGATCGTGCCAGTGCGGACGGTGAACAACTGACGGCATCCCCGGCAACGCCACCGATAATCTTTATTGCGCTGACCGTCGCGTCCCGTCATCTGGTACACCTGCACGTCACCGCAGTGCGGACAAGCTGGCGAGTCTGCCCAGCGTTGCCGCTCAAAAAATGTGACCGCCAGTGTCTCGTTAACTGCCGCATTTCGGAGAGCCTCAAGAACCACTGATTTGCTGCGTTTCATGCAACAAACATAGCAGATATTTCATAAAGTATCAAGTTATTTCTCAATGTCTATCGTCTTTGTGGCAGAAAACGGAATGCCATTATCCGCCTGTTTCTTAAAGAAAATCAACGACTTACGGATGGTTTTGATTTTCTCTTGACATGCCAGAATCTCCGCTTTGGAGTATTCGATTAAGTCCGTCCAGTCGATGTCTTTTGTAGAGATATTTTTATGATTTACTTTGTCTAGACCCATTGTATAATCTCTCCATTATGGACGCCGCCGATATTCGCCAGACATATTGGAATTTCATGAATGAGCGCAACGAGCTTTTCAGCCGTCGCGCTGACCTTGAAGCGGAGTTGAGCGAAACGAGAAACAAGATTTCCCACCTTGACCAGGTGCTGGATCACCTCGCCTCGTTGTCGGGCATAACTTATACCGGGGGGGGCATCTCTGCGCTGGGACTGACTGACGCGATACGAACAGTCATTCACGCTAACAACGATCGGTTTTCGCCTCAGGACGTTAAGCAACGATTGCAAGAGCGCGGTTACGATCTGTCTGATCTGACCGCTCCAATGGCGTCTATTTACAAGGTTCTTAGTCGCCTTGCCGATAATCCCGAAGAACGACTGGAACGCGAAAAAGAGGAAGGAAGAATTTTTTACAAGTACTCTGGAATCACCGATGATGAGATTCCGTTTTGAGTTTGTAGGGACGGCGGTGACCGTCCCTACAAGTGGTGCCCCAGTGGTGAAACTGGCAGACACGCGCGGTTTGCGACCGCGTGCTCCCCAAGAGCGTCCGGGTTCCAGTCCCGGCTGGGGCACCAAATTTCTAACTGTGCGAGATAATAATACTAGATGCCGAAAAAGCCAAAACCGAAGCGTCGAAAGGGTAAACGCGGCCCGCAAGAGGAAAGACTGGTCATTAAGGGCGACCCGCAGACCGCGATAGACAAGCTCCTCAAGAAGGCGACCCGCTAAACCTTGAGCATCTAAACCCGCCGCCCTACTCATCGCTAACCCCTTTCAATAGATACCTACTCCCGTAATTCTTGCATTGGGAAGGGGTTAGAGATCAGGCGCGTCCGCCGGAACGAGGGCTTTTCACCGCCGAGTACGCCGAGATCGCCGAGAAGAATCTGAGAAATTTCTTTCTTTGCGATCTCGGCGTGCCGGCGGTGAAAGATTTGATTTTGCTTTTTGGGCGCGAACGCAACTTTTTCCACGGTGCTAGAATCGGGTGTTTTGCGGGAGTGTGCCGGATGCAGAAGACGATGCAAGCGGTTGTGAAAGCCCATCCCGCACCCGGGACAGAGATCCGCGAAGTTAAGGTTCCGGCGTTTGGCCGAACCGAAGTTCTCGTCAAGGTTAGAGTTGCATCCATCTGCGGCACTGATCTGCACATTTATGAGTGGGACCGGTGGGCGCAGGGACGCATTCATCCTCCGCTGATCCCCGGCCATGAGTTCTGCGGCGAGGTGGTGGCTTGCGGCGATGAAGTCACCAGCGTGAAGGAAGGCGACTTCGTTTCCGCCGAGATGCACGTGGCTTGCGGCAAATGTTTGCAGTGCCGCACCGGCGAAGCCCACATCTGCCAGAACGTGAAAATCATCGGCGTAGACGCTAATGGCGCGTTCGCCGAGTATGTGGTGATTCCGGAGTCGAATGTCTGGAAGCTGGATCCGGCCATCCCGCAGGAATATGCTTCCATTCTTGATCCGCTGGGGAATGCGGTGCATTCCGTGCTGGCGGGAGAGATTGCAGCCAAGACCGTCGCCGTCACCGGCTGCGGTCCGATAGGACTTTTTTCTATTGCGGTGGCGCGGGCGACGGGCGCGGCGCAGGTGTTTGCCATTGAGACCAACCAGCACCGGCGGAAGATTGCTGCCGAGATGAAGGCGGACGCGGTGCTCGATCCTTCGACGCAGGATGTGAAGGCGGAAATTCTGCGACGCACCGACGGACTCGGAGCCGATGTTGTTCTCGAAATGGCCGGACATCCGAAGGCGATTCGGACAGCCTTTGACGTCGTTCGGCGGGGCGGAAGAATTTCTCTGCTGGGACTGACGTCGAAGCCGATCTCACTGAACTTCTCGGAAGACATCATCTTCAAAGGCATCACGATTCAGGGAATCAACGGCCGGCGGATGTACCAAACTTGGTATCAGATGACGGCACTGCTTAAGGCGGGAAAACTGGATTTGCATCCGGTAATCACGGACCGGATTGCGATGAAGGATTTTTCGAGCGCGATGGAGAGGTTGAAAACCGGCGAAGCGAGCAAGATTCTGGTTTATCCAAATGGGATGAAATGATCGGGTGATCTGGTGATCGGGTCATCGGGCGATCTGAAAACCTAAGGCAACCCGATGACCAGATCACCCGATGTTCAAGCTCCCGCCGGCATCTTCACAATCTTCTTCTGAATCGCGTACATCACTAGCTGGGCTTTGTTGTGGATATTGAGTTTGCGCATCAGGTTGAATTTGTGGGCTTCCACGGTTTTCATGCTCAGTCCCAGGATGCCAGCGATCTGGCGCACGGAATGTCCCTCGGCGAGCATTTTGACGACTTCGCGCTCGCGGGGAGTGAGAGATGGTCCGCCGGTTGTTCCCGAGCCAGAAGAAGATCGCGACCGGAAATCATCCACCAATTTTCCCAGAGCCTGCGGGCTGAAGTATTTCCGACCCGCACCTACGTCTCGGACGGCGTCGATCAGGTGCGGAACCGGCGCGTCCTTCAAGATGCAGCCCGAAGCGCCGGCCTCGGAACACTGCACCAAGTGTTCGTCATCTTCGCGGGGCGTGAGAAAGATCACGCGCCTCCCGGGCAACTCGCGGGTAATTCGCCGCGAGGCTTCGAAACCGAAGGGCAAGCCGATATCCATGAGCACGACGTTAGGCTGGAGCTGCCGGGCACACTCGACGGCTTCGGCAGCGTTCTGGGCCTCGCCGGTGACCTCAATGCCGGGATCGTTCTCCAGCATGCGGCGCAGGCCCTGGCGAGACAGCGGCTGAGCATCGACGATAAGGCAGCGAATAGCCATGATGAATCGGGTGATCTGGCGATCGGGTCGTCGATGCAGACGCACCGATCTGCAGACCCACCTGTGAAGCGCAATCGTGCATTAGATGAGGCCGGAGGTTCCGGGTTTGCCCGGAGAATCGGCTACAATCCAGAGAAGTGCTGAAATACTTCACGTCTGGGGAATCTCACGGGGAGGCGCTCGTCGCGTTTTTGTCGGGCCTGCCTGCGGGGCTGGAGGTGTCGCTGGAGTTCGTGAACCGCGAGCTGTGGCGGCGGCAACAGGGCTTTGGGCGCGGCGGCCGGATGAAGATTGAGCGCGACACGGCGCACATTCTTTCCGGTGTGCGGCATGGAAAGACGATTGCGTCTCCGATTGCGGTGCTGCTGGAAAATCGCGACTGGAAGAACTGGCAGGAACAGCTTCCGGTGGAAGCGGGCGATCCGAAGCTGCATAAGCGGGTGGCTTCTCCGCGGCCGGGACATGCCGATCTAGCAGGCGCGCTGAAGTATAACTTCTCCGAAGCAAGATATGTTCTGGAGCGGGCGTCGGCGCGGGAGTCGGCGGCGCGGGTGGCGATTGGGGCGTTGGCGAAACTGGTGCTCCGCGAGTTGGGGATTGAAGTTTTGAGTCACGTTGTCGCGGTGGGAGCGGCCAACGTGGAGCGCGAAATCCCGTGGGACAAGATTGTGGCGAGTTGCGCCAAAGAAGAAGTGTTGCTGAACTGCGCTGACCCCGAAGCCGAGCAGCGGATGAAGGACGAAGTGGACAAAGTCCTGCGCACGGGCGATTCGGTGGGCGGAGTGTTTGAAGTGGTGGCGCACAATGTGCCTCCGGGGCTGGGGACGTATGTTCAGTGGGACGAGCGGCTGGACGCGCAACTGGCGGCGGCCGTGATGTCGCTGCAGGCGGTGAAGGCAGTCGAAATCGGCGCGGGGGTGACGGCGGCGTATGCGCCGGGGTCGGCGGTGCATGACGAGATTGGATACACGAAGTCTTCTGAGTTTGCTGGGTTCACGCGTACCCGCAACAACGCGGGTGGAATTGAAGGCGGAGTCTCGAACGGCCAGGAAATCCGCGTGCGCGGATACCTGAAGCCGATTTCCACCTTGCGGCGTCCGTTACAATCGGTGAACTTTGAAACCCGCGAGCCAGTCAAGGCCGCGTATGAACGCTCAGACGTTTGCGTGGTGCCGGCGGCGGGAGTGGCAGGTGAGGCCATGGTGGCGCTGACGTCTGGCGCGCTGTGCGCTGGAGAAATTCGGCGGTGACTCGATGACCGAGACGGTGCGGAATTTTAGAGGGTATTTGGAGCAACTCAAGAATTTCTGAATGCGGGGGCTGAAGCCCCGGAGTTTTTTTGGCGTTGGGCAGCACGGCTGAAGCCGTGCCCTCCCGAGAGAGCCGACGAGCGAAGGACAACGAGCGAAGGCCGGCGAGCGAAAAGGCCAACGACCAAGGACGAACGACGAACGACCGATTTCATGATCTATCCCATCGTAAAGTTTGGAAACCCAGTTTTGGAGACCCCGGCGGCGCCGGTCACTGAATTCGGCGACGAGCTGAAGAAGCTGGTCGAGGACATGTTCGAGTCCATGTACGCGGCCAAGGGCGTGGGGCTGGCTGCGCCGCAGATTGGCATCTCGAAGAGGCTGGCGGTGATCGACGTCAGTTTCCGGGACGACCCCAAGGCCAAGCTGGTGCTGGCGAATCCCGAAATCATTCACAAAGAGGGCAAGCAGCGCCAGAGCGAAGGTTGCCTGAGTATTCCGGAGTTCCGCGAGGAACTGACCCGCCCGAATCGAGTCACGGTCCGCGCACAGGATGTTAATGGGAAGTGGTATGAGAAGACTGGCGAGGAATTGCTTGCGCGGGCTTTTTTGCATGAGACCGATCATCTCAACGGCAAGCTGTACATCAGCCACCTGAGCGCGCTGAAGCGGGACTTGATTAAGCGACGGATCAAGAAGCTGATGAAAGCTGGAGAATGGTAAATCATCGGGTGATCTGGTGATTGGGCCATCGGGTGATCTGAAAACTCTGTGATCCTTGTGTTCTCCGTGGTTCAGGCTTTTCTTTTTAACCACAGAGGACACTGAGGATCACGAGAGGTATGATTCAAGTCTCGATGATTCAATCTTTCGATCTGGTCTTCTGCGGCACTCCTGAGTTCGCAGTTCCAACTCTTCAAAAAGTTGTCGAAGCCGGATTCAGGGTCTCGTTAGTGCTGACTCGGCCTGATCGTCCCAAGGGACGGGGGCTCGAGCTGGCGGCCTCTCGAGTTAAAGAAGCTGCGGAGAAGTTAAGTCTTCCGATTTACCAGCCGGAAAAGATCAAAAACAATGAAGAACTGCGGGTAAAGCTGGAGGCGATTCGTCCGCAAGCGATCATTGTGGTGGGATACGGGCGCATCATTCCGCCGTGGATGCTCGCGCTGCCGCCGCTCGGGAATATCAATCTACATGCGTCGCTGCTGCCGAAGTATCGTGGGGCGGCGCCGATTCAGTGGGCGATTGCGAACGGCGAGACGGTCACCGGGGTGACTGCCATGCGCATTGACGAAGGCCTCGATACCGGCGACATTCTCTTGCAAAAAGAAATGGCGATTGCGGATGAAGACACGACCGAAACTCTTTCGCCAAAGCTGGCCGCGATGGGCGCGGATTTGATGATCGAAACCCTGCGCGGACTTGAGGCGGGAACGATTGAACCGCAGAAACAAGACAATGCGCGCGCGACGCTGGCTCCGATATTGAAGAAGGAAGATGGCAGAATTGATTTCGGCCGTAGCGGGCACGAGATTTACAACCGGCTGCGTGGGTTTCAGCCCTGGCCGGGGGCGTTTACGACCTTTCGCGGGAAGGGTTTGAGCGTTACGGCGATAAAGCTTGCGGCGGAGCAAGTTGCTCCAGGGGAGTTGCTTGTGAGAGACGGACATCTCTTCGTGGGCTGCGAGGGTGGGAGCGCGATTGAGCTGCTGGAAGTGCAGCCGGAGGGCAAGAAGCGGATGGCGGCGAGGGATTTTGTTCAGGGGTATCGGCCGCAGGCGGGGGAGAAATTGGGAGAGTAAGACTTATTTCTCCCGAGGCCCGAGGCGACAGTTAGGAATTTTGAACCGTATTCGATGACGTACCTGAAGGATCGCTATCGCGCGGCGGTAGATATTCGCGGAGAATCAACACCGATTCGACGAGCGCGACTGTTATGCCGACCACTTCGAAAAAATTAATGACATCCGTAGCAGATGCAGAAAGCGCGTTCTTGAAGTGGCCCAGCAGGATACCCGGTAGCCACCCGACGACCAGAATACGTTCCCTACCCCGCGCGGCGCGGAAAAGCCCGATACAGATACTGACTAGCAAGGCGTAAAACACTACATTAACCGGTAGCATCGCCCATCCCGGCAGTAGCGAATCCACTTGTAGTAGCCAATGGAAGTGGTGGTCGCGCGGAGAAGGCAAGAACACATTTCGGAAAGTAGTCGCTGCGGTAAACCCGGTCAAAGCAATGGTAACTACAGCGATCCTTCTGCTCGGAATGATTCCGTATGCGTGTCCCGCGTCCGCCATACGGGCAGGATTATATACGCGATCACCCGATGGCCCGATCATCCGATCAGCCAATGCCTCTAGAATAGCTTCTCATGCCCGTTTCCCCTGCGCGCGCGGCGGCGTTTGAAATTCTGATGCGGATTGAGACTACCGATGCTTATGCGTCGGAGCTGCTACATGCTTCGCGGTTCGCGAAGCTTACTGCCTCTGATCACGGATTGCTAACTGAGCTGGTGATGGGAGTGCTGCGCTGGCGCGGGGTGCTCGACGACAGAATCGCTGAACTCACCAGTCGTTCGTCACATAACCGGACCGGTGCAAGTCCGAAGGGGAAAACCCCACTTCTCCCAAAAACGGGGAGAAGTGGGGCACCCCCAGCGGAAAGTATCCCGAGCCAGATCCCAGCCAGATTCGACCCGGAGGTGCTGACGGCGTTGCGGCTAGGGGCGTATCAGATTCTTTTTCTTGACCGGGTGCCGAAGCATGCGGCGGTCAATGAGAGTGTGGAGCTGGCGAAGAGTGGGCCAAGGCGGTCGGCGGCGGGGCTGGTGAACGCGGTGCTGCGGAAGATCGAGCGGGAGCCTGCGGAATTGGAGAGTGAGGCGGCACATCCCGAATGGCTGGTGGAGCAGTGGGGGCGGGTTTATGGAGTAGAGGCAGCGCGGAAGATTTGTGACTACGACCAGACCTCGCCGAAATCGGTTGTTCGCATGGGGAATCCCCACCCTTCGAAAACCGCGAAGGATGGGGCACCCTCGAGTTGGAGTGAGGCTACCGTGGAAGAGCTTGTCGAGATTCGCTCGACGGAACGGGCAGGAGTGCCCGTCCCCACACGAGTAGTGGAGGAGCTTCGAGGGGAGGGTATTCAACTCGATCCGGGCAGGCTGCTTGCTTCGGCGTTCACGGTGAAATCCGGTGACATCACGGCCACAAAAGCGTTTCGCGAACGGCGCGTGTTCATTCAGGATGAAGGGTCGCAACTGGTGGCGCTTCTGGTGGGCGAGGGCGAGAGCATCTTGGATTGCTGTGCCGCGCCGGGCGGGAAGACGAGGATTCTGGCGGAACGGAATCCGGAGGCCAAGGTGGTGGCGATGGAGTTGCATCCGCGGCGAGCCGCGCTTTTGCGGAAGCTGGTGCCGGCGGAGAACGTGCGCGTGATTGCTGGGGATGTGCGGAAAATGCCGGTTGCCGGGACCTTCGATCGCGTGCTGGTGGACGCGCCCTGTTCGGGGACGGGGACGCTGGCGCGGAATCCGGAGATTAAGTGGCGGCTGAAGGTGGAGGATTTGTTGCGGCTGCAAAAATATCAGGTCGAAATATTGCGCGCGGCGATGAAGCAGGTGTCGCGCGGCGGACGGATTGTGTATTCGACGTGCTCGCTGGAGCCGGAGGAGAATGAGCAGGTGATTCAGAAGGCGCTGGCGGAAGAAAGTTTATTTCGCGTGGTCGATTGTCGCGATGAAATAGAAGGCTTGCGAGCCAGCGGTGAGTTAGTTTGGGAGGGCGCGTCGTTATTGAGCGGGCCGTATTTGAGGACGATTTCGGGAGTGCATCCGTGTGATGGTTTTTTTGCGGCGATCCTCGCGAGGGACTGAGCAGTGCGAAGCCCGACGACATGGAGATGTTTCTTTCGCCCTTTCAGGGCTGGCTTGCCGATTCGCACCTACCCAGGGCTTGCGCCCTGGGCTGCAATCTTTCGCCGCTTCGCGGCTGGGGCAGCGGAGGGATTCAATGCTCGTCTTCGCTTCGAGTCCTAGTGTTCGCGGTCGAGTCTTGACGCTCGCGTCGAGTCGGAATGCTTGCGTCGCGTCCTGATGTCTGAGTTCTAATCTCTCACCACAAAACTGAACATTGCGCCGGCGAGCACCCTGGCCCCGGGTGCGGGGGTCTGCGAAACGATGATCGAGGCGGGAGATGGAACTGCTGCGCTTGCGGCGACGTTTTGAGCCGCTGAAGTTGGGGGCGGTGCGGGATTTGCGGCGGTTGGAATCGTCGGAGTGGGGCTTCCAGGCGCGGGAGAGGGGATAGGGGCCTGGGGTGTGGGTGATGCAGGAACTGCGGCCGGGGCCATCGTTGCTCTGGGTGTGGGGAATCCAGCGTTGTGTAAAGCGATGGTGGCGCTGCCGAGGGGCTGGCCGAGGAAGCTGGGCATCACGAAGGCCTGGGGTTGGGGGGTGTCCGCGATCAGCAGGCTGATTTTGGGGGCGGCCACGCCGGTGGCGTTGGGTGGAGGATTTTGCGCGAGGACTTGACCGGCGGGGACTCCGGCAATTTGCACCACGGCGGTCGAACCGAGATCCAGGCCGCGCTCGTCGATGTTGATGGCGGCGACGCGCTGGCTTTCGCCGATCACTTGCGGGATGGCGACGCGCTGCGGGCCTAGGCTGAGGGCGAGGCGCAGTTCCCATCCGCGGCGGACGACGGTGCCAGCCGCGGGCATTTGCGAGAGGACTCTGCCGCGCGGGATTGTGGGGCTGTAGTATTCGCGCTCGATTTGCGCGGCCAATCCAGTGTCGTCGGCGATGCGGCGGGCCTCGGTGGGAGTCTTGCCCTGGAAGTCTGGGACGGTGACTTCGCGGCCGTGGATGGCGAGGCGCATGGCGGTGAGCGCGGACAGCAGCGCCACGATTAGGAGCAGGAGGGCCATCCATAGGAAGCGGAGAAAATTACGCACGCTGAAAGTATAGTCGGGCGAAAAGCTTTTGACTGTAGAGGGCGCTGGGCACGCACGAAGGTCGCAAAGAACTCTTCTCGGCGTGCTTGGCGGTTGCTTTGCGGTCTTTGCGGTTAAAGGCTCTTCGCTAAGAGCGCCACGCCGCGGGGGCTGGATGCTTTGCTTCGTAGGCTGAAATTTCGGATTGGTGTTGCAAGGTCAGGCCGATGTCGTCCAAGCCTTCGAGCAGGCAGCGGCGGGTGAATTCGTCGATGGCGAAACGGGTGGAGAGGCCTGCATTGTCTTTCGCGGTGCAGGATTCGAGATCAATTGTGAGTTTGTAATCTGGAATCTCGGCGGCCTTGCGAGCGATCTCCGAGGATTCCTCTTCGCTTAGGACGACGGTGAGAACGCCGTTCTTGACGCAGTTGTTGGCGAAGATGTCGGCGAATGAGGGCGCGATGATGACGCGGAAACCGAAATCGGCGAGCGCCCATACAGCGTGTTCGCGGGAAGATCCGCAACCGAAATTTTTTCCGGCGACCAGAATGCTGGCGCTGGAGTATTGGGGTTGATTTAAGACGAAAGAAGCATCGGGGACGCCGTCGGCGGAGCGGCGCCAGTCGTTGAAGAGGAATTCGCCGAAGCCGGTGCGCTCGATGCGTTTCAGGAATTGTTTGGGGATGATCTGGTCGGTGTCGATGTTGGCGCGGTAGAGCGGGGCGACCTTGCCGGTGTGAGTGCGGAATGGTTGCATGATTACTCTTCCATCCCCATTGTGTTTGCCTTGAGCTGGACATTGTAAACAGACGTTTTGCCAAGTTGCACTTCCATTTTTCGGCACGCTGGGTCAAATCCATTGGACGAAACAAACACATCGTAAATTCCTACAGGAAGCTCAACCGCAAAGTGTCCCTGATCGTCAACATCGGCCTTTCGATCCAGACCGGGTGCGTGTACTAGCACAAACGCCCTGCTGATTCGCGCATGATAAGAATCCACAATCTTGCCCTTGATGACGCCGGTCATGGAGCTTTCGCTCTGGCCTGCGGCACTAACAGCAATTGCCATGCAGACAAGAAACAAGCTTGAACGAAAGATCACGTATCGCATGTGATTTAGCCTCATTCGAATTTCCAGTTGCGAATATCCGTAAAATGGCCGGTGATCGCGGCTGCTGCGGCCATCATTGGACTCACCAGGTGAGTGCGTCCGCCGCGGCCCTGGCGGCCTTCGAAATTGCGATTGCTGGTGGAGGCGCAACGTTCGCCGGGGCTCAGGATGTCGGGGTTCATACCCAGACACATGGAGCAGCCGGATTCGCGCCACTCGAAGCCTGCATCGCGGAAAATCTTGTCGAGGCCCTCCTGCTCGGCGGCGTGCTTTACGTGTTGCGATCCGGGGACGACCATGGCGCGAACGCCGGTAGCGACCTTGTGTCCTTTGGCAACGCGGGCGGCGGCGCGCAGGTCTTCGAGGCGAGAATTGGTGCAGGAACCAATGAAGACGCGGTCCACGCGAATCTGCTGCATGGGGGTGCCGGGTTTGAGACCCATATATTCGAGCATGCGTTGCGCTCCGGCGCGATCTCCGTTAGCGGGAAGTTCAGGCACGCTGGCGGTGATGGGCACGACCATGCCGGGATTCGTTCCCCAAGTCACGAACGGAGCGAGGTCAGCGGCGTTGAGTTCGACGACGGTGTCGTACTTGGCGCCGGGATCCGTGGCGAGGCTGCGCCATTTTGCGACGGCTGCGTCCCAGTCGGCGCCTTGTGGAGCGAAGCGCTTTCCTTTCACGTAGGCGAAAGTGGTTTCGTCGGGCGCGACCATGCCGGCGCGGGCACCGGCTTCGATGCTCATGTTGCACAGCGTCATGCGGCCTTCGACGGAGAGCGCGCGCACCGCCTCGCCGGCGTATTCGATGACGTGGCCGGTGGCGCCGTCGGTGCCGATCTTGCCGATGATGGCGAGCGCGAGGTCTTTGGCGGTGACGCCTTCGCCGAGCTTGCCGCTGACCTGGATCAGCATGGTTTTCGGCTTGCGCTGCGGAAGACATTGCGTGGCGAGGACGTGCTCAACTTCCGACGTGCCGACGCCGAAGGCGAGCGCGCCGAACGCGCCGTGAGTGCTGGTGTGGCTGTCGCCGCAGACGATGGTCATGCCGGGCTGAGTGAACCCAAGCTCGGGGCCGATGACGTGGACGATGCCTTGCTCGGGCGAGTCCATGTCGAAAAGGCGGACGCCGAAATCGCGGCAGTTTTGTTGGAGAGCTTCAATCTGCTTTTTGGCGATGGGATCGAAGATCGGCGTGCCGCGCGGCTCGGTTGGGATATTGTGGTCCACCGTGGCGATGGTGCGCAGGGGCTCGCGAACTTTGCGTCCGGCCACACGAAGACCTTCAAACGCCTGTGGAGACGTGACCTCGTGGACGAGGTGCAGGTCCACGTAGAGCAGTGACTGCTGGCCGCTGGTCGAGACAATGTGCTCGTCCCAGACTTTTTGGAAGAGGGTGCGGGACATGGATGATGCTAATAGTTTAACAATTAATTACGGGGCGTGGTGCGGCCCACGGGCTCGTGTGACGTGCCGGTCGCGCTATAGAACGCCAGCATCGTCGCTACTCCCACCAATGGCACGATGAATCCCGAGCGCAAGCTTCCGGTGTGGGTCGAGATCACGCCAACAAGCCAGGGCAGGACTGCGCCTCCGACGTTTCCGGCGGCAAAGACCGGGCTGCTGGAGCGGGCCGTGGATTCTCCAAACCAGCGGGGGAACAGGGAAACGCTGATGGGGAAGATCGAAGCCAGACCGAGGCCGGCGAGGAGCGCGCCGGCGGCCAGCAAGCCGATGCTGTGGGCGGCAACGATGGTGAGGCCTCCAGCGAGGGCGAGGGTGAGGCCAATTCTGGCGACCGCGGTTTCTTTGTGGAACTTGAGGGCCAGGGGGGCGAAGACGCGTCCAGCCAGTAGTGCTCCCCAGAAAACGGAAGGAATGATGGCCCAGAAGGTATGCGCGCCGGTTGCGGCGCTGTTGTCGCTATTCATTCTGTGGGCGTAGGAAGCGAGCCATCCGTTGAAGCAGGTTTCGGTCCCGACATAGACGAAAAACACGGCGCTGATGACGGGCAACATGCGATGGTTCCAGATACTTCTGGCCAGGCGCAGAAGACGGGACTGTGCGGGCGCGGGTGTCGGGTTCAAACCGCGAGCAAGCGAAGGCGAGTAGCAGCGTGAGCAGAGCGCCAGCGGTTCCATAGAGAAACATTGGAAGGTGATGCGTGCGCTGCGCCGTCGCGACAAGGAATGGGGAGCTTACGGCTCCTGCACCCCAAACCGCATTGATGAGGTTCAATGCGGAGGCGCTGCGGTTGGGGTCCACTTCGGCGGTGCGCAGGTTTCCTGCGGGAGTAGTGATTCCGTGTCCGAAGCCGAGGATGCAGATTGCAATCATTCCCAGCAGCCAGGGGCCGGAAATCAGCAGTGCCATGCCGGAGGCCATCAGCAGCAAGCCAATGATGAAGGTCAGCCGGTAACCGTTGCGCTGGACCGACCAGCCGGAGCACAGCATGCCGAACATGGAACTGAAGAATTGGGCGAAGAGCATGTATCCCGCCTGCTCGTCGGTCAGGGACCATCGCGACGACAGGGCGGGAAGCATGGGGCCGAGAAAAGTCATCACGATCCCGGTCAGCAGAAAATCGAGATGGACGAGAGCGGTGCCGCTGGTCGCAATCGGTAGTCTCGAAGGACTGGGGCGGGAACTCATGATTTATGATGAGTGTAAATCAGCCGGCTTCCCGGACATGCTTAGAGAGATCAATGCTTAACGGAAAACGCATCGCAGTGGTCATGCCTGCGTACAACGCGGAGAAGACGCTGCGGGCGACGGTGGACGAGCTGCCCGAGATCGTGGACATGCGCATTCTGGTGGACGATCACAGCTCCGACCGAACGGTTGAAGTGGCGCGGGAACTGGGGCTGGTACATTTTGTCCACGACCGGAACTATGGATACGGGCGCAATCAGCAGACTTGCTACCGGGAAGCGCTGGCGGAGGGCGCGGACGTCGTCATCATGTTGCACCCGGACTACCAGTACACGCCGCTCCTGGTGACGGCGATGGCCAGCATGGTGGCGTACGGGATTTACGACGTGGTGCTGGGATCGAGAATCATTGGCGGACAGGCGTTACGCGGCGGGATGCCGCTCTACAAATACGTATTCAACCGATTGCTGACGGCGTTTGAGAATCTTTTTTTGCGGATCAAGGTTTCGGAGTATCACACGGGATACCGCGCGTTCAGCAAAGAAGTCCTGACCAACCTGCCCCTGCTAGAAAATTCCGATGATTTTGTTTTTGATAATCAGATGCTGGCGCAGTGCGCCTACTTCGGTTTCAAGATCGGCGAAGTTTCGTGCCCGACCAAGTACTTCCCGGAAGCGTCGTCGATCAATTTCCGGCGCAGTGTGCAGTACGGGTTAGGGGTCCTGGCGACGACCATGCAATTTGCCTTGCAGAAATGGGGGCTGGGACGCTTCCGAATTTTCGACGAAGCCGGGCGCAGGTTGGAGCCGGGCGTGGCGCCGTATTATGCACGCGGAGTCGCGGAGACTCCGCAAGGATAGCGTGCTGGAAACCACCCAGACAAAGCCCGCTGTCGCCGTGCCGACGAAGGCAGGAACTCTCACCATTCTTTTTTTTCTGACCGCAGCCGCCGTTCTGGTGCATGGCTACCATCCTTTTGTTGAGGACGCGGAAATCTATGTGCCCGGAATCAAGAAGCTGCTGAATCCGGGGCGGTATCCCTTCAATGACGGGTTCTTCGCTTCGCACGCTAGGCTGACGCTGTTCCCGAACCTGATGGCGTGGTCGGCGCGGATCACACACCTGCCGCTGGAGTGGGTGCTGCTGGCCTGGCATTTCTTCTGCATATTCCTGTTGCTGGCGGGATGCTGGAAGCTTGGACGACTTTGCTTTGGGAGTACGCGGGCGGCGTGGGGCGGAGCGGCGCTGGTGGCGGCACTGCTGACTATACCGGTGGCGGGGACCGCGCTTTACATCATGGACCAGTATGTGAATCCGCGGAGTTTTTCGACGGCGGCGGGTTTATGGATTGTGATGGCGGTGGTGCGGCGAAAGTATCTGCACGCCGCGATCTGGATTGTTCTGCTGGCGCTGATCCATCCACTGATGGCGATGTTTGGGTTGGCGTATGCGGGGTTGCTGGTCGGAGGGAGGCGGATGCAACGGTCGCTGCGGCAATACGCGCTGGCGCTGTTCCCGCTGGCGCTTTTTCCGCCGGTGACGCCCGCTTACCGGCAGGTGCTGGATAGTCATTCGTATTTCTTTCTGCTGCGCTGGGCATGGTACGAGTGGCTGGGGATCCTGGGGCCGCTGCTGCTGCTGTGGTGGTTTGGGCGGATCGCGAATCGGCGGAAGCTGGTATTGGTGGAGCGGCTTTGCTTCACCAGTATCGTATTCGGATTGATTTTTCTGGTGGTCGGGCTGGTCATCACCATTCCGCCACAGTTTGCGCGGCTGGCGGAGTTACAGCCGATGCGCAGCCTGCTGCTGATTTACATTCTGCTTTTTGTCATAGCTGGTGGGTTACTCGCGGAGCAAGTTCTCAAGGCAAGACTGTGGCGATGGCTGGTGTTCGTACCCGTGGGCGCCGGGATGTTCTATGCGCAACGGCAATTATTCCCGTCGACTCCGCATCTGGAATGGCCGGGGAGGGGGACGGGAAATACGTGGGTGCAGGCATTTCTGTGGATTCGAGGCAATACGCCGGCGAACGCATATTTCGTACTGGACCCTGAACATATGCGGCTGGCGGGGGAAGATCAGCACGGTTTTCGGGCGATCGCCGAGCGCTCGAGGTTGGCCGACCGGGTAAAGGACAGTGGCGCGGTGACGATGTTTCCGGCATTGGCGCCGACATGGCTGGAGCAAGTTAACAGTCAGCAGGGGTGGAAAGACTTTGGTGCGGAGGATTTCGCCCGGCTGCACCAACAGTTTGGGGTGGATTGGGTTGTATTGCAGCAGCCGGGGGTCGCGGGGATGGATTGTCCGTACCAGAATGATGCGGTGCTGGTCTGCCGGATAACCGATGCGCCTCAGACGCCTGGAACACAGTAAAATATGCTTTCGACATTTTGAAACTACCAAGAGCATATCTCTGGGCTAAATTTTCGTTATCAGGATGCGTTTCATGAAGTTGCTTCGGCCAGTTGCGATTGCAGTTCTGCTGGTGGGGATTTTCTTTTACTTCACGACTTACCGTTCCGGCACGTTTCGGACGGTGAACGATCCCAGCGCGAAGGTGGAGATCACCGAAGCCGCGAGCAATGAGTCCCTCGACCCGGAAGAGCAAAACAATATTTCTGTCTATCGCAAAAACATTGCTTCGGTGGTGAACGTTACTTCGAAGGCTGTGGCGTTCGATTTTTTCTACGGCCTGGTGCCGCAGGAAGGGCAGGGGTCGGGTTTTATTATTGACGCCGACGGCCACATCCTCACCAACTATCACGTGATCGCCGATGCCCGGCAGGTCGAAGTTACTCTGCATAATCGCAAGAAATACCGCGCGACTGTGGTGGGCACCGACCGTTCGCACGATCTGGCGATCATACAGATCAAAGCACCGGAACTGGCTTCGATGACCCTGGGCGACTCGAGAAATCTTCAGGTGGGGCAAAAGGTTTATGCGATTGGGAATCCGTTTGGACTGGCGGGAACACTGACCAGCGGAATTGTGAGTTCGATACGCCAAGTGCAGGAGCCAGATGGGGTGACCATTGACGAGGCGATTCAGACCGATGCGGCGATCAACCCCGGGAATTCGGGTGGGCCGCTGCTGAATTCGCACGGCGAAGTGATTGGCATCAATACCATGATTGCTTCCAGTGTGGGGCAGAATGCGGGCATTGGTTTTGCGATTCCGATTAATACCGCCAAGGCGGTTTTGAATGACCTGCTGACGCTGGGCCGGGTGCGGCGTCCGGCGCTGGGGGTGGTGACGCTGCCGATTAGTCCGGATATCGCCGATGAACTGGGCCTGCCATCAGGCTCGGGGTTGCTGATTGTGCGAGTCACTCCCGGCGGGGCGGCGGAACATGCAGGCCTGCACGGAGGCACGGAGCAAGCGTATCTGGGCAACATGCCGATCATGGTGGGCGGGGACTTGATCGTTGCCGTGGACGGCGTGCAGGTGCAGGACCAGCGCGACCTGGCGCAGATGATGAACAATCATCGTGCCGGAGACAAGATCAGAGTCACGGTGTATCGCGGGAAGAAAAAGATGGATGTGGACGTGACTCTGGGCGAGGCGCGGGAGCAGGTTTAGGCGGCGAAGTTGACTCTACCGATGGGCTAGGCTAGCCTCAGAAGTCCGCCCTGCGCCTGACTTTTCACAGATGCGCCACGGATGGGCAGGGTAAGCACGCCCGAGAACAACATGCTGAAAGCGATTTCCACCTATATTTACGTGAAAGAGCGACTGCACCCGGGGTTGCTGGACCGGTTGGTCAGCGGAGGGGCGCAAGCGATTGAGATTTTTGGCGCCCGCCAGCATCTGGATTATGCCAACCGCAAGCAGCATGTACGTGAGATTGCGGATTGGTTCCGCAGCAGTGGCGTGCCTTTGCACTCGGTCCATGCCCCGCTTTATGCGGATTACGAGTGGGGGCGAACAGGCGCGCCTCCAGTCAATGTGGCATCGACCGACCGGGCCACGCGAATCGAGGCCATGGACGAGATCAAGCGCGCCATTGAACTGGCGGAGCAGATTCCGTTCCGCTTTCTGATTCAGCATGTGGGCGTGGGCAACGAGTCGTTCACCGAGCAGAAGTTTGAAGCGGCCATGACTTCAGTAGAGCACTTGCGCGCTTTCGCCAAGCCGCTGGGAGTGCGGTTGCTGCTGGAGAATATCCCAAATGAACTTTCGACTCCCGAACGCCTGGTGGAACTGATCCGCACCATGCACTTCGACGATATCGGGGTCTGCTTCGACGTGGGGCACGCGCACATTATGAGCGAAGTGGAGCCGGCGTTTGAGAGCGTGAAGAACTACATCCATTCGACACACATTCACGACAATGCCAAGGACCGCGATTCGCACCTGTGGCCGGGCGACGGCACGATCGACTGGAAACGAACGCTGGAGTTGCTGAACGAAGCGCCGCAGAAGCCACCGCTGATGCTGGAGATCGAAGAGAACGAGAAGATCAATACCGTCGAGAAGATGGGAGAAATCTTCGGGAACCTGGTGCCGGCATAAAATCTTCACCGCCGAGCACGCCGAGATCGCAGAGAAATTCTAATTGTTTTCTCGGCGGGCTCTGCGTTCTCGGCGGTGAAATGGTTTAGAGAATGACCTCCCCTGTAACCACCATCGTAGAAATCGGAAAGCACGAAGGCCAGTCGGTCACTATCCGCGGCTGGCTTTATAACCTGCGTGAGAGCGGGAAGCTGCTGTTTCCGATTTTTCGCGATGGCAGCGGAATTATTCAGGGAGTGGTTCCGAAGAATGCGGTTGCTCCTGAGGTTTTCGATGCGCTGAAGGGACTGACGCAGGAATCGAGCGTCATCGTTGAAGGCAAGGTCCGGGCCGACAAACGTGCTCCGAGCGGATTTGAGCTGGATGTTTCGAACGTCGAGGTCCTGCAGCGCGTTCCGGAAAATGAGCCGTTTCCGATTTCGCTCAAAGAGCACGGCGTTGATTTTCTGATGGAGCACCGCCACCTCTGGATACGGACACCGCGCCAGGCAGCGATTCTGCGGGTGCGGGCGGAAATCATCAAGGCTGTCCGCGATTTCTTTGACGAACGCGGCTTCACCCTGACCGATCCCCCGATTTTGACTCCGGCAGCTTGCGAAGGCACGAGCACGCTGTTTCCGGTGGATTATTTCGACGAGCAGGCGTACTTGACGCAGTCGGGGCAGCTCTACATTGAAGCCACGGCGATGGCGTTGGGCAAGGTGTATTCGTTCGGGCCGACGTTTCGGGCAGAGAAATCCAAGACCCGCCGTCACCTGACCGAATTCTGGATGGTGGAACCGGAACTGGCCTTCGCGGAGTTGGCTGATCTGATGGAGTTGGCGGAGAATTTCATCAGCTTCATTGTGAAGCGGTGTCTCGACAAACGGCCCGCCGAGCTAAAGACGATTGGTCGCGATGTTTCTCATCTGGAAAAGATTACCGCGCCGTTTCCGCGCGTCAGCTATGACGATGCGGTGACGATGCTGCATGAGGCGCACGCCAAGGGCGCGCTGGAAAACAAGTTTGAGTGGGGCGGAGATTTTGGATCCCCGGATGAAACTTATCTTTCGGGGCAGTTTGATAAGCCGGTGATCGTGCATCGCTATCCGGCGAAGGTGAAGGCGTTTTACATGGAGCCTGATCCGCAGCGGCCTGATCTGGCGCTGTGCATGGACGTGCTGGCGCCGGAAGGTTACGGCGAAATCATCGGCGGATCACAACGCATCGGGTCTTACGATCTGCTGCTGGCGCGTATTCGCGAGCACGGACTGCCGGAAGATGCGTTTAAGTGGTACCTCGATTTGCGCAAGTACGGCGGCGTGCCGCACGGCGGTTTCGGCATGGGCATCGAGCGGGTGGTGGCGTGGGTGTGCGGGCTGGAACATGTGAGAGAGACGATTCCGTTTGCGAGGACGCTGCACAGACTCTACCCATAGAAACCTATTCACCGCCGAGCACGCCGAGATCGCCGAGAGAAGCAAATGCAGGAAAAAGATAGACTCGACCAGATCACGCGGCGGATCATCGGCGCAGCGATTGAGGTGCATCGGCATTTAGGGCCCGGCTTGCTTGAATCCGCTTACGAGGCGGGTCTGGCGTACGAACTCAAGCAGCTTGGATTCAGGATCGAACAGCAGAGGCTGTTGCCTGTGGTTTACAAGGACGTGAAGCTGGATTGCGGATATCGGCTGGACATCGTAGTGGAAGACGCCATCATTCTTGAAATCAAAGCCATCGAGCAACTTGCGCCGATTCACGACGCACAACTACTTTCCTATCTGCGGATTTCCGGAATGAAAGTTGGTTTGTTGATGAACTTTCACGTTCGAGTCTTGAAGAATGGACTTAAGAGAATTGTGAATGAATTTCCCGACTCGGCGTTCTCGGCGAGCTCGGCGGTGAAGAAGAACGCATGAGTCACCTAACGGCTTCGTCGAGCGTTACGCCCAAGAAAATTCGCGTGATTGGTGTGCCGCTTGATCTTGGGCAATCGCGGCGGGGTGTGGACATGGGGCCGTCCGCAGTGCGGGTGGCGGGGCTTGAAGCGCGGTTGGAAGAATTGGGGCATGTGGTCGAGGATGCGGGTAATATCGCCGTCGCGATTCCCGAGCAGAAGAAGGAAGGCGATCCGCACGCGAAGTATTTGAAGGAAATTACCGCTACCTGCACCAAGCACGCTGAGTTGGTGGTGAAAACTCTGGAAGCCGGGAAAGTTCCGCTGGTGTTGGGAGGAGATCATTCTGTTGGCGCTGGAACGGTCTCCGGAGTGGCGGAGTTTTATCGGCGGCAGAATCAGAAAATTGGGCTGATCTGGATTGACGCCCACACCGACATCAATACGCCGGAGAGTTCTCCGAGCGGGAACGTGCATGGGATGCCGCTGGCGGCGATCATGGGGCTGGGGCCGGCGGAACTGGCCAACATTTTTAATTTTTCTCCGAAGGTTGCGCCGGAGAACTGCGTGCTTGTCGGGATTCGCGACATTGACGCGATCGAAAAAGCCAACGTGCGCCGTGCCGGGATTGAAGTCTTCACCATGCGCGATATTGACGAGCGTGGGATGCGCACAGTGATGGAAGAAGCGTTGCGAGCAGCCGGTCGCGGGACGGCGGGCTATCACGTGTCGCTGGACATGGACTGGATTGATCCCGAGGACGCGCCCGGGGTGGGAACTCCGGTGCGCGGCGGCGCGACGTATCGCGAGGCGCATCTGGCGATGGAGATCATTGCCGACCACGGGCGCATGGTGAGCTTCGAGATCGTGGAAGTGAATCCGGTGATTGACGAGCACAATCGGACGGCGGATCTAGCGGTGGAGTTGGCGCTTTCGGCGTTCGGGAAGAAAATTCTCTAGGAATTGAATCATTGAATCATCGGGGAATTGAATTGTTTGACCCGCGGGTTTGGGTTTTCAGTGATCAATCCCCCGGTAGTGACTCATTTTGATAACCCAAGACGGAGGCACAATTGACTCGGCGGTTGTGGACCTCTTTTGGCGCTGGCTGCATTATGTCTGTCGGCTTTGCTTCTTTAGAAGCATTTCGCCATAGCCTCGTGTGGGTGTTTCCGCAATTGCCAGGGTTCTTGTTTGCGGCCCTAATTTGGGGCGTCCATGCTGGCGGAAATGCATTTGAGACCGTCATGATTGTAGTGAACGCTTCCATATATGGTCTCCTAATCTTTATCCTTCTTAGTCTTTTCGGTTGGTTTAGGAAACCAAAAATGAGTCACAATCCAATCCCCGATGATTGAATGATTCAATTCATCCTCCCCTATAATGTTGACTCCGTTACCCTGATCGAATGATTCGTCCTGACTACAAAGAATTCTCCCGCCTCGCGCGCGAGTCCACGCTGGTGCCGGTGGTGAAGTCCGTGATGGCGGACTTGCTGACACCGGTTTCGGCTTTTCTTGCGATTTCGCGCGGTGAGAAACATGCGTTTCTTCTGGAGTCCGTTGAGCGCGGCGAGCAGATTGGGCGGTACACGTTTCTGGGGGCGCATCCCTACATGCAGTTGCGCGCGCAGGCCCAGGAAATCTTCGTCGAAAAAGAGAAAAAACGGGAACTGCGGCAAGGAAATGTTTTCCAGATCGCGAAAGAGCTTTTGCAGCAGCATCGGCCCGCGGTAGTGCCGGGCATGCCGCCTTTTACGGCGGGCGCGGTGGGATTTTGTTCTTACGATATTGTTCGGCAGCTTGAAAATATCGGCGACGACACCAATGACGATCTTCATCTTCCCGACTGCGTGCTGATGTTTTTTGACCGGCTGCTGGCGTTTGACCACCTGCATCACCAGATTCACATCATTGCGGCGGCGGATGTTTCGGCGGAGAGTCCGCGGAAGGCTTATGACCGCGCAGTCCGCGATATCGCGGTGCTCGAAAAGAAACTAGCTTCTGGATTGAGTCCTCGCATCTGGCAGAAGCGTTCGGTAAAGCCGCGAGGCAAGCTTAAAGTTCACTCGCTCACCTCGCGCAAGAAGTTTGAAGAGTCGGTGGAGCGCGCGAAAGAGTACATCAAGGCGGGAGATATTTTTCAGGTTGTGCTGTCACAGCGGCTGGACTTCACGCCGGAGGTTGCGCCGTTTGATATTTATCGCTCGCTGCGGGCGGTGAACCCTTCGCCGTACATGTATTTTCTGCAAATGGGCGACACCCACGTGCTGGGCTCGTCGCCGGAAATGCTGGTGCGGGTGACTGGGCGCAAGTTGGAGTACCGGCCGATTGCGGGGACGCATCCGCGCGGGCGCGACGAAGCCGAAGACCAGCGGCTGCAAGAAAAAATGTTGAGCGACGAAAAAGAACGCGCCGAGCACGTCATGCTGGTGGACCTCGGCCGCAACGACCTGGGGCGGGTGAGCGAATACGGGTCGGTGAAAGTAAAAGACCTGATGTACGTGGAGCGCTACTCGCACGTGATGCACATCGTGTCGGCGCTTGAAGGAAGGTTGCGTCCGGAGCTGCATGCGCTGGACGCGTTCGCCGCGTGCTTCCCGGCCGGAACTTTGAGCGGCGCTCCGAAAGTTCGGGCCATGCAGATCATCGAAGAGCTGGAGCCAACGCGGCGGGCGATTTATGGTGGCTCGGTGCTCTACGCCGATTTTGCCGGGAACCTCGATTCCTGCATCGCGATTCGGACAATGCTGATGCAGGGGAAGAAGGCATCCTTGCAGGCGGGAGCGGGGATTGTGGCGGATTCCGATCCGGCGAGTGAGTATCAGGAGAGTCTGAATAAAGCTCAGGCCGTGCTAAGGGCGGTTGACGCAGCGCGGAGAAGTAATGGCTAGTGGTTAGTCACATTGAGGAAATTGGAAATCAATTTTTTCCCTTCGCCCGTCAGGACACTCTCCGGATGAAACTGCACGCCCTCCACCGGAAACTTCTTGTGCCGCAATCCCATGATGGTCTTTGAGCCGTCCGGCTCAGTCGTCCAGGCGCTGACTTCGAGTTCTTCCGGCAAGTCTTTCTCCTCAACAATCAAAGAGTGATAGCGGGTCGCGGTAAAGGGCGATTCCAGATTCTGAAAGACGGTCCGGTTGTCGTGGGTGACCTGGCTGGTTTTGCCGTGCATCAGGTGGGGGGCGCGGACAACCTTGCCTCCAAAAGCTGCGCCGAGGGCCTGGTGGCCGAGGCAGACGCCCAGAATTGGCAGCTTACCGGTGAAGTGGCGAAAAAGGTCAATGCTGATGCCGGCCTCCTGCGGGGTGCAGGGGCCGGGGGAGATTACGATTCTGTCGGGGTGCATAGCCTCGACCTCGCCGACTGAGATCTGGTCGTTGCGGCGGACAACCACTTCTGCCCCCAATTCACCTAAGTATTGGACCAGGTTGTAAGTAAACGAGTCGTAGTTGTCGAGGACGAAAACCATACGGGGTGCCATCAGGGTATCAAAAACTGTCGGGGATCGTGGCACTGCCGGCGAAAGCAGGTTCCCTTCGGCTTCGCTCAGGCAGGCTCTCACGCCTGCGGCGTTTCGGAATGACAAAGGTTAAGAGGGGGCTGGATGGCGCGTGCGGATTGGCCGACTGGCGGCCTACCCCCTGTCCTAAGTTCAACTTGACATGCGGGCTGTCAGGTCTCATCCTTACAGGGGTTTAGGAGACTCCCCCATGGTGGTCGAAGTTCAGCAGGCGGAAAAGCGGGCAACTCGAAGGTTTGGGCTGCGACTGCCGGTGTCGGTGAACTACAGCGGGAATACTGGTCCGGAGATGTCGGCGCAGACGCGAGATGTCAGCGCGCGCGGCATCTGTTTCTATCTGGAAGCGCCGCTGGCTACGGGCTCCGATATTGAATTCACTTTGACCCTCCCTCCGGAAATTACTCTTACGGAAAGCATTCGAGTGCGTTGTAAGGGGAAAGTGGTTCGGGTGGAACCGGGGCTAGCGGATTCCAAAGTGCCGGTGGCGGCGGTGATTGACGAGTACGAGTTCCTGGCAGAGGCGTAAGAACCCGTCGTTGGTCGGTCGTTGGTCGTTGGCCGTTGGTCGTTGGCCGATCGTAGTTACCGTTGGATTTCGTGGCGCTCCCGGTGCCGTCCCCTGAAGGGGACTTCGTTCATCGGCAACTTCGGTTTCCCGGCACTTCCGTGCCGGGCTTTCACATGCCGCCGCTGAAGCGGCTGGGACGACGGTACGGTTTAGGACCGACGACAGAGTCCCGAGTCCCGCCCCGCCTCCCGCCGCCCCTGACTCCCGCACTTTATAAACCCCTGAAGTAGTGCTACTCTCATCGCAAGTTCACAACATTCTGGATAAACCTGTGTTCAGCGTCCGAGCCCAATTCTGTGTGGCGGTTCTGGCTGCCGTGGCCGCGGTGTCGGCAGGGGCGGCCGCGCAAGCGGGCGGCGCTTCGCGGCGCTCGCCGGTGGCGGATGTGCAATCGGTCATGGTTGTGCCCGGCGACAACGGGCCGGTCGTGCAGGTGGTTTCCAGTCGGCCGCTGACGCCCAGCTTCCAAACCGTGGAAGGGCCGCTGCGGCTGGTGATTGACCTTTCCGACGCGAAGCTGGCTACCAACCGCAGACGCATTCCGTTTCGCAATGAGCAGATCAAAGGTATCCGGCTGGACCAGAACCAGGCTGACCCTCCGGTGGTGAGGATTGTCGTGGACCTGGCTGGGCCCGTGCTTTACACATGGGACGCGATGGGGAACCGTTTGCGGATACGGTTACATGCCGATACTGCGGCGACGGCCAAACCGGCTTCGGTTCCGGCATTTACTTCCGGAGTGCAGCCGGCGGCGGTGCCCGTCGCGGTGGGCAGCTCGGGGTCGCTGGTGGAGGCGGGGAGCCGGGTAGCCTCGGGATCGTCCATTACGGCGGCGGAGGAGACGGCGATTCTGCGGCTGGCGCGGGGCGGCGAAGTGCGGGTATGTCCGGGGACTACGGTGTCGGTGACGACTTCGTCCAATGGTCAAGACCTGATGCTGGGAATGAGTAAAGGTGCAATGGAGACCCATTACCGGCTGCTGGAGTCATCGGATTCAGTGTTGACGCCGGACTTCAGGATTGTGCTTCCGGGGCCGGGAGAGTTCGATTTGGGCATCAGCGCGGACGCGCATGGGAATACCTGCGTGAGTGCGATGCCGGGGAATAGTTCGTCGGTGGTCGTGGCGGAACTGATTGGAAGCGGTACTTACGAAGTGAAGCCGGACCAGCAGATTATTTTCCGCCAGGGGAGTTTGGAAACGGTGGAGAGTCCGGTGGCGCCGTGCGGATGTCCGCGGGCACCGGAGCCGGTGATGCGGGCGTCGAACGAGAACGCGTCGGTGGTTGCGGAGGAGAAGGTTGGGTCGAAGCTGCAGCTCTCGAATTCGTCTGACCCGGAGCCGAATCCGGCGAAACCCGGCGCGGCCCCGCCGGATGCGAATCAGGCGGCGGTGGATCCAGGGCCGGAAGCGAAACCGGTGCCTCAGACGAAGCCGGACGACATGAAGGTGGAAGTCGAGGCGCCGCTGGTATTCAGCGGCCGAGAGCGGGCAAACGCAGAGCGAGCGAAGGCGCAAGCGCCGGCTGCGCCAGTGACTCAGGCGGCAAGTCTGCCTTTATCGGCGAAGGCGACCGATCCTTTACCTGCGGTGGTGGTGCTGCCGCCAGCGCCGGATCCGAAGCCGGCACACAAGGGCTTCTTCGGGAAGGTGAAGGGGTTCTTCGCGTCGTTGTTCTGAGACTCGTAACCGTCTGAGAGTCGCAACCGTGCAAGACGCGTAACCGTCAACTAGCCGCGGCGGATGGCTTTGGCGAGGGGCCGGACACGGTCGCGCACTTCGTCGGCTATATCGGATCCGCGTTCGATGGCCTCATCGGCGAAATCCTTGGCGGTTTCTTTCCAGTCGTCAAAGGTGTCGCGGGCGTTGTCGTAGCCCTTGCGCAGGTCGCGGCGCATGTGGCGTCCGGCTTTGGGGGCGAACAGCATTCCGACCACGGCTCCGGCACCGAGTCCGATTAAGAGAAACGTAATGGCAGTTCCAACATTGCCGCTGGATTCGTATTTTCCTTCGCGCATGATTGCACCTCGTTAAGTACGATTCTAGTCTTCGATGGCTCGCGCCTGCCATTCTGGTCGCCTGATTTTGAGGAATCACCATCCATTTTGGCAGCGACATTCCCAAAATCGGGCAAGCCGTATAAAATACACACTTTAGCCCTCATCGGCGATGGCAGGCGCATTGTCGCTTCCCGCCTGCCGCTTCGGCCAGCAGCAAATCAGTGTTAAGGAGAGCAATTCCAGCAATGTCGATTCCAGCCACCCAGCTACGTCCGGGCATGATCATCAAGCACAACAATGATCTGCACTCGGTTTTTGCCGTTGAGCACCGCACGCCGGGCAATTTGCGCGCGTTTATTCAGGCCAAGCTGCGCAACCTGCGCACCGGCGCGATGTTCGAACACCGCTTCCGCTCGCCTGATCCGATTGAAAAAGTCAACGTGGATGAAGTGGAGATGGAATTCCTCTATAGCGACGGCGACAGCTACTACTTCATGGATACCACCAATTACGAGCAGACCCACCTCAGCCGGGAGATCCTCGGCGATGCAGTCTATTACCTGATTTCGAATCTGAAGATCCAGGTGGAGTTTTTCGACGGCAAGGCGGTGGGGATTGAGTTGCCGCAGACGGTGGAGTTGAAGGTCATCGAGACGGAACCGGGGTTGAAGAGCGCGACCGCATCAAGCGTGACCAAGCCGGCGAAAACCGAAACCGGGCTGGTGGTGCAGGTGCCGCCGTTCATCAACGAAGGCGAGACGATTCGCGTGGATACGGCTGAGGGGGCTTATTTGTCGAGGGCCTAGGCATCGGGTGATCTGGTGATCGGGTCATCGGGTGATCTGAAAACCTACCGAGGTAGGTTCATGGAGAGCAAGCAGGAAGAGCTTCGAGCTAGAACGAAGAAGTTCGCGCTGCGAATCATACGGTTGTTCCGGAGCCTTCCGCGTAGCCCGGAAGCTCAGATCTTAGGAAAGCAGCTATTGCGGTCCGGCACGTCGGTTGGAGCCAATTATCGTGCCGCTGGGCGGGCTCGATCGGCAGCAGAGTTTTCGGCCAAGATCGGGATTGTGTTGGAGGAGGCTGACGAGACTGTCTTCTGGCTGGAGTGCCTGATGGAATCGGCTATCATAAAACGCGAGCTCCTTGAGGAGTTACTAGCAGAAGCCAACGAACTAGTCGCGATATTTGCCGCTTCGTATCGAACAGCTCGTCGATGAGGTTCCGATCACCCGATGACCCGATCACCCGATGATCAGATCGCACAAGCGCGGCGTTTCGTAGTCCGCGGACGGGTGCAGGGCGTGGGCTTCCGCTGGTTTGTGGAGCGGGAGGCGCATCTGCTGGCGATTGCCGGGTGGGTGCGGAACAACTCCGATGGCAGCGTGGAAGTGCTGGCCATGGGAACGCGAGAACAGTTGTTTGGGTTTCGGTCAAAGCTGCGAGAAGGGCCGCGCGCGGCGCGGGTGGACGATGTGGAAGAGACAGAAGCGAGGCCGGTCGAAGGCCTGAACACATTTCGGATTGAGGGAGCCTGGTAAATGAGCGCTGCGAAGACGACGGTGGATTGCGAGCCGCTGAAAAAGCTGATCCGCGAAGTGCCGGATTTCCCCAAGCCGGGGATTCTGTTTTATGACATCACCACGTTGCTCAAGGACCCCCGCGGCCTGGCCATGCTGATTGACGCGCTGGCTGAGCACTATCTGGATAAGGGAATCGATCTGGTGCTGGGCATGGAGGCGCGCGGGTTTATTTTCGGGCCGGCGCTGGCGTATCGGCTGAATGCGGGGTTTGTCCCGGTGCGGAAGCCGGGGAAACTGCCGGCAGCAACCACCAAGTTTGACTATGCGCTCGAATATGGGACGAACACGCTGGAGATACACAACGACGCCATCCAGAGAGGCCAGCGAGTGATCATTGTGGACGACCTGCTCGCCACCGGCGGAACTGCCGAAGCGACGGCCAAACTGGCGGAGTCGCTGGGAGCGGACATTGCCGGGCTGGGGTTTGTGGTGGAGTTGGACTTCCTGAATCCACGGGCGAAGTTGAAGCAGTACGACGTATTTTCGTTGCTGCACTACGATAAGTAAAACCGGCCACGGATCTTCACGGATTTACACCGATAAACCGAATCTAGCGCGAATATCTTTGAAGCCTTCCACAGGTTCTTGATCCCCAGGGTTTATCCGTGGGAATCCGTGCAGATCCGTGGCTGGTTTTCCCTTCCTAAAGTCTCTCCCGAAAACTTCCGATGTAGAGCCATGGCGTGTGGTCTGTCGCGGCGTGGGGATCATTCATGAAAAGTGTGCGGGCGCTCATTGTTGATGACTCAGCGGTCATGCGGAAGATTGTGGAACGTTCGTTGCGGCAGGCCGGATTGGACCTCGTAGAAGTGAAGGAAGCGGGAAATGGAGCGGAAGCGCTGGCGGTGTTGGCGAAAACGGCAGTGGATTTGATTTTGTGTGACATCAATATGCCGGTGATGGATGGGCTGGAATTTGTGCGGCGGTTAAAGGACGTGGCGAACGCCAAGGACGTGCCGGTGGTGATGATCACTACCGAGGGCAGCGAATCGCAGGTGGTGCAGGCGCTTTCGGGCGGGGCAAGAGGGTATATTCGCAAACCCTTTACGCCGGACCAGGTGAAGGAGCATGTCCTGCCGCTGCTCAATGGTGCGAAATGAAAGTCACCAACGAAATGGCCGCAGATTGGCTGCCAGTGCTGGAACTTGCAAGTCATGAGGTATTCCACATTGTGCTGAAGGCGGAACTGGAGCGGTCGGAGCGGGCGCCAATCGAAGGGGTTGTGTTCACCGCCATGGTGGGACTGGCGGGCGGGCTCTGCGGGGTGCTGAGTTTGCGCTGCTGCCAGCAATCGGCGGAGGAGGTGGCGGCGTCCATGCTCGGCGGCGCCGATCATGAGCACGCTTCCGAGAATGCTTCGGAGCATGCCTGGGACGCGCTGGGGGAAATGGCCAACATGATTGCCGGTAGTTTCAAGAACAAGATTGATGGCCTATCCGATAAGTGCTTGTTGTCGGTGCCGACGGTAATTACGGGGGCGGATTACACCTCGCATTCGCTGGCTGACAAGCGACCGCTGGAGCTGTGGTTCCGTTTTCATGGAAGGCCGTTTGGGGTAGCGCTGGAGATTCACAGCTGAGGGTCGGTTCTTGGGTCGCGTCGCCCCATTTGGTGCATAGGCACAGCTTGGCCGTTTTCGATCTTGAAGATTTCGGAGTCGGTGTGCGTCACGCCTGCAATATCCGAAATGACAACGTTGCCGGTCGCTTGGATCGTCGAATTCTTCGGACTGTAAATGACCTGGTTCGCTTCCAGCGAGAAAAGGTTATAGGCCAAGAAAACGCGGGCGTCTGGCCGCCCAATCTTTTCGCTGTCGTAAAGGATGCCGGGCCCACTGCGTTGCCGTTGCGGAAAGCGCACGTAGAGCTGAAACGGTATCCCGTATTTAGACGGAATCGGGAAATAGTCTTCGCCGCCGCAGATATCCTTCCAATCCTCTTGGTCGGCGTCCTGCCCTAACACCGCATCGCAGCTATCCTGTGCCATGTGCAGCGCACCATTCAACACTATGGTCGTTGCTGACGATATTTGGAACAGCCGGATGTATTGCGTGAGTGTCGCCGGCCCAAGCTGCGGCCCGCGGGCTGTCATCTTATAGAGGCCGATCGGGAGGTCCGTTTGGTAGAAGCCTTTATCGTCCACAATCACATTCTTGGTCGATTGCTCTCCCTGAAACGTAATCTCAGTTCGCGGGATGCGGACGTAAGAATCTTTGTCATCGGCGCTCACAGTTTCTAACGCCTGTTCTCCATGAAACACTAGCTTGCTCCGTGCAATCGCTTCTCCATGAAGCATGGAATCCCATGGACTGATGATCGTTCCCTGGACATGGAACATGGTGGGTTGACCCGCGGAGGAAGTGGATTGAGCGAAGATAACTTGATGCAACAGAAGGATTGCAAACAATTGTGCAATCGCGAGCCGACTCATAGCCTTACCCCGGCGGGTTTTTGAACTGTCCAAGCCTACTACATCCAGTCCTCAAAATCAGAGTTCTCAAAACCGCCAAGCCCAAAGCCTGGTATAGCCCAGAACCTAAAGCCCGAAGCCTGAACCCTGGATCCTCTTTCCCACGCCCTTTCTAATCTTTCCTGGCCATTGGACTGCACACACTCCTCCGCGAGGTGCCACTTGGACAGCGGATACTATGCGGCATGCAGTGCGCTGAAGGCCCACACCAGCGCTCTCGAAATCGCGGCCAATAACATTGCCAATATCAGCACTACGGGATACCGCGGGCAGATACCGGGGTTTGAGTCGCTGCTGGTGCGGACGGCGGGGGTAGGGCCGGTGAGCGGGTGGGAGCGGATGTCCAATGAACTGGCGGCGCTGAACGGTTCGCGCGCAGATCTGGCGCAGGGCAATCTGGAGCAGACGGGCAATCCGCTGGATTTTGCGGTGGAAGGGCCGGGGTTTTTCGCGGTGCAAACCAAGGGTGGGACGCTGTACACGCGTAACGGCAGCTTTCGGATTGCGGCGAACGGCCGACTTGAGACTCCCGCAGGCGATCCGGTGCTGGGAGCCAGCGGACCCATCACCGTGCCGTCGGGGCAGCTTTCGATCAGTCCTGATGGGACGATTTCGGTACATGGAGCGGTGGCGGGAAAGCTGCGGGTGGTGGAGTTTGCTTCTGGCGCAGCGGTGAGTCCGGCGGGAGCTTCGTACTACTCGGCGCCGGCATCGGCGGCGAAGCCAGCACTCGGCAGCCTGGTGCGGCAGGGAATGTTGGAGTCTTCGAACGTCAGCCCGGTAGCGGCCATGGTGGGGCTGATTTCCGCCCAGCGCCAGGCCGAAATGGTGGAGCGGGCGATGAGCGCTTACTACTCCGATTTCAACCGCATTGCTGCAGAAGACCTTCCAAAAGTCTGAGTCCGGCAACTTCTTTGTTACGTGATTTGTTACATGAGTCGAAAGCGAGGTCCGAAAAAATGTTGCGAGCTCTGTACACCGCGGCCAGCGGAATGAGTGCCCAGGAAATGAACCTGGACAACGTCGCCAACAACCTTGCCAACTCGAGCACGGCGGGGTTCCGCAAGCGGCGACTGCAGTTTGAGGATCTGCTGTACCAGAACATTGTGATGCCGGGAACGGCGGCCACGCAGCAAACGACAGTGGCGGCGGGGTTGCAGATTGGGCTGGGAGCGCGGTCGGCGGCGTCAGAGATGGTGCAGACACAAGGCGATTTCTCGGCTACGGGAAATCCGATGGACCTGGCGATCAGCGGTCAGGGATTTTTTCAGGTGACGCTGCCCTCGGGCGAAACCGCGTTTACCCGCAGCGGCGCTTTCCATCTGGATTCCCAGGGCAGCATTGTGACGGCGGACGGCAATCCCATGGAGCCGGCGATCACCATTCCCGCGAATGCTACCTCGGTGACAGTCGGCGAAGATGGCACGGTGAGCGTAACCACGGCCGGGCAAAGCGCGGCGCAGCAGGTGGGGACGATCCAGATTGCGCTGTTTCCCAATGCCGGAGGCTTGAACAGTGTAGGCAAGAACCTGTTCCTGGCGACAACCGCGTCGGGCGATCCGATTCTGGGCACTCCGGGCGGAAGCGAAGGCTTGGGAACGATTCAGCAGGGGTTTCTGGAGCAATCGAATGTGGATGTGGTCGAGGAGTTTATCCAGATGATTGTGGCCCAACGATCGTATGAAGCCAGTTCGCGGGTGGTACAGGCGGCCAACGAAATGTTTCAGGGCGTGAACAATCTGGGCAAGTAACCGTGGGCGTGAATTGAGGGTGCAATGAGCAGGTCAGGACTGATTGGGTATCTCGGGTTGTTGTGCATGTGGCCGGGAACCGGGCTGCGCGGCGAGGAGCGCCCAGTAGCGTTACGCACGGAAGCGACGGTGCAAAGGGGAACGATACAGTTGTCCGATCTTCTGCCCTCGAATGTGACTGCGATGATGCGGCTTACGGCGGAAAAGATCAGTTTAGGGAAGGCGCCGGAGCCGGGAAGCTTTCGGATTTTCAGCGCGGAAGGATTGCGCTCTACGGTTGGAGGGGCGATGGCAGTGAAATTCCCCGCGCTGGCGGTGGTCCACAGTGCGGGCTGGCCGCTGCGCGACGCCAGTATCCGGCGGGCGTTGCGCGAGTCGGAAGCGGGCAGGCGGTACGACTTTTCGCAGGCCGAGTTGATTCCTCCGGCAGATTTTTCTACCGGGAGCGCCGATCCGCAGCTGGAAGTTCTGGCCATTCGCCCGGGAAAGGATGCGCGGAGGCGCAGCGCCGATTTGCGCTGTCAGCAGCGCGCCGATTGCAGCCACTTTCTGGTGGAGATTGTTTTCGGCGAGCCGGTGCCGGCGGTGAGCGCAGCGCGCCTCCATCCCGGAAAATCAGGAGAGGGGAAGTCAGGAGCCGCGAATTCTGGGGGCGCGAGTCATGCCGCCGTTGTCGCGGGCAAAGTTGCGCTCGTCCAACCCGGCCGGCCCGCAGCGCTGTGGTTTGAAGGCGCAGGTTTCAAAATCACCACCCGGGTGTTTCCGCTGCAGCGGGCGGTGCTGGGCCAGACGGTGCGAGTGTTCGACCCGGCGGCACGGCATGTTTCCCTGGCGCGGGTTGAGGGCAAGGACCTGATGAGTTTCCGAGAGGCGCGATGAAGCCCGCTATCTACATTCTGATGTTGCTCGTCCTCTTTGTCGCTTCCGCCGGAGCGAAGGAAAAAGAAAAAGAGAAAAAAGAGAAAGACCCATCCGGCGTCATTCAGCACGAGACGCTTGATCAATACCTGAAGCGGATGCAGACGGGAGTCACGGCGCCGGTGCCGGTCTCGACCGGCAGCTTGTGGATGGATAGTGGCCGCTTCGCCAGCCTTGCGTCGGACTATAAGGCGCTACATGCCGGAGATCTGATCACCATTCTGGTGGTGCAGGATACCATCGCCGACAGCGCGGGCAGTGTTGCAGCGGCGCGGAATTTCAGCGCCAGCTCGGGGATTTCAGGGCTGGCCGGGCACATCAAGACTTCCGGGGTGGCCAGCATTTTTTCGCCTACGTCGGCGCAGTCGCTGGCAGGAAAGGGACAGGCGGCCACGACTTCTACGATCCGCACCAGCCTGGCGGGACGGGTGGTCGCCGTGTTGCCGGGAGGAAATCTGGTGGTAGAGGCGGAGCGGCAACTGACTATGAACAACGAAAAGCAGGTACTGCTGCTGCGCGGGCTGGTGCGTCCGGGCGACGTAGGCCCGAATAATTCCGTGACCTCGAATTCCATTGCTGACCTTGAGTTCGAATTAAAAGGCAAAGGCGTGATCAGCGACGGCAACCGTCCGCCGAACGCGATTGTGCGGATGATTTTACGGATTGTAGGTTTCTGATTGTGGGTTTCTAGGGAGGCATGTTTGCGGGTTGGAATTCTTGGCGCTCTGTTGGCTTGTGGGGCGGTGGTTGGTTCTTCGCCGGTGATGGCGGAAGACACCGTCCATCATGCGCTGCTGCGGGACATTGCCAGCGTTGAAGGGGTACGGGAGAACGCGGTTTTCGGATACGGGATCGTGGTGGGTCTGCGCGGAACCGGCGACCGCCAGCAGACGATCTTTACCACCCAAACGCTGGCCAACATTCTGGCGCGCATGGGGGTGCAGATTCCGGGAAACACCATCCGGGTGAACAATGTGGCAGCGGTTTTTGTGACCGCAATGCTGCCTGCGTTTTCGACGCCGGGAACCAAGCTCGACGTCACTGTCTCCTCGGCTGGAGACGCCAAGAGTCTGGAAGGCGGCATGTTGCTGCTGACGCCGCTCTACGCCGCCGACGGTCAGGTGTATGCGGCGGCCCAGGGGCCGCTCACCCTCGGAGGCTATAGCGCGGGCAACGCTGGAAATTCCAAGCAGGTAAACCATCCCACGGTGGGGCGGGTGCCCGGCGGAGGCCTGGTCGAACGAGACAGTTCGATCGATCTCGATCAGATGGCGGTGCTGACCGTGCTTTTGGCGGAGCCGGATTTCTCGACTGCCGAGCAAGTGGCAGCAGCGATCAACCACGGGCTTCACGACGTGACGGCGAAAGCCCGGGACAGCCGGAGGATTGAAGTCGAGCGCGGCGCTACCCAGCGCGACATTCCTGCGCTGCTGGCGGGGATTGAAAACCTGAGCATCGAAGTCCATCGCCGGGCGCGGGTGGTGGTGAATGAGCGCACCGGGACGGTTGTCCTGGGAAGAGACGTGCATCTGGGAGCAGTTTCGATTCTGCACGGAAGTTTTTCGATTGAGGTCAGTACCAAGTATTCCGTGTCGCAGCCGGAGCCGCTCTCGGCCGGCGAAACCAAAGTCGTGCCCGATGAGACGGTCCATGCCGAGGAAGGCGAGTCGCGGCGGATTGAGTTGAGCGAAGGCGCAAGCGTGGAACAGTTGGTGAATGGGCTGCAGAGGATTGGGGCGACGGCACGCGATGTGATCGCGATTCTGCAGGCCATCAAGGCCGCCGGCGCGCTGGAAGCCGATCTCGAGGTGATTTGATGGAAGCGATTGCGGCAACCGCGGGTCCAACCGCTGCTCCGTTGGAGCGGGCGAGAGCTGTGCAGGCAGGAATGCAATTCGAGGCAGTGCTGCTGAATACGGCGCTGGGTTCGCTCGAGCATAGCTTCTCGCATTTGCCGGGAGGCAAAGAAGAAGACCACGCCAGTGAGGGTTATAGCAGCATGGCGATGCAGGCGCTGACTTCGGGCATGGCGCGCAGCGGGGGAATGGGGATTGGAAAAATCATCACCGAGGCGCTGTTAAGAAATTCTGTGCGCGGCCACCCGGTTGCGGGCGCCGCTGCGCCAACTCCAGGACCCGATGTCGCACTTAAAGATTTCTAATTTTCCGCCGATAGGCTAATTGCAAGGGGAATAGGGGGAGAAGAAAGCTGCATGAGAATTGACTTAAATGCGGGAAACACGGTTCCCGAAAGTAATCTTGAAAGAAATGCCGCGCCGCACGCAAATTCGGCGGCGGCGCAAGATGAATCTCGAATTTCCCTGAGCGACACCAGCGTGAGCACGCTGGCGGCGGGTGCGCTGAATGCGCCGGAAACGCGGACGCAAAAAGTGGAAGCCCTGCGATTACAGATACAGGCGGGAACTTACCAGGTCTCGCCTCATCAGGTTGCGGGCGCGGTGCTGGAGCAGATGCGGGTGCACTGACGCTGAGCTGGTCCGGGGCTGAGGACGGCCTGGCCTGACATATGGCAATGCCGGTGATCTATGGCCAATGATCTGCTGACTGCGAGTTTGCCACCAGTGTCGTGGACCACGGGGACCACGCCGCGAGGGAATGGCCAGGAGGCGGCAGAGAAAAACCGCACCGGCGAGAAAAGCAAAAAAGGAAAGGATCAGAGTCCGGTGAAGCCGGGCGAGGCCATTGAAGCGGACGAGCACGAAATGGATAGGTTCGCGTGAGTGTCATTAATCGGTGTCATTGAAGAAGCCCCAGGAAGCGACGATGGATGAAACCAACCATGGATGAATTTCAGTCGAAAGCCGACGAGACTTCTGGTGGCCGTGACCCGATCGAATGGACGCTGGAGCAAATGAAAGCTGCGATTGCGGAGTCCCAGTCAGCGTTGCTGGCGGGGCGGGTTCGCGACCTGGAAACTTCCACTCGCCAACAGCAGCAACTGGGGCAGCGGCTGGAACTTCTAGGGAGAGAGGCTGCCTCCCAGGGCGATTCATCCGATCGCGGTCGCGGTTTGACGTCCCGAATTGTAGCGGCGGCCCGGCAAGTCCACATGCGGAACCTAGTATTGGCAGGCGTGCTGAAGCGAATGCGCAGGAACCTGGACGGGTTGCAACGGATGATGCAGAGCGGCGCACTCGCCTACACCTACGCCGACGCCCGGGTCAGTTGCAGCCGCGGCCCTAATCAGACCAACTCGTGAAGCAGGAAAATTAGTGTCCAATCTGCTGGCAACTCTTACGATCGGAACTGGCGCCCTGGCGGCGGAGCAAGGGGCGCTGGATGCGACCGCAAACAACGTGGCCAATGTGAACACTCCGGGCTTCAGCCGAAAAGAGGCTCAATTCACCGAGAACCCGCCGGTGGTGCTGGGGCCGCTCAGTTTTGGAACTGGCGTATCGCTGGCCAGCGTGCAGAGCGCGCGTGACCCGATTCTGCAGTTGCGCATTGCGCAAGAAACCGGGCAGCAAGGCGACCTGAATGCGCTGGTAACGGGTGCGCAGCAGATCCAGTCGTTATTTTCCGGACAGACCAGTGGCGACATCGGGTCGCAGATCTCGGCATTGTTTTCGAGTGTCTCGCAGCTATCCACCGACCCAACCAATCTGGCGTTGCGCCAGGGAGTCCTGACTGCGGCGGGCAATCTGGCGACGACATTCAACAACACTTCCACCGCCCTCGGCGGCCAGCGCACCAGTATCGACCAGAACGTCGCACAAACGGTGCAGCAGGTGAACACCCTCACCCAGCAGATTGCGCAAATCAACGCGCAAATCTCGGCGCTGGAAAATGTGCACCAGGATGCGGGCACGCTGGTGGACCAGGGCGACGTGCTGATCGGCCAGCTTTCGGGGCTGATCGATGTTTCGCAGATCAAGAGTGATAACGGGATCACCCTGACCACGTCGAATGGGGCCCCGCTGGTTGTGGGGCAGCAGAGTTTTACCTTGAGCACGCAACCCGACCCCAGCGGGGTGCAGCACATTTTTTCTCAGGGCAATGACATTACCTCGCAGATCAACTCTGGGGCGCTGGGCGGGTTGCTGGCGGTGCGGGACCAGAAAATCCCCGCATTGCTGAACGGCCTGGACACTCTGGCGGCTGGACTGGCCAACGCATTTAACAGCGCCAACGCGTCCGGGACAGATTTGAACGGCAAGGTGGGAGGGAATCTTTTCATTGCGCCGCCCGCCGGCGGGACGGGCGCGGCGGCCAGCCTGGCGGTTGCCGTCACTGATCCGGCGCTGGTTGCGGCATCGTCGGACGGGAGCGCGGGCAGCAACGGGAACCTCGCGAACTTTTCCGCGATTCACGATCAGAACATTATCAACGGGCAAACTCCGTCGAGTTATTACGGCAATCTGGTTTTCGGCGTGGGAAACGATGTAGCGACCGCGACCGCCGACTTGCAGTCATCGCAACTGGTGTTGCAGCAACTTCAAGACCAGCGGGGAAGCATTTCCGGAGTCTCACTCGATGAAGAAGCGTCGCACATGGTCGAGTACCAGAGGGCGTACGACGCCGCAGCGCGGGTGATTACGACCGTCAATCAAATGATGGAAACAGTCATTCAAATGGGCACATAGCCCACAAGGACGTGGCATGAGTTCAATCCGGGTGAACCCGAACATTTTGCCGGACCTGCTTTCGGCGCTAGCGGGCACGCGACAGCAGCAGGATACCGCCACGCTTGAACTGGCCACCGGCAGCCGTATCAACAAGCCGTCGGATGATCCTGGAGGGGCCGCTGCGATGGTGGCAAACCGGGACCAGAGCAGCCAGACGGATTCCTTCCTGCAAAGCGGCAGCAGCGTGAGCGGCCTGCTGCAGACGGCGGATTCGACCCTTAGTTCGGTAGTCACCGCGCTCACCCGAGCAATTTCTCTGGGAGTGCAGGGCGCGAATGGGACGCTTTCCTCCGCCGACCGCAGCGATGTGGCCAGCGAGTTGAGTGGAATCCAGCAGCAACTCATCAGCCTGAGCAACACTTCGTATCAGGGTGAATTCATTTTTGCGGGCACGTCCACGGCGCAGCCGTTCGTGGCCGACAACACCAGTCCCTCGGGCGTGGCCTACACCGGAAACACAGGGACCAACAGCATTGCCGCTGGGCCGAACTACTCGCTGGGCATCAATGTGCCAGGGTCGCAGATTTTTTCTGCCGCCGGATCCGATGTATTTCAGGCGGTCTCGGATCTCATCGGCGCGCTGCAATCGAATACCGGCATCAGCACCGCTGTGAATGCGGTCAGCGCCGCGTTTGACCACATCACCGGCCAGCGTGTGTTCTACGGGAACGCGTTGAACCAATTGCAGAGCCAGAGCAATTTTTTGAACTCGGAAAAAGTGAATTTGGGTGCGGCGGCGAACACGATTTCGGCAGCTGACGTGGCAACCGTCGCCACCCAACTCACTCAGTCGCAGGTGGCGGTGAGCGCAGAGTTGTCCGCCTTAAGCCGGATCTCGCAGAACAGTTTGTTTGACTACTTGAAATAAGGGAGCTCTTACCGCCAAGTACGCCGAGATCGCCGAGAAGTTCTTTTCAAGGATTCATATTTCGCCGCGTTACCCTTCCCGCTTACAAAACTTCAACTTTTTTCCCAGCGAGTGTGGAAATTTCTAGGCGTACCCGGCGTTGAAGGTTCTTGCCTAGATCGTTCTCTGGCTGGCGCGGGCCCAGGCGGTGGTGGCGGCCACGCGATTTCTGGAAACTTCCAAACGGGATTTTTCGGCCAGGAGTCGTCCGTAGAGGTCGGGAAGGAAATGTTGCAGGCTTTCGAGATGACTGCGGTAGGCGGCGGCTTCTCGGTTGACGGCTTCGATGGCTGCATAATCTGGCGGTAGGAGTTGAAGGCATGCCGCAGCCCGGTGAATCTGGCTGCGTAGGTCGGAGAAGTCCTGCGGCGTGACCGCCGAGCAGTGGCTTTGTTCGGGCTGCAGGCGGACCAGAGCTGAGCGCAGGCGGGTGTTCACTTCACGCAGAATCTCGAGCGCGTCCGATGGTGTTAGCAAGCTTTGCGGCTCGCTGGCGGCGCCGGTCAACACGAATCTATCCTTGCCAGTGAACGCGCACCCGCTCCGGCTCTGGGGCGATCGAGGCAGAAGGAATTGGGCTGGCGCTGGCGGGCGTTGCTGCGGACTTGACTGCGGCTTTTTCGACCCGCTCCACTTCAATCCAGGCTTCGCGGAGCGCAAGCACGTCTGTGATCTGCCGGCGGACGGCGGTTTGCGAAGCAGCGAATTGCGCTTGCACCAGATTCTGACGCAGCGTGTTGTAGAAATGGTCGAGATCCCGCGCGACTTTGCCTCCTTTTTCGAAGTCGAGAGGCGATTGAAGGTATCCAATGACGAGAATGGCGTGGTTGATGCAGTTGGTGCGCAATTCGATGTTCTTCAGTTCGATGGCTTGGGCGGCGCGGGTCAGGTCCTGAATGAGTTGGTCATAGAGCAAGACCACCAGCCGCAGCGGGGTGGCGCCGCGCACGTCAGATTCGCGATAAGCGATGCGAGGATTGGTCATTGGACTTATCCGGTAGGGGTGCCGACGGTCGGCGCGGTGTTGGGCGTGGTGTTGGAGGTTACGGAGAAATTGCCGTTGAGTGCGCCGATCTCAGCTGTAACTTCGAGCAGCAAAGAAGGGTAGGCCTCGAGAGTCGCATTGAGTTGCTCGTACTGCAGGGTCAAGCTGGTCTGTTGTGAAGACAAGCGGTCCTGGAGGTCGGTGATCTGCTTGGTGAGAGCAGTTTGCTGGTCCCGATTTCCGGAGATATCGAGGTTTACCACACCGGTGGTGGGATCGGTAAGGTTGGTGAGGTCATTATTGAAATTTTGGGCGAAGCCGGCGCCGCCGGAATTCTGGAAAAAGTTCTGGACTGCCGACGGATCGCTGGCCAGCACGCTGGCAAGAGAAGGATGAGTGCTGGTCCCGGTCTGATTCACGGACAGAGTGCCGTCATTGTTCAAGTCAACGCCGATCGAGGCGAGGTTGACCAGACCACTGTTTCCGCCGATCGCGTAGGTCACGTCGTTGAGCAAGCTGGCCTGCAAAGAGCGCAGAGCGCTGTCTCCGCCGAGAGGCCCTTCGGTGTTAGTGGTGGGATCGACGGTGAACTGATGGTTGAGAACGGCAATGACTGAGTTGTAGGCATTGACGAAGTTGTTGATCGCGGTGGTGGCCTGGCTCGAATCGGGGCCCACTGTCAGTTGTACGGACGTGGAAGGCGCGGCGCCGGCCAGATTCAGCGTGACTCCGCTGATGGCGCCGGTGACGGTGTTGGTGGTGCTGCTGAAGGGGACGCCGTCAATGGTCAGGGAAGCGTTGGTCCCGCCGGCAGGAGCGCTGAACGTCAGCGCAGTTGTGTTGTTGGTGATGGCCAAAGCCCCGGGCGCACCGCTGGACTGGCTATACAGCGCCAGGCGCGCACCGTTGGCGTCGGTGACCACGTTTGCGGTGACTCCGATTTTTTGTGCGTTGATGTAGCTGGCCAAAGTGCTCAGCGTGTCATTGTTGCCTTGCGTGATGATGATGTCGTGAGTGGTGCCGCCGGCGCCGCCAACCTGGAGCTTGATGTCGCCGGTGGTGGCTCCGTTGGCCAGGAAGGAAGTGGTGCCGTTCGCGAGCGCGCCGGTGTAAGTGGTGCCGATGGTGGCCAGATTGTTTATGACGATCTGATGGGTGCCGGCGACGGCGGTGGTGTCGGAACTGGCGGTCAGGATGCTGGAATCGGACGAGGTTGCTGCCACGGCAGCCAGCGGCCCTGTGGGGTCTGCAAGGGAAACGATACTGGAAGCCAGGCTGGTGAGATTGTTGTTCAGCCCGGCCAGCAGGCCGGCTTGCGTGGAAAGGTCAGTTTGCTGGTTTTGCAGATTGGTTACGGAGGCATTCTGCGGGCTGAGGATTGCGGCCACGACCGATGGAACGTTGATGCCATTTCCGTTCAGCAACGATGCCGCATTGAAACTGACCGACATGGTGGCTCCTCTCTCCGCTTAAGCCGGGACCGCCAAGCCCCGGAGGCTTGGCAAACTTTAATGTCCTCGGGCCGGGATTTGTACCTGCACGTTGGTTGCTGGTTGTGGAGTTGGGAGACTGCGGGCAGCCTGGAACAGCGCGGAGATTTCCTGCGCTGGATCATTTTCCCGAAGTTGAACTGGCGCACGGGGATTCACAGCGGATCACTCATCGGCATCGTCACTGTCATCGTCACTGCGGCTGAAAACAAACTGAGTGGAGGCGCGAGGGTTGTCGCGCGTCCACTCAGGCCAGGTTTATTGGAGGAGCTTGAGCACGAGTTGCTGTTGCTGGTTGGCCTGGGCCAGAGAGGAAATGCCTGTCTGTTCCAGGATGGAGTACTTGGCCAGGGTCGCGACCGTGGACGGAATGTCCGCGGCCCGGACGCCGTCTTCTGCACCCGTCAGGTTTTGCACCTGGTTGGTGATGACGCCGGCGGCACTTTGTAAGCGGTTGACGGTTGCTCCAATGGTCCCACGAAGGGCAGCAACCGATTGGATAGCGGTGTTGATGGTTGCCAGCGCCGCGGTGGCGTCGGTAATGTTTGAGAGATCGTTCACGGATCCAGCCGTGCCGCCACCGAGGTCTGGGGAAGCGAAGGTATTGGATGCTCCGGTTTCCGACGTGGCAACACTGTTACCGGTGGTGCCGCGCGCCAGGGCGGTAAAGATGACCGAGGTCGGCGTAGCCAATGCGGATGCAGATGGGTTGGCCACAGTAGGACTTCCGTAGCTGGCGCCTGCGCCGCTGCCACCGTTGACCGCGTTTGCCAGGTTGGTAAGGCTGGCAGCTTCGGTCGCGCCGACCAGCACTTCATTTGCTGTCGGGGTGCTGCTTAGGGCGGTCACGAAGGTATAGGTTTGGTTGCCGACGGTGACGGTATCCCCACCGGCAGCGACTGGGGGAGCTCCGGCGTCAAGGCCTCCGGTGAAGTCCAAACTGGCGAAGGAGCCAACCGTGGCTGCCCCGGAGATAAAGTTGCCACCCGCGCCGGCCACGTTGGCGGAGAACGCCAGAGTGGTTCCGGTTACGAGCCCAGCAGTGACCGTGGTATTGCGAGCGGTATTGCTGCTGTAGTTAGTTCCGCCGGCGCCGTTGACCGCAGCTTTCAAGTTGGTCAGGCCGGTAGCTTGGCTGCTGGCGATGACTTCATTCGCCGTGGGAGTGTTGCTAAGTGCAGTCACGAAGGTATAGGTCTGCCCGCCAACGGTTACGGTGCTGCCAGCGGTGCCTCCGGCCAGGGTGCCGGCCGTGAAAGTCTCGTCTGCCGGGACTGTGGTGGTCGAAGCAATGGCGTTTCCAGCGGTTCCGTTGACGTTGGCGGTGAAGGCGAGCGTGGTGGCTGTGGCCGCACCCGCGTTGACGTTGGCGTTGGCAACGGTACCGGTCCCATAAGCGCTGCCCGCGCCGCCGGGGGCTGCGTTGACTGCAGCTTTGAGGTTGAGGAGGGCCTGGGCCGTGCTGCCGCCGATGGAAACTTCGTTGACGGCTCCGGTTAACACGGTCTTGAAGGTGTAGGTTTTGCCGCCAATCGAGAGCTGGTCGCCGTCGCCTGGGCCGGTACCGGCTGCGGTCAGCGTGGTGGTGGCAGCGGCCGAGGATACAAATGCGCCGCCCGTAAAGACGTCGGAGGAAGCAACGGCAGTCGAACCCGCCGCTTGCGCCAGAGTGCCGGTAGCGGCGACGGCTCCGCCCAAGCCCAGGCCGATCGACGACAACAGGCCAGTGGCCACGCCAATGGTGCTATTGCTGTTGGCGTTGGCATCGCTCAAGAAGACATTGAGCGTGTTCGCGGTGAATACTTGTCCGCCGTTGTAATTGGTCTTGGAACCGATGCGGTCAATTTCCGCTTTGATGGCAGTAAACTCTGCGTCCAGCGCGACCCTCTGAGGATCGGACACGGTGCCAGTTGCGGCTTCAGTAGCGATGGTGACGGCGCGGTTGAGGAGCGTGGTCACCTGCGCCAGGGAACCATCTGCCACTTGCAGTTCGCCGACGCCGTCGTTGGCGTTTCGGGCGGACTGGGTGAGAGCGGTAATGTTGGCGTGCAAACCGTCGGCAATGGCCAGGCCAGCGGCGTCGTCGGCTCCAGTATTGATGCGTGAGCCGGAAGATAATTGGAAGAGGGCTTTCTGCAGATTGCTGTTGGTGATCTGCAACTGGTTTTGCGCTGCCAGCGATGCGGTGTTGTTCAGAACACTGAGCGACATTTGGACTTCTCCTTGGTGGTTTGGCTCCGTCACGCTGGAACCCATTTTGTCTTCACAGGACAGATCGGCAGGTTGCAATCGCCCATTAGTTACTACTGGCCACAGCCTGCCGAAGACTTACGTAATAGCGCGAGTAACCGCGAAGATCACCGCGTCGCTTCTTTCCTTGCCGATAGCTGAACCAGTGGGTCTCCCTCGCCCGCGGCGGTGCCTCATGATTCATCTAACCCGGCTTAACAGCACCAGCGTCACCATCAATTCGGACCTGATCAAGTACGTAGAACAGAGTCCGGATACGGTGATCACGCTGCTCAATGGAGAAAAAATTCTGGTCCGGGAGTCGGCGGAGGAAATTCTTGACCGGATTATCGAGTTCCGGCGACGCCTGCTGGCGGGGTTGAGTCCCGGAAGCCATGCGCCGGTGGCTGCGATGACTACGGCGAGCCCAGGTCCAGCGGCGGATGAGAGCGAAGGATAGCCAACGTGGATAAAGCCAGCGTCGGCGGAGTGGTGCTCGGAGTGGGAGGCATTGTTGGCGGCCTGCTGCTCGAGGGCGGGAAAATTTCGCAGATATTGCAGCCCACTGCGGCCATGATTGTTTTTGGAGGCACTGCCGGAGCGGTGCTGCTGCAATTCCCGCTTCCCGTGGTGGCCAACGCGTTGCGGAGCCTGGCCAGCATTTTTTTTGAGCCGAAGGAGGACTTGCAGTCGGGAATCGAACTGCTGGTGCGTCTGGCTAACCTGGCGCGGCGAAGTGGAATCGTGAAGCTCGATTCGGAGCTGGACGGAATCAGCGATCCCTTTTTAAAGAAATCGCTCACGCTGGCCGTGGACGGCACCGAGCCGCAGGAACTGCGCCAGATCATGGAATTGGAGCTGGACAATCAGTTCGAGCGCCGGGAACGGCTACATCAGGTATTCGAATCCGCGGGAGGGTTTTCGCCTACGGTGGGCATCATCGGCGCGATTCTGGGATTGATTCAGGTGATGCAGCATCTGGACAAGATTGATGAGGTAGGGCGCGGGATTGCGGTGGCGTTCGTGGCCACCATCTATGGAGTGGCGGCGGCGAATTTGATGTTCCTTCCGGCGGCGGGAAAGCTTCGCATCCGCTTACGGGAAGAACAGATTCGCTGCGAGATGATGCTGGAAGGAGTGATCTCGATTCTTGAGGGCATGAACCCGCGCATGTTGCAGAACCAGCTCAGCGGCTTTCTGGCGGAGACGGAAGTCAAACCGCGTGCGTCCAAGCCAGCCGTGGAAGAGGTCATTCCATGAGGCGCCGTCGCCGGAAAAGATTGGAACACCATATCAGCCATGATCGTTGGCTGGTTTCGTACGCGGATTTCATCACCTTGCTGTTCGCATTTTTTGTGGTCATGTATTCGGCGGCACAGCTGGATAAGCGGCGCGCGGGCCAGTTGGCGACGGCGATCCAGACCGCGTTCTTGCAGTACGGCTCCCTGCCACCGGAGCCTACCGATGTCGGGGGACTGTCGGCGAACGGCGTGCCTTCCAACCTGCCGATCGGAAACACCGACGACGACGAGTTCGCACTGTTGCGCGGCCAGGTGGAAAAAGCCCTGGCGGGGGAGATCGCCGCCGGCAATGTTGCCGTCCGACGAACTTCGGAAGGGCTGGTTATCAGCTTGCGCGAGGTGGGTTTTTTCGACAGCGGGTCGGCAGACATTCAGACCAGTTCCCAGCCTGCCTTTCAGCGGCTGGCGGAAGTGCTGAGGGCGACCGGCAGCGATATCCGCGTTGAGGGCCACACTGACAATGTTCCGATTCACAATGCGAGGTTCATCTCCAACTGGGATCTATCGACGGCGAGGGCAACGGCCATCGTGCGCCTGTTCATTGTGAAATATGGCTTCCAGCCGAACCGGCTGGCGGCCTCGGGTTATGCGGAATACCGTCCCATTGCCGGCAATGGCGATGCGGCGGGGCGGGCACAGAACCGGCGAGTAGATATTGTGATTCCGCGGAAGCATGGGAAGGCTTGAGTCTACGGGCCTTGAGGGTGCGAGTTTCGGAGTGACGCCTCGCGGCTTACAATGATGCTCGTGTCAGCAGGGACTTCACCGCGCCATCGTTCGAAGCGCCGCCTCGCGGGCGGTGCGCCCGCGCCACACAAGCAACTGGAAACTCTCGGGCTGATAGTGATCGTCATTCTGATTTTGTCTCTAGTCATCACCCGTTCGTGGCATCTGATTGCGTGGAGAGCGCGCTGAGTGTCTCCCGATTCCTTTCCTGATCTTTTTTCTGCCCCCCTGCCTTCTGACCCCCTGCTGGTTGCAATTCTTGGCCCGACGGGCAGCGGCAAGACTGCTTTGTCGCTCGCGCTGGCTTCGCGTTTCGGCGGAGAGATCGTCAACTGCGATTCAGTGGCAATCTATCGCGAATTTTTTATCGGCACCGCGAAACCGACGACGGAAGAGCAGGCGCGCGCTCCGCATCATTTATTGGACGAAGTCGAGCCCACGGGTTACACGACCGCCGGTGAATACGCCCGCAGGGCGAGAAAGGTCATTGCGGAAATCCGCGAGCGTGGCGCCTTGCCGATTGTGGTCGGCGGAACGGGCTTGTATCTGCGGGCATTGCTGGATGGATTGTTTCCCGGGCCGGAGCGCTCGGAAGAGTTGCGGGAGAGACTGCGGGCACAGGTTTCAGAAAAAGGCGCGAGCTATTTACATCGGATGTTGCGGCGGATAGATGCGAAGGCTGCCGAGAAGATCCATGCCAACGATGTGCCGAAACTCATCCGCGCGATTGAAGTGTCGCTGAGCGCGAGGCGGCCGATGACCGAGCAGTGGGAGCGCGGACGAGATGCCTTGCAGGGGTTCTCCATTTTGCGCATTGGAATCGATCCGGACCGGGTGCTGCTGTATGAGCGCATCAATCAGCGGGTAGAAAAAATGTTTGAGGCCGGGCTGGTCGAAGAGACGAAACATCTGCGCGAGAAGTACGGCGATGCGGCGCGGCCGCTGGCGACGATTGGATATAAACAGGTAGTGCAGCTTCTCCGCGGAGAACTTGATTTGAAGCAGACGATTGCGGCAGTGCAGCAGGCACATCGCAACTATGCCAAGCGTCAGATGACCTGGTTCCGGCGAGAGCCGGGAGTGGAGTGGATTGCGGGGTTTGGAGATGAGGTAGAGGTGGCCGAACAGGCCGGAGGCTTGGTTGCCAAGACTATCTAGTCCATTCATATGATTTCCAAGTGGTATTCTCGTCGCATGGTCCGCCGCGTACTCTTCCTTCTCACCATTGCTCTTCTTACTTTTCCTGCTGTTGCCAAGACCAAATATCAGCCGCTACCGGTTCAGCACGGCCGCGACGGCGAAAAGTGGGCGGAGAAGACGCTGCGCAAGATGTCTGTCGAGGAAAAGGTTGGGCAGTTGTTCATGATCTGGACGCGGGCGCAGTTTTTCAACGTTAATAGCCCCGACTACGCAGAGCTGCGCGACACCATGAACAAGTATCACGTGGGCTCGTTTGCCATGACGGTGCGCTATGAGCCGCCGTTCCTGTATCGCAACGAACCGTTTGAGGCGGCGCAGTTGCTCAATCGGCTGCAATCGGATTCGAAGTTGCCGCTGCTGATTGCGGCGGATTTTGAAGTTGGGCTGAGCAACCGGCTGCATGGGGCGACGGCGTTCCCGAACGCGATGGCGATCGGCGCGACCGGACGGACGGAAAACGCGGAGGCTTTTGGGCTCATCACCGGTGAGGAAGCGCGCGCGCTTGGCGTTCACTGGAATTTCTTTCCTATAGCGGATGTGAATTCCAATCCCGACAATCCGATCATCAATACGCGCTCGTTCGGCGAGGACCCGCAGCAAGTGGCAGACATGGTGAGCGCGTACATTCGCGGGGCGCATGCTTCGGGGATGCTGACCACGGCCAAGCATTTTCCCGGGCATGGCGACACTGCGACCGATTCGCATCTTGGGCTGGCACAAGTGAGCGGCGATCGCGCGCGGCTGGACTCGGTTGAGTTGCCGCCGTTTCGCAAGGCGATTGCGGCGGGCGTTGATTCCATTATGGTTGCGCATGTGACCGTCCCGGCGCTCGATTCGAAGCCGAATGCGGTGGCAACGGTTTCCCCGCAGATCGTCGGTGGTCTGCTTCGCCACGACCTTGCCTTCCAGGGAATTATTGTTTCTGACGCGCTGGACATGGCAGGGCTGACGCGGATTTATGCCGCCGACATTGGGCGCGAAGCGGTGGACGCATTCAAAGCTGGGAACGACGTGCTGCTGATCCCGCCCGACTTGGACGCGGCTGACCGGGCGATGGTGGCGGCGGTGCAGAAGCGGGGAGATTCCAGAAGCGAGGCTGGACGAATCGGTACTGAAGATTCTGAAAGTAAAAGCCTCTCTAGGGCTGCATAAGGCGAGGCTAGTGGACCTTTCTGCGCTCGACGACGTCGGTGGGAAAGCCGGAAAACATCGCCGCCGGGCAGCAGATGGCGGACGACGCGGTGACGCTGGTGCGGCAGAATGGACGGGTATTGCCGCTGAAGAAAACTGGAACCGCCGCCGCAGGGCTTCCGTATCAAGGGGTGGTAGAGGTGCGCAACCATCTGCTGGTAGTTGTGTTCCTGGACGATGTGCGCCTGGAAGCGGGGCGCGTGCTGGAGCGTCAGATCAAACTCCGGGTACCGGACGCGAACGTGATCTTCACCGATCCGAGGACGGTGGCAGCGATGGCAGACGGTGTTCTGCGGGCGACGGCGGAGGCGGACAAGATTGTGGTGGCGGTGTATGCCTCGCCGACGGCGGGAAAGATGGCGGTGGTGAAACCAGGCGGCGCGGTGCAGAACTCGGTATCGCTGCCGGAAGACAACGCGAATCTGCTGCGGCAGATTCTGACCATCGGCGCGGCTAAGACGATGGTGATGGCGATGGGGAATCCGTATCTGGCAAAAGATTTTCCCGAGGTGCAGAATTACCTGTGTACTTTTTCCGCGGCGCAAGTTTCCGAGGCCAGCGCGGTGAAGGCACTGTTCGGAGAAATTGAGGTTCACGGACATTTGCCGGTGACGATCCCGGGAGTGGCGGCACGCGGCGAAGGAATTGTTTTGCCGGCCCAGAAATAAATCGATGGTGGAGGACCCCGCAATGCGAAATCTGTTTTTCAGCTTTTCTCTGTTCGCGACTGCTCTTTTGCTGGTGGGATGCAGCGTCAATGTGAAGAAAGATAGCAACGGGCAGGACAAGAACGTGGATATCAGCACACCGTTTGGCGGCATTCACGTAAACAATAATGCCGACGCGCGGGATACCGGTTTGCCGGTCTATCCGGGAGCTCGCGTGAAGCCTAAGAACGGAGACCACGACGAGAAAAGCGCCAACGTGGAACTTTCCGCGGGCGACTATGGGTTAAAGGTGGTGGCGGTTGAGTATTTAACCGACGACCCGTCCGCCAAAGTGATCGCGTATTACCAGGACCAACTGAAGAAGTACGGGAAAGTCTTGCAGTGCCACAACTCGCACGGGACAAACTATTCCTACAACCGCGACTCCGACGAGCTGAAGTGCGAAGGCGACGACAGTGGGAAGACGACCGAGCTCAAAGCCGGGACAAAAGACAATCAGCGCATTGTTGCGGTTAATCCCGAGAGTAAGGGATCGAGTTTTGCTCTGGTGTACGTGCACATGCGGGGCAAGGGCGACACCATTTAGGGCGTTGGCTTTGAATGGAGGCATCCGCCTGAGATAATCATGGCTGGTGGAACATCTTTGCCACGGGTGTGGAGCTGCGGTCGAGGACAGCGCTCCATTTTGCGGGACCTGCGGGGTGCCGCAGGTACGGTTTTCCGCACGCGAGACGGGGCCGGATTCGGTCGTGGCCAGGCCGAGCATCCCCGCAGCCAGCGCCGCCTCGAGTTTTGCTTCGTTCAGTCCGCCCCCTGACGCGGTTTCAACCTCAGCAGTCGAGTCCGTTCGGAATCGAGGCGAGAGCCTCGACCGCCGGGCGGAGTTGCGTTCCGCTCTGAACACAGGAGCGATTGCCGGCGCCGTAGTGAGCCTGTTTCCAGTAGCGTTCTTTCTGGTGGCGCCACTGGCCGGCTACTTCGGGGTGAGGTCTTACCGGCGGCGGGGCGGGATGCGGGAATCGTCAGCCGGCGCGGGTTTCAAGTTCGGCGCGCTGGTCGGTCTGTTTGCGTCGCCGATATTTGCGGTACTCAGGGTGGCCCAGATCGTGGCGACTGGCGGGCAGGGCGAGCTGCGAAAGGCGATGGTCGAAAATCTCCGGCAGGCGGCGGCGAGCAGTCCGGATCCGCGGGCCCATCAATTCGCAGACTACATCGTCTCGCCCCAAGGCATTGCCGTCTTGATCATCTTCGGGCTTGTCTGTGTCTGCCTGGCGTTTGTGCTGCTGGCGGGGATGGGAGGAGCAATTTCGGGGGGCCTAAGTCGGCGAAAAGGCCGATAGTCTCATTTTGAGCCTTCGGCCGCCTTCTTGCCCTCCACCACCTGCCCCGCGTATGATGCAGCGTTTATGTCTTCCAAGATGCCCATTCGCCTGCCGAACCTGCGCCAGAAAGCGCAGTTGATGTCAGCGTCCGAAATTGAGCGGACGCTGGTGCGCCTGGTGCACGAAATCATTGAAAAGAATGACGGTGCGAAGGATTTGGGGCTGGTGGGAATCCGGCGGCGGGGAGTGTTTTTGGCCCAGCGAATTGGGCAAATGATCGGACGCATCGAGAAAATGCCGGTGCCGGTCGGGACGCTGGACATAACGCTCTATCGCGACGATCTGTCTCCCCTGGCCAAGCCGGTGGTGCAGAAGGCCGACATTGGGTTCCCGATCACGGGGAAGAAGATTGTTTTGGTGGACGACGTTCTCTACACCGGGCGGACCACGCGTGCGGCGATGGACGCGCTGTTTCGCCAGGGCCGGCCGACGCAGGTGCAGTTATGCGTGCTGATTGATCGCGGGCATCGTGAGCTTCCCATCGAGGCGACGTTTGTCGGGCGTAAAGTGCAGACCACGCGCGACGAAATGATCGAACTGCTGCTGAACGACGTGGACGAAACCGAAAAAGTCCTGCTGGTAGAGAAAGAAAAACAGAACTGAATTCAGACATGCAAGCTGCCAGACAACAGGCCGTGAGGATGAAGAGAACCGCTGCGCGGGGATCGCTGCTGGGCATTGAAGGAATGCCGGTGGCGGAAATCAACCGGCTGTTGCAGTTGGCGCGCAAAATGAATCCGCAAAAGGCGCGGCCGCTGTTGCGCGGCAAGCGGGTGCTGCTGCTGTTTTATGAAGCCTCGACGCGGACGCGGGCGTCGTTTGAGATCGCGGCGAAGGCGCTGGGCGCTACAACCACGCTGATTCTCTCCAGCGGATCGAGTATTGAAAAGGGCGAGTCATTGCTGGATACGGCGTACACGCTGCGCGCGGTGGGAGCGGATGTGATCGTCGTGCGGCATCCGAACGCCGGCGCGCCGCACTTGATGGCTAGCCACCTGGATATTCCGGTCGTCAACGCGGGCGACGGGATGCATGAGCATCCGACGCAAGCATTGCTCGACGCGTACACGATTCTGAGGCACAAGAAAAAGCTTGCCGGGTTGCAAGTCGCGATTGTGGGCGATATTTATCACAGCCGGGTGGCGCGGTCGGCGATTCATCTGCTGAGTAGGTCGGGCGCGAAAATTACGCTGTGTGGGCCGCCGGAGCTGCTGCCGGAGGTCACGACGACTCTCGCGCCGGGATTGAGAATCACGCGCAGTTGCGAAGATGCAGTCCGCGGGGCGGATGTGGTGATGGTGCTGCGGGTGCAGAAAGAGCGGCTGGCAGGGCTGAAAGTTTCTCTCCCGGATTACGTTGCCCGCTATCAGATGACCATGGCGCGGCTGCGGCTGGCGAAAAACGACGCCATGTTTATGCATCCGGGGCCGATTATTCGCGGGCTGGAGCTGACTTGGGAAGTGGCGGATTGTCCGCAGTCGGCGATTGTGGAGGAAGTGAAGAACGGCGTGCCGCTGCGCATGGCGGTGCTGGCGCGGGCGCTGGGGAAAGCAAACTAGGCATGGCAAGAGACAGCAAATCCGGGTCGCTCTTGATTCGCGGCGGGCGCTTGATTGATCCGCTGGCGAAGGTGGACGCGCTGATGGATATTCTCCTGCGCGACGGGCAGGTCGCGGAGATTGCGCCGCCCAACAAAATTCGCGGTGGCGGGGATGAAAAGATTGACGCCAGTGGGCTGATCGTTGCACCGGGATTCATCGATCTGCACGTGCATCTGCGGGAGCCGGGACAGAGCTACAAGGAGACGGTTGCTTCGGGGACCGCCGCAGCTGCGGCGGGCGGATTTACTTCGGTTTGCTGCATGCCGAATACCCAGCCGGTGCTGGATTCTCCGGAGTGGGTCACGTGGCTGCGGCAGCCGCAGCGGGGCGCGGTGGTGAATGTGTTTCCCATCGCGGCCGCGACCCAGGGCAGCAAAGGCGCGGTGCTTACAGATTTTCGCGCGTTGCAGCGCGCCGGGGCGGTGGCCGTCACCGACGATGGCAAGCCGATCCTGAGCGATACCACCATGCGCGATGCGCTGCGCGCGTCCGCCGAGATTAATTTTCCAATTGTGCAACACGCCGAGGACACGCGGCAGACGCAGGGTTGCTCGATGAACGAAGGCGCAACTTCATTCCGGCTGGGCCTTCGCGGCATGAGCGCGATGGCCGAAGCGGCAATTGTTGATCGCGATGTGCAGTTGGCGCAGCAGTTCAATGGCGCGCGGCTGCATGTGGCGCATCTTTCGACCGCTGAGGCGTTGACGCCGGTGCGCCGGGGAAAGACGAAATCGGGCGCGCGTGACTTGCGAAGTCACGCCGCACCATTTTGCGCTCACTGACGCGGATGTCCGCGACTATGACACCAATTTCAAGATGAATCCGCCGTTGCGCTCGGCGGAGGACCGCGAGGCGTTGATCGCAGCGCTGGCCGATGGAACGGTGGACGCGATCGCAACTGACCATGCGCCGCACGCGCCGCACGAAAAGATTATCGAATTTGAGCGGGCGGCGTTTGGCATCACGGGGCTGGAAACGGCGCTGGGACTGGCGATCACGGTTCTGCATTCAGGTCACCGCATTCCGTTGGCGCGCATTGTCGAGCTATTCACGGCGGGGCCAACACGGGTCATTGATCTGCGCGGCCGGGGAACGCTGCTGCGCGGAAGCCATGCCGACGTGACGATCTTCGATCCGAAGAAAAGATGGACATTCGATGCTGCCAAGTCCCGCTCCAAGTCGCACAATACCCCGTTTGACGGGCGGCAGCTCACGGGCAAAGTCGTGGTGACGATTGTGGCGGGGAAGATCGTGTACCGGGCGGGGTGATTCTCGCCCGTCCTAATGTGCCGAGCTTCGTTCTGTAACGCTGATCTTCTTGCGCGCTGACACCAACTCGGGGCGTTCGTCTCCGACGGCAATTTCGGTCAGTTTCCGAAAATATTGATTCGCAACCGCCGTATTTCCAGACGCCTCAGCCGCACTGGCAGCGCCGTACAGCGCGTTAAACCGGTTAGGAGCGAGTTTCAGGACGGCCTGGTACTCGGCCAGCGATTCATCAGGACGATTATGCCGCAACAACAGCAATTCAGCCAGCATTTCTCTGGCCGGAGTAATCGCTCCGGGAGTGACGGCGTGTTTGTCCATGCTCTCTTCCAGGTCGGCGGCGGAACGCATCGACGCGATTGCATCCCAGCTCTTGCCATTCTTCTCGGCAATCCAGGCGGCAACTTCGCGGCGCTGAACTTCGATCTGATTCGACCAGTACTGATTTTGGCTGGCGGCGGAATCGCGCAGAGTGGCGAGAGTGTGCTCTGCTTCGGCGGCGCGGTCCAGCTTTCCACTTCGTGCACTGCCGATTCCGATTGCCATCCAAGTGATGGCCTGCGCCCAGGGAACGGTGTCACTTGCCGGTTGTAGCGCGCTGCCAGCCTGCCAGTCGCCGCGTTCCAGGGCGTAACGCGCGGGAATGGCGGCATTCGCGTAGCCGCCGGTCAGGGTCAGGCCGGGTATGGGTTGCAGCGAATTCATTTCATCCAGCACGGACTTCGCTTTTGAAATGCGTCCAGTTTGCAGGTACGCATACTCCAGATAGTCCATGGCATGGAGTCGCTGGTCGCGGGCCTCACCGTTCGCCGAGGCAGCTTCGTCTTTGGTCGCAAGGTCAGCCGACTTCAGATTGGAGGCGATGGATTCATCCCACGACCCGACGCGGGTGAAAATGTGCGAGGGCATGTGGTTGGCGTGGGCCGAGGCGGGTGCGATCCTGGCGTACAGGCGGGCTGCGTTCAGGCCCTTTTCCGCCAGCACCGGATTGTCGTAACAATGAATGATGTAGTGTGCGATGCCGGGATGGTTTGGTTGCTTGGCGAAAAGAGGCTCGAGTATCTCGCCGCACTTACGCTGGTTGGCGAAGGTCTTGTCAGTCTTAGGCGCGGTGATGGCAAGCGAGAGCGCGTGGAAAATTGCGGCTTCGTTGTCGTCCGGGTAGGTGCCCTGCAAGACAGCCATCTTTTTTTCGAAGGCTTGCGCATGTGCGGTCTTGTCCTTGCCGTCTTCCGCGTAGATTTCCGCTAGGGCGTCGATGTACGCCTTTTCGCGGTCGGTAGTGCTGAGACTGAGGGTGGCAATTTGCTGGGCCTCGCGAAGCGACTCGCGACCGGCGGCGTAGTCACCGTTGTCCCAGAGGCCGTGATAATGCGACATCGCGATTCCCCAATATGCCATGGCGCATTTGGGATCTTCTTTCGTGATTTGCGTGAACGCCTGGCGGGTTTGCTCGTACTGGAAGGAATGCAGCAAGGCGACGGCGCGGTTGAACCTTGCAGCGACGTCGGTCGAGCATGAAGTTTCAAAGTGAACGGAGCCGATTTCCTGTTCGGTTAGGGCGTGATGGTGCTCTCCATCTGCCCAGGACACCCCCACCATAAGAAACAATCCTGCAATTAGTGCTGACAGTGTGCGCATAGAACCTCCTCGATGCAGCGGGTCAAGATGTTAATTCTGTAATATCCCCATTCGCGTTCCTACGGCCTTGAGCACCCCCAAAGCCTGCTGCAATTCATCTTTCGTGTGGGTCGCGGTCATGATGGTTCGTATTCGAGCCTTGCCCTCGGGCACCGTGGGGAAGGTGATTCCGGTTCCGAGCACGCCTTCTTTGAATAACTCCTTTGAGAACTCCATGGTGAGTTTGCCGTCGCCGATGATGATGGGGGTGATCGGAGTTTCACTGGCGGGCGTGGTTTTGCCACCGATGTCGAAACCCAGGAGGGCCAATTCTTTTTTCCAGAAGCGGGTGTTGTCCCAGAGTTGTTCGATGCGCTCGGGTTCCTCCTCCAGAACCTCGAAAGCCGCGATGCAAGTGGCCGCTACCGATGGCGGATGGGACGTGGAAAACAGGAATGGGCGGGCGCGGTGATAAAGGAAATCAATCAGGTCGCGGGTGCCGCAGACGTATCCGCCGAGCGCTCCGATGGCTTTCGATAGCGTTCCGACCTGAATGTCCACACGGCCGTGGACTTTGAAATGATCAATGGTGCCGCGGCCATTGCGGCCAAGAACGCCGGAGGCGTGAGCGTCGTCCACCATCATGATGGCGCCGTATTTTTCGGCGAGGTCGCAGAGCGCGGGCAAGGGGCCGATGTCGCCGTCCATGGAGAACACGCCGTCGGTGATCAGCAGCTTCTTGCCTGGTTCATTCTTCACGCTGGCGAGTTTCTCTTCCGCCTGCGCCATGTTTTTGTGCTCGAAGACTAGAATCTTGGCGCGGGAAAGGCGAGCGCCGTCAATGATGGAGGCGTGGTTGAGCTGGTCGGAGATGATGAAATCGTCTTTGCCCAGGACCGCGGAAACGGCGCCAGCATTGGCGGCGAAGCCGGATTGAAAAACGACGCAGGCTTCGACATTTTTGAAGCGCGCGATCTTCTCTTCCAACTCCATGTGAATTTTCATGGTGCCGGCGATGGTGCGGACGGCACCGGAGCCGACACCGTATTTGCGGGTGGCTTCGAGCGCGGCCTCGCGCAACTTGGGATGCGTGGTGAGTCCCAGATAATTGTTGGAGGCGAGGTTGATGACCTTCTTGCCGTCGAAGGTGCAGACCGGGGCCTGCTCGTCGTCGAGCACGCGCAGGCGGAAATGCGTGCCTCTGGATTTGAGGTCGTTGAGTTGGTCGGTCAGATATGAGAGCGGATCGGTGCGGGTGGCGGTGGGCATGAAGCCTCCGAGATTCTGGCCGCGAATTGCGCGGATATTAAGGACTCATCAGTGTAATACCGCTCGGCGGCGGAGAGAATGGAGCGAGGCCAGCTTTGTAGGACCGGATGGAGCAGGCTTTCCAGGCCTGTACAACAAGGCAACCAAGAGGTGGGCTCCCAGCCTTGAGGGTTTGTCGCATGCTGTCAGAATGTACCTCAGCGGCTAAAGCCCGAGTTCGGATGGTTGCTTAATGCAGGGCTGGAAGCCCTGCTCCACCCTCGCTGCTCCACCCCAACTTGCGGGTGTCCGGGTAATGAAGGCTAACCCGCGAGCCGCGCGAGTTCGGCCAAGCTATGCACTTCAACATCGGGCGTTGCGGAAGCTTCCTTGGCGGCGCCGGCCCCAGGGCGCGGGGACGGGCGGTTCACCCAAACCGTGGCGACGCCCAGCGACTTTGCCGGAATCACATCGTGGTAGATGCTTTGTCCGGCGTGGAGCCATTGCTCTGGCGACATGGCCATCTTTTCTTGAGCCAGGCGGAAGATTTCGAGGGATGGTTTGTAGGCATGAGCCTGACCGGCGGTGGTTACGTAATCAAAATCTGTTTCCAGTTGGCGGGCGCTTGCGGAAAACAGATCGTCGTCAATGTTTGAAATGATGCCAAGCTTGAATCTGGTTTGGAGGCGGCGCAGCGCCGCAACGGTGTCAGCGAACGGCTTCCAGTTGACCAGCGAATCGGCGAGCGATTGGTGTTCTTCTTCGCTAGCGCGGAAGCCGAGGCGGACGCCGAAGCCGCGAACCACGTCTCGCAGGATTTCCCGATAGGGTTGGTAGCGGGAAGATTCTGCCTCGGCTTCGAGTTCGCCGTAAAGGCGAAGAATCTCGGCATCATCGATTGACGCGCCGTGCGCCATCAAGATCGGGCGGAGTGCGCCGAGGATGCCGGTCTCCCAATCAATGAGCGTGCCGTAGCAGTCGAAGGTGATGACGTGGAAGCGGGAGAAATCCAGAGGAGCGTTCATGAGCGGTCCTGAAAATAAAATACCCCAGAACGGGAGTTCCGGGGTATTGAGCGGTTGACGAAGTATCTATCGAGTGATCTTTAGCGATTGCGTGAGTTTGAACGACACGGCAGTTTCAGCGGGCAGCACGATTTCTTTGTTTCCGGTAAGAGCAGTGCCCGCGGTTCCAGCCCCGGCTCCGGCAGCTGCGCCGATGGCGGCGCCTTTGCCTCCGCCAGCCAGGCCGCCGATCAAAGCTCCCAGGCCCGCGCCGCCGCCGACCATGACGCCGGTACGCTTACCTTTTCCTTTTATCGTTTGAGTGAAAGTCGCGGTCTGCACTGGCAGTTGTTCGCCATTCACCCGGATGGAATTGAGGGTGAGTTGCAGGAGCGCTCCGCCGGCGAAGCGGCCTAGAGGCTTGGCGTCCACGACCACGCCCTCGACTTTGGCGTCGGCGGGGATGGCGACTTCGCCGTTGACGTCCACCGACTTGGCAAGGGTGCCGCCGAAACTTTGTCCGGGCTGGCTGACCTTGGACCCGACTGCATCGGCCAGGCTTACGGTGATGATCTTGCCTGCCGGAATGGTGATAGTGACCGGGGCCGGGGGCGAGTTCTGGGACATGGCCTGGCCACCGTTCGGCGACATGCTGCCGTTTGACGACGCCGAATTGTCGCTACCCGGCGCAGAATTCTGGTCCTGGGTCTGGCTGGGCTTGTTGCATGCGGCACCAAATGCCAGCAGCAAAGTCACCGCGAACGTTGCGATACGCAATCTCATAGGGCCTCCATTTCTCCGATGATGATGATGAACTAGAAGTGGTGAAAAGAGCAACTCGCAGCAGTACAGGTATCTGGACTAGCCAAGGGTCAGATTTTCTCCTCTTCGAACGGCACAACCGTGCCGGAACCATTGGCTGAAACTGGGGAGGCGTCGTCAGAGAATTCAGGTTGCGCGGCATCCTCTGGCGGGGCAGGTTCTTCTTTCTTCAGGAACTTTGCCGTATTCAGCAAAGTGCGGCCGAGGGATGGGTTATAGCTCGTCCAGCTCGAATCGCTTCCTGCTTCGCGTTCAAAGTGGGCGCGCATGCTCTCCATTTTTGAATCCAGATCGTCCATGTAATGCAGCATGAGCGCTTCGGGGAACATGGGGAGCTTGGGGGACCCGAACTCGTATTGACCATGATGGCTGATGATGAGGTGCTCGAGGAGCGTCTTGAGCTCGAGTGGAAAATCCGGGAACTGCGCCAGCTTGGCTTGCAGCATTTCCAATTCAATGATCATGTGCCCGAGCAACTGTCCGCGCGTGCTGTAGGAGAACGAGCGCCTGTAGGTCAGCTCATGGATTTTTCCGATGTCGTGAAGGAAGGCGCCGGTGAGCAGCAGATCACGATTGACCTGCGGATAGTTGCGGCAGACCAGATCGCAGGAGCGGAAGAGCGAAACCACGTGGTCGAGCAATCCTCCGATGTAGGCGTGATGGAGTGTCTTGGCGGCAGGCGCGTTGCGGTATGCGGCGGCGATTTCCGGGTCGGCCATGAAAGCCTGTACCAGGGAGCGCAGATTGGGATCCTGAAATGAAGCGACGAAGTCGGTCAAAGTTCGCCACAACTCGTCAACATCTTTCGTGGTCTTGGGAAGGTAATCGGCGAAGTCCACTTCTGTATCGGACATGCGCCGGAGCTTGTGGATGGTGATCTGGAAGCGGTTTTTGTACTTGTTGAGTAAGCCTTTGACCTTGAGAAAGTCCTCTTGCTCGAAGGAGTCTAGTGCGTCCTCGACGTTGTCCCACATCTTGGCTTCGATTTGACCGCAGCGGTCGGCAAGGGTGAGGGCTAGATAAGGCTCACCGCTTTTCTTGGGTTTGACCTGCTTGGTGGTGACCACGAAGCTGGAAGTGATGATCTTGTTTTCGAATTGCGGACAGTCGGAGAGGAAAAATTCTTTCATGAGTGTGAGGCGCAGCCGCGAATCCAGAAGCCTTGCCCGCCAGCTTAAACTAAAATACCCCTAGTTTCTTTCTCTTTTTCAGCGCCTTGACGCTGGCTTCCTTCGCGGCGGTGGTGACGATGGGCTGGGTTTGTTTGAGGCTGGCGCCACTGTCCACGTATCCAGGCTTGATATAAATGAACGCATTCTCGCGCAATTGGGTGAGGTACTGGCGGAGCGCGGGTTGCAACTTCTCCATGTAAACCCTCTCCTTCACACCCTCTTCGACGTCTTTCAGCTGCGGGACGCCGGGCATCTGGTGGTCGGTGACCTTCAGGATGACAAATCCCTGCTTGGTGCGGATCACGTCGGAAGTGTCACCTTTCTTCATGGCAAAGGTCACGTCTTCGAGCTGCTTCGCCAACTTTCCGCGTTCGAAGTAACCCAACTCGCCGCCCTGCGCTGCTGAGAGGCCTTGCGACTCTTTCTTGGCGACTTCCTCGAAACTGGCGCCGGCGCGAATCTGTTTGAGCAGATCGTTAGCCTTGGCTTCGGCCGCAGCCAGCTTTTGGGCATCGTCACCTGCCTGGTCGGTGGAGATCAGGATCTCACTCAGCTTGACGGCTTCGGGATGATCAAGCTCGGCTTTGTGCGCATCGTAATACGCCTGCTCTTCTTCCTTGCTGATGTTGATGCGTCCGCCCACTTCGCGCTGGATGACCTGTTGAGTGATGATTTCAGTGCGCATGTTCTGCTTGAAATCCTCCAGCGAAACGCCTTGCGCCGCGGCGGCCTTTTCCAGGTCGTCCATGCTCTCAAGCTTCATTTGCTTGCGCATTTCGTCAAGCTTCTTGATCAGTTCGGTTTCGGCGTTGATGTCGAGGTCTTTGCCCTTCTCCAGCAGCAATTCGCGGTCAATCAGGCCGCGCAGCACGTCCTTGGCGCCTGCCGAGGCAATCTGATCGGCGTGAGTGGGGTCTTGTTGCTGGGCCTCGTCCTTGAGTTGTTGCTGTTCGTGCTGGTAGGCGGAGCGGGTGACGATTTGGCTATTCACCCGGGCGATGATCTCTTCGACCACCGTATCGGCTGAGAGGCTCACCGGCAGCAAGATTGCAGCGATCAGAAAGGCAAGGGGAAGAATTTGTTTACGCATAGAGGAAACATCCAAGGGCAGACGGCGACCGTGCCCAAACAAAATTGTAACTCGCGGGAACCGCTGGGCACCAGCGGCGGGAGGCGGCGAAGCCTCAGGCCGAACGAACTACCGACAGGGCGGTCACATCATTATGGGTGGGGGCAGTGCCCATGAACTGCTGGACGCTGGCGAGGATTCCGACGCAAGTTTCGTGGGCGGTCTCGAAACCAGTTCCCTCCAGGTAGGTTTTGGCCCGCTCGATGCCGTATTCCTCGCTGCGGCGTTTGGCTTCTACGATCCCTTTCGAAACTAAAAGCAGGGCGTTGCCGGGTTGCAGCGCGATCACTGAGGCATCAGGAACAGAATGGGAAAACAGGCCGAGGGGGAGAGCGGTGGCCTTGAGTTCGCGGATGCGGTTGGGATCGCGGACCAATCCCGGGGTATGACCGGAGTTTACGTAACAAAGGGTCCGCAGTTCCTCGTTGTAGCAGGCCAAGAAGGCGGGGCAGGAATGCACACCACTGGCGGCCTGCATGAGGGCGCGGTTTAGTTCGAGCCAGAGTTCGAGCATCGCTTCCGACTCATTGGCGTCGCTGGATTGCAGCAGTGTCAGCCCGGCGGAGCGAAATTTCTTCTGGATGGCGACCACGATGGCGCGCGTGCGCTGCAAATCTCCAGCCACGTCAAACAAGCCGAAAAGCACTCGCTGGGGGGAGATACGGAGGAAGTCGTAAAAGTCGCCACTGCAGCGCTGCCCGTAATAGACGGCGGCCATGAAGCCGTCGCTGATTTGCGGGATGCTCGCTTGGAGCGGGTCCGTCCAGGGCATAAGGGGGGAACGAGAATTCAAAACTGGCGCCATAAGTCAGCACCAAGAAATTAACACCGATCGGCGCCGTCGCCAACCAATTCGTTCCAGGGCCGGGTACCCGAAAGTAGCGGGGCGAAGGCGAAATCGGCATCAATGGCCGAACTGGCGGACCAGATCGGCAGTGAGTTCGTCCTGTAACTGGCGGTAGTCGCAGTGGATGGTGGAGCGCAGGGCGGCCTCACTGGATTCCCCGTGGCCGAGTCTTTCCAGAATGCGCAACAGATCGCTCATGCCGTAATGGTCTCGAATGTAGAGGGTTGCGGCGAGAGACTCATCGTAGGCCAGAGAGGCCTCGATGGCTGAGAGCGAAGTAAAGCCGCCTTCCAGGGAATTCAACGGCACCTCCCGCTGGAGTTGGAACAATTGCGCCAACTGCGGCCCTCTCGCCAGAGGGCGGGGCTCCATGAGCTGGGCTATACCTTCGTTGAGCCATTGTGGACAGCGGCCCATGGAAATCTGGTTAACAAAGGAATGAGTAAGTTCATGCTTCAACACCCGGGCCAGGCTGGGAGTGACAGAATCCAGACCTTGCAGCGGAATCCGAACTTTGCCGTCGTTGATGGCGCCGACCCACGAAGGCGATTGGGTAACGTCGAAGAACGCCTGGTCGGTATAGAGGACTACCTGAATACTGGACCGGGGTTCACCCCCGAATTCGTGGGAGAGTTCCTGATAATCGGACTCGAGAGCGGAGAGCAGTTGACCGCGAAAAGCGCTGGAACTCTGGGCGCCCTCGTAGCGGAGAACAAAGTGTCCGGTTTCGCGTTCTGAGTAAGCGCTTTCGGCGGACGCCTCGCGTTCGGCGCGGGCGATTACCTGCTGGATGGAAGCGTCGGGGCGCAGGGCCAGAGACCGCTTCCAGTTCAGGATCGCGTCTTTTGGCCGGTCGGCGGCGAACTGGGCGTAGCCGAGGACAGCCAGAGCGTCGGCAGAGTCCGGGGCCAGGCGAACCGCGCGCTCGGCGTAAGGGATTGCATCGCGGCCGCTGCCGGTTCGGATCAGCAGAGCGGCGTAGTAGTTTAGGATCGCGGGATTCTCGGGATCGTTTTGCAAGGCGATTTCGAAATCGCGGCGCGAATCGTGGTACTTCCCGGTCTGGTAATCCTGCTTGCCCGCAAGGTAAAAAGCGACGGCGGTTTGCACGGCGTTGTGTTCTGAGGCAATGGCTTCGAGGGCAACGCGGTCCACTTTGCCATCGCGAACAATTTTTTCAAGGAGATGGCCTTCCCCGGCCATTTGGGTATCCGGCGTATAGGCAGAAATCTCGGACCGATCTTGGGCTGGGGCCGCGGGCCGGGCTCCGGCTTCGACGCTCAGCACCCGGGACTTAGGGATGGAGAAGGTGTTGTCCCCGATCTCGTATTCGACCTGGGTTGCGTTTTGCTTGACCGAGTCGGCGTAAACCACGTCACCGTTCTTCAGGTGGATGACTTCCGCGGAAGCGGAAAGCGGAGCGGCGCCGGCCAGGGCCAGCACAAGGCAGCAGCGTGGGGTGACAAATGAGAGCACTCAGGTGCATTCTAGAGGCTCGGAGCACACGGTCGAAGGTGTCCAAGGTAATGCGTTAATGCAGAGATTAGGCGGGTTGGCGGCGTGGACGTTGGTGCTGGGTTGGGTGTCGGGCTGCGCGAACGCTCAGGCGGCGGATTTACCCCATGCCGCGGGACCAGCGGAATCGCTTTACCTGAAGCTGCGGTCGGTTGGACTGGATTCCACGCGGGTTTACAAGGTCCGAGAGGCGACGCTACAGCGCGCAGCGCTGCATATATCCCTGGACGACGGAACCATCGCTTTCACCGAAGACGCCGGTGGACACGTCACCGGGGCGTTCTTCAAAGGCGATGGCGAAGTCCTGCTGTTTCCTCCCAACAGCACGGAGAGGGCGTCGCTGGCACAGTTCACGGGAGCGGCGATTCTGGAAGAGAGGTTCTCCAGCGCCTATTTTCGTTTTAATGACGACGTGCCGGGAGAGTTACAGTCGGCGCTGCGTCCGGCTGAAGATACGGCATCGTTTGCCGCGGAATGGAATACGACCGCGCAGAATCTGGCGCAAGAAGACGCGCTGCGCCTGCTTTTTTCCTTCAGTAGGGACCCGTCCTTAGCGGACAAACCGGCAGCCGGCGACCGCTTCCTGCATGGGTACCTTCAAGGAGACAAGCTGGGAGCTCTCGATGTGCGCTATGACTCCCTGTTGCCGGAGCAGATTGCCGCCGGGCAACACAAGACGGTTGAAGGGCAGGACTTCTATAACGTCTGGGTGTCGTTTGCGCTTGCGACTCGGCCGGGAGAGACAACCACTGACCGGGATGCCAGCGCCGATCCGGTGCCGGAAGTGGAGGTGTCGCAGTTCAACATTCAAACTGAAATCAAACTGCCTACTGAAATCAACGCCCATGCTGTCCTGAGTGCCAGCGCTCGCAAGGATACCGGGAGGATGATTCTGTTCGAGCTTTCGCGGTTTCTCACGGTAAAGGAAGTGACCGCGGATGGGAGTCCGGTGGAATTTATTCACAACCCGGCGATGGAGGGCTCGCAACTGTCGCGGCGGGGCAACGACGCGCTGGCGGTTTTTCTGCCCACTCCGCTGCGGGCAGGACAGAAGGTCGAATTGACATTTGATTATTCGGGTTCCGTGCTTTCTGACGCCGCCAATGGGTTGCTGTATGTGGGGGAACACGGAACGTGGTATCCGAATGTTGGGCTGGCAATGGCGCTTTTCGATTTACAGTTTCGCTATCCGGCGGGATGGACACTGGTGGCGACTGGCCGCCGCACCGACTCAAAAACCGAGGGCGCCGAACAGTCGTCGCGATGGGTCTCGGAGCGTACGGTGCCGGTAGCGGGTTTCAACCTCGGCAAGTATTCGCAGACAACGACCAAGGCCGGAAAAGTGGATGTGGTCACCTACGCGACCAGCAGTGTTGAGCGCGGATTTGCGGGAAGCAACAACTCAGATGCCAAGGTCCCGGAGATTTTTAACCTTCCGGGATCTGCTGTAGCACTGGGAACAATTACCCGGCACGCGCCTTCTCCAGCGGAAAACGCGCAAATGGTGGGAACCATCTCGGCCAGGGCGGTGGAGTTTTATCAACAGTGCTTCGGGCCCTTTCCCTACGACGGACTGGCGCTGACGCAATTCCCGGGAAGCGTGAGCCAGGGCTGGCCCGGCCTGGTGTTTCTTTCCAGCTATGGGTTCTTGAGTGCCCAGCAAAGAGAGGGGATTGAGAGCGATCCTGGCCTGCGGTTGATTTCGGAGCAGACGATAGCTCATGAAACCGCCCACCAATGGTGGGGCGATCTGGTGACCTGGCGCGGCTACCGTGACCAGTGGATCATGGAAGCGCTGGCGAACTACAGCGCGTTGATGTTGCTGGAGTCGCGCAATCCCGCGCAGTTCCGGCAGGTCATGCAAAAGTACCGCGATGACCTATTGGTCAAGAACAAAGACGGAGTGCCGCTGATGGATGCCGGACCGGTGACGCTCGGGTTGAGGCTGTCGTCGTCGCAATCGCCGAATGCATATGAAGCTATCAGCTATGGACGCGGGACATGGCTGTTCCACATGTTGCGGACGATGATGCGCGACGGCGAACGCAAAGGCGGGGCAAGCCGCTCCAGGAAGGTGGAAGACGAACCGTTCGTGCGCGCTCTCCGCAAGTTGCGGACGGAATACGAGGGGCGGGCGGTAAACACCGCACAGGTAATGGCGGTGTTCGAGTCCGAGTTGCCGCCGTCGCTGTCGTATGAAGGTCACAAGTCGCTGCGCTGGTTTTATGAGAGCTGGGTGAACGGAACCGCGATACCGGGATTCGAACTTCACAGCGTCAAGTTCGCCGACAAAGCTGGGGCCACGGTGGTCACGGGCACGATTGTGCAGGAGCACGGGTCCGAAAGCCTGGTGACGGCGGTCCCGATGTACGCATCCGTGGCGGGCAAAAATGTATTTATCGGCCACGTATTCGCGGAAGGGAAAGAGACCGCGTTCCGGCTTTCAGCGCCGGCCGGTGTGCGCAAGGTTTTGCTGGATCCGGAACAGACTCTGCTGGCGCGGGCGAGATAGAGGCAGCAGTAGAAGAGTTTCACTTCAGGAAACCATTCCCGAAAACTGCGCCCATCCAACGAAAATGGGACACCTGTAGGGAAATTGATTGCAGCATCCTCCCCTCGTCCCAATCCTATCGTGTTGAATTCTTAGGTCGCCCGTGGTGATGCGGTCATGCCGTCGCGGTGGAACCCGCGGTGCATGTCTTTCTTCGCAGAACTAAGAAGGGGCGACATGCTTTGCAGGGTTCGCGAGCGGGTGCAGACCAAGGCAACGGTTCTGGTGATTGAAGATGAGTGCGCGGTTCGCAATGCAACCTGCGAAATCCTTCGTGGCGCAGGTTACCGGGTAGTGCAAGCTGAAAGTGCGGCGGCTGCGCGGGTGGTGTTTCTGCGCTACGGAAAAACAATCCAGCTGCTGCTTTGTGACGCAGTGCTGCCTGACTCGAGCGGTGCAGAACTGTCGCGGAGGCTGCGCGAACAGTCGCCAGGGCTTAAGGTCATTCTGGCGTCGGGGTATCCGCGGGCGGGGCTTCCTGAAGCCAGCGACGCGGAATCCGCAAGTGATTTTCTGGCGAAGCCTTACGGAGCAACTTCATTGCTTGCGAAAGTGCAGACGGTGTTGCAGGGGAAGATCAAACTCAAATTCGTGGACGGTAATGGAGCGCCTGGAGAATGTGCCGGGGAACGTGGGTGAGCGGGACCACGCGATCCAGTATTCCATGCTCCGCGCAGACCCGGGGCATGCCATAGACGACGGAGGTGGCTTCGTCCTGGCCCAGAGTGAGGCCTCCGGCCTCGTGAATCGCGGTCATGCCTTCGAGTCCGTCGGATCCCATGCCGGTGAGGATAATGCCCATCGCATGGGCGCCGAACAGTTCTGCCACCGAGAGCATGGTGACATCCACCGAGGGCTTGTGGAGAGTGCCGGACGGAGAATCGGAGAGGCAAATGGAGACTTGGTGCGAATCCCGCGCCAGCGTGGTGTGTTGGCCCGCGGGCGCAGATATAAACCGTCCCGGGGATGATCGTTTCGCCGTGCTGGGCCTCGCGGACATTTAGCCGGGAAAGGCCGTCGAGGCGTTTGGCAAAGGGCGCAGTAAAACCGGGCGGCATGTGCTGTACCACGATCATGCTTACCGGCAAGTCGGTGGGCAATTCGGGCAAAAGATCCTGGAGGGCGCGGGGGCCCCCGGTGGAGGTGCCCAGGACCACAATTCTCGGCACCACATGGGACTTGTCCGGGGAACGGATTCGAAGTGCGAATGGAGGAGGAGGGGGCGGTTGAACGATGGCGCGCTCGCGGGCCAGGCGGCTGTGCGACGCGGCTTCGATCTTCTCGATCAGATCGTGCCCCAGCTTGAATGCATCGAGTCCGGGATGAAAGTTTTCCTTTGACAGATAATCGAAGGCCCCGGCGGAGAGAGCTTCGAGGGTCACGTCGGCGCCCTTGCGGGTGGCGGAACTGACCATGATGACTGGACATGGGCACTCGCTCATGATGCGTTTGAGAGCTTCGACTCCATTCAGCACCGGCATTTCTACGTCGAGGGTAACGACATCGGGCTGCAGCAGTTTGGTTTTCTCGACAACCTCCTGCCCGTTACGGGCAGTGCCGCAGACACGGATTTGGGGGCTGGCGTCCAACATGCGAGATAAGGCGGTGCGCATGACTGCGCTGTCGTCGGCGATGAGCACACGGATGGGCGGCGGCAAATCGTGGGTCAGGCTCATTGGGCAATCCCGTAAACTTGTGCCACCACGGCCTGTACTTCTTCGAGGAGGCCTTCCATTTCAAAAGTGAAGCGCGCAAAGTCGAAAGGCTGGAGGGAGGAATATTGCTGTTTCAGGACTGAGAAGGCGGGCTCGTCGGCGAAATTGGTCAGCCGGTCTTCGGAGTGGCCGTATCCCATTCCGCTGACCCGGCACAACAAGTCACTCACACAGACAATGCTGACCAGGGCGCGGGTGTTGGTCGCCTTTTCGGGTGAGTGATGGTGAGTAATGACTTCGATCAAATCGGGAGACAGGTGCCAGTTTTGAGCGATGATCCTGCCAGTCTCGGCATGGGTGATGCCCAAAGTCTTGTCTTCGGCCTCATGCAGCGGAATGCGTTCGGCGCGGGCCAATTCGACAACGCGACGGAATTCATGCGGGGCCACCCAGAGCAGGGCGACGACGCCGACGTCGTGGAGGAGTCCAGCCGTGTAGGCCTTGGCGGGATCGGGATACCCGATCTTGGAGGCGAATTCTCGCGCGACCAGGGCGCAGCCCAGAGAGTGTGCCCAAAAGACGGACGGGTTGACGCTGAAGGAAATGCCGGGCAACAGTTTGAGCAAGGAACAAGAAACCGCAATTTCCTGGACTCGCATGATCCCGAGCGACACCACGGCTGATTGAATGCTTTCGACTTCGTGACTGGAACCGAATAGGGGCGAGTTCGCCACCTGCAAACAGCGCGCGGCCAGTGATTTGTCCTGCGACACCAGATGCACGACCTTGTGCATGTCCACGGTTTCCAGAGGTTGATCGAGGTAGCTCAGCAGCGGCACCAGCACGGCGGGGATAGTGGGCAACTCGCGCGTGGATTGCAGTTTCTCGAGCAGCCGGCTATCGCATTTCATAAGCCACCTGCCTGATCGGCGATTCGTTTTTCCGACTTCACGTAAGCCGTGGCCGAGGGCAGATGGACGAGTCGGAATTCCTGAGTGATTCCGTAGAGCGACTCCGCATGTCCGAGGAACAGGTACCCGTGAGGCAGGAGGTTGGTATAGAAGTGCTGAATCACTTTTTTCTTGGAGGCCACGTCGAAATAAATCAGCACGTTGCAGCACAAGACCAGGTCCACTCCCTTCAGGAAGGTCATGCGCGCGTCATCCAGGAGATTGAGGCGGCTGAAGCTGACCGCTTGTTTCAACTCGGGTTTGACGCAGAATTTGTCGTCGTTGCGGTCGAAGTATTTGTGGCGCAGATAGGAATTCAGGTTCCGGACGCTGTACTCGCTGTAGCTGCCGGCCTTGGCGTGGGCGATGGAGCGTTCGTTGAGATCGGTAGCGAGCAGTTCGAACGTCCAACCTTTGAGCTTGGACTGCGATTCTTCCATCAGCAGGATGGCGAGAGTGTACGGTTCCTCTCCGGTGGAGCAACCCGCGCTCCAGATGCGGATCTGGCGTAAGAAGAGTTTGCTTTTGGCTTCCATGATTTGCGGCAGAATGATGTTGCGAATGCCATCCAGTTGCGGCCGATTGCGAAAGAAACAGGTTTCGCCGATGGTGATCTCATTCAGCAGGCTGACCAGTTCGGCTTGATGCATGGGTTTGGAAGTGAGGCAGTCGTGGTACTCGCGCAGTGTGGCGATGCCGAGGACTTGCATCCGCTTTTGACAGCGGTCTTCCAAGAGCCGGAGTTTGTTATCAGCCTGAAAAATGCCGGCGGACTTGTAGATGAGATCGCGAATGTGAATGAGCGCCACCATCGCGGGAGCAGCGAGGGGAGGGGGTCGCAGCAGCGGAGCTGGGGAGGCGGTCATTGCAATATTTCCTGTCGAGGCGGGACTGCCGAACTCAGCAGCCCGGCGGGATCGATGACCAGGCGTACACGGCCATCGCCGCCGATGGTGGCGCCGGCAATCCCAGGAGAATGGTGCAAATAGGACGCCAACGGCTTGACCACAGTGGACTCCTGTCCGACCAGGCAATCGACTAACAAGGCGATGCGGATGTCGCCTACGGCCATCACCACAATTTTTCTTTCCGTGGCCGGAGCGTCCTTGCCAGGGCTGGAGAACAAAGATTGAAGGCGTACCAGCGGAAGGGTTTCGTCCCGCAGGCAAACCACTTCGCGGCCTTCTACGCGATGCACGTTGGCAGGTGTGAACCGCGCGGTTTCGATAATCGAGCGCAGCGGCAGGGCGTAGGTTTCGTCGTTCACTTGCACCAACAGCACGGGAAGAATGGCCAGGGTCAGGGGAAGATGCAGCAATAGGGTGGTGCCTTTTCCGGGAGTGCTTTGCAGTTCCACAGAACCGTTGATCTTTTTCAGGTTGGAACGGACTACGTCCATGCCGACTCCGCGGCCGGAGAGGTTGGTGGCGCTTTCGGCAGTGCTGAAACCGGGGAGGAAAATGAAATCCAGAATTTCACGAGTGCCCAGGCTTCCGGCGCGCTGCGCGGTTACCAGATTTTTCTCGATGGCCTTGTGGAGAATGCGTGCAGGATCAATTCCAGCGCCGTCGTCGGATATGCCAATGACAATGTGGTCGCCCTCCTGGCGGGCTTCCAGACGAAGCGTGCCGCGACGAGGTTTGTTGACGCGCTCGCGGTCGGCGGGAAGTTCGAAGCCGTGATCGAGAGAGTTGCGCACCAGATGGACGAGAGGATCGCTAATCAGCTCGACCATGGTTTTGTCGATTTCGGTTTCCTGGCCGTGCATGACCAGGTCCACCTCTTTTTGCAACGAGCGGGCGAGATCGCGGACCAGGCGGGGGAACTTGCAGAAGACGGTTTCCATGGGCACCATACGGGTGCGCAGCCCGGCGGCTTGCAGTTCGTCGGTGATGAAGCTGAGGCGGGCGGTGGAGTGGCCGAGTGGCGAATCGGACCCGCTGAGATCGTAGCGGCTGGCGCTGACCTCTTTCGCGAGTTGCAGCAGACGGTTGCGCTCCAGCACCAGTTCTCCGATTAAGTTGACCAGTTCATCGAGTTTGCGAACGTCAACCCGCATGGTCTGGGCGGAGGCGCTGGCTGCCTTCTTTTGGCTGGCCAGAGCGCGCTCCACGTCATCGGCGGACGCAAGCCCGCGCTCCACTACAATCTCGCCCAGCTTCTGGCCGGGGGAAGCAGCCTGCTTTTCCAGCACCAGGGCCAGGTCTTCAGGCTTGATCTGGCCTTCGCGGACGAGCAGTTCCCCGAGGGGCAAGGGCGCGTTGGATTGCGACTGCACTCGTTCGAGTTCGGTCAGCAGATCGTCCAGCGCGTATTGCTGAAGACCTCCGCCGCGGATATCCGCCAGCATTTTGCCGAGCTGGTCGCGGACAGCGAGGAGCACGTTCATGATGCGCGGAGTAAGCGGAATTTCACGGCGGCGCAGTCCGGAGAGCACATCTTCGGCGCGATGACTGAGTTGCACGAGGGGATCGAAGCCGAGAAAGCCGGAAGTTCCTTTAATGGTGTGCACGGCGCGGAAAATCCGGTTCAACAATTCTTCATTCTCGGGCGCGGACTCCAGTTGTATGAGGTCCTGGTCCATGCTCTGAAGAAGCTCTTCGCATTCCGTCAGAAACTCCTGGAGCAGCGCCGGATCTTGGTCAAACGATTCCATGTTTTGATCCTCTCCGGCCCGGTCTTTATGCTGGCGTGGCGCTTCCGGGGCTGGTCAGAATGCGGTCCACGTCAAGCAGGATGAGCAGCCGGTCGTCGAGTTTAGCCACTCCGGACACATATTCGCGGTCTGTCTTGCCGAAATTCGGCGGTACGACAACCGCGCTCGGCGGGATGCGCAAAACTTCAGGGACAGAGTCCACGATGAAACCCAGAACCATGTTCTGCACTTCCAGCACTACGATTCGCGACTGATTGTCGCGGGCTGATTCCTCCAGCCCAAAACGCTTGCGCAATGCGATCACTGGAATCACCTGGCCGCGCAGATTGATGACGCCGTCCACGAAGTCTGGAGAATTGGGTACGCGGGTCAGGTGCTGGTGGCGGATGATCTCCTGCACCCGGAGAATGTCCAGGCCAAATTCCTCATTGCCGACGCGGAAACTGACGATCTGCAACGGCTCATCGGAATTCGCAGCGGCGGCGTGGGGCGGTCCAGTCGGAGTTTCTGTTTGCTTTTTCTGCGTTTCCATTTTCTGCGTTTCCATGTCGTTTGCCTGAACGTGATGTCTTCCTGTTACCACCCGCCAGCAGCAGCGGCACTGAACCGCGGGGCGGTGTCTGGCTCCGCTTGCGCGGGCTCGGGGTGATCAAGCCTGAAGCTGCCTACAATTTTGGTCAGGTTCACCGCCAGAGCGGAAAGTTCCTGACAGGCTTGGGCGGAGCCTTGCGCGCCGTTGGTGGATTCCTGTACCAGGCGGGCGATCTGGTCCATGTTGCGATTGATTTCCTGGCTGGTGCGCGACTGGTTCGACGCGGCCTGAGCGATTTGAGTGACCATTTCGCCGACGTGTTCCGAGGTTTGAATGATCTGCTTGAGAGCGTCGCCGGCCTGCGCGGTAGCAGCGAGACCTTCTTCAACTTCACGAGTGCCGCTCTGCATTGCCTCCACCGCGTAGCGGCTGCCGGTCTGGATGTTGGCCACCATCTGCGCGATTTCTTTGGTGGCGGCGCTGGTGCGCTCGGCCAGTTTGCGTACTTCGTTGGCGACCACGGCGAATCCGCGTCCCTGATCGCCGGCGCGGGCCGATTCAATGGCGGCATTCAGGGCGAGTAGATTGGTTTGGTCCGCGATCTCGTCAATGACCTTGATAATTCTTCCAATCTCGTCGGAGCGTTTGCCCAGTTCTTCGACGCGAGCAGCGGTGCTGCTGACGGATTCCGAGATGGCGCGCATTTTGCTGAGAGTGCGATCAACCGTGGTTCCGCCCTGACGCGCGGTCTCGGCTGCCCGCGAGGAGTCTTCGGCGGCGCGGCCGGAACTGGCGGACACTTGCAGCACGCTGGCGTTCATGCCTTCCATGGCGCTGGCCACCTCGGCGGCCTCTTTCAAGTGCCGGTCGGCGCCTTCCGCTTGTAGAGATGCGGTCGCGGAAAGCTGTTCCGCTGCAGTCGCAAGCCGGCCGGCAGTCTCGGAAATGGAAAAAATCATCTGCCGCAGATTATTTTTCATGCGGTTGAGTGCCTGGCAGGCGTCGCCGATCTGGTCGTGGGTGCGGATTTCGAGGTCGTCCATCGCCAGATTGTGGTCGGCGATGTGTTGCACCATTTCAAGCATGCCGGAGAACCCGGCGTTGACCGAGCGTGCGATCAACGTCGCGGTAACCACCCCCGCCAGCAGACCAAAGAGCACAAGCCCAGCTGTGGTGTTGCGGGCGGCTAGCTGAGTGCTCTGTTCGCTGGCCGCCGCTACCTTGCCCTGCTCGTCTTCCATTTGCTCAAGTTGTTTGGTGGTGCCGGAGATGGCAGCGGAAACCGCTTCTGCTCGCGGACTAAACGCCAGGTCGGAGGCCTCGTAGGTGCGGCTTTGCTTGCGCAGAGTGACTTCCTTGTCGGTCATGGCAGTCATTTCCTGCGCCTGCTGACGGACGGTCTGCATCAGCGATCGACCCTGCGCTGTGGTGATGGCTTTTTCCATTTGATCGAGTCGCTGCGAGAGAACATCCTTAACCGTTCCGTAGCGGGTGTACGCCTCGGCGGTGCCGGTGAAGGTGTAGTCGAGGGCAGCGCGCATTTGTCGGCCCACATCCAACTCGATGGCGGTCGCGGACTGCTTGCTTTTCGCCGCGACTCCACTGTCATCGGCGGCAACTTTCATGTTTCGTCCGGCATAAAGAATGAAGGCGCCCATCAGCACCAGCACTGCCAGCATGATGCCGAACCCCAGCCGGAGCCTTGCCCGCAAACTCAGCTGTCGTTGTGGTCCCATTCCGGTGAAGTCCCTCCGCGCAGTGGCATTATTTCCATCGGCAGTCAGGTAACGTGCTTGAGTGACGGAAGAATCTGCGCCGCGACGGATGGGCGGCAGGGTGGACACGAAGGGCTCGGGTGGGCCAGTGCTAAACTAGCGTCCGTGTCGGGACCATCTCCGCTCGCCAGCCGCAAGCCAGGAATTGCCCGCTTCGGCGTGTATGAAGCCGATCTGGAAGCGCGTGAACTGCGCAAACAAGGCCGCCGGATGCGGCTTCAGGACCAGCCTTTTGCGGTGATGGCCATGCTTTTAGAGCGGGCGGGAAACGTGGTCACCCGAGAAGATCTGCGCGAACGGTTGTGGCCTGCCGACACCTTCGTGGACTTCGACCACAGCCTGAATACCGCAGTGAACAAAATCCGGGAGGTGCTGAGCGATTCCGCCAGCAGCCCACGATTTGTGGAGACGGTAGCGCGCCGCGGCTACCGGTTTTTGGGGGAGGTGCAGTGGGCGGTTCAGGAGGAACCGCAAGCCAGAACGGAAGCCGCGACGGCGGTCCCTTTGGAAAGCAGGCCAGCGGATTCAGGCCTCGACATTCCGGCGTTGCATCGCGCAATCCCGCGAGCTTTGTTTGGACTCATTCAAGTGATGTACATGGTGTTTTACTTGGAGGCGCTGATTCACTGGGCGGCGGTGGAGAGAATCTCGTGGCTGGATACGCGGGCGCCTCTGATTTCGATTGCGGTGCTGGTGACCGCGGGCGTTGGCATTCCGGTGCGGCTTTACTTCTTATCGGCGGCGGCGTTTGACTACGCGCTGCTAGGCGAGAAGTTCCAGAAGATTTTTCTTGGAGTCTTGGTGCTGGACCTGCTCTGGGCGGTGGCTCCGTTTCTGCTTGTGGAGTGGATTGGCTTCGGCGCGGCATTTGGCGCAACCGCTGCCCTGCTTTACGTTCCGTTTGCCGAGCGGACGCTGGTAAGAATGGCGTATCCGCGAAGGTAGGCGCACTGGCTCAGACCTGATTATGCCTGCGCAAGCTTCCACAAAGACTTCACTTTTATCGAGCCTCCGCCTCGGCCAGCCATCCCCGGCGTAGCTTTTCGGGCTGGACGCTCGACAGGTAGGGTTTGATATCGAGAATCGGAGTTCCATCCAGCATGTCAACGCCGCGAACACGCAGTTCGACGCCGTCGCGGCGCAGGAGTTCGACGGTGGTCAGGCCAATCGGGTTAGGACGGCGCGGCGATCGCGTCGCGAATACGCCATGCGGCCGGTTGTCGGAAGGCGGGGTGCCCAGCAACTCGTCGCCACGCAATTCGAGCTGAGGCGAGCGATCGAATTCCCAGATCACGATGAGATGCGAGAAGCCTTCGATGTCGGTGAGCCCCGCGGCAAGCTCGGGCAAAATCTCGAGTACGCCGTCCGCGTCGTGTTTGGCGCCCAAACCTTTGGGAACCTCGCTGGCATTGTTATAGGGACTTCTGACAAATCCGATTGGACGCGGGATGAACATGCGGTCGGGCCTCCCTTTCCAATGTTAATGGGATTGACGGGAAATTTTCATCCGTCCTGCCTCCCGGGCATGCACCAAACGCGAGCTGGCGCACAGCAGAAACAGGTTGGCGGGGCGATTGGATGACTCGCGAGACTAGTTGGATCCGGCGCGGGCCTTTTTTGAACTAACTTTCGCCAGAACTCCGAGTTCGGGAAATGATCGGGGAACAGTCATAGTCCTCGCGGGTGGTATTTCGCCAGTTTGCAAGGCGTGCACCAGCATCTCGAGGGCCTGACCGGTATTTGCCGGTATGACTACAGTCGCTGCCAGCAGTCCGCTCTTGACCCACTCCTGCCCGGTGTTGGGCATCCCGTCGCAGCCGAGGTAAGGCAGGCCTAGCCAGCGTTCTCGCAACGCGCCGTCCGACAATTCCTGGAAGGCTTTTCTGGCGCCGATCGCCATGCTGTCATCCTGGCATGCAATCGCGTTGCACGGGTTCTGTTGGGAAGTCGATAAGCGCAGCCAGGCGCTGACAGCTTTGTGGGCGCTGGCTTCGGTCCAGTTACCCTTGATGACTTTTACCTGGAGGTTCGCGGGTTTGGTTTCGTGCATGCCGATACTGCGTTGCTTGGCGGCCAGACTTTCGGTAGGCCCCTGAATGTACAAAACGTTTCCTCCGTTGGGCAGGAGTGCCGCCAATTGACGCCCTTGAATCCGCCCCACTTCCACGTGATCGGAAGTGATTTCAAACAGAGGAGTCCGGTAGGTCTTGCGGAGTTCGGCGAGATACTCAACCTCGCGATTGAGGACCACCCAGCCGATTCCGGCCGCGGCGGCCGCGCCTGCCACTTGCGGCAGACCAGTGCCACCTACCGGTTCGAAGATAATGCCATCGGGATGCGGGCTCGACCCTGACTGGATGATCTTGAGCAGTTGCGTGCTTTGCAAGACGGCGTCATTGTCGGCATAAATAATCTGAATATTGACACCTAACCGTCGCGCGGCTTCTTCCGCCGCTACAGCCTGCTCAATCTGGTAGTCGTTGTCGTTGTTGGTCAGGGCAATGACGAATGTAGGATTCTTCATGGACTTTTCAGCGGTTCCTTCACGCTAATCCTAGCGCCCACCGGCATGAAGGGCGCCATTACTAAAGGCAGTATCGGTTACCGAGGTATTACCGAGGCCTTACTTGGACACGGACTCGTTCACGTCGGGGTTGTAGAGGAAGGTGAAGCGAAGGCCGAGATACTGGCCGCCGAACTCGGCGGGCAGCGGCGGGAAGGGGTTGGAGGCGGTGATGCCACCGTAGGCGGCGCGGTCGAGGGCCACGTCGCCGGAACCGCTGACGTAGCGCATGCCCGCCACCTTGCCGTCTTTAAGAATTGCAAACTCGATGGAAACTTCGCCCTTTTTCAGCAGCGGCGGCATCGCTGATTCCGGAATGATCTGATACCAGTGCTCTTTCACGTCGTGCAGCACGCGTTGCAGGTACGGGCCGAAATCAACGCCCTGGGTGTCAGTGGTGATTTCCAGGGGACCCATGCGGGCGGTGGACTGGCGCTGGCCGAGTCCGAGTTCGCCTTGGTCGCCGGCGTATTTATTTCGGCTCTGAGCGGCGGCCTGTGCGGCTTGCGCAATGGACTGGCTGGCCGACATGGGTTGAGTGCTAAAAGTCGGCTTGCGCGGGGGCTGCGGCGGGGTCTGCAGCCGGGCCTCTTGCGGCGGAGGTGGCGTGGGTCTCGGCTGCTGGTCCGGAGGCGGAGCGCCTTGCACGGAGGCTGGCGGAGGTGCTGACTGCGGCGCTGGCGGAGCGATTTGCTGCCCCGGTCGGCCTGCCTTCATCGCGTCCAGCAGCTTTTTCAATTGCTCGCGATCCAGCCGCGGTTGCTTCGACATCGCAACCCGGTTCTTGTCCGATATTTTGTCGGTTTGGGGAGGTTTGACTTTTTGCGTGTCGGGCGAGGCTGTGAGGAAGGTGATTTTCTTGTCGTTCGCGCCGGTTTGGACCAGCATCACCGTACGATGCGGGAGGTATCTCGCAAGCCGGTCTGCATTGACGATGAGGATGATGAGTACGATGTGAATGACCACCGAGATCCAGAAGGCTTCGCGTTTTCTGGACTTGGCCAGTTCGTCGCGGGCCTGAATCAGCAGAGTGGGGAAGTCGTGGACTTCGCGGTAGGCTGACTCCCAGGCGTTCGATTCGAAAAGGTCTCCCTGCTCGGGAACGGGTTCGACCGGGGGCGGCGCCTGTAACGGGATTTGAATCAGAGGCATTTACGGCTTATGTTCGTTGGATGCAAAGCGCTCTCGATATTCTCTCATCTTTTGCGCGTAGGCCAAGAGTTCTTGTGGGTACAAGCACTTACGACGAGTGCACATCTTGCCAGGCATCTGCGGCGCACCTGTTAAGGCTACCGGGGAATCAGGTGCAGGGCTGTCAAAAAGTGTAAACACTTATTACTGGGGTGACGTGCGGCGGTTTCGCGGAGAGTAAACCTTTGATTCGGCGGGCCAGACCCGAATAAGATCGGGTGTAAGATCGCCTGTAAGGTCGCAAGAGGATTTTCAGGATCTTCGGTTTCGGAGAGCTATGAGACGGATTGCCGCTTTCATGCTGTTGGCCGCATTGAGTATTGACGTAGCGATGCCCGCGCTAGCGCGAACCACGACGGTAGAAGACACGCGTCAGTCACGCAGCGCGGCGAAGAAGCAGGAGAAAATGAATAAGCGGGCGGCTAAGCGGCAGCGGAAAGCCATGAAGCGGGCAGCGAAGGAGCAACGGAAAGCGCAGAAGGCGAGCCGTCGGCACGCGGTGTAGTGCCGGCGAACCGTCTGATCTTTATCTTTGAATCTTTAACATTCTTTAATCGTTGACCTTTGAGCGCGATCTTCGCGCAACAACTTACCCAAGCTGCAACTTTCCCGCGTGCTCCGCAATCCTTGCGTTGACTTCGAGCGCGACGGCAAGAGCGCGGCGGCCGTCTTCGAGCGGGATTACCGGCTTCTGGCGTTTGCGGACTGAATTCAGGAACGAGCGGATTTCCGCGCGCAGCGGTTCCTCCTGCGTAATCGGCGGCTTCGACACTTTGATTTCTGGATTAACCGACGGCGTTCCGGCATGGTCGCCGCCTACGGTGAAAACCAGCAAGTCCTGCCTGCCGTAATCGATGGAAATGTACTGGTGCGGCTGGAAGAAGCGCATTTTGCGGACGCGCTCGGTCGAGACGCGGCTGGCAGTGAAATTTGCCACGCAGCCGGAGGCGAATTCGATGCGGGCGTTGGCGATATCCACTTTGTCCGACAAGATCGGCATTCCGACGGCGCGAATTTCTGTCACCGGTGAATTCACGAACGCGAGCACGGCGTCGAGATCGTGAATCATGAGGTCGAGGACCACATCCACGTCGAGCGATCGCGGATTAAAAACGCTCAGCCGATGGACTTCAAAAAACATCGGCCTCGTGATGAGCGGGACCGTGGCTTGCACCGCGGGGTTGAAGCGCTCGAGATGCCCGACCTGGGCAATGCTGCCGGAGCGGTTTGCCAGCGCGATCAGTTCATCGGCCTCAGCCAGCGACGTGGCCAGCGGCTTTTCGATCAGGACGTCCACTCCGGCCTGCATGAGCGCGCGCGCGGCCGCAAGATGATGAATTGTCGGCACCGAAACGGACGCGGCCTGAACTTCGTTGTGGGTGGAGACGAGTTGCTCGATGGATCCAAAGGCGCGGCAGTTAAATTCTTTGGCCACGGCGTCGGCGGTTTCGGGATTGGAATCCACCACGCCGACCAGCCTGACCGGTTCGCCTTGTTGCGACAATTCGTGATATATGCGGGCGTGGTTGCGGCCGAAGGCGCCGACGCCGATTACGGCTACTGCGGTAATGTCCGGGCTTGGCACATTTTTCTCCGGGCAGTGTTCTGCGAACTCGTCCTCCGAGCGGTCCTCTCAGAGTAGTTGCATCGGCCAGAATTACAGGGAAATTAGCGACGGGGCTAACGGTCCGTGGTCAAGAAACCTTACTATGCGCGAGCGCGCTTAAGCAAGGCGATTTGTCCGCCATGATAAGCAGCGTGCTGGACTGCGCCATTCAGCATAAAGAGCAGGTTGTAGTCTTTGTCGGGAAGCGGGTCGTACAGCCGGGATTCGGGGAGAGCTGAGACGGCCGCGATCAAGTCCGCATGATGCTGTTTCAGGTTCTTAAGCGCCTGGTGCCATGCGGCTTCGTTGACGTGCTCAACGTGGCCGAAATTTTCTTCATCGCTGAGCGAAACGCTCTCGCCGCGAATTCTGCGGAGGCAAACTTGCTCCCACGCGGAAACATGCAGCGCGAGCTCCCAAATGCTGTGCGCGGTCGGAAGCGGCCGGGCCGCGGCCGTGTGGGCGTCAATGCCGTCCAGGGTTTCCATCAGCGCCGGGCCATGCCAGGCTTCGCCATCGAAGGCGCGATGGAGTTGGTCAACGATGAAGGCGATCTGGGACATGGGATTAATTTAGCACTCAGCAGTCAGCTGAGGGTGAGTGCCGTTCGCTTGGCACAACCGTGGAAGAGCGGCCCTTCAGGGCCGCGACCGCGATTTCAACCAATCTGCCCTTTAGGGCCCGCGGATCTAGACCTTGCTTTTCTCCCACGCAACCCAACGCGGCCATAAATGGCCGCTCTTCCACGGTATTCCCCGGCTTTTCCCGGCGCGAGATGCCGGCACACGCTAATTTGCAACGATCGTGATGCCACTGGCGTCCGCCGCCACAATCACCGCGTCGCCATCCAGCAGAAGGCACTTGCCGGCATCGAGGGCGAGGCAGGTTGCGCCGGCGGACTGCATCACTTCGATCGTCTTCACTCCAATTACGGGAACATCGAAGCGCATGTCTTGTTTGGGCTTGGCGATCTTCACTACGGTCAGGCTGCGGTCGAGAACTGATTTGTCCGGCTCCATCTTATTCAGATTTAAAGATGCCATGATTTGGCCGGCGCGGGTAATTGCCGCGTCGGTGCCTTCCATGGCTTCGACGGCGACGCAGGCGGTTTCGGCGATCACCACCGTCTGGCCGATGTCGTAGAGGGCGAGGGCGCGAGCAACTTCGCGTCCGTAGGCGATATTTTTTCTTTCCTGCGGCGAAGGGGCGCGCTTGGTCAGCACGCCGGCTTTTGCCAGCAGAGGCTCAAGCAGCGCAGTCGAGTTTTCGAGAACTATGCCTTCGTCGGCCAGAACTTTGGCGACCGCGCCCAGCAGCGCGTCGGTGTTGCGCAGGTCGAGGGAGAGCAGCAGCTTGGCCAGGCGCCAGTCGGGACGGATGCTGGAAAAAATCTGCTTGTGCTTCACCTGTCCGGCCATGACGGCGCGAGTCACGCCTTCGCGGCGGAAAGTTTCGATGAGCTTGGAGAGTTCTCCCAGCGAAAGCCAGTGCACGGTCGCGCCGCGGGATTCGATCTCCGGGGAAGTTTCCTCTTTGATCGCCGCGACCACAACTTCGTAGCCTTGCGCGCGGGCAGCGTCGAGGACGAGGAACGGGAAGCGTCCGTTGCCTGCGATGATGCCGAGTTTGGGGTTAGAAGGCAAAGTGGATAGTGGCTAGTTGTCAGTGAGCAGTTCGCTCACGCCTGCGTCTCCTTAAACGCGCGACTATTTTGAATCCCAACCAACTGAGGAAGTAATACCAAGCAAACATCAGTATGGGAACAGAAATCATGAATGTCGTCACTTCCGAAACACCGAGTCGACCAAAAGCACGAGCGAGAATTGTGCCGAGGAACAAGGCCGGAAACGCTGATGTCATAAGAACTATTGCGAGCCCACCAGGGTCAACCCAAATTGATATCGGCTCCCAGCAATCTGTGTCCCCGGGATTGCAGGAGGAAATCGCGGCGGGATGCCGGTTTAATGGATCGCGATCCAGACGAATGGACGCCCACCAATAGTATTTAAAGATTCCGGTGTGCTGATTGAAACGGTATGACCCACAGCTCCAAATACCGAAGAACAACAACCCGAGTAACGGCAGAACCACCAGTCCGCGACGAGGCTTCACAGTCTGATTAGACACCGATTGGGCTGGCGAGTGGCCGATCTCTTAGAAACCACCACGACTGAGGGTGCCCCATCCTTGCGTTCTTTGCAAGGGTGGGAACCTCGGACCTCTGCTTTTTGGATCTTGTGCGGAACGAACGTAACCCGCGATTCGATCACAAGATTTCATCAATAGGACGAGTCTCGCCACGCTGGTGTTCGCGCTGGGCTTCACCAGCGAGGCCTCGTAGTTTGTCTTGCGTGCGCGCCAATTTTTCCTTCCAGGCGGTTTCGTCCTCGAGAGTTTCTAGAATCTGCGAGGCGATCACGTCCTGCTCCTCCTGAGGAAGAGTAGCCACTTTGCGCAGAGCATTTTCCAGCAGTTCAGTCACAAGCCGAGCCTAGCAGAGCACTTATAACGACGCAAGAAGGCGCATCCTTCTCGGAGGGGCAGTCGCGATAACCCACCCTTCGAAAACCGCGAAGGGTGGGGCAGCCTCAATTTTGGTGATGGAAAAGGTGGGCCAGCCTGCCGACCACAACTTCGTAGCCTTGCGCGCGGGCAGCGTCGAGGACGAGGAACGGGAAGCGTCCGTTGCCCGCGATGATGCCGAGTTTGGGGGTTAGGACCATGGAGAGTGTTAGCTGTTACATCCACGACAGACTGTTAACCTCACTGCAATCCCCAGGGAATTTGATCCTCGGGTCTCTCCAGCGGCACTGGCGCTTTTCGAACAATATCGAGCGCCGACGGTGTTGCGGGAATGAACCGGCAAGAATAAAACTTGGGATTCGCAAAAAACAGCACTAGGTTCCCGATCTTTGTCTCTGGCCAGATCTGATTTGCCATTGTGCGCGTGGGGTCCTCTAGAGAGGGAATCGTTCGCCGGAAACGGACGTTCTTCCACGATCCAGAACTTTGTCCCCGAATCGCTTCCCTCAACTTGTAGTCCGTAAACCAGTCCTCAGCTCTATCGCCCTCTTCATTGACCTCGATTCGCCTGGAGCCGGTCACCTCAAGCAGGGAGACGGCTATGTCCGGCAGATATCGCATTCGTCCCTCAATTATCGAATCGGGGCATCTCTCGGAAATTAATTGCTGGTAAGTATCGTGTCGGATCGACTGGATGTCTTTCCATAGACCAGGAGCGATTTCCCGAGCATCGGTGCACCCCCGAAGGCCCCAGAAGCAACTCAGATCAAGCTGGAACGCGCGTTCAGTAAGTTTGGATGGAGCGTCGTCGGTATATGTCACGTACAGGCCGTCCGCGTTCCCAGTCGGCCGATATTGTGGGCTTTCATCATCCTCACTGGATACCCAGAATGGAATCCGACGGTCGATCCAGAATCCGTGGACACTTCTTGCCGAGACGATGTAGCCGGTGTAGCCCGTGTATTGTGGGCGCACCCACTGGTTTGCCACGCCATAGTCGACGTGCATCACTTTTCCGTCTTGGACCAGGACACTCGCGTCGAAGCTCATGAACCGGTAGCCCAACCAGTCCGCTGGATGGACCAAGGACTCCATACGAAGAGCAATCAACCAAGACACCCACGTGGCGGACTCGTTAGAGATATGGACGTAAAAACCGCGATGCGAGATCCCCTTGGCGTTCCACTCCTTCTTGGTCAAGTATGGAACCATCTTCGTCATCTGTTCTTCCGTGGTCTGACCCAAACGTATCTCGGTCAATCCATGCAATACAGCCTGCATTTTTCGCACCATGAGGTATGAACGGAAACGGGCGGTGGTCGTGATCAGCAACAGAAGACAGAGAGTAGTGGCATAGATTCGCCGAGCCCAGCGTCCGAACAGCACTCGGACGAGCCATCTGGTAAACGGAAATTGTACTTTGGGATCCAAATTGTGGGTCGAACTTGCGAAGCCTCCTTACATGATAGACACCGACGTCCGACGTTTTCGATTTTTTTGGTAACTAAGGCCGTTATCCCTACTTAATCACTCCCCGCTCGCTCGCCTCAATAAACCGGATCAGCATCTCCACATCTTCGCCGCGGTCCGGCTCGGACTTCAACTTTTCCAGCGCCTGCGAGGTGTTCAGCTTCGACGCCAGCAGAACTTTATACGCGTGGTGAATCTTGCGGATGCGGTCTTTGGTGAAACCGCGGCGCTCGAGGCCGGTGGCGTTCAGTCCGTAGGCGTGGGTGTCGCGGGCGGCAACGGTTTTGGAAAAAGGAAGCACGTCGCGGGTGATGGTGGTGCCGCCGCCGACAAACGAATGCGCGCCGATGCGAACAAAATGGTGCACCGGACAAAGCGCGCCCACCGTGGCCCATTCTTCCACGATGACGTGTCCGCCCAAAGTTGCGGCGTTGGCGAGGATGACGTGGTCTCCGATCACGCAGTCATGCGCGACGTGGGAGTAGGCCATGATCAGTGTGTGGTTGCCGATGCGGGTCACTCCGCCGCCTTTTACGGTGCCGCGATTGATGGTGACAAATTCGCGGATGGTGTTGTCGTCGCCGATTTCGAGGCGCGTAGGCTCGTTCTTGTAGCTCAGGTCTTGCGGGGCGAGTCCGATGGAGGAGAACGGAAAGAAGCGGTTGCGGGCGCCGATTTTCGTGGGGCCTTCGATGGCGACGTGCGAGATGAGTTCGCAGTCTTCGCCGAGTTCGACGTTCGGCGCCGATGGTGCAGTAGGGGCCGATCTTGCAGGATGAGTGAATCTTGGCGGCGGGGTCGAGGATGGCGGTGGGGTGGATCATCTTATCTTGCTCGTGTAGGGACGGACGTCCTCGTCCGTCCCCGGGCCGCAGGCCCGGTTGGGTGTTCCTCAGAAGCTTGGGTGCTGCAAAAAACGCTGGGCCTGCGGCCCAGGACGGACGAGGACGGCCGTCTCTACACGATCTATTCTTTTCCGCCGGCACAGGTTCACGCGGGCGTCGGCGGTGTACCCGGTTGCCGTGGGAGCTTTCATCCGCGCTCTCGCCACCAGGCGGCAACTGATCGTCGCCTCGGCCACCTTTTTGCCCTCCACGTAGGCGATGCCCTCCATGCGGCCGCCGTCGCCGCGCCAGACTTTTACGTTGACTTCGATTCGCAACTGGTCGCCCGGCACTACCGGGCGGCGGAAGCGGGCGCGCTCGATTCCGGTGAAGACTACTAGTTTTTCGTGGCGGTCTTCGAACTCGCTGAGCAGCAGCACGCCGCCGGCCTGCGCCATGGCTTCAACGATCAGCACTCCCGGCATGATGGGAAGATTGGGAAAGTGTCCGGCAAAAAAATGCTCATTGATGGTGACGTTCTTGATGGCCACGATGCGCTTCTCGCGCGTCATCTCGACGACGCGGTCAATCAGCAGGAACGGATAGCGGTGGGGCAGGATCTTGAAAATCTCCTGGATATCGAGCTGGACGGGCGCGGGCCCTGGGGGCGCGGGAGTGGGCGCGGAAGCTGGAGTCGGAGTGGCGGCGTCGGTGTTTTGTGTCGCCTCGGTCACAGTGGTGTCTGTCATTCTGGTTTAGTCAGACGCTGGTTTACTCAGGCGAGATTATACTTTATCGCACGCAGCGCCATGCCGCTAAGGAGAGATTCGTCCGCTAATCATGAGTATCCCAAGCCCCGCCGAGCAACTCCGCTATTTTCGCAAGCAGCAGCCGCAGATGGTCGAGACCATTCAGCAGCTGGTCGAAATCGAGTCGCCCAGCGACGTGAAGGCGGCCGTGGACCGGCTGGGCGCGGTGCTGGCGTCGCGATTCGACGACATCGGTGGCAAGGTCAGCGTTCATCCGGCGGAAAAAGCTGGTAATCAACTGCAAGTGGATTTCGCAGCGCCGGGTTCGAGCAGGCAGAAGCCGGTGTTGCTGCTGGGCCACATGGATACCGTCTATCCGATCGGGGCGATTTCCAAAATGCCGTGCCGCGTGGCCAAAGGACGAGTGTTGGGGCCGGGCGTGCTGGATATGAAGTCGGGGATTGCGCTGGCTTTGCACGTGATGGAGGCGCTCACGAAGTGGGGATTGACGCGACCGGTGACGGTGCTGCTGGTTTCGGATGAAGAGGTCGGCAGCAAGTCTTCGCGCGCGATCACGGAGGAGTTGGCGCGACGTGCTGCCGCTGTGCTGGTGCTCGAGCCTGCTTACGGACTTCACGGCGCGGTAAAGACGGCGCGCAAGGGTGTGGCCGATTACACGATCAAAGTCACGGGGAAGGCCGCGCATTCGGGACTTGATTTCGAAAAAGGTCAAAGCGCGGTGCTGGAGCTGGCGAAACAGATTTGCGAAATCCAGAAGCTGGTGGACCTGAAGCGCGGGATAACTTTGAACGTCGGCAAGATCAGCGGAGGAACCCGGGTGAATGTGGTTCCGGCTGAGGCGACGGCGCTTTTGGATTTGCGAGTGGCTACAGTTCGCGATGGAGTGAGGATCGAGCGCAAGCTGCTGGGGCTGAAGGCATTCAATCGCAAATGCAAGATTGAGGTGAGCGGCGGGTTCAATCGTCCGCCGATGGAACGGACGGCGGGGGTGGCGGAGCTTTATGCGCGGGCGCAGGAAGTTGCCGCAGAGTTGGGAGGAATTCTGAAAGAAGCAGCGGTGGGCGGCGGCTCGGACGGGAATTTCACGGCGGCCTTGGGGATTCCGACGTTGGACGGGCTGGGCGCGGTAGGAGAAGGTGCGCACGCGGAGCATGAGTCGGTTGTGATTTTGGAGCTGCCGCGGCGGGCGGCGCTGCTGGCGGGGATGATCCAGGGCGTTTAGCGCGATGCCCTTCGACTTCGCCTGAGCAGGTTCTCACGCAGCGCCCGTTCTCCCACGACCCGGGTAGTGTCGGCAAAACAGCAGGTTCCTCGCTACACGAATCGCTGGCGCGATCCGTTTCGCTTCGGAATGACAGGAGTCTGTTGAGATGGAGCAGGGTAGGTGGGCGCGAGTGGTAGCGGGCAAATCGCAAGTTGAAGTTCATCTTTGACAAGCCTAGAATCTACACAGCGGAGCATCTGCCCGCAGGAACGGAGCTTTCATGGAGTTGTTATCGCCACTGCATATTCTGCTGATTATCGGCATCGCCCTGCTGCTGTTTGGTCCGAGCAAGTTTGCTCAGTTGGGCAAGGGGCTGGGAGAAGGCATCCGTAATTTCAAGTCGGAAATGAAGAAGGGCGACGACGAAGCCAAGAAGTCGTAAGGACGGCGGGGACGAGCGCTCAGATTGTCACTAGCCACTGACCACTAGCCACCAGCTGCTGATTCAACTCCGTACTCCCGCAGCATTCGCCACACCAGGTCAACCGGCAACCCCACCACGTTGTTGTAATCGCCTTCAATTTTTGAAATCCAGCGCGAGGCCCGGCCTTGGATTGCGTAGGCCCCGGCTTTGTCCATGGGCTCGCCGGTGGCGACATAATCGCGGATTTCTGCGTCGGTCAACGGCGTGAAGTGGACGGCGGTTTTTTCCGAGCGGATGTCCTCGAAATCTCTTCCCTGAGAATCAGTGCCGATGAGGCAGACCGCGGTGATGACGAAATGCTGGCGGCCGGATAAGAGACGCAACATGCGGGCGGCGTCTTCGATGTTGGCAGGCTTGCCGAGAATCTGATCGCCGGCAACGACGATGGTGTCGGCGGCGAGGATGACACTCTCTGGAGCCAGGGCGTGCGCCCATCTCGCCTTCTCTCGAGCCATTCTCTTCGCGAAGGAGACGGCGTCTTCCCCGTTGCGCTGCACTTCATCAATATTTGCAGGGCGGGTGACAAAGGAGATGCCGGCGTTCTGCAGAAGCTCTTTTCGGCGCGGAGAAGCTGAGGCGAGGACGATGGGCATTGGAGGCTAAGGCTCCAACACGACGTTATCAATCAGGCGAGTCTGGCCGACGAACGCGGCGACGGCGACTAGCGTGCGCTTGGTCACGGTGGTTTCGGGTTCGAGAGTTTCGGGGTCAGCTACCTCGATGTAATCCAAGCGCACATCAGGGTCAGCAGAGAACACCTGTCGCGCGGCCGCGATCAATTTCGCCGAATCGCGCTCACCAGCGTCAAATAATTTCTGAGCTCGCACCAGCGATCGATTCAAGATCAGTGCTGATTTGCGCTCCTGAGGACTTAGGTACGCGTTGCGTGAGCTGATCGCCAGCCCGTCCGGTTCGCGAACAATGGGGCAAACTTCAATCGCGACCGGCATATTCAAGTCGCGCACCATGCGCTTAATGATGGCAACCTGCGCAGCATCTTTCTGTCCGAAGAACGCAACATCCGGTTCCACGATGTGAAACAACTTGGCGACCACGGTGGTGACGCCGCGGAAATGTCCGGGACGCGACTTGCCACAGAGGCGGTCGCTGAGTCCATCCACGACTACCCAAGTCACGGCGCCCTCGGGATACATTTCTTCGACGGAGGGTGTGAACACTAACTCGACACCTTCACGTTCGAGCAGGGCGCAGTCGTCTTCCAGCGTGCGCGGATACTTGGCGAAGTCTTCATTAGGGCCGAACTGGGTGGGATTTACAAAGATCGAAGCCGCGACCATGTCGGATTTCTGATGCGCAGCCTTTACCAGAGACAAGTGTCCCTCATGCAGAGCGCCCAGGGTGGGCACCAGTCCGAGCCGCGCGCCGCGCAAGTGTGCAGCGCGGCAGAGGGTGTGCATTTCCGCGATGCTGTGGATCAGCTTCATGGGGTGGGGAGCAGCTTAGGATCAGGCATGCTGTGGCCGACGGTCAAATCGCCGACGGCCAAACTGAAGATCTGAATGTTCTGGCCGAAAGAGTGCGGGGCCAGGTGAAACTCGGGCGATTCCGCGAGTGAGGCCGCAAGTTGGACGTTCCATCCTATTTGCGCCACCCAGACCCGGGTGCCTGGACGCAGATTGTAGTTGCTCACCAACGCCGGCCAGCGATCACGAAAGCTACTTGGCGTAAAGATGAACGTCCCGGAGGTTTCCGGCGTGATGACGCGATAGCCGCCGCACTCGTAACTGCGAAACCCCTGGACCTGGAGGTTGATGGTGGCCGGGCGCTGCTCACATAGATAGTGGCGGAGCATCAGACTGCCTTGGTGATCGGTGAAGATCGGGTCTTGGGGAGCGATTTGGCCATGAATGAATCCCAGCGCGTTCTGCATGTTGGCGACGTTTTGATCGGGGCGCGAGATGTAAGGCTGGCGGTGCGAAACGAATAGGTTGCACACCAGCGCCAACGCAATCGCGACCGAAATTGCCAGCGCCAGACGAAAGTTCAGCAAATGCGCCAGGGCGAGACCGACGCCAGCCAGGGCAAAGGGAATCAGGAAAGCCGAATGGCGCGTGCCTCCGTAGGGATATGCAGCGGCCAGGGCGGCAACACAATTCAAAACGAAGGGCAGTAAGAGTAACAGGGCGAGGTGGCGCCGAGAGACGCGTCCAGGCGCGAACTTACCTAGCAAAAGAATGATTCCGGCGACAAATAACAGATAGGCCGCATCGCCCACGATGAGCTGTCCGAATGTGTATTGAAAGACGCCTCCGGTGCGGGCGAAAACGAACAACAGAGGATTAATTTTTCCGGGCACAAAATACGAGCTTGGCAGATACGAACTGGTCCACTCGTAAAGCATATGCGAGGGCGGATTGCCGTGGGTGAGCTTGGAAAGCTGGGTCACATAAAAAAAGTAGACGAGTCCGAGGGCGACGATCTGGCCAGCCTCCCAGAGCGCGAATATCCTCAGCGAAGGGCGGAGCGCCAGCATGCGAACGATCGCATAACTGCCCATCGCGGCGGCAAACAAAAAGGCGGAATAGTGAAAACCCAGTGCCAGCCAAAGGCATAGGCTGGAAAACAGCATTGCAGGAGCAGAGTTGGTTTCGAGCGAGCGTTCGAATAGGTACGCCGACGCCATGGCGAAGGCCAGCATCAAGGCGTACTGGCGGACCTCGGCGGAAAGGTCAATGGTGGAAGGCAAGAAGAGCGTGAGGGCCAGGGCGATCCAAGCCACAGCCGGTCGGAACAAGGTTGAAGCCCATTTGTAAGTGAGCCAGCTGAAGGCGGTCCCGGCCAGGACCGATGGCATGCGAAGGACGAGTTCGGAGGTTCCGAAGGAACGCCAAACATAAAGGAGCAAGACCAGGAGTGGCGGGTGAGCAAGATTCAGACTCGCTCGATAAGCAAGCCACCAGGAAGTTTGATTGGCGGCCTGGAAGTGCATGGCTTCGTCGGGATTGAGGAATGTTCCGCTGGCGTGCCAGACGCGAACAACCAAGCCCGCTGCGAGCAGGGAGCACATCCAGAGCGCTGGTCTTTTTTGCAGGGAGGTGTCCAGCCAGCCGGAGAAACGTTGCAACTTGGAGGCGTTCGGAATTTCCGAAGTTTGGGTCATGCGGCAGTTCTGGTTTGGAAGAGCATACCGCACTGAAGGGCTGAGAGAGCCGGGGCAACTTCGTCAGACCATTCTTGACACTCTGGTCAGCGGCCTTTTATTCTTAAGTTTAGCTCCCTGGACTACTTACGCCTCAGTGCGTGCTTCCGCGACCTGCGCGGTATCAGGAGGGGGCGCGGGGGTTGGAATGCTCATCGAAATTCGTGAACTGGAAACCCACGCGGTAGATTTCAGCGAGCAGTTTGAACCGGGAGTGATTGATCTGGGCGGCGAGGCAATCCAGAGCGGGATCCTGAAGACTGCCGGCCGGGCTCAACTGGTCAAAGAGCATCACGGTAAGCACCTGCTTCTTAAGGACATACGGATCGCGGGAGACTTCTCCACCAAAGTGGAAGTGACCTGCGCCCGATGCCTGGAGCCGGTGATCCAGGATCTGACGAAGACGTTCGATCTACTATACCGGCCGCTAGGGGCGGACGCAGGCAAAGAGGAGCTTTCAGTCACTGCCGCCGAGGCCGAAGTAGCGTACTATCACGGAGAAGGTTTGCTGCTGGAAGATGTTCTGCGCGAGCAGGTCTTGCTGGCGCTGCCGTTGAAGGCAATCTGCCGCGAGGATTGCAAAGGCTTGTGCCCACATTGCGGGCGGAATTTGAATCAGGAACAGTGCAATTGCGCCGAACCGGTGGAAGATCCGCGCTGGTCGGCGTTGAAGGATTTGCGGGAGAAGTTGCAATAGATCAGCTCTTGGCTGTTAGCTCTTGGTTCTTAATCCAAATCGAATCTGACTTGGCCAAGAACCAAGAGCTGAGAACCAAGAGCCAACAGGAGAATTCATGCCTAATCCAAAACGGCGGCATTCGCAGCGGCGCACCAGCACCCGGCGCGCCCACGATGCCCTGACCACCCAGTCACTTTCTGAGTGCCCGAATTGTCACGAGCGGAAATTACCGCATCGTGCCTGCCCCAAGTGCGGTTACTATAAGGGGCGCGAAGTATTAGAAGTCAAGGAATCCTCATAAAACCTCCATGCCTGGCGTCATAGCTCTAGACGCAATGGGTTCGGACCGCGCTCCTAAGCCTGAGGTCGAAGGCGCCATCCAGGCAGCGCGGCGCTTCGGTATTCATGTCGCATTGGTCGGTCCGGAGGAACAGATTCGGGCCGAACTGTGGCGGCACCCGCTTGCCCGCCTGCTGCCGATTTCGATTGTCCATGCCAGCGAAGTCATTCTTATGGATGACAAGGCGCTGCAAGCGGTCCGCGCCAAACGGGATTCCTCCATGCGCGTGGGCTTGCGCATGGTTCGTGAGGGACGCGCGGCGGCGTTTATCACGGCGGGAAACACTGGCGCTGCCATGGCCACGGCGAAGATGGTGCTGGGCGGACTGCCCGGCGTGGATCGTCCAGCGCTGGTTGCCATCATGCCCACCGCGACGGGGACAGTTTCTACGCTGCTCGATGTGGGCGCCAATGTCGATTGCAAGCCCTACAACCTCGAACAGTTTGCGGTGATGGGAGACATCTACTTCCGTAGCATGTTCGGTGTCGAGCGGCCGCGCGTGGGACTGCTTTCGATCGGGGAAGAAGAAGGCAAGGGCAACGAACTTACTCGCGAGGCTTTCCAGCTTCTGAAACAGCTTCCGCTGAATTTTATTGGCAACGTGGAAGGGCGGGATATCTACACCGGCAAAGTGGATGTGATCGTCGCAGACGGATTTGTCGGCAACGTTGCGCTGAAGACATCCGAGGGCGTGGTGAATCTGGTGCGCGCCACGTTGAAGGAAACTCTGCGCGCGACGATTACGCGGCAAGTTGGATTCCTGCTTTCGCGCAGCGCATTTTCAGATTTCAAGAAGCGGCTCGACCACACCGAATACGGCGGTGCGCCGCTGCTGGGAGTGAAAGGCGCGTGTTTTATCACGCACGGCTCGTCGAACGTGAACGCGATTAAGAACGCCATCCGGGTGGCTTCGGAGTTCGTGGAGCGCGATACCAACCGCAAGATTGAGAGCGAAATGGCGAAGATGCGCTCGGCCGGCCTGGTGGCTACCTCAGTCTGATTATTAAGAATCCATAGACGATGACGACCACAGAAAGCGGAGTTCTGAAGATAGCGTTCCTATTCCCCGGCCAGGGTTCTCAAGTGGTCGGCATGGGGAAGGATCTGGCTGACAAGTATCCAACTGCCCGGCAGACTTTCGAAGAGGCGGACGAGGCGTTGGGATTGAAGATATCCCAACTTTGTTTTGAAGGGCCGGAAGATCAACTGCGGCTGACGGAGAACACGCAGCCCGCAATCCTGACGGCATCGGTGGCGGCGTGGCGCGTGCTTCAGGAAAAGGGAATCACACCGACGTTCGTTGCCGGACACAGTCTGGGCGAGTATTCGGCGCACGTAGCGGCGGGAACCATTGGCTTTGCCGACGCTGTACGCACTGTCCGCAGCCGCGGAAAGTTCATGCAGGAGGCGGTGCCGGTGGGAACGGGGTCGATGGCGGCGATTCTGGGAATGGACCCGGAGAAAGTTGCCGAGGTTTGCCGCGATGCGGCGCAAGGCGAAGTCTGCGAGGCGGCCAACATCAATTCTCCGGAGCAGATTGTGATCTCCGGCCACGTGGCGGCAGTCGAGCGCGCAGCGAAACTCGCTGACGAACGTGGCGCCAAACGGGCCAAGGTGCTCCAGGTGAGCGCTCCCTTCCATTGTTCCCTGATGAAACCTGCTCAGGATCGGTTGGCGACGGTGCTGGCGAGTCTGCAATTTTCGTCACCGCGGTTTCCCGTGATCTGTAATGTAGATGCGGGTCCGGTTGAAAATGCGGACAGCGCGCGAGATGCGCTGGTGCGTCAGGTGACTGGGTCAGTCAGATGGAGTCCGTCCATGCAGGGTTTGATTGCGCACGGCGTTCAGACGTTTGTCGAGGTTGGTCCGGGGAAAGTGCTGTGCGGGTTGATGCGGCAGATCGACCGCTCGAAGAAGTGCGTGAATGTGGAGGACGAAGCGTCATTGCACAAGACGCTGGAGTTCCTAGCGGCGAACGGGTGACCCTGCGGAGCTATTCCGAAACCCAACCCCACCAGTTTCCGCAATCAATTTTGTCAGGGGAAAAATGCAGGGTCTTGTCTGACTTATCCACCCAGACGTAGGCAAGTTCGGTGCGATGATTGACCGTGATCTGCACGATCACGCCACTGCCCGACGCGTAGGAACAATCCACCGAGTAGGACTTGATGATTCCCCACTCTCCGGATGGGCCCCAGTCCTGTTGGAATTCGCCGTAGCCGTACTTTGCGTATTTTTCCGGATGCTGCTTCCACTGCGGGTCTTGCGACCAGAGGGTGAATGCGCTATCCAGGTTTTGCTGCTGCAGCGCGCTAAAGAACTTGTCCACGAGGTGGCGCTCGGAGTAGTCGCGGCAGTGATATGCCACCCAGGCCAGGATGAGTCCGGCAAAAACTGCGGCGAAAATCAGCTTCCTGCGGCGGCGTTCCGGCGCCTCGTCGTACTCCTTCGCATCCATTAATGTCATAGCGTTCTAAGCATAATTGAATCCGCGGCAATAGAAAAAGTTCCTGAAAGGCTTTTTACCGCTGAGTACGCCGAGAGCGCAGAGATCTGCTATTCAGGATGTTAGGAGATTTTCTCGGCGATCTTGGCGTGCTCGGCGGTGAAGGGGGTTTTACAGCGTGCGCTTGAACAGCGGCACCGCGACCGCAAACGTCACGATCGCGAAGATCGACATGTACATCAGGTCCGGGGCGATCGCCGAGATGCTGGTTTCTTTCAGTAGTAGCGATTTGAATCCGTGTACCGCGAAGGTGAAGGGGTCAACTTTGGCGATAGCCTGCAGCCAGCGCGGGAAAGCCTGAATGGGATACACCGAGCCGCTGGGGAAAAACAACAGCGTATTCAGAATACCGAACATGGCCCGCGGCACCAACGGATCTTCCACACGCACCATGAGCAGGAACATCATGGTGTTGAGCGCCAGCGAGGTCAGCAGGATCATCAAGGCGAGACCGAGGATGGTGCCTGGATTGAAAATTGTGCTTACGCCGGCGATCAGAGATCCAATCAGCGTAATGACGATCCCGGTCATCACCGCCTTAATGGCTCCAGCCCCGACCAGGCCCGACACCAACTCTGCCTTGGTAATCGGCGTGACCAGATAGCCTTCGTGAACGCCGCGGGCTTTGTCGTCAATGTAGAGCATGCCGCCGCCGATCATCACAGAAACAAACATGGCGAGCGTGATGGATCCGGGGAGCAGGAATTTCATGTATTCGATGTAGGGATACAACTCGACAATCTGCAACACTGTCTGCTGGAGCAGCCGAGGCTGCGCCGCCGGATTGTTGAGCGACGCCGTGATATCCGCGAGTTCGCCCTCCATGGTTGCGCTGATAAAGTTGTCGCTGTTATCCACCAGCAGGGCGATCTGCGGCTGGTCCTTTTCGTAAACCCGGCGCGAATATTGCGGAGGAATAATGACCGCGCCCTGGATCTTCCCGTTGCGCAGGTCGTCCTTGGCCGTGACTTCATCGTGATAATAGACCGGCTGAAAGGTCCGGATATTTGCCTGCACGGAATCGAAGGCTTCGCGAATCCGCAACGATTGTGTCCCGCCGTCTTCATCGACCACGCCCAGCTTGAGGTCGCGGATTTTTCCGCCGAAGGCGTTGCCCAGGATGATGAGTTGCACCAGGGGAAAAATCATCGCCACCAGCATCAGCGCGGGCGAGCGGAAGAACTTGCGCATTTCGCGCTCGATGATGGCCATCATTCGATTCATGGCTGTAACCTCACGGCTGTAGCGGCCGCTGCGGCATAGTAAAAGCGTGGGCCTTCACCAGTTCGTCGCGCAACTGCCGCCCAGTGTAGTGGACAAAAACATCGTCCAAAGTCGTGTTCTGTACGGAAAGCGATTTCACCCCCACCCCCGCTTCCACCGCGGTCTCCACCAGTTCCGTGGTGGTCCGCGAGCCGTCGCCAGTCAGGACGCGGTACATGTCCGCGCCCTCGTGCTGGACGGACGTGACGCCGGTCAGGCTTTGCAGCTTCTGCTCCCAGTCTGCCGTGGGATGTTCAAACTGCGCCTCAATGACGTTCGATCCCGGCACGCTCGACTTCAACGCTGTCGGCGTATCCAGCGCGACCAGCTTGCCGTGGTCCACAATCGCGATGCGGTCGCACAGGCGGTCGGCTTCGTCCATGTAGTGAGTGGTGATCAGAATCGTCAGCTGACGCTGGCTCTTGATGTTCATCAGCATCTCCCACACGGCGACGCGCGAAACCGGGTCGAGACCTGTGGTCGGTTCATCAAGAAAGAAGATCTTCGGGCTGTGCACCAGGCCGCGCGCAATTTCGAGGCGGCGGCGCATGCCTCCGGAAAGCGTTTTGGTCTGCGCGTCGCGCCACTTGGTCAGGTCCACGAGTTCGAGCAATTCGCCAATGGCCCGCTTCCGCGTCTTCGCGGGAACGTCGTAAAGCTTGGCGTAGATGCTCATGTTCTCTTCGACGGTGAGATCGATGTCGCTGGTCAGGGCCTGAGGGATAACACCAATTGCGCGCCGCGCGTCGTCGGGATCAGTGGCTACGTCGTGGCCCGCGATCTTGGCAAATCCCGCCGTGATCGGGATGAGCGTCGTCATCATTCGGATGAGCGTGGATTTGCCCGCGCCGTTTGGCCCCAGCAGGCCGAAGATTTCGCCTTCCTTTACGTAGAAGGACACATCGTTTACGGCGGTGAAGTCGCCGAACTTCTTCACGATGTGTTCGACCTCAATCGCGTTGGGCGTCTCCGGAGGGGGCACGGACGGGCGGAAATCAGGAATCGCCATTACGGTTTCTCTCCGGATGTGTTTGCGGGCGCGGCATCCGCACTCGAAGGCGTGCCTTTCAATTGCGCCTTGGAAACGAGCACGTCGGCGGTCATGCCGGGGACGTAGGCGCCGTTCGGGTTGTCGAGGCGGACCTTAAGGATAATCGTCTTGATGTCGCGCTTGGTCCGGCTCACGTCGCGTTGGGTCGCAAAATCAGCTTCTGCGGACTTGAAAAACACCTTGCCGGAGGTGACCGTCCCTCCGGGAAGGCGCACGCGCAGTGTCTCTCCCATGCCGATGTGGTCGGTTTCAGTTTCTGGAATGGCGGCGCGCACCCAGGTGTCGCTGAAATCAACGATGGTGACGATGGGTTGTCCGGCGTTGAGATACTCGCCCTCGCGGGCTGCGCGGACGGAGACAGTCCCGGCGACCGGCGCATAGATCTTGGTGTATCCCAGCCGGACCTCGGCTTCCTTAAGTTGCGCTTCTGCATTCAGCAATTGTCCGCGCGTGGATGCAACCGTGCTCTCGGCGGCGTGGGCCTGGTGGGTGTTCGCGATCGCCGTGTTCAAGTCGGCTTCGGAGGCGGCCACTTGGTCCTTCAGCGCCTGCACCGTTGCTTCCTGGGCTTTCAGGTTCGATTCGGCCTGCACCCGTTCTTGCTCTGAGGCCACGCCCTGGTTTGCCAATTCGATGGTACGGCGACTGTCGCTCTGTACCCGCTGCAAGGTCGCCTCTGCCTGGGTCAACTGGGCCCGTGCCGACGCGAGCTTCGCTTGCATGTTCGCCACACCGCTGCTGGTCGAGCCCTGAGTTGCCGCGCTGGTGGCTTCGGTCGCCGAAACCTGCGAGCGCAGGCTGTCAATGGTAGCGGCCGCGGCCCGCGCCTGCGCCTCGAGTTCCGAAGGATCGAGCGTGGCGATCAGGTCACCCTGCTTCACCTTGGTTCCTTCGTCCACCAGAAGTTTGGAGATACGGCCCTGCGCCTGAGGGCTGACGATGACTTGATTGGCGTCCACCGTGCCGATCAAGTCGAGGTCGGAGCCGCGGGGCGTCGAGAGAAGGTAGTACGTCAGCGAGATGGCGAAGACGATGCCTAGAACGATGGCGAATTTATTTCGGGCGCTCACTTGCGCTCTCCTTTTCCGCGCGCCTTTTCGGGAACCAACAGCGCTGCGGAAATAAAATCCAGAACTGCAGCCCGGCGTTCGGCCAGCCGTGCCGGCGACATGGGGTCGCTTCCCGTCATCAGTTTCATGATGGGGGCGGTATTGAAATAGAAAACGATAACCGAAATCATGGAGGGAATGAAGTGCAGTGGATCGACTGGGCGGAAGTCTCCACTTTTCGCTCCGGCTTCGAGCAGCTTCGAAATTTCCAGAAAGACCGGCCGGAAATATTCTTTAGCAATTCGCTGAAGGCGCGAAGGATCGCGACCCGCGCGCAAAAACTCCGCCTGCACGATACGCGGATACAGCGGATTTGATGCGATGTAATCAAAATGAGCGCAAACGTAGCTAGCAAGTTTTTCCCGTGGAGGCAACTCCTGCGACAACGCGTTGTGGATGGCAGCACGCACTCCGCCGAACACCTGGTCGAGCACGGCGCGGTACATGGCTTCTTTGTCTTTGAAGTAGTAATAGAGCAGGGCCTTGTTCACGCCAGCGGAACGAGCGATGGCGTCGGTGCGGGCGCCGGCCACACCTTCCTGGGCGAATTCGCGGACTGCTGCTTTCAAGATGGCGGCGCGGCTTTCCTCGGGGCGGCCGCGGGTGCCGAGGCGGATTGTGCGGGTGGCGTGCATAACTAACTACAACTGGTTAGTTATTTATACAAGATTTCCCGAAGTCGCGCAACGGGCGGCGGGACTCTTATTCCTGGCGAACGACCTTACAGGGTTGGCGCGTGGGTTCCACCAGCGATGGAAGGAACCAGCAGCACTTCATCCCCGTCTTTGAACGCGTAGCTGGGGCCGCCCAGGAAGCGGATGTCTTCTTCGTTTACATAAATATTCAGGAAGCGGCGGACTTGGCCGGCCTCGTCGCGGAGATGGGGTTTCAGGGCGGGGAACTGTTCGTCGAGCGATGAGAACAGTTCGTCGAGGTTGGTGGCGGCGCAGGTCACCTTGGCGGTGCCGTTGGTGTGGCGGCGCAGGGCACTGGGAATTTGGACTGTGATGTTCATGGCTTGAGCGAAAACCAAAATCTTTAACCGCCGAGAACGCCAAGATCGCAGAAAAAAATCTTTGCAGGAAATTTCTCGGCGCTCTCGGCGTACTCGGCGGTGAATGTCTTCTCTTACGCTACCACCGGCTCCCGTACATCCAGCGTCTGCCCGAGGTATTTTTCGAACTCGGCCAGCTTCGGCGCGATCGGCTCTTCGGCTTCGTATTCGCCGGTGAGCACGTCGGTGGTCTTCAATCCATTTCCGGTAATGCAGAGCACCGTGGTCTCATCCGGCAGGATGCGGTCGCTCTTGTACAGTTTGCGGGCGCAGCCTACGGTGACGCCGCCGGCAGTTTCGGTGAAGATGCCTTCGGTCTCGGCGAGAAGCTGGATGGATTTCACAATCTCGGGATCGGAAACGTCTTCGGACCAGCCGCCGCCCTTGGTTATGGTCTTGATGGCATAGTGCCCATCGGCGGGATTGCCAATCGCGAGTGATCGCGCGATGGTCGAAGGCTTCTGCGGATCAATTTCCGTGTTGCCCAACTTGACGGCGGTTGAGATCGGAGAGCATCCAGTGGCCTGCGCGCCGAAGAATTTTACGGGCTTCGGTTCGACCAGTCCCAGTTGAATCAGCTCATCAAAAGCTTTTCTTATTTTGACGATCAACGAACCCCCGGCCATCGGACAAACCACGTTGTCGGGCAAGCGCCAGCCAAGTTGCTCGGCGATTTCGTACCCGAGTGTTTTCGAGCCTTCGGCGTAGTAGGGGCGCAGGTTGACGTTGACGAATCCCCAGTTGTGTTCGTCGGCGATCTGCGAGCACAGGCGGTTTACCTGATCGTAGCTGCCGGAAATGCGGACTAGCTTGGCGCCAAAAACCTGAGTGCCGAGAATTTTCGCCTGCTCAAGATCGGCGGGTATGAAGATCCAGCACTTGAATCCGTTGCGGGCGGCTTGTGCGGCGGTGGCATTGGCGAGATTTCCGGTGGAAGAGCAGGAGACGGTGTCGAATCCGAAAGCTCGGGCGTTGGCCAGCGCGACTGCGACTACGCGGTCTTTGAAACTCAAAGTCGGCAGGCAGACAGCGTCATTCTTGATGAAGACATTCTTCCCGCCGATTTGGCGCGCCAGGCGCGGCGCCTTGATCAGCGGGGTAAATCCGACGGGCAGGGTCGGCTCATGGTTTTCGGGCAAAGGCAGCAGCGACGAGTAGCGCCACATGTTGGGAGGGCCCTGGGCGATTTTTTCGCGGGTGAAGTCGGGACGGATAGAGTCGTAGTCGTAGAAAACTTCCAGGGGCGAGAAACAATCCTCGCAAATGGACTTGGGAACGTTTCCCCAACTCTTGTTGCACTCCCGACAGCGTAGTTCGTAACGCATAGCTACCCAATCTGAGCGGTTGGGTTTCTTAGCGTCCTTGGCGTTTCCTCAGCGATCTTTGTGGTCAAAGGTTTTTAAAGCTTTTAACCGCAAAGTACGCAAAGACAACGCAAAGGTCGCGAAGCAAAACGAGCCTCTAAAAACGAAATCCTCTTCGCCCGGGAATGGGAAAAGAGGTTCAGGAAATGCTGAAAAGGTTCTCGCATCCCGAATCTCATGTCCCCCGTCGCCGGGTCGAGAGTTGGCACCTGTCAGCCGGGATAGATGATCCCGGTCCGGTTGCCGTGGCGTCACAGGGCTCGTCCCTCAGCCACTCTGCATGAAATCCAAGGTCAACCCCGAAGGGCTGACTGGTGAGTTAGATGTTACAAAGCGCAGACGGCTTCGTCAAGGGCAAAGGTTTGTTGTGGATACAGGCGAATTCTGTGCCCAATGCCAATTTGTGTCTGCGCAGTTTTTATACCAGCCCCGCCAAATTTACTTCTCTCGGACCGGCACAAAGTGAGCCAAGAGGAATAGAATAGGTAAAGAAATCAATGACTTAGTTGGTACCTTAAGTTTGGCACGGTAGTTGATATACGTAAGTGCAGGCGCTGGCATCTTAGGCGCCGTGAATTCTCGGTCATGCGTAGCGTCAGCGCTGGCCGGCAGGCGTAAACAGCTTGCTTCAGTTCGTCGGTAAAGACGCACCAAATCGCGATCACGCCCGCGTAAGGCGTGCAGCGAGGGGCCTCACCCAGGGTCCCCCACGGAGGATGTAAAAAATGAAGAATCGCGCAGTGGTAGCGTTGTTCATAGCTTTCTTACTCGCGCTGCCGGTAGTTGCTCAAACGGCATCGTCAACCCCAGCCAGCACTCCAGCGCCCGCGGCCGACAACGCCACCGGCAAAGCGCCTCTGCAATACGAGAGCCACGAAGGCTTCTGGGGCAAGGTAAATCCTTTTGCCCGCAAGAAGTATGTTCAGCGCCAGACCCAGCCGATCCGCGATCGCGTGAACGAGCTGGATGAGCTGACCGCTGCGAACAGCAAGATGATCAAAGATACGGATTCCCGCGCGCAGGCCGGGATCCAGATGGCTTCGGCAAAGGCCAGCGAAGCCGACCAGCATGCGGTTGATGCCGGCAACAAGGCGACCGCCGCCCAGCAGACCGCGACCCAGGCCAACACCCGCCTGACCACGGTCGAAGGCGTGGTCAGCAACATTGACCAGTACAAGGCCACCAACCAGACGGAAATCCGTTTCCGCCCGGGACAGAGCATTCTGAGCGCCGACGCCAAGACTGCCATCGACCAGCTCGCCGAGCCCCTGAAGGGCCAGCGCGGATACATCGTCGAAGTGCAGGGCTTCTCCGCAGGCAAGGGACAGGCCGCGATCGCAACCTCGCGCAAGATGGCCGACTCGGTTGTTCGCTACCTGGTTGAGAACCACGAGATTCCGGTTTACCGGATCTACGTTCTCGGCATGGGCAATGCTCCGCTGCCGACCGCAACCGACGACGCGGGTGCGAAACCCAAGCGTATGAGCGGCGGCCGAGTGGAAATCAGCCTGATGAAGAACGACCTGGAACAGCTGGCTGCGAAGTAGATTTGCTGTAGATCTGCGGACGGCGGGAACCCTAGCCCGACGCCCTCCCCCAAAAGCCTCCCGTAAGGGAGGCTTTTTATTTTGGCGTGCGCGCTGGATTCGCACGTGCGGGGACGGTCGTCCCGCCCGTCCCCGGGCCGCAGGCCCGGGCTTTTGACTCTTGCCGCGCCGCCCAACACCGTTTCTAATGTCGCCATTTTCTATAATCAATCCAGCGTGCTCGTCTCCGACTTCAACTACCACCTTCCGGAAGAACTGATTGCGCAAGAGCCGCTGCCGGACCGCGCCGGTTCGCGGCTTTTGCGTCTTGACCGCGAGTCGGGATCCCTCGAAGATCGCAGCTTCCGCGATTTCGCCGAACTGCTGCGTCCAGACGATCTGGTGGTCTTCAACAACACCCGTGTATTTCCGGCCAGACTCTACGGGCGAAGGAGCGGCAGCAAAGCGCAGCCGCTGAGCCGGCAAAACCCGGCGTCGCGGGATTTTCTGCAGGGGCGGGTTGAGGTGCTACTGACCAAGCAGATTTCGCAGGAACCCAATGAGTGGGAATGCCTGGTGCGTCCGGGAAGGAAGATAGGAGTTGGCGAGCGATTGTATTTTGGCGACGGCGAAAAGCAGGGCTCGCTGGTTGCAGAGGTTCTCTCCCGAGGAGAGTTTGGCGAGCGTCGCATTCGTTTTGATCCGGCGGCGGATTTCTTCGGGGCAGTCGAGCGGCTGGGGCACGTCCCGCTGCCGCCATATATCGCGCGGGAAGACCGCCGTAGCGACCGCGAGCGTTATCAGACGGTCTATGCGCGGGAACGCGGGTCCGTTGCAGCGCCGACAGCAGGGCTGCACTTCACGCCGGAGGTTCTCGCGCGCCTCAAGGAGCGGGGCGTCGAAACTGCCGAGATCACCTTGCACGTCGGCCTGGGAACATTTCAGCCGGTGCGTACGGAAATCGTTGAGGAACACAAATTGCATTCCGAGCGGTACCAGATCTCGGAAGAGGCAGCGGAAAAAATCAATCAAGCGCTCGACCAGAAGCGGCGGGTGGTCGCGGTTGGGACGACCACGGTCCGCACGCTGGAATATTCGGCGAGGGTTCTCAGGGCGCATACAGCCGGGCTCCGGCGAAAGCGATCTGTTTATCTATCCTGGATTTCAGTTTCACGTGGTCGGCGCGTTGCTGACCAATTTTCACTTGCCGCAATCCACGCTGTTGATGCTGGTCTGCGCTCTGGGCGGAACGGAGCGCGTGCTGGCGGCGTATAAGCACGCGGTGGAGCAGCGGTACCGGTTTTATTCTTATGGGGATTGCATGCTGGTGGAGTGAAGCGGCACTTAGCACTTAGCCAAAACAACCTTGCGTTGACCAAGTGCTAAATGCCAAGTGCTAAGTGCTAGACTTTTCGTGCAGGAGGCGCTGCCATGGCCACCCGGGTCATTCCGAAGCAGGTTTCCATTCAGGACTTCACCGCCGAGTTGCGCAAATTTCCAGCGGAGGCCTTTGATCACGTCAGCGACATTCTGGCTTTCCTGAAGCGGACAACGGTTTCGCCCGAGGCGCTAGCTCCGTACCTGAACTGGAACGCGCAACATTACACGCGCAACCTGATCGACAAGACGCCGCTCTATGAGCTGATCGCCATCTGCTGGGAGGTCGGTCAGGTGAGTTCAGTGCACAATCATCGCGACCAGAATTGCTGGATGACGGTGCCCATTGGCCGGTTGATGGTGGAGAATTTTCATCTGGTGTCGCAGGATGTCGAAAACGGCCGCAGCGAGCTTACTCCCACCGATAGCGTGGAAATGAATCCTTTGCAACCTTGTGCGGTGGATCCCGCCGATCCTGTGCACCGCGTGCTTAATCCCCGGCATTTCGGGGAACGGGCAGCGAGTCTGCACATTTATTCGCGGCCGTTTGATACCTGCGTGGTCTATTCGCCGGAGCAGGGGACGTGCGGGGTGATTAAGCTGCACTACAGCACCATGTTTGGGAAGCCGGCGGCAACGTAGTTGCGCGGGGACAACCGTTCGCCGCGAAGTTGTTAAACTTACTTCTTGCTCCCGCGAACCAAATCATCGAGTGCTCCGACCGAGGTTGACCCGCAAGCCCCGGAAGCGAAGCCCGCCCTGGTGCATCGCGACGATCCGAATCGGCTCTACCTGATCGACACCATGTCGTTCATCTTCCGCGCCTATCATGCCATGGCGCGGCAGCGGAGCATGTCCACGCGCAAGGGGCTGCCGACGGCGGCGGTTTATGTTTTCGTGAACATGCTGCGCAAGTTGCGTGACGATTTTTCGCCGCAGTATCTGGCGGCGGTGTTTGACGTGGCGGCGCCGACATTTCGCGATGAGCAATACAAAGAGTACAAGGCCAACCGCAGCGAGATGCCCGGCGAACTGGCGCAGCAGATTCCGTACATCCGGCGCGCGCTGGAGGCTTATCGCATTCCGATTCTCGAAATGCCGGGGTTTGAAGCCGACGACGTGATCGGAACGCTGGCGACGAAGGCTGTGGCGCAGGGCCGGGACGTGTACGTCGTTTCCAGCGACAAGGACATGCTGCAACTGGTGAACGAGCATGTGCTGGTGCTGAATCCTCCGAAAGACAATCTGATCGCGGACGCCGCGAAAGTGGAGGAGATTCTGGGCGTGCCTCCGGAGCGCGTGATCGACGTGATGGCCCTGCGTGGCGACTCGGTGGACAACATTCCCGGGGCGCCGGGGATCGGCGACAAAGGCTCGGTCGAAATCATCAAGCGCTTTGGCAGTCTGGAGGCCGCGCTCGACCGCGCGGCGGAAGTCGAGAAGAAGACCTATCGCGAGTCGCTGCAAAACCATCGCGAGCAAATTCTGCAGAGCAAGCAACTGGTCACCATCAAGTGCGACGTTGACATCGCGCTCGACGTCGAAGCCATGCGCATGGGCGAGCCGGATGTGGAGGCACTGCGGGAGCTATTTACCGAGCTGGAGTTTACGTCGCTGCTGAAAGAACTGTTGCCGGTGGTGGAGGCGGCGGAGGGAAACTATCGCGAGGTGGCAATCGGCGGCGGAGGTGGAGTCGGCGCTGCGGGAACTGGCTGCCGGGGGCGGCGCTGGCGGTGGCGATTGAAGCTGAGGCGCCGGTTGCCGAGCCGGAGGAAGAAGAGGAAGATGACGAGCAGCAGTCGAGCATGTTGCCGCTGACTGCGGGCCTTCCCGAGGAAGCTGCGCGAGAAGCCACGGGCGCTGGCGATTTCCGTCGCGTCGAATTCTGCACTGACGATCGCGCCGGGATCGCCGGCGGTTGCGGCAGTGAATTCCGCGCTGGAGAATGCTGCAATTCCCAAGGCGATTCACGACTGGAAGTCTGCGTGGCATGTGCTGGGGGCGCAGTGCGCTGGCCGGAGTGCGTCATGATACGCGGTTGTATTCGTATCTTCTCGATCCGACGTACTCCGTCGCACAGACTGCCAGAAGTTGCGCTGCGGCATTTCAACCTGAAGCTGGGCGGATCGCTGGCCGAGGCGGCAGACATCACGGGGCGGCTGGCGACTGCGCTGCGAAAGAAAGTTGAAGACGACGGGCTGGCGAAGCTGTACGAAGAGATTGATCTGCCGCTGGTTCCGGTGCTGGCGCGAATGGAAGAGGCGGGAGTCGCCATTGACCGCTCGGCGCTGGGGAAAATGTCACAGCGGCTGGAAGGCGAGATCGCGGTCAAGGCAAGAGAAATCTACGAATGCTGCGGGCAGGAATTCAATATCAATTCGCCGAAGCAGCTTGGCGACGTGTTGTTCAACAAGCTGAATCTGCCGAAGCCGGTGAAGTACGGCAAAGGCCGGACAATTTCCACCGCAGTGGATGTCCTGGAGGGCTTGGCCGCGGAGCATCAGGCGCCGAAGCTGGTGCTCGAATATCGCCAGCTGTCGAAATTGAAATCGACCTACGTGGACGCGCTGCCGGCGTTGCTGAATCCTGCGACCGGTCGGCTGCACACGACGTTTGATCAGACCGGAACCGCGACGGGGCGGCTTTCGTCGGCGAACCCGAATTTGCAGAATATTCCTGTTCGCACCGAAGTTGGCCGCGAGATTCGCGCGGCGTTCACGGCTGCGCCGGAGCATCTGCTGCTGGCGGCGGACTATTCGCAGATCGAGTTGCGGCTGCTGGCGCACTACTCGAAAGATCCGTTGCTGGTCGAGGCATTTCCGGCGCGGCGACGACATTCACACGCTGACGGCTTCGCAGGTGTTCGGCAGTGCCTCCGCTGATGGTCACGCCCGATCATCGGCGGCAGGCGAAGGTGGTGAACTTCGGCATTGTGTATGGCCTGTCGGCGTTTGGGCTGTCGCAGAATCTCGGAATCGAGCCGGCGGAGGCGAAGAAGTTCATCGAAGCCTATTTTGAGAAGTATCGCGGCGTGCGGGCGTTCATTGATCGCACTCTGGAAGAAACTCGCAGCGATGGGCGGGTGAAGACGCTGTTCGGGCGTGTGCGCCCGATACCGGACATCAACAGCAAAAACTTCAATCTGCGCGGATTTGCAGAACGGACCGCGGTCAACACACCGCTGCAGGGGACGGCGGCGGACCTGATTAAGATCGCGATGATCCGGATTGATGCGGCGATTCTTGAAAGGGGGCTGAAATCGCGCATGACGCTTCAGGTTCATGACGAGCTGGTGTTCGATGTGCCGGAAGCCGAGATGGACGGGATGCGAATCCTGGTGCGGGAGCAGATGGAGAGAGCGCATCTGCTGTCGGTGCCGCTGATGGTGGAGATGGGCGTGGGGAGGAACTGGAGGGATTTGGAGTGATGCTAGTGCGCTACAACCGCAAGGGCTCGCTTGGATTTTGTCTGTTGTTACCGTTACTACTTACCGAAGCGTCCTTGAGTCAAACCATTCCGGTGTGGTATTCCCGCGGCAATGTTGATGCGAAAGCTATAGATTCGCAGTACCGCCAGCCACTCCGCACCTTTGACGGCAAGGACCTTCTATTAGCCCGCAACGTTGACAAGATCTCCGTAAAGACTTGCGCTCAGTATCTCGACGCAATCGGTCGCGGATACTCCGCGGCAAACAATTTTGAGAACAAGAAAGAGGCTGTATTTGTGGAGACTTGTTTCAAACTCAACTACCTGAAACAGGCGCGACACTCGAATGCGAGCTATTTCCCGGGCCAGGGTTTCCCCCACCAATTTACTGGATCTGCTTCCGCCGGTCATTCAATCGGGGACAGAACTGGATGAAGATGAAGGCTGGCGTCATCGGGACCCAAGTCTTAAGGTAATCAAGTTCAGCCCCCGAAATGTCACCCTGGAAGATGACGGCTACTACTACACTCTGCAGGTAAATCTTGCAGGCGATCTGAATGGGGACGGTGTCGAAGACCTTGCGGGTCTCGCGTGCGTGAATGTTAAGCGAGGCACTTTTCTTTTTTGCAAAACGTTTGCGATAACGCGGTGCGGGCCGGACAGGCCTATGACTGTAATCTCAGAAGACACTGTCCCTTACTCCATTGCGGCGTCCGGGACCTGCGCGACCGCGAAGGACTCTCCTAAACGCCCAAAGCACCCTTAATCGCTCCAGCGATACTCTCCACGAGGGCGTTCATCTTCTCTTCCGACTCCGCCTCAACCATCACACGCGCCAGCGCCTCGGTGCCCGAGTAGCGGACGACAACGCGACCCTTGCCGTCAAGTTCGCGGTGTGCGGCTTCTATGGCGGCCTTCACCTCGGGGACGTGATCAAACGGAACCTTCTCGCGCACGCGGACATTCTGGATTCTTTGCGGAAAGACTTTCAGATCGCCAATCAAGTCGGCGAGGGACTTACCACTACGCGCCATCACTTCCATTACGCGCAAGGCGGTCAATATGCCGTCGCCGGTGGTGGCTTCACCGTCGCGGAAGATGATGTGGCCGGACTGCTCGCCGCCGAGGCGTGGCGCCGGTCTTCATCATTTCTTCCAGCACATATTTATCGCCGACGTTGGCGCGCAGCATGCGGATGCCTGACCTTTGCAAGGCGATCTCGAGGCCCATGTTTGACATGGTGGTGGCGACGACGGTTGAGCCGGGGAGCGCGCCGCGGGCCTGCATGTCGCGAGCGGTCAGCAGGAGGACAGCGTCTCCGTTTACTACTCGGCCCGCGGCATCGCTGAACAACGCGCGATCCGCGTCGCCGTCGAACGTAACCCCCAGGTCAAATGCACCATTGGACCCGGCAATTGTTTTCGCCACGGTCTCGGGATGCAGCGCGCCGCAACCCTCGTTGATGTTCTTACCGTCCGGAGCGGAGTGAGTGAAGGTTGCCTGAATGCGGCACGCGCCGAATAGTTCGGGCGCCTCAGCAGTTGCCGCGCCGTGGGCGCAATCCACCAGCACGCGCAGCTTGCTCAAATCGGTCTGAATGCTTTTCGCAAGCCACTCGATATAGGCGGCCCTCAGCGAGTGCTCGCCGGGCAGCGTTGGCGCCGGTTTGATATCCGGCTCGCGATGCGACTCGTGGGTCTGCAGCAGCGAAAAGATTTCCTGCTCAATCGATAGCTCGTGGGAATCCGGCAGCTTGAATCCGTCGCCGGAGAAAACCTTAATTCCGTTGTCGGTCCAGGGATTGTGCGACGCGGAAATTACCACGCCGGCATCGAACTTCCGCGAGCGCGCCAGATAGGCGACTCCGGGCGTCGTGATGACACCTGCGCTGTGTACTTCGACATTGCGCGATGCCAGTCCCAGCGCGACGCGGTCGGCGATCCAGCGGCTGGATTCTCGCGTGTCTTGTCCGATCAGCACGCGGGGATGCGGATTGGTGCGCACCAAGTCATGGCCGAGAGCGCGACCGATCAGGAACGTGCTCTCCGCGGTCAGTGGAAATTCGCCGGCCACGCCGCGAATGCCGTCGGTGCCGAAAAGCTGTCTGGCTGGTGAAGTCATGTTTGGGGTTTGCGGAGGGGCCGATTTCCTCAGGTGGCGAACCGCGAGGTCCGTGGCGGGGCAGGTGAGGGCACCTGCCCCTACGCAAACCTGTCTATCTTAGCTGTCTTCTTTCAGGATGTGGAGTGACGGCAAAGCTACGCTCAGTGCAACCTTCCGGTGGAAATTGCAAACCACATCGCGACGGCCAGCAGCAGAGAAAAAATCTTCAAGCCGAGATTGTGCAGCACGCGGCGGCGGAGGAAATCCCTCATCGGTCACTTCCGGGTTTGGCATGCGAGTCCGTTGACCCCATCGGCATTTCCCCCATCGGCATTTCGGTTTCGGATTCGTCTATTCCTCGTCCGTCGGCGATGGCCGTGGGCAGGGGCGTGGGCGGCACGTAGCGGCGCAGCAGTTTGCCCATGCGGTCGCGCAGTCGCTCGACGGTCAGTTCGCGCTCGATGGTTCCAGCCACGGCAAGGCTGATGCCGCCGGTTTCTTCGGAAACGATAATCGCGATCGCGTCGGTTTCTTCCGTGATGCCGATGCCCGCGCGGTGCCGCGTTCCCAACTGGGTGGAAAGGACGGGATTCATAGAAAGCGGGAGAAAACAGGCGGCGGCTACGACACGGTCGCCGTGGACTATTACTGCTCCGTCGTGCAGTGGCGCGCTGGGACGGAAGATGGTCGCCAGCAGATCGTAGGAGAGATGTGCGTCCAGGGAGACGCCGCTTTCTACGTAGGTGCGCAGGCCGATTTCGCGCTCAATCACGATCAGCGCGCCGGTCTGGTTCTGCGAGAACAGATTCGCCGCCATCACGATGTCGTCGTAGGCGTCTGCTTCGGCGCCAGCCCCGGCGGAGCTTGCCAGGCTGAGGCGGCGGCCGAGGCGGGCGAGGGCTTCGCGAATCTCCGGGGCGAAAATCACGATCACGATAAACGCCGCATACGGAACAAATCTGGCAATGAGCCAATTCAGCGTGGTCAGGCCCAGCGCGCGAGAGACATAGAAGACCAGGGACACCGCCAGTGCGCCAAACAGAATGAGGGCAGCGCGGGTGCCGCGAATCTGCGCCAGAAATTCATAGATGAGGAAGGCCACGACCAGGATGTCGAGGACGGAGACAGCCGTCAGATGGGGCGACGCAAGAGCGTGCATCGTGATCAGCGCTCCTTTCCTCAGATTGGAATGTCCGCAGCTTTCTGCCAATTGTAATGCAGAGATGACGCCAGGGAAGCAGGGAGATCTGAGTCAGTGGTGCCGCTGAACTTGCAGGCAGAGGAGGTTAGTGCGGAGGCCGCGGAATGTAGCGTTCAGGGCCAGTTTTCGGCTGCTCGGTCTCAGAGGGAGGCTCCGCCGGGGCCAGGGGCAATTGCGCGGCGTTGTTGAGGACTTCCCGTTCTTGCGGCGAGAATTGGTTGAAGCGTCCGGACTCGACGGCGCGCTGACGGGCCTGTGGCGGCATGGCACGCAGGCTTTCGATGGCGTTTCTTACCGCTTGGCGCCGGTCCGGCGGCAGATTCCGGAATTGAGAATCAGTCGCGCGGAACTGATCTTTCTGTTGCTTGGTCAAGTGTTCCCATGTCTCCATGCGGCGTAGCACCTGCTGCTGGCGCTCGGGCGGCATGTTGTCGAATCGCTGCAGCCGTTGCTCAAACTTCTGCTGGCGGTCGGGTGAGAGTCGGCGAAAATCGCGGTCGTTTCGGAGCGCTTGCTGCTGTTGTTCCAGCGACTGGCCGCGGTGTTGGTTCAGCCACTGACCGGAATGATGGCCCTCCGAGGGCGGCTGATACTGCCTGGGAGGTCGCTGTGCTTCGTTATGCGGCTGGGGACGAGACTCTGTCCGGTCCTGGCGGCTTGGACGCGGCGCTTCCGCACGCGATTGCGGCCGGGACTCCGTTCGCTGCTGGTTTGGACGCGGGGCATCGTTCCGATGGTTCTGGGCGAGCAATGGCACAGCCGCCAGCGCCAGCATTGCGCCGGCGGAGACGATCCATTTTGCGAGCTGTGCTCGTACTCTCATTTTCCTTCTTCCCCGATCTTCTTCGTACGACTTGTCGCCCAACTCCTCCCCAAGTGGGTCGCGAGACTTACGGATTCGCGCTCACATCCGACTGCACTTGCAAATCGTCGAGCAGGCTGCCATCGGTATCCGGATCGGAATCGGTAAACACATCGTGGTTCTTATCGAGCGTTTGTAAATCGCCGACCGCGGTCCCGGGATCGATGGTGGCGAAGTTGTCGCCCCCATTCTGGCCCGTGACCGTCTTCTTCTGCTCCATCCGATATATGCTCACTCCTGCCACAATCACCACAGCCAGCGAAACCGCCAGCGCCGGACGCCGAGCCCAGGCCCACCATCCGGCTAGCTGGCTTGCAGATTCTTCGCGCAAGCGAGCCCGCAGGCGGGTGTCGAAATATGGCGAAGGCTCTGGCGCCTGCCATTCATCGAGCAGCGCCATGGTCTTGCGGAACTCGGCCAGCGTCTCCGTGCAAGCTGCGCAGGAGCGAAGATGTTCGTTGACCTCGGGCGTGGCCGGAGCCAGTCCGGCGGCCAGGTCCGGAAGCAGTTCGTTAATTTCGTTATTGTTGCACTTCATATTCGTTTCCTTTACTCGACTTGCGGCTTGCCAGTGTTGCGGGGCGCACCCCGCGAATTCTATACAAACTCTTTCAACTCGTTCCTCAGCGTCTCATATGCGCGAAACAGCAACGACTTGGTCGCCGACTCGCTCAACTTCAAAACTTCGGCAATCTGCCGGTAATCCATTTCCTGATACTTGTGCATCAGCACCGCCAGTTTTTGCCGCTCCGGCAGGGCTTCAACTTTTTGCCGAATCGCTGCCAGCCGCTCGCGCCGTAAAATCTCTTTCTTCCACGGTCAGCTCTTTGTCGGCCAGATCCGGAGTCGTTCCCGTCTCCGAATCCGGCTCGTCCAGTTGCACCGTGTTTTCCGGACGCTCATGCCGCGTATCGCGTGCATGATTCACGCCCAAGTTGGTAGCGATGCGGTAGAGCCACGTACTGAACTTTGCGCTGGCCTCATAGTTCGCCCGCGACCGGTACACCCGCAAAAAAACTTCCTGCGCCAAGTCTTCCGCCGCCGCTGTATTGCGCGCCATCCGATACATAAAGCCAATCATCGGGCGGCGATATTTTTGCACCAGATAATCGAAAGCAGAATCGTCGCCCGACTTTACCCGGAGCATCATTTCCGCGTCGGAGATACCGGTCTCCGCAGCAGCGTCGGGCGGATGCACGCCCACCGCGAGCAAACTGCGATCTAGTGCGAAGCTGCTCACATCAGAGTTAACCCCATCAGGCTCAGAAAGTTGCGTATTCTCGTCGCTCGGGGATGCCCCAGAAGTGCCCTGTTTGGAAGGGGTTACAGGCGCAGCTACAGGCTTGGACTTCTTCCACATACAGGGTTTTCGAGCGGACACACTTTGGAGCCTGGCAACGGTTCGCGTCGTGCCCACGTCAGGCTACCACGGCGGCAAGGGTTTTGGACTGCCGTGTGGGCAGGGAGTCAAGGTAGTGCTCGGCGGACAAGTACGAGTTTGCTGATAACCTTGGGAGAGAAACTTCCTGGAGCCCGCCGCCGTTGCCGCCGATTATCAACGCACAGAAAATCTCGAAAGCTTTTGGGTCGCATCCCCTTTTTCAGAACGTATCTTTCACCGTCTCGGAAGGAAGCCGGATCGGATTGATCGGGCCGAATGGTTCGGGGAAGTCTACGTTGCTGCGGATTCTCGCCGGGACGGAAGACCCCGACGACGGCAACGTTGCCATCCGAAAGCGGCTGCGGCTCAGCTATGTGGAACAGGAGTCGCGCTTCAAGGCGGGCGAAACCGTGCGGTCGGTAGTCGAGAAGGCGCTCAAGAGATTCGAAGAACATCGACTCCGAACACGGTGCTCACTTTTCCGAGACGCTGGGCCGGGCTGGGTTCGAAGACCTGGACGCCGAAGCGGCCGCGCTCTCCGGAGGCTGGCAGAAACGGCTTGCCATTGTGGAGGCGCTGGTGCAGGCGCCGGACGTTCTGCTGCTCGATGAGCCGACCAATCATCTCGACCTTGCGGGAATCGAGTGGCTGGAGGATCTGCTCGAAGAAGCGGAATTCGCCTGCGTGGTGGTAAGTCACGACCGGTATTTTCTGGAAAATGTAGCCACCGAGACAGCGGAGCTCAGCCGGGTGTATCCCGATGGCGTGCTGCGGGTGCGCGGGAATTACAGCGAGTTCCTGGAAAAGAAAGAAGAATTTCTCCACGCGCAATCGAAGCGGCAGGAAGCGCTGGAAAATCTGGTGCATTCGGAAATCGAGTGGCTGCGGCGGGGAGCGAAGGCGCGCACTCGAAAGTCAAAGGCGCGCATTGATAAAGCCGGCGAGCTTATGGGCGAGCTGGCGGACTTAAATTCGCGGACCCGTACAGGTTCCGCGCAGATTGATTTCTCGGCCAGCGATCGCAAGACCAAACGCTTGATCGAACTGCAAGACGTGACTTGCGAAATTGGAAATCGACCGTTATTCGAACGGCTGAATTTCGTCATCAGCGCCGGAATGCGGGTGGGACTAGTGGGCCCGAACGGCAGCGGCAAAACCAGTCTGCTGCGGCTGCTGCGCGGAGAGTGGACGGCGACGGCAGGAGAGATTCGTCGCGCCGAGTGGTTGCGCATCGTGTATTTCGACCAAAGCCGCGAACTGGATACGAACATGTCGCTGCGCCGGGCATTGGCCCCGGACGGAGACTCCGTCGTGTATCAGGATCGCGTGATCCACGTGGCGTCGTGGGCGGCGAAATTCCTGTTCACCGGCGAGCAACTCAGCCAGCCTGTGGAGCGGCTTTCCGGAGGCGAACGGGCGCGCGTGCTGATTGCGCAGCTCATGTTGCAGCCTGCTGACGTCCTGCTGCTGGATGAGCCCACCAACGACCTCGACATTCCGACGCTGGAAATTCTGGAAGAGAGCCTCCTCGAATTTCGCGGATCCATTGTGCTGGTGACCCACGATCGCTACATGCTCGATCGTGTGTCGAACATTGTGCTCGGCCTCGACGGCCAGGGCAGCGCGGAAAGCTTTGCGGATTATGCGCAGTGGGAAGTCTGGCAGGCGACGCGCGCGGAGGCGAAGGCCGACGGTTCAGGGGCGCGGACTGAGAAGGCTTCCGAGTCGGCGGTAGGCGCGAAGAAAAAGCTCTCCTATCTGGAAGCGCGCGAGTATGCCGGCCTCGAGCAAAAAATTGCCGACGCCGAGCAGGTGCTACGGATAAAACGCGGGGAGTTGGAAAACCCCGCGATTGCTAGTGACAGCGCAAAGTTAGTCGCGGCCCATGCCGAGACGGAAGCTGCGGAGAAGACTCTGGAGACGCTCTACGCACGCTGGTCGGAACTCGAAGAGAAGGCAGGCGGGGGGGTGATTTTACACCGGCGGTGACGGCTGCTCGGCCGGGGTCAGAACTTCGCCACACGGAAGGAAATCGAAAAGTGGTGGGCGCTGTAGGATTTGAACCTACGACTTCCACCGTGTGAGGATGGCACTCTACCGCTGAGTTAAGCGCCCACTAGGGAAGCCATATTGTAGCAAGGATTAGTCTTTTTCGAGCCCCTCGACGAACCCACACTGTGGGTCTAGAATGGCAACAGTAGTTCGACTTGGGTACAGGCTCTATCCGCCGAGTTGCGGAGGGGCACTGGAGGACATCGTGAGTCTCACTCCGATCGGCGCGCCGCGCCAGAAGATTACTGTTGCACAACTTCGCGAAAGAAAACTCTTACACGAACCCATTACCTGCCTGACCGCGTACGACTATTCGACGGCGCGGCTGGTCGATGAGGCCTGCATTGACACGGTGCTGGTTGGCGACTCGCTGGCCATGACCATGCTCGGACACGAGAACACGCTTTCGGTCACCGTCGATGAAATGCTGCACCACGTGCGCGCGGTACGGCGCGGTGTGACGAATGCTCTGCTTGTCGCCGACATGCCCTATGGTTCCTATCATGTGGGCGCGGACGAGGCTGTCCGCAACGCCACCCGCTTCGTGAAAGAAGGCGGAGCCGAAGTGGTAAAGATCGAAGGCGGCGAAAAACGTGCCGACCTGGTTCGCCAGATCATCGACGCGGAAATCCCTGTTGCCGGGCACATCGGGCTGACGCCGCAGTCGGTGAACCGCATGGGCGGATTCAAAGTCCAGGGCAAGTCTTTGTCTGAAATCGAGCAGCTCATGCGCGACGCCACGGCGCTTGACCGCGCCGGAGTGGCCTGCATTTTCCTGGAAGGAATTCCGCGCGAAGTTGCGGACATGATCACGGCTGAGGTTTCGGCGCCGACAATCGGTATCGGCGCAGGGCCGGGATGCGATGGCCAGGTACTGGTGATCCACGACATTCTGAACCTGACGTTTGGCGCTCCGGCGAAATTTGTGCGCCGCTATGGCGATGCTGCCGCGGAGATCACGCACGCGGTGCAAGCTTACCGGGCTGACGTGATGTCTCGGCAATATCCGGCGGACAACGAGTCTTATCATCTTTCTCCGGACACCCGCCAGGCGCTGGAGACGCTGCTGGAGCGGAAGCGGGGCATGCGGGGGCGGCGAGGGCAGATTACGGCGGTGGAGTAGGCGTATTTAACGGATAACGTGGATTGGGACGTTCAACTTTAAGTTCTTCCACGATTTATCGGTGGTATACACCGGGGCGTCGAGGGTCAAGGCCAAAGCAAGACAGGCGCGATCTCCGAGCGAAAGGCCGAGATGCTTAGTGCGAGGCCACAGGTCACCTGCCAGTCGGGCCTGTTCCGGTTCGAAGCTAATGGCCTCCTCGATGGGACCGTTGGCATCCTGCCAGGCCAAGTCCGCGGGCCAACCGCGACTCACCAGTTTGGCTTGGACTTCGGCCAGATTCACCGTACTTGCCACCGCCCCAGCGAGTAGTTCGTCAGTCAACTTTTCGTGACCTGGCTCCGCGTTGACGATCGCCAGGATCGCCGACGAGTCCAGCACCAGCTTATTCAAGTTCACGCTTGGCGGCCTCGCGTCGCTCAGCGATCAACTCATCCGCCAATGAAACCCCGCGGGGAATGTATTTTCGTGCATTCCGTTGGGCGCGAGCGATGCGGAGTTTCCGCGTAGTCAGCCGCAATTCGTCGTCTTCGAGGCGCAGGATGACTTCGTCTCCGGGCTTAATCTCCAGAGCTTTACGAAACGAGGCGGGGATGACGAGGCGTCCGTTTTCGTTGAGGCGGGCTCGGGCTTCGGTTTCCATTGTCATAATATAGCATGTATGACAAGTAATGTAAATATGTCATTTATTACAAATATGACAAAATAAGCGCGACGCTGTCAGGTTCTGGGATTGAAGATCCTAGCGCTTCAGGCCCAGAGCCTCCACCGTTATTTCATCCGGCGTGTTGGGGCCTTCTTCGGGTCCGTTGACTACGCCGAAGCCTTTGCCGTTGTCGCGAGCGCCGTAATCCCACATGTTCCAGCCGATGCCGTAGTGCTCGAGAGTCGAGCGGACGTCGTGCAGCCAGCGGGCGCGGTCTTGCGGGTCAGAAACGTTGCGGAAGACGCCGAACTCGTTGCAGGTAAGCGGGACGTTCCAATGTCTTGCCCATTCGGCGGCTTGGCCAATCTCGACGCTCATACGGTTCGCATCCCAGTGGTCGAGCCCGTAGCGCAGCACCGCCAGGCGATTTACCGGATCAGGTTCCAGGGCTGCGACTTTTTGCGCATCCTCCAAGGTCGCGGGATATGGCAGCTTGCTCTCGAAGTGCCAGTAGTTCACGCCCCAGGTCGCGCCCTGGTGGGTGAACGTTGTCGGATCATAGAAGTGAAAGTTGTAGATGACGTTCGGATCCGGGAGCGGAGTCAAGGAAAGAAGGTCTGCGGTGCCGGACCAGTTCGCCCCCGCGGCGATAATCGTGTGCCGCGGCGCGCCTTCGCGGATGGAGTTCGCCAGCTTCGCCTGCACTCCGGCCCAACGGTAGCCGTCGCGGAATTCCGGCTCGTTCAACACCTCGAAGAAAACCATCTCCGGGTCGTAGGTTGAGTAGCGCCTGGCAATCGCGCGCCAGTAATCGGAAAACTGCTCGACGGCGTCATCATGCTGTGCCAGGCCCTGTTTGAAATCGCTCTCAGGGTGCATGTCGATGATGACCGCGAGGCCGTGGTCGAGAATCATCTTCACCGCTGCGTCGAGATAGCCCAGGTATTCCGGTGGGAGATGGTCGGCCATGTTATGGAGCATCATCGGCTCGGGATTGACGCTCAGGCGGACGTGGTCAAAGCCCATCGACTTGATCAGAGCGATGTCGTCGGGCGTGACAAACCCCTGCAGATGTTCTTTGGAATAGCGTGTGGGGTCGTAAACCTGGGCGAACCAGTGGCTGAGGTTGATGCCGTGGCGAAGGTGCTCAGCGCGGCGCTTCGCCAACGAGGAATCGCCCTGGGCGTAAGAAAAAATCGGGAGCGAGATGAGGACAGCGAACAGCAGAATGAGTTTGCGCATAGGTCTAGTGGCGAGTAGCAGCTAGCGACTAGCTACTAACTCAAAATCGGCAGCGCTCTTACCCGCTTCTTGGTCGCGGCATACATTGCATTGCACAAGGCTGGCGCCAGTGGCGGGACGCAAGGCTCTCCCGCGCCGGTCGGCGGCTCGGTGCTGGGGACGAAGTACGCCTCAACCTTCGGCGCTTCGTTCATGCGGATGGGCTGGTAGTCGTCGAAATTCCCTTGCACGACACGGCCCTTGTCGATGGTGATTTGCGCGCGCAACGCGTTGGTCAGCGCGAAAATTACTCCGCCTTGAATTTGTTGCGCCAGAATGTTCGGATTCACGACGCGGCCGCAATCAATCGCCGCCACCACGCGATGCACACGAGGGCCGTCTTTTTCCATGGAAATCTCGACCACGTCGGCGGCGTAGGAGCTGAAACACGAGAAGCAGGCGATGCCGCGAAAATGTCCTGCGGGTAGCGGCTTGCTCCATCCCGCTTTTTCGGCGGCGAGTTGTAGCACTCCGCGCAAGCGCGAAGTTTTCCAAGTCGTGTCGAAGTATTTGATGTCGGCATCTTTCGCGAGCAGGTGCAGGCGATATTCAAGCGGGTCTTTTTTTGCCGCTGCGGCCAGTTCGTCGATGAAGCTTTCACTGGCGAATCCCATTTGCAGGGCGTACACGGAGCGCATCCATCCCAAAGGGACAGGAGTTTCGGTGATTACCTGTTCCAGCGAAACGTTGGGGATTGGATAAATGAATGCCGCTTCGTCGGGGAAATCGGCATCGACGCCGTTCACCGGTGGCGAGCCCTTTTGTCCGTTGATGGATGGGCCGATGATGCGGTGCGTGAACACAACCGGCCAGCCGTTTTCATCTAGCGAAGCGCTGAGCTTGTGCAGGCTCACCGGACGATAAGGCGAGTTGCGCATATCGTCTTCGCGCGTCCAGACGACCTGCACCGGCCCGTTGATAGCTTTCGAAACCAGCGCGGCTTCAACTGCGTAATCGTGTTCCAAGCGGCGGCCGAAGCCTCCGCCGAGCAGAGTGATGTTCACTTTGACTTGCTCGGGCTTCAGGCCAAGCAGCGGCGCGACGGTGTCGCGGCAATCCTGTGGGACTTGCGTGGGAGCCCAGATCTCGCAATCTGTGCCGCGGAAATGCGCGACGCAATTGCCCGGCTCCATGGGAGCGTGGGCCATGAAGGGAAGCTGGTAACCGAGCTTCGAGCTTGCGGCCGGAGGCCTTCGAGACATCGCCGGCGGTGAAAAATTTTACGGCTTTGCTGTAGTCCCCCTCTGCGGGGATTATGTCAGTATGTAGCTGTTGGTCGTATGTTGCTGTTTCGTCGGCGTTGCGGAGGCCGTCGAAGATTGTAGCGGAATTCAGGTCTTTCGTTGGCGCCGCCGTCCCAGGTAATCTTCAACGCGCGGCGGGCTTTTATTGCATTCCAGGTGCTATCGGCAACCACGGCAACCGCCGAGTCGCCGATTTTCCCGACGAAGCTCACGCCGGGAGAACTTTTCGCGGCGGCGTCATCGACCGTGCCAACTTTTCCGCCGATGATTGGGCAGCGCGCCAGGACTGCTACTTTCATTCCCGGGACGCGGAAATCCAGGCCGTAGATTGCGGTGCCGTTTACTTTGGACGGAGTGTCGAGGCGCGGCAGCGGTTTTCCAACAATTTTGTAGCCGGCGGTTTTGAGTGAAGGATTATCGGGAACTGGCAGCTTGCCAGCTTTCGTGGCCAGTGCGCCGTAGCTCAGCTTGCGGCCGGTAGCAGTATGCGCGACGAAGCTGTTTTCCGCTTTGCAGGCTTCGGGCTTCACGTTCCACTCTTGCGCGGCGGCGGCGATCAGCATTTCGCGGGCTTGGGCGCCGGCTTTGCGCATCGGGTCCCAGGTGGTGCGGACGCTCGCGCTACCTCCGGTGGTTTGGTCGCCGAACAGAGTGCTGGCTCCGGCTTGTTCGATTGCAATTTGTTTCCAGTCAGCTTCGAGTTCTTCGGCGAGAATCATGGGCAGCGACGTGCGCACGCCCTGGCCCATTTCCGAGCGAGCGACGACGATGGTGATTTTGCCGTCGGGGGTGATCGTCAGATAGGCATTCGGCGAGAATGTGCTCGCTTCTTCCGCACGCGCAATAGAAGGAATATAGAAGCCGATGACCAATCCGGCGCCAGCGGCAGCCGACGTTCCTAAAAATGCCCGGCGGGAAAGGGCGCTCACTGTGCACCTCCGGCGTTAGCGGCGCGATGAATGGCGCGTTTGATCCGTTCGTAGGTGCCGCAGCGGCAGATGTTTCCCGACATGTGCTCCGTGATCTGCGCGTCGGTGGGATGCGGGGTTTTTGCCAGCAGCGACGCCGCGGCCATGATCTGTCCGCTTTGGCAGTATCCGCACTGGGGGACGTCTTCGGCGATCCAAGCATGTTGCAGCGGATGCAATTCGTTTCCGCCGAGGCCTTCGATGGTCTTGATGCTCTTGCCGACAGCCTGAGAAACCGGAAGGGTGCAGGAGCGCGTCAGCGAGCCATCTACGTGAATGCTGCACGCGCCACAGAGACCCGCGCCGCATCCGAACTTGGTCCCGGTCATCTGAAGCGTGTCGCGGAGAACCCACAGCAGAGGAGTGTCAGGCTCAACGTCAACGTTTTTTGCGATGCCGTTTACTTTTAGGGCAAAGGTTGGCATGGTTTGGGGAAGCCGGAGAACATCCTAGACCAAATCGGGGAAAAGGGAAAACCCTAAAAGCCTTTACCGCCGAGCACGCCGAGAGCGCAGAGAAAACCAAATTCTTGCGAAAGGCAGAGCAAGGCGGACGTCTGGGACTGCCCAATTATTAAATAGATTTTCTTGGCGATCTCGGCGCGCTCGGCGGTAAAAAGGTTTTCGGTCGGAGCTTACTTCAACTCCTGGAGTTTTTGCCCCGCCAACTGTGCGGCTGCGCTCTTGGCATCTTCCTTCTGGATTTGCTCGTAGAGCTTCTTGGCGTCGGCATTCATTCCGGCGGCCTGGTAGGTTTCGGCCAACTGGATTTCGGCAGAGGACTTGCTAACGGTTTCCGAAGGTTTGTCGATGAGCTGCTTGTAGAGGTCAACCGCGTCTTTGGTGCGGTTGGTGTTGCGATAGACCGACGCCAGAGCCATTTTCGCCAATGCCGAGACCTCGGAACTTCGGCTGTCGGCGACTGCCTTCAATTCACGCTCGGCGGCGGCATTGTCTCCCATGGTCGCAGAAGTCACGCCGAGAAAGTAGCGGGAGAAATCAGCCGAGCGGGTGTGCGGATATTTATCCACGATGGCTTGGAATTGTTTGTGGGCGGTGGTGGCGCGCTCCTGCGACGACGCGAAGCTGGGATAATCCGGCTGCGCGGGCATGCCCGCAGGACGCACGGGCGTATCGAGTGTCTGCACCGCTTTGCCGAAATCCACGCTGGCCTTATCGTCTTGCTGTTCGAGGTAGTACCAGCCACCCAAGGCGGCGGCGATGACGACTACCAATACGATAGCCGCGACGATCAGTTTGCTCTGGTGCTCGACGGTCCAATGGACAGTCTGCTCCGCCACCTGCAAGGTGGTCCGGCTGAATCGATCCTGTTTGAGTTGATGACGGGTTTCTGCGCGCACGAACTTCCCTTCTACGTGGAGAGGATTCGGAAGGTTTAGTCTATCAAAGAAGGAGGCTTCGGGGGGCGGCTCCTGGCTCTTGGTCGTTGGCTCTTAACCTCCAAACGAAATCAAATCAAAGAGCGGAGAGCCAAGAACCAACAGCGATTTTTCACCTTGACGCTTCTTCCAGGATCCCCTTTTCGAGTTTTTCCTGGCATTCGATGCAGTGGCGGGTCCAGGGCACGGCTTCCAGGCGCTTGGGATTGATCTCTTTGCCGCAAGAAATGCACTCGCCAAAACTGCCTTCGCGGAGGCGCACCAAGGCGTTCTCGACCATCTGCAGCAGCTGACGGTCGGCGTTGCTCTGATGAAACAGAAATTCCTTGTTGTAGGAACTCGCGGCCTTATCGGCGATGTCCTGGGCGGTGTCCTCGTCGGCGGTCCGGCCGTCTTGCTGCGTACGAGTGACCATACGGCGAAGATCCTGCTGCCGCGTTTCCAGCCGCTTTCGGAAATACTCTAACTTCTTCTTGTCCATCTACTTATTCCAGACTGCCGTCGGTTATAGCCAGCCGCCGGCCGCAAAAGTTAAACCGGAATCATATGCGCCTAAATTAAGATGCGTCAACTGGCGCCGGGCTTCAGCGCCTTATTTCTCCAGCGGCGTTGTCATATCCGCCAACGCGTAGCCCATCACTGCCATGCAGGCGGCGTTTTCGCGCAACTCTTCGGGGACAACTTTGTCCAGGGTGTCGGCTGGAGTGTGGTGATAGGTGAAATACTTGAGGGCGTTTTGCCAAACGCCGAAGGCGGGCACATTCTTGTCGGCCAGCATCTCGATGTCGGTTCCCGGTGACTCCGGCACTCGTTCAATCAAGTTGGCGCCAAACTTCCTGAGCACGTCCTGCACCGGCGACAGCTCCTGCTCGGCGGCGGCACTGATCTTCGCGCGAAAGCCCAGCGGATGTTCGGCTCCCTCATCGCTCTCCATTGCCGCCACGTGGTTGGCGAGATCGGAAGCATGGTCTTTTGCATAGACGTCTCGGCCGGTCGCGCCCATTTCTTCGTTCATCCAGGCAATGACGCGGAGGGTTCGCTTCGGGTGCAGGTGCAGGCGTTGCAGAAGTTCTGCGGTTTCCATGGCCACCACCACGCCCGCGCCGTCGTCAATCGCGCCCGTTCCCAAGTCCCAGGAATCCAGGTGTCCGGAAACGATCACCACCTGCTCGGGGTGCTCGGAGCCTTTCAGGTCAGCGACTACGTTGTAGCTTTGCACTTCCGGACCCAGGTGCGTGGGAAGCGACAAGTGAATGCGCACTGGACCGTGGGTGCTCAGACGGGCAATCAAGTCGGCATCCTCGGCAGAAACTGCCGCGGCAGGGATATGGGCGTCGGCGCTCCATCCGGTGTGTGGCAGGCGGACTTCTCCATCTCCTGCCGAGCGCACGACGGAAGCAATCGCTCCCAGATCAGCGGCGGCCTGAGCGCCTGATCCGCGATACTGAACGGCTTCGCCGTAAGCTGCCCCAGATTGTCCGGCAGCGGCCTTTCGGCTGTCATAGTGGACATCCCACAAGACAATCTTTCCGGAAACCTTCTCTTTTCCCAGCGCCTTCAATTCCTCGAAGTCGTGGGCCACAATGACTTCTCCGGTGATACCGCCCTCAGGGGTAGGGGCGTTGCCGTACAAAGCGGTGATGTAGATTCTCTGCGTTGTGCCGGGCACCTGACCGGGATATTCGACGAGTTCTGCCGAGTCATTTCCGCGCACAAAGCGGATGACCGTCACCGGTTCGAGATGGACTTCGAGTCCGAGCTTGCGCAGTTCGTCGGCGACGTAGTGAACCGCGGCGTCGGCCTGCGGAGAGCCCGCCGGCCTCGGCCCAATGCTGTCGGTCAGGTGTTCGAGCTGGCGGTAAGCGTAGTCGTCCTGCAGGGCGGCGTCGCGAACCTGCGCCAGTTCGCTCCGGAGTTGCGGCGGGAAAGCGCTGGTCGCGGCCGCGGACTCCTCAGGCAGGGAATTCCATGGCTTGGGTTTTTGTCCGCGGGAAAGGACGGGAATCAAGAACAGGAACAGAAAAAGAGCGTATCGAAGACGCATGGCCACCTCACACCAGGATTTCTTCTTTTGCTCTCTAAGGTAACATCTTGAGCACGGGTCTGCCTCGCGGAAGGCCGCAGGTTTGTGCGGTGGAAAACTGAAACTCGAATGCTAAATTCCAGCAGCAGAAATTTCATGCGCGCCGGTATCCTGCGCCTGGTAGTTGCCGCGGTCTTACTGGGGCGCTTGCAGTTCTTGTTCGCGCAGCAGGCGGAGCCTGCGCCGGCCGCTCCACCCAGCACTTCCGAATCCGGCTACATGCGGGCGTTGGTCAGGCCCACGCATCCGCCAATTTTCGATGCGCAGCATCGTCCTATCACCGCTGGCGGTTTCGTGGACGGCGCCCCGGTGGTATTTCTGGACATCACCCATCAGGCGGGTCTGGATAAGTTCCATCATCAGTCAGGAGACCCGCCCAACACCAATATTCTGGAAGTGCCTGGCTCGGGGGTGGCGCTGCTCGACTACGACAACGACGGTTGGCTGGATATTTATCTGCTGAATGGTTCCACGGTGGCTGCGTACAAGGGCCAAGCTCCTGCGCCGAGGGCGATGCTGCTGCACAACAATCATGATGGCACGTTCACCGACGTGACCGAAAAAGCGGGCGTCGCCAATGAGCGTTGGGGATTTGGGGTTGCCGTCGGCGACTTCGATAACGACGGCTGGCCGGACATCTACGTTGCGAACTACGGCAAGAACCGGCTTTATCACAACAACCATGACGGCACGTTTACCGATGTTGCCGAAAAAGCCGGCGTGGTGCTGGGCGGATGGTCAGCGGGGCCGAGCTGGGGTGACTACGATCATGATGGGCGTCTGGATTTGTTTGTCCCCGGCTACGGCAAGTTTGACGTCGATCACTACAAGAAGTGCGATTTTGAGGGAGCCGAGGTGGCGTGCGGGCCGCTGGGCCTGGTTGGTGAGCAGGACCACCTGTTTCACAACAATGGCGACGGCACCTTTACCGACATGAGCGTAAAGGCGGGCGTTTCCGATCCTAAGGGCTACTACGGCTTTGCTTCCACGTTTGTGGACGCGGATGACGATGGCTGGGTGGATTTGCTGGTGGCCAACGACTCGCGTCCGAATTATTTGTACCGCAACCGTCACGACGGCACCTTCGAGGACGCCAGTTTTCTTTCCGGTTTTGCTCTGACCGAAGACGGGCGGGTCATGGCGTCGATGGGGATCGCGGTGGGCGACTACAACCGCGACGGCAAAATGGATTTTTACATCTCCAATTTTTCAGATGACTACAGTGTGTTGTTCCATAACGACGGCGAAGGAATTCTTTCCGATGTGACGGTCCGGGCCGGACTGGCAGCGCCGACGATTCCGTTTCTGAAGTGGGGGACGGGCTTTCTGGACTACGACAACGACGGTTTGCTCGATCTGTTTGTGGCCAACGGGCATGTATTCCCGATGATTGACAAGCAGGGCTGGGGCACCACTTGGGCCGAGCGGCCGCAACTGTTCCGCAATCTCGACGGAGCGTATTTTCAGGAAGTGCCAGCGGCCACGGGAAGCGGGCTGGCGGATGTGATTTCCGCCCGTGGCGCGGCATTCGGGGATTTGTTCAACGACGGTCACTTTGATGTGGTCATCAACAACCTCGATTCCACGCCAACTTTGTTGCGGAATGTGGTGAACAATGGAAATCACTGGGTCGGACTGAAATTGATTGGCGGGCCGAAGAGTCCGCGTGACGCGGTTGGCGCAAAGGTCTTGGTTACGACCGGAACCGTGCGGCAGCGTGCCGATGTCTTCAGTGGAGGAAGCTACGGGTCGAATTCCGATCCGCGGGTCCACTTTGGGTTGGGAACGGCAACCAAGGTGGACAAGGTGGAGATTCAATGGCCGAGCGGAACGAAGCAGAGGATGGCGCTGCCGGGGGTGGACCAGATTTTTACTGTGGATGAAATCCGGGGATTATTGAAGTAAGTTCGCGGGGTTCGAGGGCAAAAAAGCGGCCCCATTGCTGGGGCCACAGTTCAAAAGAGGCGATTGGCAGGAGAGTCAGAAGAAACACAGCCAGATGCCGCTTCCGCTGAGAGAGCAGCATGGTGAGAAGGGTCGAGAACAACGAAACCAGAGGGTCGAGAACATGCTTTGTACGGCCTCTTTTCTTGTAGGAGTGAAATTGCACTTCTCCGGCCAAAGTTCGGGGGACGGCGTAGGCGACCATTCTGGGCGATAAGTCATTGCCTGAACGAGATTTACTGTCGCAGCCGCCGGTCGCCGGCTTCCGAGCATGGTGTCACTCGAAGCTGCACATTTCTGCACATTGCCTGCAGGGACGTGGGGTCTTTCGAAGCACCCGTGCGCAGGGAACTTTTGCGGCTTCGTGTACGTCTGATCTGTCACAGCCACTCTGTTAAGCTGAATTCAATTCCGGGAGGCACCAATGCGCCGCCTGTTCGCTGTTTCCGCGGTTCTCCTTCTCACGTGTTTACTGAGCGCTCAGAGTCCCAGCACGCCCGATTCATCCCAGACCGCGCGCCAGGCGCTGATCGAAATGTTTTTCGGCAGCGCGGCCAATCATCTGGAGAAGCATCTTCCGGATGCGACTCGTAAGGCGCTGCACCGGATGGGGGCGGCCAGCGGCCAGGATGCGCTCGCGGAATTTTCGATGCTCTCCATGCAGGCCAAAGCCATGGGAGCGGGTTTGCAGACTTTTGATACTGGCCCAACGCTGCTGACAGCGGAAGATCCGCGGACCGGCGACGCCCAGCGCGTGGAAATTACGGTGGAGCGCGATGACCTGGTTGGCGACGAGGACCAGATCGAGCTTGCGCTGCACATGACCCGGAACGGAAAGGAAGATACGACGTTGCCGTTCATTCCGCGCTTCACGTTCATCATGAAAACCGAATCTGAGGTGTGGCGGCTGAATGAGATCAGCGTGACGGTGCGGGTACCCATCGGGGACCCGGACTTCTTGAAGCGGATCGAGGACCGGGGGCGTGCGGAAAACGAACAGTCGGTGCAATGGTCGCTGCGAACGATCACCTCGGGGGAGACTTCGTATCACGCTGCGAACGGCAGTTATGCCTGCAGCCTTGCCGAGTTGTACCGCGCGAACACCCAGAGCAGCGCGGGCGGGACTGTCACCGGTAATGTAATTGCCGACGATCTCGCCAAGGGGAAGCGCGGCGGCTACATCTTCGCGATTTCCGGGTGCGACGCTTCCGGCTACAAACTGGTTGCGGAGCCGGCAGGGCCGGATTCAGGGCAGCGGGCGTTTTGTTCTGACGAGAGCGGACAGTTTCGCGCGTCAGCGGACGGAAAGGCGACGACCTGCCTGAGCAGTGGAGAGAAGGTGGAGGGTGGGCCAGGAGCGGTCACGGGCGGCGTCATTGCCTCTGGGCCGGTCTTGTCTGCGCCAGCGCAAAACAACACTGCGCAACGAATTCGGGTTTCGGAAGGGGTCACAAAAGGCCTGGTGACCAGCAGAGTGCAACCAGTTTATCCGGCCGATGCAGCGGCCGCCAAAGTTCGTGGTCAAGTTGTGCTGGGCGCGACTATCAGCGGCACGGGGGATGTGGTGAAGCTGCATGTTATATCCGGTTCTCCGCTGCTGACGGCGGCCGCTATAAATGCCGCCAAGCAGTGGAAGTATCGCCCATACGTGCTGAACGGAAAACCAATCGAGGTCGAAACCCAGATCACGATAGATTTTTCACCCGACCACAACTGACATACTTTTTGGTGACAAGGCGGAGCTTCTTTCCTGGCGGGCTTCGTCTATCTCACGCCGGGCGCATCCAATTTCATATAATCCAGAGTTTCTGGTAAACCAGAATAGAACTGCGGAGGGATCTTGAGGCGTTGGGTAGGAGTTTGGCTGGGGCTATTCTCGTGCATGGCGTTGTTTTCAAGCGGGTGTGGGGGGTCGGGCAGCGGCACTGACGCGATGGTGCGGTTCCTGATAGCTTCGCCAGACGCTCCTCTGGTCACCATTCTTATCGATGGCAAATCGGTTAGCGGGAACCTCAGCTATGGAAACGCGACGGCCTATATTTCCGTAAAGCCGGGATCGCGCCATATTCAGGTCACGCCGGTCAGTGGCGCATCGCCGATTTTTGACCAGACAATCTCCTTCGCCGCCGGCTCGACCACCTCCAGCTCGAGCACCTCCAGCTCCAACCAGACGTTGCTGCTCACGGGCCAGGCGGCCAGCATTCAGCTCGTGACGCTGACTGACGGGGGAACTACCCTCACCACCGGCGATGGATACGTGAGGGTGGTGAATGCGTCCGCAACCATGGGTGCGGCGGACGTTTACATCGTTCCTGCGGGGAGCGGCATCGGAGGAGCCTCGCCGGTCAAGGCGGGCCTGACCTTCGACCAAAACACCGGATATCAACTGACCATCGCCGGCAACTATCAGGTTTTTATGACGACGCCAGGCACCAACAACGCTCTCCTCGACACTGGTTCCCTTAGCCTGAATGCGGCGCAGAACCAGACCGTCGTGGCGCTGGATGGTGTCGGCGGAGTGTTCACGTTCGCGGTGCTAACCGACCAATAAACGGCTCTGGGCCTAGCCTCTACATTTCTTTACTCATCTCGGGGATGGCTTCAACAACGATTTTCCGATGTCATGCGTCTAACTAACTGCGGGCCGGTCAATCCAGGCCGTGCCAGGTCATAAGAACGGTATAATCAAGAAGTTGGAAAGTGGAGGCAGGGGAACATGGGAGTCAGCGTTAACGTCCTGTGGGGACGTTTTAAAGACAATCGTCTGGCATTTACGTTGGTTATTTTGCTGACCTTGACGGTCGGTATTCTGATTGGAACTGTGGTCTCGGTAGGGGTGCGTGGGCAGGAAAAGAAACTGGCGGAAGCTACGCCGTTGAGTGTGCCATCGCCGCGACAGGTTTCGAGTCAGTTCTCTCAAATCGCCAAGGCGCTGGAGCCGGCGGTGGTGAATATCAACACCGAATCCACGATCAAGCCGGCGGCACACCGCCGCGGACAGCAGGGGCCTGGCGACGATCAGGACAGTCCTTTCGGCGACTTTTTCGACAAATTCTTCGGCGGTCAGGGCGATTCTGGGCCAGTGCGTGAGCGGTCGTTGGGATCTGGGGTTGTGGTGGATCCCAAGGGTTTCATCGTCACTAACCGGCATGTGGTCGAAAAAGCCGACCGCGTGCAGGTGCGTTTGCCGGACGACCCGCCTGGCGTTCAGCACGATGCCAAAGTAATCGGCATGGATCAGGAAACCGATTTAGCGGTGATCAAGATTGACGTAGATCATCCTCTGCCGATCGCGAAGTTAGGGAATTCCGACAGCATGCAGGTGGGGGATTGGGTGCTGGCAGTGGGCAGTCCCTTTGGACTTCAGGCCACCGTCACCGCTGGAATCGTTTCGGCGAAGGGCCGTAACATCGTTCCCAACCGGCAGTTTCAGTCGTTCATTCAAACGGACGCGGCTATCAATCCCGGAAACTCCGGCGGGCCGCTCGTCAACATGGAAGGCGAAGTGATTGGCATCAACACCGCCATCCTGACGGACACGAACTCGTCGGCGGGAGTCGGATTTGCCTTGCCGTCGAACACCGTAGTGAGTGTCTATAACCAACTCACGGGGCCGGAACATCGCGTTCAAAGAGGCTCAATCGGAATAGGGTTCAATGCGCAGGAGAATCCTGCCATTGCGCGAGTCTATGGAGTGCAGTCGGGGGTCACGGTTGCCAGCGTCAATGCGGGAAGTCCGGCGGAGAAAGCTGGCCTGAAAGTCGGCGACACCATCACTTCGGTGGACGGCAAGCCAGTGAAGAATGGCGATGAACTGGTCTCCGAAATTGCCAGCCGCAAGCCGGGGGAGAAAGCAACGTTGGGACTGATACGCGGCGGCAAGAAGGAAGAACTGTCGGTTACAGTTGCGGATCGTGCCAAGCTGTTTGCCGCGCAACTGGGCGATGACGAGGAAGGCGGGGAAGCGGCCGCTCCCAAGCAGAGCAAGCTGGGGGTCACGGTGCGTGATCTGACCGCGCAAATGGCGGACCAGCTCAATATCCCGGCGGGCAAAGGCGTGATCGTTCAGGAAGTGAAGAGCGGATCGTTTGCCGACGACGTGGGGTTGACCCGTGGCGATGTAGTGCTGGAAATCAACAAGCAGCCGGTGAACAGTCAAGATGATTTCGACCGCGTCCAGTCGAGCCTGAAGAGCGGGCAGGACGTTGTGTTCCTGGTGCGCCAACGCGGGGCTGGGCGCAACGACGGAACCATCTTTCTGGCCGGGACACTTCCGTAACAGTTACCCATGAACCATGGGCACTGGCGCCGAATCGCATTCTGCGAGATGATGGTCGGCGCCAGAGAAGGCCGATGGTGCGTTGTTCGCGCCAAGCCTTTGTGGCAAGAGGCAACGGATTGAATCTGACACGGACCAAGCAGCTCGCAGCCCCGGCAGTCGCACTGCTGCTGTCTGCGTCGTTGTCTGTGCTGGGGTCCGCTCAGGCCGCCAAGCCGGCGGCGAAGACTCATAAGGTCTCGCACCACAGCAGCAAGAAGTCACGCAAGCCGCGCGGGCAGCAGGCCATTGATGGCGAACGCGCACGGCAGATCCAGACGGCGCTGATTCGTGAGCACTACATGACGGGTGAGCCTTCGGGCAAATGGGACGACTCGACTCAGGCGGCGATGCGCAAGTATCAGGCAGACCAGGGCTGGCAGAGCAAGAGCATTCCCGACTCGCGCGCGTTGATTCGCATGGGGCTGGGGCCAGACCATGGACATCTGCTGAACCCCGAGAGTGCGATGGTTTCAGAACCGCAGTTGTCAGCGGGAACCCGTGCGACAACGCCAATCGCCGCGCGGCCACATCGAACCCCCAGCCCGGTTTCTGTGCCCGCCACAGCTATGCCCAGTGTTTCGCCCTCCCGCTAGCGGGGACTGAGTTCTTGCTGCTTATTCCTGCCAACAACCCAACAACCGGTCGTTGATCACGGCCCGTGGATTCTCATCCACCAGCGAGTTTGCCAGCGCTTCGCCAAATTGTTTGGCGACCAGCTTCCGTGCTTCCGAAAGCACTGGAGGGCGACGCACCGTATCGTGAGCGTCGGTGGCGAGAAAATGCACGGATTTTTCCTTCAAGAACCACTGCGCCATATCCTTGGCCTTCGCTCCCCATGATCCAGTTAGAGCTGAAGCTGTGATCTGTACTGCGCAGCCCAGTTTTACCCATTGCAGCACGCGCTCGCCGGTTTGCTGCAGGATGGGATTGCGTTCGGGATGGGTGATGATGGGACGGGTGCCGAGTTCGACCATCTGGCCGAGCCAGTCGTCAATCTGCACTGGGATGCTGAAATTGCTGAACTCCACCAGCAAGTAGCGGCTGCTGCCGATGCGATATTTTTCCGGTGTGACCAGCGCGGCCTGCATGTTTTCGAGCGAGAGATGGAAGTCGCATCCCAGGCTTAGCTTGGGGCTCTCGCCTATGCGTTGCTGAAGATTTTGCAGCAAGCCAGAAAGATATTCGCGATCGTAAAAATAACGGTCGTTCGAGTGCGGCGCCGCGACCATGTGCTCGATGCCATCCTGCGCTGCCATGCGGCACATGGCTTCGGCGGTCTCCCAGGATTTGGGGCCGTCGTCCACTTCGGGCAGGATGTGGCAGTGAATGTCGATCACGTAGGGCGATTTAAGCAGATTCGGGGGAAAGACTCAAAAGCATAGGACTCTTGTCCGCAGGTGGGCTGCGCACGCTAAAGGCCTAACCACAGAGGGCACAGAGGGTCACTGGGTAAACCCATCCCCTAATAACGGGCCTTCATGAACTCGCCGATTTCCGCGTAGGCAGTTCTCAGGACTTCTTCCTGCGGCAGAAACACGATCCGGAAGTGCTTGGTGCCTGGCTTTTGGCCGAAGCCTGAACCATGCACTACCAGAATGTGCTTTTCGCAGCAGCAGTTCTTTCACCCACACGTCGTCGCCTTCAGGAATGTCAATCTTCGGGAACGCATAAAACGCGCCGCGTGGAGAAACGCAGCTCATCCGCGGGATAGAGTTGCAGGCTTCCATGGTGATGTCGCGGCGCGCGCTGAGTTTCCGGCGCACTTCGATCAGGTGGTCCTGCGGGCCTTCGAGCGCCGGCTTGATCGCATACTGTTCCGGATGATTCGCCGAAAGCCGCGCCCGCAGCAGCTTGTGAATGCCTTCGGTGTACGGCTTCACCGCGCTGGCCTCGCCGCTGACAATGCCCCAGCCCATGCGCCATCCCGGAGCCAGATAGTTTTTCGACAGGCCGCCGAGCGTGACCACGGGAACATCGGGAGCGACGGCGGCGATGCGAGATGTGCTCTGCGCCATCGAGAATCAGCTTGTTGTAGATTTCGTCGGCGATGATCAGCAGGTTGTGTTCGCGAGCAAGTTCGGCAATCTGCTCCAGCATTTTCCGCGTGCACAATGCGCCGGTAGGATTATTCGGATTGATCAGAATAATGGCCCGAGTTTTCGGATTGATCTTCCGCCGCATGTCTTCGAGTGTCAGGTTGCCAGCCATCTTCTTCGTTCAGGAAATACGAATTCATCTCCGCGCCGATCTTGCACAGGACCGCGGTGTAAAGCGGATAGTCGGGGCTGGGCGTGAGCACGTTTTCGCCGGGATTGAGCAACGCGGTAAGGCAGTTGTCCACGGCTTCGCCGGCGCCGTTGGTGATGAAGATGTCCTGGACGCTGCTCATGCCATCGCGCGCGGCTTCGGCGCGAATGGCTTCGAGCGCCTCGGGGACGCCGTCGGACGGCGCGTAGCCGTTCTTGTTGTCGCGCATGGCGCGGTAGGCGGCCTCGATGACATGCGCGGGTGTTGCGAAGTCGAAAATATTGGGGTCGCCGACGTTGAGGAAAAGAATCTTGTGGCCCTGCTTCTTGACTTCGTTGGCCAGGCCAACCAGGTCGCGGATGGCATAGCGCAGGTTATCGAGGCGCTGGGCGGGGGTGATGGCTAGGGTTTGGGTTACGGGCATAGGTAATTCTAACCGCAGTTCGAGGAGATGCAGGGAAAATCAAAGCCCTTAACCACAGAGGACACAGAGGATCACAGAGTCTCTTTCGCAGAATCTCCTCTGTGACCCTCTGTGTCCTCTGTGGTTAAGCCTTTGCCTTTGATCTTGGCCAACGACCAACGACGGACGACCAACGACGATTTTATTCGGGTCGATCAATCTGCGCCCGCTGCAACTTGTCTGAATAATCCACGTACACGGCTTTCCACTCGGAGTAAAAATCAATCGCTCCGATGCCGCCTTCGCGATGGCCGTTACCGGTGGCCTTCACTCCGCCGAATGGCAGGTGAACTTCGGCGCCGATGGTGGGCGCGTTGATGTAGGTAATCCCGGCATACAGGTCGCGCATCGCCGTGAAGGCCTTGTTCACGTCGCGGGTGTAGATGGCCGACGAGAGGCCGTAGTCGATGTTGTTGGCGATGGCGATGGCGTCTTCTAGGTCTTCGCAGGGAATCACGGAGACGACGGGGCCGAAGATTTCTTCTTGTGCAATGCGCATCTTGGGATCAACGTCGGCGAAGACGGTCGGCTCCATGAAAAATCCGTGCTGCAAGTCGCCCTTGGTCAGGCGATTGCCGCCGCAGCGCAGGTGCGCGCCTTCGGACTTGCCGATTTCGACATAGTTCAAGTCGCTCAGCAGTTGGCGCTCGTTGATGGCCGGGCCCATGTCGGTGGTTTCGTCGAGTCCGTTGCCGACGCGCAGCTTTTTGCGCGCGCTCGACCAGGCTGCCCAGGAAGTCTTCATAAACGCCCTTCTGCACGATGATGCGGCTGGTCGCGGTGCAGCGCTGGCCGGTGGTGCCGAACGCGCCCCAGAGCGCGCCTTCGAGGGCGAGGTCGAGATTGGCGTCGTCGAGCACGATCATCGGATTCTTGCCGCCCAACTCCAGCGAGCAATGCTTGAAAGCTCTTGGCCGCGGTGGTGCCGATGGTGCGTCCGACCGCGCTCGAGCCGGTAAACGAAATCGCCCGCACGTCGGGATGCTCGAGCAGCGGCGCGCCGGCTTCGGGGCCGTATCCGGCGACGATGTTAATCACGCCTTTGGGGACGCCGGCGTCGGTGAGCACGCGGACCAGATTGAAAGTAGAAAGCGGGGTATCCTGCGCGGGCTTGATCACGCAGGTGTTCCCGCAGACCAGCGCCGGGAGAAGCTTCCATGATGGAATTGCCATGGGGAAATTCCACGGGGCGATCATTCCGCACACGCCCGAGCGGGTGTGCGCATCGCCATGGCGAATTTGTTGGGCAGCTCCGACGGCGTAGTCGGCCCGAACAGGCGTCGGCCTTCGCCGGCCATGTAGTAGGCGGTGTCCACCGCTTCCTGTACGTCACCGCGGGTTTCTTTCAGGACCTTGCCCATTTCCCGGGTCATGTCGCGGGCGTACTCTTCCTTGCGCTCGGCCAGCATTTCGGCGGCGCGGTAGATGATTTCTGCCCGCCGAGGGGCTGGAACCAGGCGCCACTTGGCGAAGGCGCGGCTGGCAGCATCGACGGCGGCGTCGGCGTCGGCTTTCGCCGATTTCTGGAAGATTCCCACCAGGTCGCGGGTATCGGCAGGATTGCGGTTCTCAAAGGTTTGGCCGGTGGAGGCTTCCACCCATTCGCCGTCAATGAAGTTCTTGTACACGGTAGGGTGGGTGGAACTTCCATCAAGGACGGGGCTGGTGAGGGTGTCGGTCGCCATGGGAGGCCTCCTGGGAACCCTTCATGCTACCGCTGTGCCAGTTGTGAGGGCAAGGGAGCGCGAAGTTATCGCAAGCCTGCATCTCGGCATTGTTCGATGTTCAGTTGCGGCTTGATTTCGTACTGGTCTATTTCAGATTGAGTTCCATGCGGCAGGTAATGAACTTTCTTGGGCATCCCTGAGTTGAGCACGGTCATGTCTATTGCGTGATCCGGATCGTTCGGATCTATCGTTCCGCTTCGGAGCACAGTTTGTCCATCCCGCAGGCCTGCTTGATAGGCTTCGCTCCCGTCCTTTACATTTCGAATCCTCCCATCTCGGTAGAGGCTATCTATGTCGAAACCAGAATCGAACGCGTAGAACGACCTCTTGGCGGTTGAGAAACAGCCGCCAAGCGCATTCGGTGGCAAGGGGATCGTCTGGCCTGAAACGATATAGTTTCGAATATCGGAAACGGTGTCGGAGCCAGCAAAGGTCGCTAGAAATGCGCCGAGGCTTTGGTCGGTCAGCGTTTGTTCGGAGCTCTGTGCCTTCTGGCGAAGTGCGCGCATGGCATCATCAAGAGACTGCCGTCTGGCGTTGTGCTCTCCAATGAGGGCGTTCCACTTGAGCGCGAGCAAGCTCCCCTGTAAATATGGGAGTCTCTGGGCGGACGGGTTGTCGAAATACTCTGACTTCACGAACTGTTTGCCAAAGTTCCGCGCCGGCGAGGCCATATATTCGGAGTAAACCCGATTTATTTCCTTCAAGTACTCCTGCGGGGTGATGACAGAAGACCGCAACAACAGGAGTCGCGCGTAGTAGTCGGTGAACCCCTCGGAAAACCAATAGATCGGATCCTCTGGGCCCACCTCCCCGAGCTGCGCTGGATTCCAAGTGTGAAATATCTCGTGCGCCAGTAAGAACTGGACGTCGAAACCTAGCGGTGTGCCTGGCGACATGAGCATCAAAAAACCATCTTCGACCGCTGTCCCAGCGTACTCTCCAGAGGGGGCGTCTATTGGCATGAGTGTTACAAGGTAGTAGGGGACGTTGCGATCGTTCCAGAATTCACGCTCAACCGATAGCACCTTAGCCGCCAGGTCGGTGAAATTCTGATCACTGAACGTCCATTCTCCGCGAATTGCGACGTAAAGCGGCTCCCCTGCGACGACAGCCCTTGTTCAGCCGGAAATCGCCGCCCAGGAACAATCCGTTTGAAAACGCAAGCAGGCTGTCGGTTTTGTTGACATGATTGGTTGGCTCGCGAGACTGTCGGCCAGAGACCAATCTGCCGGAAAATCCTTCCATTCGAAGGAGACCGATAGCCGGTCGTGTTCTGAGATATCCGGATATACGAGGAAATTCCTCCCAGTCAGGACGAAGAACGTGGAGTCCAGCCTTGCTCGAAACAAGACCTGCGAGGGTCGAACCGCCTCTACCTGGTCCGAACGTGTATTCCAGAGTGCACAGGCTTGCCGCGCTCAAAGGACAACATGCCGCCGAGAGGGATCGCCTGAATCCCTGATTGATGCGCCCGGAGACAACACTCGGATGCCGGAAACGTGTTTATAAAGTTCTTTTGCTCCCTGCCATTCAGAAGGCAGTACAAGATCAATGTCGGAACGGTTATCGAGTTTGAAAGTTAGCTCAACTTTGAGTGCCGGAGAAGCGTTCGCGACATCACGCGCAACCACATAGGAAACGAAATTACCTCCTGCGGCCGCGGACAGGTTTCGCCCGAGGAGACAGACGCGAGGCAGACCAGGACCGCGATCGATTGGAACGCTGCTGGGCCAACGAGCTTTCTCATGAATGAAACAGAGTACCCGATAGGGAAATCGCATGGAAGAGCCTGTCCGGTTGGGGCGTGGTGCTGGACCGGAGGGGCAAGCGAGGCGCCGAGCTGTTGAACCGGCCAGCTTCTGCCGATTGAACTGGCAGGGAGGTACCAGCGGCGGGGGTACTCTTTTGGCGGCCGAAAAGTGGTGACCTCAGTAATCTCAAGTACGACGATTACCCACTTCCACCGCGCGCTGCCCTGCAATAATCTTTGCTGAATCGCAGGAATTCTCTTCGCGCGCGAGAGGATTAATAGGTGGCATCGGACCGCAAATCGGGAATACAAATCGCCTGGAAGACGGTTACGTACCGCAGCGTCATTCTGATGATTCTTGGCGCTATGGCGGTACTGGGCCTTGGCACCAGCGTGGCGTTTCCGAACTTTACCGCGAACACGGTGAAGGCGGCGAACAGTCTGTTCACTAACCTGCTGGAACGGGTAGCGGCGCCCGCGAATGCCGGTAAGGCCGGAGCCTCGACTTCGCAGCAAGCCCACATCACCGCGCTCGACGGAACGGTAAGGGTCAAAAAGGCGAGCAGTAACAGCTGGGTGCGCGCGGACTACAGCGTTCCACTGGAAAAGGGCGACGTGATCCAGACCGGATCCGAAGGCATGGCCAAGATCGTGTTCAACGATGGCACCAATTACACGGTGAAGCAGGATTCGCTGATTGTGATTGAAGAGAATTCGGCCAACGACCGCCAACAGACGAAAGTCGCGGTCAGCGTAAATACCGGCACGGTGGATCTATCGACAGGAACCTATGTACAGGGGTCGAAGTCGGAAGTGATTATGGATGGCGCGACTGCTTCGCTGGCGCCGGACAGCGCGGCGCGAGTCAGCAAAGACCCCAAATCGAGTCAGGACGAAATGCTGATCACCAAGGGCACAGGCTCGGTGCAGCGCAACGGCGAGACCGTGGAATTGACAGACTGGGAGAAGGCAAGCTTCAAGCCCACGTCGGCGCACCTGGAAAAGGTGAAGGAAATTGGTCCGCCCACGCCGATTTCACCGGCCAACATGATGCCGATTTTTGTGGCCAACGATTCCAAGCCGATTGAGTTTTCCTGGACGACGATGACCAACGCCAAAGGCTACCGGCTGCAGATTTCCCGCAACCCATACTTTTCGTCGCTGGCGGTGGACCGCGACGTGACTTCGTCGGTGGTGCTGGTTTCGGGACTTTCGGAAGGGCCGTATTACTGGATGGTGCGTTCGTTTGACGCCGAACAGAAGCTATCCGTGGAGAGTGAAAAGAACCGGTTCACGGTCATCGCTAAGCAGTCGGACAACGGTGCCATTGCGCTTTCGATTGAGCCCTTTGTGCAGCATGGCCATGTGATTGAGTTGTCGGGTAAGACTGAGGTAGGAGCGAGGGTGATGGTCAACGGACACGAGGTTGCCGTGGTAAACACGGACGGCAGTTTCCGCTACTTCACCCCGCCACTGCCGAACGGCGAGACCATGATTACCATCACCGCTCAGAACGCCAAAGGCGGTGTAAACACGCAGCAGCAGCGGATAGTGATCCAGTGAGAAGCACGGGTGGACGTGGAAATCACTAAGGTTATTTGCAGCCAGGTCTTAAATGTCCAATAATAAGGACACAAGGACCCAGAACAATCGAATTTGTAAGCGGCACGAGCCGCTTCAGTTGATTTCCGGCCGCAGTGTGGCCGGGAACACAGACTTAAAAAAAGAGAGACGCGGTCGGTATGTCATCGAATAACGGATTTCACAACGGCGCATCGCGCATGCACAATCTGCGGTCGCTTTTCAGTATTTTCTCAAGCGACCTAGCCATTGATCTGGGAACCGCCAATACGCTGGTGTATGCCCGCGGCAAAGGCATCGTGGTCAATGAACCTTCCATCGTCGCCCTCAACAAGAACACCAATGAGGTCGAGGCGGTGGGCAAAGAGGCCAAAGAAATGCTGGGCCGCACGCCCGGCAACATCGTGGCCATCAAGCCCATGAAGGATGGCGTGATCGCCGACTTCAAAGTCACCGAGAAGATGCTCAACTATTTCATCCAGAAAGCGCACAACCGCAAGATGCTGGTGCATCCGCGCATCGTGATTGGCGTGCCTTCGGAAATTACGCAGGTGGAAAAGCGCGCGGTCATGGACTCGGCATATCGCGCCAAAGCCAGCGAAGTTTATCTCGTGGAACAGGCCATGGTGGCCGCGATTGGCGCCGGGCTTCCGATTACCGAGCCTTCTGGCAACATGGTTGTAGATATTGGTGGCGGCACCACCGACATCGCTGTGATTTCTTTGAGCGGCATTGTGTATTCGCGTTCCGTCCGCATGGCGGGCAATCAGATGGACGAAGCCATCATGAATTACCTGAAGCGGAAATATAACCTGCTGGTCGGCGAGCGCACGGCGGAAACGATCAAGATGGAAATCGGATCGGCTTATCCGCTCGACAAACCGTTGACCATGGAAATCAAAGGCCGCAACCTGATCGAGGGTGTTCCGAAAACAATCACCGTGGACGATAGCGAAATTCGGGAAGCGTTGAGCGAATGTGTTTCGACCATCATGAACGCTGTTCGGGTGGCTCTGGAGCGTACGCCTCCAGAACTATCAGCTGACATCAGTGATCGCGGCATCGTGCTTGACCGGCGGCGGCGCACTGCTGAAGAATCTGGACAAGCGCATCCGCGAAGAAACCGGGTTGCCGGTTTCGATTGCCGACGATCCGCTGTGCAGCGTGGTGCTCGGCACCGGCAAGATGCTGAGCGATTTCAAGCTGCTGAGGAAGATTTCGATCGAGTAGAGAAACCGTCGTTGGTCGTCGGTCCCTTCGGCGCGCTTCGCTTGCTCAGGGCAGGCTAAGAGCGGTCGTTGGCCAACTACCCAAGCCGTTAGCTCACCGATGAACCCCAGACCGCTAGAAGCTAACAGCTAAGAGCTAATAGCTGTTTTATGGAAAACCTTATGGGCCGCTATCGCAATGTCACTATCCTCGCGGCGGCCATTTTCCTGCAAATTGTAGGGCTGGCAGTCCAGGTCAAGCGGGAGTCAGAGAACCAATCTTCTCGACTGATTCGCGTTTGGGCTGTGACCGCTGTGACTCCGCTCGAAAAGGGAATCGTCCGGCTGCAAAACGGCGCATCCGGCATTTGGCATAACTACCTGTATCTGCGCGGGGTGCGGCAGGAGAACCGCGACTTGCAGGAGCAGATTCAGAAACTGCAACTCAAGCAAGTCCGGCTGAGCCAGGACGCTGAGCAGGCTCACCGCCTGCAGGCCCTGCTCGGATTCAAAGAACAATTCATTGCCCAGACCACAGCCGCGCAGGTGATCGGTTCGAGCGGTAGTGAGCAGTCGCGCATCGTTTACCTCGACAAGGGGTCGAACCAGGGAATCAAGCGCGACATGGCGGTGATTTCGAGCGAAGGAGTTGTGGGCAAGGTGATCCTGGTCTTCGGGGACACTTCGCAGGTGCTGCTCATCAACGACCAATCGAGCGGCGTGGGCGCCATTCTCGAACAGTCGCGCCTGCAGGGGGTTTTGAAGGGCAAAGCTTCCGGCGAACTGGTGCTGGATAAGATCATGTCCGACGAGGAAGTGAAGCCAGGCGAGAAAGTGCTGACCAGCGGTGGCGACCAGATTTTTCCGAAAGGGCTACCACTTGGCAGTGTTGCCAGGGTTTCGACCGGGGGGCAGTTTCTTCAGGTTACTCTGCAGCCTGCGGCGTCGCTGAACCATTTGGAAGAAGTTCTGGTCATCACCCAAAAGCTGGAGCGCGAGCCGGGAGTGACCAGCGGCGCGGGCGCTGCGCGGGCGGCGGATATTCTGGCGCAGCGGCTGCCGTCGGTACCCGACAAGGTTGAAACGCCGGCCCCGAATGAGGGGAAAGTTTCGGGATCGACTCCAGCGGCGGGTGCAGTAGGTGAGATTAAGCCCCAAGCTTTGGCAACCCAGAATGGCGGAACGATTGCTGCACCGAAAAATCAAGGCACTCAGCCGGGAAGTTTGCCGGTTCCAAAGCCGTCCGTCGCGGCCGCTCAAGATCCGAAAGCCTTGAAACCCGCCGCGGCGAAACCCGTAGTCATCCCGGTTTCGAAACCGGCGACAAATTCCGCTCCGCAACAGACGCCGGCACAGCCGCCCTCTGAAACCACCGGAGATACCCCTCAATAACGTGTCCGTCTCCTACACATCTCAGCAGCAGATTGAGGTTTACCGGTTCGGCCTGCCGGTCACGATTCTGGTGCCGTTATTGGCGGTATTTCTTCAGGCTTTTTTGCCGTTGAAGTTTGCGTTTTTCAACTATCTGGACCTGCCGCTGCTGGTTGTGATTTTTTTCGCGATGGCCCGCCGCAGTCCCATGGCCGGACTGATAACCGGGGCTGCCATTGGTCTGCTCCAGGATTCACTCACCCACCAACCCATTGGCCTTTACGGAATCGCCAAGACGGTGGTCGGATACGGCGCGTCGTCGCTGGGCGTCAAGCTGGACGTCGAGAACGCCGGCACCCGGTTGCTGGTGACGATTGGCTTCTACATCGTCCACCAAGTGCTGTACTTCACCATCGGACGCGGGTTGGTCCGCCTCGACCTTCACTGGAACTGGCCGCATGAGCTGATAGCAGCCGTGGCGAACGGACTGCTGGGAGTGTTCCTGTTCGCGGTGATGGATAAGCTGAAGCAGCGGGCGTAGAAGCGCATTGGCCGTTCGTCGTCAGCCGTCGGCCTTAAACTGTTCGGACGGTTTTAGTCGTTCACCACTGTAATCGCCGATTTCCTGACACAAAGTCAAAATGGCGGTCGCGACTTAGCAGGGAAAGCCTGTGCTGCCGGCAGAGCGCGGCAATCCAGACATCGTTGGTTGGAATGGGCCGTCCGGCCTGCCTTAGCTCGAGGTTGATGTCGGCGTAGTACAGCGTGGTTTGCTCGTTGACCTCCAGAACCATGCAATCTGGCAGCAGATTGTTCAACCAGGTCGAGTACCCCGTTTTTTTTCGCGACAGAGCGATTCCGTAGCGGTACTCTCCTAACACGATTACCGGGATTGCCAAAAGCTCGGCTGCAGCGAGGACGGCTAGAATGGCGGGATCTTCGTCCGCGAATGCTGAGAGTGCGTTGGTGTCTAAAATCACTCCCAGTTTTCCTTGTCAATCTGTTCGAAAGCCTCTTCGATCCGCTTATTGATTTGTTCGCTCTCTTTCGGTGAGTGCTTCAGCTTACCCACGTGTCGCATCCAGGGTTTCTGGTCTGGGGCAGATGCAGAGCTGAGCTTGTCCTGCACCGCCTCAGTCACAAACTGGCGCAGAGGAATGCCGCGCTGGGCGGCGACTGATTTGGCCTTGCGAAACAGTAGATCGGGGATCTCGAGGGTTGTTTTCACCTACCCATATTACCATATTTATGGGAAAGAGAGGGGTTTAGCTTATGCCCTTAGAATCTCAGATAAGGTCGCCGGTCTGTCGTTGACGGCGCAAGGAGCGGGTGAGTGAATCCCACAGGATGGGGCTGGCTTTCGATTGGACTCGGATTATTCACAAGTTGGTTTTTCTATTGGCGCCGGCGTAGGACACTCTCTGGGTCTCGCAGACTCGCTGCGAATGTAGCGGGTGTGGCTTGTGTCCTCTTTTTCCTCTTTGCTTTCATGCAATGGGCCTCCTGGTACAAATGACCTCGAAAAACAATCGCCGCATTCGCGGCTGCAGCGTGACCTTCGTTACTGAATCCCTTATCTCTCAATCCTGAGAAGATTTACAATCAAGTTAACCCATACACCAAGCAAAATGGCCAACAACCAACGACGAAGGACCAACGACTGATTTATGTTCGGCCGCGATGAAAAGCTCTCCCCGATCCGCCTGACTGCGGTGCAGTACGTCATCCTCGCCATTTTTCTTTTTCTGGCTTATGGGTTGTGGCGGCTGCAGGTTTCGCAGAGCGACATGTACGCCACGCTGGCGGAACAAAACCACATTCGCAAAGTGGATATTCTGGCGCCGCGGGGGAAGATTTATGACCGCAACGGGCGCACCATTGTGGACAACTATCCTTCGTTCACCGCGCTGCTGTTGCGGGATTCCTCGCGCGACCTGAATGCGGACGCGGACCTGATAGCCCAGGGCCTGCATTTGGACCCGAAGGACGTGCGCGACAAGATTCGCCACTTTGCTTCGATGCCGCAATACCGGCCGATTTACTTGAAAGAAGACATCACACCCGATGAAGAGGCCTTCATCGAGTCGCACAGGAACGAATTGCCGGAACTCGACACCATCATGGCCTACCGGCGGCTTTATCCGCGCAAGGGATTTTTGGCGCACCTTATCGGATATGTCGGTGAGGTCAGCGAAGACATGCTGAACCAGGCGCAATGGGAATTCAATAATCCCGGCGACGTGGTGGGAAAATCCGGCGTGGAGTTGCAATACAACCAAATTCTGATGGGGAAGAATGGCTCGCGCCAGGTGCAGGTCAACAGTCACGGGCAGGAAGTGGGCAAGCCGCTGGAAGAGAAGCCGGCTGAGCAGGGTAAGTCCCTGAAGCTGACGATTGACATTGATCTTCAAATCGCCGCGGAAGAAGCGATCGAAGGCAAGAATGGCGCGATTGTGGCGATGGATCCGCACACGGGAGAGATTCTGGCGATGGTGAGCCGCCCGACATTCGATCCCAATGATTTTGCGGTAAAGGTTTCGCGCGGCCAGTGGGCGAAGCTGGTCAATGATCCTGACAAGCCACTGTTGAACAAGGCCATTCAGGCCCAACTCGCGCCGGGTTCGACATTCAAGATTCTGATGGCCACCGCCGGATGGCAGGAGGGCATTGCTCAAACCCTGAACGTTCATTGCAATGGCGGCGCCGAATTCTACGGTCGCCGGTTCGGCTGCTGGGTGAAGAGCGGGCACGGAGAAGTTGATCTGACCAAGGCGATCTACCAGTCTTGCGATGTTTTCTTCTACACGCTGGCAAACAAGCTGGGAATTGATCGCATTGCGAAGTACGCCACCGATTTTGGCTTGGGACAGAAGACCGGGATTGATTTGCCGCAAGAAGCCACGGCGTGATGCCGTCGGAAGAATGGAAGCTGCGAAATTTCCGGCAGAAGTGGTTTGCTGGTGAAACCATCTCGGTGGGAATTGGTCAGGGCGCAGTGGCAATTACACCAGTTCAACTCATGCGGGCCATCGCGGCCATCTCGATGGATGGACGCATGGTTGTGCCACACGTCACCAATCCCGCGGATTTGCCTCCCGGCTATCTTGAGGTCAGTCACGTCGAGGAGGTGAAAAACATTCCCATTGATCCAAACGGTTGGAACACAATCACCGACGCTATGAGTCGGGTGCTGCTCCCGGAGGGCACTGCGCCGTCGGCGCACGTTCAGGGGATCGATATCGCGGGGAAGACAGGTTCGGCGCAGGTCGTCTCGCTGGCTACGCGCGCCAAGCACCAGAGCGACGAGGCGTTAAATCAAAACGGATGGTTTGTGGGCTTCACGCCGCGCCGGAATCCAGACATTGTCGTGTGTGTTCTGTTCGAGGGCGGGGAACACGGAAAACTGGCAGCCCGCCTGGCAACGCAAGTGATTAAAGCGTACGTGGACAAACAGCGTCAGCAGCCGAACAAGCTTGCGGGTGCGGACAAGAAAGTGGAAATCGGCGCGGTGTGGACGACTCCCGACGCCGACAATCCAGAAGGCGAAAAGCTGCAAGGCGGACGTTTTGTGTTGAGTGTGCCGAAGAGGCTGCCGCCGTTAGCGACGGCAGCGCCGGGGTTGCGGTAAGAAAGTAGCTAGTGGTTAGTGGCTAGTGGCTAGAAAAACCAAGAACCAAGAGCTGGAACCAAGAACCAAGAGCTGATTTTTTCCATGTCTCGTTACATTTCATTTCGCGATTTCGACTGGGTGCTGGTGGGGTTTGTGCTGGCCATCTGCGGCTTGGGTGTGCTTGAGATTCATAGCGCCACCATGCACACCAAGTTCGCTGGCGCGGACCGAAGGCAGCTTTACTGGATCGCCGGTGGGCTGGTTGGGATGTTTCTGGTCAGCCTGATGAATTATCAGGTGCTGCTGGAGCGGGTGCATTGGATGTACATCGCCGCCGTGGCTTCGCTGATGGTGGTCTTGATCTTCGGGCAAAAGTATCTGGGGGCAAAGCGCTGGGTGAAACTGCCCGGCGGCAACCACTTCCAACCATCGGAATGGGTAAAGCTGATCCTGATTCTAGCTGTCGCCAAGTACTTTGCCGATCTCCAGCAGCGGGAGCTTTCGTGGTCGGACTTCCTGAAGGCTGGCGCCATTGTGGGCGTACCCATGCTCATGGTGCTGGCGGCAACCCGATCTGGGCACTGCGCTGACGTACCTCCCAATCGCCGTCATGGGTCTGTTTCTAGGCGGCATGACCTGGAAACAAGGGGCTTACGGTGGCCTTGCTCGCTGGTATCGGAGTCGGAATGGTGTTCTTCACCCCGAAACTGCACATCCTGAAGCCCTACCAGAAACAACGGCTGACCAGTTTTCTGCAGCCGGAGGCCGATTCTCTGGGGTCGGGATATCAACTTTCACAATCCCTGATCGCGGTGGGTTCAGGGGGCCTGTGGGGTGGCAAAGGTACGCAAACACACGGGGCTTTTCTCCCAGTCCCACAAACGGACTTCATTTTTGCGGCTTTCTCGGAAGAACATGGTTTTGTGGGTGCGTTGGGGGTATTGCTGTTATACTTCATCGTGTTAATGCGTTTGACCCAGAACGCGCAAACAGCGCCCGACCGCGCAGGCACGTTCCTCGTCATGGGTGTGGTGGCGGTTTTAACCTTCCATATCCTGGTCAATGTTGGCATGGTGCTCGGCAAGATGCCGGTCACCGGAATACCTTTACCCTTAATGAGTTACGGAGGGTCATCGGTATTGTTCATGTTCTTAGCGCTGGGGATGGTGATGAACGTCCGCATGCGCCGCTTCGTGAATTGAAGCAAAGGGTTAGCAAGCAGTGAACCGCACCGCCGGAGGCGGGCGGCGAAGAAAATTACGATCGCCCTCACGTGACGAGGGCAGCTACCGGCAGGGGTAACGGCCGGGCAGGATTGAAAGTAAAGCGCTTCGGGCAGGGAACGGCCCCTTCGGTCAACTGACATAGCACCGAGAGAGCGGTCACAACCCCGGCGCAAATGCGATCCGTGGAAAACGACATTCGAATTTCTACAGCCAGATCGGTCCAGCCACAGCACTCTGGGCCAGGAGCGTTTTTTGTTTCTGCCGGCGCAGGTTTTGCCGGAAAGAAGAGCGCTATCGCACACTTCACTCCTACTCGTTCCAATTCCGTCCTGATCCGGTGAACTCCGCAGCCAACTGAGGCGGCGGAACCGGAGTTTGCATGACAAAAGAATTATTTGTTTCTGCCACGCCGCATGAAATCAAAGTCGGCATGGTGGAAGACGATCAGCTCGCCGAGGTCTATCTCGAGCGGGAAAACGAATACACCCTCGCTGGATCTATTTACAAGGGACGCGTCACCCGCGTTCTGCCGGGTATGCAGTCCGCCTTCGTGGACATAGGCCTCGAACGCGACGCCTTCCTGTACGTCTCCGACTTCATGGAACTGGAGCCGGAGGACGGTGACTTGGATGACACTGAGGCGACGCCGATACAGGCGTTTAGCCAACCTGCAGCGGCGGAGCCAACAGCCTCAGCAGAATGGCAGGGAGAAGGCCAGCCGACCCAGGAATTTGCTCCCCGAGCGGTTCCGACAACAGAGGGCCGTACGTCTGAGAGCCGAGAAAGATCCAGTGGTCGCGACCGCGATGGCAGGGGTGGGTTTCGGGGCCGCCGTCGTCGCGGGCGGCGGGATGGGGGCTCGGAACGTGGTTCGGAACGCGGTCCGGAAAGAAGTGCGGAGCGCGGTCCGGAACGGAGCCCCGAGCGCAGTTCCGAGTCTCGATTTTCACGGCCAGCGCCGAGTGAGGGCCGCACTCGCGAGTCGCGCCCGCCGCGAGATGAGTACGGTCCGCCGGCGGGATATCAGCCGATCGTTCTGCCGGGAGAGTCCATTTCAAAGTATCGCGGCTTGAGCGCGCAGGCCCCGGTTGTCGAAAGACCAGTCTATTCCAGCGACGAAGCGCAAGAAGAGACGCTAGCGGACCACGAGCCGATCGAGGCCGTCGCCGAGACCTTTCCGCAGGACGAGCCGCTGTTTGCGGAAGCCGCGGTAACTGAATCCGCTGCCGTCGCCGCGTTTCGCGCTCCTGCGCCTGACAAATCAGTCACGCCTGAGATCGTGCCATCCGCATCGCCGTCTGAATCTGAAGAAGATGCCTGGGACCGCGAGCAGAAACGCCTGCACCAGATGAACGTGGCCGCGACCTTCGGAGGCGAAGAGGCAGTAGAAACGGAAGAAAGCGACGAGGACAGAATCGCCGCCGAGCGTTCCGGCCAGAGAGCAGCATGGGTCCGGCCTGTGGAATCAGCTGCGCCCGTGGAATCTGCCCCGACCGTGGAAGAAGAGGAAATCGACGAAGAGGAAGCGGAAGTTGCCTCCTACGTGGACGACCTCGAAGAAGACGCGGCCTTCGATGAAATGGAGATGGAAGAGGAAACCCAATCTGCGGGCGACTATGCGCAGCCCGCAGCGGAGCGAGAGATTGCCGCTTCTGCTGAAACTGAAGGCGGCGTGACTCCCTTCGAAGCGGCCTCGGGAGAGGCAGCCGACACCGTGCATGCGGAAGGGGGAGAGGAAGGCGATGACGCCTCTGAGGAGGAAGCCGAGCTTGAAGAAGCCCAGGCCGAAGCCGAGGCACTGCTGGCTGCCGAAGCTGTGGGCAGCGGCACCGTGGATGCGCAGGCCGAAGTCCGAGCGCCGGCAGCGACTGCCGCTTACACGCAGCGGGCGCGCCGTCCCGGGTTTGACCGAAATCGAGACCGAGATCGTGGGCGCGGAGGACGCCGGCCAAGCGGTGGCGGTGGCAAGTTCCGCCGCAACGAGCAGCGCAATCTTCCGCTGATCACCGATCTGCTCAAAGAAGGCCAGGAAATCCTGGTGCAGATTGCCAAGGAACCCATCGGCAAGAAAGGCGCGCGCATCACCAGTCACATCGCGCTGCCGGGGCGGTTCCTGGTGTACATGCCGACCGTGAACCACACCGGCGTCTCGCGCAAAATCGCTTCGGAAGAAGAGCGGTTGCGGTTGAAACGCATCATTCAGAGCGAACGGGAGAACGGCCACGGTGGATTCATTGTCCGCACCGCGGCACAAGGAGCTGCTGAAGATGAGTTGCGCGCCGACATTCGCTTCCTGAAAGGTTTGTGGAACGAAATCCGCACCCGCGCCGAAGATAGCAAGCCGCCGGCGCTGATCTATCACGATCTGAACATCGTCGAACGCATCTTGCGCGACCAGGTCACGGCCGACTTTTCCGCTATCTGGGTGGACACCGAGCAGGAATACGAGCGCATCCTGCGTTTCGCCAACCGCTTCCAGCCCGCGTTGATCCGGCGGGTGAAGCTTTACAGCAAAGACACTCCGTTGTTCGAACAGTTCGGATTGAAGGACGAAATCGACAAGGCGCTCAAGTCGAAGGTCTGGCTGAAGAGTGGCGGTTACATCGTTATCAATCAGACTGAGGCACTGGTCGCGATTGACGTCAACACCGGCAAGTACGTGGGCAAGACCGCGCGCCTGGAAGACACCATCGTCAAAACCAACGTGGACGCGATCAAGGAGATTGTCCGCCAGATTCGCCTGCGCGATTTGGGCGGCATCATCGTGATTGACTTCATTGACATGGATGAGCGCCGCAATCGGCAGAAGGTGATGCAGGCTCTGGAAGAAGCCTTGCGCAGCGATCGCGCGCCATCCAAGGTGCTTCAGTTTAATGATTTCGGATTGGTGGCCATCACCCGCAAGCGGGTGAAGCAGTCGCTCGAGCGAACGATTGGCACGCCTTGCCCGTATTGCGAATCGACCGGATACGTGAAGTCGGTGAACACCGTCTGCAACGAAATCTATGTTGAGATGCGGAAGATTGCGAAGCAGCTTGATCACACCGACGTAATGTTGCGAGTGAATCCGGAAGTCGCGAAGACGCTGAAGGTTGCGGGTGGCCGCTGGCTGAACGAACTGGAAGAACTGACCAAGAAAACTGTGATCGTGAAGAGCGATCCGGCGTTGCATCAGGAGCAGTTCGACATTAACTGAAGCTTTTAGCTTTTAGCTTCAAAACTCGATTGTGGGGAGACGGGCGTCCTCGCCCGTCTTTTCTTTGTCCGAATTCTTGTCGAGGCTCTAAACTAGGTCGCGGATTGGCCGACGTTCCTAGGGTAGGGTCTTGCATGCCAGAATGGGCACGCACTGACATCCATGAAGAAAAAGAAATGTTCGACTGCGCGTTCCCAGCTGCCCGAGTCCGCCGATGCGCGCCACGAGCAACTGCTGAAATTCCTGCAAAGCAAAGAACCAGCATGGATGGATGAAAACCATCCCGAGCTGAAGGACGGCGCCGCCGTCTGGGTACGAAAACTGAGGGCGGAAAGCGAACGAGCGAGTCGAAAACGGAGAGGCGACTGACTCGGGGCTCGAAAATTAATTTGCTGCTACTGCGGCGCTCTTGGCTTCCACAGATCCTGTCAGCGTCGCGACCGCGATACCGCTGTAATCATGCAGCTTTTTGAGCGAGGTCTGGATTTCTTCAACCTGCTGGCGGTGTCCCCGCTGCGACGCCAGAGTGCAGACGCGCTCTGAATTTTCTGTTGCGTTGCGTGCGATTTCCAGCAGCGTGACCAGCGAATCGGCATGCAGCTTCCACAGCGATGGCGAGTTGTTGGCTCGCTTCAATTCTTCGAGTTCCGTGATGATGCGGGCGGTCACCGCCACCAGGCGCAACAACACTCGCGCCACGCCAGCGCGTAGGCTTTTCTCTTCGAGATAGTCGGCGCAGTAGGCATCGGCTTCGGCGGGTGTCAGGGTCAGGTTGAAGAAGCGCATGGGCACGACTTGGCGGAACTTGGGGTCGGCGACGCGCACAAAAATTCTGACGGACTCCTCGACCTTCAGCAGCTTGGTTTCTTCCGACGCAACCTGCTGCGGAGTGACGGACTTCTGCATGGCCTTGAAATTGAACACGGGGCGGCCGGCGGCGACGGTGCTGGCAGTCTTCACCGCCGGCTTGACTGCCGGCTTTCCTTGCTTGGAGCCGCGCTTGGGCCGGGGCATGGAATCCAGAGTCTGTTTTAGTCTGGAGACGCGATGGAATTTTTCCAACGCGTGTCCGTAGTCGAGCTTGAGCAAGCCGTTCTCGTCCATCGCTTTCACGTGGTCCACGGTGACGTCCACGCCGTCCACGCTGCCCAGGATGGTGCCGCCTTGGTCCTCAAGTTCATCAGCGAAGGTTTTGATTTCTTTGGACGCGGCGCGAAACAGTTCATCGAATTTCGAGCCGAAGGTCGAATTATAAGGGGCGACGGTTGCCAGCACCCCAGGATGGAAGAACGAACCGTCGAGCGATTGTTTGAGTTGGCGCACGGTCTGAATAATGCCAGACTCGAGCAGTGCGTTCAGGTCGCCAAAGCGCAGGACTTGCTCTTCCAGCGCATCGAAGCGGCGCAAGGTTTGAATATGTTCTTCGGGAAGTTGCGGAAGATCGGCATCGGCGAGAATTTCAATCAGCGCGATTTCAAAGGGCGAAAGCGGCAACGAGCCGTCGAGTCCATAACCGCGCTGTTCCCATTGCCCGGGGACGCGAGGATGACGGTACAGGAATGTGGAGACGATGTCAGTCTTGTCGCGGTCGAATTCGGAGTGTTCCTTTTTGCGCACGAAATAGCGCAGCATAGCCTCGGCGATTTCTGGGTCGGAATCGTCGTTGAAGGCCCGCCGCAGCATCGCGGGAGTAATGGCCATGTCGAGCAAACGCAGCCACCGGCGCATGGCGCCGAGCGTTTCCCCCACATCATTGTCGCCTTGCAAGGAGACTGTTTCCAGGCCCGCGGGGACCGGAACTTCACCCTCGACGGACTCCTGCAGGAGCTTCTCGTAGAAGCCCTGGACCGTGGCTAGAATGGCAAGCTCCCATTTGGGATCCTCAGCCAATAGCGCCCCCCTCACCTTTCCCTGGATGAAACCTGTTTCAAAGTAATACTGCCAGAGGGGAAGGGTTACGCGGTAGTTACCTTAGTAAGGCGGCAAAACGATTTTGCAAATGCAAAGCAGCCACTGATTTACGCGGATTCGCACGGATAAAACAAATCTGAAATTCTTAAGTTCTTTGATTGCGATCCGTGTTGATCGGTGAAAATCCGTGGCTGCCTTGCTCGTAAAGCTCTATTCGAAGACCACCGTTTTATTCCCATACAGTAGCACCCGGTTTTCAATGTGCCAGCGGACGGCGCGCGAGAGCACGACTTTTTCCAGATCGCGGCCCTTTTGAATGAGATCGTCCACTGAGTCGCGATGCGACACGCGGACTACGTCTTGCTCGATGATGGGGCCATCGTCGAGGATTTCGGTGACGTAATGGCTGGTGGCTCCGATCAGTTTCACGCCCCGCGTGAATGCCTGGTGGTAAGGTTTTGATCCGACGAACGCCGGCAGGAAGGAGTGGTGGATATTGATAATCCGGCGCGGGTATGTGTTCACGAACTCGTCCGAAAGGATCTGCATGTAGCGGGCGAGAACGATGAAGTCCACGCCGTGGCGCTCCAGCAGCGCCAGGACCTGGCGCTCGGCGCCGTGCTTGTCATTCTTTTCGACTGGGACCAGAAAAAATGGAATGCGGTAGAAGTCGGCAATGGGCTGGCTGTCGGGATGATTGGAGACGATGCAGGGAATCTCGCAGGCAAGTTCGCCGCTCTGGTGACGGTAAAGCAGATCCACGAGGCAGTGGTCGTACTTCGAAACCAGGATCGCCATGCGCGGCCGGTAATCGGATTGTGCCAGCCGCCAACGCATGTCGAAGTCAATGGCGATCGGAGAAAAATGCCTGGCGAAGTCGTTGAGCGGAACATCGAATTCGGCGGGGTCAAACTCGACCCGCATCAGGAAGGTGCCAGAATCGACGTCGCTGTGCTCGTCGGCGTGCAGAATGTTGCCGCCGTGCTGAAAGACAAATCCCGCGACGGTGGCGACCACGCCTTTGCGGTCGGGACAACTAAGGAGAAGAATGGCGGATTTTCTGGTCATCGGGTGAGAGACGTCTCTAGTGTGCCGAAGTCGGTGCGGTCGCCGCTTTTTCCTCCGAACTCGGCGTTGGCGAATCAAATGTAATCTTCGTAGCCTTCAGCCATGCCAACTGGGCGTCGTCCCCTCCGCCAAACATGAAAATTGTCCAGTATTTACCACCCGGAATAACTTCAGTAGACGTTGAAACCTCGGCATACGGGATATCGGAAGAGACCCAGGTTACGAGATATCTTGCGTCACGCTCGACAATGACACGGCCCGAGTTTTCGAAGGCATGGACTTTCGCGGGCGGTTGTTTCAGCTCCTTGATGTTTACCGTTTCGAAGTACACACCTACTTGGGCTGCAATTCGCTCAATCGCTTCCTGGTCCTTGGTGTCTCTGGGGGAGGAGGCGGTGATGCATTGCGGATCCGCAGCAATCACGAACACGAACGGGTTGAAATCGTTCGTCTTCATTTCTTCGGGATATTTTGTAACAAACAAGAGACTCTTCGCGCATTGCAGACCCTTCTCGGAACTTCGTCGTGGAGATATGTCCTTTGCCCAGACAAACTGACTTTGATCTGCGATGGTTCTCCGCTCTGCCTTTTCATCGTTCACCGCCCAGCCTTTTGGAAACTCATACCGGAGTCCCAAGTCTGGATTGTGATAGACGTTGCCCGAAACAGTTCCGCTGCTTACTTGCGCAACTCCTGCCGGTTGGGTGGTGTTGGGAGCGGGTGCCTGGCCGTAGGTATATATCCCGCAACTTAACAAGAGGAGAGGCGCCAACCGGAGTACGTTCCTCCACTCCCGGCGGTCGTTATGTAATGCCATCTTATTTCTTACCTCTTAAACGATCTGATGATCTCTCTTGCCGCATTTGCCCCTGACCCCCCAGTCAGCCCGGTGCCGGGATGGGTTCCCGATCCGCAGAGAAACAAGTTCTCAATCGGCGTGCGGTATCGCGCCCAGTCGAGCACAGGCCGCATGGTGAAAATCTGATCGAGCGCGAGTTCTCCGTGGAAAATGTGCCCGCCGGTCAGGCCGTAGGTTTCTTCGAGGTCGAGCGGGGTGATGATCTGGTGCGACAGAATTTTCTCGGGCAAGTCGGGCGCATACTGCGCAAGTGTTTTGACCACGGTATCGCCGAGCGCGACGCGCTGCGACTCGTCATGCCAGCTCGCGTTCTTGAGCCGGTAGGGCGCGATACTGCATATAGATGGACATCACATGCTTGCCTTCGGGCGCGAGTGACGGATCACCAATACTTGGAATTGTAGCTTCCAGATACGGCGCGCGCGAGAAGTTTCCGTACTTGGATTCGTCGAAGGCGCGTTCGAGATAGTCGATTTCCGGTCCGATCTGAATTCGGCTGGCGAGCGCCTCGGGGTTGCCGTGTAGAGCAGTGAATGTGGGAAGACCGGAGAGCGCCAGATTTACTTTGGCGACGGTGCCGTTCATGCGATAGTTCTGCAAGCGACGGGTGAAGCTGGGCTGCAGCAGGGCGGGATCTGTAAGCTTCAAGAATGTTCGCTTGGGGTCGGCGTTTGATACTACTGCACGGGCCAGGATTTCTTCTCCGCTTGAAAGCACCACTCCCTGGGCGGAGCCATTCTTGATTCGAATTTCGATGACTTCGGCACCGGTGCGAATTTCGGCTCCTGCTTGCTGCGCGGCGGCGGCCATGGCCTGAGTGATGGAACCGATTCCACCTTGTGCAAAGGAGCGTTCGCCATCCGCGGCGCGCAGCAGGTAAACCAGCGCGGTTCCCGCAGACCACGGACCCAGAAACGTTCCGAAGATTCCTTGCGCCGCGACCGTGGCCCGCAGCAACTCGGTCTCGAAGAATTCGGCTGCGAGGTCGGCGACCGCCATCGGCCCCCAACGCAGCAGGCTGAACATGTCTTTCTTGCCCAGGCCGCGGGCCGCGCGGCCGAGTTTCAACAATCCAAACAGGTCGGCGGAGTCGGGAGCTTCGATTTGCGGCGGAGTCATCGCCAGCGCTTTGGATATGACCGCCGCGGCCTGCGCCATATCGCGCCGAAACCCTGGATACGAGGCCGCGTCTTTCTGAGAGAACGCCGCGATTTGCTGTGCTGACCTTTCAACATCGCGATAAAGCACGAGCGCGCGGCCATCCGGCGACAGCGATGTGGTCTCAACCGCCGGCGTGATCAGTTTCAACCCATACCGGGCGAGGTCCATGTCGCGAACCAAATCGGGGCGAAGCGCGGCAGTATGCGCCAGGACCGACGACCAGAATCCGGGATGAAATTCTTCCGTGATGGCGGCCCCGCCGATTTGATTACGGCGCTCGAGCACCAGCGGCTTGAATCCGGCGCGCGCGAGGTAGAAGGCCGTGACAAGGCCGTTGTGGCCTCCGCCGATGATCACGATGTCGCGAGGGTTAGACATATTTACCCGGATTGACCGTGGAAGAGCGGCCATTTATGGCCGCGTTCAAGGCGTTAACTAGACGCCCTTTAGGGCCTAACGAGCTAAAGCTCCCAAGAATCTCAGGCGTTCGCCGACGCGGCCCTGAAGGGCCGCTCTTCCACGGGACTCCCCAAACCCGCGTCAAATCAAGCGCCATCTTTGAGCACCTCTAACGCCGAAAGCCGTCCAGGCGCGCCCATGATTCCTCCGCCGGGGTGCGTGGCGGAACCGCACATGTACAAATTCTTAATCGGAGTCCGGAAGCGCGCCCATCCTGAGACCGGACGTAAAAAGAAAAGCTGCTCCAGTGAAAGCTCGCCTTGAAAAATGTTGCCCTCGGTCAGGCCAAAGTCGCGTTCTAGATCGAGCGGCGTGAGCACCTGCTTGTGCAGAATGATGTTCTTCAGGTTCGGCGCGTACTCGGAGATTGTATCGATCACCGTGTTGCCGAAGTCGTCGCGAAGCTGGTCCCAGTTCAGCCCGGGTTTTAATTTGTAAGGCGCATATTGCACAAAGCAGGACATCACATGTTTGCCCGGAGGCGCAACACTCGGGTCGGTGAGCGACGGGATGACCATGTCGATGTACGGCCGCCGCGAGAACATTCCGTACTTGGCGTCATCGTAGGCGCGCTCCATGTAGTCGACCGCGGGTGAAATGGAAATCGCGCCGCGAAGGTGCGGACCGACTCCGGGCATGCACTTGAAATCTGGCAAAGCGTCGAGGGCGAGGTTCACTTTTCCGGACGATCCGCGGAATTTGTAGCGGCGTACTTCATCGAGAAAGTCAGCGGGTAAATTCCCGTTGTCGATGAATTCGATGAACGTATGCCGCGGATCCACGCTGGAGGAAATTACTTTGCCGTAGAGTTCGTCGCCGTTGGCCAAGGCGACTCCAACGGCGCGGCCGTTTTTCACGATGATCTTCGCCACCGCCGCTTCTTTGCGAATTTCAACGCCAGCCTCAACCGCAGCGTCACCGATGGCGTTGGAAATTCCACCGGTACCGCCACGGGCGAATCCCCAGGCGCGGAATGCGCCGTCGATCTCTCCCATGTAGTGGTGCAGCAGAACGTAAGCGGTGCCGGGCGAGCGCACGCCGAGAAACGTTCCGATAATTCCCGACGCCGACATGGTCGCCTTGAGCACGTCGGTTTCAAACCACTGGTCGAGGAAATCCGCCGCGCTCATGGTCATGAGCTGCACCAGGTTGTAGCGGTCGTCACTGGCGAGCTTCTGAAAACGCCGCGCCAGAAACAGCAGCTTCGAAAGGTCTTTGGGATTGAGCCCGGTCGGGTCGGGCGGGACCATGTTCATGATCGGCTTCACGAAATGGCACATCGGCTGCATGGCCTTGCCGAACTCGTCGTAAGCCTCAGCGTCGAGCCGCGAGTGGCGAGCGATCTCGCGATGCGTTTTGCCATGATCGTTCACCCGCCACAGGTAATCGCCGCTGAGCATGGGCGTGAACGTGCCATCCAGAGGAAGAATTTCCAGGCCGTGGCGGGGCAGGTCGAGGTCGCGAATGATCTCCGGCCGCAGCAGCGAGACGACGTAAGAACAGACGGAAAACTTGAATCCAGGGAAAACTTCTTCCGTGACGGCCGCTCCCCCAAGTACGTGTCTTCGCTCCAACACAAGGACTTTCTTTCCCGCCCGAGCGAGATATGCTGCATGGGTAAGGCCGTTGTGGCCTCCGCCGATCACGATTGCGTCGTAAGAAACAGCCACTAGTTTCTAGCTCCTGGCTTCTAGCTGTCAGCTCTCAGCTTTCAGTTACAACAGGACTTGGGGTGAAGAGAAATGATACTCGCGAGGACTACTCCACGGCGCGGATCAGAGGCCGCTGGGGAGGACGCTCCATTGGAGAAGACGGGACACCGCAATCCATTCTAGCGGAAGAATAATTAAATCGTCTCTACTTGACTGTCCAGCGTCAAGGCTAGCCGCAGCCACCCATGAAGATCGCGCAGGCGAGAGCGAAGGGCAAAAGTATAGGGGAAAGGATGACCATGACGATGACCTCTGCAGCCGGCGTGTGACGAAATGGCCAATTCTTATCTCGCTGTACCCGCGCATGGTGGTCAACAACCCTAATCGGGATTTCCATAGCGACGTCTTGTAGCGGAGACACGTCCTTGCCGTCTATTATTTGGTAAATGAGTCTACCTCGGATGTTTTGCTGCCCAAGATCGACGCTCCTACTGGCGCGTAGCTTGAATCTAATCCGAAAATAGTTCGCCGGAATCCGTCTGGGCTCAGAAACCAGTTTGCTCTTGTACGGCTTGGGATATCGGATGTCAGAGATTGTCATGCCTGCGGGTGGCTCTAATTTCAGAGTCACTGGGGTAATGCCTGGTAACGGCGAGCCTGGCACGGTGAGCGAAACGTTTCCCAACACTAGGAGGACCACGGCATCCTCACTTGTCCCGCGACGCAATTCAGAATAATACCAGTGTATCGCGACGACTCGATTCTGAACGGTCGCTCCGCTGCCCGTGTTTGGAGTGGCACTCGGGTCTTCTGGCCACACCAATGCCGACATGAGCAAGACGACGCAAACTTGCCGCCACATAGTCACCTCACGAAGCATTCCTGTTTCGCATGGGCACCCATTTAACGCAATACACTGGAGATCAATAGATTCTCAATAGATAGGCTATTGGAGGGCAGAGACTTAGTGCCACGGATCACTTGAAAATGGATTAATAACGAGAAACGTCTGCGGCTGCATGCGGCTCCGCAAGGCCATACCGTGGTCCTTCGCCGGCCTCGGAGTCGATATAATGCAGAGTTCAAACGAGAGCCCCTCATGCCCATTGGAACCGCATTTCACGAACGCACTCTCCCCCTCTGCCAGAGCCTCAACTACCGCGAGTGGTCGGGATACTACACGGTCAGCGTGTATGAGGTGCATCATGAGCACGAGTACAACGCCATCCGCAATGCGGCGGCGCTGATTGACATCACTCCGCTGTACAAGTACTTGATCACTGGGCGCGACGCCACCAAGCTAGTGAACCGCATCATTACGCGCGACATCAACAAAGTGGCCAAGGGCCAGGTGATTTATTGCTGCTGGTGCGACGAGCAGGGCAAAGTGGTCGACGACGGCACCATCACGCGCCTCGACGAAAACCGCTATCGCTGGACCGCCGCCGAGCCCAACCTGCGCTGGTTTCATCAGAACGGCCTGAACATGGATGTCCAGATCGAGGACATCTCCGAGAGCACCGCGGCGCTGGCCCTGCAAGGGCCAACTTCGGCGCGGTCTGCTGAAGACAATTGCGGAAGCGGAAATTGCCAATCTTAAATATTTCCGCATGACCAGCGGCAAAATCGCCGGCGTTCCGGTGGATATTTCGCGCACCGGCTACACCGGAGACCTGGGCTACGAAATCTGGGTGGATTGGAAAGATGCGGTGAAAGTCTGGGACGCGGTCGTGCGGCGGGCCGTCAGTTTGATCTTCATCCGACGGGAATGCTGGCGCTCGATGTTGCACGCGTCGAGGCCGGATTGCTGCTGCTCGACGTGGACTACACCAGTTCGCGCAAGGCGCTGATTCCCGTCGCAGAAATATTCTCCGTACGAGCTGGGCTTCGGGAAGATGGTGCATCTGCAAAAAGAAAATTTCATTGGGCGCTCAGCGCTGGTGAAAGATGAAAAGCAGGGGGTCGAGCGGCAGCTTGTTGGGCTGGAACTCGACTGGCTGGAAATCGAAGCGCTGTACGAAAAGCTCGGACTTACTCCAGCTGCGCCCAGCCAGGCGTCGCGCGTGCATGTGCCGGTTTATTCCGGCAATCGGCAAGTGGGGAAGGCGACTTCGACCACGTGGTCTCCGGTGCTGAAGAAGATGATCGCGCTGGCCAGCGTGGAGACGGCTCACTCACGGCCGGGAACGAAACTGCAGATGGAAGTGACGATTGAGGCGGTGCGGGAGAAGGCGCTGGCGACGGTGGTGAAGTTGCCGTTTTTCAATCCGGCGAGGAAGACGGCGGTGCCGGTTTAGAGGTTCATGTGATGTCGGAGTACGCTGGGCGAGAAGAAGTCATTGTCTATGAATCTGTCGATGGCATTCGAGGCACGATCCAGTCTTTACCGTTGGTGAAGCCAGTTCCGCGGCTCACGTCCTCCGATTCATACAAGTCCCAGCGGCAGATCGCGCACTGATCTTTCTTCCACCCACCTTTCACCAACGTGAATTCAGGCGATTTCTTCGCCAGTGTGAGGTCGAAGGAGATTTCTTTTCCATCTTTCGTCGTGATGACGTTGTGCGGCTTCCACGATTTTCGCGTCCAATGAACATTTTCGAAGCCTATCTGACTTCACGATGAAGGTCTTCCACGTTTCTCTTCGCACCACGAAGCATGATCACATCTGGCCCGGTGACGGTGCGATGATGTGTGATTGGAGCGCGAGCTTCTGCAGACTGCGCCTCATCCCTTGGCGCCTCCACGACTCTCCGCATCGAATCCAGATGTGCCCCAAGCTGTGTTAGGGACTCCGCGGACGCGAATTTCTCGTCTCGCACAAGTCCCAGCAGTAGATGTGTTGTGCCGATGTGGCGCTGGTTGAGTCGGTCTGCCTCCTCGGACGCATAGGTGAGCGCACGCTTGGCATGTTCGCTCAGGGGCAAATCAACACTTGTCGGTATTCGTTCGCCAGGCTTTATGCGTGCGGCCACGGCCTGATACGCGGCCTCGAAGGCCCACGTTCAATTGAACGTGAAGGAAGAGTACTTTTTCCGCACGGAGAAGTCCAAGGAGAAGGTGTTCCGTGTCGATACAAGGCGAGCCGAAGTTACTGGCTTCATAGCGGGCAAAGAAGACCACGCGACGGGCGCCTTCTGTGTAACGCTCAAACATAAAACAATCCCGGACGGAAAGATTATCCCATGCCCAGGTCTTCTGCGGCTTCCAGCGGTGTGCCGCATTTCCGGCAGATGACGGCGCCGCAGTCGCCGCAGATTAGCGGGTCAGGTACCTCGGCGGCGCATTTGGCGCAGTAGAGTAGTTCAGGGTTTTGCGGAGTTGATTCGGTGGACATCAGGAATGAAATGTAGCACAACGGAAGGCGGCTTCAGGCTGAAGCCTGCATTCTTCACTGGGCGCCGGTTACGGCACGGCTGAAGCCGTGCCCTCCCGCGGTAGCCAGTCCAGGCGAGCCACCAGGGGCCAAGAGGCAAGAGCCAAGAAGCCAAGAGCCGCTCTCCTAGCTTCCCAGCACTTCCGCCACCTTCGCCGTCAGTTCCGACGGCGTGAAAGGCTTCTGCAGGAATCCCGCATCGCGGTCGAGGTCTTCGATTTCGTCGTCGGCGTAGCCGGACATGTACAACACACGGATGCTCGGACGACTGTGGCGGACCAGGCGGACCAGTTCGGGGCCGCTGATTCCGGGCATGATCACATCGGTCAACAGCAGGTCAATGGTGCCGGAGTACGAGGTCAGAAGCATCTTCAGCGAGTCGGAGTTCGGGGCGGTCAACACTTTGTATCCGGCTTGGGTCAGAATGGTTTCGCCGAGTTCGCGCAGCAGGGGTTCGTCCTCGGCTAACAGGATGGTTCCGGTACCGCGCTTGTGAGTTTCCGCCATCGTGGATTTTCGCGCTGCCAGTGTTTCATTTTCTACCCGAGGCAGCAAAACGTAGAAAGTGGTGCCGTGCCCAGGTTCGCTCTCCACTCCTATGTGGCCGTTGCTCTGCTTTACGATGCCGTAAACCGTGGCCAAGCCAAGTCCCGTCCCTTTGCCAACTTCTTTGGTGGTAAAGAACGGTTCAAAGATTCGCTGGCGGGTCGCAGCATCCATGCCGATGCCGGTGTCCGCAACCGATAGGGTAACGTAATCTCCGGCGCGGATAAATGTTTCGTTCTCCCCGGAATCGAAATCGACATGCCGAGCGACGGTAGAAATCGTGAGACGTCCGCCTTTGGGCATGGCGTCGCGGGCGTTGACCACCAGGTTCAACAGCACTTGCTCCATCTGGACGGGGTCTGCTTTTACGAAGCCGAGGCCGGGCGCAGTGCGGATGGTGAGATCAACATTTTCAGAAAGCACGCGGCGCAGCATTTTCTCCAGGCCGCGCACAATCGCATTCAGGTCGAGGACACGGGGCTGCAAGGTCTGTTTGCGGCCAAAGGCGAGGAGTTGATGGGTCAGCGACGCGGCGCGGTCGGCGGCCTGCTGAATTTCCTTAGCGGCGCGTGCGTCCGGGCCTTCGGGGTTACGCTCCATCATGATGCTGCTGTAGCCTTTGATGATGGTCAGCAGATTGTTGAAGTCGTGCGCCACACCGGAGGCCAACTGGCCGACAGCTTCCATGCGCTCGGTTTGTGCCAACCGGGTCTGAAGCTGCTTCTGCTCGGTGACGTCGATAAGCACGCCATGCAGCAACTGCCGGCCGTCGGGTCCGGGTACCAGCGAGCCGCTGTCGTTGATCCACAGCATTTTCCCGTCGCGCCGGAAGGCCCGATATTCGGCGCGGAAGGAATTGCCTGCCAGAGTTGCATCTTCGGCAGTGCTGACGATCTGGTGGTCCTCGGGATGCACATGGCGGATCCAATTGGCGGAATCGGAGAGCCATTCTTCGGGGGTGTATCCGAGCAGGGACTCAATTTGGGGGCTCACGAATCTCCACACGCCTTCCAGTCCGAGTTCGGCGATGTAGGTGACCGCCGACAATTGCTCGACCAGGCTGCGATAGAGGGCCTCAGCCTCCTGGCGCGCGCGTTCGTTTTTTGTGCGCTCGCTGACATCCACTGCGATGCCGATTGCGCCCGACAGTTTTCCATCGGCTGTTCGGGTGGGTGCCCAGTGGGTTTCGAAAAACAAGTCAACATCCGGAAGGACGCCGGAGCTGGTGAATTCTTCGCCGGCAAGGGCGCGGCGAGCGGACTCCAAAATGTTGGGATACTTCTTATAAAGCTGGAATATGGATTGCCCAACCACTTGGCCGGGCTTGAGGCCGAGTTTTTCAAGAGCTCTGCCTTCGGAGAGGGTGAAGACCCCGTTGGCGTCCAGTGAGAAAAAAACCACGGGCGCCTTAGCGACGACGGTTAGCAGACGTTGCTCGGCCTCGCTGAGCCGGGGAGCGGATTTCGGCTGAACGCTCAAGACTCTCTCTCTCGGAGCGGCGTGTGCTTAAGTCATCTCCTGGGTGGCACCGCCGGGTTCGGCCAGTCTAGCGCAACGGGGAAAGCCCGGGGGAATTACCTTGGTTACGCGGGTGCTGAGGCAGATTCATTCCTGCTCAGGGAGCTATTTCACCAGCCGGTTGTATTTGCGAAGAACCTCCCTCAGCTTGTCGTGAGGCAGAGCGGGCACGGTCCTGTTGTTGACGCCGGTCATGGTTTCCGCGGCGACCATGGCATTAACGACGGCCTCCTCGGTGGCCTGCACGGTGGCCAGGAATAGCGGGTCGAGATCGCCATTGGGGAGCATGGTGATGTGACGCAGCCCCTTTTGGGATATGGCTTCGGGGTTGGCGGTAGAGAAGGCGATAAAGAGGTCGCCCGAGCCGTCGCCGGAGTAGCTGCCGTTTCTACCGATTCCCAGCGAAACCCGGCGAGCCAGGCGCTTCAACTGAGTCGGGATTAGCGGAGCATCGGTGGCGACCACGACGATGATCGAGCCGGTGTCGTCATCCCAGATCTTGGGGCCAGGAATCTCGCGGCCCACTGGAATACCGGCAATGCGCAACTGCTCGCGCTCCCCGTAGTTGCACTGCACCAACACCCCGACCGTGTAGCCTCCCTCTTTTGCACTCAAGACGCGGGACGAAGTCCCGACGCCTCCCTTGAATTCATTGCAGATCATTCCGGTGCCGCCGCCAACGTTTCCTTCGGCGACAGGGCCAGTGGCAGCCGAATCGAGAGCGTGAATCGCATCTTGCGCGGTCACGTGAAAGCCATTGATGTCATTCAAGTAGCCGTCCCAGGTCTCGGCGACTACGGGCAAGGACCACCAGTAGTTTTCCATGTCAGGCTCGCCGCGTTTCACTTTCCACGCGATAACGGCGTCGTGTACCACGCCTACGCTGTGGGTGTTGGTGATCATGACCGGGCCGTCGAGGAAGCCGGAGTCCTCCACCCAATGCGCTCCGGTCATTTCCCCGTTGCCGTTCAGGCTGAACCAGCCGGCGAAGACGGCGTCCTTGGAGTCTTTGCCGCGGGGGAGAATTGCAGTCACACCGGTCCGCACGGGGCCGACGCCGACCTTCAATGCGCCCTCGCCCGAAATGAGCGTGGTGTATCCGACCTCGACCCCTTTGACGTCGGTGATTGCGTTCAGCAGCCCGGGATTGCCGTCAAATGGGATGCCCAGATCGCGCGCGCGGGACTTGCTCTGGCCCATCGCCGAAAGGGAACAAGCCGAAATGGAACAAAGAAGTAGAGCCGTAAGCCAAATCTGGGGACCCGGTTTGCGCATCCAACCTCCTGCAAGAAGAAGATGAAGTATAGTCGAGACATTATGGCGAGACGAGGACGGCGGAAGGAAATGGAAAACTGGAAGCGAGGGCTGATCGCCGGATCTGCGGGCCTGAGCGCGATGTGCTTTTTGAAACGCCGCACCGGTGGTGGTTTCTTTTTTGGTGGCGTGGCCCTGGCAGCGCTGGCATCGGAGTATCCGGAGCAGTTTCGCGAGATTCGCGCCAGCCTGCCTCAATACATGAGGCGCGGCGCAACTTTGCTGAGCATTGCTTCGCGGATCGGTGAGCGCCTGGCGTCGGCCGAAGAGCCGGTGGGTAGGGATTCTGCGTGGGACGAAGACGAATTGCCGGCGACCTGAAGCTTATTCGATCCCGAGTTGCTTGCGCGCTTCGGGGCTGATGCGCTCCGGCGTCCACGGCGGGCTCCAGACCACATTCACATTCGCGTTGCGCACGCCCGGCAACTGCAGAAGACGCATTTTGATTTGTTCGCCAATCGTCACGTGCGCGGGACATCCCTGCGAAGTCAGCGTCAAATCAATGGTGACATCCTGCTTCTCGTCTTCCGCCGGATCAAACTTCACCCCGTAAATCAGTCCCAGGTCAACGATGTTCACGGGGATCTCAGGGTCGTAACAATCTTTGAGCGCGGTGAGGACTTCTTCCTCAGTGGTGGCTGGCATAATTTTCCTCGATGGTTCAGTTTACAGCATCGGGTTCTGTGACCGCGTTCCCAGGCACTTCCTCTCGCTGGCTCTGCTATCCTACGCACGAATGAAGCAAAGAATTCAGATCACGTTGGTGATCGGGATGCTGATCGCGGGCATCCGAATCGGAATCATCTTCTACGAGCGCCACGAGGACGCGGTTGAGCAGGCCAGGAAACCGGAAGAGCGCGCGCTGAATCCCGATTACTACGTCACACCCAAGAAACTGCATCCCTACAATCTGAAGTCAGCGAAGGATCTGACCAAGCAGCCGGTGTGGGTCAAGGTCGGATACGCATACCCGTACTACGCCTACGACCCGGCGACTCGTCATGCGGATTTCTCTCACGAGGCCGGGAAGCTGTTGCCGATCCAAAAGCTCGAGATCAAAGACGTCGCGACCGGGGTCTTCCCGAAGGATCCAGGTGAGCGTCAGGTCCTGGCGGTGTTCGAGCAGGCGGGCAAGCATTACGCGACGCCGGTTGGCACGGAGCGGGACGGCGACTACAAATTCTATTCCGATGACATGCTGTTCATCGAGGATCCGCATCAGCTCTACAAGCACTGGCCGGCGGATGTATGGCAGGCGATTGATCAGCACCAGGTGAAGCCTGGCATGAGCGAACTGGAAGCCGATTTCGCGGTCGGGATTGGACTCCTGGAATCAGGCAGTGACGAAATCGACCGGACGCTGCATTATCCAAACGGCGGAAAGCCGTTGGTGATTAGCTACCATGACGGGAAGGTGGTGGAGGTCAAGCCGGGACCGTAGCTAAAGCCTACGCACTTGAGCTAATCCGCTTTCAGCACTTCTGACCCCTCATCCGCTTCCTTCTGCTCATCTCCGCGGATTTTTCCCTGCTCGTCCGAGAAGAACGAGCGATGTGCGGAATCCTGCTGCTTGGGGGCCATGGTGACTTCGAATGTGTCTTTCTCTCTATGGGCGTGGAACTTCACCGTGTAATCGCCGCGATCGGTCGAGGAGGCCATGCGCTTGGTGAACGATCCCGTCTTCGCCAGCTCCATGCAGCGTGGTCGCATAGTGGCCATTCTTCTTTTTGTAGATCTTCTGTGCGCGCAGGAACGTTCGCATGTATCCCAGGGCTGCAGCCTCAGAATCGGAGCGCGCCGGGTCGCCCTTGAACTTGGGTTGATAAGCCGTCTGCGCCGCCGCCAGCGGCGCTAATAGTGCTGCCACCAGGACTGCCGAAACCACCGTCGAATAAGCTCTTCTCACGTGCTTTGTCCTCGCCCAAACTTGGATGCAAACTATGTTACTCCCGTAATTTGATGTACGTTACGGAACCTTGCATCGCACGGCAATACAGATATGCTTAACACATCCTTAAGTCCGGGGAACAGGCATACCTATGAAAGCTGCAACAGCGATGAAAGCTGCACCCACAAAAAAGCCAGCCATCCGTATTGCGGTGGTCGAGAGCGATCCACTGCGTTTCGTCGGTTTCCGCGCTCTGTTTGATTCCGAGCCGGATTTCGAGCTGGTCTCCGCCGGGCTGCCGGAAATCGCGATCATGCAAGACATCGAGCTGATTCTGCTGGGCAACCGCAGCGGTCAGAACCTGTTTGACGTGATGGCCAGCCTGAAAGCCTCCCGCCCCGACCTGCGCATTATCGTGACCGGCTCGGGAGTAGATGAAGAAACCATTTTGAAAGCGATCGCTTCCGGGGCCAAAGGCTACGTGGACGAAGCCGCCTCGGCGGGCGAATTTGTGCAAGCCATAAGAATTGTGAGCCAGGGATCAGTTTGGGCGCCACGCCGCGTGCTCTCCATGTTCATCGAGCGCGTCAGTTCTTCGCCGGGACGCATTTTCCCCAACGGCCGCGTGACCTTCACCGACCGCGAAAAGGAAGTCCTGGAAATGCTGGTGGCAGGCCGTTCGAACAAAGAAATCGGCTCAGCTCTGGGCATTGAAGAGCGTACCGTGAAAGCCCACGTCGCGAAACTGATGCGCAAAGTCGGGGTCCAGAACCGGATTGCGTTGTCGGTACACGCGATTACACATTCGTTGGTTACGGCGAAATAGGTTTAGGGGTCAACCAGCCCCTGTGTTGGGTAAGGCGCTCGCTTCGGCGAGCGCTTTTTTGTCGTGATCGGGCACCTCCGTGAGGTTAACGCCTTCCATGAGAAGGCCGGTCGGAGTCAAGTCGATTCTGCCGTTCTTTTGTTGGACAAGGTTTTTTCTCCGCCGAGTCACCACCACTGTCGCCACCCTTCCATCCGCACTCTGTTGAGCGACTCTATCGCTCGGTGCAAGTTGGGTGTTCTCGTTTCAGCCGGTGCTGCCACCTGTTAGTCGACCTGCGATCCCACTCCTGAGAGTGGAAGGTGGGCCAGGCGTTAGACGCAGTCACCGAAACTCGGCTTTGGGCTTTTGCTTTTCCTTTCGAAGAACGTTTTTGACTTATGCGGCTGCCGGCATCGCTCTCTGATTGCTGTTGTGCAACGGTTCGTACACTTCTCCGCTTACCCACAGGTGATGCAGCAACACCGCCAGCTTCCGCGCCACTGCGATGATCGCTCTCTTCTTCCCGCTCCTCCCGCCGCGCTCGGCCAGCTTCAGCCCCCAGCGGCGTAGATCACAATCGATCCCGAACGGTCCCAAGATATGCTGCGCCCCCTGCACCAGCAACGTCCGCAAGTACGGGTCGCCTTCCTTGCTGATGTGCATCTGCGGCTCGCTCTGCCCCGAGTTCCTTCGTCCCGGCTGCAGGCCCAGATAGCAACCCGCGTCACGACTCTTTTGAAAGCGATGCGGATCTTCCAGCGTCAGCATGTACGTCAGCGCGATCAGCGTGCCCACACCTTTCACCTGTTTCAGCAGCGCGGTTTGCGGATAACTCTGCTGCGCCAACTGCTCGATGCGCTCGTTGTACTCCGCGATGCGCTCGCTCACCGCTTCGATCCCCGCCAGCAACGGTTCCAACGCGCGTTGCAGTTCCGGACTCAGTCCCTCCGCTTTTTCCGGATTCATGTTGCGCACGTTGCATCCGCGCATTCGCTCGCCGTAGCTCTTGGCCAACCCTCGCGCCGTGTTCACCAGTGCCGTTCGCGCTCGTACCAGTCCCGCTCGCGCACGGATCACGGTCAGATCCGCTTGCGCCTTCGCGCTGCGATGCTTCACCGGACTCAGCAACTCGGGATCGATCCGGGCCAGCCGAGCCAGCGTTTGCGCATCCAGCCGATCATCTTTCTTTCGGCTCTCTCCGATCAGTCGCACATTGCGCGCATGGGCGACAATCACTTCATGCCCCAACTCGCTCAGCAATCGACTCACATCCGGATGCACGTTCACGAGGAAATCCGACCTGAATGGCTTCTGGTGATGATCATGCGCTCATGGCTATCCGGCGATTGCCCTAGTCGACCGCCTTGCAGCTACACGCGGTTATGCACACTGGTTTGGCGTGATTGAAACGAGAAAGCCGATAGCGTGGGTGGAGTGCCCTTGCAGCCTTGTACCTGTACGGCGAGGGCCTGCACGCATGGCGGGCTCTTTCGCACTGGATGGCACGAAGCCCCGCGCACATCCGACTACATCGGGGTTTTGACGCAGACGATTATCCCGGCGCTCGCCTGTTTTATTGCTGAGCACTTGGTGGACGAGGCGTTGCCGGGTCACGCCAAAGGTTATCGTCACCTGACAGTTGAGAAATCCCATTTCACTCATCGGCCTTTTTTGAGGCGACATCTTGAACTGCTCGCTCTTGATTCCCGCGGTCAATCCGAATTCCGCATGGTTACTAAAGGTCATTGTCCTCGGTAATCTTGCCACTCGCGCCCGTAACCCAGTCCATACTCGCTTCACCTACCACAGAACCTGGGAGACGGGGTTGGGAGTGGCGGCTTGCCGCGATTGCTAACCCCGCATTTTTTTGCCCTGGGTTTCCTTTGAATCCCTTCACCCGTACCGTCAACCCCAAATTTAGGCCTGAAATGTGTTCATTAAGCTTTATCAGTGCTCATCCGTGGAAATCCGTGGCTGCTTTTGCCCTTCTCCAGCCAAGCATCTGAATCGTCAACAGCTTCCGAGCAAAAACCCTGCCTGCACAGAGTATTCTCCTAGAATCAGGTGTTCAGGTTAGAAATCTCTGTTCCCGAAGGTGTGAAAAGCTATGAAAAAGCTGATGTTAGTGCTGGTAGTGCTGAGTGTGACGCTGGCTATGGCCGCCTCTTGTTTTGCCGCCGATGACGACGACAACCGGGCCGCTGACCGGGTGAAATCCGCCTCGACCATCCTGGAAGAAATCCAGTCCGCCCCAGACACCGGCATCCCAGACCAAATCATGGGCTCGGCGCAGTGCGTAGCGGTTGTGCCCTCCATGCTAAAGGCCGGGTTCGTCATTGGCGCGCGCTACGGACGCGGCGTGGCCAGCTGCCGCACCGCCAAGGGATGGAGTGATCCCGCATTTTTCAAGATTGAAGGCGGCAGTTGGGGATTGCAGATTGGCGGCCAGGCGGTTGATCTGGTCATGCTGATCATGAACCAGAAGGGCATGGAAAATCTGCTGAACAGCAAGTTCAAGCTGGGGGCCGATGCCAGTGTTGCCGCCGGCCCGGTAGGCCGTCACGCCGCCGCCGACACCGACTGGACCATGCGCGCTCAGATACTGAGCTACTCACGCGCCCGTGGCATTTTCGCGGGACTGGAACTGAATGGCTCAGTCATCAAAGTGGACCGCGAAAGCACTCGCGAGTTCTACGGCCACATGCAGCCCTTCCGCACGACGCTGGAGACGGTAAGCTCGCCGCAAGGGTCGTATCCGTTCCTGTCGAGCCTGGCGAAGTGGGCCAAGCTGACCAGCCAGTAACTGAGGGGACTAGAAAACTCCACGGAAATTTCGCGGATGCAAAGGCTTCACCACAGAGCTCAGAGCCACAGAGGAAGCAAAAATCGTAAAGAAAAGACTTATTTTGTCGTTTTGGTTTCTCTGTGGCTCTGAGTCTCTGTGGTGAAGAAGTCTTTTGTCGCGTGGATTGACAGCGAATTTCCTCCCGGTGTACCGTCACCCATCGCCTTGCGTTACCGACTCGAATACGCGCTGGCATGGATTTTCCTGAAGTCTATCGGCGCGTTGCCGCGTCCGCTGGCCCGCGCGGTGGGTATCTCGCTCGCCTGGATCGTCTATCTGCTGCACGGAAAATTGCGCCGCGTTGGCAGGCGTAATCTCGAACTGGCTCTTCCTGAAAAGATCCCGCAAAGAGCGCGCTAAAATCCTGCGCGGAGTCTTTACCTCGCTCGGCCGGCAACTGGCCGAAGTCTGCCTCTATCGCCGGTACACCCGTGAGAACGTCAGCAAGATCGTCGTCTATGAAGGTTTTGAGAACTACGAGCGGGCGCTGACGCGCGGCAAGGGCGTGCTGTTTCTGACGGCGCACCTCGGAGCGTGGGAGCTGTCGGCGTTTGCGCATTCGTTGTACGGATATCCGCTGGGCGTGTTGATGCGGCCGCTCGACAATCCTTATCTCGACCGCTGGGTCCGCAACTATCGCACCCTGCACGGCAACAAAGCCGTGGACAAAGATTTCGCGCGCGGCCTGATCGCCGCCATGCGTAAAGGCGAAGCCGTCGGTGTGCTTATGGACACCAATATGATCGCCAGCCAGGGCGTGTTCGTGGATTTCTTCGGTATACAGGCCTGCACAGCCAGCGGCATTGCGCGAGTGGCTTTGCGGACGGATGCAGCGGTCGTCCCCGGCTTCACCATCTGGGACCCAATGCTGAAAAAATACCGCCTCCGCTTCGACCCCGCTGCCAAGCTAATCCGCACCGGAGACACCGAAGCCGACGTGGTCGCCAACACCGCGCTGTTTACCAAGATTATCGAAGACTACGTGCGGCGGTATCCGGACCAGTGGCTGTGGGTGCATCGGCGGTGGAAGACGCGACCGGAGGGGGAGAAGGGGCTGTATTGAGACTTGTGAAATAACGATTTATCACCAATTGTGCCGATGTTCGGCTTCAGCGTCTGCCGGGTACCCGTTAGTGGCGTATCTGCGTCGATAGGTTGGACCCGTGGCCGTCTGAAAGTCCGGCGTTCTCGACGTACCACCACTTGTAATTTCTTGAATTCCTGCCTAGGACTGCCCTGCGGTGCGGCCCTAAAGTTGACACAGTCCGTTTCACACGCCCGCATGTTTCGGCACAGCGCAACGTTTCAGCATCGACGTGCAATCCTTACCCGCTGCTGAAGCTGAGCGTGTTCGGCAGCGCAATTCGCCGACAAATGCCTCCTCGCCGCGCCGCTGTGGATCACGCCTCGGTTCTCTGAACGATCGATGCCTGTCCTTCCCACACCGGATGGTCGTGATCTGTGCCCGTATACTCGTGCTCGAGATTTGACAAGCGAATCAGAAGCCGTCAGCACGGCCTTTGACGCCACCCGCCCAATCACGACGCACATGCTCCTCAGATACTGGCCGATCCCGGAACAACCATCCACGTCGCTGTGCCTCCCTTAACGGGATACGTGGCATTGCTGTTCGTCCGTTTTCGGTTGTTGAACTCCAACTGATGTATGTTCTTCCTTGGGCAAGTGCGCCATTCGCATAACGTCCGATATCACTCTCGTCGGAGGGGGTCGCCTTCGTCCAGTGCTCCGGCTGTTAGGACCAACTCCAATATCCGTAGCAGAAAATGCTTATAGCAATCCAAGTCTCCCCAGATCATGAGAGCTTCGGTGGCATAACCGCCGAGGTGCTCCCATTGGAGTTCTCGGAGCGGTTCGCGGCATGAGCAGAGTTCGGCATCGGTATGATGACCACAATCACCAGGCTCGTGTTCTCGGGCAGCGACGGTATCCGAGGCCAAGAAGGCAACGTAAAGTACCTCCAATCGCTTCGTCAAGTAGCTTCGGACAATTCATCGCGTCTGATTTTCACCCCAATCCAAGCGTCGCGGCGGGTTCTAGCGTGGTTGACGAGCCACTCGGTGCAACGGTTTTTACACAAGTTGTAACACTCAGAATATAAGACTCAGAACCAATCGCTCCGGTACGCGACCCACCATGCTGCATAGGCGCAGGGAATGGTCGCCACTAGCGCCCACCAGATCGGGAGCACGACATCCGCGATCAGCCCCAGAATGATGAAGACCGCCCAGAAAACCTTCTTCTCCACGAGTCCATTGTAAGCTCTCTCGTTTTCACTCTGTGAACCTCAGTGTCCTCTGTGGTTATCGCTTCTTGATTGAAGCGCCAGAAACCGGCTTTCCTTTCCCGCTGCAAACGTATAAAACAAGTGCAATGAAACGGCGGGTCAGCGAGATTGCGGAAGCGGTTGGGGCGCGCGTGGTGGGCGATGAGGGCGTTGAGGTAAGCGGCGTCGCCAGCATCGCGGCGGCCTCGACAGGCGACGTTGTCTTTGCGGAAGACGAAAAGAGCCTGGCGGCTGCGCTCCAGTCGTGCGCCTCGGCCGTGATTGCCGGAAGCTTTGCGGAGGCGGCGAAGACTTCTAAAGCGCTCCTGATCACTTCTCATCCGCGGCTTGCTTTTGCGCGAGCGGCGGAGTTGCTGCGCGACTCTGCTCAACATAACGCGGGAGTGCATCCCAGCGCGACGGTTCACGAATCAGCAAAGCTGGGCGAGGGAATTTCGATTGATGCGCACGCTTCGGTCGAGGCAGACGCCCGCATCGGTAACCGCGCCTGGATTGGCGCGAGCTGCGTCATCGGCACGGGCGTCGAAATCGGCGAAGACTGCCAGATTTACCCCAATGTGACGATGTATTCCGGCACGAAGCTTGGAAGCCGTGTGACGGTTCATGCCGGGGCGGTGCTGGGGAGCGATGGCTTTGGCTACGTCCGTGATGCCGCGACTGGTCGGCACGAGAAATTCCCGCAGATTGGAAAGCTTGAAATCGAAGACGACGTCGAAATTGGCGCTAACACGACCATTGACCGCGGCGCGCTGGAAGTCACTCGCATTGGTCGCGGGACGAAGATCGACAATCTCGTCCACATCGGGCACAACTGCGTGATTGGCGAAAACGTGATCATCGCGGCCCAGGCGGGGTTCTCCGGCAGCATTGTGATTGAGAACAACGTAATCATCGGCGGACAGGTGGGCGTGGGAGAGCATGCGCGCATTGAAGAAGGCGTGATGATCGGTGGCCAGGGCGGGGTGCTGCCGAAGAAAGTTCTGCGCGGCAAGGGCGTGGCGTTTTGGGGGACTCCGGCAAAACCGCTGCGAGAGTATTTGAAGCAGTTGGCGGCGCTGGCGAGGCTGGGGAAGGGGGAATAGTTTCTCAGGCGCGCGGATCGAATGTCGCCGCCCCGGAAGCGAAGAGGTTTGTATCAGGATACGGCTTCAGCCGTATCGTAAAGACTCCGCGATGACCGCGGCTTTAGCCGCCGCCGCAGCGCCTTAAGGCGCGACAGATTACTGGCGATTTTCGGCACGCCTGAAGGCGTGCCCTAATACAGGCCCAATCAGCTACGCCGTCATCCTGATATTCTTTCCTCTCGATGCTGCGAATTGAAAGAAGCGCGTGGCTGCTGGCAATTCTGTCGGCCGTGCTGCAAGTCGTCATTTTCCCGCTGCCCAATTTGTATTGGCTGAGCTGGATTGCGGTCGCGCCGCTGCTCGTCGCGATTCTTCGCGCGCGCCGTCCCGACACGCTTCAGCTCGAGGGTTCGGTGAAGCTTCTGCCGGCACGTCCCGGGCAGGCGTTTCTTCTGGGATGGTTCACCGGAATCCTCTGGTACTGCGGGAATTGCTACTGGATCTACAGCACCATGAAGCAGTACGGCGGCATCAACGCGTTTGGTGCTACCGGGCTGCTGCTTCTTTTCGCCATGTACCTCGGCCTGTATCACGGGCTGTTTGGGCTGATTGTCAGTTGGCTGGCGCGCGGGGAATCGGGGCTGCGGAATGCGCTGGTGCTCTCGCCGTTTGTCTGGGTGGCGGTGGAACTGGCGCGCACGCGTATCACGGGTTTTCCCTGGGACCTGCTTGGCATCGCTCAGGTTGACAATATTCCGTTGGCGCGAATCGCGTCGGTCACAGGCGTTTACGGGGTCTCGCTGGAGATCATGATCGTCAACGCCGCATTTGCGGCGGCGTTTCTGCTGCGGCGCAACCGGCGTCCCCTGTTGTGGGCGGCGCTGGCCGCGACATTCGTATTGCAAGGTGCGCGTTGGATTCCCGCGCCAGCCATCCCTGCCGATCACATCGCGCTGCTGGTGCAGGAAAATATTCCGGTACTCGAAAACGGTGATTGGACAACACAATATTTTGCAGACACCTTGACCGATCTGACCCAGCTCAGCCTGACGCCAGTGGGCGGGCAGCATCCATCTCTGATTGTATGGCCGGAATCACCAGCGCCGTTCTATAGCGCCGATCCCGCCTTTCACGGCGAGATCAGTCATCTCGCCCAGACTGCTCAGGCATGGATGGTCGTGGGCAGCATTGGCGTGGACAACGTCATGATGTCGCCGCAGCACGTGACGCAGATATTCAATTCGGCGGCGCTGGTTTCTCCCAGTGGAGACTGGTCCGGACGTTACGACAAAATTCACCTGGTCCCCTTCGGTGAATATGTTCCCTTCAAGGATTTGTTTTCGTTCGCCGGAGGGCTCACCAAGGAAGTCGGGGATTTTTCCCGCGGCGCTTTGCGTGAGCCGCTGCCTGCCGGCAATCAGAAGCTTGGGGTCTTCATCTGCTACGAGTCGATTTTCCCTGATGACATCCGGCAGTTCGCTGCAAACGGAGCGCAGGTGTTCGTGAACATCTCAAACGACGGCTGGTATGGCGACAGCGGCGCTTACGCGCAGCACCTGAAGCAGGCGCGCATGCGGGCGGTCGAGAACGCCCGCTGGTTGTTGCGCGATACCAACACCGGCGTTACCGCCGCCATCGATCCCTACGGCCGCGTGGTTGCCAGCGTGCCGCGCAAACTGCGCAACGTTCTGGAAGCTCCGTACGCGCTCTCAGCGGAGGGCGAAACGACTTTCTATACCCGTCACGGCGACTGGCTGGCGTATGCGTGTGCGATAATTTCACTAGGAGCGATGGCGTTTTCGCTTACTTCCAGCGGGAAAAAAGAATAAAGAATGATTCAGGACTTCGAGCAGGAATACACGTCATTACAAGTCAAGGTCCGCGAACTTCAGGAGTACCTTTGACGGCGGTCGTCTGCGCCCACATTTAGCTGAAATCGATAAACAAGCCGCCGACCCGAATCTGTGGTCGAATCCGCAAAAATCCCAGCAGGTCATGCGCGAGAAAAAGCGTCTGGAGCACCTGCTGGCGACGGAAGAAGAGCTGGTCCGCCGCACCGGAGATATTTCCGCCTACTTCGATTTAGCGCGTGAAGGCGAGAACGTTGAGCCTGATTTGCGGCGCGAAATTGATGCCCTCCGCGACCTGGTTGATCGCCTGGAAACCGAGACCCTGCTCTCCGGCGAGAACGACGGGCGCAATGCTATCGTCACAATCCATCCTGGCGCCGGCGGAACCGAGTCTCAAGACTGGGCTGAAATGCTGATGCGCATGTACATGCGCTGGGCCGAGCGCCAGGGGTTTCAGACGGTGCTCTACGACTACCAACCCGGCGAAGAGGCTGGCATTAAATCTGCGACCTTCGGCGTGAATGGCGAATACGCTTTCGGGCTGCTGACCAGCGAAATCGGCGTGCACCGCCTGGTGCGCATTTCGCCTTTCGATCAAGCCAAGCGGAGGCATACTTCATTCGCCAGCGTTTTCGTGTCGCCGGAGATTGACGAGTCGGTAGAGGTCATCATCAAGCCCGACGACCTGCGGATTGACACCTACCGCTCAAGCGGCAAAGGCGGGCAGCACGTCAACACGACCGATTCCGCCGTGCGCATCACCCACCTTCCCACCGGCCTGGTAGCGAGTTGCCAGAACGAGCGCTCGCAGCACAAGAACAAAGAACGCGCCATGAGCATGCTGCGCTCCAAGCTCTATGAGTTTGAAATGGAAAAAAAGCGCGCTGTCACCAAAAAGATTGAAGATTCCAAGCTCGACATCGATTTCGGGTCGCAGATTCGCTCCTATGTGCTCCAGCCCTACCGGCTGATTAAAGATCACCGCACCAAGACCGAAATCGGAGACGTGGACAAGGTGATTGATGGCAACCTGGATCCCTTTATCCGCGCCTACTTGCGGATGCGGCGCGCCGGCGCCGAACCGGGCGCGGCGTCCGCAGAAGCTTGATCTGCAAGGGCTTCACCCGCCAAGCCGTGCCCTAAAGTACAGCCCCGTTGTTCCTTCCGTAACGTTACCTGGACCGAAAATGCTGGAAAGGCCGGACGGTCTGGGTGATCCTGTTAAGGGAGCGGTGTGCTCCCCAACTATGTCGCGCATGCTCGATCTCGTTCGCAGCAACTCCTTGTCATGGCACCACATGATGACCGCGTCGAAGGGCGCGCTGCAGGTGCCGGCGGAAGAAATGGTCGAGATTCTCGTCTATATTGCCGATCACAACAAGATCATGGGCGAGCAAGCCCGGATGACCCTCGCTGGCTGGAGTGAGGCTTCGGCGAAGGCGATTGCGGCTAATCCGAACACCCCGAAAGAGGTCCTGGAGTATTGGCTCTCGCCCAAGAATTTGCGTTCGCCGCTATTTCCGCTGTTGCTGGAAAATCCCGCAGTATTGATCGGAAAACTCTCAGATACCGCAACTCACCTTAAGGGCGAATGGATCGACTTTATGATTGCGAGTCCGCGGGTGCGGGCTTCGCGACCGCTTCTGGTCGAGCTGAGCCACAACAAAGAGCTGAGTGGGGTGCAGACTGCGCGAGTGCAGGAACTCATTACCGGCAAACCCGCGGTGGCTGAATCTGCGCCAGCCGCGAACGCGCAGACGGTGGTCGAGCCACAGCCGGTTCCGGTTGGTACTGGTGGGAGTCTCGACATTCACACTCCCGCCGCGGAGTCCGCCACCGAGGCAAAGGGTGCAATCGCTCCCCACGCGTTCGGCGCCGAGGGGGACGATCCGGAAGCCGAAGAGGCGTTAGTCGCGTTTTTTTCCGAGCACGCCAGCGAACTCGCGGCTGAAGGCGAGAAGCCGTTTCATCCCATTGGCGGAATACACGAAGAAATGCCGCACGAAGAAGCGAAAGCCGCAGCGGCCGCTGCTGCTGCTGCGCCCAGCGCTCCAGTTGCTCCCGCCGCTCCCGTCTCCAAGCCGGTGCTTCCGAAGAAGCTGGTCAATCCGAACGACGAAAGGCGGGGCAGCGTCCTGCAAAAAATCACCGCGCTTGATATCAAAGGCCGCATTCAGTTGGCGATGAAGGGGACAAAGGAAGAACGATCAATCCTGGTGCGGGACGGCACCAAACTCGTCGCCCTGGCGGTGCTCGATTCTCCGAAGATCAGCGACGGCGAGGTGGAAAAAATCGCCAGCCAGAAAAACGTGCTGGAAGCGGTGCTGCGCGCGATTCCCTTACGTCGGCGCTTTATGAAGAATTATGCGGTGGTACGCAATCTGATTTTCAATCCGCGGACCCCCATCGACATTTCTCTCGGTCTGATGAAGAACCTTCTGGTCGCAGATTTGCGGAACCTGACGGGCAATAAAGAAGTCTCCGACACCGTGCGCAAGCTGGCGCTGCGCATGTTCAAGCAGAAAACCGAATCCGCAAATAAGAACTAGGCAGGCTGCGCTAGAATACAGGCCGTGGCTGCCGATCCCATTCGCGAGCTTCTGGAGCGCTCGAAAACTATAGCGGTGGTTGGGCTCTCCGACAGCCCGCTGCGCCCCAGCCATGGCGTCTCAGCGTACATGCAGCTGCAGGGGTACCAGGTCATCCCCGTTAATCCGACAATTCACGAAGCGCTCGGCGAAAGAGCCTACTCGTCGCTTGCAGATGTGCCGGGGAAAATTGACATCGTGAACATTTTCCGCCGCCCGGAGTTCGTGGAGGAGATCGTCGATGAGGCGATCAAGTTGAAGATTCCCGCAGTGTGGATGCAGGAAGAAGTGGTCAACGAAAAAGCCGCGGAAAAAGCGCGACAGGGCGGGAATGTTTGTGGTGATGGACCGCTGTATCTTGAAGGAGCACAAGGCGCGGTTCGGGTGAGGCGCAGTTACTCCTTTGCGGAGGTGCGTCTCTTCCTGATCTCTTCCAACCGCTCGCGAATCCGCTTCTCAATTCCCTCATTTGTAGGCTGGTAATAGCTGCCGATCTTTCAGATTGTCCGGCAAGCACTGCATGTCGGCGACTTTGTTTTCCAGATCGTGCGCATACTGATAGCCCTGCCCGTAGCCCAGGTTTTTCATCAGACCCGGTAGGTGCGTTGCGCAAGTGCAGAGGCACTGGCTCGGCGGCGGTGCTCTCGACGTCCTGCTGCACTTCGCCGTAGGCGGTGTAGAGCGCATTGGATTTCGGCGCCACCGCGAGATATACCACCGCCTGCGCCAGCGCGAGATTGCCTTCCGGCATGCCGATGAAATCCACGGCATCGCGGGCGGCCATGCACAACGACAACGCATTGGGATCAGCCAGGCCTATGTCCTCGACTGCCATACGCACCACGCGACGGGCAATGTAAAGCGGATCTTCGCCGGCTTCGAGCATTCGCCCCAACCAATAAAGGCTGGCGTCAGGATCGCTGTTGCGCACGGATTTGTGCAGCGCGGAAATCAGGTTGTAATGCTCTTCGCCTGACTTGTCGTAGAGCAGGACGCGCTTCTGCAATGCGTCCTGCACAATCTCGGTGGCGATTTCTGCGCCGGCGGTTGTATGCGCCCGTTCCAACGCCAGCGACGCCGCAACCTCTAGCACGTTGTAGGCGTTGCGGGCGTCGCCGCTGGAGTAGGCGGCGATCCGCATGAGGGCGTCGTCATTGGCTGAGAGCTTCAGGGCCCCGAGACCGCGTTCACTGTCCTCGATCGCGCGCCGCAGCAAGAGCACGATCTGCTCCTCGGTAAGCGGCTTGAGCACGTACACCCGGCTGCGCGACAGCAGCGCGGAATTAATTTCGAACGACGGGTTCTCGGTGGTCGCGCCAATCAAGCGAATGTTTCCTTTTTCTACGTGGGGAAGAAATGCATCCTGCTGGGCTTTGTTGAAGCGATGAATTTCATCAATGAAGACGATGGTGCGCGTGCCATATTGGCGCGCCCGTTCGGCATCAGCCATGACCTGCTTGATTTCTTTGATCCCGGCGAGCACGGCGCTGAACTCGATGAACTCCGCGCGGGTCAGGCTGGCGATGATTTTGGCCAGCGTAGTCTTGCCTGTGCCGGGAGGGCCCCAGAAGATGAGCGAACCCAGATCGTCGCGCTCGATCTGGGCCCGCAGCGGCTTGCCCGGGGCGATCAAGTGCTCTTGTCCGACGAATTCATCGAGCGTTCGCGGCCGCATCCGGTCCGCCAGCGGATTACGACGGTCGCCGGGGTGGGCAGCATCCGGAATCGGTTGAAACAAACTCATGCAGAGTTCATTTCACCACAGCCGCGGGGGAAAGGCACACGAGCCAGGTTACGCAAACGGATGAGCCAGCACGGTGCCCCAGTCTTATGGAGACTAGGGCACCACCGCGAGGACCAAGCTTTTTTCTATAACGGCGTGATCTCAGTCAGCGAAAACGAGGTGCGGCACTCCTCCACGGAAATACCTGTGGCGTTAACCGTCACGACGGCCAACGGCGCGTAGTAGTGCGTGATGCCGTGTGGCGGCAACGCAAGCGGGATGATGTTCCCCTGCGAGTCAGTTTCAGGATTGCCCTGCGCATCCGTGACCTTGGGCCACTCGACGTCGCCAGTGGCGGTCCTGGCGGGAATCAGCCAATAGTCTCCGGTGAGGTACTGATTCATCGGCACACTTGCAGGGGCGCCGGCTGACGATACCGGGCCTGCGGGCTGGAACCGGATTTGAATGCCGTCCTCCAGGGTCAACCAGACGCCTTCCTGAACAAAGGCACAATTGTCGGCGTCGAGAGTAAGCCCGAACTCGGCCGGATCGCCAGCGATCTGGTCCCAGCGTCGCAGCAACGGGTGAAGAGTTTCATCGCTTCCTAACAGCGGGTCGGGCGTGCCGCTGAGCGTTACGGTCAAGGTTGTGGAATCGATGGATTGCACTGGCAACAAATTGCCGGCGAGGTTGGAGAGAACAGAGCGGTCGTCCTGCACCTCAACCAGGTTTCCTTCCGTAAGGCCAAAACGATCATCGCGTCCGAGGCTTTCCACCACTACTGCGGTCGTTCCTCCGCCGCTGGCGATTGGGTAGATGACCGATCCGTTCTCCCGCGACCACTTGAAAGTAGCGGATTTTCCGGAGACGGTGCCGGCGGCGCCGCCGCGATTGATTTCGACCCGGTACAACTGGTTTTCAGGACCGGTATAGGCAGCGTTTGGGTTAATGATGCAAGGATTCGTCGATTGCGAACTTTGCTTGGCCATCGCCTGCAGCCAGCCGCGAGGTTGGGGTTTGGTTTGTCCCTGGAGCTGAGCCTGGACCTGCGCGTTAAGTTGCTGGATCGTCATGCAGGCCGGGCCGCTATCGTTGGAACTGGTCGAAGGTGTGAGTTTCACCTGCCAGACCAATTTGGTGCGGGCGGCGGTGTCAGGCCCGCCCAACGCTACTTCGCGAATGCTGTCATCCTCCGCATAAGTGATAGCACGTTCCCACACGTCCAGATAAACCTGAAATGAACCGGTGGTGGTTGGGAGCGGGGGCGGGCTGTTCGGGTTCGACTTCGTCGAAAAGACGAAGTCCGGCTGGTGTAGGTAAGTGATGAGACGACGGAGCGTAGGCGTGGCAAAGCCCGTGAGCACGGGAGCTTTTTTAAATGTCAGTTGGTACTGATTTTGTGTCTTGCTCGCGCTTGCAATAACGACAGACACAGGCGTTAGAGGTGGTGTCGACGACAGCGTTGCATCAAAGATTTCGTATAAATTCGGATTCGGTTGCGATTCGAATTCCGCCCGCCAATTCATCAACTGGAAGACAGCCGGGTCGGTGGTTGGGAAGATTGCCATGGGAACAAAGTCGGCCTGACAAAGCAATCCATTCACGTAGTAGTTGCCAAAGCCAATCTGAAAATCCGACGTATTGGGAGCGGGCAGGGCGCTGATTTCAAATCCCGGGGCAATGGCTGGCCCGCCGGCCGGGCCAATCAGATCGGCCGCGAGTGTCTGCAGGTATCGCAGCAGGATCGCCGCCTGCTCGTTCATATCGGCGTCCAGTTGAACTCTACCCTGTTGCGTAAGCACACGAGCGTAGTGCTTCAGGGGATGAAACGTATCTCGCGTTAGATCGGCTTTCATGCGGCCCTCCCTAGCTGGCGTAAATGATTCCGGCAGTCATGCCTGCCGGTGTGTACTCATCCAATCGAGCACGCAGATTCGCTGCCCGCTGGGGTTGATACAAGTCGTGAAACGCGCCCATCTCCGACTGATCGTCGGCGCCGCGCGTGATCTCCAGCGCGCAGTGATCGGATAACTGGCAGTACGTGGGCATGCCATAGCGCGTGCTGTTGAACTCAGGCTCAACCCGCGAGCGTTCCTGTTGCAGCAATGCGTTTCGCTGCGCGCCAGGCAGATTTTCCTGTTGAGCGAAAGCCAGAACCGCCCGCTCCACCAGGTCGGGCTGGCACTCGTAACGCTTCGGCGTGCGCGATCCGGAGGTGACGTAGCAGAACCGCATGCAGCCTTGCTGGCGCCGGCAATCTACGATCACGCCCATGAAGATGCAGTTTTCCGCGAGTTCAATGGCGTGGGTCTGCACCTGCCCAAATACGGTGCAACGCCGGATATCGAGGATGGAAAACGCGCACAACTTTTCGGGAGCGCCCAGCGCGATGGCGTCGCTGCTGGTGGCGTCCACGATGCTGTCACTGATGTAGATCCGGCAGGGATCTTCGCGAACTTCGTCGCGATTGACCTGAATGGCGCCGAGGATGCTGTGTTCAATGCGCACACAATTGGGTGCGTCGTCGAGTTCGAGACTCGGCTCCGTGGGACGCACGGGTTCGCAGTTGCAGTCGAGCCCCCAGCCCGGCACCAGAGTGGAGTGCCGAATCGTAACTCCAGCAACCTCCCCCTGCACCTGCATTCCGCGACCTGTCACCAGGATTCCATCGAGCGTGAACCAGTTGGTTGGTTCCGCGCCCGGTGTGTCCGTGTTCGCCAACCCGTTGATGGTCAGACTGTCGGGAGCCGACGTCTGCCAGTTCAGCAAGCGAATTACCGGACGCTTGCCGTTGGCCGCGCGCAGCTGCAGAGTCTGACCTGGTTTCAGCGTGATGCTGATAGGCTCGACGTATGCCCCGCTGTCGGTGATTTCGATGACGGCATTTTTCGGGTTGTCGCTCTGCCAGCGGGCGAGGGCATCGTTGATGCGGGTGAAGTTTTCCTGCTCGCCAACCAGATAGAGGTTGTACGCGGCGGGTTGCGACAAGCTCACGCTCGTACTCGCCCCCACCCATGTCGGCACTGAACGCGTAGTTGTAAGAAACCCAAACTCCCTGGCGGCGAATCGAAGTTGGCGGAAAAGCGATGCGTCCCAGCACCGGGTCAACCGCAACCTGCGTAGGCAGTGGGCGGTAGGTCCAGTCTGTCAGGTCAGCTACCACAATCGAAGCTGGGTCAACCAGCGTGCGCGGCGTGCCGGTCCAGATTTCGAAGCTCTTGCCATCGCCATAGTAATAAGGAATGCCGCTGGTTTCGCGTTCTGTCGGCTCGTCGGTCTCAAAGCACTCTAGGCCCCGTCGCGTAATTGGGGTGGGAAGATTGAGTTTTCCCGGAGGATGCGCCGACGTGCTTTGAGGCCGGTTATACAGAGGCGTGTCATTGCCCAGCACGCTGAACACGAAACAATTCGGACTCTGCTCCTCCTCGCAATAAGCCGGAGACTGGGTGACGGAGTAGGTTTTCAGACGCCAGACGAACACTCCCACGCTCGGAATGTTGTAGAACTCCGGGAAATGACGCGCCCCAATGCAGCGGACGTCCACGAGGTGCGCAACTTCTTCAAACGCGCTGCCCAGATCGTCAAGAGCATCGCCGTCGCGGATATCAACGGTACGGCCGCGGTCGAGGCGCAAATAATTGATGTTTTGAGTAAAGCTGAGCAGGCGGTAGAACTCGACGGCGCGTGCCGGCCAGCCTGCGACTGCATTGGCCAGGTCTTCCAGAACGGCTACCGTGCCTTTGCGGCGCCGGAAGCGTACGGTGTTCGCGACGTCGCGACGGGGAATAAGAATTCGCTCCCGCGCCAGGGCCCGCGGCCTTTGCACTCCAGCGGGCTCTCCAATGTCGAACAGCGGCGTGTATCCCACCAGATCGCCGATGTAGGGGACCACCCATTCCTGGCAGGTTTCCACAAACCAGTTTTCGTAGAGCTGGGCAATGTCGGCGTCCACGACATTGACCTGTTCGGAGATTACCTGCAGCAGGGCGCGCAAGGGATAGCCGCGATCGGCATCGCGTAGGCGGTGGACCGCAGGGAGCAATTCGTAGAGCCGGTCCGCGTTCAGGCTGCTCATGTGGTGATCTCCGTCAAGATCAAGGTGTCAGGGATATCGGGCGTAAGTATGACCAACTCCGCCGGCGCAATTCGTTTTGTGGGATCGGTCTCCGTTGCTTCCACATGCGCGAGTTCCGCTTCGACAAAACTCCTTAATCCCAGAGTGCCCGCGAGGCCCGCCAACTGCGCGGCCGTGACCGATTCGGAAACAGAGTCGAAGGTTTGCATGTCAACGAACTCCACACCGGCGACGGCGTGCATAGCGCTCACGGCCTCGCTCAGAAATGCACTCTGACCCAGTTCGCGATTGTCAAAGCTGTATCGGTCGAGGAGAGCGGCCCGCAGATTGGCAGCCACCGACTCCCATGTGTAGTCAGGCTGGACCTTGACTCCAGCTGCCATCACCAGGACCTTCAGCCGCCGCAGAGCGATCTGAATGGGTTGGTTGGGATCGCCAGCCTGCGCCAGGGCTTGCACCAGTGCCTGATAAAGATCGGTTGTCGGATCGATGGGGATATCGTCTTTGCCGGCAATGGTCAGGTGGACCAGAAGCTTGCGGCCATCGGTCAGTCGCCGCGCGCTGGCTTTTCCGATGCCGGCAAACTTGCGGGCGAAGTCGGCGTAGTCCGGCACTGAAACCAGACGATCGAGCGCGGAGATACCGATGGGAACGTTGCGCCGTGCCTGGTCGCGCGTGTCGCCATCGGCGCCGCCCGCCGCGGGCAAGGGATTGATCACGCTCTTCACGCCCAGCGGCTGGGTGGCCATCTGACTGATCTGTTGCGCGTTGACATTCCCCGGCTGGCCGGTTCCGCTGCGATACACCGCCTTGACGTTGGCCGTGCCTGTGGGCACGCGCAAACCATGTTCCCCATTGCCGGTGATGGCGGTTGTCTTTTCCGAATCGTCGGTCTGGGTAATGTAGTCACGGTCCGAGGGGCCAAGCACGAACAGGTTGTCGGACTCGTGCCACTCAATCTCGTTTACGCGTACTGCCAGAGTGCTCTCGGCTCCACTCGGAGTGGGAGCGGGCAGGTAGGTGAGAGGCGATTGGTGCAGCGGAAAGCGCTGCAGCGCCTGGCTGGCGTTGCCATCGCCCAGCACCTCACCCTGAGTTTGGCCGTGGGTCGCTTTGACGACGTTGCCGTAGATAGTGACGGTCGAGCTGTCATACACATAGGCCAAGTCCTTGGCCAGAACCAGGTTGGTGTGGAGGGTGTCGCTCCCGCTGGCCAGACTTGCGATGCGCCATGCGAAAACTGGATTAGCGCCACTCGGATCGGACCGACCCGGCGGAATAATCCCACCCGGGAAAGGTGCTCCGCTGGCTGGATCCAGCAGTGGCGCGCCGAAAGCGCTGAAGTCGCCGGTACGTTCCTGGCTCGTGGGAACGTAAGCGTTGGCATACAGTCCAGGCGCCAACTGCACAGGGTTACAGATCTGATGGTTTCCGCCAGGGACACTGGGCAGGGGGAAACTAGCCAGGAATTCAGCGAGACCTGCATTCGGGGCGCCGACCACAAGCAAATCACCCGCCTGATTCGGTCCCGCAACCGAGTAAACATTGGAGAACGGGACGGCGTTTACGGTGAGGGGCATGCACGACTGCTTGCCCGGTCCTTGCGTGACTTGCGCGATCATCACCAACTCGTTGCCGACCACACCGGTCGAATTCGTGGCGCCGCTCGAGTCGGTGACATCGGTACGCTGCCCGGAGACGATGACCCATCGACCCGACTCTAAACCGTCGTAGAGACCATCCAGTTCGATGGTGTTGCGTTCGACGTCTCGGTCGAGGGGTTCTTCGGCGAGGGCGAGCTCTTCGGGTTGCGCGAAAACTACTGTCTGCCGGATCCCCTGAAAGTCATCGTTGGGCGGTGTATTGCTTCCCGAAGCGCTCGTCGTTATCCAGTGAATGTCTCGAGTGGGATCGTCGGGTTCAACGAGTTGGATCCGGGTGGTTTTCCCCGACATGCCGTAGTCGCCGCGGCTCATAACGGTAGGGTTGCCTGCCTTTGCATACAGTGTTTGGGCCGTCGTGATGTTCGTTGGCTCGGTTTGCACCACAACCCAACCGTTCGGCAGGATCTTGTCGTAGCTGGCGTCCAGGTCAACTTGGGTGCCGGGTTCGTTTACCGGCCAATCCATAACCTTCAGAACTTCTCCAGATCGCTTGAACTGGATCTGGAGCGGAGCATTATTTCCGAAGAGAGAAGCCTTAACCCGCATGGCAAAAACTTGTATCGGGCCAGCCGGGGTTTGAATCGCTCCCCACGCCTTGTAAAGCGTGCTGGCCGCCTTGGGCTTGAAAGTGGCAAGCAGGCGCGGTGCAATATCCGACTCTGGTGCGAACACCTGCCGCACGCTGCGCGCGAGCCGGAACGTGTTGGCGGGCTGGAGCGAAGGCGGAAGCGCAAGCCTGTCCACGATGCCGAAAAGGTTGCCGAGTCCTGGTGGCACCCTTTCCACTGCGCTGGTAATTGCTGGACTTGTTACCGTGCCCCGCGCGTCGTCGAGACTGGGAATTTGCTCGACCAGCGAAGTAAGGAAGTTGCTGATATCGGAAATCCACGGTTCCAGGCGAGTGAACCCTCGCCGTACGGCCACATCGTGTAACTCGTCGATCTGGGGAATCGCGGGTAGAAGGAGGCTGGCGACGTCGGTTGCTGAAGCGTCTGCTTTGCTAGCCACCAGTGCGGTCGCGTTCGAGATGAGATTTTGAAGAGCGCTCGCCACCTGGGCCGCGAGATCGCCACCGCTGAAAATGTTTGTAGCATCAGCGATAAACGGCCCCAGCACGCTGTGCAACATGGTGAGCGCCTGTTGTGCTCCACCCGCCCCCCCCTGGTTCGTGGGTAGCTCTTCGAGCAATCTGACCTCGGTCCGCTTCTGATCCGCCTGCACGTTCACGGATTGCACAAAGCGCAAGTACTGCTGCCCGCCACCGTCTCCCGCGACAATCAGCAGTGCGTCGCCGGTCTTCAGATTTGTCGAACTGCCATCGAAATAGAGCGTGTCGCGCGTGGTTGCGTCGGTGCCCTGGTCGATTGTGACTGTCTGGCCGGTGGGATTGGAAGCTAGCGTAATCACCTGCGGCCGCGTCAGCCGCGGCTTCAGGTTGTTCCAGACATCGCGGGCTGCAAGGTCGGCGTACGTCTCGAAGGGCTGCGGTTTTTCGCCCGTCCCTGGAATGCTCTGCGCTCGCGTGCCTGCGGGAACGATACCGTTGAACCCGGCGCTCACGGTGAACGCAAGATAGACACTGGAGGAAATTCCCGGACGCAGTCTGTAACCCACCAGCCGAGCGAGTTCTAGGATGGACCGGCGTTCAGTAGCGGTCCGCAGGTAGCCTTCGTTCGCAATCCGCTCTTCGTAGAACGTAAGCACATCCGCGACCGTGGCCCAGGCGTCGAGCAGTGCAATCGAGGGGTCGTCCAACTCGCGCGTGCTCAGTCCGGGGCTGACTCTTTGAAATTTTCCGCCGTTCAGCACCAGCCCGTTGAGCGGGAAAATTCGCTGGAGTTTCCCGCTGCCGTCAGCCACGGGAATGTCGAGGTAAATACTGGAGATGCGGGCCAGCATGCTCTCCAGGAACGTGGCATGGGTACCCGCACGATAGGCGAGCGCCGAAAGGCCGGGCCGGTTTGCTTCGGGCTGGGGCGTGACTACTTCAAGACCGGCGCAGCATCCGCAGGGCGTTTTCATCGTCCACCTCGCACATCCAGCAGGAGTACTCCGTTTTCCGGGAAGCTCGGGTCGTTATCCAGCTGCGCAATCTCGAATGGGCCGAGTGGCAGAGCCCAGTTCGCGGGCAGCTCCTCGCCGGGTTGATCGATCATCGGGGAGGGCTCGCTGATCTCGAAGCGCTCCAGTTCGGTCACCATCGCGTCTTGCACTCCGGCAATCGCTTGCACGGTTGCCAGCAGGCGGCTGACGTAGATGCCGTCGCCGAAAGTCAGATTATCGGGATGGAAGAACCCCAGCGTGCCATCCGGCAGAACACGATTGCTCAACGCATCGAGCACTGCCGCTTCTACGTGGCCGCGAAGATAGTTGGGCAGCACGCAAACGGTGAGGGCGAGCTTCAGCGGAACGTACTCCGCCGGGCTGACCATCAAGTCATAGCCCATGCGGCGGAATGGTTCCAGGTACAACGTGACCTCGTCGATGAGTTCATGGTCCGCGGTTTCGGATCCCTCAGGGTCGAGCGCCACCAGCGCCGTGTACCAGCTGCCTGTCCAGCGCAAGGCGGCTTTGGCGCCCTGTAGTCGCGTAAACGGCGCCGTGCAGATGGCAGAATCTTCGGCTTCAAGAGCTGCTCGATCCTCCAGCCGGCGTTCATTGTCGGCGGCGATGGCCGCATAATCGGCGGCGGTGATGGCGCGTTCCAACTGATTACGAAAAGCATAAGGCGCAAAAAGCTTGACGTCGTCGATGGGCTCGGGATCGGCGCCGCCGGTGGCTGCGAGCGGATTGCGGGGAAGGAGAGACACGCCGCTGAGCTTTTCGTTTCGCAGCACGATATAAGTGATCGTCTCTGCGCCGACGTTGCCCGATTTCCCGTTGCCCACACGGTAGTTCGCCCGAAACACCGTGCCGGCATCCGGCTGGCGTCCACACACACCGTCGCCAAATCGCAGATGGCCGTAGCCGTCGTTGTCCACTTCGACGACAAAGTCCAGATCGCCCGGACCGCTCTCGAGCAGATCACGTTTGGCAGACCATAACTGGAGCATGGCCCTGAGGTCGTTGGTGAGGTCTCCAACCAGTTTTGGCGGTAGAGGGAACGATCCGTCCCAGGCGGTCAGCTCCTGTTGCGTCAAGGGGCTTAACTGCGCCAGCAAGAACTGGGCATTTGCGTCCGCCGGAGGATGAAGGCTCTTCGCCAGTCCGGTTGGGTTGGCGAGGTCGTCAAAGGTGAACAGCGCCGGTATTTCGCACGGTGGTTGCGGTTGCGCCGGGTCTGGCGTGCCCGCGCACGTGGGTGCGGGCGGAATGCTGGATAGCGAAATCCAGGGCAGGGCCTGCCGCGGGTCCTGGCGTATGAAATCGGCCGCGGAGCACGGTGGCGGCAAGGGAACGCTGAAGGTCAGCGGTTCCTGAGTGAGGACGGGGCGAAACAATCCTGCCGATATCGTGACCGTTGCGGGCTCGCAGCACTTTGGACACTGCGGCGTTGTGGAGTCGGTCGGCACGGGCGGGAAAACCTCCTGCGTGTCGAGACCGTTGTTAACCAGAATTACGTTGCCGCGCGCCACGCTGACGTTCTCGAGGCAGCCGCAATCGGGAGGCGGCTGCTGTGAGGAAATGCACAGCGGGAAAGTGAGCGCATCTTCCGAGGCCCACTCGATCTCGACAATCGGCGTTCCGTCCGGTCCGCCGTAGAGCGGGTCAATTCCCGGCGTCACTTTGGTGAGCCGTACCGCCTGACGATGTGACGGGTCTGCATCCGGACGCTGGCCCGTTTTCGGACCGAGCACTTCCTCGAAAATCAGGATGTCGCCAGTCTTAAGTTGTAGCTGGCGAGCTTTTGCGGGGGGACCGTCGGTTGCTGTGGTCGCCGCCGCCGCGCGGAGATCCGAATTCGTCGCCGGAGCGCCAGCGGCTCGTACCGATGGGACGCCCGCTGGCGTGGCTGTTGCCGCCGGCGTTGCTGCGGTGGCCGGCGTGCCGGTGGGAGGGGCCGGCGTTCCTGGCGATGTGACCGACGGCGCCGGAGGAACCCAGGTATCAACCAGAGTCGCCGAAGTCGCGCCCGGCGCCAGGCAGCATTCGCAATTGCCCCAGGTATAGAAATGAATCTCGCTGTGGGCGGCGAAAATGGAGATCTGTTGCCCGCTGGTCCAATACAGCGGCTCAAAGACTTCGTAGCTCGCGGAGTCCACGCCGGTCAAATCGGCAGACCCGAGGATGTGTTTGTCCACCGGCGCGCCGGGATACGAGGTGATGAAACAAATTTGAGTGGGATCGAATACTTGATCGGTATCTGTCCAAAGGGTCAGCCAGGCGCGGGCGCTACAGCCGTCGTGCATCAGATAGTCCACCAGGCGGGCGTGCCGGCGCACCGAAATACGCTGGCGCGCGGTGCCGAGATAAGCTTCGGTCGCCACCGCGTCCTGGTAATAACTGAGGTAGTCGCCGGCGTAGGCCAGCAACTCGACGAGCGTGATGCCCAGGTCGGGGGCATGCGTCTCCTGCCACTCGGGCATGATTAACGCGAGCCGGTCCAGAATCAATTCGCGAAAGCTCTCGTAATCTTTCGCCAGATAATCGATATCGGGCTGCGTTCGATTTGGTGGTGGGCAGGCGCACGGCTGTTTGCAATCCAGATCGGTAGGGCAACTTGCCTTGAAGCTGAAGCTGACCTGGTCGTAGCGGGGATCGAAGCCGTCCATCGGGTCGCTGGTCGGCTGCCCGTCAACGGTTTTTACCAGGCTAATGGTGTAGGCCGAAAAATCTCCTGTTTTGTTGACGCGTACCTCAAGATAATCGTCTAGCGTAGGATCGGGTTGTCGCACCACACGAACCGAATTGATCTGTACATCGCGAATGCGGCGACCGCCGGAAAGCACAACGTTGGCCTTTTCAATTTTCTGCGGCGCCTTTCCCAGGAAAAACAAATTCAGGGTGAGCTGTTGCTCATCCACCACTTCGACGTAGTCCAAGCCAAACAGGCTGGCAGTCCTCACGTCTTCGCGCCTTCGCTCTTCGCGACACTTCAAGTTCGGGTTGTTCATAGGCGCGTTGTTCATAAATAAAAGAGCTCCGTCGAGTCCGCCTTACACACTGGGGGCGCTGCGCACGAAGTTTTCCGTGCGAGCATCGCCCGTTTGCTTGACCACGTACTTCACCATCACGCTGAGGGTAGAATCCTGCGCTGTAACCTCCAGCGATTGCAGATCGATTAAGTCCCCGAGGTAGCGTTGCAGGGCTGCCTGGGTGGTGTACTGCAAGGCTGCCGCGAGTTCCGGACTGTTTGGAGCAAACACCATTTGCAACAGCCCGCTGCCGAAGTCGGGGCGGTTGACGCGTTCGCCGGGCGACGTGAACAGCAACTGCTCGATCATGTCGCGGATGTGATCGTTGTCGTCGGTGGCTGCTGTCCGGCCGCGTCCGTCAAAGTGATAAGGAAAATCAATGTTCATCGTTGTTTCCTATAACGGTTTCCTGTAAACCCGTTTTCCCGCAACTACAATCTAGGTAGCGGTCACTCGTGTCTGTGTCACTGTGATCAATAACGGTGTTCCGCTGGGTGCGCAGATTGCCTGACTGCTGAGCACCACCAGGGGTTGACCGTTGGAGGTGACGCGCAATGAACCAACCAACCATTGCCCGGTGACGCACGGCCCATTCGCCGCCGGTGGAGGTGGAAGGGCGCAGCCGGCGACCGCGTAGGGCGCGACAATCGTGACCGTCGGCATCCCCATGACCGTGACTCGCGGATTAGGCACGGTCGGCTGTGCCTGTCCGCCGTGCGAACACAGCACCGTTGCCCCGACATGTACCAGAAAGCCCGGCATGTCAGACCACCACCAGCGCTATTTTGTTGATCATCACGCTCGGTCCCAGCAGCTCGATCGAAGCGCCCTTTCCGTTGTTGATGTAAATCCCGGTATCATTCACCACGATCATTGCGCCGGTTGGACTCCTGAGAACAATGCCTCCGGTCCCCGGGGGAGCTGGAGCCGGGACAGGAGCTTCCATGGGAATCGGCACGGCATCGCTGATCAGCAACAAATTCTGCAACGTAGTTTGGAAGACGATGCTCTGTCCGGGAGGGACCGGAGGTGGCGCCAACGCAGCCGTCGGCACCTCCGCAAAGTCACCCCACCAACCACCAGTCCATACGGGACGATCGGGATCGCCGCCTTCAAACTGAATCCAAACTCCGGCGCCAATCTGCGGCACCATGAAAGTGCCTGTCTGCTTGCCGGCAATCGGCACGCAAGGCATCGCCCAAGTCGTGGGCATGATGCCGCCGACGTCAGGCACGATGGCGAGGATGCGGCCGATCTGTAGCGGATCGACGTTGTTGACCACCGTCCCGCGATAGACGCCGTAGAATTTGGAACTCTCCCTCATACGATCACCGTGGACACCGAAGATCCCACCCCGCCGCGCGACAAACTGAAGCTCTGCTTGTATTCACCGCGCTTGATGTTGTGGGTCACGCTCTTCACGTAGTATTTTCCGTCGTAGTAGTCGCCCGCACCGCGCACGGCCGCGAGTTGCCGCGCCTTGAACACGCGGCCGTAGCGGAGTACGTCGAGTTGCCCGCTGCCGCTGATAACGTCGGCGGTCTTGAACAGTGCGCCCAAGCCGGCCAGCGCGGCGCCCATCGGGCTCTCGTTCGCGATCGGTGTCAGGTTCTCACTCCGGAACGGAGTGGGAGCATGGGCCGCCAGCGGCGCCTTCAACAGATCGATGTTGGGAACCGGAATCGGAATCGGGATCTTGGTGTTCGGCTCGATGATGGTGACGAAATATTGCGTCGCGAGCGTGCCGTCGTAGGAGAAACTCAACGAGTCGATGTTGGTGGTCCCGTCGAAGTTGATGCTGAGCGCTGGCTGCGGGCCGCCGAACATCTTGCTCAGGTCGGGTCCCCAATAGGCCATGCTGCTCCCGGGGGTTGGTCCGGGATCGAGATAAAACACGGCGCCCGTCTGACGCGCCAGCGCGCTCACAAATTTGTAGTCCGTTCCCTACTTGCTTGATGAAATGATCGAGTGGATTCTGGAAATTCGGAATGCTGGCTGGGAGGGCCAGCGGGAACCACGCCGAGGACCAGATACTTGGCCAGAATGGCCTCGACGATCGAGGAACTCCGGCAGCGCCGGATAAGGGATTCCCGTGAGATCGATGAAATCCATCAGCGCCGTCAGATCGAGGCCCGTCAGGGTAAGCATCGATTTGCCCGGCTTGCTGTCGGGCGTGATGTCCTGCTTGGTGATGATGCCGTCCATCAGCACTTCCACTGAGCCGTTGACCGTGACCGCGATGATCACGCGCGTACGAGGATCGAACTGTCCGCCGACCAGCATCTGGTGAACTGGAGACTGTTTGCCGAGAGTGAACTTGAGCTGAAACCCGCCCTGGCTGCCGACCGTCGAAGTCACCTGCACCTCGGTCAGCGCGTCGATGACCGCCTGCGGAACCGGACTCGCGTTAAACGAGCCCATCATCAGCGTCAGGTAGAAGCCACGGTTCATAGCGAACTTCCGGTAATTCCTTCCGGCAGAGTGATTTGCAGCTTTTCGTCCGACGGTTTGCGACCAGTTCCTCCGGCCGCATGGCGCCGTTGGCGTCGGCAAGGCGCCAGAACAGTTCGGGATCGCCAAGAAATTTGGCGGCGATGTTGTCCAGCCGCTCGGCCTGAGTCACCGTGTGTTCCTGCAAGCAGCTGGAAGCGATCGGGAGACGGCAGAAAGCGGCGCTTCACATAGACGATCATGGTGCCGTCGCTGGCGACCAGCGTTTCTGTATCGATTCCGTAGTAGCGGCTGGTGGCGGTGAACAGGTTCCTTTGCAAGGACGTCTGCGCCAGCATCGCCTGGACCGGATCGGTGGGAATACCGTTGCTCATGGAATACCTCGAATTCCGAGGGCGCTGAACGATGCCGCCCTGATACATCCTGGCCAGCGTCTCTTTCTGCTGCTGGTAGACCATGTAGAGGCTGCCGCCCTTGTCGTTGAAGTAGAGATCGTCGATGCTGAGCACGCGCATTCCCAGGCTGACCTTGGCGCGAATCGGATTGAGCGCGGGATCGAAGGCTTCCTCGGTGATGCTGAAATCGGTGATCCGCACCGGCACGATGCGATTCGCGCTCCACACAAACAGCGTGAGCGGCGCCAGGACCGGCATGATTTCGAGCGTCCCTGCCTGCGACAGATTGAAGTTATTCTGCAGCGTGGCGCTCGCCGGATAGACGATCGTCTCCAGCGCCGACAGCTGCGGGAAGATGCCATTCTGCACGGTGTTCGGGTTCTGATCGGGAACCTCAAGCTGGTCGGTGGCGTCGATCTCGGCATCGAGCTTGAAGGTCTCGACCGGCGGCCCGGTCAGGCGCAGCGCTTCCGAACGGTCCCCGCCTTCTTCCGCGCCCTTAATCTTCAGCGTGCGCGAAAGCGTATCCGGGTTGTACTGCAGAACGATGATGCCGTTCGGCAGCACGGTAAACGTGTCCGGATCGAGCAGCACGAGGCCGCCTTTCAGGATGCGCGGGGATCCGGGAAATGTGCTCATGAAATCTCATCTAGAACTTGCATATTCGTATGGCTTACGTAGCTATCGCATTTCTCCGGCCTGGAGGTTCTGGTCCCGAGTCGCCCGCGTCCTCGCCGCCACGCTTCTTCGGGGTGCCGGACCCTGGAGGATTTTCTCCAGGCGCGCCTTTTGAAGCACGAGCGCGCCTTTGCGCGGGCATCTCGCCGCTGGCGGGATTGTCCTGCAATGCCTTCCTACCGCTCCCTACAATGATCGGAGGGCGGCGTTCTGAGTTGCAATCTGCGACGACGCCTTCCATCCCTGAGGTGTGCGAACATTCGACGCGGTAGACAACGCCGTTCGCTCCCAGGACAATCCTCCCGTGAAATCGCTGAACTGGTTTTCCAGCTGGATGATTTGTTCCCCGGAAATGAAGCGCGGCAATGGCAACATCACCGGCGTTGGCGAGTTGGCTCGCTCCCGTGAATACTAGATTTCCGCTGGCGCCTCGCGGGCCACCGCCGTAGCCGCGAGAGTCACCTTGCTCGATGATGCCCCCGAAGATGTCCTTTCCGTTCGTCCTGAGAGTCAGTTCAATAATGGCCTCATTGGCGTCTCCCGCAACAATTTGGATGAGAGGCATAGCGGGTAACTCGTCAGCGCCCTCATCCGGGCCGCCTTGTTTGCCTACGCCCGGGAGCGGTACGGTGGAGCCCTCGTGAAGGAAAGGGCCAAAACTATAAGAGTCGAAAGCAAAGCCGCCGGCGGCTTGATACTCGGCGGCGTCGGCCTGGCGTTCCCCGGCCCTCGCGCTCTGAAATGCCGCGATCAGTCCGATCCCGCCAAAAACGGCGCCTAAACCGCCAAACGCAGCGCTGGTGATTCCCGACGCGGTGTCGTCGGCCAGACGCTGCAATTGAATCCTCTCTTTAGGCACTTGCGAACGACTTCCCGATTCTTCCGGCTGTTTGGGAAGCCCCGAAGGCCTCACGCGCAGGCTGCCCGCATGGGCAGCCGCATGCTGTTCAAAACTGTCATTGCTGGTACTGACGGACATTCCAGGCGAGATCGGAACTCCCCCCACAGGCCCCGACGCCTGTTGAACCACGTGAGTGAGTTCGTGGGCAAGCAACGTTTGTCCGTCTGAAGTCCGGGGTGAGTATTTCTGCGATGCGAAGGCGATATGGCTGCCTGCGGTATAAGCTCTAGCGCTCAGAGCTCGGGCTGATTCGGATGCTTTATCGTCCGTATGGACGCGCACACCGCTAAAGTCGTGTCCCAGCTGCGGCTCCATGATCGCGCGCGTCTCTGAATCGAGCGGTTGACCGGGTGAGTTCAAGACATCTCGCACCAATACAGGCGCATGCGGTTGCACGCCAAGCCCGCTGGCCTCACGCTGAATGCATATATGTGCGCCCAGCGAACTCTGGCGTTCTGGCAAGGCAGCGCGCGAGCGGACTGCTGCGCGAGGGTTTGCGGTCTCTTTATGTGATGCTCTCTTGGTCATCTCGAATTACCTCGCTATCAACCTGGCCTCTCCTAAGCAAATGGGACCTGCCACTGAGTTCGTTCATTTCTCGATCTCCCTCGTGGAGCGACCCCACGGCCGCTGACATTTGCGTTGTTCCGTTCCGGCTCGGCTGCTACTCGCACACGATCCTTGGCTCTGCATACCTTACTGCTCCAGCGCCGAATCCACCTGGTCGGCGTCGCTCGGGCTGATGTGTTGGCGTAATTCTTTCAGCAGGCGCAGAAACTGCGCTTTGAAAGCCCGGCGTACTTCACGGGTAGTGGTACGAATCGCCCGCAGGATCGCGGCAGAGTCTACGACTGCATTGTGCAGTTGGCGGCGGATGAAAGCTGCAAGCTCGTGTACCGGTGCCTCCTCCGCGTAAAGGGTGATGCGGGGGCGAACAGCCACATCTTCGGCTTCGGCCTCCTCGTGGGTTTCGTCATGCGGCAGATCACCCGGGCCGTAGGTGTATCGCGGTGCGGTGACCGCGACTCGTTCGTGTTTGGTCAGCTCACCACTGCGCATCTGCTCTCGAACCTCGCTTAGCGATAGGCGGGTGAAGCTCCGACTATCTCCCATCAGACCCTCCCAATCCGTCAAAGAAATTGGCCGCTCGTAGAGCGAGGGATCCAACACGGTTTCGGTCAGACCACGCTGAGGGTCGCGTACTTTGACGATTGGCGCCACGTGCCACGCCCAGGTGACCTGGTGCCCCTCCACGTCGCTGGCATACTGGGTCTCGGCGACCAGAGGCCGCTTGCCTCTGAGCGCAAATACTTTTTCCGAGCCATAGCCCATTTCCGTGAGCAGCTCTTCCATGCGGTGGGCGCGCGCGTAGCAGCCATCCGGAGGATAGTGAAAGGGGATTGGCGCTTCGCCTTCGTTGGTCATGATGTTGGCGTGCGCCAGAGCGGTGAAGATTTCACCGGCCTGCTCCGGCGAAATCTCTTCGGTTTCCGGCCTAGCTTCAAGTTGGTTGCGCTTCACCCATCCGACCTTGTTGAGGAAGGGGCCAACGGTAACCCGGACCTTGACCCAGTGGCGATTTCCGCTGTTAAAAGGCTGGTTCGCGCCCTCATCAACGATGACCAGGCGCGAGTTCTCCGGCAGGACGATGGTCGAACTCGGTCGCGACTGGCCGGGATCATCCACCATGGGGACGTCGGGCACCTTGGTCTCCCAATGCATCAAGCGGCGACTCCGGGAGACGAGTCCCGCGATGAGTCCTCCGATTGCCGCAAGACCGGCGGCGATACCCACGCCGATCCCGATACCTTCGCCCAGACTGAGCCGCTGAAGAATGGCGGAGTGAAGCTGTGTCAACACCGGCGGCCGCGCTGTGCGCGAATGCGCACCAGCCACGCTTTCCGCCGCCCGGTTGGCCTCGGTTTCCAAAGGACTACCCAACTCGCCCAGCGATGCTTGAGGCAGGTCTGTCGTGACTCGCAGCTGCTGCCGAGTGTGCGCCATCTCATGGGCAAGGAGCCAGCGTCCGGCGGGCCGATGCGGCGCGTACCGGGACGAATCGAAGACGATGTGCTTGCCCACCGTGTAGGCGTGGGCGCGGACCGCACGAGCGGATTCGGTGGCTCGTTCGTCGGTGTGCACGCGTACATGGCTGAAGTCTTGGCCGAACTCCGTCTCCATGAACGTCCGGGAGCCAGAGTCCAATGCTTGTCCGGGGGAGCTCAGAACCTCGTGAACAATCGGCGGCACCGCCGGCGGGGTGCAGATGCCGTTTGCTTGACGCTGCAAAGGCATCTTCTTTTTCTTCTTGCATTCTTCGCACTCGCCGCCACCCGTGTGCTCGCCACAGTCACAGGTTCTCTGCAGCATGGGGCGTTGTAGCGGAGTGACCGCCGCAACGGGAGCTGCTGCTGTCGGAGTTACTGCACGCGCGCTCACTTCTTAGCTCCGATTCCGCGACACACCGCGCCCGCGATTTGACTGCCTAGCCTTGCCGGATGGGACCCTTGGCTGAGTTCGATCGCGCCGCCGCGCACCTGCGGCAGGGCGCCACCAGAATGCAGTTCCGATGACAGACCGCCCTCCATCAGCCGGCCGCTGAGTTCCTGTTGCAGCGCTTTACTCAACACGCGCGCCTGGTCAACGGCCACTCCGTCGAGCACCAAACGCTCGATATGCAAATGAATCTTCATGCCACCGCCCCGGCTGGTTCCACCCAGCGGAAATCGGTCTCGTTGATGGGGCGTTCGATCTTGCGGAACTCCGCACGCGCGGCCTCGAGCACCAGCGCCATGGTCACGGGCGGATCCTGCGCCCGCGGCCAGGAAGGCGGCGTTGATGGCGATGTTGTGAATGTGTCCGCCAGTGACGTTCAGCCGCGCCAGGCGGTCGTAATCGAGCGCGCTTTTCGGCATGTCTTTCGGAAAGACTTTCTGCCAGATCGCTTTTCGCTCAGCCGGCCCGGGGAAACGGAAAGGCACAACGAAACGCAGGCGGCGCAGAAACGCAGTGTCCAACGCGCTTTTCATGTTGGTCGCCAGGATGGCGAGCCCGCGGTAGGCTTCCATCCTTTGCAGCAGGTAGTTGATCTCGATATTGGCGTAGCGGTCGTGGCTGTCTTTGACTTCGCTGCGCTTGCCAAACAGCGCGTCGGCTTCGTCGAAGAAAAGAATCGCGCCGCCGTTCTCTGCCGCGTCAAACATGCGCCGCAGATTTTTCTCCGTCTCGCCGATATATTTGCTGATCACCGCCGACAGGTCGATGCGGTACAGGTTCAGGTGCAGTTCGTTGGCGATCACTTCGGCGGCCATGGTCTTTCCGCAGCCGCTGTCGCCCGCAAACAGCGCACTGATGCCCAACCCCCGGCTCATCTTCTCTCCGAAGCCCCACTTCTCGTAAACCGTGGTACGCTGTGCGACCTGTTCAGCGATGTGGTGCAGCAGGGCGGACTCGGCCTCGGGCAGAACAATGTCATCCCAAGTTGCCTTGGGGTTGATTCGTTCGGCGAGAACGTCTAACTGCGGCCGCGCGCTGGCCAGGCACGCCTCCCACAGCCGGTCTTCGCAACGGTGCCTGATCCACCTGCTCGGAGAGGGCATCCCGCGCCAGTTGCCGGATCGTGCTGAAACTGAGATTGAACTGCGCGGCCAGTTGCGCTGGACTCTCTCCCGCGGCCAGACCGAGAGTTGACCGCCATGTGGCCGCCTGCTCGGCCGCACTGGGCTTGGTGATATCCAGCGAAACTGCTGATCTGTGGAGGCCGGGCCAGGACTCGCGGGTGTCCAGGAAGACCGCTCCTTCCATCCGCTCCAGCAGGCGCGTGACCGGAGAAGTGGAGCTGGACGACGCAGGGTCAGAGCTGGAGCCAAGCGTGTCTAAGTACAAGCCCAGGGGCAGGAGCAGGCTCTCCCGTTGCCAAAGTCTTGCCAGGGTTTCGATGTCCGCCGCCTGGGTTGGCAACAACATCGCCGGCAGGCGGTACAACTGCACCCCGATGGAGTTCGCGACTTCTCCGGCGACTAGCTGTTTACTGGAGGCGTCTGCGCCCAACAACTGCACAACGGGGAGACTGTGATTAGCGTCTACCAGTTTCAGACGCCGAATGATCGTATCCACCGCATCGCGATGCGACGGCGGCAGATCAGTGCCGCCATTTTGCTGATCGATTGGAGTCAACAGGGGCAGCAGTCGGTCGTCGAGATAATTCAGACCCTTGTTGTAATTGACGATGCGTTCGTCCGCGCGCAATGCACTGGTGGTAAGCGGCTGGCCTCCCGGCTGCGTGATCTCGATCAGGCGCCAGTATCGCAACGGCCGTTCGGGTGAAAGCGCTTCCCAGGAAGCACCCTCGAACAACGAAAACGCCAGGGCAAACGTCGGATACGGCCGTGCCGAATCCTTCTGGCAGCGCGCGCACAAACCGGCTACTCCGGTATCCAGTTCCATCCCCAGGCAAAGCAGCAGCAGCTGTTGCTCGAACTGAGAGAGTCCCAGACGTTGGGTCAGAATCAGAAGCGCGGGCGGCGGATGCATCTCGTTCGCCGCCGCTTGCATGGCTTCAGCCGCTTGTGCCACGCGCTGATCGGCGTGTATTCCTGCTCCAGCCAACAGCAAGGTTGGTTTCGCCGGAAGCTCAGCTGGCGATCCGCCCAGGAAATGTCGCCACACCGACTTGCGTCCTTCAGAAACAGGCAGAGGCGGCAGCGCAATAGTGCTTGGACTCTCTGGCTGCGCTGAAAACTGCTCCAGGCAGGCGCGTAACCAGGCCATTGCCGCCGACAAATACCGGGCATTAGCTTTTTGCCAATCGCTCCCGTTGTTGATGTCCCCGTTGTTCATGTGACGATCACCTTCTGAGTCGGGTCGAAGACTGGTGGTGTCACCGCGCGATTGACCAGCAGACTATCGACGCCATCCACGCGCAGCCGCAAGAAATAGGTTCCGGGGCTCAGGTTCTGTGCCTTGAAACTCAGTGTCGCAGTCTGCGTGGAATGCGGTTGCGCCACGATTTCCTGATCGCCGAGCAGAAGCGCCGCGTACTGTTCGGGACGCACTTCCGGACTGCAGGTTGCGGTGTAGTTGATGGAGGGCCCGGCGGCGGTGGGAGGAGTGATCGTCAAACTCGGCGCGAGTCCAAATGAAAGCTGATTCGTGGTCCGGCGATAGGTCTCCCCCGGTCGCTGCACCATCAAGCTGACGGTGTAGAACCCGGCAGGCCAGTTTGCCGGTGAGCTTGGAATTATCACTGTGACTTGGGTTGAGGTCGCGCCCGGCTGCGGAGGAACTTCGACCGGCGCGCTCCACAGCGGATGATTGAACACCAGACCCACACTCGTTCCGTCCAGGTTGTTCCCACTGAGCACCAGATTGTCACCGAGGCGTGCTGAAGGCTGGAGGTTTGGAAACTGAATCTGAGTGAGCGCCGGAAACGGCGGAATCAAGCTGGCTTGCGACAGGATTCCTTTGTCGCCCGCTCCGCGCGTCAACACCGGTAGGGGCGTCTTCTTTGCTTGAGTGCTTTCAATCAGCATTACCGACACTTCGTATCCGACGGAAAGCCGGTACTGCGTGACCAGCCCTGTCCACAGCTTGGATATTTCTTCGAGCGACATGGGCTGCAGAGTAATTCGTACACGCTCAATTTGCTTATCCAGATCACTGCCTGGAAAAGACGCAGATGTTGCCGCTCGAATCTCGTCCGGGCCGAGCAAGGCGTGGTCGTACATAAGGCTCATCGCCTTGCCCAGTAGGTGATGTCCGTAGGGAAGCGTGGTGTCGTTGTCTTTTCCAAATGCGGTCAACAGGTAGTGCAAGGTCAGAGCCAGCGGAGGGGTGGCGGTTTCTCCGGGTACGACTTGGCTGGGAATATTCATATTGCGCCAAGCTGCATTCGGAAGGATCTGGTAGAGAAAAAGATTTAGCTGGTTGGCGCTGGCGTTGCCGCGTGCTTTGTCGGGCGGCAGGATGGTGACGGTGGTGTCGGTCAGGTCAACATCGGCGGGGTCACTGACAATGCCGGTTTGCAAGACCGCTTGAAGCGTGAGAGTAGTGGCGGCGATGGCAAGAGGGTTACTCACTGGTTGCCTCGCTGAGAGCGCCGGTGCAAATAGTCCTCGAGGCTCATCACCGGAGAAGCGATCCGCGGCCGCCCCACGTTTTTGCTTTCTGAAGTTGCCCGCACTTCGATTCGTCCTATCGTGACGTGGACGACTGGCTCGGACTCCCTTGCTTGCACCGGCCGCGCACTCCCCGCTTGCTCTTTTCGCGGCGAGCCGGTGGCGATGTTCATGGCCAACGCGGCGTTCTTCATTTGCGCCGTCAACTCAGCGACAGCGTTTGGCGCCAGTACAAGACCGCGATGGTCCTTTTCAAGGGGCTCATCGTGCGCAGGTGAAACCGCGCGCGGCTTGGCTGCGGCCCGCTGCGGCGCGACGTCTTCTAACTCCGGTCGCAACAGGGATTCAGAGTCGCTCAGGTTTCCCGATTGGGAAAGCGGCGTCCTTCGCGGACGTACTGTTGCTGTAAGCGCAGTGTCTTCTTCCTTCCACTCATGCTGCTGCCACTCCTCATCAATCCTGGCAGTCGTTTTCCGTCGTGCAAAATCATCGCGTGGCGATGCAATCACCAACGAGGCAGGATTCTCATCCGTGGGGTGGGTTACATCACTGACTCGTTCGTGAAGTGACGTTCGAGGACGACTGATCTTGCGTTCAAAATTGGCTTCGGCCTCATTTTCTGTGGAGACGTCGGTTTCTGTTGGATTTGCCGCGACTGGTTCCGGCGACGGGGTATCGAAATCGCGAACGGGCTCAAACAGAGAGCTGATCCGTGGCCGGATCATGGTCTCGGTGCCGAAGCTTCTCGCCGTCAGGCTGGTGAGGAAGTCGCTCATGCTTGCGCCATGGCCAGATAGATTTGTCGGCGCGTGGGACTGAGCGCCAGAATGTCTCGCTCGGACCAGCCGTAGGCGCGAGCCAGCGCATTGACGTCGTGAAGAACTCGCCGCGCCCAGGCATCGATTTCGGCCCAGAAAAATGAGACGATGTCGAACACTTCGGTCGAACCTGGTGACATTCCGGACAGGAGAGTTCGACGCGGGTGTCGGCTTGCGGATCGATGGCTTCGATCTGCTGCACGATTTTCTGCGCCACCTCGAACGGCAGCTCTTCCGCAGGCACAGCCTTGCCTTGGCAGCGCGCATCAGTCACGCAGGAGGCGAATAGCTTCTGCCGGCTCGCGGCGGGTTCCAGCCCGGCGCAACTGGCAAGATCCTCGGGAAGATTGGGTGCGCGATATCGCACTTCTGTATTCCCGCAGCATCAACGAGCTCTCGATCGAATCCGCCGGGTCCGTCGCCACCCGCAGCGCGGAAACCGGCATCGTCAACTCCACCTGCTGGCGACACGACGGGCAGGCCGCCAGAGATCGCGAGTTCCGAACCGAATGCCCACTCGCGCAACTGCAGCAGATTGGCGTCGCGACGGCCGATGCTGAGACGGGCTAGTGCGGCCGGAGAAGACTCAGGAGACGCTGCTGACAGAATCGCCAGTGCGCGTTCAAACGGGAGCGCGGTCAGCCGCGCTCCCATGTGCCGAGCAACTCTGTAACCGACAGTGGGCGCATGAGTCATCACCCAACCGCCGGCACCGTGAAGGAAGGTTCCGTCGGTTCCGTAACGTTCTCGTCCTCCCAACCTTCGTTCTCCAGCTTGATGTGCTGGATGGCGACCGCATTGGCGTTGGCGTCCAAATCGGGAGGGCCTGGAACTCGGAACCCAACACCGGTACACCTTATAGGCGATCACCAGTTGTCCGGCGTCGTTATAGACCTCGATGATGATATCCTTGCGAAAGTCCTTGAGAGAGACCTCCACTCCGGACCCGCTAATGTTCCAGACCTTGTTGGCCCACTGTTCAAATTCCATATCGTGGGTCACGCCGCGCTCGAGCGTGATGGCGTCGTATTCGGTGCGACCCGGCAGATTTGCGACTGCTCGACGGATCGCCGCCCTCGCGGTGCTTCACCACTTCGGTACGTGCGGTTGAGCATGCCGTCACTTGCTCACGCCCGCGACGTAACGGCCATCCCATTTGACGCGGAACTTGAAATTCTTGTACGGATCGAAGCGCTGCGCGTTACCACGGTGAACTGCGCCATGGATACTCCTGTTGAGTCGCGTTCAGCCGCAAGGCTCGCCCGAATGCGGCCTAAGTCGCCGGATCTGTCCGGCCATCTGCTGAATCTTGATGACCACGAACTCGGCCGGCTTGAGCGGCGCGAAGCCGACGACGATGTTGACGATGCCGAGGTTGATGTCGTTCTGCGTTGTCGTCTCCTTGTCGCACTTGACGAAGTAAGCGTCGCGCGCGGCGCTGCCCTGGAACGCCCCCTGGCGGAACAGGTTGTGCATGAAGGCTCCGACATTCAAGCGGACCTGCGCCCAGAGCGGCTCGTCGTTCGGCTCGAACACGACCCACTTCAG
>CAWIXA010000002.1:0-1125460 GCA_963839975.1 uncultured Acidobacteriota bacterium | reverse complement strand
TAACCCAAAGGTCGGTGGTTCAAATCCACCCCCCGCAACCAAACCCTCCCATTAGTTAGCCTTCCAAGTGGTTCTCCAGGTTAGATTTGCCAGTTGAGCCGTCATTTTCTAATTCTCTAGTTAGGCGCCGCGCGGCTGTTCCTGTTCCTGGTTTGTGGAACAGTTTGGAACAGATTAGTAGATCGCCTGTTCTGAGCGTGCGCTGCACTGCGTTCTGCTTTTGCCGGCGTGTGCGTGTAAACGTCAGACGTTGTGCTCAAGGTTCGAGTGCCCCAGGAATCGCTGAGCGAGTTTCAGATTTCCAGTCTCCGGGTTGACGATAGTGGCGGGCGAGTGCCGGAACGTGTGAAATCCCGCGTTACGGGAAGCCAGCGGGATACCGAGTCGATCCAGCGTTGGTACAGCAAATAATCGTAGCACCCGGTGCGCAAGTGCATTGTGTGTGGCATATTTGTGAAATGATCTGCTGTCGCCGGTTTCCGGTGGACCACAGGCGTATTCTTCTGCGTTGCAACTTGATCCTGATGGTATCGTCTCGTCCGAACCGGAAGAGGCCGGTTATCGAAATACGTATCCTGGCTTGAGCACGCAGCGATAGATCGTGCTTTTGTCCTGGTCCGGCCGTGTTTCGCAAGTGGCCCAACTCAAGAAGAGATCGGGTCCGAGTGGGAAGATGACGGTTTCTCCGGACACGTCGGCCTGCACACTTATACCTTCAGCGTCCGCTGGTAACGCGAAGTTGAGACCCGGGCCGAAGATTACAGGATAGGATTGGTGATCGATGTCACTTTGCATTACATGCACAACCTCTGCCTCCACCAGAAAAGTGGCGGTGTCGGACCATGCGCGGGCCCGTGCGGTGATGGTCTGACTGGGTTGGGAAAAATCAGTGGATTCAATTCTCGTAAAAGGACACGGTCCGGCGATACACGAAACCCGCACATCGCGAAACTGATTTCCGGGTCCCGCGTCCAGAGATGTGGAATCGAGGGCCGCTTTCCATTTGCCGTCAGGAGAGCACGGGTGCCGGCCCTTGCAAGGAATATTCCCCTTGTTCTCTACTTCAAAGACCTTCACCGCGCTGCCAACGTCGAGTGTCCTCGTCGCCTTGATGGAGTAGCGTACCCTAACGTTGCCAATCGTCACGGTCGGAACGTTCTGTGTTTTCTTCACCAGTGGAGCTAAGCGAACGACATAAAGCCTGCTGTCCACCACTTCCTTCAAGTCCAGAGGCTCATAGCCATCATGGCGAAACGTCAAAACAATAGGCTGACCTTTCCTTACCCATTTAGTGAGCGTAAGAGCAAATAGACCCGAGACATCCGATCTGACTGAGGACCTTCCAGCCCCACTTGCGGCAGAAATTTCCACATCCGCGATCGGCAATTCCTGCTTGGCGTCGGCATCCTGGATGGTGACTGCGCCCACGATGGTGATTGGCCGCAGGGTGTGACGAATCACGAAGAAGGCAATCACAGTTGCACTGCACAGGCTCGCGAGTACAATCCATTTCAGGCGTCTCATGCGTCCAGTCATTCTGCGTGTCCCAGCCTATTCTACGAAGAACACCGGTCTCGGTGCTTCTCTCGGTGGACCGGGGATGTATAAAACCCTGGGGGAGCATTTTTCATGAAGGATTCCTCCTTCTCCAGTCGCTGGTCGCGCCGCGAATTTGTGAGACGCATTTTATACGCTGGGGGATGCGTCCCTCTCGGCGGCCTGGCATCTTCGCTTAGCCTGGCGGAGTCGCCGCTCGTCTTTCCCGCGCCACCACCGCAGCCGGGGTCGCTTTTGCCCGATGACGAAAGCCTTCTCGACGACTTGGAAAAGACCACTTTTCAATTTTTCTGGGAGCAAGCAAGTCCCGTCACCGGCCTGGTCAAGGACCGGTGCAGTGTTCGCACGACCGACACCGGGAACGTGGCCAGCATTGCGGCCACGGGCTTCGGTCTGACCGCACTTTGTATCGGCGAGCACCGCGGATACGTCCCCCGGCTGGCGGCAGAGGAACGTGCATTGACAACTCTTCGATGCTTGTGGCGCAAGCTGCCGAACCATCGGGGATTTTTTTATCATTGGGCCAACTTCAACACCGGGGAACGGGTGTGGGATGCAGAAGTCTCATCCGTTGACACGGCTATCCTGCTTTGTGGAGTGCTCGCCTGCCGGGAACATTTCGGGGGCGCCGAGATACGGGCCATAGCAAATGATGTTCTGGCGCGCGTGGAGTGGACTTGGCTTTCAGAAGATACCTCCCTCTTGCCTCATGGATGGACGCCGGAGATCGGCTTTTTGCCCTACCGCTGGGACAACTACAGCGAACTGATGATGATGTATCTGCTGGGGCTTGGCTCCGAATCGTACCCTCTCAAGAGCGGCACCTGGACGGCGTGGAAGCGGCTCAAATTTGAATATGACGGCTTGCGCTACATCGGTTCGTTCGCGCCGCTTTTTGTGCACCAGTATTCGCAGGCCTGGTTTGATTTTCGCGGAAAGCGCGACGCATACGCCGACTATTTTCAGAATTCTGTGATTGCAACCGACGTTCACCGGCGTTTCTGCATGGAATGGGGCAAGCGGTTCCCGAGTTACCGCGAGGACCTCTGGGGGGTCACGGCCTCGGATTCGCCCCACGGATACGTGATCTGGGGAGGCCCTCCATCGACTGGCCCGATTGACGGAACCATCGTGCCCAGCGCATCTGCGGGATCGTTGCCGTTTCTGCCTGGCCCCGTCATGCGGGTTCTCCATGCCATCAAGAACGGTTATCCCAACGCCTACACCAAGTACGGTTTCGTCAACGCTTTTAATCCTCTCACCGGCTGGTATGACACGGACGTTATCGGAATTGATACAGGAATCACCCTACTCATGGCCGAAAACGCGCGCAGTGGATTCGTCTGGCAAACCTTCATGAAGAGCAAGGAAGCTCAGCGCGGCATGGCACGCGCCGGGTTCGAACAGCACTAACAGCACTAAGAGGCCCTTCGCACTGTGAGCATTACTTTCACGGGAACGAGAATATTCTTCCCGCAAAGTGGCGAAAGGACCCGCACACTTCGGCGACGAAGATCGCTCCAACGCAAACCAGCGCCGTCCGGGGCAAACTTCTAGTCCATAACCTGAACAAGGTCAAGTGGATACGGCTGTCCGTAGAAAATGAACTCCAAGATCCGCCGATGGAGGCGTCGGCGCGGAGTTCGGCACGTCACGTGAAGGGTTTTGTGTTTGAGGACTCCCCGAGTCCGATGCGCTGAGTCCGCGGCAGGCTGGCAAAAACCCGGGCGGGCATTTCGGCATCTTTGATTGCACATGTTTGCGGGGATCGGCTCACCTCAACGGACACCGAAGAATGGGCAATAAACGAAACCTTTGGGATGGATGGCGCGAGCGCGTGGCGGCATTGCACAATGTCCCGCCGGTACTGAAGATCGTGTGGCAATCCGGGCCGACGGTCGTTTCTCTGGGGTTGGGCTTCCGCCTGATTGCTTCCCTCGTGCCGCTCGCAGCGCTGTGGATCACCAAACTCATTATCGACGCCATTGTGCACGCGGTTTACAGCCACCAGCCAGTTCCGTCGATCCTGTGGTGGCTGGTCGCCGCTGAATTCGGCATCGCGATTTTCGGCGGCTTGCTCAGTCGAACCATTGATTACCTGGACGCCTTGCTGGCCGACAAGTACACCCGCCATGTCAGCATTCAGGTCATGCGGCACGCTGCGGGCCTGGATCTCATTGCCTATGAAGATCCCGTCTTTTACGACCGACTCGAGCGAGCGCGTGTTCAAGCGACCGATAGGTTAGGGATGATCCAATCCATCGGCCGGCTGATCCAGCTGGCGATCACGGCAGTCGCTCTCTCGGTTTCGATTTTCGTCTTCTCGCCCTGGCTTCTCTTGCTGCTGATTGCCGGAATTCTGCCGGCATTTTTCGGCGAGAGTCATTTCGCGTTTCTAGGCTACGCCCAGAACTTCCGTCAAACTCCGGTGCGGCGAGAACTCGATTACTTGCGCACGTTAGGCGGCAGCCGGGAAGGCGCCAAAGAGCTCAAACTTTTTGGTCTCAAGAATTTTCTGGTCACGCGCTTCTCCCGCCTCTCGGATCGAATCTATGCGGAGAACGTAGCTCTGGCACGGCAGCGGCTGGTTGTAGGGTCTCTATTCTCTATGGTTGGCACCGCTGGGTACTATTCGGCCTACGTTTACGTCATTTGGCGAACGGTGCAGGGATCGATCAGCGTGGGAACAATGACATTCCTGGCGGGCGCGATCATGCAGGCCAGCACAAATATTCAACAGATTTTCTCAACACTTTCCAGCATTGCGGACCAGGCTCTCTTCCTTACGGACCTGCTGGCCTTTTTCGAGATGAAGCCGACGATCTGCTCTAAGCCCGATCCGCTGCCCGTGCCCCACCCGATTCGACAAGGATTCGAATTTCGCCATGTTTCGTTTCGTTATCCGGGAAATTCGCGGATGGTGCTGGACGACCTTAATTTTACTTTGAGCGCGGGCGAGCGTGTGGCGCTTGTGGGGGAAAACGGCGAAGGCAAGACCACGCTGGTAAAACTGCTGACGCGTTTGTATGACCCAACGGAAGGCCAGATTTTGCTGGATGGAATTGACCTCCGCGAGTATGACCTGGAAAACATCTACCGCGAAATCGGAGTCATCTTTCAGGATTTCACCCGCTATGAGATGAAGGCCCGCGAAAATATTGCCGCCGGGCAGGTCGAACAAATCGACAATCTCCCCCTTGTGAAGATCGCTGCCGAGAAGAGCATGGCGAACGAGGTGATCGCAAGGCTCCCTCGCAAGTACGAACAGATGCTCGGACGCCGGTTTGAAAATGGGCTGGACTTGTCCGGAGGCGAGTGGCAGAAAGTGGCGCTCGCGCGGGCCTATCTTCGGGATGCACAAGTGCTCGTTCTCGATGAACCAACGGCGTCGCTTGATGCCCGCAGCGAATTCGAAGTCTTCCAGCGATTCGCCGACCTTACTCTTGGGAAGACCGCTCTTTTCATCTCCCACCGCTTCTCCACCGTACGCATGGCGGATCGCATCGTTGTGCTTGAGAAAGGGAAGATTGCCGAAGATGGCAGTCACGACAAGTTGACGAGTCTCGGCGGCCGATATGCGGAGATGTTCGAAATGCAAGCCGCCAGTTACCGCTAGGAACACAAGGACCTGATGCCGCAGAACACACATTTGGAATTCATCAGCGCAGAAAGCGAACGCCTGAATGATCCGGGCCATACCATCCACGACCTCCGAAGGCTGCAAGAACGCGCCGAAGAGGCGGTGCGAAGCCTGGTTTGGGTGCCTGATTCGTCGGTGTCCCGTATTTTTGCTGAACGATGTGCCGCCCTGAATCGGAACCTGCGGCCCATCCTCGACGCCCTTGAATCGTCTGCTCCATCTCCGCCTCTCTGCGATGACTTCCACTGGCTATTTGATAATGGCCGGTTTCTGAGCGGCGAACTTAGCAGCGTCACAGAGGCGCTGTTGCGGGGAAAGCGGCGTCCTCACGTTCGCACCCCGAACAGAGAAGTTGTTCCGCGGGCGATGGCCCTGGCGGAAGCTTATCTGGATGTAGTTTCTTACGAGTTTGCAGAACAGGAATTCATTCTGTTCGTAGAAACTTTTCAGGCGACTACGGTGCTCGAGCTGCACGAGTTGTGGGAACTTATATGGGCGGTGCAGCTTGTGCTCTTGGAACAGGTCGGCCGCCGCAGCGCACTTCTCATACGCAGGCCGCACGAGGGCGGCCAGCAGGTCGGCGTGTGCATTCGAAGTCTGCGGGAAATCGGGCAGGTGACCTGGAAACGTGCACTCGAGAATCTATCAGGCGTGCATCAGGTGTTGTGCCAGGACCCGTCAGGAATCTACGAGGAGATGGACTTCGAAAGCCGAAATTACTACCGAAAGAAGCTGTCGAACATCGCAAAGCACTCTGACTGCAGCGAAGTCGAGGTTGCCCGGGAGGCGGTAGCGTTGGCCGGCGAAGCTTTGAACCGAAACTATTCGGACTGCCGCATTTCAGCGCGCAAGTCGCATGTCGGTTACTACCTGGCAGGCAAGGGTCGATCTGCTCTTCAGCGCAAGGTTTCCTTTCGAACCCCAATTCATCAGAGAATTCAGGAGTTTGCACTCAGGCATCCAGACGCGCTGTTTCTGGGAGGCATCGAGGTGGTGGTGCTCGTCATCCTGACCCGCGCCATGATCCTGCTCACTAGCCCATCGACTGCACCCTGGATGGTCGCCCCTATCGCGTTGCTCCTGCTATTGCCATGTTCCCAGAGCGCTGTGCAGCTAATGAACTATTGGATCACGTCCTTGCTGCCGGCGGAGATTCTACCTAAGCTTGATTTCTCCGATTCGGTGCCCGACGATTGCATCACTCTCGTCGCCATTCCCAGCCTCTTGTTGAACGAACAGCAGGTACGCGGTCTGGTTGAGAACCTGGAAGTCCGCTTTCTGGGCAATCACGACCCCAATATTCACTTCGCCCTCCTTACCGATCTTCCCGACTCGCGCGAACCGGCGCGGGAAGACAGCGCCCTGGTCTCGCTGTGCGGCGGCTTGATCCAGGAGTTGAACCAGAAATATGCCAGTCAGAACGTCGGTTTGTTTCTTATGCTGCACCGCCATCGCTTATACAATCCGCGCGAGCTGCGATGGATGGGATGGGAGCGCAAACGGGGAAAGCTGCTGGACCTGAACAAACTCCTGCGGGGAGAATACGACAGCTTTCCGGTCAAAGCAGGGGATTTGTCAGTTCTTCGAAGAGTCCGGTTCGTGATCACGCTGGACTCTGATACCGAACTGCCGCGTGGATCTGCGGCTCGCATGATTGGAACTATGGCCCATCCGCTGAACCAGGCGGTCATTGATCCCGAAACAAATATCGTGGTAGAAGGCTACGGCATATTGCAGCCGCGGGTCGGGGTGAGCGTGCAGAGCACGAGTTGCTCCCGCCTGGCCGCGATCCATGCGGGGGAAACCGGATTCGACATTTATACGCGGGCGGTTTCAAACGTTTACCAGGACCTCTATGGAGAAGGCAGCTTCACAGGCAAGGGAATTTACGAGGTGGACACAGTCCACCACGTTCTTGATCGGCGTTTCCCGCGAAACACGCTGTTGAGCCATGACTTGATCGAGGGAGCGTATGCGCGCGCGGGGTTGGTCAGCGATATCGAAGTGATCGAGGACTATCCCTCGCACTACACGGCATACAACCGCCGCAAGCACCGCTGGCTGCGGGGCGATTGGCAGATTGTGAGTTGGCTGCTGCCGCATGTTTCCGAAGAGTCCGCCGAACGGGTACCGAACCCGATCTCGCTCATCTCATGGTGGAAGATCCTCGACAACTTACGCCGCGGACTAGTGGAACCCGCAACGTTCCTCGTGCTGGTTCTGGGCTGGTTCCTTCCTGTTGCGAGTCCGTGGCGATGGACGCTGTGCACGATCGGCATCCTGTTCTTGCCTGCCGGGTTCGAGTTCGTGACTCGGTTGTTGAAATCTGTCTTGAGCGCCAATCTCGCAATCGCCCGAGAAGCGGTCAGCAGTTTCTACGCCGCCAGCGTGAATCTCGTCTTCACCCTGATTTTCCTCGCCCATCAGACCATGCTTTCCTTAGACGCTGTGGGCCGTGCCTTGGTCCGGCGTTTCGTCACAGGCCGCAGGCTCCTGGAATGGGAGTCGGCAGCGGCGGCCGAGATGGAGCAGAGCGGAGGCACTACAGTCGACAGCTACCTGGACTGGATTCCCGCGCTGGCTCTGGTTTTGGCCCTGCTGGTGTGGGCCTTCCGGCCTCATGCGCTTGGCGTCGCGGTACCGATGCTGATTCTGTGGGCTGGCAGCAAAGCGGTCTCCCGCTGGATGAGCCAGTCGCCGCGTCCGGCGCGGAATCGCACTTCTCACAAAGATTTGAGACTCCTGCGCCGTACCGCCCTCGAAACATGGCGATACTTTGCTGAATTCAGTACCGAAGAGCACAATTGGCTGGTGCCGGACAATGTTCAGGAACAGCCGGCAGCAGTAGCGGCCCGGGTCTCTCCAACGAACATTGGTTTTCTGTTGAACGCTCGCCAGGCTGCCGTCGAGTTCGGCTATCTCACCGTCCCTGAATTCGCCGAACAAACGCTGAGAACGCTAAGCGCCGTGGGCGCCCTCGAAAAATATCGAGGTCACCTGCTGAACTGGTATGACACGCGAAGTCTCGCTCCCTTGCCGCCGCGTTTCGTTTCCTCCGTGGACAGCGGCAACATGCTGGCGTCCCTTTGGACCCTGCAACAAGGAGCTTTGGATCGCCTGAAACGGCCGGTGGTGCAGCCGTCTCTGACACAAGGCTTTCTTGATCACCTGCGTCTGCTGGCTGGGATGCGCGCCATACCTCGAAAAATCGTAACTGCGTGTGAACGGGACCAGAGCACGGATCGTTGGCTGCAATCCGTGGCAAATCTGCCAGACACGTTGTTTGAGCACGCCCATGAAACGGCTGCCAGGTCAAAACGTGCTGCAAAGGCGAAACCCGCGATAGAGGAAACGCGTTCCAGGCTACGTACCATTCGGGCAACCATGAACGACTACGCCCCTTGGTTGGCGTCCGAATTCGCAACGTTGAGAAATGACGACTTTCTCAACCTGCCCCTCATGGATAGCATCGCGCTGGAACTACTCCCGGAATTCATGGAAGACCTTGCGGACCGGACCGAGAGGGCCCTTCACGCAGAGAAGAGGCTTGACTCGGCGCTCTACCAGCGCTTTCTGGAAGCCCTCCGCGCGGCGCAAGCCAAGGTGCGCCGCCTGATCGTCGACCTGCGAAGGATCGCAGCGGAGTCGGGAAGACTGGCCGATGAAATGGATTTTGAGTTTCTCTTTAACCAGCGCCGTAAGCTTTTGTCGGTAGGGTTGGACGTCGAAGCCCAACAGGTCCACCCGGCTTGTTATGACCTCTTGGGTACCGAATCCCGGACGGCGGTTTTTGTTGCCATCGCCAAAGAAGATGTCCCACAGGAAACCTGGTTCTTGTTGGGCCGAGGGCATACGCTCGACGGCGGCCGACCGGTTCTGCTCTCATGGACGGGGACCCTGTTTGAGTATCTAATGCCATCGCTTTGGATGCGTTCATACTCCAATACGCTCCTCGACCGCTCTCGTGTCGCCGCGGTGCGATCGCAACAGAAATACACAGCTCGCAAAGGCGTTCCCTGGGGTATTTCTGAATCTGCGTACTACAAGTTGGACGAAGAGGGAAGCTACCAGTACTACGCTTTCGGCATTCCTCACCTGGCGCTCCGCAAACCTGAAGTAGATCGGTTGGTTGTGTCGCCCTACTCGACCTTGCTGGCACTGGATGTTGATCCGGTGGGCGCAATACGCAACCTCAACACCATGGACGATATGGGATGGAGAGGAAATTACGGCTTCTATGAAGCGGCGGACTTCAGCGTGCGTGGCCGATGGCCCTGGCAGGCCAAATATCGACTGGCGCGTTGTTGGATGGCTCACCATCAGGGCATGAGTCTGCTGGCCCTGTGCAATTTTCTCAACGCCAACGTGGTCCAGAAGTGGTTTCACGCCGAGCGACGGGTGCAAGCCACCGAGCTACTACTCCACGAAAAGCCTGTCACGCATGTCCGGCGGAAAGACGTTCTCCGCGCCGCCGGGGCTGCCTGATCGGTTTGATTTTGTGGACACGCAGCCTCGGGATTGCAGTGTTTGCCGTATTGTCTTGAGTGGCCGGCAACGCGTTCTCGCACGAATGTTGACATTCGGGAAATGGGTCAGACTTTGTGTCGCAATGTTTCAGCCCCCGGAAACTGTAGGGAGAGATGACTGGTCCTTTAGAGGCCTAGAAAGAGGGACGTGCCGCTTCAACTTCATGGCATTCACAGCGAGTGTTGCGATCCACCAAAACCAACGAGCACTATTTATTCTCGATTTCCACATCAACCGTGTGTGCTGTTCCTGCCCAGGGAAGGGAAGGCAGGATCACTAGGCCAGATTCAGCCTTCCAGCCGGTCACGGGATGGTGGTCAGCGGTTACGCTCTTTGTAGTCCCGCTGACGCCGTAGATTTCCAGGTGCAACTCATGGAACCAGGGTTTGTAGTTCCCCTTCGGTTCTGAGACGCTCACTTTCACATGATCTCCACTTGCTTCGCATGTGAAGTTCATGTGCAAGCTTTGACCTTGTTGATAGGCCAAGGTGTTGCCATCATCGGCATAAAGACTTCCTACGCACTTTGGGCCGGGATATACGCGCAAGACCAGAGGTCCGACAGGGACCTCGCCAGTATTTTGCACAACCGGCTGCTGCGGAATGATGCTGCCGGCACGGACGTAAACCGGCAGTACATCAAGGCTGGGTTCCACCTGCACGGAGCGGCCACCCTCAACCTTCTTGCCGCTCCAATATTCATACCAGTCGCCTTTCGGCAGTGTGACGGAGTACTTATCTACGAAGTCCCAAACCTGGGGAGCAACCAGCAAATCGTCGCCGAACATAAACTCTTCGTCGTTCAATGCCAGACCAGTCTGGTCCGGAAACTCGAGAAACAGGGGTCGCATCAGAGGCACTCCGGTGCGACTGGTTTCTTCGATACTGGTATAGATGTAGGGTAGAAGGCGGTAACGGGTTTCGATATAGCGCTTTCGAATCGCCTCATGTTCGGGGCCATCCACCCAGGGTTCGCGAAACCGCGTTCCCTTCGCTGCATGGTTGCGATAGACGGGATTGAAGGCGCCCAATTCCATCCAGCGCGTGAGCAGTTCAGGCGTAGGACTGCCGTTGAAACCGCCAATGTCCGCACCCACGAAGGAATATCCCGAAAGGCCGAGGTTGATGAGCTGAGGAATGGAAATGCGCAAGTGGTTCCAGGTGGCGCTATTATCGCCAGTCCAGGTTGCAGCATAACGCTGCGTGCCCGCATAGGCCGCGCGCGTTAAGACAAACGGCCGCTGGTTCGGTTGCAGCCGCAGCATCCCTTCGTAGGTTGCGCGCGCATTCTCCATTCCAAAAACGTTATGAATTTCGCGATGGTCCGTCTTGCGGCCTTCTACGCTGTGCACCACATCCAGCGGCATGGTTTTGGATGGAACGAGAAAAACCGATGGTTCATTCATGTCGTTCCAGAAACCACGAATGCCATCTTTGACGAAGTCCGTATACAGCGTTCCCCACCAGCGGCGAACTTCTTCGCGAGTAAAATCCGGGAAGACGCTGTCGCCGGGCCAGACCTTTCCGACATAAACCGAACCGTCAGGATTTTTCACAAAGGAATCTGACTTAATTCCTTCATCGTAGGGCCGGTAGCCCGGCAGTTTGGCGAGATGGAGGTCGGTGATCGTGACGACCTTGAAGCCCTCTTGTCCCAGGTCTTTGATCATTCCCTCGAAATTCGGAAAGCGCTCGCGATTGACGGTGAAAGGACGATTGTCCTGCTGGTAGTCGATGTCCAGGTAAATCACGTCCGCCGGAATTTTTCGCTTGCGGAACTGGGCTGCGATCTCGCGGACTTGTGACTCCGGATAATAGCTGTACCGGCACTGTTGGTATCCCAGCGCAAACAGCGGCGGAAGCGGCACTCGACCTACCAACTGGGTGAATTGTTCCACCACTTCCTTCGGATCAGGCCCGTAAAAAAAATAGTAGTCGAGGTCGCCACCTTCTGCGCCAAACGAATACGCGTCGCCGAACTGTTTGCCAAAATCAAAGTTGCTGCGATAGGTATTGTCGAGAAAAACTCCGTACGCGGATCCTTGCCGCAGCGCCATAAAAAAGGGAATGTCTTTGTACAGCGGATCGGTGGACTCTTGCCATCCGAACATGTCCGTGTTCCACATAGTGAACGCCATGTCGCGATGATCCATCGGCCCGGTCTTGTCGCCCAGGCCAAAATAATGCTCATCCTCCGGCATGGCTTTCCAAATCTGAAACGCAGTTGCGTCAGCCGATCGCGCGAAGACCGCAGGCCTGCCCGGTTGGTCCTGCGAGATAATCTTTCCCAACGTATCCTGAAAAACAATCCGTAGTGGAGACTTTTCCACGGAGACCGACAGCGCAGCCGTCTTAAGCGAGACCTGCTGAGTGGCGTCCTCTACTTGGAATGCCGGCGTCTCGCCCTGAAAGGCACCCGGCAAGACTGCGAATGACGCGCGGTCAGAGAATTCGTTCTGTAACGAATAGCGCAGCCGAACCACGCGGGGGGAGAAAACCGAGATCCTTACTCGTCCATGTTCTGCACGAACGTCAATCCCATCGGGGCGTTTCTCGAAGGAGGAAACATTGCCCATGCTCTGCCAACCCGATTGCGCCCCCGCGGCCGGCGCCAGGCACAATGTCAGCACCAGGAATATCCTCATGAAAATGTGCATCTCTTCTCCAAGTCCTGCGACGTAATGATTTTCCTTCGCGGGCCTAGCCTAACATGCAAAACGTTTTCTATTTCCAGGAAAGTGAAAGCCGGCGAGAGCATCGAAATTCGCTCGCCCAGCGGCGTCCAGCAAGTGCCTGAGGAAATCGGGACGGATTAAGTGCTTCAAGTAGAGGAGCCCTTGCGACCTCTGGAATTGCGACCACCAGAATTAAATGGAAACGGTAGAACGCGCATGCTATATAGCAGTTACTTTGTGCTATCTTTGGTGTTTGGATGCTCGCTTAGGCCGTATTCGTCAGCTATATAGCAATTAGGAGAGATGTATGCCCGACAAGAACGGCTTCCCTCACTTCATGCTCAAAGAAATTTTTGAGCAGCCCCAGGCGATCAAGGACGCAGTTCTCCCCCGAATCTCGGCGCCTGAGGGCGAGATTCGCATTGCAAGTGAGGTTCGCGTTCCGGTCGAGGAGTTGTGCGCCCTGCGCCGGATTAACATCGTCGCATCCGGGACCAGCCGCCACGCTGGATTGGCCGGTCAGTACATGTTCCAGGAACTGGTGCATGTGTTTGCCGACGTGGATTACGCCAGCGAATATGAGTACCGTAATCCGCCAATCGGACCCGAAGAACTCACGATTGTAATCACCCAGTCGGGCGAAACCTCCGACACATTGGCGGCCCAGCGGCTGGCCAGGCAAAAAGGATCGAGGACGATTGCAATCACGAATGTCATGAACTCAACCGTTGCCGACGAAGCCGACGGTGTTCTCTACACTCATGCAGGTCCCGAAATAAGCATAGCTTCCACGAAAGCGTTCACCGGGCAGATGGCGGTGCTGTTCCTGCTTGCGACTTACATCGCGCAGGTGCGAGGGAGTCTCTCACGCGACGCACTTCGGACTTGGATCGAAGAACTGCTGGCGTTGCCCGAAAAAGCCGAGACAGTGCTCCAGTGCGCCGATACCTGCCGGGAGTTGGCGGAAAGGTTCCATCGTTTCGAAGATTTTCTATTCCTTGGCCGAGCGATCCACTACCCCATCGCCATGGATGGCGCGCTCAAACTGAAGGAAGTGTCATACGTACACGCCGAGGGGTATCCGGCGGGCGAAACCAAGCACGGTCCGAACGCGCTCATTGATGAGCACCTGCCGGTCGTCATGATCGCGACGTGTGATCGGGAAGATTCCGGCTCGGTCGCACGTTATCACAAGAGCGTTTCGGATTTGCGAGGATTCAAAAAGCAGTCCGCGAAGGTCATCGCACTTGCGACAGAAGGCGACACAGAAATAGCGGACTTGGCGGACCACACCATCTTCGTTCCCCATGCTCCGGAGCTTCTCGCGCCGATTCTCGAGATCATTCCTTTGCAGCTGTTCGCGTATTACATCGCCGTCAGAAAGGGTCTGGACGTGGACAGGCCGAGAAATCTAGTGAAGTCAGTTCAAGAGTGAGGGCCAGGAGCTCAATCGCGAGCCGTGTCAACTTCCAAGAATTGCTCAAGAACCTTCTCCTCGGAGGCTCTCGTTAAACTCTGCTCGCGTTAGTGGTCCTGAGCCGAGAGCGCAGGCGCCGCGGACTCTCGCCCCGAGAAGGTACCCCACCCACGCCGGGAGAGATCCCAGAAAATCAGATAACCGGCGATCCCGGACACGGCCAGCAGTAGTGCGCCCCACGCCCACTGCCCGAAGACAAGCTTGCCGATCCCGAACAGGCACCCGTAAACCAGGATTACGCCCATCAGCCAATTGAAGGCGTTCCCGGCAACGTCTTTAACCTCGGGAAGTTCGGGAACCAGCTTTGCGATCCGCCGCCAACCGTAAACCGTCGGATGCACGCGTTTGTAAAACGAGATCAGAGTCTGGTCCGATTCGGGCCGGGTGAGGTAGGTCGCGGCCAGCCACGCCAGGGTCGTGATCGCGCCGGTAATCAGACTCTTCTTTGCGTACACCAGGGCGTCGTTGCCGGAAAACGAAACGTATTTTAACCAAATCGTTACCGCGGCTGCGAAGATCATGGCGGAAATTTCGCTCCAGGCATTAATTCGCGACCAGTACCAGCGGAGAATGTAAACCGCACCGGTGCCGAAACCCACGCCCAGCACCAAGGTCCACCCAGCGCCGATGGATTTCAGTTGCGCAGCGGTGTAGCCGCTCACCAGCACCAGCAGCACGGTGAAAACCCGGCTCATCAGCACGTAATGCTTCTCCGTCGAGTTGCGAACCAGGAAACGTTTGTAAAGATCATTCACCAGATAGGAGCATCCCCAGTTCAACTGGGTGCCCACGGTGGACATGAACGCCGCCAGAAACGCTGCCACCATCAGTCCGCGCAGCGCCGGAGGCAAATAATCCCGCAGCACCATCACGTATCCTTGTTCAGGATTCTGCGCAAACGCCGCGCTGGGATGCATTCCGCCGTTCGGTGAGTAAACCACGAGCGCAACTAACGCGGTGATAATCCACGGCCAGGGACGCAGCGCGTAGTGGGCGATATTGAACCACAGGGTCGCGCCCAGAGAATTCTTTTCGTCCTTGGCGCTGAACATGCGCTGGGCGACGTATCCGCCGCCGCCCGGCTCGGCACCGGGATACCACGCCAGCCACCACTGCATTCCCAGATAAACCACGAACGTCAGCAGCGGCAGCGTCCAGATGGCATCGCTGGTCCAGCCTTGGCTGAAATCCGGAAGGAACGCAGTTGGATTGGAAGTTACCGCCCCGGTGGCCTGCACATTGTTGTGGATCACCTGCAAGCGTGCGGTGAGGGCATCCATGCCGCCGATTTTGGCGACCGCAACCCAGGCCAGCACAATGATCATCGTCATCTTCAGAGCAAACTGGAAAAGATCGGTGACCAACACTCCCCACAGGCCCCCAATGAAGGTGTAAATGCCGGTGAACGGAATCAGTATGAAGATGCAAATCGCGAGCGCGGTGTTTTGCGGATCGCCCAGCGTGTGCTGGCCGAGAATCCCCAGGTTGAGCACGCGACCTTGTGCAATGACCGGACCGAGCAGCACCGCGATAATGCTGACCATGGCTTTGGTGACCCATCCCAGGATCAGGCAGTTCATAAACAATCCCAGATAAAGGGCCTTGAAGCCGCGGAGAAATGCAGCGGCCTTTCCGCTGTAGCGGATTTCGACGAATTGCACGTCGGTGAGGATCTCCGCCCGCCGCCAGTAACGCGCGAAGAAAAACACCACCTGCATCCCGCCAATGCAGGATGCCCACCAGATCCAATTGCCGGCGATTCCCTGTCGCGCAACCACCCCGCAAACAAACAGAGGCGTGTCTGCGGCAAAGGTTGTGGCCACCATCGAGGTGCCGGCCAGCCACCACGAGACATCTCGTCCCGATATGAAGAACTCTTCGGTGTTGCCGCTGGCTCGTCGGCGATAGTAGATGCCGATGGCGAGATTCACCAGCAGGTAGCCGACGATAACGATCCAGTCTATTGACGTTAGAGGCACTTCACCTCCGCAGGAAATCCAAAAAGTTTTTCTTACTCGGACAATGTGTAACGATGCTTATGCTCACCGAAAGCGACGGATAAACAACGTGTGCCGCTCCGAACGATAAAATCCAATTACGTAAACGACCGCCTTCCCGTTGGAGGCGTGAATCACCTGGCGGATTCGCATCACTGGAGATCCGCGTGGCACCTCCAGCAACTGGGCAATGCGCGCATCCGCAGCGGTTGCATCCACTTGTTCGTCGGCATACGTGATCTCGACAGCATACTCCCGCTCCAGGGTTGCGAAGAGGGAAGAACGCGCGAGGGGCGCTCGCACCAAGCCGGGAAATTCGTCTGCCGGAAGATAGCAAGTCTCATGCGCGAAGGGCTCCTCCGATGTATGCCGGACGCGTTCGATTTTGACCATGCGGCTGGCCGCTGGCAGATTCAGCCGAGCGGCAATCTCTTCTTCATCTTCCACGATCTTGGCTGTAATGATCTTGGAGTTGGGAGCCAGGCCGCGGCTCGACATCTGCTCGGTGTAGCTCATCAGCTTGTTGAAATGTATACGCGGGGGGGCGACAAACGTACCGGCGCCACGCCGGCGTTCCACAATTCCTTCGTGCTCAAGTCCCGCCAGCGCATGCCGGGCTGTCATCAAGCTGACGCGATGGAGTCGGGCAAGCTCCCGCTCCGAAGTCACCGCATCTCCTGGTTTTAACTCGCCCGCGTCAATTCGCTCGCGGATCGATCCCTGTATCCGCTGGTAGGCGGGCATCCCGTTTTGGCCATTTCGCGACATCGGAGTCTCCGGTCCCACTATATAGATAGGATTCCAGAAATCAGAAATTGGATCATCTGCTATATAGCGAATAACATGGTAAATGTAAAGACCTTGTTTCTCGTGAGAACTGGATTTTTCTACTTTCATGCTATATAGCAGTAGCTCGTGGCTGCAAGTCGTTTGGCGGGGCAGTCTGCCTCGGCGGCTATGATTGGGAGAAATGCGCATACCATAAGTGCAAGCAAATGCTTCGGCTGGAAACCCTCTTGAAAGCTATGCGAAGGTATGGCACTTTCTATTTTGGTGGAGCGGATTTCCCCACCAATCTGTTGCTCTTGACCAGCGCGTCTGCTATATAGCATTGCCACATCGCTTTTGCGGGGTTTGAAATAAACGGCCGTTGCTGGAAGCGACAGGACACTAGGATCACGTCAGTGTGATAATTCGGTTGCGAGCGGTTTGGCAGGAGCTGGAACCGGGTTCCCGGCGGAAAAGAGATGACCGAAATGCTGCAAGCCGAGTGGATTCTTGCCTTCCTCAATCAGGTAGAACTTGTCAGCTTCAACGTCTTTGAACGTCTGCTTCTGCCCGCTCGGCCAGGAAACTTCTACAGTCTCGACACGCGTTGCCTTTCCCAGTCCGAAGTTGGCCCGGAGATCGCTCTGCGAGAGATAGCTGCCACCGCCATAAATCTCGCGCATTTGTGACGAGCCTCCGGCATGAATGCGGACGCGCGCGCCCATGGCGTCGCGATTGCTCTCGGTGCCAACCAGCTTGAAGTTTACGAAGTGATTTCCGGTTCCGCCGCCGCTGTGCAGCAGCAGCGGAGGGTCGCCGTTGTTGGCGACGATGACATCCACGTTGCCATCGTTGTCGAAGTCGGCGAAGGCGGCGCCGCGTCCAACATAAGAAGTTTGAAATCCGTCGCCGGAGGATCTGGTCACCTCTGCGAACTTTCCTTTGCCATCATTATGAAAAAGAGAATTGATTTGCTTGTACGAAGCCTTTTGCGCGGACTGCTCGACCTCGGCATAGACGTGGCCGTTGGCAATGAACAGATCGAGCCAGCCGTCGTTGTCGTAATCGAAAAAGCCTCCGCCGAAACTGAGCACATTGTAAGTGGGGATGGTGATGCCTACCTGATCGCTGACTTCCGTAAAGAATCCCTTCCCGTCGTTGTGCCAGACATGGTCGGAGGACTTTTGGAAATCGGAGATGTAGAGGTCGAGTCGGCCGTCGTTGTCGTAGTCACCGAGCGACATGCACATGGCGGCCATGGTTTTGCCGCGTCCTGTTAAGGCCATGCCAACCAGGAGGCCTACCTCGGTGAAGGTGCCGTTGCGCTCGTTGTGGTATAGATACGCATTCATGCCGTCGTTGGCGACGAAAATGTCGGGCCAGCCATCATCATCGTAATCAACCGCCGCCACCGACATGTTCTTACCTTCCGGCTGATAGATTCCTGCCGCGAAGGTGACATCGGTGAACGTGCCGTTACCATTATTGTGATAGAGGATTGCAGGACTGCCTTTGTAAGCACTGGGCGGACAGTTGGTGCGGACATCCAAAAAATCGCAATACCGAGGGCTGTCTTTATCGAACGTGACGTAACCGCCGACGTAAAGATCGAGGCGGCCGTCATGATCGTAGTCGAAGAATGTGGCACCGCCGTGAAACATGGTCCCGGACGCGACGCCGGCCACTCCGGCTTTGTCGGTGACATCGGTGAAAGTTCCGTTGCCATTGTTGTGGTAGAGAACGTTGCGTCCGAATTGCGTGACGTACAGATCGGGGAACCCATCGTTATCGTAATCTCCCCAGACGCAGCCCAGGCCGTAGCCGGTTGCGGGGACGCCGGCGGAATCGGTGACATCGGTGAAAGTGCCATCACCGTTATTGTGATAGAGGGCGTTTTTGGTAACGATTCCGCGGTCGTATAGATCGCGCCCGTTCACAAAGTAAATATCCTGGAAGCCGTCGCCGTCGAAGTCGGCCACGCAGACTCCCGGGCCAAAGACTTCGCGGATTATCGCGATTCCCTTGTTGCCGGGATAATGGACGAACTTGATTCCGGCGTGGGCAGTGACGTTGGTGAACTGGACCGAAGGCAGAGGGGCCTGGCTGAGTAGCGCGTTGGCGTACAAAAACATGGCCACTAGGATAGGCAGAAGCTTAGCGCGCGGGCGGGCGAAAGGATTCTTCAATGGCCTCCTCTGTGCTGGCAATCATTATCAGGCATGGACGCGAAGGCACAAAGCTCGCAGATTGAGGTGGAAATGGGCGGCGCTGCTCAAACTTAGAAAATGGGCTGAGGTGGTTACGGAATGCAGATCATCCGCGCGCTAACGCTAGCGCTTCGTAAGCCGCACCCAGCACGGGCGCGTCCTCATTCAAGACAACGTAAATCGGAATTTTGGCCAGTTGAGTGCTGAGCTTGGCCTTATCGCTGAACACGCGAACAAAGCTTCCTTGCTTGAGTTTGGGCAAGATTTTCAGCGCGATTCCGCCGGTAATGTAAACTCCGCCGAAGGGAAGAATACGCAGCGCCATATTTCCAGCTTCTGCGCCGTAGGCCTCCATCCAGATCTGCAATGTTTCCACACACGCTGGGCACGACTCCGCAAAGGCTTGCTGTGTAATCTGGGCGGCGGGATCGACTCCGGGTTCGTCGAAGAACGGATGGTACACTCCGGGGAAAATGATCTGGTGAATGGCGCGGAAGCCGCGGCCGGATACGATTTCCTCGGTGGACACACGAGGCATGCGTTGACGCAGCGACTGTACCAACAGAAGTTCGCGGTCGTTACGCGGCGCAAAATCGGTGAGCGAAGCCTCGGAAGGCGACACCCGGTAGCGCGAGCCATCCCAGAAAAGAATGGCTTCTCCCAAGCCAGTTCCGGCTGCAATCAGCGCCTTGGGGGCGCGAGGCTCGGAACTGCCTTCGTTGAGTTGCAACAAATCACTGGGTTGGAGATGGGCCAGGCTTGACGCCGCAGCCACCAGATCGTTCAAGAGCAACGTCCGCTCAGGACTCAGACCGAGGGCGCTGGCAATCGCATGGCCCTCCGCAACCCAAGGCAAGTTGGTGCTGACGGTGCGTCCGTCCAGAATCGCTCCCGCGACCCCGAAGGCTGCCGCCTGCAGATTGCCATCGAGATGCAAGCCTTTTTTTTGCTCGGCTTGCGTGCGAAAGTTCTGCAGAACGGATTCAATACTGGCGAACTCGCGAGTGGGCAGACTGGCGCGGTGCAGCGGTGTGATTTGGCTTCCCGTGCAGTCAAAGAGCGTCAGCGTGCATTTGGTTCCGCCAATGTCGCCCGCAAGTATCATTTGTCACCTCCGGCGCAGATCACGAAGCTCACGCCTTGGCAAAATCAATATAGCCGCGCTGGAGCTCCGTCCGCGTAAGTTTGGCGCGCACCTTGTCGCCCACATCTAATCCCTGGTTTCCCATCGTCAGCATGCCCTCAATGTGAGGCTTGATGACGCGAACGAAAGTGCCGTGGGGACCCACACCGGTGACGATAGCGTCGAAGACTTCGCCAATCCGGGTGCTCATCGCGACTGCCGCCAGATGTTTCGACATTTCGCGCTCGACTTTTCGTGCTGCATCTTCTTTCACTGTGCAGTTCGCCGCGATGGCGCTAAGTTCTTCATCGGAGTACGGCCCCGGCTTTCCCGCCACAAAGGCCTTCACTAACCTCTGGGTGACGATATCCGCGAACCTGCGGTTGGGTGCGGTCGAGTGGGTATAGTCCTGCACCGCCAGGCCAAAATGCCCCTGCTCCGGATCGCCTGCGCGCTCCAGCACGTATTCGCCCGGTCCTATTAACTTGATGACCGTCAGGGACAAATCCGCGAAATGGTCGGGGTCGGCGGCTTTGCGCTTAATCAGAAGATCGTTGAGCGCCTTGGAGTCGGGTTGCGGCGGCAAAGTCTCGCCGTGCGCAGCCGCCAGTTGCACGATGCGGTCCCAACGCTGGGGAGTTTTCACGATGCGTCGCAGCGATGAAACTTTCTCCAAAAGTCGCGCCACTACTCCGTTGGCGGCAATCATGAAATCTTCAATCAAGTCAGTGGCAAGGTTCCGCTCCTGACTAGCGATGTCCACCACCTGCTGATTCAGCACCACGGGATGAACTTCGCTGGTATCAATGTTCAACGCTCCATGAAGGAAGCGTTGCTTCCTGAGCGCCTGCGCGACTTCATTCTGCAGCTTGAGTTGTTCCTGCAACTCACCGGACGTGGCCACCTTCGGCGGGGCCGCCGCACTCCCTTGCAGCCACGCGCCTACCGCGTTGTAGGTAAGCTGCGCACGGTTACGGACCAGGGCCGGATAGACCCTGCCTGAGTTCACTGTGCCGTCTGCGTTCACTGCGCACTCGATGACCATCGCTAGCCGGTCTTGATTTTCGAGCAATGACGACGCGCCCGTCGAGAGTTCTTCGGGCAACATCGCGAAGTTGCGGACACCGGTGTAAACCGTTGTCGTTTCTTTGGCGGCGTGGGCGTCAATGGGAGAACCCTTGGCGACGAATGTGTCCACGTCAGCAATGCCGACCATTACTTTGACGCCTCCGCCGGGAATGCGTTCGGCAACTTCAATTTGATCGAGATCGCGCGAGGTATCGTTATCAATCGAAGACCACAGCAGGTTGCGCAGGTCGGGTGTGTTGCTCGACGGAGTCGCTAGCGGAGGCCTGGCTTTGATGTCAGCCAGTTGTTGTTGCACTGCGGGCGGAAACTCCGGCTCGAAGCCGTGTTCCATCATAATCTGCGCTGCCATTGCCTGCAGATCAACGTGGGTGGGGCGGGAATTGTTCATGAAATCTCCGCGGGAATCGGGTGCAGAAAAGGCTATCACGTCCGCAGGAGTGTAGTGGGTCAGGCCAAGGAATGATCGTAGGAAGGCCGAGAAGTTGGCTGCCCCCCAGGGATTCGAACCCCGATAACCTGCTCCAGAGGCAGGTGTCCTGCCGTTGAACGAGGGGGCAGCAGTGCGGTTGGAGCCGACAAACGGCCATCTCGATTCTATTGGGCAGTACGGCTGCGGGTCAATTCCGCGTAGTGGTTTGGCAGCGAATCGTTGGTCACCTGCACGGCAGGTAGAGGGCTGCGATCTCGATGCACTATTTGCTGACTTGGTCCAACGCCAGGTTCAACTCCAGAACATTTACGCGAGGCTCGCCCAAAAAGCCGAGCTGGCGTTGCTGAATGTGATCTTGGACCAGTGAGCGGATGCGATCCTGGCTCAGGCCGCGGACGCGGGCGACGCGCGGAACCTGGAAGAACGCGGCAGCGGGGGTAATGTCGGGATCGAGTCCCGAAGCTGAGGTGGTGACGAGGTCCGCCGGCACGGGCTGGTCCGGATTGTCAGCCTTCGCGGTTGCGGTGTCTGTTTTTACCCGGTCAATCAGTTTCTGATTGGTAGGGCCCAGGTTGGATCCGCTGGAGTTTGCTGCGTCGTAGCCATTTCCGGCGGCCGAGGGACGGGAATGAAAATACTTGTCCGAAACAAACGGCTGCCCGATGATGCGCGAACCGATCGGTCCGTTGGCGCCGGAAATTATCTGCCCGTTGGCTTTGTCGTGAAAAAACAATTGCGCTAACGCCGTGACCGCGAGCGGATAAACAATGCCCAGCAGAATAGTGGTCACGATGGTCATAAGGACTGCAGTGATGAAATTGCGCTTCATAAACAAGTTCTCCTAAGCCAGGCCGATGCGGGTGATGATCATGTCAATGGCTTTGATACCGATGAAGGGGATGATCACGCCGCCCACTCCGTAGATCACGAGGTTGTCGCGCAGCAAGGTGGCAGCGCCCAGTGCGCGATACTTGACCCCGCGCAAGGCCAGTGGCACCAAAGCAATAATGATCAAAGCGTTGAAGATCACCGCCGACAGGATCGCCGATTGGGGCGTCTTCAATTGCATGATGTTGAGACTGTTCAAGACCGGGAACGTCCCTGCGAACATGGCCGGAATGATTGCGAAATACTTGGCGACATCGTTGGCAATCGAGAATGTCGTGAGCGCGCCGCGGGTCATTAAAAGCTGCTTGCCGATTTCGACGACCTCAATCAGCTTGGTGGGATTGGAATCCAAGTCCACCATGTTGCCGGCTTCCTTCGCGGCCTGGGTGCCGGTATTCATGGCGACGCCCACGTCGGCTTGTGCCAAGGCGGGCGCGTCGTTGGTCCCGTCACCGGTCATGGCGACCAGCTTGCCATCGGCTTGTTCGCGGCGAATTAAATCCATCTTGTCTTTCGGAGTGGCTTCGGCGAGAAAGTCATCTACGCCGGCTTCGCGGGCAATTGCGGCCGCGGTCAGCGGATTGTCTCCGGTGATCATCACTGTGCGAATGCCCATGGCGCGCAATTGATTGAAGCGATCTTTCATGCCTCCCTTGACGATGTCTTTGAGATGAATCACGCCCATCGCGCGGCGGTTTTCGGCAACAATTAGCGGCGTGCCACCAGAGTTGGAAATTTCGCGCACCGTGGCCTGCACTTCTGCGGGCATTGCGACGCCGTCTTTTTCCAAATAGCGGATGATGGCGTCGTTGGCCCCTTTGCGAATCTCTCGCCCATCGAAATTGACTCCTGACATCCGGGTCTGGGCGGTGAAGGGAACGAAGGTGGCTTCAGTTGCGGCCAAGTCACGCCCGCGCAGTCCGTATTTTTCTTTCGCCAGCACCACGATGGAGCGGCCTTCGGGCGTTTCATCGGCCAATGATGAAAGCTGCGCGGCGTCGGCCAGTTGCGCCTCGGTCACGCCGGGAGCGGGAATGAACTGGGCGGCTTGGCGGTTGCCTAGCGTAATGGTTCCGGTTTTGTCGAGCAGCAGAGTGTTGACGTCACCGGCGGCTTCCACGGCGCGTCCAGACATGGCAAGCACGTTGTGCTGAATCAGGCGGTCCATCCCTGCAATGCCGATGGCGGAGAGCAATCCACCGATGGTGGTCGGAATCAGGCAGACAAGAAGCGAAACGAGCACGAACACGGTTTGCGGCGAGCCGGAATATATGGCGAACGGCTGCAGTGTTACCACTGCCAAGAGAAAAATAATGGTCAGCCCGGCGAGCAAAATATTCAGCGCGATTTCGTTGGGAGTCTTCTGGCGCTCAGCGCCTTCAACCAGCGCGATCATGCGATCAAGGAAGGTTTCGCCGGGATTCGAAGTAATTTTGACTTTAATCCAGTCGGAAAGCACGCGGGTGCCCCCGGTGACGGCGGAACGGTCGCCGCCGGCTTCGCGAATGACGGGAGCGGATTCGCCGGTGATCGCGGATTCATCCACCGAGGCAATGCCTTCAACGATGTCGCCGTCGGAGGGAATAAACTCGCCCGCAGACACCAGCACCATATCTCCGGCGCGCAGCGCGGAGCTGGCGATCTGCTCAGTCTTGCCGCCATCGAGCAGACGATTGGCTACGGTTTCGGAACGGGCTTTGCGCAACGAATCGGCCTGTGCCTTGCCCCGGCCTTCAGCCATGGCTTCGGCGAAATTGGCGAACAGCACGGTGAACCACAGCCAGAGCGTGATCTGCAGGTCAAACTTGAACGCACCGCTGTGCTCCATGACGTCTCGCGCCAGCAATACTGTTGTGATAACGCTGCCCACTTCCACCACGAACATGACGGGGTTGCCCATCATTTTGCGGGGATTCAGCTTCACCAGTGAGTCAACGGTTGCCTGCCGGACGATCTTCCATTCCCAAACTGCTTTTTTCTTAGTAGCCATCTCTACGTTGGGTCCTCAGCCGATTTGCGATTTCCTTGTAAGCCACCATTTTCTAAACGCAACACCTGACCACACGGTTTCCACCAAACCAAACGGCCACGCGCCCTGAAGGAATCCGTACGCCGCTCCCAGCAAGCAGGCCAGCGCGAATGCGAACACGAACCACGAATTGCGCTTCTCGAGGGCATAGAAGACCAGCATCGCCGTCACCGCGAACAATCCGAAAGCTGAGAGAAGAGTCATGCACGATTCGTACTTCAACTAAAACGTCTTGCCTACTCCCATCAGCAGGTGCTCCAGAATCGGCCCAAGACTCAGCGCGGGGAAAAACGTTAGCGCGCCGACAATCAGAATTACGCCGATCAACAGCGTCGTGAACAATGGCGTGGTTACGGGGAAAGTGCCCAACGATGCCGGCACATATTTCTTCCGGGCAAGGCTGCCCGCAATCGCCAGCATGGGGATGATCATCAGAAAACGTCCAATGAGTGTCGTCAGTCCGATGGTGGTGTTGTACCAAAGCGTGTTGGCGCTCAGGCCGGCGAATGCGGATCCATTGTTGCCAGCGCCTTCGGTATAGGCGTAGAGAATCTCCGAGAAGCCGTGAGGGCCAGGATTCAGAATGCTTGAGGTGCCGTAGTCCTTCAGCACCGCGATGCCGGCGAATCCCAGTATCACCAGGGGAAAGATGAGCGTTACCAGCATGGCCATCTTCACGTCGTAGGCCTCAATCTTCTTGCCTAGATATTCCGGAGTTCGGCCAACCATGAGCCCGGCAATGAAAACCGCGAGCACCACGTAAATGACAATTCCGTATAAGCCCGACCCGACGCCGCCAAATACGGTTTCGCTCAGCATAATGTTGGCCAGCGGAACCATCCCTCCGAGCGGAGTAAAGGAGTCGTGCATGCTGTTCACCGCACCACAACTGGTGTCGGTCGTGACTGTAGCCCACAGCGCTGAATTCGCGATTCCATGGCGAACTTCTTTGCCTTCCATATTCCCGCCGGACTGCAGTGGGCTGGCCCTCTGATCAAGTCCCGCCAGCAAGGGATTGCCGCGCGCTTCTGCCCAGTACGCAGTGGTGACTCCGGCGAAAAACAAGACGGCCATGGCGCCCCACACGGCCCAGCCGTGGGCCTGCGATCCGGTCATGCGGCCGAGGGTGTATGTGAGTCCACTGGCGATCGCAAAAATCGCCAGCATTTCGAAAAGGTTGGTGATGGGCGTGGGATTTTCAAACGGGTGCGCACTGTTGGCGTTGAAAAAGCCGCCGCCGTTGGTCCCGAACTCTTTGATGATTTCTTGCGATGCGACTGGACCTTGAGCGATGGTCTGCGTCGAGACCGTATCGAACGCCGGTTTGCCGTCCGGGCCAGGCACGGGTTTGCCGCTGGCATCCACTTTCCCTACTTGCTGCGGCTCGAGCAGATTCACCGTGTCATAAGGCTTCAGATTCTGTGGCACGCCTTGTGACACCAGGAAGAGCGCTCCTACAATGCTTACCGGCAGCAATACCCATAAACAGCAGCGGACCATATCCACCCAGAAGTTGCCGATGGTCTCTTTCTGCCGCCGGGCGATGCCACGAATGAGCGCAATGGCCAAGGCAATGCCCACGGCGGCAGAAGTGAAGTTGTGATAGGCCAGCCCCGCCATTTGCGCGAAGTAGCTCATGGTGGTTTCGCCCGAGTAGGCCTGCCAATTGGTGTTCGTGGTGAACGATGCTGCGGTATTGAACGCCAGGTGCGGAGGGTTCACACCAACCAGTTTCTGCGGATTGAACGGCAAATAATATTGCACGCGTTGGATGAGATACAGCAGCAGCATCGGAACCACGCTGAACAGCAGCATGGCGACGGCGTATTCCGTCCACGGCATTTCCCGGTCCTCGTTGACGCCGGTGAGCTTGTAAATCAGGCGCTCGATCGGCCGCAGCACGGGATCGAGAAAAGTTCGCTTGCGCTCGAACACATTGGCCATGAAAACGCCGAGGGGCTTGGTGACGGCGACGACGAGAAGAAAAAAGACTGCGATTTGCAGCCATCCATTGGCGGTCATTTCAGAATTTCTCCGGGCGCAACAGGGCGTACATCAGGTACACCCCCATCACGACGCAAATCACCAGCATGATCGACGATTCCAGGCTCATGTTCCGGCTCCTCACTTCACTCGATCGCAAAAGTGCACATAGGCAATAGAAATCGCAAAAAAAACAATCGTAGTTGCGACGAAAATTAAGTCCTGCATAGCGAATTTCTCCCAGTTCATAGCCTCTTGGCACGTTCGCCGCGAGGCTGGCGAATGGCGTCTATTCGAAGCATGTGAAGCACGCGAGGTGCACGGCGCTTTCGGGCGATGGTCTCGCGAAGTCTCAGAACCAGCACTCGCCTTTCGCCCTGCCGCCGCTCGTCGCGCCAGAGCGCGTATCCAAAATAGATCATGAAGGCGACGCTGCCTGCGGAGATGGCTGAGATTGTCAACAGAACCCCCATTTGCCACCCGTCCTTCCGGCTTAACTCTTGCTAACTCATTCGATCAAGGCGGACATAAGGGTTGGTTAAGGAGTCCATAAAGAATTCGTAAGGAAGGAAGCAGGGAAGAAAGACGCTGATTACTCAGCGCCTTCGCGGCCTGAGGGCTGAAAGCGGTAACCCACCCAGGGCTCGGTCAGGATGTAAGCAGGCTCGGCGTCGGCTTCGATCTTCTTGCGCAGTTGGCCGATGAAGACGCGCAGGTACTCCGGCTGTTCGGTGCTGTTTGCGCCCCAGACCGCGGCCAGCAGATTGCGGTGCGTGACAACTTTTCGGGGATGACGCGCCAGGTAAACGAGTAGGTCGAATTCTTTGGGCGTGAGCTTCACTTCGTGGCCGCGGACTTGAACTACGTGGGCGTCCAGATCGATGCGAAAATCTCCGGCTTCAATCGCGCCACCGGATTCTTCCTCGCGGGGAGAGCGGCGCAGATTGGACCGCACCCGGGCGAGCAGTTCGCTGATCCCGAAAGGCTTGGTGACGTAGTCGTCGGCGCCGGCGTCGAGGGCCTGGACCTTGGTCCGCTCTTCGCCTTTCACTGACAAAACGATGATCGGCGCCTGCGACCTGGTGCGAAACCGGCGGCACAGCTCCAGACCGTCCATGTTGGGCATGGAAAGGTCAGTGATCATCAGGTCGGGAGCCCAGTCCTTGGCGATATCGAGCGCGGCCTCGCCATCGTTGGCTACCCGCAAGTCGTATCCATGAGCGCTGAGGGAGGTGCGCAAGACGCGGGTGATCTGCGGTTCATCGTCCACCAGTAAGATGCGACGATGCTCGGGCGGGCTCATTTCGCCTCTTGGGTCACGATATGCACGTCGATCGGCGGAGCATGGCGCAGGAATTTCTGAATGACCGTGAGATAAAGAAACTTGCGCCACCCTTCCTGCGCGGAGCGTCCAAAAACCACATGGGTGAGGTGTTTTTCGCGGGCAAATTCGGCCACCCGCTCGGCGATGTTTCCTCGCGGCAAGCGTACCACGGTGGCTCCCAGGTTCTCCGCGAAGCGGATATTTTCCTGCAAACTGCGGCGGTTGTCGGGATCTTCGTCATGCGCCGAATCCACATAGACCACATAAAAATCGGCGTCCATGGCGTGGGCCATGCGTCCGCCACGCGCTATGAGATATTGCGCAATTGGATTTGAGCTGATGCACACCGCGATGCGCTCGCGAATCGCAACGCCGTGCTCCAAGTGCTCGTGAGTCCAGTGTTGCTCCAAGTTCTTGTCCACCACCTGCGCGACCTGGCGCAGAGCGAGTTCACGCAAGGCGATCAAATTGCCACGCCGGAAAAAACTGCCCAATGCCCGCTCCGCCCGGTCGAGCGGATAAATGTCGCCGCGTCTCATCCGGGTCTGCAGCGCCTCCGGCGTCAGGTCGGACATTACGATTTCTTCCGCCCGTTGCACCACCCAGTCCGGCACCGTCTCGCGCACGTGTACGCCGGTAATCCGTTCGACCAGGGGATTGAGACTTTCGATGTGCTGCACGTTGACGGTGGAGAGCACGTCAATTTTTGCGTCCAGCAACTCGATCACATCTTCGTAACGCTTGGCGTGCTTGCTGCCTTCGATATTGGTGTGGGCGAGTTCGTCAATCAGAGCGACCGCAGGCTTGCGCGCCAGAATCGCGTCCACATCCATTTCGGTGAAGACGGTGCCTTTGTACTCGATCTGCTTGCGTGGGACCAGGTCCATTTTCGCAACCAGATCGGCGACACCCTTGCGCCCGTGGGTCTCCACCACGCCCACCACTACATCCTCGCCGCGGCTGTACCGGCGGATGCCTTCGCTCAGCATGCTGTAGGTCTTGCCCACGCCGGGCGCGTAGCCGAGGAAGATTTTGAAGATGCCCGCCTTCTTTACAGGCGCAGCCTCTTCCAGCCACTGTTCAGGGCTTTTTTGCACGAATCTATTGTCATCTGAGTTTCAAGCTTTGTCGAGGCAGTACAATGACGCGGTGAAACCTGCGCAACGAGCAGTGCTGAGGGCGGTGGTCTGTGCAGCGATTGTGCCGGCCGTGGTGGTGTTCTACCGGCGTGGCCCGCACGCAAATCCAACCACGGTCGCGCTTACTTTTTTGCTGGCGGTGCTGATCGTCTCAGCCAACTGGGGATTTTGGTACGCGGCCTCTCTTGCCCTGTTGGCCACGCTGGCATTCAACTTTTTCTTTCTGCCGCCCGTGGGCACGCTCACCATTGCCGACCCGCAGAACTGGGTTGCGCTTTTCGCTTTTCTGGTTACGGCAGTGATCGCCGGGCAGCTTTCGGAGCGGGCGCGGCGGGAAACTGTGCAGGCAACTCAGCGGCGCAAGGAAATTGAACGGCTCTACGCTTTCAGCCAGCGCTTGCTCATCGTTGAGAGCTTGCCGGAACTGCTGAATTCGCTGCCTCGGTACATCATGGAAAGCTTCGGCGGAAAAGGCGCGGCGATTTTCTTGGCAGGCCGGGCGGACGTGTACCGCTCGGGACCCGACACCCGCGAAATCCAGACCGAACGATTGCAAGCCGTAGCTGCTCGCGGCGAGCCCGCCACAATCCTTGAAAGCGATGTTGCCATTGTCCCCATGCGGCTGGGCGTGAAGAGCATTGGTTCCATTGGAATTTCCGGAGTCGAGCTGTCGCATGAAACTTTCGACGCGCTGGCCACCCTGGTGGCGATTGCCATCGAGCGCACGCGAGCGGTCGAGAACGTGGGCAAGGCGGAAGCGTCGCGAGAAAACGAAAAACTGCGCTCGGCAATCCTCGATTCCATCGCGCATGAGTTCCGCACGCCGCTGACGGGAATCAAAGCATCGGTGACGAGTCTTCTCGCCGGAGGCTTTGACCGGGCGCAGCAGACCGAATTTCTGACCATCATTAACGAAGAAGCGGACCGGCTGAATCATCTGGTGGAAGAGGCCACACAGATGGCGCGGCTCGAATCGCATCAGGTAGAACTCGACCGCCGGCCGCACCCGATTCGAGAGGCCATAGACCGGGCGCTGGAAGCGGGAAAGAAGTTGTTGGCCGCTCACCCAGTTTCCGTCAGCGCCGACGCAAATCTTCCGCCGGTTGCGTTTGATATGGAACTAATCGTCAACGTGCTGCTCCAATTTCTGGAAAACGCAGCCAAGTACTCGCCTCCGGACGCGCCCATCCGAATCTCGGTAGAAACCAACGGCACTCAAATGGAAGTCAGCGTGGCTGACCGCGGGCCGGGGATTGAAGAGTTCGAGCAGTCGCTGATCTTCGACAAGTTTTATCGCGGCAAGGACAACCGTTATTCGGTGCAGGGAACCGGCATGGGTCTGGCAATCGCGAGAGCGGTGGTGGAAGCGCACGGCGGCAAGGTGGGAGTCACCAGCCAGGTCGGCCAGGGTTCGGTATTTTGGTTTTCGCTGCCGTTGCAAGCAGCGGGCTAACACGTCTCAAGACTTGAGAAAAAAAGAGGGACCAGACAATCGCAGTCTGGTCCCGCCGCGTATTTTTGTTGTCCAATCCTAGCGTTTAGTGCCCGTCGAGACAGCCCTTTTGTCCCGAGCTATTCGGGTATCCCGTGCCGGTGTTGTAAGCGTTGTTGGACCATTCGCCCTGGATCTTCCAGTCAGTTCCGTTCGAGAACGGTACCAACGGAACATTGAATGTCCAGGCACACTTGTCGCCGTTTTCCGCGCCTTTGCTGTCGTACCAGGCACCCGGGCTAGCCGGGTCAGTGCGGGCCTCCGAGAGTTCGTGCCCGCTGACGTTGGCTAGTGCGGCCAGGCCTTGTGAGTGAAGCCCGCTTGTGTCTTGCGGATCACAGCCAGGGTCGCCGTCGAGCTTCCAGAAGAAGGCGAACTGGACCGCCTTGCCGCCGCAAGTTCCCGCGCTGTGATAGGCGCAATAACCCGCGTTGCCGCGTGGAAGGTCGACATAGACTGCATAGTAACCGTTCCCGTTGGCATCGGGGCTGGTGATTTCCTTGCAAACCTCAGCCAAAATAGCCGAGGTGGAGCCCCCGCCGGACGCAGTCGATGGGTCAATCAAGTGACCCGAATGCGTTATAGCAGGCATAACTTGTCCGTTGGTGCCGGTATATTCATCGGAAGTGGCAGCATAGTTCGAGTTGCTGAATCCGGTATACCAGGAGTCTAAACCGGAGATTTTGTCCCCAACAAAGGACGAGTTATTCCAGCTGGGACCCCAGAAAATGGTTTTCGTGACCGCGGTCGTCATGATCTTGCCGCCGTGGTAGGTCATGTCGGGGGTTGGCTTATGCCCCGCCTGACCGCTGTGGGCTTCGTTGGCGCGAGCGAACGGGTCAAATCCTCTGGCCCAATGAATGCCCAACATTGGCGGCTCTGGCCGGCCGTTTAGGGTAGATAAGTCCTGCGGGGCGCTGCTCGATGCCGCTTGTCCAAGAGCGATGGTCGAACAGATACAGATAAGGAGAGATAGTAAAAACAACTTCTTCATGTGGGAGTCCTCCGTGATGAGTTGCGACGTCGTGGCAGGGTAACCGGAACCTGAACTGCCGGATTATGCCAGCGTACCTAGAGGCAGTCAAGGCAAAAGCGGCGCAGGTAGCGGGGTTGCACTGAGGACGGTGCGACCTCGACAATCAAACAATTCGTCCGCCTGAGCGCGGGTCTGAACCGAATGGGGCTTCGCCGGAAAGCGGGTCTGGCTTTCCCAGGTAGGTCAGGTCGCCGGAGAGATCCAGGTCAACCTGAAGCCATGCCCTGGTCGCCTGAGAGTCGTGAATTCAGTGGAAATCGGGCTTCTAATCCCCGTAACCCCTTGCAAATCCTCACCCTCCCCGCAAGCGGATGCCCACTGAAAGCCTTGCCAGACGCCGCTTTCGTTACCTTCGGCAATGCACTTTGGGTACGTAGGTTAGCTTCCCGGTTCAACCTATCATCACTAACGTAAGGCTGGAGCAAAAGCGGCTGCCTGCCAGGAGGGAAACGCCAATCCTGCGGTGTCCGCTTCTACCGAAGAATGCCAGCGATGTAGTGCAGCTGAAAGCGACTATGAAGAAACGGCAATCCGGTTATTCGATGATCGAGCTGCTCATTGTGATGGGAGTCGGCATGATCCTGCTCGCGATGGTCACTCCGCTGGTGACGACCACGCTCAATATGTACCGCTTGCGCGGGGCGTGTAGTGACTACGCCAACTTGCTGCAGACGACGCGAATGCGCGCCATCACTGACGACCGGTATTACAACGTGGTCAACAACCTAAACGGTCTCCCGGCGGGCACGACGATGAACGCATTCGGCAACGTGGGAACCACGGCAACCAATGGGCCGGTGCCGGCACAGACTTACGTGGTCGGTGATCCGGCGACGGCGTTTAACCCGGCCGTGGTCATTCGGCCGCCGGCGAATGGACCGAATCAGGCTAACCTGTACACCCTGTTCCTGCCCGGTGTCGCGTTGGGAGCGGTGGCGATAAACCCCAATGCGTGGGGGCCGACCTTTGGTGCGCGCGGATTGCCCTGCCAGCCGACTGCGGCTGTGGGTGGGACGTGCTCCTACACTTCGAATCCCGGCGGACTGCCCATCGCGTTCGAGATTTTTTCGCAGAATGTGGTCACTGGAATTTGGGAGGCAGTGACTGTTAACCCCTCGGGCCGCGTGCGGCAATGGCATTACGACAACACCACCAATACCTGGCGACCACTGGATTAAGCCTATGTGGAACGGATACCAAACTCGCAGCGGAAACTCGAAGCACAGCGGCTTCATGATGATCGAGTTGATGGTCTCGATGGTTGTGCTCACAGTGGGACTGGGCGGATTGCTGATCCTGCTGATCTCGGCCATGTATACCGACAAGAACTCGTCCAGCGACACCACGGCGACCATGGTGGCTGAGCATGTTCTCGAGCAAATTACGGCGCAAGGAGTCGGGGCCAATAGTCCTCCGAACCCGCCGCTGGCCGTCACAGACTGTGCAGGAAATGCGTTGAACGTTAATACGGCGCGCTCGGTCGTGGGCGCAGGCACCGGCGGAGCTACCGGCGGCAACGGGGCAGCCGTCACCGCCGCGGGATTCATTGACTGGACGCAGGCGATAGGAGCGGTTCCCGCCGGCTATACCATCCAGTACGTCGCTTGCGGCGCGAACGGGCGACAAACAACTTACGACGTCCGCTGGGATGTGATTCAGATGAGCACCAACAGCCGCTTGACCATCATCTCGGCCCGGCCGGTGGGATCAAGGCAAGTCGGCGGACTGAAGTTCGTTGTGCCGGTAAATCTGAGCACCATTGACTAATGACTGACATGGACATCTCTATGCGGAAGAAGATCAGTAACAGTTCGCCAGCGAGGAAAAGCCAACGCGGCTTTTCTGCGATTGAGATGCTGGTTGCAGTGGTCCTGCTGATGGCGGTGCTGGGCGTGGTGGTAAAAGGCATGACCGACATGCAGCGTCGCAGCTTCTCCGAGACGTCGAAGATGGACGCGGTGCAAGACACGCGCGACTTCATTGATCAGATGGTGCGTGACGTTCATGACGTGGGCTATCCTCCGCCCCGCGCGATCGGAGTGATTGGGGGCGCTGCGAACGCGACACCCTATTGCACGGACGCCTTGGCTAACGGTGTGGTCAACGCCGCGGTACGGAACGATGTCTCGATTGCCTGCGGAATTGTCAACTATAGCCCCACTGCTATCGTGTACGAAGCTGACCTCGATGGCACGGGCACGGTGTCGGCCGTCTATCTGAATCTGGTTGCGAACGGCGGCAATTGCCCATGCACCTTGCAGCGTGGCGTCGTGACAAAAGCGCAGGAACTGGCGGGCAACCTGCCACAGTATTTCACCACGGTGAACGGAGTGATGAACAGCGGCAACGGCGGTGGCGCCGCCACCTTCCCGCTGGTCGTGGCTGCGCCGGGCAACTATGCGGCCTATGCGACCTCGGATGTGTTTGACGCCTACGACGCGAACGCGGTGCCGATCGTGGCGGCCTGCACGCTGGCCACCAACCCCGATTGCAGCCAGATTCGCAGCCTGCAAATTACAGTCAACGTTGCGCCAGCCTACGCCGACCCCAACACCAAGCAGTTTCCGGTGTATTCGATTACTTCGAAGGCGCGAATTAATTTCTAAATTTCTGGAGTGTTTGGCTTTTCAGTCTTTAGGAGGCCACGAATTATGAGAACTACGAATCACAACAAGGAAAAAGGCGTTGCACTTCTGCTTTCGATCCTTGCCTTGATGTTGCTGTCAGCGGTGGCGGTCGCGATGATGTATATGTCCGCCACCGAGAGCTCGATCAATTCCAATTTCAAGGCGGAGGAGACGGAATACTTCGCGGCCCGCGCCGGCGTCGAAGAAGTGCGTGACCGCATGATTCCGGGGGTGTTCCCATACTCGGTCAATGCGATCAACATGGTTGGCGGCGTTCAGGTCTGCCCCACCGTGGGGCAGTGTCTGCTGCCTTCCACCTTGCCGGCACTCGGAAACCCCAATGGGGTCCTGTATATCCTGCAAAACGGCGTGACTATGGCCGACGTTACGAACTTTGGATTGAACACCAATTGCACCGTTTCTAACCAGAATGGATGTATGGCCGATGACGAGTTGTGCCACGATTACACTATCGCTGGACTGGCTGCTGCTGCGGCCAATGTTCGCTGTGCCAATCTGCCGGTGGGCAATACCTGGTACAGCACGCCTGCTGCCCCGGCGGTGGGATCCGGCTACGTGAGCGCGGCTCCTTATGCGCTGGATTGGAAATGGACGCGTGTAACCCTCAAGGCAAATAGCAGCACCGCCTACTGTGTGGACGGCACCGCACCTGTTGCTGGCGTTGGGCCACCGGTTTGCGCCGCCGGCCAGGGTGCAGCGCAAGTTTGTTGGAACGGTAGCTACGAATCCTTTGCGCCGGTTGGCACGGCGGTTTCACCCATCAACAACAGCCCTTGCGGGAATATTGTTCCTTACGCGAATCCAGTTTACATGGTGACTTCGCTGGCGGTTAGCTCCAAAGGGGCGCGGCGCCTGATGCAGGAAGAAGTGGCGCAGACTCCGGGCGGAAGCCAGCCTGGCGGCATGTACGCAGTTGGCATCGGTTGCGGGTCTCTGAAGATGTCCGGAGGAGCGAAGACGTACAGCTTCAATTCCGCCACCGAACCGGGTGGGCCGCAAAATCCTCCCAACAACGTACAGAACAGCGGGGGAAGCGTAGGCTCGAATGGAAACGTGGACGTGAGCGGCGGCGGCACGTCGGTGCAAGGTAATGTCTTTACCAACGACCCCGCTACCTGGGGACCCTGCAACGCCGGCAACGGCGGGACCGGTAACGGGAACTATGTAGCCATCTCCAACATTCCTACATTCCCCACGGCTTACAACCCACCGTCGCCCCCATTTCCAACGAACCCGGTTCCCCCGGTCGGTCAGGTGAACTACAACGCCAATCAGACCCTGGCGGCTGGAACTTATGCCGACGTGAATATTAAGGGAGTGATTACACTGGGTCAGGGCGCCACGGCTGCAAATCCTGCCGTTTATACCATGGACAGCCTCGATACCAGCGGAGGAGGCCAGATCGTTATTGCGGGTCCGGTCGTGATCAATATCAATTATCACGGCAATGGAACTGCGGTGAACATCAGCGGTGGGGGCTTCGTGAACAATACCGGTGTGGCAAACAATTTCACGATCAACTATGGCGGCCCCGGCACCGTGCAGATGCAGGGTGGATCGGCGGCTTATGCCGTCGTAAATGCACCCAACACGACTGTAAAGCTGACTGGCGGTTCTAACTTCTACGGGCAAATACTGGGTGGGAACATTGACGACAGCGGCGGCACCAGTTTCTACTGGGACACCGCTGCCAATGCTCATCCGTTGAATACGAATCCTTACTTTGAAATCAGCCTTCGCGAACTGAGCTACTAGGGTTGTGACGGGGCAGGTGCAACCACCTGCTCCTCATAACGCCTACACCACGGAGCTATGTGTTCGATCGGGTCGCCGCGGCCCGCGATTTCTTAAGCATCAGCTCTGCGCTTCTCTCCGCCGCTTCCTTCACCAGAAAACCCATCTTGGGATGTGAGGGTTCCAAGTCAACGGCGACGCCGTTTTCTCGCAGCGTTTCAGATGCAATAGGGCCGATCGACGCTACGACGATTCGATTCAGAGCCTTCAAGAATGGCTCCGCCAAACCCAGTTCCGCGGCGATTTGTGCGGCGTGGACGAACTGCACGGAGGAGGTGAACATTACCAGATCAACCTGGTCGTCTGTGAGTGTGCGGATGGCGTTCTTCAACGGGCCGATATCTTCCGGCAGCTCCCAGCGGTAAACCCGGACCGGGAAGACTTCCGCTCCGCGCTCGCGCAGTGCCGCGTAGAGTTCGGGACTGGGCTCTCCGTGTTCTTGCACTGCGATCTTTTTCCCCGGCAACGGAACTTTGCTGGGGTTTTCATCGAGGGCTTTCACGATCTCGCGCCAGGTATTTGGCTCCGGGACGGCAAGAGTGACGGGAACATTGAACTCGCGCATGGCGGCGGAAGGCTTGGGACCGCGAACCACGACTCGAGTTTGCGCAAGAGCGGCGAAAAAGTCTTCGCGGGAACACACTGTTTCGGCCGCCTGCGCCAGTGCCCGTGCCCCGACGCCCGTCATAAAGATGATGGCGTCGAACTCGTGCTGGAGCAACCCGCGGATTAGTTTTAGCTCGTCATCGCTGGGTGGAGAGGGCACTTCGCGCGTGGAGGGCGCGACGATGGGCACGCCCCCGTTGTTGGCAATCAATTGCGCGATTTCCTTGGCCCGGCGGCTTTCGAACGAAAGCACGCGCAGGCCATCAAACCCGGGCATGGGATCTCCTGGTGGGTACGAGAATAGCAAAAAGGCAGTTTCGAGTTTCGGGTTTCAAGTTTCCAGTTAAAGTCCCGAAACTTCAAACCTGGAACTCGAAACTTGGCTTTGCCCGTGCCTAAAACGTCACCCGTCTCTTTATCCCCAGCACAATACGTGATATAACGCCCTAAGGTCATCGAGCTCCCAGGAGATGGCGGATGGTACTGGCATTTCAGGCTACAGACGGCCAGAGTAAAGGAGGGCTTGTGTCCGAAGAAGCGAGAACGGGAAAACGATTTCCGCTGGAACTGCCGATCAAGATTCATGGCTTGGACCAGGGCAGTGTCACGGGAAACATGAGCGCCGCGGGTGTGTACATTCGCGGCAATGCCGCACTCGATGTGGGATCGAGCGTGGAATTCGAAATCGCGTTGCCTCCGGAATTGACCGGCGGAAACGAGAACGTAATCGTGCAGTGCCGTGGGCGCGTGGTGCGCAAAGACGGCGGCGCCGATGAAGCTCAGGGTGTAGCTTGTGTGATTGATACTTACGATTTTGTTCGCCAGCCGTAGTCGCGAGGTGAAAAGCCAATGCTCAAACTGATTCTGGCAGACAACCAGGCAATTTTCCGGGCGGGGATCGCCAAAGTTCTGGCGGTCGAAGACGAGATGCGCATCGTTGCGCAAGCGCAAACATCCGAACAGATGTTTATGGCGCTCGATAAATTCCGCGCTGGAGTACTGATTGTTGCCGGAGGGTTCCACGGCGAGTTCGTTGCGGTGCTGCAGGCGGCCAACAAAGTTCGCACCCGCGTAGTGGTGCTTGCCGACACAGGCGAGAGCGCGCAGAAATACATGGGCGCGGGCGCGCACGGCGTGGTGTATCGCAACGTGACCAGCCCGGCGCTGGTCGATTGCGTCCGCAAAGTTGCTCGCGGCGAGACTTGGATACAGGACATCGCGGTGCCCAGTGAACTGACCGAGAACGATATGGTCGGATTGCGTGTGCGCGATCGCCTGACCGCGAAAGAGTTGCGCATCGTCGCTTTGATCGTTCAGGGGTATAAGAACAAGGAGATCGCTACGCAACTCGGGACAACCGAGCAGGTGATCAAGAATTACCTGCGCAACGTGTATGACAAGATCGGGGTTTCAGACAGGCTCGAGCTGGCGCTCTTCACCATCCACCACCGGATACTGAACGAGGCTGCCGCCGCGACTGCCGCAGCGCACCAGCAGCCCCAGCCGGGGCCGGCAGGAGTGGCGTCGTAAGATTGAATCATTGAATCAATCCTCGCCTCCTTGGGAATTCTTCTTTGCGTTCAATGAGTCAATCCCCCGATGATTCAGTGATTGAATTTTTTCTAATCACCAAAGTGCGCATTTCCCCTGCATGGTTTCCATAGATTTTTTGAATTGGACGCGCGCCTGTGCGTCTGACAAACTGGGGTTGTCTTCCACAGTCGAACGTGGTAGGGAAGACGGACCCAGCAGTTCGCGCGCAGCCCAAGTTGGGCAGATGTTCCATCCGGACCTCGTGGTCAATCCAGACAACTGAAGACTCTTTCCCGGCCCGCGCGGCAGTGTCTTTTCCAGCTCAACAGGAGACTCACATGAAACCGAATGGCAAGTATTTCGCAGTAGTGCGCGCTGTAGTGTTTGTGCTGTGCATGGCCGGACTGTTTTCCACGATGGCAAACGCCGAGACTGCGCATGGAAAATTCAAACTGACAACCGAAACTCGCTGGGGCAAACTTTTGCTCGCACCCGGAGAGTACGAATTGACTTTCAGCACCGATGGCCCAGGCACGATGGTTACAGTCCGTTCCGAAGATTCTGGAAGGTGCGGAGTGATCATGCCTGAGGGCATGTCGGACCCGGGGTCGGCAGAAGGCTCCAGCTTGCAGCTTGGCCCCTCCGAGTACGGAATGTATGTCCAATCCCTGGCCTTGGGGGATCTCGGCATGACGCTTAACTTTGGAGCGCCGAAAGCCGGCAAGGTCACGCGGTTAGTGCTGCCGCAAGCAACAGAAGTGGCCTCCGCCTCGGGGAGCCACTGAAGCGGGTTGTTGTTGGAATAAGAGGGCGCGGTCTTCATGGCCGCGCTTTTTTCTTTGGGGCGGTGCACTGGCACGCGGCGAAGATGGCGCAGCCAATCCAGCCGTCAGCGGGCTTAGGAGCTTGTTTCCAGTGAGATGGCGGCGGGTCCGGGATTGTGGGCAGGTGCTCATCGGGTCGCGGCAGCCATAGTCGGGTTTTTCGGCGAGGCACCAGAGGCAGTTTTGACCATCGCGAAACTGGAGGAACTGCTGTTACTTCCGGCCCACCCTTGAAGTTTTACTTGACTTGATGTTACAAATTCGGAACAAGCACGGCGATTCTCGCGTAAACTGCGAGAATAGCAAAGTTAGTTGGCTGCACTGATTTTCCGTAAAATTTTGACCGCGAAGGGGCGGTCAAAATCTCAGAGACGCAGAATCAGCTGCCGAGGGGAGATACATGGTTACGGGAGGACAGAAGCTTCGCGTCTTAAGGGAGAAGCTGGGGCTAACGATGCGCGACATCGAAACCGCCAGCGAGCGAATTGCCCACAAGCGCAACAACGAGGAGTATCTCGTTCCCATCAGCCGGCTCTCCGATTTCGAAACCAAGGGTGTGATTCCGAGCATCTACCGCTTGTACTCCATGGCGGTGATTTACCGTCGCGACCTGCGAGAGATTTTGCTTTGGTATGGCGTCAGTCTCGACATCCAGGTTTCGGATCTGGAAAGCTCCGCGCCGCCCAAGTCGCATCTTTCCAATGCTCTCGCGAACATGACGACGGTGCAGGTTCCGGTGCGAATGGATCCCGCGTTCGATCCGCGCAAGACCATGAATTTCGGACGGATGGTGGAGCAGTGGGGAACAGTTCCTCTTGCCTATCTAGAGCAATTCGCGAAGGTGGATTTTACGTATGGATACATCGGCAGCGAGGACCTGACCATGTATCCCATTTTGCCGCCCGGCAGCTTTGTTCAGGTGGATGAATCCAGCGACAAGGTGCTGGAGGGGGGCTGGCGTTCGGAATACGAGCGGCCCATTTATTTCGTGGAAACCCGGGAAGGCCACACCTGTTGCTGGTGCACGCTGACACGTGAGGAAATCATTCTGCAGCCTCATCCGCTTTCCCCGGTGCAGCCGCGAGTGCTGCGCTATCCGCAACAGGCGGAGGTGGTCGGGCAGGTTGTTGGAGTAGCTATGAGGCTCGGCGCGTGGCGTTCCGTTGGCGAGTCCGTTCCAGCCCTACGAGAGCGCGCAGAACTGAGCTAAGATGGCGCGCCGATCCTGCACCTGGATCGTTTGGCAATAACGCATCCCCGCGCTGCGCCAGTTTTCCCAGATACTGTTCCGCGTCCAATCCAGCCTGCTCGCTCGACTTCTCAGCGTCTTCCATGAGCTGCCCCAAAGGGGTGGAGAGGACTTCTGAAACCACCACACGATGGGCAGTCCCCAGGGCCTTGTTGGCCGTAGTCCGCCCGTACACTTTGCCCATACCCCAATGGGAATAGTCACCTGCCCGATGGCGCAAACCAGCCAGGTATTCCAGCTTCCGTAAGCAGCCAGCCACAGCTTCCAAGGTAGTGCGTGAAAGATCGTCGAGAGCCGATTTCAGCGTCATTCTCGTTACGTTTTCGGGAAGGGCAAATCCGACACGTATTCGGCGCAGAAGCCCTTCCGTCGCCACATTATCACGGTGTAACCCACACTTCAATAAGGAGATTTCATCATGAAGAAAACACTGCTCGTGTTGGCCGCTGCTCTGCTGGCTCTGTCGCTGTCGGCTCCGATGGCAAGTGCGAACCAACCCGTATGTCCGACGCCGGCATGCACGGGGCAATAGGAACAAATATTGTTGTGGGCTGCTGGTGGACGGGCTAACATCCTAGCAGCCAAATGCATTTTCTGTGGTGGTATCAATGGATTGCGCCCCACCTCCTCTTGGGCGTCTTTCTCTCGATATTTGTTCGTCGGGGACTGTACAGGCAGTCCCCTGTTTTTTTCGCATATGTAGTATGCGAGCTGGCTCAATTCACGGTGTCGATTACCCTTTCGCTATACGGCATTTGGCAGCCAGGACACCACCTGAACCTCTACCGTTGGATACTGGTTTGGACTTCAGGTGTACTCTCCTTGCTAAGTTTCGGAGTGGTCTACGAACTCGTGAACCAGATAATTCTTTCCCGTTCCAGTCTGGGGAAGACTCTTCGACCGGTTATGCGCTGGTCGGCCGCCATACTCTTGCTGCTGACTGCGGTTGCTTCCGCCAGGCTAGGGGTTACAGTCGAACGAGTAATGAACGTTTTCGAGGTGCTCGATTTCGCGACTAGTGCGCTACAGGTTGGGTTGCTACTCGTCCTTTTTGTTTTCAGCCGTGCCCTGCGGGTTCCCTGGCGGAGCCTGCCAGTCGGAATAGCATTTGGTTTGGGAATCCTCGGTTGTGTCGAGTTATCGGCTGCCCCGTTGTTTTCAGCGTTTCCTCACCGCTACGCAGTCATTGATGTGTTACGAATGACGGGTTTTCACGTCTGTGTGCTGATCTGGCTGGGATACCTCGTTTTCCCGGATCGGAGTCCTAAATTTGCGGGCACGCCTCTGAAGACATCAGACTTGGAGTCTTGGGACCAGGAACTGCAAAAGATGGTGCGGCGATGATGCCGTTGCTCTCCCAAAACGGGAAGCCAGGTCGCAACTATAGCTTTCCAGGAAGTGAGATTTTGGGTCTTGGGGATTTAGGGCTTGAGGGGTTAGAATCTCACAAGATCGTATTGCGATGACGCTTCCTTTCATCTTCGCCAGCGCCGGCCTGTTAGGCCTGTTTCTGATTCTTTATCTGGCCATGGGGCTGCGGCCGAAAGGCGGCAACCTCGACAATCTGACCGCGCAGTTGCGTCCCATCGATGTGGACGCTTTTCGCAACCTGATTGACGAACGCGAAGAGGAGTATTTGCGGGCGCATTTGCCGGTGCGCGAATTTCGCGGCGTTCATCGCGAACGCATGATGGCGGCCGTGGAGTACGTCTGGTGCGCCACCAAGAACACCACCATTCTGATGAGCCTGGGAGAAGCGGCGAAACAGAGCTCCGATCCCGCGGTGGTTGCTGCTGCGGACAAGTTGCTGGAGAACGCGCTGCGGCTGCGGCTCTATGCCATCCAGTCCCTGCCACGGCTGTACATCAGCATGATCTTCCCGCATGCTAGCGCCGCACCGCACGCCATTGCGGAGACGTACGAAACCATGACCCGTCAGGCGATTGTGTTAGGGTGCGTGTGGAATCACGCCAGCGAAGTCTCGGCTGCGTTCTAGGCCACAAACACTCAAGCTCATCTATCGGCAGTTGCTGGTTGCGGCGCGGCCAGCAAGCCGGGCTTCGATCCACGCGATCTGGTCTCTCACTGAGTCTCCGATTACGCTGCCTGCGTTTTGGTCTGGATATCGCTCCCACTGAATCTGGTCTCCAAGTTTGCATAGGTGGAAGATCGCGAGGGTGGTCGCGCTTGCGGGAACACCCTGACTGGCATCGCTACTGATGGCCAACATAGGACCGAATGCCTTGCCATGGCCCAGACTGTTTCGGTCGAAGTACTGAATCACGAAAGGATTGTTCATCCAACCCGGTTTCATCACTTCCGCCGGTAGGAACTTGCGCTCTGAGTCCGCGCCTGAGCAGGATTGCCCGATCTGGCGGTAGAGAGCGAGCCCCTTGTTTGTAAGGATGTCGGCTACCCGGAACTGGGGATAGATGGTCTGAATTCCGTAAGCCAGCGACAGGAACTGAAGAGCGGAGCCGCCAAGCACGGGTTCGTAGACTTCCTTGGCGCCGGCAAACCCGGAAATTAAAATGCTGCCGAGATAGCCGGGATCGCGAATCTGCTCTTGTTTTTCCGACACGGCCACAGCCGCCAAGGCACCCTCGGCTTCTCCCATCACAATCCAGCGCGCGCTCAACTGTGGCAAGGCGGAGCGAGCGGCGACGGTCGAGTTGATGAGATCAGCGGCATTGGACTGACTGTCCAGAAACGCGTTGCGGGAGTTGGTCCCCAGGCCCGCGTAGTCCGGGGCGACCACGGCATAACCGAGATTCACGTACATGGAGAAAAAGGGGCCGTTCCCTAGATTGCGCGTCAGCGATGGCGCACAACCGCGGGCGACGCCGGTAGAGCCGTGCGCCCAGGCGATCACCGGCCAGCCTTCGGCGGGCGGCTTCGCCTCGGTGGGGTACAGAACCACGCCGGATGCAGCCACATCCTCCCCGGTGGCGGAGCGCGAGTGGTACAGAATGCGGACTGCCGAGACTGAGTAGGGCAGATCGTACTCGTCGAATGCTTCTGAGCGGATGAGTTCTCCAGGCTTGCCCGAGGGCATCGGATGAGGGGTGTCATAAAAGGTGGTGAGGGGGAGCGAACGCTGGGCATCTGAGCGCCTCGGCGGAGGGGCAGATTGGGATTGCGCAGAATGCGTCGCAGTAGCGAACAGAGCAGCAACAACCAGGGTCGTAACCGGGATGAGAGGCCGCATAGCAGCCGCGACCTTCACTTCTTGCCGGCCACCAGGATGGCAAGAACCACCGGCAGATAAAGCACCGAGGCATGAAGCAGACGGCTGGCCGGGACTTTTGCGCCCGACGTCGCCAGCCTGCCCGCGTGATAGAGCAGGAAGATTCCCGCCGCGAACATGCCGGCCCAATACCATAACCCGCCATGATCGACTACCGGAAGCATCGTCACCACCACCAGAATTACGGCGAAGCCGACGATTTCGGCATGGGTAAAGCGAGCGTCACGATCGAAGTCGGGCAGCATACGATATCCGGCGCGGCCATAGTCGTCGCGGTACATCAGCGCGATGGCCAGGAAATGCGGGAACTGCCACAGGAAAAGAATGGCGAAAAGAAACCAGGCCTGCCGGTTGATGGCCGCCGACGCTCCCGCCCAGCCAATCAGCGTAGGCATGGCGCCGGGGAAAGCTCCCAGCAGGGTGCAGAGCGGCGTCTTGCGCTTTAGTGGCGTATAGACGAGCAGATAAGAGAGCAGCGTGGAAACCGCCAGCAAAGCCGACAGAGCATTGACCGTCAGCAGAAGGTAAAATCCTCCAGCGATGCTCAACAGGACGCCGAACGCCAACGCTTCGCGCCCGCTTAGCCTGCCTGAAGGCAGCGGACGGGAGGCAGTCCGGCGCATCTGGCCGTCCCATACGCGCTCCATCCACTGATTCAGAGTTGCAGTTCCGCTGGCTACCAGCAGGGTGCCAATCAGGGTGTTGACCAGTCCCCAAATTCTCATTGGCCCGCGGCCACCCAGATAATAGCCCGCCGAGGTGGTCATAAGAATCAGCAAGTTCACCTCGGGTTTGGTGAGCGTGTAGTAGTCGCGGAGTTTCGACTTCAGTCCGGGGAAAGCGGTGGTGTTTGCCATCATGTTTGGGGTCGCCATGTTACCAGTCTTGGGCAGAATCGCCATCGCCGTCGTCGCGTCGAACCTGATTGCGCTTGCGCTTGACTACAAAAATCATGCCTATGGATCCGAGGGTTGGAGGAACGATGAGAACCAGGATACCGCTTTTCAGCGCCTCGATCATTCGCGCTCCGGCCGACGCCGCTTGCGTGTAGCAGAGCGAGCAGCTTTGTGAAAAAGCCGGCACTGCGGACAGCAGCAGGATCAATCCCGCCAGCCCCAGCCGTGCCATCCGAAAGCGCGAGTCACGTTGCATGATTCTTTGTTGATACCTAGCTTGATACCTAGCTCGGCCCCATGCCGGTGAGCCGGAACAGCAGCAAACGGAAACTGTCAGTCCAGATGTAGTTCATGGCCGCCAGCACGAAAAGCATGAAGTAAACGATGAACTTGACGAAGACCGGCTTCTCCGAGCCCAAGTTCATCCAGAATAACACCACCAGAAGACTCTCGATAACGGCGAAGGTGAAAAAGCGGACCACCAGTTGCGGCCCCGCGATGTGTTGACAGCCGAGCAGGAACTGCAGCGCCGTGATCGCCAACAGGCAGACATACACGATCAGATATTTGCTGGTCGAAGCGGTTGTCATAGCGAGCGGCTCCTTCTTCCTTCGGCTTACGGCGCCAGGTTCATGAGATAAACGACGGGAACGATAAACAGCCAGACCAGCCCAACGAACTGCCAGAAGATACTCATGATTTCGATATCGTCTGAGTTATACCGCCCTCCCTTGTAGCGGAGGGCCACGATGATCAATGCCAGAGTGCCGACGGAAATGTGCAGCAGGCTGAATCCGGTGATGACGAAAAAGCCGGCTCCAAAGGCCGGCGGGCCCCAGGGATTCTGCAGCAGGCCGGCGCCCTGATTGATCATCCCCATCCAGTCACGGATATGCAGGACAGTGAAGATCACGCCGCCGAGCGCGGTGAGCAACATCCAGTGGAACGCGCCGGCTGTGTCCTCGAGCTTCGCGGCCTTCATGGCGAATAGCATAGTCAAGCCGCTGGTCAGCATGATGAAAGTCATCACCGCGACGCTGGTCACACCGTGGAAAGGTCTGGGCCAGTTGGGAGTGGAGTTGCGCAGGAATGAATACACTGCGATGCAGGCCGCGAACGTCATCACGTCGGACATGATGAACAGCCACATAGCAAATTTCTTGGATGGAATAGCAAACGGACGTGCTTCCATCGGTGGAGCTGTGTGCGCTCCCATGGTCAAATTCGCTTCGCTCACGGTGCCTCCTGTCGTGCTGAACCGAACACGAAATAACGTACGGACGAAAGTGCGGCTACAGCTTCATCCAAAGCAGGCCCAGCAAATACACCCAAAGAATGCCCATGAAATGCCAGTAGTAGGAGAACGAATCCAGCGTGCTCCGTCGCAGAATGCTCCGGCGTAGTTTTCGGATCACGGAAGTCATGCCGACCAGTCCGCCCAACACATGCAGTCCGTGCACTGCCGTCAGTAGATAAAAGAAAGAACTGTTGGGATTGGTGGCGAGATATAGCCCTTCGGATCGCAACTGCAACCAGGCGGCGTATTGCCCGGCAACAAACACCACGCCGAGCGCCAGAGTCACGTAAATCCAAAGCGCAGGGTTGGCGTCGGAGGTTTTGTCGCCGCCCATGAAAGTTGCCACGCGGCGGCGCGAGATTTCGAGAGTCACGCTGCTGGCGAGCAGAACCAGCGTGTTCCAGTACAAAACCCGAGGCAGGGTGAGGTGGTGCCAATCGAGGGCCGAACCTTGCCGGACAATCAGGGCGCTGGTGAACGCAGCGAAGGTCATGCCGATCGCAGCCATCGCTACCCAGATCGCGGTCCTTGCCGGCGGCGGCGCGTAGGCTTGAACGGCTCGCAGAGTGCCATTGTTTGGCACTAAGTTACTGAAGCCTCCGTTGCCAGAAGATCCGGACCCCGGCGTGCTGCTTGGTTTAACCTTCGGCGGTACGATCGTGGTTGCCATAGGTAGTTGCACTGCTTCAAACAAAACTGTCGGGAATCTAGTTACGGCTCTTCGCCCTCGGTCTTCACCTGCTCGGGCGAGTCCTGCATCACGTAATCGCCGAGAGAACTCTCCACGCCGTACTGATACGGATCGTGATACACCACCACGTGCCGGCCACCGAAGTTATCGTGCGGCGGCGGCGACGGGATGGACCACTCCAGCGACGTCCCTTGCCACGGATTATCCGGCGCTGGCTTTCCCCAGAACCGGCTGTGAAACAGGTTGTATAGGAAAATCAACTGCACGGCACCGGTGAACAGCGCCGCTACGGTGATGAACTGGTGCACCCCGATCAGCGGCTGCATATAGTCCGGCGCGAAAGACGAGTAGCGGCGGACGTTTCCAGCCAATCCGAGATAGTGCATGGGCATGAAAATGGCATACACGCCCACAAACGTTCCCCAGAAGTGGATCTTCCCCAGGGTATCGTTCATCATCCGCCCCCACATCTTGGGGAACCAGAAATACGTTCCCGAGAAGATGCCGAACAACGCGGCGATGGCCATGGTGAAGTGGAAGTGGGCGACCACGAAGGTGGTCGCGTGGAGGAGGATTTGAATCGAAGGCTGCGCCAGAAAGAATCCGCTGATCCCGCCAGTGATGAACATCGAGATGAAGCCGAGGGCGAACAGGGAAGCGGCGTTGATGCGCAGCTTCGCACCGTAGAGGCTGCCAATCCAGATCAGGACGATGATCGTGGAGGGAATCGTGATCAGCAGCGTGGGAAAAGAAAACAGCAGAGACGAAAGCGGGTTCATCCCGCTGACAAACATGTGGTGGCCGTACACCATGTAGCTGAGGATGGCTAGGCTGCCCATGCTATAAACCAACACCCGATGGCTCAACATCGGCTTGCGCATGTTGGTGACGAGAACGTGCGAGACGATTCCCATGCCCGGCACGATCGCAACATAAACTTCGGGATGTCCGAAGAACCAGAACAGATGTTGCCAGAGGAGTGTTGATCCGCCGGAGTGCGGCTGCATCTGGTCGTTAATGACGATGTTCGAAGCGACGAAGAAACTCGTCCCGGCCACGTGGTCGAGAATCAGCAGAACGCAGGCTGGCATCAGCACTGAGAATGCCGTCAGTCCCATGCAGGACGTGATGAACCATGCCCAAGTGGGAAATGGCAGCCGCCACAGGCTCATGCCTTTGCAGCGAAGATCCAAAACGTTAGGGATAAAATTCAGCGAGCCGAAGAGCTGTCCTACGCAGAAGATGGCGATGGAGAGCGCCCAGATCACCACGCCTGACCCTTGTCCGGGTCCCGCCGCCGATCCCACCGCGCTGAGCGGTGCGTACTGCGTCCAGCCTCCGAGCGTGGGACCGTCGCCAACGAAGAACGACAAGCACATGACGCAGAAGGCAACGAATGTCGTCCAGAACGACATCATGTTGAAGTGCGGGAAGGGCATGTCTTCCGCGCCGGTGTGGATGGGAAGGAAGAAATTGCCGAACGCCGCGAAGGGCACAACTGTGAGCACAAAAAAGACCATGAACGTCGCGTGCATGGTCATCAGTTGCAGATAGAACTCGGGCGTCATAACGTCGCCGGGTGCTCCGCTCTTCGAGAGCAAGTGCAGGCCGGGAATGGCGGCGTTCGTCCATCCCAGGTGAATGCGCATCAGCCAGGAGAGCACCATCCCGATCATCACGGCCGCCAGGCCCAGGCCGTAGTACTGCTTGCCGATTACCTTGTGGTCGAGGCTGAAAATATGCTTCCGGATGAAACTCGCAGGAGGCCCGTGATGTGCCGCCGCGTGCGCTGACGGTTCGTGCATTGTACTCACCTCGAATGGAGATCTCTCCGCCGCAGTTCGACGGGTTACCTCACTGCAACGCTGCTTGCTTCCTGAGCCAGTCGTCAAAATCCGATTGCGACATCACGTAGAGATACGCCTTCATGTTGTAGTGGCCGAGTCCGCAGAGCTGGCTGCACACAATTTCGTACTTACCGACTTTCGTGGCGGTGAAGTGAAGCTGAAGATCCAGTCCAGGCACAAAATCCTGATGAATCCGGAGAGCGGGAACATAAAAAGAATGGCTCAGATCCTTGGAGTGCATCAGCAGACGCACTTCGCGGTTTACCGGAATCGCCATCTCGGCGGTCACGATGTCATCTTTGGAGTCCGGATCATGGTCCACGTCCAGGCCAAAGATGTTTTGGTTGGTCTCACTGATTTTGTCCGGATGCAGCGGTCCGAATTTTCCGTCCGGCCCCGGATAGCGGAAATAAAATGCGAACTGTCCGGCTTGGACTTGCACCGGCATGGCATCCGGCCCGGGCTGTGTGAAGTAGATATTCGCCCAGGCTTTGACGCCGAAAATTCCCAGGGCAAATACTTCCAGGCCCACCAGGACGATTGCGGCGGTCACCAGGCCGGCGGCGCCACCGGGGAATCGCTTGGATTTTTCGCCCGGCCGGTTGCCGGAAAATCTCCAGATCAGCCAGGCCAGAAAAATCTGGGAAGCGAGAAATGAAATTCCGGCTTCCCACATGGTTTCTGAAAGTTGGTCGTCAATGGCCTGGCCGTGGGTGGAAATATCCTCCATGGGGTGCCAGGTGTTGCGGACGATGGGAACTGCGGAAAGAATCGCGATTATCAGGATCGTGACTGCGAAAAATTTCGCCATGGCGCTTCGCCCTCCGGAGGGTGCCCATCCACATCGCCGTCAGAATGCTACGGTTTGCCGCAGGGGAGTCCTGAGGCGCACTGCCGCTGATCCGGCCGCTACTTGGCCTTGAAGGTGAAATTCGCCGTCGCCGGCTTTCCCGCGGCTACTGTGATCTTCTGGGTCTGCGTGCCGTAGGTTTCCTGCCAGGCGGTCAAGGTGTAATTGCCTGGCGGTAGATTCTCGATGCTGTAAGACCCCTTGTCATCGCTTACCCCGTACGGCCCCTTCACCACAACCATATAGCCGCTCATCCAGGGATGAATGTTGCACTTCACATGGATGGCGACCTCCGACGAAGGCCAAGAGCTGTCGATGGGCTGAGATCCGGGCGGTTGCGACTTGTTCCACTCGTGGTTCTGCCCGCCGGGCGCAGGCATGGGATGAATGTTGTGCGAAGTCTGATCGCTGTTAACTACTTTGAAATGCTGGTTCTCATCCACGGCCATAACGTGGGGCTGATACTGACACCCCTTCTGGTTGAACACCGGGCTTGGATTCGAACTGACATCTCCACCGCTCCACCCTTCTGAGATGTAAACCACCACGTTAGCGAGACTCCCGTCAGCTCCGGCTACGACTCCTTCGGTTGTCACCGGATGGTCTTTGTGAACCGCGGCACACGTCGGCTCCTTCGACATGTCAATGGGCTTCTGGTGCGGGGCCACGCCGTCGAGCTTGATCGTCCCGGTGACACCGCCCTCCGAAGGCGGCGCGGCTTTCACTACGCGCCCGGAAATCATGAACGCAAACGCGATGGCGAGCACCGCCGGGAAAATAACGGCGAGCTTATAACGATTGGGCGTTTTCATAAGACCTCTCTAGTCGCGCAACCAAGGGTTCTCATTTCGCCGGCTCGGAAGCAGCCGGCGCTGTGGGATTGATCGGCTTTAACCCCAGTTGCTTGGCAATCTGTTTCTCTTTGAGGTTGGCGGTGGTCGCGGGCTGCAGGGTGCGCAAATAGAAGACCAGGTCCCAGGCCTCGTCCGGTTTCACGTTGTCCATGAACGAGGGCATCGGTGTGCCGTCCAGGCCGGTCATGAAGATGCGATAGAGATCGCGGTCTTCTGTTCCGCACTTGAATTTGTTCTGATCGTGAAAGTTGAAAGGCTTGATGGCGCGGTTCTGATCGTCGGTCAGCGTGTCTGCCGAGGGGCCATTGGCGCGGCCTTCCACGCCATGACACTTCCAGCATTCCAGCTTCTTGAACAGCTCCTGCCCGGCCTGAACGCGTTCGGCGGTGACCGGGGGTTCAGGCGTGATCTCGATCAGAGCGCCAGGCTTCTCGGTCTTCCATCGTTCGGAAAAGTGCTTGACGTAGGCGACCAGATCGGCGCGGGCCTGTGAAGAAAGCGGATTCCACGAAGGCATATTGGAGCTTTGCAATCCGCGCCCGATGGTGTTGAACAAATCCTCGTCGGTGGGCAGAGTTCCACTCGGCGTGGACCTGCACTTGAACGTGGCCAGCGTGAAGTTGCGCGGCTTGGGATCGAGCCAGGCCGCGTTCTCGCCCTCGCCGTCGCCGAGGTCACCGTGGCAGCCGGTACAGAAACGACGGTAGTTCATCTTTGCGTCCTGGGCATGGCCGGTAAGCTTGCCGATATGGCTTTCGATTCCCAGGGATTGGTCTTGCTGGTATTTGGTGACTTGCGCGGAGGAGATGCCGCAAAGCGCGAACATCGCGACTGCGCAAACGATCGAATTGAGGCATTGTGTACGCATTGTCCCCTCCTTAGAAGTCGAAGTCGAAGCCGGCTAATAGACTATTGTTGGTCAGGTCGGTGCCATCAGGGGCGCCCCCGCGTTGACGAATCCATGAGTACTCGTTGTGCCAGGCGAAACCGGCACGGCTAGTCATGATCGGCATATAGCGGTAGCCGAAAACGTAGTTGTCGATATTTCCCATGCTCGACGGGATGCTGGGGTCGGCTTGCTGCGACATGCGTATCCATTCGGAGCGCTGGATGAAGATCAGCTGCGGGTTGTAAACGTAATGCGTCTCCACAAAGCCCCCGTTCCAACTGGGCGCTCTGGCCGTCGCGGGCAATGCGGTCCCGGATGTATTGTTGTTACCTGCGACTCCGTCAATCAGGTCCCCGTAACCTGCGCCGAACCACGCGCTGTCCGATCCGTGCTGGGACACGACCTGAAAGTCCAGCTTGCCGAAATAGAAGAGGCCGACAAATCCCTCACGGCTGAAGGTCTTGTTGCCGGTCCCAGAACTGAGAATCGGCGCCCCACCACTGGTCAGGAAACTGGTGGGTGCGGCGCCGACCATAGCGTAGAAACCTACCCGGTCAGTCCCCAGCTTACCCACATCAAAGGCATGGCTGGCGGCGAAGAAGCCGGAATAAGAGTTCTGGCCATAGGGCACGTCAACGTTTCCGTCGGTCGTACTGAGCAGGGCCGCCGAAACACGAGTGCGGTCATTCAGCGAGTGCCCCAGCCATTCGACTCCAAGCTGATTGTCACCAAGCTGACCGAAGATATTGCCGTCGTTGATAGTAATCCCAGAGGGGCCCAACCCGGGCGGAATAAAGTGGTAGATCTGGTAAGCGCCGCCGCTGGCCGTGAGAGTGAGAGTGCGTTTTTCGGAAACCAGGTTATCCAGTTCGAACTTGCCCAACTTGATGTTCAACCAGGGACTATGGAACAGATTGTCCAGCCGTCCAAACACCTGCTCGAAGTGGAACTGTGCATTCTCGTCGGACGCGGGAAGGAGATAAAAGGAAATATTCTTTTCCAGTGTGCCGGCGGTGTGGAAGTCTAGGCCGCTCAGATCGAATCCGCTGAACGTCAGTCGCTGTAACCCGGCATTCGGTCCGGCAGGGGTGTCCACCGAAACCTTGTTACTGCTCTCCCGATGCCAGAACACAGTCATGCGCAGAGTGACTGGCCAATAGGAGGGGTTCTGCCAGATCGGTGCGTCACGGTCGTTCATTAACTGATAGCCGTTGTCTTTGAACTTTTGTCCAAAGTAGTTGAGCATCGGCCAGGCTTCATGGCACGCCGAACAGCGTAAACCATATTTTCTGGCAAAGGCAGGAAGCGCATGAGCGCTGCTGCTGAAAGAGAGAAGGAAACTTGCAGTGAGAAGCAGACCCGCCAACCTGCCCCGGGTAGAAGCCATCGGGATCCTCCTTGACCACGACACCACAACCGACTTCTGTTTTGCCCAAAGCGCGACGGTTTGTGTTTGTAGCACGTCGTAAAACAACTTGTCAAGAAATTGTCACGAGAATGTCACGTAAATGTCACGTAAATGTCTCTTGCTGATTTCGTCATTGGCGCGTTGCATTTGACATGGCTGCGCCGTCCGAGATATGAAAAGGTGGTTCACCGTCAGTTACGTGTTGTCACATGAAGCTGAAATCGCACGAGTTCTTGACCAGCCGCATGTCCTACTCCTGTCGTAAAGGTCATCCCTTTAGTATCGTCCGGCGGCGGTTGTACTTAAGTGTTTCGCTGGCCTTTGCCCTTGCCACTCCCGCCCTGTTCGCCCGCGACAAGTTAGCACCGGAAACTGATGTGGCAGGATTGAGTGTAAGTGTGCCGGCGAGTGAAAAGGAACTCCTGCAAGCGGTTGAGGACGTGGCCTCGGACGGAATTATTCAGGGCAGCAAGGAATACAACAAAGATGAATATGTAGCCGGCGCCGAGGCTGCTGACAGCACTACAGCTTTTCCCAAGTGGACCGGCGCGGGGCAGGTTTTCTACAAGGTCCGCAGGGGCGCGCTTGATCCCAGGAACTTCAAAGACAGCGGCGATTCAGGGACTCTTGCGGTCCGCTACGTCGTCCAAACTGGAGACGACAAGAGCACAATTCTTAAAATCACCGCAATTTTTGTAGACGACTTTCATCGCCGCCCACACGCTTCCAACGGGTCGGTCGAGGGCGCCGAATACGCTGCGATCCAGGACCATCTCGCCTCTATGCAGTTGCAGAAACGGCAAGCCAGTGAAGAGGAACAGCGCCACCAGCAGGAGTTGGCTGCAAAAGAGCTTGAACACAAACAAAAGCAACAGCAACTGGAACTTTTCGTCACCCAGGCTCCAGGCGAGAGTCTGGAACAGCACGTACGCAACCTTCGGCGCGAGGCCGAAAGGCTGGTAAAAGATCCCGGAGGCAAACTCAGGTCTGCGCCTTATCGCAGCGCGTCAAGTTTGAAGTCGTTGCCGCCGGGCACCGAAGTCGTGATTCTCGTCGCGACCCCGTATTGGTATGGCGTCGAGACCGAGGACGGAGAGCACGGCTGGCTTCACCGCAGCGAGTTGGAGTTGCTGCCTTGAGGTTTCATCCGTCTGCGATTGCGGCTCTGGTGCTGGTCGGGGCCTTCTCGCTCGCGCAGGAATCTCCAGTTCAGAATTCGGCCCGCGAACGGCGATTCGCTTTGCCGGTCGGGACGATCCAGGCCGCGTTGCAAAAACTGCCTGGAGGCACGTCGGGGCGGCTGCCCGTGCTGGATGGGTTCGTGGTTCCGGGCCCGCATCCGTTGTCCAGCTACCAACGCCCCTACTATCAGTGCCAGGTTCGCGTCACCGCGGCGCCGGGTGGATCTCTGGTGCAAGTGACGGCGAAAATTACGGCCTGGTTCAGCGGCCCTGAGCATTCCGGATACCAGGCACTGGTTTCGAACGGACGGGTCGAGGCTGACCTGCTCGATCGCCTCCAGGAAGCGGTGGAAGCCCCTTCTGCAACCCAGCGCGCGTCAGCAGTGAAGGCTTTGGATAATCCCACACGCCCAAAGGCGGCGGCGCCGGAGATCGACGCACCGGTGCCGCAGCTGCCGGATCGTCCGGCCTCGTCCCCCGGCACGGTCCAGGAACCGATCAATCCGCAGGACAGCCAACTGCAGCAGGAAGCCAAGAGCCTGGAAGAGATCTTGCGCAATCAATCGCATCCGACAAACCTGATCGCGGTCAGGCAGAGCGGGACGCCGGTGTTGCAGAGTCCTGCCACCGACGCGAAGGTCCTATTCTTGGCCAGCGCGGAGGATGAATTCGAAGTCCTCGACCAGACTCCGGGATGGGTGCATGTGCGAATCTCCGGGTTGTCACGGGGATGGCTGCGGCGCTCGCTGGTGGAAATGCTTGGCGAGTCGCAGGTTGGCACCGGCAGCGCAGGCGCTGTCGCTGTCGCCAAGGCCGAAAGGCCGGGCCCGAGCGATCCGCAATCGTCGGCGCTGTTTTCGGTGAGCAGCGAAGAAGTGGGGAGTTTTCCGGGAGATTGGACGCCACTAAAAGGGAAGAACGTGAAGATTATCTCGCTGCAACAAGCGTCGGGCACCGGACGAATCACCAGCCCGCAGGAGAAGAAGCAATTCGCCGAGGCGCTGTTCAAGAAAGAATCACGCGGTCTTCCTGCAGATGCGGCGGCACTGGTCCTGGTTTTTGATGCTGAGGATGGAGGAATGCTGGCGGCACCTCGCGCTGCGCTCGATCAGTGGAACAGCGGAACGCTTACAGATTCGGCTTTCTGGAAGCAGTGTTATCTGGATCCGCCCGAGATTTTGGGGGCGAACTGAAACTAGTGGTGTCCCCAGTCCCACACTGGGTTGCCCTTGTCATCCCGCAGAACTAACGTATCCTGTCCCTTCACTACTTCGCGCGCGAGAATCAGGTCCGCGCCGTCTTGCTTAACCTTTGATCCAGTGAAAGCGATGGCGTCTCCCTTGCTGAAAGTGACCCCCATATCGTCCATAAAAGACTTTGGGCACAAGTAGATGTCGATCATGTCGTCGCCAATCTTGGTCAGTAGATGGGCGGCTTCTTTCTCCTGACCCTTAGGAGGCAGCTTGAGTTCTTCCACCACGCCCTTCATCTTGGTTTCAGTCGCCGGGTCGTACTTGGGGCGATGAGTTTGCGCGGTTGATAGTCCGCTACAGAAAAGAACCGCCAGGATTGGAAGCAGCGAAACCTTGCCGATACGCACAGCGGAACCACAGCAGAGACACATGGCTTTCGCTCCTTGCCAGCGGGATCAGGACAACAGCCCTGGACGCTGAGGCCGTGTCCTTCGTACAACTGTCGCCTTGCCAGGATTAAGCCAGTAGTTAAGCAGCGATGATCATACTACTCTGGGTGCCGTGGTATGTGATTATGTAGCCGGCAGAAAAGAATTGGAGGCGCGGGTCGGAATCGAACCGACGCATAAAGGTTTTGCAGACCTCTCCCTTACCACTTGGGTACCGCGCCCTTAGTGATAAAGTTAGCAGCCCGATTGGAAGATTGTCCACTGGCGTTTGAACGCCGCGCCGCCTAAGGGCAGGTAAGCTGGGCCGTTCCGAACACCTTCAGCTGCTGGCCCTCGTCCGGCATTGGCGGCGGGTGCCCGCCCGTTCCCGCGATTATCGTGACCGTGCCCGCCGATCCTTGCACGCACTGCGCCAGGCCGCTCCCACTTACGAACGCAGCCGCGGCAATGTTTCCATTGCACCCGCCGGTGGAGCTGCCGACGCACCAGGTGATGTTCGTCAGAGGCACCACTTTCGACGAGCCGCCGTAGGTGCCCATCGCGGTGAACTGAACTTGCCCGTTGGGAGAATTCTGCGCGTCTGCGACCGCAGGGCTGACACTTACAGAAGAGAGCCCGCTGTTGCCGCACCCCGACATCCCAAGAAAGGTTAGACCTACCAGACCCCAGAGAGTTTTCCGTACCATAGAGCACCCCCGTCACGAACGTATGCCTGGGTGGATGCGAACCGCGAACCTGTAGGTTGTCCTGGATGAAATTTCTGGAGCGGGAGACGGGGGTCGAACCCGCGACATCGACCTTGGCAAGGTCGCGCTCTACCACTGAGCTACTCCCGCTCAAGCTATTAATTATAAACTAGCGGCATTTTCACTCGATTGATTCATTGATTCAATTCCTCAATGCCCGGTGTGCCACTGGGGGTCCTTTTCCGGGGCCACGATTTCGCCGTCGCGCATGTGAATGATGCGGTCACCGTAGGCTGCGGCTTCGGGATTGTGCGTGATCATCAACACCGTCTGGCCCAACTCCTGGTTGGAGTGGCGGAGCATCTTCAGAACGATTTCCGAGTTCTTCGAATCGAGATTGCCGGTGGGTTCGTCGGCCAGGACAATCGCAGGACGATTAATGAGCGCGCGCGCCAACGCCACCCGCTGCTGCTCGCCTCCAGAAAGCTCCGACGGCCGGTGATGCAGGCGCTTACTGAGTCCCAGCAGTCCGACGATCTTGTCGAAGTGGGCGGCATCGCGTCCGCCGTTGCCCGCAATATCGATCGCCACGTCGATATTTGAGCGAGCGTCGAGCGTCGGCAGCAGGTTGAACTTCTGGAACACAAAGCCAATTTTCTTCTTGCGCATGCGCGTTCGCGCAGCGTCGGAGAGTCCCGCGAAGTCAACGCCGTCGATCAGCACCTTGCCGGCGTCAGCTTTGGTCAGGCCGCCAAGAAGGTAGAACAGAGTGGACTTGCCGCTGCCCGAAGGTCCGACCACGCTGACGAACTCTCCCTTTTCAACCTGAAAGGAGATTCCGCGAAGCGCGGGTACCTCAATTTTGCCGATGTGATAGGTCTTGTGAAGCTCAATCGCTTCAATGATGGCTGCCATTTCGAAGTATTGATCTTACAACAAGGCCTGTGGTGTTGTGTGGCGAGGGCGCCCTCGCCCGCGATGAAGCGCCAGGATTTTTGAGTTTCCGTGAGCCTTCCTAAGCCGAAGCTACGCGGCACGGAGGCGCCGGAGGAAGCGCTGTCCTCGCAATGGCCCGCTTGGGCCCGCGTTTGCGCACCAGTAGCAGGCGGATTCGCTCCAGCAAATCGGCCGGGGCATACATTCCCTTGGCGAGGAAAACATCGGCCCCAGTTTCCTGTTCGTAAATCTTGACTTTGCCGGAGAGCAAAATCGCCGGCGTCTGCGGCGACAGGTCTTTCACGCTCTGCACCAGCTTCGAGCCGTCGATGCCCGGCATCACCAAGTCGGTCAGCACCAGATCCACGCCGCCCTGAGTGAAGCGGTTGAGGGCCTGCTGCGCGTCGGAGAAGGCGAGCACGCGATAGCCGCGGGTTTCCAGCATCACTTTTCGAATGGAGAGAGATTGTTCATTGTCATCAACGCAGAGAATCGTTCTTTTCGGTTTCATCGCACGGACTTTCTTGAGAGAGCGCAAATAAAAACGGCGCGCTCGAAAAATTTCACAAATTATCGGTCGAAGAATCTAACAGAGCGAAGTGAATCCTATCGGCGGAAGCGTCGCGTGTAAAGTGCCGCCGAAGCCAATGCGAGTTTTCCTCATTGCAAATTGCGGTCGGTTGTGCGCACCCGCGTTTTGCGCGGAGTTTGTGGCCTGTGCATCTAAAAGAAAAGCTCTCCGCGTAAAACTTCAACAACATTTCCACCGACCCGAACATTAACCACTCTGTCATTGCGTCGCGAGGCACGAACAAAAATCCGGCTGGCGCGTTTCATCTCCACGCCTTGCTCGATCATGACTTGCTCGTCCGGTTTCGCCACGCCATGTTCGACCATCCACGACGCCGCGCAGCCGGAAGCCGAGCCAGTGGCGGGGTCTTCGCCGTTGTAGAAGAGCATGCGCGCGTGTAGCCGGGCGTCAGGCGCAACCGCTTCGGTGGTGACGCAGAAGAAAAATTTCGAGCCGGAGGCCTCTAGATATTCCGCCGACTGCTGCTGATTGATCTGGAGGCGGCGGATCGCTGCTAGATTGCGAATGGGCAGAATGGTGAAGGGAACTCCGGTCGAGACCGTCTGGATCGGGAGCTCCGGGTGAATGTGTTCCAGCGGAATCCCCGTGACCTCGGCGATTTTCCGCTTGTCGTGAGTTAGGCCGAAGATAGGGTCAGCCTGCGTCATCTCGCCGAAGGCTGGCTGGCCAGGAGTTTCGGTGAACTGTACCGGAATCGTCCCCACGTTGAGATCGAGCCGGACTTGTTCGGCGCCGGAGTCTCCGCGCAGGGCGAATGCTGTGCCTAGCGTGGGATGCCCGGCAAAGGGCAGTTCCTCCTGCACAGTGAAGATGCGGACTCGAATCCCGCGGTCGCGCTCAATCGCAGCATCGCGCGGCAGAACGAATGTGGTCTCGGACAGATTCATTTCGCGCGCGATGGCCTGCATTTCGTCATCGCTGAGGCCGCGACCGTCGGGATACACCGCCAGCGGATTGCCCTCGAGCGGGCGCGAGGTGAAGACGTCAAACTGAATGAAGGGGAGGCGGCGCGGAGAAGTCATGTGGATTGGATTCAGGAAGCCGGCGCCAGGGAGCAGCAAAATCCTTCCTCCGGCAGGCCGCCGCGTTGACGCTCCCTCGCGCGCTGCGTATCCTAATCTTTAAATTCAGGAGGAGATCACAATGAGCACCGCCACTTTAACGCCAGCCGATACGAACCGAATTCCGCGGATCAACGAAACCGCGCCCGATTTCACCGCCGAGACCACACAGGGCACGATCCACTTCCACGAATGGATCGGCGACGGATGGGCCATCCTGTTTTCGCATCCGAAAGACTTTACTCCCGTTTGCACCACCGAACTCGGATACATGGCGGGCTTGCAGCCGGAGTTTGCCAAGCGCAACACCAAGATCATCGGTCTGAGCGTGGACCCAGTCAGCAACCACAGCAAGTGGGCGGCCGACATCGAGGAGACACAGGGCCACAAAGTGAACTATCCGATGATCGGCGACCCCACGCTCGAGATCGCCAAGCTCTATGGCATGTTGCCCGCCGGTAGTGGCAGCACGTCTGAAGGCCGCACCGCCGCCGACAACGCCACCGTACGCACCGTTTTTGTCGTTGGCCCCGACAAGAAGATCAAGCTGCAGCTCAGCTATCCCATGACCACGGGCCGCAACTTCGACGAGATTCTCCGCGCCCTCGATTCCATGCAGCTCACCGCCAAACACAAAGTGGCGACGCCGGCAAACTGGAAGCAAGGCGAGGACGTCATCATCAGCGGCGCAGTTTCGAACGAAGAGGCCGCGAAGCAATATCCCGAAGGATGGAAGACGGTGAAGCCGTATCTACGGGTGGTGAAGCAGCCGAAGTAGCTACACACGAACTTCGCGGCCGCGGATTTAAGCGGATCTTCACGGACAAGACCTTGTCGGTGAAGGTCCGTTTCCACTTGTGGCGGAACCAGCAACTGACCACTAGCCGCCGCTTTTCCGCACCCGCCCCCACCGCAGCCCCTGGTCTCGAGGAAAACACAGTTGTTTCTTCCGTTGAGGTTTTTCTGGTTTTCGTCCGACACGGGCGGGAGTCAATCGCGGAGGGAACCAGAGAGAATGCTAAACAAATGTTAACCTTTCGAGCGATCTGGCGCTGTGTTCAAAATTGTGCCCAGTGGGCCCTTGTACCGGCTTAGTTGCATGTTGGGGCGACGCGCGGAAACCCGCATTTTTGCTAGCGAATTCGAAAGATACAAACGGGCGCTAAGTCGTTGATTCCTTGTTACACAAGTACTCTTAATCAATAGGTTGTAGGTTCGATTCCTACCGCGCTCACCATTCCTTAATTATCAGGCCGTTGCGAGAGCTTGGACAGTTGTTTGGGATCGTCTGGCTAACTGATGTCAGTGAGTCTACCTCGGAATCTCTCATCGTTATTATTAACACTTTGGCGAATTGTGCAGTCTCGGGTGCGCCTTGAAGTGTGCCGGAGGAGAAAGTATTGGAACGAAATCTATTCTCCCGTTCCCCCGCGCCCAAGAGAGACTGTTTGACCGCTCCGCGTGTCCTCGGCGACAATCCTGGTTCGAGTAAAGTTCGACCCAGTAGATTTGTGTTTGATAGGTGCCATCATGACTCATGACGCAGCCATTTTGAAAGCCCGCGAGATCGCAAGTCGGGTGCTGGCGCCCTCCGCCGGACAAGACGACAAGGCGGGCCGATTCTCTACCGAGGCTGTCGAGTCACTTGGTGAGTCCGGACTGCTTGGGCTGCTACTATCCGCGGAATTTGGCGGTTCAGGGCTAGGTCCCCGGACGTTTGCCGCAGTGACGGCGACGCTCGCCGAGGTAGACGGTTCTGTCGCTATGGTTTACCTGATGCATATGCTGGGCACCGCGACCATGTCGGCAGCGCGCCCAAGCGCGGCTCAGACACTCGCCCCCGTTTTGCGCGAGATTGGTGCGGGCCGCCATTTATCCACACTCGCTTTCAGTGAAGCCGGCTCGCGCAGTCATTTCTGGGCGCCTATATCCCGCGCACATCGGAACGGTGACGGGGTCCGAATAAGCGCCAAGAAATCGTGGGTGACCAGTGCGGGTCATGCGCAGAGCTATGTGGTTTCTGCGCTCGCCCCCGAAGGGACGGGGCCTACCGATTCCACCCTCTATCTTCTAACAGCGGGAACACGCGGCCTTTCAGTTGCAGGTTCTTGGGACGGTTTAGGACTTCGTGCCAACGCTTCTGCGCCGATTGCGCTGGACGACTGTGAAGTGCCATCGCGTTTTCAGCTTACTGATGATGGCGCGGGCTTTCCGGCCATGCTAAACGTGGTGCTTCCGCTGTTTAATTTGGGGACGGCTGCGGTGGCGTTAGGGTTGTGCCGAGCGGCAGTCGCTGGAACTGTGTCGCACCTTAAGAACGCGAAATTCGAGCATCTCGGCCAGAGCCTCGGCGAGAGTCTGCCTACTCTACGCGCCCAACTCGCCGCGATGCAGATTGATACCGACGGACTGGCGGCACGCATCGACGACTTGGTCGAACATCTGGAAAAGCCGCGCGAGACAACCATGCTGCGCGTGCTTGAGACCAAAGCCGCTGCAGGTGACGTCGCGATCAGCGTTACCTCAGCGGCAATGCGCGTTTGCGGCGGTGCGGCGTTCTCAAAGCATTTGAGTATCGAACGCCTGTTCCGCGATGCGCATGCGGGCGCCGTGATGGCGCCAACGGGGGATGTTCTGCGCGAGTTCATCGGGAAGTCGCTGTTGGGAATTCCGCTCTTCTAGGGATTGCCGATGGGCGGGGATTTTGGGAGCGCTTGTGAAACGCGGCTACAAGATGGTGAGGTCTATGAGCAAAACAATTTGGCTAGGAGCTGTTGCCTACGATCCGAAAGTCGTTACGATCTGGGAAGGCATGCGGCGCTACTTTCACGAGGAAGCACATCTCCCAGTTGAGGTCGTACTATTTCAGAGCTACGAGGCGCAGGTACTCGCGCTCCTCGCGAAACCCGGCGAGGCCGTGCCGCGTATCGACATCGCGTGGAACACAAATCTTGCCTACCTGCAAGCCGATGAGTGGAGCGGCCATGCCTGCCGTGCAATCGCCATGCGCGACACCGATCTCGGCTGGATGACCAAGATCGTTGCGGTCAGCGGAGGCCCCATTTCTACGCCGGCGGATTTAAGAAATCGGACGCTCGCGCTCGGCAGCCGGGACAGCGGACACGCGGCCATTCTTCCCGTTCACTTTTTGGAGCAGCAAGACATGATCGAGGGAAGAGATTATCGTGCGCTGCGTTTCAATACCGATTTAGGCAAACACGGTGATACCGGGACCAGCGAAGTGGAAGTGGTGCGCGCTGTCCTCGACGGGCGAGCCGACGCCGGCGCTATCGGCAGCCCCTTCTGGAACACTGTGCGGAACGAGCGCCTGGTGCCCGAAGGCGGCCTGCGTGAGATATGGTCCTCTCCGGCATACAACCATTGCATGTTCACGGCGCGGCCGGACCTCGACCCAGAGCGGGAGCGCCGGTTCGCCGACGCGCTCTCAGCCATGAGCTACGACAATCCAGTCCATCGCCCCATCCTCGACGCCGAAGGACTTCAGCGTTGGCTGCCGCCTCACGTGGATGGCTACGCTGACTTGCGGCAAGCCGCAGCCCGTCAGGGATTCTTTAGAAACGAGCAACTTGCCAAGTCGGCCTGAGACCTTATCGCAACCGTGGCGAGAAGTCAGTTAGGGCCATGAAGGTCGAATCAATTCTTTCCGTCAGTTTGCCGTTCGCTTCGGATTCTTGTTTGACACGCTTCCACTCGGGGTCGTCCTGGAATGACTTCCAGTTGGCGGTTGCGGCTTCGCGGCTGGGATGCTGAAGAATGTAAATAAGCATACTGTCCCTCTCGGGTGCATCTACCGGCGTCCAGTAAGCAATATTCTTCATGCCGTGCTTCTCGAAGAGCTTGGCGGTGTGGTCTCGGAAGCGCGCCAGCAGTTCTCCATGTTTTCCTGGCGCTGCGTGATAGACCCGCAGCTCATAGATCGTGGTTGACGCTTGCTTAGGATCAGAGCGTTGCGAGGCTGCCAAGAGCGCTGCTGAAAGCAATGGCAGAGAGGAAAGCGATTCCAGCAATAGTCGACTTGTCACGGCAGGCATTTTAGCAAATGGTGAGATGATGATGCCTATTCAAGCCAAAAGCAGGCTTGAGCGCGCCACTTGTCGGCAGCTTGGAACAACGTTTATGCGCAGTTAAAAATTCTGGCCAGCTTATGCGCGTGTTCGCCTTCGCGGTCGAAGGCGCGGCGGACGGCAGCGAAGGACTCGGAGAGAGGAAAAATGTCGCGCGTAACCAGCAGATCGGTATCTTCCGCCCCTACCGGATGCCAGTACACACCATCGGCGGTAATGGTGACTTCCGGCACGATGTCGGCTCGACTAATTGCGATACCTTCGGTGGCAGAGCCACGCAACGCAATCCGGCGGACTACCCGGTCTTCTGCCGCAATCTTCTCCTCGTTGAGGAACTGATGGAACTCGTCGGCCTCGGCGTCGGTCGAAACAGTCGCTGCCAATCTCACTCGAAACCCCTGTGCACGAGCGCGCTGAATACCTTCGCGGGCTCGCGCCCATGATCCGGGCCCGCGATGGAGGTCGTGCCGGTCTGGAGTCGGGCTGTCCAAGCTGATTTGCAGGACAATTCGGTCGCGGGGCAAGGCTAGCAAGCTTTCAGCACGGCGCCCGCTAAACAACATTCCGTTGGTGAGCACCGTGGTCGGAGCGGCTGCAGCGCAAGAAAGCAGAATCTCGCCGATATCTTCCAGCAGAAACGGCTCGCCTCCGGTCACGAAAATTTCTTTGACGCCAAGCTCAGCCGCTTCACGAGTGATCCGCTGCACACGTGCGAGGCCTAATTCCCTTCGCGGCACGGTGGGCGAGGAACGCACGCAGCAGTAGTCGCAATGCAGGTTGCAGTCGAAATTCGTGTAGAGCCAAAGCCGCGAGCCCATTGGGCGATCGTCTTCTTTCGGTACCCCGGCGGGCACCGCCACCGCCCCATAGCGGAAGACCCAGCGTGCGCGGCCGTTTTCAACTGTTGCTTCGAGCAGTGCATTCCCGGTGAACCGGCACCACGTTTCGAGCTCGGGGCCAACGCTCGGTTCATCACCGATCACCGCGACCAGATCACCCGGGCGGCTGCGGCGCAGCACCGCGATCAACTCCGGCAAGAGGCCAGCCGTGAAAGTCTTTCGCCCGATATCCAACTCAATGTCAGCCCTCATCGGAATGCCTGCATTTTACGGGTCGGTGGAGTGGGGCGTCGTCGCTCGTCTGGCGACAGACCAGTGGTGGACGGGCGTGGACGCCCACGGCTCCACGAAGTAGGGATCCGGAACGCACCCGACTTACTGCGCGGGCACCCACTTATCCGACCCCGCCAGCTTAACCGCCACACCGGTTATCCAGAGATGGAAAGCCCCGCCATCAGCGTTGCCGCGGTGTTCAGTCGAGACGAGTAGTCCGCCCGCCTTCTTGTAACCCGTCCACGTAGCGGTAACGAGCTGCGGCTTCTTGTCTCCACCGCGGTGATAGACAAATTGCACAACGCGGAAGTCTTTTCCGACGTAGAGATCCCAGGTATCGCCCGGCGTGTATCCTCCGGCTTCCCGGGGATACTTCACCGTGACCAGCGTGGCCGAGCCGGCGCCAATTGGCAGTTTTTTCATGCCCTCGTTGGTGATGGTGGCACTTTTGTCCCAATAGGCGTGGAAAGGGAACAAGAGCCAATAATTATCATTGACGAAAGCTGGTTCGACTTCGTTTTTCACCTGATCGGGCTGGCTGTTCAGTTGTGAGCTGTCGTAGGCGACCTTAACCGGCTTGCCATCTTTATCCGTAGTCTCGAAAGTGATTTTCCCGGTCTTGGGCTCCCACTCCCACTTGTGGGTGGCTTTAAACAGTCCGGGAATGTCAATGTTCCATGTGTAGCGGATGGCTTCGATCTTGTCATACGAATCGAGGCCATAGGCTTTGGCGACTCTGTCGATAATTGGGTCGCGTTGTGGCGCCTGCGCCCAAGACGTTGCTGCAAGGACCAGGACTGCAAAACCCAGAAGACCGGTGATGGTAATACGGCTCCAATTTGTCTTTGTCATGAGGTCCCTCCTCGAAGAAATCGAACGAATACTGTCAGAGATGAGTTGGCGAGGTACAAAGGATACATGAAATTCGCGTGTTGGCGCAGTCAGACAATCTCGTTGGTTGCGCACTGCACCGCCGGTCGTGCGATCCGGCGCAGAGCGAGAATTGCGGCGGTTACGGCCACGCATCCGTATTCCACGAACATCACCCAGACTGGAAGCGTCCCCCATGTACCCCTAAGTGCGCTCAAGTGCCACATGACGTAAGTGGGGATAATGCTCACAGTCCAGACGATAATCGGCAGCGTCGAGGCCGACGTCAGAAACGGCAGCAGCCACAGAAGATACCACGGGAAGACGACGGGTGCGAACAGAAGAGATGCTGCCATGGGCCATGCAAAGACGTGCGGAGACCACTCAGGCGCTGCGCTTCTTATTCTGACCCAGGTTGAAGTTGCTAATCCGACGAGCACCGCCAGCCCGGCTAGCAACTGCGGAGGCGCCACTTGATGGAGTATCGCGAACACGGGGCCATTGAAACGGAAACTTTTCACATACGTGCCCAGCGAGCCGATCGGAATGCGGCCGTGATTCAGAAATGGCACGTAGAGCAGTCCGACCATGGCCGCCGCCAGCGCCACGTCGCGAATGCGAGCCCGCTTCCAGTAGAGAGGCACGAGTACGACCGGCAGAAATTTCACCGCGATAGCCAGGCCAAGTGCGACGGCCGCAGTCGCACGCCATCGCCGCACCAACGCGGCAGCGGACACCACCAAAAATAGCGCGCCAACAATGTCAATGTGACCGCTTCCCGCTACCTCAATGGCCAACAATGGGTTCCAGGCGAACGCCAGAACCAGATAGGCTGGTTGCCGGGTATAACGCAAGAGATCGAGCACCACGAAAACAATTGCTAACTCGCAAATCACAAATGCTACTTTCAGCGCGAATGTAGACTCGTGAATCGCGGTTACGGCACGAAAGAACAGCTGCGCTCCCGGCGGATATGGGCTCGGTAGATCCGAGTTGTTCAAGTTGCGGGTTTCCGGAGTATGCAATCCGGCGACTGTAGGATCGCTGGGGATGACACTATAAGGGTTGTAGCCGAGCCTTTGCAGACGGCCATCCCAAACATATCGATGGATATCATCATCGGCGCCCGGGGGCAGCCGAAGAAATCCAATGTGCCACACGGCCGCCAGGACAAGCCCGATGACGACAACGCGCCGCGGAAATTCAGGCGTCGCAAAGAACTCACGGACCGCGAGCAGGTACGCGATTCCCGCAAGGGTCAGAGAGGCCATGAAGTGCGGCCCACCCCGATCGCCGAAGTTGCGTGAGCAGATCGCCAGCGCCACAAGCAACGTTGCGCCGAGTCCGTACACTCTCCACTCGGGGACGATCTTCACAGTTCTTCCGTGGCGGCCCGAGAGCTTGCTCGAGAGACTGTCGCGAATTGGTCCGCCGCAAGCTCCCGCTCCTTAAGCCACGCCGCTGTGCGTGGCGCCCTTGCCGGAGCCAGACGCAACTCCTCCGCCAACCGAGTCAGATCGTCAGCTACGTCAATATCGTAAAAGCGGTCGGCGAAACCTACAGATAGCTCAAGAGCTCGCGCGCGCGATAGGAGTCTCTCCAGCGCGCTGCTGGTGCCCATTCCGTCGCCTCCGAAAAGCGTACGATGAGGAGCCTTTGCCCCTACGAGATAATAGCCTCCGTCGTGTGTTGGTCCGACGACCACGTCATGTGCGGCCAGCGTTTCGAAGGCGTCTTCGAGAACAGAACGCGGCAGGTGTGGGCTGTCGCTGTTGAAGGCAATAACGCGTCGCCTATTGGCGTCCCTTTGATGATCGGGCGTGAAGTGCGCGAATGCTGAAGTGAGGCCTGCGGCAAGACCTTCACCTTTCTGGGCAACCACCCTTATTTCACTGCCGGCCAATTGTGCCAGCTCGTTTACGTCGGCGTCCGGGCACATGATGGCAACCTCCACGTCGCTCAATGACCGCGCCAGCGCCAACGTGTCGTCGAGAAGACAACAATAAAAATCAGTGACAGCCGTGGGAGAAAGGCTGGGAGCCAGGCGGGTTTTGACCGCGCCCGGCCTTGGCGCTTTCGCCATAATGACCAGTACACGGTCACTACCTGACGAACGCACCACCGTCTCGCTTGCGGACTTCATAAGAGTTTCACGCGAAACTACGCTGGCCGTGCCCCGGCTCTTCGCAGCCGGAAATAATAGCGCACTATCAAGCTGAGAATGAACCAACCGGCTCCGACCGTGCCCTTTAACGTACCGCTGATCTTCGATTTTCCGATACGCGGATAGTAGCTCACCGGGACTTCAACGACACGGAATCCAGCTACGGCGCCTTTGAGGATCATCTCAACCGCCCAGCCGTAAGTGGTCTCTTCGAGCGCGAGCGCGCGTAATACTTCTGCGCGGGCGGCGCGAAACGGGCCGAGATCAGTGATTTCTAGTCCATACAGAAGCCTGATCAGGCTGGCGGCGAGACGATTACCAAACAGCTGATGCCAAGGCAACGCCCCGACCGAGAGTTGCCCCTTGAGGCGGGAACCGAGCGTGATGTCCGCACGCCCTTCAATGATTGGCGCCAAGAGAATCGGCAGTTCGGAGGGCCGATCGCTGTAGTCGCCATCAAGGAACACAACCACGTCAGGCGAATTTGCGGTGGCCAGACCCGTGAGGCACGCTCGCCCATAGCCGCGACGCGGTTCCGGAATGACGCGGGCTCCCATTCTTGCGGCGATGTCGGACGTCCCGTCGTTGGAGTTGCTGTCAACCACGATAACTTCGGAAACGAGATCAGACGGAATATCGGCAAGCACGCGCTCAATCGCCTGCGCTTCATTATGGGTGGGGATGATGACGGACACTCGCACAGGGCATCAGCTTAAATCAACCACCAAGGTGCAGACGGCCAGCGATGCGCGAGCCACGCGTCAACGCCAAATCTCCGGCCAGCGCTTCCGATAGCGACCCCGAGCGATGCGAGCACCGGAACCAGCAGTTCCCATATCCACGCCGTGCCCCACTCTGAAACCCAGAGGCTGCCGAGATATAGAAACGCCACGAATGCGGCCGGTCGGGTTAGCAGACCGATGACGAGCAGAATCCCAAGACCGATTTCGGTCAACGCCTGCATAGGCGCCGCCATCGAGGCATGACTCGCCGCAAGCCCCATGACTGACTTCCAAATCGCGGGCGAATGGCTGTGCTGGATGTAATAGTTAATCAGGCCCGCGTAACCCCCGGGCGTGTAGAGTCCTTTCCCCATATTCTCAAAAAAGACCCAAACGAACATCGCGCCAATGGTCACGCGCACCAATGCGAGTCCATTGCTGGCGGAGAGTTGAGGCGCTTGACTTGATGTGTGCCCTGCATTCGTTCCCATGGCTATCTCGCGACCTACATCGGCGGACAAATTTAAGTCCGACAACTACGAAATCCGTTCTTTGCACGTTAAAAACAAGCGAATGAAACGATACCAGATCGCACCAGCTCTGGGTAGGGACCGACTTTGTTTGCCAAGCCAGTACTGATTGCGCCAAGTCAACGAGGCTCGAACACCTCGAAGAAAATGTCGCGGCGGAGTTAAAGATTGACGCAAACAAAATGCAGGGAACTAGACCGTATGGCGGTGCCGGCTAGGAAGCGGCGGCAACGGCCCACGCCGATAACGATACAAATCGGCATGACTTGCTCCCGTATTCGCCGGGAGAACGCTTGCATCTTCTTGGCATGACTTTCATCCAAAACAGAGTGTATTTACGCTATAGTCGCCGTCTAGCTGAGGTGAGGTGTTGATGGATGTTTGAAAGCATTCTCTGCCAGGTAACGGAATATGATTCTGACGTCCTTGAGTCCCTGATTGGGCTCGCGGTGGAAATTGCTCGTGAGGGGCGAGAGGGAAGACGCGTTGGCACGCTTTTTACACTCGGGGACGAGAGTGCCGTGCTCGCCAGATCCAGACCGTTGATTTTGGATCCGTTGTCGGGGCATCCTGAATCTTCACTCCACGTCACGAATCTCAATCTACGCGGAACCATCAAGGAATTGGCACAGTTGGACGGCGGCTTCGTGGTAAGTCGCGAAGGAATCGTTCTTTCCGCGTGCCGCTATCTCGACGCCGTGGCCGCACAAGTGGATGTACCGTTGGGACTCGGCAGCCGGCACATCGCCGCCGCCAACATGAGCGCAATTACGAAAGCCGTGGGAATTGTCGTCTCTGAGAGCTCGGTGGTGCGACTTTTCTGTCATGGACAACTGGTCGGCGAAATCATTCCCGAGGTTTGGATGATGGATCACGCCCACCTGCGTGGTACCGCGAAGAGGGAACAGGTCGGCGAACTGACGATTCTGACACCGAATCTGCGACCAGCTTCGAGACTGAAGTGAAGGTGATTCACGCCAATTGGGGACTGAGAGCATGACAACCCTGAAGGAATTCAGATGTGAAGTCTGCGGACTCGTCAGCACAAATCCAATCCACTGGTTCGTGATTCGGTGTGGAGATTCCGATCTAACGGTATACCGGTGGAATTCTGAAACCGCCAACGCGGCCGGAGCACGGCACTACTGCGGAGAAGCTCACGCCGAGGTATACATCAGTCGATGGTTTGACTCAGTGTGCGCGCCGCCGAAGCCGAGTTTTACGTAGCGCTCCAACGGTTTCTGCAACGGCGCCGCATTCGGTCAGACGAACGTTCGACTTAAGCCTTCGCCAGTGTGAACGATGTTAAGAAGGGAGAGAGAAAATGCCAGTTTCCTTCGAGAGGGACATTAGACCGCTGTTCAGGCAGATTGATATCGACCACATGAACAAACATAACGTTCTGCTCGACAACTACACCTATATGTCGGATCCTTCAAACGATCACGGCAATGCTCAAGCTGTCGAGGACAGTCTGACGAAGCAATCCATGCCTCCCGGTGGCCCTTACTGGAGCAATGAGCAGTTGATCTTTTATAAACAGTGGAGAAAAGACGGATATAAGCCCTAATGTCAGAAGGGTTCGGCTGACAATAAGGCGACTGGGGACGCGTCAGGCACGAGCTTCGTCGATCATCGCCTCCCAAATACCTTTGGATTTGAGAATGAGTTCAACCGTCTCGCGGATCGCACCGTGTCCGGCGAGAGCTTGCGTTGTGTAGTGCGCTGTCTTTTTAACCTCCGGAACCGCATTGCCCACGGCTACGGCGAGGCCAGCGCGGCGCATAACGGGAATATCCGGAAGATCATCGCCGATATATGCGACGGCAGAGTCGGGTACTCCCGTTTTTTGGAGGATTTCTTCATAAGCCGGCATTTTCAACGGCTGTTTCATATAAATAAACTCCATCTTCATTTCGTGCGCGCGCCGAAGTAGTGCGGAGCTTTGCCGGCCCGTGATGCAGCCAGTGCGAAGGCCTGCGGTGTGCGCGAGTGTCAGGCCTTGACCGTCGTGTGCATCAAAGGTTTTGATTTCGAGGGCGATGTCTTCGGTTTGAGACAGGAGGCTTACGCCGCCATCTGTCATCGTGCCGTCCACGTCCATGAGTAGGACTTTGATTTGCGCGGCGCGTTTCTTGAGAGCCGGCGAGATCATGATCCTCGATCGCGTGCTCATGGACCCACCCGAGTGTCGCTTTTCTTGGGTTGAGGTGAGACGGGGCGACATAAGACCACAATCGATCTTGGAGCCAGTAGGTATTTCGTCCTTGCTAGAGGGATTCCGTCGTCCGAGAAATCATCTGGACTGGGCAAAGCGGTGTCCACGATTCGCTTCCACTCCTGTGCGCTTCCCTCCTGCACATTGAACTCCAACTCTTCCCAGTACGCATTGATCATCACGTAGATGTCGTCGTCATCTTGAGAAGCGCCGTGCAGGCAGAATGCCAGGCTGTGAGAGTCGTGGGAGAAATCGACCGTGGGTCCGACGCCATACCAGGAAACATCCTCCCGCCAGAACCTGCTCCGGCTCAACGACGGATGATTTTTCCGGAAGGCAATCATCTTCTTGAAGAACTGGAAAATGTCCTTATTGGATCGGAGTTGACTCCAATCCAGCCATCCGGTTTCGTTGTCCTGGTTATAGGGATTGTTGTTGCCAAATTGGGTATTCAGGAACTCGTCCCCGGCCCGAAACATCGGCGTACCGTTCGAAAGGAAGAGCAGACAGCAGAAATTCTTTACCTGCTTCCGGCGCAACGCGAGGACTGCCGGGGAGACAGCTTCATCCCCTTCCTGCCCACAATTCCAACTGTAGTTCGCGTCAGTACCGTCCTGATTATTATTTCCGTTTTGCCAATTGTGCTTGCGGTCATAAGAGACAAGATCGTAGAGCGTGAAGCCGTCGTGGGACGTTACATAATTCACACTCTGGAACGCGTGATAAGCGTCGGCGCGGCTGTCTGGAAACAAGTCATCGCTGCCATAGATACGTTGCATCACCTCGGGAACCATTCCTGTGTCGCCCTTCACAAAGCGGCGAATGTCGTCGCGAAACCGGCCGTTCCACTGGAGCCAGGTCAGGCCCGGGAATCCGCGCCCGAGCTGATAAGCGGCTGTGTCCCAAGGTTCTGCGATTAAGCGCACCCGCCCTAATTCCGGGTCCGCGGCAATTTCACTGAAGATGGGCGCTTCGCCCCAGTTGAGAGATCCGTCTGCATTGCGGCTGAATACCGACGCCAGATCGAAGCGGAATCCGTCGATATGCATCCCTCGCTTCCAATAACGCAGACTGTCAATCACCATCTTGCGCACATGCGCCTGGCCGAAGTTCAAGGTGTTGCCGGTGCCGGAGTAATTGGCGTAGGGGTTTGCGGGATCGGAGGAAAGCATGTAATAGCTGGCGCTGTCGAGGCCCTTGAAGCTGTAGATCGGCCCTTTGTAGTCGCCCTCGCAAGTGTGGTTGTATACGACGTCCAGCACCACGCCGATATCGGCCTGATGAAAAGCCTTCACCATATTTTTGAATTCAAGATGCTGCTCATCAGCACGGTCTGTGCTCGCGTACTGAGCATGCGGCGCGAAGAAATTCAAAGGCATGTAGCCCCAATAGTCGCCTTCTTGCGGATCACGCTGAAAAACCGGCATCAGTTCTACAACCGTCACCCCGAGTTCCTTTAAATACGGGATCTTCTCCACGAGACCGGCGTATGCGCCGGCGCGCAATGGGTCGACACCTGAGTTTGGGTTCTTCGTGAAGCCCTTCACGTGAAGTTCGTAGATGACTGCATCCGACTCATGGAACGGAGGCCGAACCCCCGACCAGTCGAATGTCGATCGGTGTTCAGTCAGCACTCCCAAAGGCGCGTGGCCTGCATTGGATCCTTCTCGCATGGCCAAGTGACGATCAAACCCCGGTGGGAAGAAAATGCACTTCGCGTACGGATCGAGCAGGACCTTCTGCGGATCGAAACTGTGCAGTTGAGGAATCGTCTCTCCTGATACGGAGTACGCATAATAACGAGCGGCACCAAGCTTTGTAAGCGGGATCCGGCAGTGCCAAATCCGCCCCGACTTGTTGTGCAAAAAATCCAATTGAAATGTCAGAAGGGGATTCACCAGATCGGCTGGAGAGTAGAGCAATAGAGTGACGCTCTCCGCATGTTCTGAGTGAACGGCAAAATTGAACGCTTGCTCCTCTTCGATCCACTTGACCCCAAGTGGCAATGGGTTGCCCTCGGCTTGATCCCATGTCGGACGCCTGGAAGGTGGCGCCGCCACGGAACGGGCAGTATCGGATGAGTTAGCGTGCACGTCGAGGTTTGACTTGTTCACAGGTGTCTCTTTTTTCATTTGCATCCAGTTACCATTTCACCTCGACGTGGACGAACCCAGCGCATTATTCACCATCTCCTGGGCTTCGCTAAGGATCGCGTTCAGGTGGGTCTGGCCCTTGAAACTCTCGGCGTAGATCTTATAAATGTTCTCGGTACCGGAAGGTCGCGCTGCAAACCAACCGCTCTCTGCCACAACTTTCAAGCCGCCGATTGGGGCATCGTTGCCCGGGGCTTTGGTCAGCTTGGCGGTGATTGGCTCACCCGCCAGGTTCGACTCCTTTACCGCGTCCGGCGCGAGTTTTCCCAACTTTGCTTTCTGCTCGGGAGTGGCGGGCGCGTCGATACGCGTGTAGTAGGGGATGCCGAACTCCGCCGTCAGTTCGCGGTAATGTTCTCCGGGATTCTTGCCAGTGCGCGCGGTAATCTCTGCTGCGAGCAAGTCCATGATCGGGCCGTCCTTGTCGGTCGTCCATACAGTGCCGTCAAGACGAAGAAAACTCGCTCCAGCGCTTTCTTCTCCGCCGAAACAGTACGAGCCATCGACTAAGCCGGGCACAAACCACTTGAAACCCACCGGCACTTCGCGGAGCGTGCGGCCGAGCTTTTTGACGACCCGGTCAATCATGCTGCTGCTCACCAGCGTCTTTCCCACCGCAACTGTGTTACGCCACTGGGGCCGGTGAGTGAGCAAGTAGCGGATGGCAACGGCAAGGTAATGATTCGGGTTCATCAATCCCGCAGAGGGAGTCACGACCCCATGCCGATCGGCGTCGGTATCGTTCCCGAAAGCCACCTGGTACTGATCTTTCAAGGCGACTAGCCTCGCCATCGCATAGGGACTGGAACAGTCCATGCGAATTTTGCCGTCGTGGTCAACCATCATAAACGAAAATGTCGGGTCGACGATTGCATTGGTGACGACGATGTCCAACCCGTAAATCGAGTTGATCGGTTCCCAATAAGGCAGCGAGGCTCCTCCTAACGGGTCAACGCCAAGTTTAAGGTGAGCGCCGCGAATCGCATCCATGTCAACGACATTCTTGAGATCACGAACATACGGCAGGGCGAAATCTTCCTGGTGAGTGGTCGCGGACCGCATCGCTTTAGCAAATGGAATTCGCTTGACCCCTGCATTCCCCGCTCGCAACAACTCGTTTGCGCGATTCTCTACCCAGCGGGTCACGTCGGTATCAGCCGGGCCGCCGTTGGGCGGGTTGTACTTGAAGCCTCCATCCTCCGGCGGGTTGTGCGATGGCGTAATGACAATGCCGTCCGCGAGATGGCCTTTCTCCGTGCGGCCACGGTTGTAAACCAGAATCGCTCGCGAGATAACCGGCGTCGGAGTTATCCCGCCGTCTTGCTGAATGATCGTCTCCACGTTGTTTGCCGCCAGCACTTCGAGGGCGGTGCGCTGGGCGGGCTCTGAGACTGCGTGAGTGTCCTTCCCCATATAGAGCGGGCCGTCGGTGCCCTGCTCGTGCCGGTATTCGCAGATCGCCTGGGTAATTGCGAGGATGTGCGCTTCGTTAAATGTGCCGCGAAGGGACGAGCCACGGTGTCCGCTGGTGCCGAAGCTGACTAACTGGTTCGGATCGTCCAGGTCGGGACGCCGCTCGAAATATTCCTTTTGCAGGCGAGCCACGTCCACCAGCAACTCCTTCGGCGCAGGTTTGCCTGCCAGCGGCGAAATCTGCTCACCGATCGGGGATTGTGTTTCTAAAGTACTGGGCATGGTTCCACCTTCCAAATCTCGCTTGCGTATTCCGCAATCGAGCGATCGCTCGAAAACTTCCCGGAGCTGGCGACGTTCAAGATTGCTTTGTGCGCCCATGCGCCGGGTTCCGAATAGAGCGCGCCGAGCCGGTCTTGTGCATTGCAATACGAGGTCAGGTCCGCCAGATGCATATAGTGATCGCCCTGGGTCAGAAGCGTATCGCGCAAGGGAGCGAATACTCCCGGTTCGTTACGGCTGAAGTGGTCAGAGAAAATCAGGTCCAAAGCTGCTCGCGTCTCCGGCTCATTTTCATAATGCCAGTGCGGATCGTACCAGGCGCGGCTGTTCTCGACTTCCTCCACGGTGAGCCCGAACAGAAACATGTTCTCTTCTCCGGCTTCCTCCGCCATTTCGATGGTCGCACCGTCGCGGGTTCCGACTGTTAAGGCTCCATTCATCATAAATTTCATGTTGCTGGTTCCGCTGGCCTCGTAGCCGGCGGTCGAGATCTGGTTGGAGACATCGCTGGCTGGAATCAGCCGCTCCGCCAACGAAACGCTGTACTCAGGGAGAAAGACGACGTTGAGCCGGCCGCGCGCCGTCGGGTCGGCGTCAATCGTGTCCGCCAGGTTGTTGATGAACTTTATGATGAGCTTGGCCAGCTTGTAAGCTGGCGCCGCTTTGCCAGCGAAGAAAAATGTCCGAGGCACTATCTTCATGCCGGGATTTTCCCGCAGCCGGTTATAAACAATCACAATCCTCAGCGCATTCATCAATTGCCTTTTATATTCGTGAATACGCTTGATGTGGCAGTCGAAGACGGTATCGGGGTCCACGGCGCGCCCTGACGCTGACTTGAGCCAATTGGCAAACTGCACTTTGGCCTCTCGCTTTGACTTGAGGAAGCGTTCGCGAGCACTGGAATCCTCCGCGAATGGCTTGAGCTGTTTGAGCAGGATAAGGTCCGTAACCCAACGATCTCCGATGACCTCCGTGATTTCACGGGCCAGCGCGGGATTGGCCTCGAGCAGCCAGCGGCGGGGAGTAACTCCGTTTGTCTTGTTGCTAAAACGCTCAGGAAACATTTCAGCGAGATCCTTGACCGTTGTGGTTCGCAGTAGCTTGGAGTGGACAGCAGACACTCCGTTGGTGCTATGCGAGCCAACAATGGCAAGGTTGGCCATCCGGATCTTGCGCGGGATGGTTTCTTCCACCAGGCTCATGCGCTGCACGCGCCCCTCGTCACCGGGGAAGCGAACCCGAACTTCATCGAGCAGCCGACGGTTAATCTCGTAGATGAGCTCCAGGTGCCGAGGAAGCAGTGTCTCAAACCACGCGACGGGCCATTTCTCCAGAGCCTCAGGCAGCAAGGTGTGATTTGTGTACCCGAGCGTTTTCTTCGTCAGGTCCCAGGCCTGGTCCCATCCCAAGCGCACATCGTCGAGCAGAATTCGCATCAGTTCAGGGACTGACATGGAAGGATGCGTGTCATTGAGTTGAATTGCGGCTTTCTCCGGCAACTTTTCCCAATCCGAGTTGTGGCGCTGGAAACGGCGCACCAGGTCGGCCATGGAACACGCGACCAGGAAGTACTCCTGCAGAAAGCGCAGCCGCTGCCCCTTCGCCGTAGAATCGTCGGGATAAAGCACGCGGGTCAGCGACTCGGCTTCGAGAGTTTCGCCGAGTGCGCCCACGAAGTCTCCGGTGCCAAACTTCTCAAAATCGAAATAATCGGGCGCAGCAGCAGCCCAGAGGCGGAGCGTGTTGATCGTCTTTCCGCCATAGCCCACGATGGGGCGATCAAACGGGATACCGATCAGGCTTGACGGCCGGTCGGGGATGACTTGAAAATCACCCCCTTGCAACTTGAATGAGACGTTCAGCCTGACTTCCACCTTCTCGTGAAGCCGGGCAATCTCCCAGGGATCGCCGTAGCGCAGCCAGTTGTCAGGATTCTCTTTTTGCCAGCCATCTACGATCGATTGTTTGAACATGCCGTACTCATACCGCAAACCATACCCGGTGCCGGGGAGCTGCATGGTCGCCATCGAATCGAGAAAGCACGCCGCGAGGCGGCCCAAGCCGCCGTTGCCCAGCCCTGCATCTGGTTCCTGCTCGATCAATTCCAACCAGTCGATGCCATGCTCTCGAGCTGCATCCGGCAAAAGCGGATCTAGCAACAGGTTGGTGATGTTGTTGGCCAACGAACGTCCGATCAGAAACTCCATGGAGAGGTAATAGATGCGTTTGGCATTTTCTCGCTCATAAGTGTTCTTGGTCAGCACCCAACGCTGAGCGAGTATGTCTCGCACGGAATGGCAGAACGCCTCAAAGCGCTCGCGCGCACTCGCCGCTTTGGGATCGATCGCTCTGTCAAAAACCAGGTGCCGTTCATAAAAAGCGTTTTCCGTCCCGATAAACGGAGTCGATTCGCATCCGTAGTGCTGGAAAATATCTGCAACAGGAGGTTCACTGGTCGTCAGCGGTACGACTTTTGCGGAACTCGGCCGCGCCACGCGATTGGTGCTCATAAGATGGTCCTTAGTTTCTTAAGTTGTGGAACGGTTCATGTTCAATGTTCACAGCCACGCCAGTCATGAGTACAGATCCTGGTCTGGCCCGAGCTCAATTCCTGACGCTAAAAGGTACGCACGCGCGGCTTTTTCAGCCGCGAACCAATCAATTTCCGGTGACCCAAGCGGACTGCCTCTTTTTTCCCAGTGCTGGTAGGCGAGCTTTTGCACCAGTTCATGACGATCCTCGCCATAAAAATCGGTTAGCGGCTCGGGCTGTTGTACGCGGTCTTCGCTTCTGGGCTGTACAGTCCTCGGCGGCTTCGTGAGTGGTTGGACCTTCGCTGCCATATGCATTCTCCTTTTGCATTCCCGCGTTCTACTCTCGAGAGCTTCATATCTTTGATTTAACTGGCTGCCTTCAGGTTGCTGCTTTTCCTTGCGCCTTTTCAGGACCCTTAGGCGGTATCCGGAGGCAAATTATGATTGAACCTTCGTGGATGGAGCTTGGGATTGATTTTGGAGGGATTTCGGGCTACACAGAAGTTATCGATGGTATGGACTACGCCTGAAGGCCAAAGAGTTCAGATTGGAATTAGCCCGCGCCGGATTCCCAGGGTAACCGCTTCGGTGCGGGTGGAAGCACCTAGTTTGTCGAGAATCGAGCTGATGTGGAACTTGACCGTATGCTCGGAGATACCGAGACGAGCCGCGACATCTTTGTTCACGAGGCCTTCCGCTAACATTCTAAGCACCTGAGTTTCGCGGGAGGTGATCTCTTCGGACAATTCATCTTCAACCTCCAGCGGCTGATCGCCGTAGACGGCGGCCAAGCTCTCTGCGATCGGTGTGCTCAGCAAGACCAGTCCATCGTAAGCGGTATAAATGGCCGAGAGAACGTTGTCCGGATGGCTCTCTCTGGACAGAATCGAGCGCACCCCGCTCCGCAACAGGCGCGAGATCGACCGCGCGTCACTGACCTCCGTGAGCAGAACAATCGCTGCGTCCGATATTGCCGGACATAATAAATCGTGGATCGAATCGGAGTCGATGACAATTACATCCAGTTCGGTGCTCCGGGCAAATGGCACCAGGCTCGCCACCGCGCCAAAACTTCCTGCCAGATGGAGGTCAGCGTGGCTGCGGATGATGCTTTCGAGCCCAGCCCGGCGAACGGCGGAGGTTGCTGCCACCGCAATTCGGATCGCGCCTCCACCAGTTCGCTTCGACATTCGTTATCGAGCCCTCTCACCCAGCTTGATTGAAACCGGCTTGATCTCGCCGGCGCGAATCACCCGGATCTGCAGAACATCACCGATCTTCGCGGTGGCAAGTGAATCCTGAATTGCATCCACGTGTTCGACCGTCCCTCCGCCCACTTCGAAAAGGACATCTCCCAGCAACACTCCAGCCTTTTCTGCAGGCCCATCGTTCTCGACGTGCATGACAAGCAGCCCGACGCGGGTTTGAGCAGGCAGCTTCGAGCGCATATTTTCCGGCACCTCCACGGGCTGCATCGCGATACCCAAATAGGGGCGGGCGATGTGCCCTTTTTCCAGGAGTTCTTCGACCACGCGATTGACAGTTGCCACCGGCACCGTGACGGCTCGTCCATGGGCTAGGCCCCGCGTATTAATGCCAACAACCTCGCCTCTGGCATTCAGCAGGGGCCCGCCGGAAAATCCTGGATACAGAGCGAGGTCCAGCCGGATGTGCTGATCGAGTTGTCCCCCACGTCGGTTCCTCCACTCGCCGCTGATGCCGCCAATGATCCCGCTGCTCGCCACCAGATCCCCGCGCCGCGTGCGACCCAGCGCGAGAACAAGATGGCCGAGCCTCAGACTTGTCGAGTCGCCGAGTTGGGGTGCGACGAAAAACCCTTCCTCCATCCTTAGTACGGCTAGGTCTGTACTGGGATCCCGTCCAACTAGTTTCGCGGAAACTGCGCGACCACCATCGAGCAGCACTTTGATGTCTTCGTCGCGCTGCACGCCGTGATGAACCGTTACAACCACGCCCTTCTTCCATTCGATGCCACTGGTCGGCACCCAGCGTCGGGCGTGAACGGCAACCACGCTACTGCCCACCTTCTCCGCGGCGGCCGCAAATTCTCTTGAAATTGTTTCTAGTATTGAATTGGCCATGTTTAGTAAAAACCCCTTTCCTGAACTCAAACACCAGGATCGAGGAAAGGAACGGAAGGTGCATCCGCCAGATGGCTAGGTAGAAAACCAGAAGGTTGGTTAGACAAGCCTCCTGCGACGTTTAAAAGTCTCTCTTGATCCGCACGAGTAACGGGCAAACAGAAAGCTAAAGTCAGTTGATACAAACAGGAGTTATCACTCATTGACCCTAGCCGGGGACGGCAGGAAGCTCCTCAAGGAGGTTTGGAACAACCTTCCTGCTGAGTGCGTAATACCAAAGTATGAGGATGCGATTCGCTTCAGTTCTTCTCTTGATGTGGGTGCTTCTTGCTTGTGACCTTAGCTACGCCTCCGACCTCGCTTTGATTGGCGCAAAGATTTATCCGTCGCCGACCGAAGCACCAATCGAAAATGGCACAATCGTTATACGCGATGGACGAATTCTTTCCGTTGGGCCAAAGGCTATCGTCAAAATCCCGCGCCATGCGGAAATCATCGATTGCGACGGCTTGATTGTCACTGCGGGTTTCTGGAACAGCCATGTGCATATTCTTACGCCAGGTCTGCTTCATGCAGAAAAACTCTCGCCGGAGCAGATCACTTCACAACTCCAGGAGATGCTCACGCGTTGGGGCTTTACTACGGTCTTTGATATCGCCTCTGTGCTGGAGAATACGATTACCATCCGCCGTCGGATAGAAAGCGGCGAAGTTAAAGGGCCGAGGATTCTCACCGTTGGGGAGCCATTCTGGATAAAGGGCGGGACGCCCATTTACGTCAGGGGGTTCCTCAAAGCCAATCACATCAACATTCCCGAGGTTGAATCAACTGCCCAAGCGACGGAGCGAGTGCGCCAGCAAATCCACAACGGCGCGGACGGAATCAAGATTTTTGTAAATTCCATCGAGCAGGACGGCATCTTGACGATGCCTTTGGACTTGGTTCGCACCATCGTAGCCGAGGCCCACCATGGCGGTAAGCCTGTTTTTGCCCACGTATCTAATAATCAAGGAATCGAGGTAGCACTTCAGAGCGGCGTCGATATTCTCGCCCACACTACTCCGGCCGATGATCCCTGGATCCCGGCTTTTGCCGAGCGCCTGGCGGCAGCCCGCTTGGCCCTCACTCCCACGCTCACCTTGTGGGAAGTCGAATTTAAGGGCAGCGATCCTGATGAACTCAAGAAAGGAATGGGCAAGGCAGCCCAGCAACTAAAGGCCTTCTCTGAAGCAGGAGGGCAAGTCCTGTTTGGCACTGATGTCGGATATATCGATCGGTTCGACACCTCAGAGGAATTCGTTTGGATGTCGAGGGCTGGCCTGAGTTTTCAGCAGATGCTTGCGTCGCTCACCACCGATCCTGCCCAGCGGTTCGGCGACTCAGCCCATAGCGGACGCATCGCTAAAGGGATGGATGGCGACCTGGTTGTTCTACGCGCGGACCCTGCACAGGATGCTAGGGCGTTTTCCAAAGTGCACCTCACCATCCGAAGCGGGAGAGTCATCTTCTCGGAGAACTGAAGTCCCGATTGCGCAAAGTTGGAAGCTTCATTGGCGCTTGCCTCCGGGCGGGTGACAGAGAATTCGGAAATCAACTGTTGAAATCGAGCGATTTGCACTCATTGACCCGCGCTGGGAACTCGAAAATCCTTTTCCGTCGTGCTTTGTCCACTCGTTCCGCTCCATCCACACCGCGTAAAGCGTGTCGTAGTGCGGCATTCCTAGCCGTGCGTAAATCTTTGGAACGGTCCCCTGCGCGTGCCTACGGGCGAGTGTCATCTGCAATCGGCAGGAGCCGTGGTCGGTCTCGGGTTCGCATTCGAGGTGCATTCACTGGCCCTTTCCAGCCTTCAATGCCTTGTGAACCAAAGCGTTTGCGATCGCATCAATCCCGCGCTGCAAGGGAGTCTCTGTCTGTTTCTTGTAGAACTGAAGCGTCGTAGTCATGTGCTTGTGGCGAAGAAGCTCTTGAGCAGCGGCATAATTGCCGTTCGTCAGATCGATGACGGCAGTTCCTGCATCTCGTCTGCCCGCATAGGGTGATTTCCATCGAATGTTCTTCGCGGTCAGTGTCGGGACGATCCTATTTCTGACCAAATCTCGAAGACTCTGAGGCCGCCCGACTTCGTTTGGAACAGCCATCCATGAGAGGGTCTGCCGCACTTCTGACGCCAGAGTTCAAGCGGAACGGGACACGATCGATCAGCGGGAGCCTGGCGACAGACTCCGGCATCTTCGTCATGCCAACGACACCACGGACGACAGCGCGACGTATGTGCACGCAGTTCTGATCGAAGTCCTCCCATTTCAATCCTGAGATTTCTCCCGGGCGAAGTCCGAGAAAGCATGACATCACCATCACAAGCTGGCAATCGACATGTGAGACCAACCCACTGATAATGTTTTCGGCTTCCTCCAGTGTGTAATGGGGAGTTCCTTCCGGCTCTGTGACCTTCCCCAGAATCTTTCATTCCGTGCCACGGGTTGTATTCGATCACCCCGAGATTGGCGGCGTGACTGAAGATACCTGACGCAAGGCTGCGGATGTGGTTGAGTGTGCGCCTACCCTGGGTCTTTGTCAGACTGAGTAAGAACCTCGAGCCGAAGTGCTTCCTGTACTCACGCAAAGTCTGGTCGCGAAGTGTTCCTTCAATGCTGATTCCAGATTTGTTTATAGCCCGCGACCATGCTCGGCTTTTTGTGCTCAGTGATGAAGGGAAGGTAAGTGCCTGTCCAGAAGTCCGCGACTCGCGTGTCTTGCGCCTGGTCATCGAGTTCCCGCTGCAGACGGAGTTCAGACACCTTCTCCGCCGCAAGGTCCCGGACCGGCTGACAGGTTGTGCTGAAATGGGCATTATCTTTGTCGCAGGGCTTGACTGACCTCTGTCCCTGCTTGCCTTGTGCGCCTACACTCCAATATCTAAGATGGAAAGCATTGTGTCGCTCGACAATGGAGCCTTTTTGCCTTCTCTGTTTCGCCTTCCGACGTTTTTTGTTGATCGGTTGCTGAAACGTGGTGTCCATGTCGTCCCCTCAAAACTACAGTACCGTGAGGGACAAATGAGGGACAAAATCTTTGGTAACCAGTTGTATGTTGTTGAACATACAAGATGGAAGCGCATGGTATCCGGTGATACTCCCGGTCTTCAAAACCGGCGGGCGGTCCGCTTTAGCGGATCGCCGGTGGGTTCGACTCCCACTCGCTTCCGCCAATGTCTCAGCAAGTTGCAGACGCGCAAATCGCGGGCAGCGCGCTGGCGTTAGAAGGGAACCTTGCCTTGGCTACTCAACCTCAAAGTGGAAATCCAACGCCGGACGCCGAAGTCACATCAGGCCTAAGCGAAGCTGATCTCGGCTACTACGGCTGGCGGGTGGCGTTGGCTGCGTGTCTGGGAGTGATGGCGGGATTCGGTTCGCTCTTCGTCTATACTTGGTCCGTTTTCGTGAAGCCGCTGGCTGCCGAATTCGGCTGGAGCCGCGAAGCTATTTCCGGCGGCTTCGCCATCGCCGCGGTCACGCTGGGACTCATCTCCCCGTTGCTGGGCGGGTGGATCGATCGCTTTGGCCCGCGCCGCATCATTCTTGCCTGCATGGCGGTGTACGTGTGCGCCATTGCCTCGCTCTCGTTGTTGCACGCCGGAATATGGCAGTTTTATCTGACGTGCTTTGTGCTGGGTGTGGTCGGGAACGGCGCCGGTCACCTGGCGTATTCGCGATCCATTTCCACCTGGTTTCAGCGGCGTTTGGGCGTGGCCTTGGCCTTGGTGATGGTCGGAGCGGGACTGGGGTCGATGATCTTACCTGTCGTCGCGCAATCCATCATCAGCCGGTCGGGCTGGCGGGCGGCGTACGCATCGTTCGGCGGTCTGGCGTTATTGCTCGGATTGCCACTCAGTTGGCGCTACATCCGCGAGCGCGGGCACGAGCGCGGGGCCGATCTCGGGACGACGCCGCGCGCGTCGGCCCCAGTCCCGCATTCTGGCGTGACCTGGCAGCAAGGCCTGCGCTCTTATTCCTTCTGGATCATCACAGCCATCCTTTTCGTGAGTTCGATCAGCATGAACGGCGCCATCACCCATCTCTCTGCGTTGCTGACGGATCGAGGCCTCACCGCCGGAAAGGCGGCGCTGTGCGCGTCCGTGCTCGGCGGATCGAGCCTGCTGGGCAGGGTCGTGGTGGGATGGCTGCTCGACCGGTTCTTCGGGCCGCGGGTTGCGTTTTTCATCAACCTGATTAGTGCGCTGGGTATTTTTCTGCTGGCTCGGGCGAGCAGTTTCCCGGCCGGTTGCCTTGCGGCCGCGCTCATCGGCGTTGGCGTCGGAGGCGAAGCCGCCACCACGCCTTACCTGCTGACGCGTTATTTTGGCCTGCGTTCTTTTTCCACTCTCTACGGTTTTACCTGGACGTTCTACGCCGCGGCGGGAGCCATCGGCCCGGTGATCCTGGGCCGCGCATTTGATCTGACTGGCTCCTATGCCTCTTTGCTGGTTCTCCTAGCAGCCGCTCTTGGGCTGGCGGCAATGACCAACCTCTTGCTGCCTCGGTATGCGGAGATATGAGATCGTAAAAGCTGGCAGGTGGCGTCTTTCGGCGTCTCCGGTGGGTTCGACTCCCGCTCGCTTCCGCCAACTTTCGGCCTAGTCCCAATCCTCAGAAAACTCTGCCGAGCTGGAAAAACCACTTCTGATGGCCGGAATCACCAACGCTTCCCCCGATGAAGAAAGGGCCGAACGCAGTCTGCGCGATGACGCCGCCGGCGAAGTCGTTGGGAAACTTACTTTGATTGGCGAAGCCATACATTTTTCCGACTTCGTAACTGCCGACGGCATAGACGTTCTTGCCGAGAAAGGGTGGCAGCGAGGCAATCTGGTGCAGATAGCCAGCGCGGAAAGTGTAATACTGATTGCCGAAGAGTTCATTGGTTCCATAGGCGCTCAGGCGCAGAGGCCCTCCCAGAAAGAATTGAGGGATTCCAGTGCCGTTGTAGCCAAACGTTGAACCACCCTCGGCGGCGACAAATAGCGAGGCTGGCTGGGTGATCGGCTGAAAATATCGAAGGTTCAGTTGCATGGTGGGGAAATCTCCAGTCGCCCCCGGACTGGAGTCAAACCAGTGAAACGTGCTTTCTGCGCCAAAGCCACGGCGCGGAAGCACGGGGTCGTCGGTGTGATCGACCAGAACTTGGAGCTTGAAATCTCCGGTGCGGCCTTCGACGGGAGAAAACTGCGGATTCCCCAGGCGTAATCGGGCATTCAGATATCCCGCTTCGTATCCAGCCTTGACCTCAGTAAAGCGATCAAATTCATAGCCCAAGTCGCCGCCGACATTGGCGCGGGTCACGCGGTAGTCGGCGAGCGGATCGCTCTTGCGGTAGAGGTCGAAGGCAGTGTCGCTTGCGTCCGCATGCGGAGACAAGAACCATTTACTGGACGCGGTGATCGGGCGATACAGTTCGCTTGCGACGCCATAGGTGTTGCCGAAAAGGACGTCGGTGCGCCATTCGGAGCGGTATCCGGCAATGTCCATGAAGGTTAGCCGCGTTGCCAGCGTGAAGTTCGCGTTGTTATTTTCCGAGCCGTCCATTTCGAAACCGAATTGCAGAGTGTGCGGCGCATAGTTTTTTTCGTGGACCGTGACGATAAGACCCGCCTGTCCGTTTTCCTTGCCCATCTGATAGCTGGAAGAGTCGTATCTGCCCGTGCCTATGAGCCGGTCCAATGTTTTCTCCAACGCTGGTGGATCAATCGGCTTATCCAACAGAGGCTTCAAGGAACGCTCAAGCTGTGTCCGCGCTTCGGGGTTGGTGCCTTCGACGCGAACGAAATGAGGGACCAGGACCAGCGACTGCTTGCGTGTGTCACGGGCTTCAAGGTAGCGTTGCCAATCAGGTTCGTTAAGGGCATAAGGCATGAGGATGCGAGTTTTTTCTTCCGCAGCGCTCTCGCCCTTGCTGATGATGGCTTTCGCCTGTGGATAGTCCAAGACGGTGAAGTCTTTCAGATTCACGTTGACGATCAAGTCAGCGCCGGCTAGGCTGCGAATCTCGTTTTCGCGGACGACCACATCCAACGAATGCCCTAGCACGCTGAAAAGGGACTGAATATCCTCGGGCTTTACGGGAGCGGTTTCAAGATGGACCGCGATGACAATATCCGCGCCCATTGCCCGCACCACGTCAGTAGGAAGGTTTTCGACCAATTCGCCGTCCACGTACACCTTTTCCCCGTCGCGAATCGGCGAAAAAAGTCCTGGAATGGACATAGTGGCCCGCATGGCTTTGGCGAGCGAGCCATCCTGGAAGACGATTTTGTTTCCGGAAACAAGATCGGTGGCCACACAGCGGAAGGGGACCGGCAGCTGATCGAACGAACTAAGCTGCGAATAAGGTAGGGTCTCGCGGTCAATCAAAAGGCTGATGTCCTGGCCCGCGTTGAGGCCTGCGGGCAAATTCAGGCCGTCTTTGAGGCCGACGACAAGCGAGTTGGGGTAAGCGCGGAGATCTTCTTTTCGCCGGAACGAGAGATCCTGATATTCGGTCCGGCCCCCGATGATGACGTCCCAATTCTGTTGCTCGACTAACGCACGGAGTTCCTTTGGACTTTTGCCGGTAGCATAAAGGCCTCCCACCAGGCCCCCCATGCTCGTTCCCGCGATGTAGTCGATGGGGATGTGATGATCTTCAAACCACTGTAAGACGCCAATGTGAGCGAACCCCAGAGCGCCGCCGCCTTCAAGCGCCACTCCGATCTTTGGGCGATTCGCGCGGGTAGGGGCCGCGGTAGTGCCGGAGGTGTCCGCTTTGGCAGGAGACGACTCCGGCCGCTGCTGGCTGACTAGTGGCGACGCGAGGGCTAGGATAAGAAGTAGTAGAGGAAGCAGAGAGCAAGACCGGCAACGAGGCATGAAACCTCCTCAAAGTACATAAAAAGATGAATGCAGTAGAACCTGTGATGAGTCTCACTCATCGTTACTCTGCGTGCAAGGCTCTCGCACCGGCAATGGTCTCACGGAGTTGTTTTCTAGCTCTGGGAGAAAACTTCTGGGTAAGGGAACGGCTCAATCCGCGGCGTGCGACGCACTGTATCTCGCCCCAATTTCCGCCGAGGCCCGCAGCAGCGTGTCCAGCGGCTTGAGTGGAGGCAACTCGACTCCTGCCTGGGCAAGCGCTTCCAGCAGCTTTTCGGTGGGGATGTTGCCGACCAGAGCGTCCTGGGCGAAGGGGCATCCGCCCAGTCCGCCGATAGCGGAATCGAAGCGGCGGCATCCGGCAGAGTAGGCGGCGAGGACTTTTTCTGCGGCGGCTTCGGGACGGCTGTGCAGATGGGCGCCGATTTCGAGATATCCGAATTTGTCGATGACTTTTGAAACCAAATCCTGAATCTGTTCGGGCGAGGCCACTCCCACAGTGTCGGCGAGCGAGATCATCTTGATGCCGCTCGACTCCAGAATGTCCACAGCGGCGAGAACTTCGTCGGCGTCCCAGGGGTCGCCGTAGGGATTGCCGAAGGCCATCGAGATGTACACGACGACGTCGAGGCCGGCGTCATCGGCCTTGTTCTGGATTTTCTCCAGTTCGTCCAGCGATTCTTCCGGCGTCTGGCGCTGATTGTTGCGGAGAAACGTGGGCGAAATGGAATAGGGGAAGCCGAGCGTGGTCACGGCCTGCGTGTTGATGGCCCGCTGCGCGCCCTTTTCATTGACTACGATGCCGATGATCTCAACGTCATCGGGCGGGTCGAGCGCTTTGAGCACTGCCTCGGAGTCGGACATTTGCGGCACGGCTTTGGGAGAGACGAACGAAGCCGCGTCAATGTGCTTGAAACCCGCGCTGATCAAGGCTTTCAGGTAGTCCACTTTCAGGTCGGCGGGGATCTGGCCCTGCAGGCCCTGCCAGGCATCGCGCGGGCATTCGATGATTTTGACGGGAGCGGACATGCTGGAGCTATCTTAAATCGGGAAGAAAAGAATTTCCTCTGTGATCCTCTGTGTTCTCTGTGGTTAAGGCTTTTAAAACCTTTACCACAGAGGACACTGAGGATCACCGAGGCTTTTATGTTCTTTGGGCGCCGCCTAGGTGCTGGAGCGCGGCGACGATCTGTGCCGACCAATCCGCGACTTCATCTTCGCGCAACGTGCGCTCGAGGGACTGGAACCTTGCCCGCAGCAGGATCGAATACTTTCCTCCGGGGACTGATCCGCCGCGGAAGATCTCGACGGGAGCGAAACTCCGCAGCTTGCGCAGGCTGAGATCGTGGATAGCGGTCTGGATCTTGTGGAATGTCACGCTGTCGTCAAACAGGAACGAGAAATCGCGCTCCACGCCGGGGAAGCGGGGCAGCGGCTCATAGCGGATCTCGCGGAGTTTGCGCGCGTAGAGCCGGTCGGAGAAAATCTCCGCGACAAAAACTTCCTGGCGCAACTTGCGCCCGGCTGCGACCTGCGGATGCAACTGGCCGAACTGCGCGACTTCTTCACCATCCATCAGCGCGCGCGCGGAACAGCCGGAGTGGTAATAATCCGCAGTCTGCGTGTCGAAGGCGAGCGACTTGTGCTGAAACACACCCAGCAAGGTTTCCACATCGCCCTTGAACGAGCGGAATACATCCAGTTCGTGCGCGTCTTTGTTCTTGCTGGTGTCGAGCACGCCGTCTTGCGGAATGTTGTGCCGCAACGCAGCTACGGTTGCACCCAGGCAAATGCGGCCGCGCTCGACGGCCCCCGCGCCTGAGGCCTCGTAAACGTCGCCCATCTCGAACAGGCGAACTTCTTCGGCGCCGCGATTGAGGTTGTAGGCCAGCATGTTTAGCATCCCCGGCAACAGCGAACTGCGCATGAGGGAAGCTTCTTCGCTCTGCGGATTCGCCAGCTCGATCACCGGAGTCGAAGAAAACGTCTCCGCATCTTCGTGCGCGATGAAGCTCAGCGAGACCGCTTCGTTGTATCCGAGTGCGAGCAGGGAAGTACGAAGCTTGGTTTCTTTCGCGGCGCGCGGGATTTCGACCACCGCGCCCGAAAATGCCGGCAGGGTGTTGGGAAAATTGTTGTAGCCGTGCAGACGCGCGATCTCTTCGACCAGATCAACCTCTCGCTCCAGGTCCAGCCGCCAGGTCGGTATACGGACCGAGAATTCCGGCTGTGAGCCGGGCTCGGGGACGAGTTCGAAGCCGAGACGCCTCAGGATGGCGACGATCTCATGCGTTTCTAGATGGCTGCCGAGAATCCGGTGAACCCGCGAAATGCGCAGCACCACCGGAGCCTGATCAATCTCGCGGGCGACGGCGTCGATGGGGTCGCCGTCGAGTTCGCCGCCGCCGGATTCGATAATTCTTTGTGCGACCAGCGCGCAGGCCAGCGGAGTGGCGCCGTAATCCGCGCCGCGCTCGAAACGATGCGAGGCGTCAGTGTGTAGGCCGTGGCGTTTGGCAGTCTTGCGGACGGCGACGGGATCGAACCAGGCGGATTCGATCAAAACGTTCTTCGTTTTCTCTGTGATCATGGTGTCGAAGCCGCCCATGACTCCGGCGAGCGCGACGGGCTTTTTGGCGTCGGCGATGATCAGGTCTTCAGGCGAGAGCTTGCGGTCAACGCCGTCGAGGGTCTTCAGCGTTTCTCCAGCGCGCGCGCGGCGGACGATGATTTGCCTGCCTTCGAGCAGATCAAGATCGAACGCGTGCGTCGGATGGCCCATCTCCCAGAGCGTGTAATTCGAAGCGTCGGCGGCGTTGTTGATGGCGCGTTGATCGACCAGCGACAGCCGGCTGGCAATCTTTTCCGGCGACGCTTTGATCTTTACGCCGCGGACGATCTGCGCCGTGTACCGTGCGCAGCCTTCTTTGTCTTCGATGTCGATCTCGAAGTCGCCGGTTGATTTTCGGGAGGGCACGGCTTCAGCCGTGCCGTTAGGCGTCTTATTGAAAGGGGCGGCTTTAGCCGCGGCTTCGATGGGCTTTAGCCCAAGCCCATAAAATGCCGCCGCTTCGCGCGCGACGCCGTAATGGTTCATCGCGTCGGGACGATTCGTCCCGATCTCCATTTCGAATACGGTGCTCGCGCCTTCACCAGAAGTGCCTTCGACCGCGATGCCAATCGAAGTCAAGTCTTCGGCGAGGCGGAGGTCGTCCACTGTGAGATCAACGAACTCGCGCAGCCATTGTGACGAAAGCTTCACGCAAACTGCTCCAAAAATCGCACATCCCCTTGGAAGAACAACTGCAAATCATCCAGCCCGTACTTCAGCATGGCGATTCGGTCCACGCCCATGCCGAAGGCGAAGCCGGAAATTTTCTCGGGGTCGTAGCCGTTGTGCTTCACGAACTCGAAAACGTTCGGGTCAACCATGCCGCAGCCGAGGATTTCGATCCATCCTGTCTGCTTGCAGGGACGGCATGGGGCGTTGTCGTCGCCGCGCTTGCCGCTGCCTCCGCAGATGAAGCACGAGACGAACATTTCCGCGCTCGGCTCAGTGAAGGGAAAGAACGACGGGCGGAAACCGGTCTTCACGCTCGATCCGAACAGCGCTTTCATGGCGTGGTCGAGCGTACCTTTCAAATCGCCGAAGGTGATGTTGGTGTCCACGGCGAGGCCCTCGACCTGATGGAACATGGGCGAGTGGCTGGCGTCGGGAGGATCGTTGCGATGGACCTTGCCGGGCACCAGAATTCGCAGCGGCGGCTTCAGCTTCTCCATGGTGCGAATCTGCACCGGAGAAGTGTGGGTGCGCAGCAGCAGGCGCTCGCGCGGCGGCTTCGATTCCTGGTTGGCGAGGAACAAAGTGTCCTGGGTGTCGCGCGCGGGATGGTTGGGCGGAAAATTCAGCGCCTCGAAATTGTAGTAGTCGGTCTCGATCACCGGGCCTTCGGCAACGGAATATCCGAGGTTGCGGAACACGGCAATGATCTCGTTCTGCGTGCGAATGATCGGGTGCTCGGCGCCAATGGGGCGGCGGATGCCGGGGAGGGAGATGTCGAGGGCGGAATCGACGCTCGCCGCGGCCGGCTGTGCCAGAGCGGCCTCAACCTTTTGTTCGACCTGTTTCTTGAGGGCGTTGACGCGCTGGCCGACTTCGCGCTTGGCGTCTTTGGGCGCGGATTTCAGCCAGAGGTCGTTGATCTGGGTGAGGATGCCGTCTTTGCGGGCAAGCCAGCGGTCGCGGAAGGCTTTGCGGTCGGTGTCGTTCTTCGTTTGTGTGGATTCCTGCTCCAGCGCAGCGAGAACCTTCTCCACGGCATTATCCAGCGCCTCGGGCGAGAAGTCTTTCAGTTTGGGGACGGTGTAGGGCACGTTTCTTTCGCCCCTTCGGGGCTTGGTCGTTTTGCTCACGCTACCCAGGGCTTGCGCCCTGGGCTGAATTCTTGCACCGCTTCGCGGCTTGTTGCTTGGCTCCCAACTGCATTTTCGCAGATGAACTACAACCAGCCAGCGCGCTCAAGCAGTTCGTTTGCGACCTCGGTTAGGGGTCGGTCCTCATTGCTAATTACAAACTTCTCGAGCTGCGCGTGGTCTAGGGCATTGTTCAAGGCTACGACGCGCTCAACGTATTTTGCGCGACCGATACCCAGCTCTCGCGATCCCACCCGCTGCTGCATGGTCTCAACTGCGGCTGTAAGCCGGCATACGACCACTTCGTTTGCTGCAACCGCGACAATGCAGCGTTCAACCTCCGCCTGATCTTCGATCGCTCGCGCCAACAGAAAGCGATCAACCCCGAGCGCGGTGTAATTGCCCGCCACGGCTTGCAGGTTACGATACATCACGCCGTCGTTTGACGTTGCGCCGGGCAGATGCGCCATACCCAGCCTGTCCAGGTCAATGGCCGCGTGCGGGATGCCTCGCTGCGCCAGGATATCCGACGCCTCGCCCATTACCGCTGTCTTGCCAGCTCCCATGGAGCCGGTGATGATCAGCAATGATCGCAACACAATTGGTGATCTCGTGTGGAAGAGCGGCTCTTCAGAGCCGCGTCTGTGATCCTGAACAATCCCCGCCTTCAGGGCTTGCGGGCTGAAGCCCGCAACAGTTCGTGAAGACCGGCAACGCGGCCATGAATGGCCGCTCTTCCACAGTTCCGTGTTTTGCTGAAAGCCGACTGCTGATCGCGAACGGCTGTTCTACGCGGCCCCGCCGAGAGCGCCCTTCGCCTGCTCGGCGAGGCTCTTAAAGGCGGCGGCATCGTTCACGGCCAGGTCAGAGAGGATCTTGCGGTCCAACTCAATGCCCGCAACCTTCAGGCCGTGGACGAACTGGCTGTAGCTCAGGCCGTTCAGCTTGGCGGCGGCGCCAATGCGGACGATCCACAGCGAGCGGTACTGGCGCTTTTTCTGCTTGCGTCCGGAATAGGCGAACTTCAGGGCGCGATCAACGGCTTCTTTCGCCGAGCGGTAGAGTTTTGATTTAGTGAGGAAATAACCGCTGGCGCGGTCTAATATCTTTTTCCGTTTAGCGCGGCGTTTGGTACCGCGTTTTACACGAGGCATGGTGTTGCTCCTTTTTACCTTCTAATTAGCGGCTGGAGGCAGGATTTGCCTCTTCACTCGCTGGCGCGGTCGTCTGCGCTTGCTCTGTGACGACTCTATTGTCGCGCTGCAGGCGAAACGCTTTAACCACAGAGGACACAGAGATCACAGAGGAAACCCTTAATACGGAATCATCCTCTTAACTTTGGGCGTATCGGCGTCGCTGACCAGGGAAGAGTGGCGCAGGCCGCGCTTCCGGTTCTGTTCTTTCGACGTCAGAATGTGCCGCAAAAAAGCATGCGACCGCTTCACTTTTCCAGTGGCGGTCTTCTTGAAGCGCTTGGCGGCGCCTTTATGGGTCTTTAACTTCGGCATAAATCTCCTCAAACAGGCTTTCAGCTATCAGCTGTCAGCTCTCAGCAAAATCAAAATCGCAATGGAACTACGCCTGGCGCGCTGCCGGCGCATGTTTCGGCTCCGGCTTCTTGGCGCTCGGGGCCAGGATGGCGTGCAGCGTGTTGCCTTCCTGCCGCGGGCGAAACTCGACGATTGCGTGGTCGCCAATATCTTTAATCAGGCGCTCCAGGATTTGCCGTCCCAGGCCGGTGCGCGTCATCTCGCGTCCGCGGAAAAAAATCGTGGCCTTGACCTTGTCGCCACCGTCCAGAAACCGCAGCACGTGGTTTCTCTTGGTCTCGTAATCGTGATCGTCCACGTTGATGCGGAACTTCACTTCTTTAACCGTGATCGTCTTCTGGTGCTTCTTCGCTTCGCGCTCTTTCTTTTCCTGCTGATACAGAAACTTCCCGTAATCCATGATGCGGCACACCGGAGGCTGCGCGGTGGGGGAAATTTCGACCAAGTCCAGGTTCTTTTCGCGGGCCATCTTGAGCGCTTCAAAGGGAGGCATGATGCCGATCTGCTCGCCCTCGTCGCCAATCACGCGAATCTCGCGTGCCCGAATACGATCGTTGGTCCGGATAAAACGCTTATCGATACAAACCTCCGCCCATTTTCAATGGTGTGGGGATGAAGAATTATAACATTAGCTCTCAGCCGTCAGCACTCAGCATTCAAGCATAGTGCTAAATGCTGCCGGTTGAAGGCTTTCTTACATAACTATTACACAGCCGCGAATGTCGCGCGAATTCCGCTCGCAATTTATCACAGTCTTACTTTCAATCTACAGTCCATGGGGGATTGAGACCGCCTGCCTCCCCGCCTAGAATTGCCAGGTTCCCAACTAGGGACGAGGAAAAAACAATGGCACTGCAAGCTCAAGAGCAAGAAACTCTCAACGTGAAACTCGTCCACTTTACCAAACAAAACTCCCCCGATGAGCCAGTGCAAGTCGCCTTTTCGGTAACCGACGACCAAGGGAAAGAAGAGATCATTACCGGCGAGATTCCATACAGCTACGATCTGTTCCGCTTGCTTCAGGAGCAGGGATGGCTGAATGTCCGCCGGGGTGTTTCGTCGATTCGTGAAACCAGGCAGCGGCGGGCGATGTCGGCCTGATCCGCTTCAAGCCTGAATTGCAAAGCGCTGGGAGTGCGCACTCCCGGCGCTTTTTGCATTTGCCTAACAGGCTTGTCATTCTGAAGCGTCGCGACCCGCAGAGGGACCGGCTTTCCTCGGCAGCGTCGGTGCTGCGGGTGAATGAAAGGAAGTTAGGATAAGGCTTCGGATCTTCCAAGCTTCTCTTCGACCAATGCCTCGACTCGCTTCATCACTTCATCTTCGGACAACGTAGTCGAATCGAGAATGACCGCGTCCGGCGCGGGTTCGAGTGGAGAATTGGCCCGAGTGCGGTCGCGGCGGTCGCGTTCGCGCAGCTCGGCGGCCAGAGACTCGGCCGAGGTTCCGCGCGAGTGCTCCTGTTGAATGCGCCGTTTCTCGCGCGTAACCGGGTCGGCGTCCAGAAAGATTTTAATGTCGGCGTCGGGGAAGACTTTGGTCCCAATGTCACGGCCTTCCATCACCACTCCACCGCCCGCGCCCAGTTCGCGCTGGCGTGCGACCATCCAATCGCGCACCTCGGGATGCACCGAGACCCGCGACGCCGCCTGCGATACGTCGGTCTCGCGGACACGCGGCGTGACGTCGCGACCGTCAAGTAGCACGCGGTTTCCACCGATTGTGGGTTCAATCTTGATGCGCGACTTCTCGGCGAGCTTGGCGAGAGCATCCTCGTCGTCGAAGGAAACGTCCCATTCGATGGCCTTCAGCGCCAGAGCGCGGTACATAGCTCCGCTCTCGAGGTTCACGTAGCCCAGTTTGCGCGCTAGCCGCGAGGCGATAGTGCTCTTCCCGGCGCCCGCGGGGCCGTCGATGGCGATGATTAATTTGCGGGGAGTGGAATCGGTCATTTCCGCAGTGATTGTACAACGGCCAGCACTCAGGCTCGACCACTTGACGGCATCTCAGAAGTGTAAAGTTCGATGCCATCCGCAAACGACAAGCTCGCCGCGTACTCAATGTGCAATACGCGCCTGTGAGCAGCGTCGGACTTGGTTTTCGAAGAAGAATGAACCAGCAGCGGTCGCATGAGCAGGACTCCGCCAGCCGCAACGTGACAATCGACAGGCGGAATTTTCTTCGCCAATTCGTGCGTCTCGTCGTCGGAAAGGACCCCAAGCGTGTGTGTCTGCGGAAGCACCCTGAGTGACCCATTTTCCTCGTTCGAGTCGTCCAGATGAATGCGAATAGCGAGCACTTGTTCCAACGCGTACGCGGGCGCGTGGGCGCAAACGACGCCTTCTTTAACTGACCACGGTCCCCAACCTTTTACAACTCGACGTTCGCGAAGCGGCAAGGCCGTGTCCTGGTGCCACACCACTAGCCAGTTAGCTTCGGCGGATTTATCAAAGAAGGTCGCGCGAAAGGGAACCGCTTCTCCACCGAGGACGCTGCCGGCAAGTTTGATCAGCTTTGAATCGACCGCCAAATCTCGAACGGATTCAATCCGCAGAGCATTACGAGCGCCAGCGCGACCGTGTCGGAGCGGCATCTGATCAAGGGATTCGATCGCAGATGCCATGCCTTCCCGGTCGAACAGCCCGGGAATAATTTCAAAACCATGTTGCTCGATAGCTGACATGTATCACTCGGTGGCTTCTGAGCGAGCTGGCAGCGCTTGTGTCACCTGAATCAGCGATCGGCTTCCCACATGAACAAAATTCAACTCGCGCGCCGACATCAACGCGTTCGCCGACTCGCGCACTTTGGATCGGGGGATAAATTTTCCGAAAAATGAATCCAGCTCCGCTTGGTCGGCGGCGATGACGCACTCCAGGTATTTTGACAGCAACGCCGAAAGCGCTTCGCCCTGCGAACAATTTACGCCCTCAGAAACCGCCTCCGGCGACCAGCGCTGCAGCACGTCCCATGACGCGCCTTCGCGCTCGGAGTAATCCACGCGAGTAATGCGCAGCTTCGACCACAGTTCGGCCAGCGATTTGTCGAGCGCGGGGACGGAAACGCCCTTGCCGACGTCTTCGAGAAGCTTGGCTTTTGTGATCGGCCCCTTGCGATGAATGATCTGATACGTATCGCAAGCCAACTCAGAGTACGGCGATCGTGGTCCCGGCTGAGGCTGCTGCTTGGGATTGCGCTCGCCGACCAGGGTATAGAAATAAGGAAAGGCCGAAGCCGAAATCAGCAGCGCGTTGTTTTCGTCACCAAGGTTGGCCTCGTAAGCCGACTTGTCGCGCAGCAGGCGGATCATGAGGTCAGTGGCGTCGCGGGCCTCGGGATCGAGGAAGGCCCGGTGGTGTGGAAGGCGCTCGTCCGATCCGTACCACGCACCGATGAAAGTCGGCAGCAGCAACGCGGGGCGCGAAGGATAAGTCAGGCAGAACCCGGCGGACTCGACGAAACTACGCGCGTCTTCGAGGGTGCGGATAGGAACGCCGTTAAGGCGCCATTTTTCGCGGCGAAGCTGGATGAGTTCGTCAGCAGTCATGGAAGGAGAAGTTAACTTTTCGCGAATATTGCCTTGAGAGTGGTTCCGATGAACAGTCCAATGGCAACGACGGTGAGGCCGTGCATCGCAAAAGCCAAAGCGTACTCATTATTGGTCAGGTATACGGTGCGGCTGTGTATCGTTGCCTCGTGAGTTCGTCCCGCTTGTTCTTCCGTCGGACGGCTCTCGCCGTAATAATGGACCAGGTAAACGGTCGAAATCATCAGTGCGACCGTGACGATGCCCAGCGTCATCGCCAGTCGTTTCAGTTTTCGCTTCGATCCCGATTCGCTCATCGCTCACTCCACGTCAGCCGCTAGATTCTCTTAAACGCCCGCTGAATGTCCTTCATCGAGTATCGCAGAACTACGGGCCGTCCGTGCGGGCAGGTCATGGGGCAGTCGGTCTTTGCCAGCTCCGCTAGGAGCCATTCCATTTTATTGTGTTCGAGCGGCATGTTGACTTTGATGGCGGCGTGGCAGGCGATGGAGGCGGCGATGCGGCCGCGAATCTGCTCCAGATTGAGGCCTTGCTCCTCGTGTGAAAACTGGTCGAGCAATTCATGCAGCATGGATTCGACGTCCGCGGCTTGAACGCCTGCAGGAGCGATCTTGACCGCGATGCTGCGCGCGCCGAAAGGTTCGGTCTCGAAGCCATTTTTTTGTAACTCGTCAGAAATTTCGGTGAAGATGGCCTGTTGCGCGGGAGTCAGTTCAATCACAATCGGCATCAGCATGCGCTGGCTTTCGACTTGCTGCCGGGCGCGCTGGCGTGACACTCTTTCGAACAACACCCGCTCGTGGGCGCAATGCTGGTCAACGATCCACAGGCCTTCGTGATTCACCGCCAGAATGAAAGACTCGCGCAACTGGCCCAGCGGCTTGAGCGACGCAAGCAGCGGTGTAACATCGCCCGCTGGTGCGAACTCTTCGGCCACGGCTTCATCGAGTGGGGGAGCGCAGCGGTCGGCGCCGAAGCTTTGTGGTTCTGCAAACGTCTGCCGGGGGAATCTTGCAACTGGAATGGCGGCATTGGCTTCGACTTCGATGCCTTCCGAAAAATGAAAGCGCTCGGCGATGATTGGCTGCGGCGGGGCTTGCAGAGAAAATGAGTCGGGGACGGCAGCGCCGTAGAAATTCGTCACCGGCCCGCCGGCTTCGGCGGATGCCCGCGCGCCTGGAGTCAGCGATGGACTTGCCGTCGGATGGGCACGGATCTCGGTAACAAACTGCGGTACCGGACGCGCCTTCATCAGCGCCGCGCGCACCGAATCGCGCAGAAAGTCATGCATCACCGATTGCTGGCGGAAGCGGACTTCGGTCTTCGAGGGATGGACGTTTACATCTACTTCGGCATTCGGCATTTCAAGAAACAGCAGCACCACGGGGAAAACGGTCGGTGGCAAAATGTTGCGATAGGCCTCAGTCAGCGCATGCTGAATGAGGCGGTCGCGGATGAGGCGTCCGTTGACAAAGGTGTAGATGGAATTGCGGTTCAGCTTCTGAATTTCGGGCTTGGAAATGAACCCGTGCAGGCGCAGGCTGCCGGGATCGGCGGAGGGAGCGCCTTCCTCATCTTCTTCTTCCTGTTGCGCGCGACGCCACGGCGGAGGCTGGGGCAGGCCGATGCGGGCCAGCGGCATTTCGGCGGCGACGGAGATCAACTGGTCGAGCACATCTTTGCCAAAAACTTGATAAACGCGGTCGCTGTAACTGGCAACCGGAGGCGCGACCAGCACGGCATTCGTCGCCGAATGCAGTTCGAAATGCTTGTCAGGATGCGCCAGCGCGTAATGAGTGACCAGCGACGCGATGTGCGAAAGCTCGGTGGACTCGGCCTTCAGAAACTTCTTGCGCGCCGGCGTATTAAAGAAGAGGTCGCGAATGATGATAGAGGTACCCGCCGGCAAGCCGGCTTCTTCCACGCGAAAAATCTTTCCGCCAGTCAATTCGACGATCGTTCCTGAATCCTGATCGGCCGCCCGCGTTTCTAACCTAAAACGGCAGACCGACGCAATCGAGGGCAGCGCCTCACCTCGAAAACCCAGCGTCGAAATATTCAGCAGATCTTCGGCGTTCTTGATTTTCGAAGTCGCATGGCGCTCGAAGGCGAGCAGGGCGTCGTCGCGAACCATGCCACAACCGTTGTCGGTGATCTGGATGAGCTTCTTGCCTCCGGCCTCGATCTGAATTTTGATGCGCGTAGAACCGGCGTCGAGGGCGTTCTCCAGCAGTTCCTTTACCACCGAAGCTGGGCGCTCAACCACTTCGCCGGCGGCGATCTTGTTGGCGACGTGCTCGGGAAGGACGTGGATGCGGCCCATGGGGTTGGTTCAGTTTGGCAGATGAGGGCGGGGGAAGGCAAAGTGGAAACAGCACTGAAGTCTCTCCCCGCGCGGCGGGCTCAAAGCGGGCCGTGGTTTCCGCTGCTGTTGCTAGCGAACAATTTGCGAAAACGAACCTCGGAGAATAAAATAGCAAAATGTCCGCAGCTCTCTCCTGGGCGCACCCCCTCGTCTCTGAATGGTTCACGGCGAAATTCGGTACCCCCACCGAGCCGCAGGAGCAGGGCTGGCCGCACATCCTTGCCGGACGCACTACCTTAATCTCCGCGCCCACTGGCTCGGGCAAGACGCTGGCGGCATTTCTTGCCTGCATTGACCGCCTCGTTCGAAAAGCGCTGGCGGGCGATCTTCACGATCGGACGGAAGTCCTCTACATTTCGCCGCTCAAGGCGCTGGGCAACGACATTCAGAAGAATCTGGAAGTCCCGCTGGGCGAAATTCTGCAGATGGCGGGCGAGCGCGGGCTGCTGATGCCGCAGATTCGCACCGCGGTCCGCACTGGCGACACGCAGGCGCACGAGCGCCGGGCGATGCTGAAGCATCCGCCGCATATTTTGGTGACGACGCCCGAGTCGCTTTACATTCTGCTCACTGCCGAGAGGAGCCGGGCCATCTTGCGCGATGTAGAGACCGTGATCGTGGATGAGATCCACGCGGTTGCAGACGACAAGCGCGGGGCGCATCTCACGCTGTCGCTGGAGCGGTTGGAATCGCTGACCTATCGGCCGCCGGTGCGCATAGGGCTTTCCGCGACGCAGAAGCCGATTGATGATGTGGCGCACTTTCTGACCGGAAACGGGCGGCCGGATCCGGTCATCGTCAATATCGGTCACAAGCGCACGCTCGATCTCGCTGTCGAAATTCCCGCCACGCTCCTGGGCCCGATTGCGAGCAACGAGATGTGGGAAGAAATCTATACCCGCATTGTGGAACTTTCCGAGCAGCATCGTTCGACGCTGATTTTCGTGAACACGCGGCGTCTTGTCGAGCGGGTCGCGCATCACCTGGCCGAACGAATTGGCGAAGATAACGTCGGCGCGCACCACGGCAGTCTCTCTCGCAAACTGCGTCTCGCCGCCGAAAAGAAGCTGAAAGAAGGACAGATCAAGGTGCTGGTGGCGACTGCATCGCTCGAACTGGGAATTGATATCGGCACGGTTGATCTGGTCATTCAAATCAGCTCTCCCCGCGCGATTGCGGTTGCGCTGCAAAGAGTCGGGCGCTCCGGACACTGGCGTGGCGCGGTCCCCAAGGGGAGGTTCTTTGTCACAACTCGCGACGACTTGATGGAATGCGCGGCGCTGGTGCGGGCGATTCGTCATGGCGATCTCGACCGGCTGATGATTCCCGACGCTCCGCTGGATGTGCTGGCGCAGCAGATTGTGGCGACGTGTGCTGCAGGGAGTGGCGATGCCCGTGTGGCGAGGACACTCCTGTCCGCGCATGCCGACAGCGAGGAAATGGTAGCGTCGAGTGCAGATCAGGCGCCGGGCACGCGGACAGAGCCTGCCCTGAGCTTGCCGAGTGGAGTGTCGGCGCCACACGAGCCGGGGAACGATCAAGGCTGGGACGAAGACGAGCTTTTCGCCCTGGTCAAGTGCGCCTACCCATACCGCAATCTTTCGCGCGAGCTTTTCGACTCCATCCTCGAGATGCTCTCCGAGGGCATTGCATCTCGCCGGGGACGTTACGGCGCATACATCCATCACGACCGCGTGAACCACAAACTGCGGGCGCGGCGAGGAGCCCGGCTTGCAGCCATCACCAGCGGCGGCGCAATTCCGGAGACGGCCCTTTTTAACGTGGTCGCCGAGCCGGAAGGCGTCATGGTTGGAACGCTGGACGAAGACTTTGCCATCGAAAGCATGGCGGGCGACATCATGCTGCTGGGGAATACTTCGTGGCGCATACGGCGCGTGGAAAGCAAGTCTGGACGGGTGTTGGTGGAGGATGCGCATGGCGTGCCGCCCACCGTGCCTTTCTGGAACGGCGAAGCTCCGGCGCGCACCGAAGAGCTTTCGTTTCATGTGGCCGAGCTGCGACGCGAGATCAGCGAACGGCTGAAGGGGATTTCTCCGGTGTCGCTGTCGCCGAAAACTCCGCAGGTTGCCGAAACCATCGCGTGGCTGGGACAAGAGTGCGGGCTGGACGAATCCGGCGCCTCACAATCCATTCAATACATCCTCGAAGGCCGTGCCGTTCTCGGCGACGTTCCAACCCAAAGCACCGTCATTGCTGAGCGCTTTTTCGACGAAGGCGGTGGGATGCAGTTGATCGTTCACTCTCCCTTCGGGGCTCGCATCAACAAAGCCTGGGGACTGGCTCTTCGTAAGCGTTTTTGTCGCAGCTTCAATTTCGAATTACAGGCCGCGGCCACCGACAACGGACTCAACATCGCGCTGGCCGAGCAGCACAGTTTTCCTCTGAGCGATGTCTTTCACTTCTTGAATGCCGAGACGGTGCAACCGATTCTGGAGCAGGCGGCGCTGGCGGCGCCTGTCTTCGGCACACGCTGGCGCTGGGACGCCAATCGGTCACTGGCCCTGTTGCGCTTTCAAGGTGGAAAGAAAGTTCCGCCGCAGATTCAGCGAATGCGCTCCGACGACCTGCTGGCTTCGGTTTTCCCCGACGTTGCGGCGTGCCAGGAAAACATCGTCGGCGACATTCAGATTCCCGATCATCCTTTGGTGAAAGAAGTGATGAAGGATGTCCTGACCGAAGCCATGGACATTGACGGCTTGAAACAACTGCTGCGCCGCATGGAAGACGGCCGCATTCGCTGCATTGCTGTGGATACGCCGGTGCCATCGCAGTTTTCGCACGAAATTCTGAATGCGAATCCCTATGCGTATCTCGACGACGCACCGCTCGAAGAACGCCGCGCTCGTGCGGTCGAGATGCGGCGCATTCTGCCGGAGTCGGTGTTGGAGGAAGTCGGGAAGCTCGACCCGGCGGCGATCGATCAAGTGCGCGAAGAAGCCTGGCCCGATGTGCGCGATGCTGACGAGTTGCACGATGTCCTGCATACGCTGATCGCGTTTCCGGTCGCTGACCATTTCTCGGTATCTGGGGGGACGGGCGTCCCCGCCCGTTCGGTCGAGCGCAGCTCGACCTTTTGGCAGTCGTTTTTCACTCAGCTTTCCGCACAGGGCCGCGCGGCGGTGGCTCGAGTCGGTGACCGTTCTTACTGGGTTGTGGCCGAGCGCAGGGATTTGTTCGCCAAGCTTTTTCCCGGGGCCGAGTTCGCGGAAACTGCTCCAGATCTTCACGGTTTGGATACTTCTTTCGACGATGCTCTGCTGGCCTGCATCACGGGATGGATGTCTCACCTCGGTCCAGTGACTGCGGACGAACTGGGAGAATTGCTCGGTTTTCCTGAGACGGAAGTGGAGAAGGCCCTTCTACGGATGGAAGCCAGCGGCGCCATCTTAAGAGGGAACTTCACCGGCGCGGCCTCGCGCGCGGGGGCGCCACCGCCACACGGGCATGAGCAACACCCGCACGAGTGGTGCGACCGGCGGCTGCTGGCCCGCATACATCGGCTGACCGTCGCAACTTTGCGCAAACAAATCGAGCCGGTGACTCCGGCGCAGTTCATGCGCTGGTTGTTGCGCTGGCAGCATGTTGCTTCTGGATCGCAGGTTCAGGGAGAGCGCTCGACTCTCGAAGTGCTGAAGCAGTTGCAAGGATTCGAAATTCCCGCTAATGCCTGGGAGCGGCAAGTGTTGGCGCGGCGTATTGCGGATTACGATCCCAAATGGCTGGACCAACTTTGCCTGACCGGAGCAGTGGGCTGGGGACGGCTGTCGCCGCATCCCGCGACCATCGAGTCGGCGAATGGCAACGGCGCAAAGAGCCAGCGACGCGTGATCCCGACCAGCGTCGCTCCGATCACGTTCTTCGTCCGCGAAGATGCCGACTGGATGACGCCGCATGATTCCATCGCGGGCGCGCAAGGGCTCAGCGATGCGGCGCGGCAGGTGCTTGAGTATCTGCGCCAGCGCGGCGCTTCGTTCTTCGCGGACATCGTTCGCGCCACGGGAAAGCTGAAGGCCGAAATCGAAACTGGATTGTGGGAACTGGTCGCCGGAGGAGTGGTCACGGCTGACGGGTTCGACAACCTGCGCGCGCTGATTGATCCCAAACGCCGCGCCGGGCAGGGAAGCGGCCGTACGACTCGCCCGCGACACAGCTCAGGCCGTTGGGCCATCCTTCATACAGATTCCGCCGTCGAGCGCGATCGCGTGGTCGAAGCTACTTGCTGGATGATGCTCAAGCGTTACGGTGTCGTATTCCGCGACCTGCTGGTTCGTGAAGCGAATCTTCCCAAGTGGCGCGAGCTGCAAATCGCGTTTCGCAGGCTCGAGGCCCGTGGCGAAATTCGCGGCGGGCGTTTTGTGGATGGTTTTATCGGCGAACAGTTTGCCTTGCCAGTGGCGGTCGAGTCATTGCGAGCTACTCGCAAACTGACGCCCATCGGCGAAGTGGTCACTCTTTCGGCCGCAGATCCCTTGAATCTGGTGGGAGTGATTGTTCCGGGCGAGCGGATCCCGGCGATTTCCGGCAGAACGGTCAGTTATCGCGACGGAGCTGCGGTAGAGGACGAGACACGGCTGCCAACCGGAGCGATCGCAATTTGAACACAAAAATATCGGGACATTGTAAGGGGGGCCCTCCAAGTCCCGATATGACCCGTCCGGCGAGAACTTCAGCGCTTCCCCACGCCATACACCGGGAACGAGTGGTTAACTTCTAGCATGGGTTTTGCTGTTGGCGGTTAATCACCTGAGTTTTGTTACGAAAACGGAACAAGATTCTTCCCCTGGGGAATCGCTAAGCGCTAAGGAAGTCTCATTTTCAATAGGATAGCCGGGTCCAGGTAAACTCCCTGCCAGCGGATAGCAAGATGAAGATGGGGGCCGGTGGCTCGCCCAGTTCCGCCGCTCAGCCCAATCACCTGGCCCGGATCCACGATGTCGCCCTCTTTTACGCGAAACTCCGAGAGATGCAGGTACAGGCTCAGCAGCCCCTGACCATGGTCGAGCACCACACAATTTCCCTCAAAGAATAGAGACCGCGCGAGCAGCACTGTCCCGTGATTGATTGCTTGAACCCGCGTTCCGGTGGGGACTCCATAATCCAATCCCAGATGCCGGCTCTTTACTTCCTGATTGATGACGCGGGCGGTCCCGAACACATCGGAGATTGGCGCGGAAACTGGAGCTAGGAACGGTCCCGTCCATGATCGCTGTGGAGTCTCCGTGGCGAAGGTTTTTTGTTTGACGTCCTTGTCCGCCGCGATTTCGCGGACTTGTCCAGGATCAGGTTCGGTGAATTGCTTCGCGACTTTGATCTCGATTTTCGGATACGCGGCCCTGGCAACCTTGACGTTGACTCGAATTTCCGTGAGTTTTCCGCTGGCGAGGGTTTCTTTGACAGTGAGATCGTAACGTCCCTGGGCGGTCTCAACCGGAACTCCCGCCAGCGCATACCAAATTTTCCCATCTGCCGGACGGAAGAAAACCACATCGTGTCCGAGCCAGGATGCTGAGATTGATTGAACCTTAGCGGGAGCAGTTACTTGAAATAGAACTGGCGATCCGTTCACCAGTTTGGCGGGCTGCCATTTCACCTGGGCCGTGCGGCCGACGGGCACTGTTTGCCCAGCTGCCACAAGGGGCGCAAACAAACTCAACGCGAGAAACAACGCGCAAGAAGTTTTTGTTCGCCACGACGTTGCCGCGAGTGACCATATCGCCATCTACTGAATCGTAGCCATGCGTGTGCTGGATAGCAAAAGGGAAATGGGTGGCCAGACCACTTCCGGACAACAAGCTTTGGGCTTCGTTCCGGTGCGCCGCGCTATGCTAGTATTACCCGCGACGCGAGGTTTAATTCAGGCGGCTAAACCGGTGGGTGGCGCGCCGGCGGCTCGCAATAGCTGATCGTGATGAAAGACACCTTGGGAGTTCTGCTGGCCGGTGGAGCGGGCGAACGCCTCTACCCTCTTACCCGTGACCGGGCCAAGCCTGCCGTGACCTTCGGCGGAATTTATCGCATCATTGACGTCACGCTTTCCAATTGCATCAATTCTGATCTGCGCCGGGTTTACATTCTCACCCAGTACAAAGCGCTTTCGCTGAACCGCCACATTCGCGAGGGCTGGAACATCCTCGGCCGCGAAGTGGGGGAGTTCATCGAAGTCCTGCCGCCCATGAAGCGGGTCAGCGACCAGTGGTACCAGGGCACCGCCGACGCGGTTTACCAGAACATTTATTCCATCGGGTCCGAGCAGCCCAAACATGTGCTGATTCTCTCCGGCGATCACATCTACAAGATGAATTATGACCTGATGCTCAAGCAGCACATGGATTCGGCTGCCGACGTGACGCTGGCGACCATTCAGATTGATCCCGACGAGACCTATCGTTTCGGAGTGATTGACGTTGATCCTGACAATCGCGTGGTCGGCTTCCAGGAGAAGCCTACATTCACGACGCTGCGATCTCCCTACAATCCGGAGAAGGTATCCGCCTCGATGGGGATTTATCTTTTTAACACCGACGTGCTGATTCCCATTCTGCTCAAGGACGCGGAAGACGAGCACTCCAGCCACGATTTCGGAAAAGACATTCTTCCCAAAATGATGGACGACTACCGCGTGTACTCTTTCGATTTCGTGGATGAAAACAAGAAAGAGGCGCTCTACTGGCGCGATGTGGGAACGCTAGAGGCGTATTACGAAGCCAACATGGACATGGTTTCGGTGTCGCCGGTGTTTAACTTGTATGACTCGGCCTGGCCCATCCGCACTCATCAAAGGCAATATCCGCCAGCCAAGTTTGTGTTTGAAGAGGCGGGACGCACCGGGCAGGCGCTGGATTCGATCGTGTCCGCCGGATGCATCGTTTCCGGAGGCACAGTTCGCTACTCGGTGCTCTCGCCCGATGTGCGCGTGAATTCCTATACCGAAGTCGATTCCAGCATTCTGTTTTCACACGTCAACATCGGGCGACACTGCCGTATCCGCCGCGCGATCGTTGACCGCGACGTCCACATTCCAGAAGGCACCACCATCGGTTTCGATCCAGAGTCCGACCGGCAAAAATACTTCGTCACCGATAGCGGAATCACGGTAGTGACCCGCGACTATTCGCTGTTTGAGAACCCGGTCACCGTGGACTACTTCACCAGCGAGTAAGTTCGGTCCCGCACGGAAACTACTTCACAACCTGCAGATTATTGGTCACCGAAAACACTCCGGAAACGCCGTTGGCGCGCATGAATGCCAGGGTCTTATCTCCTTCGTTGTCCACCACGCCTTCGAGCGTGACGTGCCCGTTTTTTACGATGATGCGGATGGGTTTGACCACGCCCAGCGCATAGTGCTCCAAGGCGCCGTCGCCGTAGATGGCGCGATAGAGTCGTACTCGCAGCCGGTCGTCCATGGGCGAGATGGGCAGCACCTCGATCTGGTTGTCAACGTGTTCGACGCCCTCAATCCCTTTGACCACCTTCTCGGCATCGGACTTAAGTGTGTCCCGAGTGACTTGGCCATAAAGAGTCACGTTATATCCATCGACCTTGTAAGCGAGATTGTCGAACACGCCTAGATAAGGCAGCATGATGAGTTCATGCCGGACTTCTTTCTGGATGCGCGCCGCTGCCTTAGGTGATGCATCCTGTTGGGGTTGGGCTGAGGCCGAAATCCAGGCGATGAGTGCTGCCGCAAAAACCGCAATCAGTCTATTTGTTTTCATATCTCCTACCTCCTTGCATTCCGCAGCGCGGGGACCTACGAACCTTGGATGCGGATACCTCGATTCAAGGTCTACGAACGGTCCTTGAGCGAATGGAAAGAGAAAGCCGGAGCGCGGTCCTGCTCCGGCCTTGCACGGGACAAATCTTCAAACTGTCAGTGCCCGCATGAAGCTCGGGCACACCGAGGTTTCGATCACATAGTGCTTGAAGGTGATGGCGGTGGTCAGGTACGGCTTCACGATCTCCGCAACCTTCGGATACACTTCGCGCTCATAGCGCTCGGCGTCTCGCTTTTCCGCCCATAGAGTGACAGTGATGGTCTTCTCAGCGTTGGACTCGGGCAGGAATGGCAGAATTTCCAGGAAGCCCGGCTGCACTTTCAGGATGGGCAGAACTTCGTTGCGAATGACCTTGAACAGCTCTTCTTTCTTTTCAACTTTCGGGATGAATTCCAGGATACGTGCAAACATGATGGATCTCCTTCTGGTTAAGATTTGGTGCGGCTCGCGAGCTGCAGCCGCGGTCCCGGCACGGTGAAGTTGTGCAATTGGGTGGAGGGGCCGATGCTCAGCGGTTTACGGCCAGCATCATGCAACGGCTCGACATTAGACGCAGCGAGACCGGAAGTCGGTGACCGCAAGCACAGAAGGGTGTGATACGCGGCACCGGGTTCAAACCATCCCTGCTCGCTGTGGTACAGTCAAAATTCCGTGGACTCTCCCGCCATTGTTACCCATAACCTGACCCGCCGATTCGGCGACTTCACTGCCGTCCAGGACGTCAACATTTCTGTTGGCGCCGGGCAGTTCTACGGATTTCTAGGCCCTAACGGCGCCGGGAAATCTACGACCATCAAGATGCTGACAGGATTGACCGCGCCGACGGCGGGAGCCATGCAGATCCTCGGTCTTGACCTGGCTACCCATCTGGCTGAAGTGAAAAGGCAGATCGGAGTGGTGCCGGAGGGAATGGCGCTGTTGGGCCGACTCACCGGCTCTGAGTATTTGAATTTCGCTGGACGGATGTATGGGCTTGGCCGCGACACCGCTGCCCAGCGGGCAGCCGAACTGCTGGACTTCATGGAACTTGCCAAGCAGCCGAAGACTTTGATCACGGATTACTCTCACGGCATGCAGAAGAAGCTGGCCATGGCGGCAGCGGTGATTCACGGACCCAAAGTGCTTTTTCTCGATGAGCCTTTCGAGGGCGTGGACGCCGTCGCCTCGGGGACGATCAAGGCGATGTTGCAGCGGATGATCGCTCACGGCGCCACAATTTTTCTGACCTCTCACGTGCTGGAAATTGTGGAGCGGCTGTGCACGCACGTGGGCATCATCAACAACGGCAGGCTGGTGGCGCAGGGGCCGCTGGATGAATTGCGTTCGGGAGTGCCGGTGGGTAGCGCGGTTGCTTCCGGCGAAAAGATGACCTTGGAACAATTTTTTCTGCAAACCGTCGGCGGCTCGCGGAATCCCGCGCAGGAACTCTCATGGCTGGGGTAGAGGCACGATCCGGCGAGCAGTTGCGTGCGATTGCCTCTGTTGCGCTGGCAGCTCGTGGTCAATTCGCTGCGCTCGATTCGAGGCCGCCTGAATCTGGTGTCGAGCATTCTCGGCGGCTTGCTGGTGCTGGGCGCGGGACTGATCGGCGGGTTCGTGTTATTTCTCGTCGCGACTTGGGCGACAGCGCAGGACCATCTTCATCTGCAATGGCTTGCTTTGCCCTTCTGGTTGATCTTTTTCTTCTGGCAGCTTTTCCCGGTAATGGCCACCGCTTTTACGCAGAACCTTGATTCCTCGTCTCTACTGCGCTTTCCCATGAGCTACTCCACTTATTTTCTGGTGCGGGTGGTTTACGGGACTCTCGACATCGCGACCGGCCTGGGACTTTTCTGGCTGGCGGGATTATTTCTTGGCATCAGCTCTGCCGATCTGCGCCTGGCTCCCTGGGCGCTGCTGACGATTGGGCTCTTCGCGGTGTTCAACATCATGCTGGCCAGAATGATTTTTGCCTGGATCGAGCATTGGCTTTCCGGCCGCCGCAGCCGGGAGATATTAGGCTTCCTTTTCTTGCTGAGCATGGTCAGCATTCAGGTCTTCGGCTCGCGGATTGGCCATCACGCGCAAAACCTCAGCCCACAAAGGCTGCAAGTATTCGCAAGACTGATTCCCGTCGAACAGGTTCTGCCGCCGGGTCTGGCGGCTTCGTCTCTGACGAATGCCGCTCAGGGCCGATTTTCTGCTGCGCTGCTCGCGTTCGCAGTGCTGGCTGGCTTTGCGGGCGTTGCGGCATGGTTGCTCCACGTGCGTCTGCGTCGCCAGTACCTCGGCGACAATCCGGCAGAAGGAGAAAAGCGCCAAGCCCAGAAGGAGAAAAGCGCCATTCGCCGCGGCTGGAAGCTACCACTATTCTCCGGACCGGTTTCAGCGGTATTCGAAAAAGAACTGCGCTACCTGTCGCGTAGCGGTCCTATGCTTTTTACCTTGATCATGCCGATGGTTGTGGTCTTCGTTCTGTGGGGCGGGCGGCGAGGCATTCTGGGACAACAGTCTGCTTACGCGCTTCCACTGGGGGCGGCTTATTGCCTCCTGGTGATGACCAATCTGATTTACAACAGCTTTGGCGGGGACGGCGGAGGCATCCAGTTCTTTCTGTTCGCTCCGGTATCTTTTCGCCAGATCGTGGTCGCCAAGAATCTGGCCCAACTGGCGATTGTCGCGGCGCGAGGTTCTCTTACTGTGGCTGGGCGTGCGCATCATCTACTCTCCTCCGCCTGTCGTGATCCTTAGTCTGACATTGACTTGGTATTTATTTGCCGCGCCCATCAACTTCGCCGCCGGAGACTTGCTTTCCATGTACTCGCCGAAGCGTATTGACTACGCCACTTTCGGACGCCAGCGGGCAAACGCTACTACCGTTTTTGTGAGCTTGGGAGTGCAATTGCTGGTGACCGGAATTGGTGCGCTCGCGGTATTGCTGGCCGCCCACTACCGGAATCTTTGGATTGCGTCCTTGGTTCTGCTGGGGCTGGCCATTCCGTCGATCTTGGGTTATCTGTTCATGCTCGGTCAGATCGACCGGATCGCCATGGATCGGCGGGAAGTCCTGGCCACGGAACTGTGCCGGGCTTGATTCGGCTGCATGAACCAAACTTCCAGGGAACCAATTCGCTCGAAAGCGCGTATCTCGATACAGACGCGGGGATTGCTTCATGATTCTCATGTGATCAACGGTGTTAGCTTCCGGGGAGGAAATATGCACAAAGTCGCTCAAGCCATTTTCTTAGGGATGCTTCTGCTGGTCGTAGCTGGCACCAGCTTAGGACAGTCTGCAGCGCGGAATTCGCGCGGATCTCTGGTAGTAGTTCTGAAAGACGGCCATCGGCAGACCTTCTCCGTCGCCGACATTACCAAGATTGAGTTTAAGGACGCAGACATCGTTGTCTTCAAGGACGGCGGACAGAAGAGCTTCCGCATGTCCGAGGTGCAAAGTTTTGAATTTGACAGCTCTGCTGCGTCGTCGTTCGCTCCCGGGAAGAATCATTTTGTCGGCAAATGGAAGGTAAGCCAGAGCCCTGCGGGCGGCACGTTCTACATCACCCTGGAAGCGAATGGCGAAGCCCATAAGACTGTCGGCGGAAGTCACGGGACCTGGACGGTGGTGGATGGCGAAGCCCGCATCGCCTGGGACGATGGCTGGCATGACGCAATTCGCAAAGTTGGGACGAAGCACGAGAAAGTCGCGTTCGAGCCCGGCAAGACTTTTTCCGATGAACCCAGCAACATCACCGACGCGGTGAACACCAGCCCCGAGCCGATCTAATCACACGAACCTCTGCCGAGTTGCGCGTAGTGGCTGATACGACCACTCGCGCCCGCCTCTACATGTACAATCTCTCGTTCCGCGCAGGCTGAACTTCTACAGCCGGTTACGCGTATCTTTGACGGAGACGGATTGGGGCTGGTCTCAGTAACAGCTGCTACGCACCAGCCTTCAGGCAAACCAGATATTCCTGATGGCTGACGGCCGATGGCTGACGGCTCAAGCCTATCCGCAAAATTCCCGGGGAGTGCAATTTGGAAGACGCCCATGTGGCTGCTTTGCTGGTCCGTCGCTGCGTTTCGGGCGATGCAGCCGCATGGGAGGAGATCGTCCAAAAATATCACCGGCGCATCTACAACATTTGCTACCGGTTCGCCGGATCAGGCGACGACGCGGAGGATTTGACCCAGGAGGTTTTCATCAAGATGTATCGCACGCTCAACTCTTACGACGTTGATCGCGGAGCCTTCATGACCTGGGTCACGACCATCACCCGCAATCTTCTGGTGGACCATTTCCGCAAGACCAAGCAAGAGCGGCTGACCGATTCTCTGGACACGGTTTCCTCCGACCACGAGGACGCCATGCCGCTTGTCAGAACAGATTCCCGATCGCGGGCCGGCGCCGGATTCCAGGGTACAAAGCCGGGAAACCGGCGAAACCGTCCACCTGGCCCTGCAGAAGCTCTCCCCGGAGCTCCGGGAGGCTGTGATTCTAAGGGATTTACAGGATCTGGACTATCGTGACATTGCCACGGTACTTAAGGTTCCCGAAGGTACTGTCAAATCAAGGATTAACCGGGGGCGAGCGGAACTTGCGCGCCTACTTCAACGTACATATAGGCAGGTAATGTGATGAAGGAAAAAGAACAAAACGGGATGCAGTGCTCGGAGTTTGACGCTCTGTTGAGCCAGGCCATCGACGGCACCCTCTCTGGCGAGAGGCTGGCAGCATTCGAAGCCCACAGCCGGGTCTGCACACTTTGTGGCCCGCTGCTGCAGGAAGCTGAAGCCGGGCACGGCTGGCTGAAGTCTTTGGCGGAAGTCGAGCCTCCCGGCGGATTTGGTCACCAATGTCCTGCTGCGGACGAGCGGAGTAGTTGCGTCCCGATCACATGTTGCCGCCGGAGCGACGACGGTGACTTGGGTGGACCGACTTCGCGAATGGGCGGAAATGATTTACTCGCCGGTTGTGGCCGCAGCCCGGCAGCCGAGATTTGCCATGTCATTCGGAATGGCGTTCTTTACTTTGTCGGTCACTCTGAGTCTGGCCGGCGTGCGGCTGGGAGATTTGCGGCATCTCGACCTTCGCCCCAGTGCTATTCGCCGCACTTATTACGAGACTTCAGGCCGAGTGGTGAAGTATTACGAGAACATTCGCTTCGTGTATGAAATCCAGGCGCGGGTGCGCCAGTTCAAAGAGGCTACCGCCCCTGCGCAACCGCCACCCGAGCAGAACAACAACGACCGCAAGGACAAAACCAAGAACAATACCAGTGGGCAACCCGAACAGAAACAGGAACGTAACTACAGCCAGGAAGGGAGCCAGCCGGTGTTTGCCTCTCTTCCAGATGATCCACCTGTAGTGTCGGTAACCACATACAGGAGGTTCGTATGAACTGCGCCAATCATCAGCAAACTCCCGCAGCGGCGTACTGCCGCACGTGCGGCAAACCACTTTGCACCAACTGCACCCGCCCGGTGATGGGCGTGATTTATTGCGAGAACTGCGTGGCGGAGAAAATGGCGGGCACCGCGCCGTCGCAAACTTACCCACCGGCTCCCGGATATCAAGGGCCGATTCATCCGGCGAACTCGGGACCGAATCCTGGATTGGCCGGTATTCTTGGGGCCATTCCGTTTGGGGTGGGAGCAATCTACAACGGGCAATACACAAAGGGACTGACGCACCTTGGCATTTTTGTGTTTCTCGTTTTCGCTCTGAGCTCCAACCTCCCTGGGTACTTGTACCCCATCCTCGGGATCACGATGGCGTTCTTTGTGGTGTACCAGATCATCGACGCTGTGAAGACGGCGAAGGCGATCCAGGCCGGCCAGCCTGCGCCGGACCCGTTTGGCTTCTCGACCATGTTCAGTCCCGGTGGCGAGCGCATGGATTTTGCCCGCGGCGCTCCCACCGGAGCTTTGATCCTGATCGGACTGGGTGTTCTGTTCCTGTTGCATAACCTGGACATCTGGTATCTCGAATTCGACACGCTGTGGCCAGTTCTCCTGATCGGGTTGGGCCTCTGGTTATTGGCCAAGCGAAAGGCGTGTAACGACCGTGGGGATTACCGTTACCGCAGCCTCTCCGGTCCTGCGGTCTTGATCACGGTGGGAGTGCTTGCGCTGCTGAGTAATCTGCACGACCGCTGGTGGGGTGTCCCCGGATGGAACCGCACCTGGCCGGTAATTCTGCTGGTAATCGGAGTTATCAAACTCATGGAGCGCAGCGGTCATAGCGGCGGCCCAACGTTTCCCGGACCGCAAGCGGGCAGCGATGTTCCGCCGCAGCAACAGCCCCCGAGCGAAGTCAACAGCGAGGTGAAAAATGGCTAGCGCAACGAAGGTTCCACCCATGCCTCCGGTTCAGCCGCCTCCCATGAGGCCGCGTCAGCCACGCTCCTTCGCAGGCCCGGTTGTGCTGATCGTGGTCGGCGTTCTCTTCCTGTTGGGGAACATGGGGCTGATTGAATTTCACCAGCTCGGCCACTTGTTCGCGCACTACTGGCCGGCGCTGCTGATTCTGTGGGGGATCATCAAGCTGATCGAATACCAGAACGCGAACCGTGCCGGCGTGCATCCGCGAAGCATCGGCGCCGGCGGGGTGATGCTGATTATCTTCATCGTAATCCTGGGATTGAGCGCGACCGAGGCCGACCGCGTGAACTGGCAGGAATTCCGCGATCAAATGCACATCCAGGGCGATGTTCCCTGGTGGGGACACACCTACGAATACACCGACGACATGCAGCAGGCGTTTCCCACAGGCGACAGTCTGCGTGTGAACAACGAGCGCGGCGCGATCAATGTGACCACTTCTAATGACAGCAACATTCATGTCACGGTCCACAAACGAATCAACGCCGACCGCCAGGAAGAGGCCGACAGGTGGAACAAATCCACGCAGCCGCAAGTCAGCCTGAGCGGCGCTACAGTGCTGGTGAACGCCAACACGCAGGGCGCGGGCGACCACTGGGTCAGCACCGATCTTGACATCGCCCTTCCTCGCAAGGCACAGGTCGTGATGGCAACGCGCCATGGAGACATCAGCGTCATGGGACGTGACGGCAACGGCGAGATCACCAGTCAGGACGGCGACGTTTCCGTCACTGACCTTAACGGCAGTCTGACGCTGAACCTCGACAATAGTTCGGCACGAGTTTCACAGATTTCTTCGGATGTGACCGTCCAGGGCCGCGGCAAAGATGTTTCGCTCGAGGATGTAAAGGGCACAGTCCGGTTGGACGGCGACTTCATGGAAAGTGTGAAGCTCACTCGCATCGCGAAGACGGTCAGCTTCAAGTCCACGCGTACCGACATGGATTTCACCAGGCTCGACGGCTACCTGAATCTAGATTCCGGCGACCTCGAAGCCTCGAGCCTGACCGGGCCGTTGCGCCTGCGGACGCGTTCCAAGGACATCATGCTCAACGGCATTACCAGCGACGTGCATCTGGAGAACGAGAACGGCGCGGTTGAGATCCACTTCAACAAGCTGGGAAGCCTCGAAGTTACCAATGCCAAAGGTGACATTCGGATTTTCCTGCCCGAAAAGTCCGGCTTCCAGGTTGACGCGCAGGCCCGCGACGGAGAAATCCAGTCCGACTTTCCTGGGTTGAAAATTGACAACGGCGATAACCGCGCGACCGCGACCGGATCGGTAAACGGCGGCGGCCCCCACATGGTTCTGAATCTGGAGCATGGCAGCATCGAGATTCACAAGGGTGTGGCGATTCCACCGCCTCCTCCGGCCCCACCCAAGGCGGGCAAAACGCCACCGCCGCCGGGAACTCCGGGGGAGACCGAGAACTAGGGCCGGGTTTGCTCGCGCCAAAAAGATAAAGTGGGTGCCCCATCTTTCGCGTCCTTTGCGAAAGGTGGGCCACTCAGCCGCCTGCAGTTTCCTCTTGACCATCTACCCTGGCTACGCGTAGAAACGCCACCGAGATGCAACCCAAATTTAGGCACGTCCGATTCGTTGTGATGCGCTCGCTTGTCGTGGTGACACTCGCGGCCAATCTTACCGCCCAAGTCGCTTCTCGCCAGAACCGTGATTGGCCGGTGTACGGCGGAGCTCTAGAAGGCGGACACTACTCGCCGCTGGCGCAAATCAACAAATCGAACGTAAAGCAGCTGCAGGTAGCCTGGACTTTCGACACCGAAGAAACCGGCGGCCTTCAGACCAGTCCGATAGTCGTGAACGGATTCCTATACGGAATTTCACCCACGCAGAAAATCTTCGCGCTCAATGCGTCCACTGGCGCGCTCAAGTGGAAATTCGATTCGGGGGTCGTTGGCACTCAACCCGACCGCGGCATGGCCTATTGGAGCAGTCCCGACGGAAAAGAGAAGAGAATCCTAGTTGGTGTCATGAACTTCCTTTACGCGCTCGACGCCAAGACTGGCCAGCCGGTCGCGACTTTCGGCGAGCACGGAAGAATTGATTTGCGTGAGAATCTCGGTCGCGATCCTGCGACAGCGTCGATTGTTCTTACGAGTCCGGCGGTGATTTACAAGGATCTGCTGATCGTGGGCGGCCGCGAACCGGAGACGCTGCCCGCGCCTCCTGGCGACATTCGCGCCTACGACGCCCGCACCGGCAAGCTCCGCTGGAGTTTTCACACCATTCCGCATCCCGGAGAATTCGGCTACGAGACGTGGCCTAAAGACGCCTGGAAGACCAGCGGCGCCGCCAACAACTGGGCGGGGATGGCGCTCGATTCGAAGACGGGAATCCTCTATGTCCCGACCGGCTCGGCGGCGTTTGATTTTTACGGTGCCGATCGCATCGGCGACGATCTTTTCGCCAACTGCCTGATCGCGCTGAACGCCGAAACCGGCGAGCGCATCTGGCACTTCCAGGGCGTACGTCACGACATATGGGACCGCGATTTTCCCGCGCCGCCGGTGCTGGTAACCGTAAAGCGCGACGGAAAAGACGTTGCCGCGGTCGCGCAAACTACCAAGCAGGGATTCGTCTATCTTTTCAATCGCGCCAACGGAGAGCCGCTGTTTCCCATCGAGTACCGCAAGTATCCTCCCAGCACGACTCTTGGAGAAGTCGCCGCAAGCGAGCAGCCGCTTCCCACCAAGCCTGCGCCCTTCGCGCGGCAGCTTCTCACCGAAGATATGCTGACCAATCGCACTCCGGAAATGCATCAGTGGGCGCTCGATCAATTCCGCAACTTCCGCAGCGAAGGACAATTCGTTCCGTTCAGCGTGGGCAAAGACACAGTCATCTTTCCCGGATTCGATGGCGGCGCCGAATGGGGCGGGCCGGCGTTCGATCCCGAGTCCGGCATCCTTTATGTGAACGCCAACGATCTGCCGTGGACGGGCGCGCTGGCTGAGAACACCGCCGACGATTCGAGCGGCGCAGGTATTTATCAGAGCCAGTGCTCGATTTGCCACGGCGACAATCGCGCCGGGTCGCCGCCGGCGTTTCCGTCGCTGATAGGTGTGGGCAGTCGCCTCACATCCGCGGCAATCGCTGACCGCATTCAAAAAGGCGGAGGCAGAATGCCGGCCTTCCCCAGTCTTTCGCCCGCGCAAATCGGCGCGCTTATCGGCTATCTGACGCAAAGCGACAAAGAAATGCCGTCTCCCACCGAGCCCGCGCCGCACATGAAATACCGCTTCACCGGATACAAACGGTTCTACGATCCCGAAGGCTATCCCGCGGTAGTGCCGCCGTGGGGAACTCTGAACGCGATCAACCTGAACACCGGCGAGTATGCGTGGAAGATTCCGCTGGGCGAGTATCCCGAACTCGCCGCCAAGGGAGTGAAGAACACCGGCACGGAAAACTACGGCGGCCCCATCGTCACCGCGGGCGGCCTGCTCTTCATCGGCGCCACCAACTTCGACAAGAAATTCCGCGCCTTCGATAAGTCCACCGGCGAGCTGCTGTGGGAGACGACGCTCCCTTTCTCCGGCAACGCCACGCCGATCACGTATGAAGTGAATGGCCGCCAGTACGTAGTCATCGCCGCCGGCGGCGGCAAAGACCCGAAGTCGAAGTCGGGCGGGGTGTATGTGGCATTCGCGCTGAGGAAGTGAGGAGCAAGGCTCGGGACGGCCTTGTCCCGATGGCGCTCTTGATAAACTGAAACAGCGGCTCCGTAGCTCAAATGGATAGAGCTCCGGTTTCCTAAACCGGCAATTCCGGTTCGATTCCGGACGGGGCCTCCAGCCTTGTATGAATCTGCTCGTTTAGGGGCAGGTGCCCTCACCTGCCCGTCGAGCGAAGCTCGACCCTGCGGCCCGGTGGCAGGTGAGGGCACCTGCCCTACACGAGCAGCGCATCGATTGTCACTATTCCCGGTTAGCCTTCTTTGCGGTGAATTTCGGTCGTGACACTAAGTAAAGAACGCAGCCATGCGGAGGCAGGGTCACATCCAATGACTTCGCCGCAGGCATATCCCTGTGCTCCCATAGGTCGCGCACTCGATGTTTGCCCTCTGCCAGCGATAGCTCTTTCCAGGTGAAGTGCACATTTTGGGGTGAATCCTGCATGTTGAAGACTGCGACGTAGTCGTTGAATCGAATCTCGCCACCGACAGTGCCGTAGCGAGGGTTCCATGCCGTCCAAACGACCGTCTTGTCGGTGGTGATCGCTGCATGATTTCCCTCCGAGTGCCGGTCCACCTCGATCACCTCGGGGTTGGTCAGCAACGAGACAGTCCACGCGTCGCTCTTGGTGGGACTTCCTCCCCACATCAGCGGGGAGCGGAACATGCACCACAAGGTGAAGAAACTGCGCTGTTCGTCGTGGGTGAGTTTGGTTTCGCGCGCATCGCCGTAGCCGGGATGGGGGCCGAGGTATCCGAAGGGGAGCATGTCGGCGTCGGGCCAGCGGCCGGGGAGAGTAAGTGGCGCCCAGGCGGCGACGCGAGGGAACTGGTCTCCTAAACCTTGCGGGTAGGGGACGTCGCTGTGCCACATGTCCCACACGTCGTCGGAGATGCGCCACATGTCGGCGTACTTGCCGCATTTGGTCAACTTTGTCGAGTGGCGCGGCGCCGGGAGAAAGGCTGAGCACAATCGGCCGCCCAGTCTTGGCGAGCGCCGTGCTCAACATGCGGATTTCTTCTCCTTTATATGGACGGCTGGCGATGCAGTCCGCTTTCACGAAGTCAACGCCCCAACTGGCGTAAAGCTTCGCGATGGAATCGTAATAAGTCTGCGCGGCGGGTTTGGACGCGTCGAGTCCCCAGTTATCCGAATTCCACGGGCAGGTGTCGGAGGTGTCGGCGGCATCGGCGGCGTGAAAAGAAGAATCAGCAATCGGAAAATTCGTCTTCACCGCCTGGCGCGGAATCCCGCGCACAATGTGCAGCCCAAATTTGAGGCCGAGGGAATGAACGTAGTCGGCGAGCGGCTTAAATCCGGCCCCGTTGGCGGAGGAAGGGAAGCGGTTGACGTCGGGAGTGTAGCGGCCAAATTCATCCATGCTGAGTTGCGGAGTTTTCGAATTGCCGCTGGCGGTGGGATTGATGGCGAACCATTCCATGTCCACGACCACATATTGCCAGCCGTACGACTTCAAGTTTTCAGCGATCCATTTGGCGTTGGCGCGGACGTCGGCTTCGGTGATGGTGGTGCCGTAGGAGTCCCAACTGTTCCATCCCATGGGCGGCGTAGGGGCGAGAATGGGACGCTCGCCGGCTTGGGCGGCAAGAACCTGGGCGACAACCACCGCGCAAAGAATCGGCAAAGCTCCGCAGATCAGGCGTCGTTTCATCCGGACTCCTTCGTGACCGCGCTCATGATACCAGTCCGGCAACCTTAAGCTCGTCCCCCGGCTAGTGGAACAGGCCAGCAGCAGGCGCCCTGGCCGCCCGGCCCCAGTAAAGTTGTGAAAAACCCCTTGACGGAACGTAACTACTAGAGCAATATTTCGAGTCCAGAGCTGCTGCACTTCCCCGTCGCAACTCTGCGCGTTTGGCACTCGATACGGAACTGAATAGTCGCTCCGCGATTGAGAGCAGGAGTCTACCCAGTGGAAACTCGTCTCGTCCGTTTGGGCTGTCTGTCGTTGTGTCTTCTTATTGCGGTTATGCCGGGCCTCGCCCAGCAGTCCTCGCAGCAGGCGCCGCTTATCCAGCCGCTGATTACTCAGTCGATAGATGAGAGCCAGCTAACGACTCTTACCGGCAACACGCACCCGTTGGCGCAGCCGCAGTTTGACATGGGCGTTGCCGCGCCGAACCTGCCGTTGCAGCGCATGTTGCTGGTGTTGAAGCGGAGTCCGCAACAGGATTTTGCCCTGCGCCAACTTCTCGACGACCAGCAGGACAAGGGTTCTCCAAACTACCGCAAATGGCTCACGCCGGATGAATTCGGCGTCCAGTTTGGACCTTCCGATCAAGATCTGCAGTTGATCACGGGATGGCTGCAATCCCACGGCTTCCAGGTGAACCGGGTAACCCACGGACGCACCGTAATCGAGTTCTCGGGGGTCGAGGCGCAAGTAGAAGCCGCGCTGCATACGCAGATTCATCAGTATCTGGTGAATGGGCAACCGTATTGGGCCAACGCCAGCGATCCCCAGATTCCACTAGCGCTGGCCCCAGCGGTGGCAGGGGTGTTATCGCTGAACAATTTCCCCGCCAAGCCGATGCTGCATATTGCAGGCGCAATGTCGCGAGATAAATCTACCGGGCAGGTGACGCCAGTTACGCCGACCTACACCTTTGGCGGCAACTGCGGTGTGCAGAACCATTGTTACGGAGTGGGTCCGTACGATTTCGCCACCATCTACAACGTGGCGCCGCTGTGGAACGCCACCCCGGCAATTGACGGCACGGGGCAGACGATTGCAATCGTCGGCGAAACCGACATCAATCCGCAAGACGTTGCCGATTTCCGAAATTTCTTTGGCCTGCCGCCGGTGACCTTGAATGTGATTCATGACGGGCCGGCTCCTGGAATTCTTTCCGATGGCGAAGAGACCGAGTCCGACCTCGACGTTGAGTGGTCAAGCGCGGTCGCCAAGGGAGCGACCATTGATTTTGTAGTGTCCCAAAGCACAGAAACGACCGCGGGGATCGATCTCTCGGCCCTGTACATCATCGACAACAATCTGGCGCCGGTGATGAGCGAGAGTTACGGGTTCTGCGAATTGGGTCTGGGCACGGCAGGGAATCAGGGTTTCAACGCGATGTGGGAGCAGGCGGCAGCGCAGGGCATCACCGTGATGATCTCCGCGGGCGACAACGGGGCGGCGGGCTGCGACAACTTCAACGCCATTGGACCCGCGCGATTCGGTCTGCAAGTGAGCGGCTTCGCTTCAACGCCATTCAATGTGGCCGTGGGCGGGACGGATTTTTTCGATCTGACGAACGCGAACCTTTACTGGAGCAATACCAACGCCGCCACCACACAGGCGTCCGCCATCAGCTACATTCCAGAGACCACATGGGACGACAGTTGCACCAATCCGGTGTTCGGGACGTTGCTTGGGTTCAGCAACAACGCCGAGACCAATTGCAACAATTCCCAGTTGATCCAGTTTGGCTTTGTGAACGTAATCGGCGGTTCGGGGGGGAAGAGTAATTGCACGCAATCGAGTGGGCAAAACCCGGCGACTTGCGTCGTGGGCTATCCCAAGCCTTCATGGCAGGTTGCGCCGGGAGTGCCGGCGGACGGGGTGCGGGATATCCCCGACGTTTCTCTGATGGCGGCGAGCGGATCGCCGTCTGGCAGCTTCTATATCGTTTGCGAGGCCGATCAGGTTGGCGGTGGAAGCTCGTGCGATCCAACCAATCCGAACACAAATTTTCTCGGTGTGGGAGGCACCTCCGCTTCGGCGCCAGCGTTTGCCGGCGTGATGGCGCTCGTCAATCAACAGAATCCAACGCCGCACGGGCAAGGCAATGCCAACTATGTGCTGTATAAGCTGGCGGCGCAGCAGAGCGCAGCGTCGTGCAACTCCACTACTGGATCTGGCGCAAATTGCGTCTTCAATGATGTCACCACCGGAACCATCGCCATGCCGTGTCTCGCGGGATCTCCTGACTGCACCGTGCATACCGCGGGGCATCAGTATGGAGTTTTGAACGGATACAGCACCGGTACTGCGTACGACCTCGCCACCGGACTGGGGTCGGTGAATGTAAAGAACCTGGTGACCAAGTGGAACACTGCGACGTTCCGCTCTTCGGCGACAACTCTTACGCTGGGCCCGCCCACCACTGGCATCACGCACGGGCAGACAGTCAATGTGAACATTAGCGTCGCTCCGGGCAGCGGAGGCGGAACTCCAACTGGTGATGTGTCGCTGCTGACCAGCACCGGCGTCGGCGTGGATGGATTCACTCTGAGTAATGGCGCCGTGTCTGGAACCACTAAACTGCTTCCCGGCGGCACGTACACGGTGACCGCCCACTATGCGGGGGATAGTGTTTTTGGAGGCAGCGAGTCCACGCCGGTGAGTATGACGTTGGTGAAAGAGAACAGCAGTCCACACAATGAGTTGGTCACGTTCGACTGGAACGGGAACTTGCTCAGCAACAACGCTACGACGGCGGTGTATGGATCGCCATATTTGCTGCGGGTGGATGTTTTCGGGAGTTCCGGCACGCAATGCTCTCCGAGTCCACTAGGAGGGACGGCCTGCCCGACCGGAAACGTGACGTTGACCGACAACGGTAGCCCGCTTGACGCGGGCACGTATCCGTTGAACAGTCAGGGTTATGCAGAAGACCAAACGGTTCAGTTGCCGGGCGGAAATGATTCAGTGAAGGCGCAGTATGCGGGGGACAGCAGCTTTAACGCCAGTTCGACGACGACGCCGTTCATCATCACACCCGCGACGACAACGGTCGGACGGACGTTCGCCTGTTGCTTCGTAGCAACCGGTTCTTTCACGTTAGACACAGTTATTCAGGCTCAGAGCTCAGGCATCGCGCCCACCGGGACTGTCACGATTTATTCAAACGGGACCGTTGTTCCCGGTACATCGAGCATTACTCCCGGTGGTTCATCAGGAAACCCGCCGACAGTCTTCGCCAATGTAAGTTTTTCCGGCTCCTCCTCTCCTTACCCGAATCCTGGAAGCTATGCGATAACGGTAGCTTATAGCGGTGACGCGAATTACCAAGCTGTAAGCTCTGTTGTTCTGACGCAGTACGTGCAATGCCAAGCGCCGATCATGACCCTCAGGCCCTCCCTGAGCAGCGTAAATGCAGGATCGAGCGTGGCGTTGATTGCCACAGCTGTTGGGTGCAGCAAGACCATTGCCCCCACGGGAACCCTCTCGTTCTTCGGAATTGGCGCTGGGCAGCAATTGGCTGGCCCGATTTCCTACGCTACGATCACCGACCCAAGCACGGGAGACTTGGCGTTACAAGGGACCATCAACGTTACGCCTGCCTACACAGACAACTACTCTGTCAGTTACAGCGGCGATGTGAATTTTCCTAGCGCTCAAGGCACAACCTCTCAATCCCTGCCGGTCAACGGAAATGACTTTGTATTCTCTGCCCAGCAGAGTTCTGCAAGCACTTCGCAGGGGAATTCCGCCTTCTATCACCTAATAGTCGGCATGCAGTCTAATACAAGTCCCGTATCGTTCGGCGCCAACGCATGCTCAGGCTTGCCTGCGGAGACAACGTGCAGTATTTCGCCTGACCCGACCTCATACACAGGAGTCGTTAACCTCCAGATTTCTACGACCGGCCCTCATAGCATCCCGGGCATGAAGCGCTCGGGCTCCCTTTCGCAGCTTTTCTGGACCGCAGGGGCGATGTTGCCGTTTGCGGCAATTCTGTTAATCGGTTACAGGCCCGGTGGCACTAAGCGTTCTCTGTCGCGACTTTTGCTCACTTTTCTGCTGCTATTGGGTATTGCCTGTGGCGGCGGCGGAGGTGGCGGGGGAGGTGGCGGTGGCGGTGGCGGAACACCGCCGGCGCCTACAAACCTTACAGCCACGGCAGCTTCGTACAGCGAGATTGACTTGAACTGGATCCAGCCGGCAGGCCAGACAGGTTTTACAATCTATCGAAGTACCACGAGTGGCTTCACACCGTCACCCTCGAATCAGATCGCGAGTTATCCGTATGGGTACGCACCATCTTACTTTGATGCCCCATTGGCACCTTCGACCGCGTACTACTACGTGGTGAAGGCCACCAACGTTTCCGGCTCATCAGGTCCGTCGAACCAAGCCTCCGCGACTACCCAAGCACTTGACCCAGGTACTCCTATCGGCACCTACAACATTACCGTGACTGGCACAAGCGGTGCGTTTAGTCACAGCGTGAATTTGACGCTCATAGTGCAGTAAAGGTAAGTTCGCAGAAGCCGGAACGAGCTGCCGTGGTTAGCGGCAGTTCGTATTGCATAAAGGCGCTTTCGGGCCGACCATCCGCCGAACCGCCGCGCGCACACTGAACCCCCCACGTCCATAGTCCGTAGACTCGGCTGTCGGTCTCTTCCGGGGAACCTCGGCGGCACGGCTCACGTATCATTAAGTACGGATGCGTGTGCTCCTCGAAATCTTCGGCCAGACCCTGCGCACCCTGTGGGCGCACAAGCTGCGGTCGTTTCTGACCATGTTTGGGATTGCCTGGGGAGTGGGGTCGTTGCTGCTGCTGGTCGGACTGGGCGAAGGGTTTCGTTCCGGCAATCGCAAGCAGTTTGACGAGTTGGGCGAAGACGTGATGTTCATCTGGGGCGGGCGCGCTCCGGCCATGAATGGCAGCTTCACCAGCATGCGGCACTATTTTCTGACCACTAGGGATTACCAGGACATAGCTACAAAGTGTCCCGACGTCCGGGCGGCGGCGGCGGTCATTTCCCGCGGCGATATTCGCGCGGTGAGCGAGTTCTACCAGAGCAGCGGGCAGTTGCAGGGAGTCCCCGCAAACTACAACAAGATTCGCTACCTGCCGCTAGCGGACGGCCGCTGGCTGAACGACCCGGACAACGACCAGAAACGCGCGGTGATGGTGTTGGGCGATGAAGTGCGCTGGGCGCGGCGCACGGTTTCAAGCCTGACGATGAGCGCGCAGTTTTTGTGTTCGATGCTCAGAAGCAGTTGGAACAGTTCAGCGTGATCACCATCGGCCTGAAGATTCTGCTGGCGTTCATTGGGACGATTACTCTCGGCATCGGCGGCATTGGGTTGATGAATATCATGCTGGTGTCGGTGACGCAGCGCACCCGGGAAATTGGCGTGGAGAAGGCCCTGGGAGCACGTAAACGCGATGTTCTATTTCAGTTCTTGGCAGAAGCCCTGGTGATTACCGCGGTCGGAGGCGTGATTGGAATCGCGCTGTCGTACGCGATTTCGTTCTCGGTCGGGACCTTGACGCTCTACAGCGCGATGGCCAAGTACGGCGAGGCCGGCGACATTCGTTTGATTGTCGAACCCAGAATCCTGATGATTGCAGTCACCATCCTCGCATTCGTCGGCGTGGTCAGCGGCATGTTCCCCGCGGTGCGGGCGGCGAACCTGGATCCGATTGAAGCGCTGCGCTACGAATAAGATCGCAATCCATCACCACAGAGACACAGAGTCACAGAGAAAAAGCTTCAAGTTCTTTCTCTGGACTCTGCGTCTCTGTGGTGATTAGGGTTCAGATTTTGATCGAGGGCAGGAAATCAGGTGTCTTCCGGGCCTTGACCATCTGTTCGAATCCATAAGCGATCTTCAGTAAGTATCGGTTCACTCCAGGCGCGTCCGAAGAATGAAATCCCGACCGGGAGCCCGAAGACAAATCCTGCCGGCACGTTGATATTCGGATAGCCCGCGACAGCGGCGGCGTTCGAACTGCCTCCGACGGCGTGGTCGCCGTTGGCCAGGTCGGTGAGCCAGGCTGGGCCTCCGGTCGGTCCGACCAGCGCGTCCAGGTGGAACTTGTCCATTACGCCATCAATCCCGTGCTCCCGCGACAGACTGTGATTCGCGGCCAGGGCTGCGACGTATTCTTTGTCGGTGAGCGGACCTTTTTCCTGCGCCTTCAGCAACAGATCCTGGCCGAAGTAGGGCATTTCCTTGTCTTTATTTTTTTCATTAAACGCGATCACCTCAGCGAGCGAACGTACTTGAGCGTTGGGACGTGACGCCAGATAAGCATTCAAGTCCGCCTTCAGCTCATACATCAGCACCAGCAACTCGGTGTCGTCGAACTTTCCGTGAGATTCAAGGTCGGCGGGGTCAACGATGTCGGCGCCCGCCGCTTTCATTTCCGCGATGCGGCGATTCATCAGGTCATCCACGGCGTCACTGAATCCGAAGTATTTTCGCGCGACGCCAATGCGCGCACCGCGTAGCCCGTTGGGATCGAGGAACTGGGTGTAATCCTTCTGCTTCTTGCTGTCAGCGTCTGCAGATGCGGCGTCGCGCGGGTCTGAACCAGCCAGCGCGCCGAGCAAAATTGCGGCATCGCGAACAGTGCGGGCCATGGGTCCGGCTGTGTCCTGGCTGTGAGCAATGGGAATGATTCCAGCACGGCTGATCAATCCCAGCGTTGGCTTGATTCCCACAATCCCGTTCGCCGACGACGGGCAGACAATAGACCCATCAGTTTCGCTTCCCACAGCAACGGTGCACAGATTGGCGGACGTTGCCGCACCAGAACCGGAACTCGAACCGCAGGCGTTGCGATCGAGGGCGTAGGGATTTTTCGTCAGGCCGCCGCGCCCGCTCAAACCGCTGGTGGAATGGCTGGAGCGAATGTTGGCCCACTCGCTTAGATTGGTCTTGCCCAAAATGACAGCGCCCGCATCGCGCAGTTTTCGCGCGACCGCAGAGTCCTGCGCTGGCTTGGACCCGACCAGCGCCAGCGATCCGGCGGTGGTTTGCATACGATCGGCGGTGTCGATGTTGTCTTTGATCAGAACGGGGATCCCGTGCATTGGGCCGCGAGGGCCCTTCTCCTTGCGTTCTTTGTCGAGGGCTTCGGCAATGGCGAGGGCGTCGGGATTCACCTCGATTACGCTGTTCAATCGCGGCCCGCTCTTATCAATCTCGTCAATCCGGCTGAGGTAGCCCGCAGTCAGCGCGTGCGCCGAAAGCTCTCCGGACTTCATTTGGGACTGCAGGTCAGTGATCGTCGCTTCATCGAAGCGAGATGGCTTGACCGATGAAACCGGCGCCGCTGCCGCCAGTGCGCGGCCGCTCGAAAGCGCTGGAGCCATGGCTGCGCCAGCCGCTCCGAGCAATGTGGTTTGCAGAACGCTGCGGCGGGATAGACCCTGTGTACCGCCCGATTGATTTATTTTTTTCAAGCCTTGCCTCCTGTGTCCACTCACTTGCAGCAGGGAATTATAGGCTCTTAAATCAGCCTGCTCACGATTTTCATTTTCGTCCGTCCAAAGGAGCGGGTTAGTGTCGGCACACCCAGGGCGTTTAACCGCAAAGTTCGCAAAGGAAAATCGCAAAGGCTGCGGAGGAGGAACTTGGACTTCGCCCCGGTCGTCCGAAATGTTAGCGGACTTTGGACTTTGCGGTTAGAAGCTTTGGCCGTGACAAACCTGCCTGCAAAGCTCTAGAATCGCACGTTTGACTGCCGTTGCTCGGACCATGTGTCGGTCCGCGGGTTCCTGCAAATCCTGCATCGAGGAGTGCTCATGCTGAAGACTGGTTTGAAGACGTGGCTTGTCCTGGCTATGGTGGTGGGCTCCGCGCTGGCGTTCGCGCAGGAACTGCAGGAAGGGCGCCTGATGCGCTTTCCCGACGTTTACAAGGACAAAGTTGTCTTTGTGTATGGCGGTGATTTATGGCTTGCGTCAAGCTCAGGAGGCGTGGCTCGCCGGATTACTTCGCATCCTGGCCGTGAACTTTTTCCGAAGTTTTCGCCGGACGGAAAGTGGATCGCCTTCACCGGCCAGTACGACGGCAATTTTAATGTCTATCTCATTCCATCCGAGGGCGGACAACCGAAGCAGTTGACCTTCTACCAGGGCAGCGCTCAGCAACTGAGCGACCGCATGGGAATTCACAACCAGGTGGTCAACTGGACCCCAGACAGTAAGCGGATCGTATTTCTCTCTCGCCGCGATGCCTCGAACGGATGGATCAAGCGTCCGTTCACTGTAAGCGTCGATGGCGGCCTGCCCGAACCTTTGCCGATGGACCAGGGCGGCCTGCTTTCCTATTCCCCGGATGGTTCGAAGATTGCCTACAACATGATTTTCCGCAACTTCCGCCAGTGGAAGCGCTATACCGGCGGGTTGGCGCAGGCCATCACCATCTACGACGTAAAGGGCAATTCCAGCGAAGACGTTCCGCATACGGATTACACCGACACGTTCCCCATGTGGCATGGGAACGTGATTTATTTCAACTCCGACCGCGGAGGGCCGGAACATCACCTGAATCTTTACAGCTACGATCTGGGATCGAAGAAGGTGGAACAACTGACCCATTTCACCGAGTGGGACGTGATGTGGCCGAGCTTGGGGCCGGATGCGATCGTGTTCGAGAATGCCGGTTATTTCTACACTCTACGACTTCCAGTCTCCGCAGCCAAAGAAACTCAATATTTCACTTCCGGCCGATCGCGCCCAGGCGATGAAGCACTGGGACAACGTGAGCAAACTGGTCACCGATTTTGATCTTGCACCGGATGGCAAGCGCGCAGTATTTGCGGCCCGGGGAGATGTATTCACGGTACCGGCAAAAGAGGGGAGCATCCGCAACCTCACCCACACGCCGGGGATCCGCGAACAGAAGGTTGCATGGTCGCCGGATGGCCGGTGGATCGCCTACATCTCCGACCGCAGTGGCGAAGACGAAATTTACATTGCGCCCCAGGATGGCATGGGCAAGGAGAAAGAGCAGCAAATCACCAGCGGCTACAAAGGATTTAAGTTTCCCCCCGCATGGTCGCCCGATAGTGAGAAAATCGCCTGGGCGGATAAGGATCTGAACCTCTGGTACGTGGACCTCAGCGATAAGAAGCCGGTAAAGGTTGACCACGCCGAGTACGGAGAGATCACCAACTATTCCTGGTCGCCCGACAGCAAATGGCTGGCCTACGACAAGACCGGCGAGAACCTCTACGCCGTGGTCTATCTGTATTCGCGTGGCCGATCAAAAAACCACTGCCGTCACCTCGAGCATGAGCAACAGCTACGCGGGGACCTTCGATCCGGAAGGAAAGTATCTGTACTACCTTTCCGACCGCGATTTCAATGAAGTGCTGGGCAATATTGATTTTGAATTTGCCAATCCCAAGACCACGCGCGTCTATGTCGTGACCTTAAGGAAAGACACAGCTTCGCCGTTTGGCGCGCAGAGTGATGAAACCGAAGTGAAGAAGGCAGAGCCTGGTCCAGCCGCGCAGGAACCGAATGCCGCTAGTGACTCGAAAAAAACCGGCAAGAAGGATGACGCTAAAGATTCCGGCGATGCGGACAAAGACAAAGACAAAGACAAGATAAAGACAAAGATAAAGATAAAGATAAAGACAAGAAGGAGAAGGAAAAGCCCGTCGAAGTGAAGATTGATCTCGACGGCATTCAAGACCGCGTAGTCGCACTGGCCGTAGATCCAGCCATCATTCGCGCCTTCGCGGCGGCGAAGGGCTTTTTGTATTACTCCACTGTCCCCGTCCAGGGCCTCTCCGGGCCGATCGCGGGAGAAAGCTCTGCGGTTCGCGCCTACGACCTGAAGGAGCGCAAAGAATCTACCGTGATTGAGAACGTCGAGCGTTTCGCGCTTTCTTTCGACGGCTCGAAGCTGCTCTATGAAGGAGAAGGCGCCCGCGGAGCGCACACCTACGGGATCATCGATGCCAAACCCGCCGGAGGGCCAAAGAAAGTCGGCGACGGCGCTCTCAGCCTGAACGGAATGAAGGCCGAGATTGATCCGCCGCAAGAATGGAAAGACATGTTCAACGAGGTGTGGCGGCAGGAGCGCGACTACTTCTATGAAGCGTCTATGAACGGTGTGGACTGGCAGAAGATGCACGACAAGTATGCGCAGTTGCTGCCTTATGTTTCCGATCGCTATTCGCTGACTTACATTCTGGGCGACCTGATCGGCGAACTTTCCAACTCACACACCTATGTCGGAGGCGGAGAATACCCCGACCTGCATCCGGTGAACGTCGGCCTGCTTGGCGTGGATTACGAGGTTGACCGAGCGAGCGGTGTGTATCGCATCAAGAAGATCTATCCCGGGCAGAACTGGAACGCAGAATTGCGCTCGCCCCTGACTGAGCCTGGAATCAATGTGAAGGAAGGGGACTATTTAATGGCTGTTAACGGGCGTCCCTTACGCGCGCCGCAGGATCCAACCGAACTCATGGTGAACACCGCCAACGAGACCGTGATGCTTACGGTGAATTCAAAGCCCTCCGACGACGGTGCGCGCAATGTCCAGGTGAAGCCCATCAACGACGAGTACAATCTGCGCGAACTGAACATGATCGAAACCAACCGCAAGAAAGTGGATGCAGCCACCGGCGGCAAGGTCGGGTACGTCTATTTGCCGGATATGGGCGACGCCGGTCTGAACGAATTCGTCAAACAGTACTTTCCGCAGATTCGGAAGCAGGGCCTGATTATCGACGTCCGCTACAACGGCGGCGGTTTTGTGGACGAACTGATTTTCGAGCGCCTGCGTCGCATTCTGCTGGGAATGGACTCAGCGCGTAACTGGCAGAGCGGCACGGTTCCGCCGAATACTTTCAATGGCTCGATGGTTTGCCTAACCAACCACTACGCAGCGTCCGACGGAGACCTCTTCAGCTATGCCTTTAAGTTTTACAAACTGGGGCCGCTCATTGGCGAGCGCACCTGGGGAGGCGTACGCGGCATTCGCGGCCAGTTTCCGCTGCTGGACGGCGGGTACATCACCCGGCCGGAATTTGCCCGCTATGACAACAACAGCAAGTGGATCATCGAGAACCACGGCGTGCAGCCGGACATTGTGGTGGAGAACCGTCCTGAACAAGTGGTAAACGGGAAAGATCCGCAACTGGAGAAGGCGATTGAAGTGGTGATGAAGGCGATCCAGGACAATCCGAAAAAGCTGGCGCCGCGACCGCCGGATTTGCCTGCGTATCCAGACGGCCCGGGATTGTAATGGTCCGGGAGGCGGGCACATGGTGTCCGCCTCGAACCTTATTCTGGCTTTGGCTGCTTCGGCATCTTCTTGCGAATACGCCGGATTTCAATGTACGTCAGGGCAATCACCGCCGCCACAAAACCGCCGAACATGATAAGCAGAGTCATGCGCTGACCTCAATCGGTCGAAGTGACTTCTAGCAGCATCATAGAACGGAAAGCCGGAATTCAAGCGAATTGCCCGTTTTACTTTATGGTTCCCTGCATCTTTCTAAAGTGATAGTTCATCTCACATAAAGAGCCGTCGAAACCGTATAATAAAAAAATCCATGCCCAAGTATTCCATCGTTATCCCCCTGCACAACGAGCAGGAAAACGTCACCGACCTCTACGACCGCCTGAAGGCGGTGATGGAGACCAATGGGGAGAGTTTTGAGATGGTGCTGGTGGACGACGGTTCGTCCGACGAGACCTTTAGTCTGCTACGCCAGATTGCGGGCGTGGACAGCCGGGTGACGGTGGTTCGCTTGCGCCGCAATTTCGGGCAGACGTCAGCATTGGCGGCCGGTTTCGATCATGCCCGCGGCGAGTACATCATCGCCATGGACGGCGACTTGCAGCACGATCCCGCAGACATTCCGCTGTTCATCGAGAAGATTTCCGAGGGTTACGACATTGTCAGCGGATGGCGCAAGGTGCGCATTGATAACTTCTGGCTGCGCCGTTTCCCCTCCCGCTGCGCCAACTGGCTGATGGCGAAACTCAGCGGTGTCGACATCCACGACTTCGGCACCACTTTCAAAGCGTATCGGCGCGAAATTCTGGAGCAAGTGCCGCTCTACGGCGAACTACACCGTTTCATTCCAGCGCTGGCGTCGTGGCACGGTGCTTCCATCTGCGAGGTGCCGATTCGCAACGTAAACCGCGAGCGCGGAGTGTCGCACTACGGCATCTCGCGCACTTTCCGCGTATTTTTCGATCTGATCACCATCCGCTTCCTGCTGAAGTATCTGGGCCGCCCGCTGCATTTCTTCGGCACTGTCGGCATGTTCGGAGTGTTTGCGGGGATGGGCATCACGTTCTGGCTGTTTGTAGAGAAATTCTGGCGGCACACGTCCATCATGGCGGAGCATGGCCCACTCATGATTTTCGCCGCCGTACTGCTGCTGGCCGGACTCAACTTGCTGGCGATTGGGCTGCTGGGTGAATTGCAAGTCCGGCACTATCACGAGCCAACCCGGCGGGCGCCCTATTCCGTCGATCGCGTGCTGCGGGCGCACAGCGAAGAGCAGAGCGTTTCGGAGTAGTAGTCGTTAGTGGCTACCACTGATTTTCAAAATGCCTCTTTGTTCACCACATATGGCATCTTCTTCACATTCCCACCGTAATTCTTCTCGAGCACGTCGATCAATCCCTGGACACACCGGCCAGCCATCCCCTTGTCAGGATCGGGCGATAGCCGCGTGATCTTCGCGGCGCTGGCAAAATGCGGGAACAGCCGGCAGCGGTCTTCAATCGCGGGATCGCGCAGCGGGGAGTCGGCGGGCAGCGGCTCTTTCTCGTAAACATCAAGCGCGGCGCCGGCAATCCAGTTTTTCTTCAGGGCCTTGGCCAGCGCATTTTCGTCGATCACCGGGCCGCGTGAGGTATTCACCAGAAACGCCGTCAGCTTCATCATGCGCAATGTGCGCTCGTTGAACAGATGGAACGTCGGGGTTGCGCTGTCACCCTCGCGCAGCAGCGGCACGTGCACGCTGACAAAATCCGCCTGGCCGAGGGCGTCTTCAAAAGACACGTACTTGATCCACGTCTTCTCTTTCTGAATGCCGCGAGCGTGGCGCAGGTCCATCGTTTCCTGGATTGCGTTCACGTACTCGTGGTTCTGATAGGCCGGGTCGTAGCAGAGAATGTTCATATCGAACCCGGAGCACTTCTTGATCATGGCTAGGCCGATTCGACCGGTCCCGATGATGGCGATGATCTTGCCGGTGACTTCGTCGCCCAGAAATGGCAGGTAAGGATGCCAGAATCCCCACTGGTTCTCCCGGGTCAGGTGCTCGGATGTCCACAGCTTGCGCGCGAGAGCACCGAGCATGAAAAAGGCAAACTCGGCGGTGGCTTCGGTGAGGACGTCAGCGGTGTTGGTGAAGGGGACCTTATAGCGGTTGGCGTCGGCGCGGTTGATATTGTCGAACCCGACGGCGAATTGGGACACGACTTTCAGTGTGCCTTTGCCGGCTTCAAAGACTTCCGCATCGATCTGATCGCGGAGCGTGGTGACCAGGCCGTCGATGCCTGAGCGGACTTTTTCGAGAATCAGGCCTTTGGGCGGCGCTTTGGGGTCGGGATACACCTCGACTTCATACCCGCGCTTGCGGAGCAAGTCGAGGGCTTCGCCGATGTCGCAAGTGGCAAAAACTCTGAATGGTGTGCTCAAAACAGCCACCGGGTGGCGGTGGTCGAAAATTTCTTCTCCCAGAGTCCGAACGCGACCTTGGGGCGCAGATATAACACCGGTTCTTTCAGCGTCAGAAGGTCATCCGCCATACCGGACATGTCGAATTTGTATTTCTTCCCGTAAAGCCGCAGGACCTCGCGAATTTTCTCCACGTCCCGCTCGGCTTCGACCGCGCCTTCCAGTATCACGGCTTCCGCAGAGTCCTCGGTGCACAGGATGCAATTTGGGTTCGCTGCAAGATTGCGCGCCTTGCGCGATGTCTTTCCGGTGCTGAAGTAAAGCTTGCCATCCAGCCACAACGCCCAGATCACCATCACATGCGGGCGGCGGTCGGGTCGAGTGGTTGCAATCCAGAACTGGCGGCTCTTCTTTAGCCGGGCTTCGGCCCATTTCCACGGTAACAGGCCTTTCTTCGATTTCGGCACGCCGTAGCCGGGCATGTTCGGGCGAGTGGCTTTCGGGGGCTTGCTGCCTTTCGACTTCGTGCGCATCGTTCTCACTCCATCTCACTCCAAGACAAAGTCTATTTACCGCCGAGACGCCGAGAGCGCCGAGGATTCAAATATCTTAATTTCTCGGCGATCTCGGCGTGCTCGGCGGTGAAATGCTTTTTACGTTCGCTGCGATCCACTGCTCAATTCGTTCCAGCGCCCGCTCTAGATTCTCCATCGAGTTGGCGACGCTGAAGCGCAAGTACCCCTCGCCGAAATCTCCGAAGGATGTTCCTGAAAGGCATGCTACGCCGGCTTCTTCGAGCAACGCATCGGCCAGCGGCTTAGACTTCCAGCCTGTCCCGGTGATGTTGGGGAAGACGTAAAACGCTCCCCGGGGCATGCGGCAGGAGAATCCCTTGATTTTATTCAACCTGCCGACGAACATGTCTCTCCGCCGCTGAAACTCTTCCCGCATGTGGTCAACCGAGCTCTGGTCGCCGCGCAAGGCCTCAATTCCCGCCATCTGCGTGAAACTTGCAGTGCACGAGTTCGAATTCGTCATCAGCCGCGCGATCTGTGCTGCAAGATCGGCGCGCATGACTCCGTAGCCCAGGCGCCATCCGGTCATGGCGTAGCTTTTCGAAAACCCGTCGAGCAGGATGGTACGATCTTTGAATCCTGGCTCGCTGATGATCGAATGGTGTGCGCCGTCGAAGACCAGACGGCTATAGATTTCGTCCGAGAGCACGAAAATGTTGCGGTCGCCGATGGCGGCAGCGATCTGCTCGAGATCGCGCTTGCTCAGAACTCCACCCGTGGGATTGTGGGGTGAATTAAGAATGACGAGGCGGGTGCGGTCCGTGATCAGGTGTGCGAGTTCGCCCACATCAAGGCTGAAATCTCTTTCTTCTCTCAGCCGGATCGGCACGGCGCGCCCGCCAACATAGCGGATCATGGATTCGTAGATTGGGAATCCAGGGTTGGGATAGATGACCTCGTCGCCTTCATCAATCAGCGCGAGGATGGAAAAGAAGATAATCGGCTTGCCGCCGGGTACAACGACAACTTCTTCGGCAGTCACCTTTACTCCGCGGGCGCGGCTGACTTCTTCGGAAATAGCCTGGCGCAGTTCGGGGAATCCGGCAGAGGGGCCATAGTGCGTCCACCCGGCGCGGAGAGCGGCGACTCCAGAGTCCACGATGTTGGCGGGAGTGTCGAAATCAGGCTCGCCGATTTCGAGATGGATGATGTCCTTGCCCTGGGCTTCCAGCGCCCGCGCACGGTTCAGAACTTCGAATGCGGTTTCCGTCCCCAGCCGCGACATGCGCTCGGCCAACCGCAGCTCGAACTGGAGGGCCCGGGACATAAGGCAAAACGGGTTATTGTACTACCTGCGAGAGAGCATTAACCACAGAGGGCACAGAGGGTCACAGAGAATTCTCAGTACGAACTTCAACCGGAAAGCCTCGAGTCGCGATTTCGTTGAGGAGATCGACGAAGTCCGATGCTATCTGCTTGGCCCCGGCACCGATTAAGTCATAGTTCCTGATCACAAGACTGTAGGGCAATTCGATCTGATTAATTTGGCCCGCTGCGATGCTGTCATTCAGAGCGTCGAAATTCCTGCCGTGCCAAGAGGGTACACCGACGGCAGCGAAGAATGAGTCATACACGTCGTCTCGCGTGTTCCAGGTCGAGCCGTCAAGGGTAAGTTCTCTCAATTCAGATTCTCAAAAATTCCTGCCGCCCCCATCCCTCCGCCGACGCACATCGTCACCATGCCATAGCGCAGATTCCGCCGCTTCATCTCGCGGATGATGGTTGCGGTCAGCTTTGCTCCGGTGCAGCCCAGCGGATGCCCGAGCGCAACGGCGCCGCCGTTCACATTTACGCGCTCGATATCGAGGTGGCCTTCCTGAATCACCGCTAGCGCCTGCGCGGCGAAGGCTTCGTTGAGTTCGATCACGTCAATGTCGGAGAGTTTCAGTCCCGCTAGCTTCAGCGCCTTGGGAATCGCGAACACCGGGCCGAGTCCCATTTCTTCCGGCTTGTATCCCGCCGTGGCGAAGGAAACGTAGCGCGCCAGCGGCTTGATGCCCAGCGCCTGCGCCCGCTCCGCCGACATGACCACCGCGGCTGCGGCTCCGTCGGACATTTGCGACGAATTACCCGCAGTGACGGAACCTTTGGCGTGGAACGCTGGCTTGAGCGAGGCCAGCGCTTCGAGCGAAGTGTCAGCGCGCGGGCCTTCGTCCATCTTGAAAATCATTTCTTGGCGATGTGGTTTCGAGCCATTTGGAGTGGTAAAGCTCACCGGCACCGGCACAACTTCATCATCAAACTTCCCCGCCGCGATTGCCGCCAGCGCCTTCTGATGACTGCGCAGAGAGAACTGGTCCGCGGCCTCGCGGGTGATGTTGAATCTTGTCGCCAGCCGCTCTGCGGTCAGGCCCATGGTAATCAGCGAGTCGGGATAGTGCTCGACCAGCCAGGGATTGGCGGAAATCTTGTTGCCGCCCATGGGGACCATGCTCATGGATTCAGTGCCTCCCGCGACGATGACCTCGGCGCCGCCGGCCATGATTCGTTCCGCAGCCATCGCAATCGACTGCAAGCCGGAGGAGCAAAAGCGGTTGATGGTCATGGCCGAAGCTTCGATCGGCAGACCGGCGAGCAGGGAAGCGGTGCGAGCGACGTTATTCCCCTGCTCGGCCTCGGGCATGGCGCATCCGAGAATGACGTCTTCGATTTCTTTGGGATCGAGTTGAGGGACACGATCGAGCGCGCCCTTGATGGCGATGCCGCCCAGATCATCAGGGCGTGTGGCCCGCAATGTGCCCTTTACGGCACGGCCCACAGGGGTACGAACGGAAGAGACTATAACGACTTCACGCATAGGGATGCTCCACGCAACAGTGTAGGCCGACAGACCCTAGTCTGGGCAAGGCTAGAGCTTCGCTCCGCCAGGCAGGTGAGGGCACCTGCCTCTGCACAACCCATTGTATTACTGTCCATTCCCGTACGCTGGAATCCCCTGCTGCACCATGTACAGGAGCCGACGGGCCCGCGCGCTCCAATCGCCCTGCGGCGTTTGCGCAATGGCTTTTTGCGCGACGGCGATGGCGCGGGCCTTGGCATCATCAGATTTCTTGGCCTGTTCTTCGGACTTGTAAATCTCAATCAACGCCGCCCACCGGTAAGCGGCCTGGAAGAGAGCTTCCGCCACGGCTGGAGATTGCGGATACTCGGCGGCATATTTCTCGTAAATTTCCGCTTCCTTCGCAGGACACTTCGATTGTCCCTGCCAGTCGCCGCACAGTTTGTTGTCAATTAAGTGGAAGGACGACAAGTACGCCCACTTGGTGCCCGGGAATTTCTTGATGACTTTCTTGAAATAATCTTCGTCCATACCGCGGCGCAGGTAAGCCTCTTGTTCCTTGGCCGAAGGCAGCGACGCCTGATCGGTCTTCTCAAGCTGCCAGCGAATATCAGCCGAGCGGTACATGGCCTCACCAGCCAGCGGCGACTGCGGGAAAAGCTCGGCGACTTCGGCGTAGAGCCGCATGGCATCCTGGGCGGCATAGCGGCGGCCGTTACGCTGGCTGGCCTGGTCCTCGGAGTCCACGGCTTCGCCAAATAGAATCCTGTCACCGTCGGGCGTCGTGGATTGCACCAGCCCCTTGCCCTCGATCCATCCGGTTACCGTCCGTTCTTCGGTGAGATTGGCTTCCACATGCACCCAGGTGTTACTGGTCTCTAAATAGATGACCTCGCGGCCTCGATCAATGTCGGCGAGCTTGGTGGAAGTTGTGTCGGGGGAAAGATAAAGACCAGCAACTCTGATGGTGGTGGCCCGCACGACGTCGGCCGACGCAGAGGCGGACATCACAAAAAATGCAACCGCTACCCGCAATCTCATCATTCTTTATTCTTTCGTCCTACTTATTTCATACCCGGATTCGCCGCAACAAGTCAGGATCAATATTACCTCCACTAATGACTGCGACTGTATGGTTGGATGCGGGCAACTGCTCGCGATGAAAGAGAAAGGCCGCAGTGGCGACGGCTCCGCTGGGCTCAGCCACGGTCTTCGGATTCCGCGCCAGAATGGCGGCGGCCTGCATGATTTCGTCTTCGGTCACGGTAACGATGTCGTCCACATAGCGGCGAATGTGCTCGAAAGTCACGGTGCCGATATACTGCGCGCGGAGTCCGTCGGCGCAGGTGGAGAGCACTTGTTCGGGCGGGAATTTGACGATTTCTCCGGCGCGAAGGCTGGCTTGCGCGTCGGCGGCAACTTCAGGTTCGACGCCGATTACTTTGGCGGTAGGCTTGGAGAGCTTGATGGCGGTAGAGATTCCGCTGATCAGTCCGCCTCCGCCGACCGGGACAAGCACCAGTTCGACCTCGGGAAGGTCTTCCAGAATCTCCAGCCCAGCCGTTCCTTGTCCGGCGATGATCTTTTCGTCGTCATACGGCGGCACGATGACGTAGCCGTGCTCGGCGGCGAGTTCTTCAGCTTTGATCTGGCGCTCCACTCCGCTAGGGCCGACTAGAACTATCTCTGCGCCCAGGGCGGCGGTGGCTTCGCGCTTGATCGCTGGAGCATTTCGCGGCATGACGATCACTGCCTTCGTCTCCAACGCTCGGGCGGCGTAGGCGACTCCCTGGGCATGATTGCCGCTGGAGTATGTGATCACGCCGCGGGCGCGCTCTTCGTCGGTCAGCGATGCGATCTTGTTGTAGGCGCCGCGCAGCTTGAAGGCGCCGATGGGCTGGAGGTTTTCTGGCTTGAGGTAGAGAGTCCGGCCCTCGTACTCGAGCGGAATTAGCGGAGTGCGGACGGTGATGCCGTCGAGACGGGCACGGGCTTCGAGGATGTCGTTGAGAGTGACGATGGCTGCGCTCCCATGCTGTCGGGTGTGGCAGGTGAGGGCACCTGCCCCTACACGACCAGTTCTGAGGTCAAATCTCCAAAATCACCGGCATAATCAGCGGCCGCTTCTGCGTGTGCTTGGAAATGTAGCGCTTCAAGTCGGAGCGGATCTTTTCTTTGATTACGCCGTAGTCGGCGCGCTCTTCCTCGCTTGACTCCCGGAGGGTCTCGACCACGACCTGCCGGATTTCTTCCATGAAGCCGTCTTCGCCCCCGGCAAACCCCCGGGTCACAATTTCCGGCGAAATCTCAACTTTACCGGTCAGCTTGTGGATGGCGATGATCGGCAACACGAAGCCGTCTTCGCTGAGGTGACGGCGGTCTTTGATTACTAAATCTTCCACAACATCCGTGCGCGAACCGGAGTCGATGCAGATGCGGCCAACGTTGACGCGTCCGGCTTTGCGTGCGCCCAGTTCGTCGAATTCCAGAATGTCTCCGCTTTCGATCAGCATCACGTTTCCGACCGATCCGTGCATGGAGGCCGCGAGTTCCGCGTGCAATTTGAGCTGCCGGTACTCGCCGTGAACGGGAATGAAATATTTCGGCTTGACCAAGTTGATGATCAGCTTTAGTTCTTCCTGGCTGGCGTGTCCGCTGACGTGCACCGGAGGCGAGGATCCGTCGTCGTAAATCACGTGGGCCTCGCGGCGGAAGAGGTGGTCCACCATGCGGTAGATGGCTTTTTCGTTGCCGGGAATGATTCGCGACGAAAGCACGACCGTGTCGCCCTTTTCGATCTTAGCGTGCTTGTGATTGTCCACAGCGGCGCGGGAAAGAGCACTCATCGGTTCGCCCTGGGTGCCGCTGATCAGCACGCAAACTTTTTCCGGGGGAAAGTTTTTTATTTCGCTGGGGTTGATTACCAGCCCGCCGGGAATGTCGATGTAGCCCAGGTCCTCGGCGATCTCAGACGAGTTGTTCATGGAGCGGCCGAGGAACGCGACTTTCCTTCCGTGTTCTGCCGCCATCTCGACCGCCAGCTTGATGCGATGAATGGAAGATGCGAAGCAGGAGATGAACAATCGCCGCTCGGTGCGCGCGAAGACCTCGTCAAACTTGGGTCGGACGGCGCGTTCGCTGGGAGTGTAGCCGCGGCGCTCGACGTTGGTCGAATCCTGCAACAGCGCGAGTACGCCTTCTTTCCCGTATTCGGCGAAGGCGTGAAGATCGAACAAACGGTTGTCGGTGGGCGTGGGATCGACTTTGAAATCGCCGGTATGAATTACAACTCCCAGCGGTGTGTGGACCGCGAGCGAAACGCAATCCACCAGACTGTGCGTGACCTGAATCGGGTGAATTGTGAACGGGCCGATCTTGAATCTCTCTCCCGCGCGCATTTCGCGCAAGTCGGCGTCATCTAGCAAGCCGTGTTCGTCGAGTTTGTCTTCGACATAGGCGAGCGTGAACTCGGTGCCCCAGACGGGCACGTTCAACTCGGAGAGTACCCAGGGCAGGGCTCCGATGTGATCTTCGTGGCCGTGGGTGAGCACGATGCCGCGCACCTTTGACCGGTTTTCGGTGAGATAGGAAATGTCGGGGACGACGATGTCCACGCCTAGAAGCTCGGCTTCGGGGAACATGAGGCCGGCGTCGATCACGATGATGTCATCGCCCCAGCGTACGGCCATGCAGTTCATGCCAAATTCGCCGAGGCCGCCAAGCGGCACTAAATGGAGTTTTCCAGAGGGCATTTTAAGGGGACTCATGATCGTAGCACAGCTTTCGCGGCAGGCTTGGGAGCGGGACGACGCGATAGAATGGAGGTTGTTCTTTCGTTCTTGGTTGTTGGCTTCTTAGCCGCAAAGATAAGTGTTGCTCATGTCTTCCGATAAATCCTGGCTCCGGCGCCGCGTTGAGAAGTCTCTTTCGAAAGCCTTGTGGCGCGCGTACAAGACCGTGCGGGTTGATCCAGAGCGTTTTTTGATGGAACTCCGCGCCGCGCATGGGCTGCCGGTGACCAGCTTTCCAGGGAATGTATTAGGTCGAGCCTCCGGTGCTCGACACGGTCGCGGAAAAGGTCATTCATGGCGCAATGAAAATGGCGGCGGCCGAGGGTGCGGGTTTCGGGCTGGGTGGGCTGCTCACCATCGTGCCCGACTTCAGCATTCTGGCGGGCATCACGCTGCGCACCATCCAGAAACTGAGCTTGGTCTACGGCTTCGAATACAACACCGACGAGGAAATCGCGGAGCTATGGATTGCCACCGCCAGCGCCGCTGGCGTGGACCTGGGCCGCGAGTTGCTGGAGAAAAATGTAGTGAACCGCCTGGTGCCGCGAATCATTCAGCGCATTGCCGCCAAAGCGAGCGCGGAGTTTGTGGAGAAATGGGCAGGAAGATTGATTCCTATCGTAAGCTCGCTGATCGGCGCGACCCTGAATTACTACTTCGTGCGCGGCTGGGGAGAGCGCGCTCACGCCCACTTCCGCCAGAAACATCTTGAAATGCGCAGGAAGATGTTGCAGCAATCCGCCCCGGTGGCGAGCCCGTAAGGAGATTTCTGCTATGTTGCGACGCGTGTTGTGTGGTCTCAGTGTCTTAGTCCTCTTTTCAGCCGTCACTCCCGTTCGGGCACAGGAATTGACGGTTGCCGCGGCGGCGGATCTGCGTCCGGCGCTGGAGCAAATTGCCTCCGCGCTTTCAGACGGCATCGGGCGCACAGATCAAGGTCATCTACGGATCGTCGGGAAATTTCTATCAGCAGATTCAAAACGGCGCGCCGTTTGATTTCTTCTTCTCGGCGAACGCGGACTATCCCAGGAAACTGGAAGCTGCGGGCCTCACTGTTCCCGGCACTTATTACGAATACGCCTGGGGCAAAATTGTCCTCATGGTCCCGGCTAGCTCAAGCTTGGACGTGAAACGCGGGCTCAGCCTGCTACTCGATCCCGCGGTGAAGAAGATCGCGATTGCCGATCCCAGTCACGCTCCATACGGCCAAGCTGCGGTTGCCGCGATGAAGACCGAGAAGATTTACGACCAGGTATCCGGCAAGTTGGTCACGGGAGAGAATATTTCGCAAGCAGCATCGTTTGTCTTGTCAGGCGCTGCAGATGTGGGGATTGTGGCGCTCTCGCTGGCGCTGTCGGCGGGGCCGCAGGTCCGCTACGCGGAAATTCCAGCGGACGACTATCCTCCGATGCGGCAAGCGTGCGTGGTGCTGAAGTCTTCCAAGAATCCGAAACTGGCCGCAAAATTCCAAGAGTATTTGCAGACCGAAGAGGTGAAGAAGATACTCGGACGATTCGGGTTTGATGCGCCAACCCAGGCGGGACGGATGTAGGAATCCGGGCGTCGGGATCCGCCCGCATCAGATATCCAAGAACCAACCGCGTCAAGAGCAGCTCGTCAGAGCCAGCCTTTAGTCCTTGCAATCCTCGCCGCTTCTGTGCGATTCGCCGCGCCCAACTTGCTGATCGCCTCCGAAAGATAATTCCTCACCGTTCCCTCAGAAAGATTCAGCTTAGACGAGATTTCAGCGCTCGCCATTCCGTCCCCGGCGAGCCGGAGCACCTGGCGCTCGCGGTCGGTGAGGGGATCGGCTTCCACCCAAGCTTCAGCGGCGAGTTCGGGGTCGATTACTCGCAGGCCGCTTTGCACGCGGCGGACAGCCTCGGCTAGTTTTTCCGCCGCCATGTCCTTCAACAGGTAACCGGATGCTCCGGCGTCCAGAGCGCGGCGCAAATACCCCGCGCGGGCAAAAGTGGTCAAAATAATGACACGCGTGGCCGACCGCCGGCGTTTCAGTTCGGCCGCCACGTCGAGGCCGCTCATCTCGGGCATTTCGATATCGGTGAGGAAGATATCGGGCTTATGCGTGAGCACTGCGGTCAGCGCTTCAGCGCCATTTCTCGCCCGGCCAATGACGGTGATATCGCCCTCGATTTCGAGCAGCGAGGCCAGCGCTCCCAAAATCATCCCCTGATCTTCAGCGATGACCACCCGAATGGTCTTGCGTGCGGTTTTTGCGGGAGGATTCAATGCTTGCCGTTCGGAGCTAGCGGAAATTCGAAAGTCAGCCTGGTTCCCACCGACATGTCACGAGTAATGGTCCCGCCCAGGGCCTCCACGCGCTCGCGCATGCCGCGCAGGCCGTTGCCTTCGAGGAGAGATCCACCGCGGCCGTCGTCCTGAATTTCCAGGACGCAGTCTCCATTATTCGCGGCGAGCCGCAGCTTGCAAGTGCGCGCCTGCGAATGACGCACAACATTGGTGACGGCTTCTCGCATGATCAGGGCCACGACGCTTTCCTGCACCGCAGTCATGTTGATCTCGGCAGTTTCCGATTGCAGAGTGACCCCGGCGGAACTCAAGGCTGATTCAGCGCGCTGAATCTCTTCGCTGAGCTTGTAAGTGCTGTAGCCGCGGAGGGTGTTGCGGATTTCTGCCATGGCCTCGCGGGAAACTTTTTCAATGTCCGCAATCTCGCTTCTCGCTTTCTCCGGATACTTCTCCAACAGCTTCCCGGCGAGCGTGGACTTTACGATGATCACGGAAAGCGTGTGACCGAGGACATCGTGCAAATCTCGCGCGATGCGCTCGCGTTCAGCCACTTTAGCCAGGTGTTCAATCTCGCCCTGGGCCAGGCGCAATTTATGGTCGGCGCGATTCTTCTCGGCAAAGTGAATGTTGGACAGGCCGACGCCAAGCGTCACCACCACTGAGGTGATCGAGAAAGGAGCGGGTGGATGAAAGAGCACTGCATTGAGCGCTACGGCTGTCACCAAGGCGCTCAGCGCAATCAGAGCGGGCTTCACCCGGCCTGTCACCCAGGGGATAAAGGAAGCGGTAAAAATGATAAAGACACAGGACCCCGGGTTCACATTGGCCAGACCCAGCCCCATAGCGGCCATGCATAACAGCAACAGATAGTTGAACGGCGGACGCACCCAGAAAATCGAGAAGTACAAGACCAGAAAGATCGCGACCGTCGCATTGGCAATCAGCAGTGTGCGCCAACTGGGATGTTCCATAATTGGCTGGATATAAAAGAACGCGAGAAAAACCAGCCACACGTAAGGCGCCCATCCGTGATCACGATTTTTGGGAATCAGGCTCATGCTGCGGTCTATATTCTAACGCTGCCCCGTCTAACGCTGAACGGAGCGGATTCTAAACTTGGCCCGTGCCAGTCGGTAGGCGAACAGCAGCGAGACCGGCGCCACAATCAGCAGTAAATCGAGCCGGCGCAGCAATGCCAGAAGCCCCACCGCCGCCGTCATCAGCACCCAGCCTGCCGAGTTGCTCCAATTGGATTTCATAACTGCTCCTTGAACCTGTTCTAGCCGTTTGCTTTCTGATCTCTTTGGTGGCCCCAGCGCGCAACGCCGAGGCAGATCATGGCGAACCCAGCCAGCGCTTCCCAGTGGCCCTGGCTTGGGCCGCCCTGGCCCGCGCCAATCAAGTTCAGGGCCAGTTGCGACAGATGATAAGGCGGCAGAAACACCGCAATGTGCTGAATAAACTTAGGCAGGAACATAAATGGCATCCACAGGCCCGAGCAGAATGACATGGGCAGATAGAAAATATTAATGACCGCCGGAGCCGAGTTCGGCTCCGCGAAGTAGCCGATGGCCAATCCCATGGAGAAGAATGGAAGCGATCCGGCGACCAGCGTGAGCCACAGCTTCGCCATGGTGGCGACGTGAAGTTGGACACCGCCGAATAAGACACCCAGCAGGAACAGCAGGAGAACCACCATGCCACTGAATATGAGGCTCATGACGGCCTTGGCCACAAAGTAGGCAAAGGGAGGCATGGGGCTGGCCCGCTTGACCTGCAACCACCCCAGGCGGCGCTCTGATGCCAGGCTCGCGGCAGTTGCGAACAGAGATGCTCCCATGACCCCAAATGTGCCGTAGGTGGCCAGCAAGTAAACCGTAGTGCGAACTTCTCCAATCGCCTGTTTGCCCATCACCAAGCCAAATAACACATAAAACATGACCGGCATGAGCAGAGTCGAAACCGAGTACATGGGATAGCGAAGGCTTTTCAAGAACTCGTACTTCGCCTCTTTGAAGTAAATCCTGAGCACATCGGGTTGCCGCACACTCACCGCAGGATTGATCGCTGTTGATGCCGTTGCCATGCCAGTCTCCTAGTTTTTGTCTTCCCGCGTCAGGGCCAGGAACGCGTCTTCCAGTCCCGCGCCGCTGACCTCAATACCAGAAATTTCCAGATCCAACTTGAGCAATCCGCGAAGGACATCTTCTGCCTGGGATGCATGGATTACCAGTGCATCGCGGTCTTGCTGCACCGAAGAAACGCCGGGCAGACCTCGGACAACCGCTAGCGACAATTCGGTGACACAGCGAATCTTCTTTCCCGCCGTGCGTGACTTGATTTCGGTGGGCGTACCCTCGGCGATGATTGAGCCTTTGTTGATCACGCCCACGCGGTCGGCGAGAGCATCGGCTTCTTCGAGATAATGAGTGGTCAGCACGACGGTTTTCCCACGTTTCACCAACTTGCGGATTTCGTCCCACAGCAGATGACGGGCTTCGACGTCCAGTCCGACGGTGGGTTCATCGAGGAACAGGAGGTCCGGATTGCCGCAAATCGCCAGTGCGAACAGTACCCGCTGTTTCTGGCCGCCGGAGAGAACGCCGAACTTGCGGTCGCGCAAATCCTCGAGGCCGGCAATCGCAAGAGTTTCGCCGAGCGGCAAGGGATTCGGATAGTAAGAGGAGAATAGATCGATATGCTCCCAGACTTTCAACGTTTCGGGAACGCGCCCGACTTGCAACATTGCGCCTATCCGGGTGTGAGTCAGGGTGCTTGCCGGATCCCCGCCGAAAACCGACACTCTGCCGCGGCTCGGCGTCGCCAGCCCCAGCAGCAGCTTGATTGCCGTTGTCTTGCCGGCGCCGTTGGGCCCCAGCAGCGCGACCAGTTCTCCTGCGCGTACCTCGAAGTTGAAGTCCACCAGCGCCTGCACTGGACCGTAGTTTTTACTGACGCCCTCGATTCGGGCGACCGGAGCTTGCCGCACTCGTGCCGCCGGACTCTCTTGAGTTCCCACGACCTGTAAGCTTGCCATCATTTGCTCTCCAGCTTTCCACCGCATGGTCATCATCGCGAAAACGGAATGGGGGCGACAGTGGAGAACATCACCAAAGCATGGTGACAAATGTCAGGACGGTTCCTGGGCGCCGCGGCTTGCGTGAGCGGGAGGCGGCACCCTCGCGTATAATCCACCTTCCTGGAGTGAGCGCGCACTATGAAGGTTCGTGCCGGGGTCGAAGTGGCTAGCCTCAGCGATGTTGGCTGCCAGCGGGAGAACAACGAGGACAGTCTCGGCTACTGGGAGTCCCCAGACGATTCCACTTTTGCGCGTCTGGGGCGGCTGGCGATCGTTGCCGACGGCATGGGCGGATGCGAAGGTGGCCAGTTTGCCAGCCGCATCGCGGTCGAAACCGTCGAGGAGGTTTACTCCAGTTCGGCTGATCCTGATCCGCAGCAGCGCCTGCTCGAAGGCTTCCGGCAGGCGCACGCCCGAATTCAGCAAAGAGCTCGTGAGAATCCCGGGCTTCACGGCATGGGCACGACCCTGACCGCTCTGGCGCTGATTGGAGACTCTCTGTATTACGCTCATATTGGCGACAGCCGTTTGTATCTGCTGCGAGCGGGGAAGTTGCGCGTGGTCACGCGCGACCATTCGCTCGTCTCGCGCCTGGTCGAGACAGGCATCATTCGCGCGGAGGATGCCGACAACCATCCCCAGAAACATGTGCTCACGGCGGCCGTCGGCGTTGCCGAGGACATCCAGCCCGATTTTTCGGTTACGCCGGTGGCGCTGGAGGAGGCCGACGTTTTGCTACTCTGCACCGATGGGCTGTGGGGGCAAGTGAGCGAACCCGAGTTGGCGGAAGCGCTAGCGGGGAAGGCCCCGCTCGATGCCTGCCGCTCACTGGTGCAGCTGGCCAAAGACCACGGCGGCCCAGACAACATCACCCTGCAAATCGCCCGTATGGGCTGAGCCAAGTGTGAAGTAAAGTTCCTTCCTAAGACACCAATAAATTGCACAGCGGCCCGGCTATTATCTCCTTCGCTGCCGACAATCCCTGACAAACCAACAGCTTAGCGCGCTTTCGGTTTGGCGATCGCGGTGCATCTCCTCTATGTCTATTAAATACATAGACATTATGGTAAAGTGAAAAAATTATGAAAATCTCTCAAAAGGGTCTGTATGCGCTGCAAGCCATGATGATGCTGGCTCGCCACTATAACCAGGGTGCGATCCGTATCCGCGACATCGCTTACGAAGAAGAACTCCCGGAAAAATTCCTGGAATTAATCCTTCTGGAGCTGAAGAATGCGCGCATCGTGGAGAGCGCGCGCGGATCCAAGGGTGGGTATCAATTGCGCCGCGCGCCCGCGGAAATTCATCTCAGCGAGATTATCCGGTTGATTGACGGCCCGCTTGCGCCGTTTGGTGATGCCGATCAGCTGCGAGCACTAATTGACCGCGACGCCGAACACCGTGCCCTATACCGCGTATTCCTCGAGGTTCGCGACGCCGCCGCCAAAATTCTGGAGAGCACAACCCTTGCCGATATTGCGAACCCTACCCCTTTGTCCCAGCGTAAGAGGCGCAAGAAGAAGTCCGAGGCCGGTGTCCTGCCCATGGTGGTCCACGGAAACACAGGACGGGGTGAAAAGTGAGAGTCAAGGCCATAGGACTATTTTCCGCGGTGCTCGCACTATCAGGTGCGCTTAGCGCCCAGGTTGCAGTAATCCGCGTTGGAGCGTTTCCGAATGTCACCCACGCCCAGCCCATGGTCGGCAAGGCGAGCGACTGGTTCGAAAAGGCAATGGGGTCGAACGTCAATATTCAATGGCAAAGCTTCAACGCCGGTCCTTCGGCGATCGAAGCTCTGTTTGCGGGGTCCCTCGACATGGCCTATGTCGGCCCCAATCCGGCGATCAATGGTTATGCGCGCTCCGACGGCGAGGCCCTGCGGATTATTGCCGGAGCCACCAGCGGCGGCGCTGCGCTGGTTGTGCGCACCGATTCCGGAATCAACGCAGCTGCGGATTTTCACGGGAAGCGCATCGCGTCGCCGCAGATGGGGAATACCCAGGATGTCGCTCTCCGTGCGTGGCTGAAGTCGCAAGGGCTGAAGACGCGCGACAAAGGCGGCGACGTCGCCGTTATCCCGGTGGCGAATCCCGATCAACTGACCCTGTTTCTAAAAAAGGAAATTGACGCAGCATGGGCGCCGGAACCCTGGGCCTCGCGTCTCGTGCATGAGGCCGGAGGCCGAATTTTTCTGGATGAGCGCACGCTGTGGCCGAACGGACAGTTCCTCACCACTGGCCTGATCGTCAGCACCAAGTTTCTCAACTCGCATCCGGATCTGGTCAAGAAGTGGCTGAAGGCGCACGTGGAACTCACGACCTGGATCAACGGCCACATGCCTGAAGCCAAGCAGCTGCTGAACCAGCAGATCCAGAAGGAAACCGGAAAAGCGGTCAGCGCCGACGTGTTGAACGATTCTTTCAGCCGCATGCAGGTGACCTACGATCCCCTGCGCGAACCTTTGCTGCGAGCGGCACAATCGGCGTTTGAGGCGGGATTTCTCGGGCGGCAAATGCCCGATCTGTCAAAAATCTACGATCTGACTCTGCTGAATCAGGTCCTCACGGAAGAAGGGAAGAAGCCAATCCAATGACCCGGCCACTGACGAAGCCTGACGCACGCATTCCAGTCGAACATCGCACGCCGTATCGCTCCTCCGGCGCCCGTAAAGAGCCTGTAGGAATTTCGGTGGTGGAGCGCACGAATGAGACTCCAAAGCTGTCGCTGAATGATGTCTCGCTGAGTTACGCCACCAACTCCGGCGATCGGCTGATCGCGCTCAAGAACATCAGCCTGCACGTTCAGCCGGGCGAGTTTCTGTGCATTGTGGGGCCGTCGGGGTGCGGAAAATCCACGCTGCTGCACTTGATCGCAGGCCTGCATCAGCAAACTTCCGGCGAGGTGCTAGTGGATAACGCTGCCGTGCAAGGCGCGGGCACCGACCGGATCCTGATTTTCCAGGAATTGGGCCTGTTTCCCTGGCTTACCGTTGGCCAGAACGTCGAGTTTGGCATGCGAATGAAGGCGGTTCCGAAGGCCGAGCGGGAAGCCAAGGTCCGCGACTACCTTCGCCTGGTCCATCTCCAACAGTTTAAGGACAGCTACATTCACCAGCTTTCGGGCGGAATGCGGCAGCGGGTCGCGTTGGCCCGTGCCCTCGCCACTGAGCCTGACGTTCTGCTCATGGATGAACCTTTCGCCGCGCTAGATGCCCAGACCCGCGACTTGCTGCACGACGAACTGGAACGCATCTGGCAAGAGACCCAGCGCACCATCGTCTTTGTGACCCACAACGTCCGCGAAGCGGTGCGTCTGGGAGATCGCGTCGCTCTGCTGACATTCCGTCCCGGACAGGTCAAACGCGAGTACGAAGTCTGTCTGCCGCGGCCTCGTCATCTGGAGGATGTTCACGTGGCTGGCCTGGCGCGCGAAATTCTTGACGATCTGCGGGAAGAGATTAACCGGTCTTTGGAGTCGGAGTATCGGGAGGCGGAGTACGGACATGAAGCGCGCGCTTAGGTACATTGTTTTTTATTCGGCCTTGATCGGCGTCTGGGCGCTGCTCGCCAAGCTCCGGATCTGGCCGCCTTATGTATTTCCCAATCCCTGGGGCGTGGCTGAAACGCTTTGGGAGGGATTCGCCGACCACAGTTTTTGGATCGCCATCGGAGTCAGCATGAGGCGCATGCTGATCGGCTACGGAATTTCGGTGGTGCTGGGCCTGGCGCTCGGGTTGGCGATCGCCAGCAATAAATTCCTGGAGCAGACCGTCGGCGGACTACTGGTCAGTTTCCAAAGCCTGCCAAGCATCTGTTGGCTTCCGATTGCCGTGTTGTGGTTCGGGCTCACCGAGAAAGCCATCATCTTTGTCGTCGTCATGGGGTCTCTGCTGTCGGTCACCATCAGCATGGAAACCGGCCGCAAGCAACTGCCGAAGATATACAGCATGGCCGGAAGGAACCTCGGTGCGCGCGGCGTACGTTTGTTCTGGTATGTCACGTTGCCCGCCAGTCTGCCGTATATCGTGACTGGCTTGAAGCAGGGCTGGGCCTTTGCGTGGCGCTCGCTGATTTCCGGGGAGATGATTTTCGTGACGCTCGGCCTGGGTCAACTGCTCATGATGGGACGCGACTTGAACGATATGAGCCAGGTCGTCGCTGTCATGATTCTAATCATCGGCCTCGGGTATCTGGTGGATGGCGTCGTGTTCAAGACCCTGGAGAAGAGTCTGCAGCAACGTTGGGGATTGGCTGCGTCATAACACAACAGGACATATGACAAGCTGGAACTTCGGCAATCCGGTTTCCGGCGCACAGCACTACTTAATAGATCGACGTACTTATCTTTCAACTAGGAGAGACAAAGCAATGCGATTCCCAGTTCGGTGGCTCCCCTTCTTCGCCGTTATCCTTGCGCTGAGCGCGGGGTTGCTGGCGCAGTCAACCTCAACGACTAAGAAAAAACATCCCAAGGCGCCTGCCGCAACGGCCGCGACACAGCAGGATGTGCAAGCCCTGCGCGAACTGGTGCAGGCACAGCAGACACAGATTGAGACGCAGAGCCAACAGATGCAGCAGTTGCAGGAGCAACTGCACCAGGTTCTCGACGCGGTGCAACAAGCGAACACCAACGCGCAGAAGGCCCAGACTGGCGCCGAGCAAGCACAGGCTACTGCGGTGGAGGCACAACAGTCTGCCACAAATGCCCAACACACCGCGAGTGATAGCTCTATGGTGGCTGGCTCTGCTGTTGCCACCACGGCGAGTCTGGTGGCCAACGACAAGAAGCAGCAGTCGCAACTCAGCAACTTGGCGGATCTGGCCGGACGCTTCCGCCTCTCCGGCGATATCCGCGTCCGCGGCGAAGCCTATAAGCAGGATGGAATTCAAGACCGCAACCGCGCTCGGATCCGCGTTCGTCTCGGCCTCGACGGGGCATTGAGTCAGGACTTCATCGGCGGGGTTGCCATCGCCACGGGCAGCCAGGGCGACCCGACCACCACCAACGAAACTCTGACCAACGCCTTTGATCGCAAGACGATCGCGCTTGACCGGGGATACATCGCCTACAATCCCGTGGCCCACAGTTGGCTATCCGTCACCGCCGGAAAATTTCCATATCTGTGGCAACGGACCTCCGTGACCGGCGATCCCGACCTGAACCCTGAAGGCTTCGACCAAAAGCTTTCGTTCAACTTTCACGGACCGCTGCAGAACTTTACCATCCAAGCCCTTGAGCTGCTGTACAACGAAAGCTCCAGCGGGCAGGATTCCTATACCCTGGGCGGACAGGCTGCGGTCAAGTTAGCCGCCGGCCCGTGGTCAACTGCGGCATCGTTCCTCACCGAGCACTGGAACCGTCCCGATGCTTTGCTGCAGGCCAGCGCATTTCAAGTTGGCGCTACCACTACTGGCTCCGGCCCAATCTCCTATCCTGTTCCTGGGGAAGGCCCGGGCTGCTCGACTTTCGGAACGCTGCCCAAATTTCCGCCATGCGCCTTCGCCCCGAACGGCATGACCAACGCCACTTACCTGGACGCTTCCGGGAAGCCGCACTTCTTCTCGGGATTCGACTATGCCGACTTCATTCTCAACAATCAGATCAAGACTGGCGTTGCCCGCTTTCCAGTCAATCTCGTTCTGGAGTTTGAGGACAACCTTGATGCCCAGGCTCACCCGTTGGACACTACCGGCAAAATTATCGGCAGCATCGGCAGCCAGAACAAGGAGTATGGCGGCGATCTGAGCGTCGGTCAAAGCAAGAACAAGAACGATCTCCAGTTCGGGTACTCCTGGTACCGGCAGGAGCAGGATTCGGTGCTGGCATCCATCGCCGAAAGCGACCAGCGAGCGCCCACCAACATCCTGCAGAACAAGTTCTATGCGGCGTGGAAGCTGCGCTCCAATGTCGTCGCCAACGTAACCTGGTGGCATGGGCGCGTGCTGAATAGCTACCTCGAGAACAACACTGCTGTGGCTTCCAAGACCATTACCAAAGCTGGGCAGCGAGAGCCCTATTTGAACCGGTTTCAGTTCGATTTGATTTACACCTACTGATTTATCCGATTCTCTCAACCCATCCGGCTCGCGCACTGCCGCGAACGGATGGGTTTTTCCTTTCCGCCTCGATTATGATGGTGTCCGAGTCACGGGAGGAATCTTGGCCGTTCTAGTGGTTGGGGGAGCTGGATACATCGGCAGTCATGCTGCACACGTCCTTCAGCGCAAAGGGTACGAAGTCATCATCTACGACAACTTGTGCACTGGCCATCGGGAGCTCGCTGAAGGTTTTGAACTTATTGTCGGTGACATCGCGGACTCTGCGAAACTGGCGAAAGCGCTGGGCCGGGCAGATGCAGTCATGCACTTTGCCGCACACGCCTACGTCGGCGAGTCGGTGGAGAACCCCAGAAAGTATTTTCACAACAATGTCACCGCGGCGCTCGCTCTGCTCAACTCGGTCATGGATTCGAGGGTGCGCAAGTTTATCTTCTCCTCCACTGCCGCCGTGTATGGCACTCCAGAGAAATCTCCGATTACAGAAAACAGCACGCGCCAGCCGGTGAATCCGTATGGCGCCACCAAGTTGGCGCTGGAGAATGCTCTCGAAGCCTACAGCCGCGCCTATGGATTGCGCTATGTCGCATTTCGTTATTTCAATGCTGCCGGCGCCGACGAAAGCGGGAAAATCGGCGAGAAGCACGATCCCGAGACGCACTTGATTCCTCTCATCCTGCAAGCGATCCAGGGCAAACGCGCCGCATTGGAGATCTTCGGCGATGACTATCCCACGCCGGATGGCACTTGTATCCGCGATTACATTCACGTAAACGATCTCGCCGAGGCCCACGTACTAGGTCTGGAATATCTTTCGAAAGGCGAGTCCGGGGCAATGAACCTCGGTACGGGCAAGGGGTATTCGGTGCATGAAGTCGTTGCGACCGTCGAAAAGGTCACCGGCCACAAAGTTCCCACTCACATCGGAGCGCGGCGCCCCGGGGATCCCGCGGAGTTGGTTGCCGATCCCTCGCGTGCTGAAAGATTGCTGAACTGGAAAGCCAAACGCTCGCTGGAAGAAATTGTAGCCAGCGCATGGAAGTGGGCGGGCGGGGCTGGGAAGTAACCGAGAGTAATCACCTCCTGTTAATCCTGCCAGATGCAGGCAAGCCGCAAAAGGTCGCATTACCAAAGCCAGAAATCTTCCGTCATTTGTGGTGTTTCGCCCCGCTGCTTTAACTTGTTCCAGCACAGGTTGCAGAAGTCTGCAGACTCGCATCTAACTTCGGCGAGGTGCAAATCTTAATCAGTGAGGGAAAATACATGCGTAAGTTGGTTTTCTGTTTTGCAATTCTGATCTTGTCCGCGGTGGCTGCAAGCGCTGAGCCCAAAGCGGAGGTATTCGGTGGTTATCAGTACACCCATTTCGACGGCGGGCCGAACACCAACGGCTGGAACGGCGCGCTGACCGGGAACGTCAACCGCTGGTTGGGAGTCACTGCCGACTTCAGCGGCGTCTATGGTTCCGGCTTGCACTTCTACACCTACACCTTCGGTCCGGAAGTGCATGCACACTTGCCGCTGGTGAAGCCTTTCGCCCACGCTTTGTTTGGCGGCGCCAGAGCCGAAGCGGGCGGCATAAGCACAAGCGGCTTCGACATGATGCTTGGTGGCGGGATTGATGCGGGGCACGGCCCCTTGGCCTTCCGCGTCGCTCAGTTCGACTGGATGACCACGCGTTTCTCCGGCTTCACCGATCGTAAAAACGTTCGGATCTCGAGCGGAATCGTGTTGCGGTTCTAGACAAAGGTAGTATCAGAAGGCGCGGCCTGCGGGCCGCGCTTTTTGTTTCTGCCAGTACGCCGGTCAGTGAGCTTTGGCTGCCAACGCTTTCCGTCGCCGCTCGGTCTCGGTCTGCATCTGTTGAACGCTCCGGGCAACCGTCGGCGAGTATAGGGCTTTGACCCAAGCGGGATTCCCCCACTCCGGTTGACCCGATACCGCAACCGAGAAATCGGCGAGTGCTGCGTCGCGTTCTTCGGCCTGCCAGCGGGCGACGGATCGCGCCATTTCCTTTTCATGCTGCGAAGATGAGTCGTAAGCGCCGTTGTCACCAAGAACTTGCAGGGCATCTGCCAGGCGGTGTTGTTCAATCCAGGCCCACGCCAGCCGCTGTCGCACCCTCACATCATCCGGCCGCAGTTGGACCGCGTCCCCCAGCAGGCTCGATGCGGTTGGGTAGTCGCCGGCCAGATAGAACCACCAACCCACCTTCCCCAGCCACAGCCCCAAGTCGTCATGGGTGCGTGCGGCTGCCACGGCGGCTTTTGCGGGAGCCGGATCTCCTGACAAAAGTGCCAGACCTGCGAGCGGCACTTGCAGATCGCGAGTGTCACCTTTGGCCGAGGCCATCCTTTGGCGAAATTCGGCGGCGGCCGCTTTTGGATTGGCCGCGGCCAGGGACAAGGCATAAGCATCCGCCACGTTTGTGGTCCAGCCAGATACGTCGAGAAGCTTACGGTAGGAAGCGGCCGCTTGCGAAAAATCTGCCTGAGCGAATTGCGCCTGCGCGAGTACCGACAGCGCGGAGGCTTGGCCGGGCTTGACCTTTAAAGACTGGTTGGCCAGTTGTTGCGCCTGCTGATATTTTCTGGCGTCGAGCGCATCCTTGGCCCTCGCCGTCCAGAAAATGTATCCGATGGCCAGATCGCGTTCTGAGCGCAGCGGCCAGTTCTCGCTGGCAATCAGTGTTCGCACCTGTGCGATCCGCTCTGAGGGCAAGGGATGCGAGCGGAAATATCCTTCAATGGTTTGCATCGCAACCTGCGACAGTTCCTGCTGCGGACTCTTAGCGGGATTCAGATATTCATCATAAAGTCGCTGGAAAGCCTCGAACATTCGTATCGAGCCGTTGGCAGAGTAACCCGCTTCGACCGCCAGCCGCGTTCCTTCGCGGTCGGCCTCCATTTCCTGATCTTTGCTATACCCGGCCTCGAAGATTTCGACGGGCAAGGCAATCAATTCTCCGAGCGGAATCCGGTGCAACGCTTGCTCCTGTTGAACCCGTTCGGCGCAGTGGTAGTGGTCAATGTGCTCGATCTCGTGTCCAATGACTGCCGCAAGTTCGTCCTCGCTGTCCATAAGTGACAGCAAACCCGCGCCGACATAGACGTGTCCGCCGGGCAGGGCGAAAGCGTTTACAAAATATTTGTCGGGGATGTAATGAAAGTGGTATGGCAACTTGCGATGTGCATGCCCCGCCACGCGTAAGCCGACTTCGGTCAGGTACCGCTTGACCTCTTCATTGTCCGGGTCTTTCTTGTCGGGATCCTCAAAGCTGTAGGAGGCGGCCAGTTGATCTCCGACCTGAATCTCGTCCTGATCGGACATGCGTGTGAAGCTCACCGGCATGCGAGTGAGCTCGCGTTCGGTGTCGGCAACCAGATAGAGCAGCGCAGCCGGGCTGGCAGTCACGTCCACCTTGCGCCGCTCGCTGACCACGACGGCCGAGGCTCCCCATAGCACGATCACCGCCAATACGATCCAGTGCTTCATAAATATTGCCGCAACGCTTCACGATTGCGCGTGTATAGGAATGAAACCAAGAACAAGGCGCCTCCCAGCACCATGAAAGTCAGGGCACGGTCGGGCAGATTCAGGCGCCACACGTCCACCAGCAGAATCTTCGCCACGCAAAGCAACAGCAACCCAAGTCCAGACAAGCGGAAACTGCGCTCGCCCAGCCATAGCGCAAGCAGGAAAATACCGAATCCTTCGACTGCCCAGGAAAGCGTGACCATGCCGTGACGCATCTCCAGCGCCAGGAGCACAGTCAGCACACCGATGGCAATGAAGAAGAAGAGTTGCTCAGGTCGGCGGACGAAAGCCTGCAACAGGCGAACCAGCCCACTCTCAGCTTCCGGCGCGTCTTTCTTGCGCATCTTAAATGCGATGGGCAGAGAGAGGAGCAGCAATGCGATCGTGCTTCCTACCGTCACCCAGCGACTCTCCCAAGCGGGCGCGGGAAAATAACTGCGCTCGTAGAAATTGTGCAGCACCGTGCGCGCGAGTACCCCCACGCTAACCAGCAGTGCCTGATGCATGAAGACAACGCGTCCAGTGCGCCAGGCGACGGCGAGCAGCGCGAAAGCCAGCGCTGCCCAGGCTGCGGCGACCCAATCCGCCGGAGTTTCAAAACGCATCAGCGCCGCAACGGTGATCGTGCCCAGATAACAGCAGACGTTTTTGATTTTGATCTTGAGACTACGCTCGATGTGGGACAGATCACCTTCACTCTCGTCCAGTCTCCAGTAGGCGTAAAAGTAAATCAAGGCGAGAGGCACAACGGTATAAAAGCGAGGACTAATTTCTCCGGGGTTTCCCGAAGCGTTCAGGTTCACAAAGAAAATCCGCGAAAAGCTAGCGGCAAACGCGGTGTATCCCTGTAGCCGAAGCGACAGGGATTTACGACTGAGGCCCAGTTCAAACAAAACCATGCCACCTATTGCCCAAGCCACCGCAACTCCGGCGGGCCGAAGTTCGTACCAGGCTAGAAGGCTCAGCAGGAATGAAGCCGCCCAGGTGTAGGCGCTCGAGAAATAGCGAAGGCTCTCGGCATCTTTCGTCACCCAGCTCCAGTGCGAAGTGACGTAAAGCAGAACCGCAACCAAAGAAATCGTGATGAGTCGGAGCGTGAAGCCGTGGTAGCGGCTGGTCGCGTCGAGGTTGATGATCAGCAAACGAATCACTGCTGCTATAGCCAGACAATGCGCTTGATACGACACTTCCGGGATCACAAAGCGCCGTCCCAACAACGCCAGCAACAGCCCCAGTGCGGACCACGCGACGGCCGTCCACGCCTCAGGGAATGCGACCCAAGCGGCGATCAATGCCATGAGCGCGCCCAAATAGGACAGCCGTTGCATCAACCGGCGATCGAATTCCACCTGAAACAGTTCTTTCCAGCGGCGGAACACCCAATGGGCGTTACCGTAAAAGACGACCGCCGCCATCGCAAACAATATCGCGACGCGGGGATAACTGTGGACATCGGCGTCATCGCTTCGTATGCCGTAGATACGGGCTGCATCCACGCTGATCATCTGCCCGGCAACCAGCAGCGTTGCCAGCGAGCCGATGCGGCGAAAAACGACTTCGCGCGTCCAGACGCCGATCAGGAGCAAGGCCTCGGCCTCAAGCAGCCACAGCACTGACAGCCGGGTCCCGGAGTAGCGGAACGGAAAAGCAGCAATCAGAAGAACCGCGCCCACGGTGCTAAGCACAATCACGGCGGTGCGTCTGCGCCGGACAATGGGCAGTTGCCCCAGGATCGTCTCGATTGCTCCGATCGCAAGCAGCGCCCAAAACGCCCATTCGGGGTGCGTGGATTGATACTTGAATAGACCCAGCAGCAGGCCGGTGTTGAGCAATGCCGCAGCCGATGACACACGTTCCTGCCGCTCATTGCTTGGTTTTCGGAACACGTACGATGCGCGAAAGACTATCCAGTAGAGCAACAGCAGGCCGGCGCTGGCGGGAAACTCCGCAAAGGGATGCCGGTGCCCCTGCATCGGTTCAATGATCGGGCGCAGCCACAGGTAGTGGTTGAAATAGCTGGCCAGTATGCCAACTAGTTCCAACTCGAACCACTGCATGCGGCCGACGATCACCACCAAACCCGCCGCCAGAACCGCACCCGCGGACAGGCTGTAAACATTCGAGTGACTGATGGTCACAGTCAAAAACGCCAGCAGGAACGCCAATCCGGTAACTACCTGCGAGCGGTAGCGCAGGGTGTGCCACACCATCACCGCGGCCACCGCCAGCATCAACACCAGATCGATGGCCTGCGACGAGATCACCCGCGCCGCGGGCACGTGATACATGGCATAGGTGGTGAAAAAAAGGAGCGCCCATCCGCCGCCAATTCCCGCTCGCGCAAGGATGCGGTATCGCTCGCCGCGCTCAAACCAGATGCCAGCGCCCAGCATGACCGCGGCGACAATGTATCCGACGAGCACCTTTCCAGCGGGGCCGAAAGTCTTGAGTTCATATGCCAGGAAGAAGGCAATCCCCAGCACCAGAATGATGATTCCCAACTTGTTCAGCCAGTTCGTCCCCAGAACTTCTTCAATGTCCAAAGCGGACTTAAGTCGTTCCGTAAAAGAAGGCCCGGCCTCTACGCTTTGAAAGCGGGGTGCAGGAGGGCGGGCGAAAGAAGGTGGCGGGGGCGGGGGGACAGATGCGTAAGGTCGCGGCGAAGTCGGGGCCGCTTCAACCGGCTTTTTGGCGACCCAGGCCTCTGCGGTCGCTTGTGAAGGCAGGTCTGTCGGCGTGCGCGAAGGAGTGTGGCGCTCGTCAGAAACCGGAGAGGCAGACTGCCGGGTCGCAGCCCGCACATCGGCGGGTGCTGCTGGCGCTGGCTGAATGGGTTGGGGGCCGGACTCGCGAAGCTCTTTCACCGCCTGCTCAAGCGAGTGTATGCGCCCGGTCAGTTCGCTCCAGCGGAGATCGTTCTCCAGCCGCTCACGCCTGCGTTTCCGGCTGCCGCGCCATACCAATACCCACGGGCCTAACAACACAAATAGGGCGAGCGCGGCGAAGAAGACCAATTCGTCCATCGTGCATATCCCACCAATGGGATAGGTCGGCGGAATTCTACTACGGACTCCCACGATTAGCTATGCCGGATGCAACGGCTTGCTGTTGCTACCCGCCCTCGGTCACGCGATCACATTCCGCGCAGAAGTTCAGGAACCAATCCTCGAGGATGCGCCGGATCAGTTTCGTAGTGTCAGGGACGTTAAAGTCCGCACCAGTCAATTCCAGCCAGGTCGAAACGCGTGTGCCGCCGCCCGCCGCGGGGTCGAACAGGACCCACTGCTCCATGGTGTATCCCATCACGTGATTGATCCAGGCCACGCACCTAGGAGGTGTACAGATCGTAATGACGCGATCTTGTCTGGCTACCACTGGCTTCACAATGTCGATCCGCAGACGACTGCCAGGCGCCCACGGTGCGCCTTGCCATTCAATGTTGCGGTAAGCGTCGGAGAAACGGTGCCAGCCGCTGACGTCGGAGAAAATCCTCCACGCCAATCCGCAGCTAGCTTGGGTGGCGCGGGAGAATTCGATGCGTATGATTTCGGGCTTCGGACGAGTGCCACACACAACCGGCATAGGGCCCGGAGCGGGCTCTGATGAATGATTCATTTCTACAAACACACCTCTCAATAGATTTCGAACGGACAAGCCTAGAGGGGAAATCCCAAGACACTGTCCTGCAGGGGGCCGAGTAAAGCGGTCGTTCTTGCCTTCCTGTGGACCCTGAGCCTTTAGGCTCTGGAAATCCACAGGAGGAGGGCTTACAATGATTACGTTAACACTGTTATGTTAACATTGTCAACATAAATTAAACGATTTAGTAAGACCGTAAAAAGGGGCTCGAATGGCGCGTCACATTGATCCTGAAGTGGAGGGGCGAATTCTGCAAGCGGCCAGAAAGCTTTGGCACTCGGGTGGCGAGAAAGCGTTGAGCATGCGGCGAGTGGCCAAGGCCGCCGGCACCAACACTCCGGCTGTGTATCGCCGCTTTCGCAACCGGGAAGAGATATTGAAAGCGATGGTGGTCCATTATCAGCAGGAATTCTTCAAGGTGTTGCAACCCTGCCAGTCTCTCGGTGAAGTGGGCCAGACCTATCTGGACTTTGCCCTGGGCCGGCCACGGGAATATCTGCTTATAAACTCAGGGTTGATCGGGCGGGTATCGAAGAACCGCCCTAACCTGGACTTTGTTTTGGAGAGGGCCGCGGAATGGTTAGGAGGGGCGTCCTCCGACCATGTGCGCCTGGTCTATGCGTTGTGGGCTCTGGCGCACGGGACGGCCATGCTGAGGGTTTCCGGCGGAGTGAAAGAAGGGGACTTCCCCAAAATACGCGAAGCCTTTACCCGGTCCGTAGATATTCTGGTTTCCAACGAAGCAAAGCTGCGCGCTGAGAATTAACCAGTACAGGTTTCGCAGTTGGTTGTCCGAGTTCGCCGCTCACCGCATGGACTCTTCGACTTCGGTGATCCAACTGGGGCGCTTGAGGACTTCGCGGGGCTTGGGGCCATCGGCGGCGCCTACGATGCCGTCGCGCTCCATCAGGTCAATCAAGTGCGCAGCCCGTCCGTAGCCAATGCGCAAGCGGCGCTGTAGCAGGGAAGTGGAAGCCTTTCCGAACTCGAGCACCAGGCGCACCGCATCTTCAAACAGTGGATCATTATCGTCGCCGCTCGACTCGCCGTTGGCGCCTTCAGCCGCGCCTTCACGTTCTTCCTTCGGCGATTCCAGGAACTTCTGCTCGTACTCCGCGGTTCCTTGCGCGCGCCAGAATTCGACCACTGCGGCGATTTCTTTCTCGGTGACAAACGGAGCATGCAGGCGATGCACTCGCGCTGATCCCGACGGCAGATAAAGCATGTCTCCGCGTCCGAGTAGTGCTTCGGCACCGTTGGCATCAAGAATCGTGCGCGAATCTACTTTCGTAGCCACGCGGAAAGAAATACGCGCCGGGAAGTTGGCTTTGATCAAGCCGGTAATTACATCCACGGAGGGCCGCTGCGTAGCCAGTACCAAGTGAATGCCAACCGCGCGCGCCATCTGTGCCAGCCGGGTGATGGATTCTTCCACGTTGCCGGCGTCGAGCATCATCAGGTCGGCCAACTCGTCAATGATGATCACAATGTAGGGAATGGGGCGCTCTTCGCCGGAATTGCCGAACAGGCTGGGAGTTTCGCCGTCGTCAAACAGGCGGTTGTACTGCTCGATGTTGCGCACACCTTTTTCCGCCAGCAGCTTCAAGCGGCGTTCCATCTCGCGCACCGCGTTGCGCAGAGCGTTCGCCGCCAGCTTCGGTTCGGTAATGATCGGCGTGTACAGATGTGGCACGCCCTCGTAGTTGCCGAGTTCGAGGCGCTTGGGATCGACGAGAATCAATCGCACCTGATCCGGCGTCGCCTTATAAAGAATCGACATGATCATGGCGTTGATGGCCACGCTTTTGCCCGCGCCGGTGGATCCGGCAATCAGCAGGTGCGGCATGCCGGAAAGCTCGGCGGTCACGATGCGTCCGTTGATGTCTTTGCCCAGCGCCAGCGTCAGCTTTGATTTGTGTCCGATGAACTCCGATGACTCAATGTTTTCGCGCAGCCAGATAATCTCGCGCTCGCGGTTCGGGACTTGAATTCCGACTGTGCTCTTGCCGGCCATGCGCTCGATCAGAATGCTCTCAGCTTTTAGCGCGAGGCAGAGATCGTCGGTGAGCCCGGTGATGCGGCTGTACTTGATGCCAGCCTCGGGCTTGAACTCGAAGGTCGTCACTACTGGGCCGGGATTGATTTGCGTTACCTGCCCGTGGACCTCGAATTCGGCGTATTTCTCCGTGAGCACCTGTGCCAGGATTTTCAGCTCATCGGCGTCGACTGCCTGCTGCTCTTCGGTGCGATGCAGCAAGCTGCTGGGCGGAAGTTTGTATCCTCCGGCAATCCGCGGCATCGTCGTCTTCGGCTTTTCGCCGCTGTCGGCACGCTCGGTGACTTCCAGGTGCGGCTCGGCGAACGCAGGCTGCGCCGCAACTGGAGCGTGTTCTTCTGCTTCTGCGAAGCGCTCGATTCCGGTGCGGACTGGCTCGGAGCGAGCTTGCTCCATCTGTCGCGGCGCCGTTTCCCGTGCGGGAACCATCTGCGTCTGAATCGTGGGCTTGGTCGCCCGTCTCTTCTCCAACTCCTTCTGCAACTTCTTACGGACGCGGGCTTCCTGCCAGTCTCTCCAGCGATCACGCAGAGCGACGACGAAAGAGAACCGTGTTGCAGCCCAGACTCTGGCCTGGGAAAACGAGAACGCCGTGCAGAAGTAGAGCGCGACAGCCAGCATGCTGGTCGAAACAATGTATGCGCCGGCAAGATTGAAATAATGGATAAGCGCATCGCCCAAAACCCTGCCCATCAGCCCTTCCATCGGGATCGCGCCCAGCCAGCGCATGTGGCCGGGCAAAAGCGCCAGCAGTGCGGGGACAAACATCAACAGCCACACTCCGCCCAGGGTCTTCGCCACGGGAGAAACGACCTTGCGCGAGCGAAACCAGCGGATTCCCATCCCTAGCGCGAACACCGGCAGCAGGAACGCGCCGATGCCGAAAAATTGCAGCAGCAGGTCCGCGCCAAACGCGCCGACGATGCCAATCCAATTGCGAGCCACCCGCGCGCCGGTCAGAACCGAGGCGCTATTCAGGGAAGGATCAAGCGGGGAATACGATGCCAGCGCAAGGAAAACGAGGAGCGCGGAGACACACAACAGGAACCCGAGCAACTCGTTGAGCCGCCGGTTGTTCGTCGGACTAAAGATGCGCGCGATGAACTTCATAACGTTATGTTCCAGCGTTTTAGAGACACATCACCCCAACGCCAGATCTACGCCAGAGCCAGACAATTATCCCAATAATCGAGAAGCGCGACAATCGCCGAGTGCGGGGGCAGTATCGAGTTAGTTTCCCGTGCTTATGTTCAAACTTTCGAACGCGGACTCCAGAGCGCCGGGGGCGAGAATCCACATAGGAGGGTCAAGGTCGATCTCCGCTGGTGGCGTATTCGCCTTGGTGTTCACCAGTGCACCTTTTCGGATTAAGCCAACTAACGCCGCGTGAACCTGTTCTTCCGGAGCGTCGGACCCGAAGTTCAAAATCTCTCTTTGGATAACGGGAAACCACAAGTACGCGTACCACCCTATGTTATCGATAGTCACGAGTATGTTTGCTTCGAGCACCGATAACTGAAAGCTGTTGTTTTCTTCCGTCATCGCTCCTGATCCTTGCCCCTCGCGAACTTCGGTACTTTTCGGGTTTGGTTCGCGTTGGACGCTACGGCGTTACCGTGACCATCACCACGCCATGCGACGCCACGGTCGCCGAGAACTTCCCCGTAAACTTCCCCAAATCCTTATGCGCCCACAAATCCCGCACCGCCGCGCTGAGATGATCGGGGTATCCCAGATTCTCCCAATTCACCGTAATCTCCTGCTCTGCGCTGCCGCGATTCAGAAGTATTACCGCGCGACCGCCATCCTTTAACTGTCTTCCCCAGACTTCCAGATCGCCGTCTTTCCACACCCGGCGGCCCTCGCGGCCGAGCGGATCCTGGTCGATTGCGATGACTTCTTTGTTGGTGAGAATGTCATGAATCTCAGGCGGCATGTTGCGGAGATCGTTTCCCGCGATTAGCGGCGCGGCCAGCAGCGCCCACAGGCTGAAGTGGGAACGATATTCGGTCGTGGTCATTCCGCCGTTGCCGACTTCGAGCATGTCGGGATCATTCCAATGCCCGGGCCCGGCGTAGGAATAAATCTGGGCTTGCTCGTCAGCGATGGCGAGGACACCATAGTTGCAGCAGTCGCCCGGCTTCCACTCGCGCTTACCCTCCCAGCGGTCCTGAATGTCCCCAGTCGAGCGCCAAAGATTTCCGCCGACCTGTGTGCCCCACAGCCAAGGCGACGCTTTTCCCCATTCGCAGATGCTGAGCACAATCGGACGTCCGCTGGCGTCTAGCGCTGTGCGCATGTTGGCGTAGGAGGCGCGCGCGTCCTGCGTGGTGGTGCTGCACCAGTCGTACTTCAGGTAATCCACGCCCCAGGATGCGTACATAATCGCGTCCTGATATTCGTGGCCGAGGCCGCCGGGACGGCCAGCGCAGGTTTTTGATCCCGCATCAGAATACATTCCGAACTTCAACCCGAGCGAATGAACATAGTCGGCGAGCGCCTTAATGCCGTTTGGAAAGCGCTGCGGGTCGGCAACGATGTTCGCCTTGGCGTCGCGCGAGACCTGCCAGCAGTCGTCAATCACAATGTACTGGTAGCCGGCGTCCCTCATGCCCGTCTTCACCATGGCGTCGGCCATGCCACGCACCAGTTCGTCGCTGACATTGCATCCGAACTTGTTCCAAGTGTTCCATCCCATGGGCGGCGTGAGCGCGAGGCCCTTGGAGACGGCGCTCTCCTGCGCGAGCACCGTACCACTCATTAGAAAAAGAAATAGAGACAGAGACAGGAACAGAGACACAGCAAGAAGAATTCGGAGTTCTTTTTTCATGTTTTGCATGCCTCGGTTAGTTCGCCCATCTCAGGGCAGAAACTGCTATTTGCGGCCGCGAAGTTTGACCAGCAGGCGCAGAATTTCGAAGTACAGCCAGATGAGAGTCACCATCAGTCCGAACGCGCCATACCATTCCATGTATTTAGGAGCGCCGCTGCGGCTGCCGTTCTCAATGAAGTCAAAGTCCAGCACCAGGTTCAGGGCGGCGATGATGACCACGAAAACGCTGAATCCGATCCCGATAGGCCCCGCGGCATACAAGGGTCCGAAGGCATGCACACCGAACAACCCCAGCACCAGCGTGAGCACGTAAAACAACGCGATGCCGCCGGTGGCCGCGACCACTCCCAGCTTGAAGTTCTCGGTTGCGCGGATCAATCCCGAGCGGTAGGCAATCAGGAGAGCGAAGAGCGTGCCGAAGGTCAGGCCCACCGCCTGCATGGCGATGCCGGGGAACCGCATCTCAAGCATGGCCGAAACGCTCCCCAGCACCAGACCCTCGAGCAGAGCGTAGATGGGCGCAGTGACTGGCGACCAGGTTTTCTTGAAGATCGTCACCAAGGCAACAATGAACCCGCCAATGCCGCCGACGGCGGTTAAGGGCACCACGGTTTCAGGCGCTGGGGCGTGTAGAAACTGGCTCCAGCTCCACGCCGCAGTCGCTGTGGTGCAGAGCAGCAGGATGCCAGTCTTATTGACCGTCCCGGACAACGTCATGGTCTCGGCGTTCCCCGCGCCTTCCAGAGCCTGGAAGCTTTGGGCATTCAATGCGGGATTCGAGGTTCTCATCAGTGCCATCAGTTTTCTCCTCCTGAACGGCGCCCGGTATGGGCTGTTAAAAGCGAGATTGCAGGGTAATCATATACGGGTCCTCGCAAAATGTTTATTTTGCAGTCCGGGGAATAACCTCCCCGATTGACAATCTACAGTCGCGCTTCTACCTTTTCTGACTGACCCCACGGAGGACTTCCATGACCAAGACTTTGCCCGCCTTCATCTTGTGTCTAATTTTGGTTGCGACTGCCTCGCACGCGCAAGAACCCGTCGGGATCTTCGAGAATCATGCCGATGTGGGTACGGTCCTTCATGGCGGATCTACTACGTTCGATAAGGCCACCGGCACCTACACTCTGACCGGGAGCGGCGACAACATGTGGCTCGGCACTGACGCGTTCCAGTTCGCCTGGAAAAAGGTGTCGGGCGATGTCGATCTCACCGCGGATATTGCGTTTGCCACGACCACGGGGAATCCGCACAAAAAGGCAGTCTTGATGATCCGCCAGTCGCTGGATGCGGATTCGGTGTATGCGGACGTGGCTGTCCATGCTAGCCGACTCGTCGCGCTTCAATATCGAGATGAGAAGGGAGGAACAACGCACGAGATTCAGACATGGGAGTTCAATCGCCTAGTCGCTGTCTCGGGACCTGCGAGCCAAGTTTCGGCACAAATGCTGCAGCCATTTCGGGTCCGGATTACACGCCGGGGCGACTATGAGTACATGTCATTGGCGGGGACCGGCGAAACACCCGCTTACGATGGCGAATCCATCAAGATCCCGCTGAGTGGCGATTTTTATGTCGGCATTGGTGTGTGCGCGCACGACAAGGATGTCATTGAGAAGGCGACGTTTTCGAATGTGAGTCTGCGTGCTCCCAGCTCTCCAGTCGGACAGGCGGTGCTCAACAGCACACTGGAAAAAGTCGCCATCTCGTCCACCGACCGCCAGGTTGTGTATCACGCCGAGGGACGGTTCGAGGCTCCGAACTGGAGTCGCGACGGCTCGTATTTTCTCTTCAACCGCAACGGGCATATCGAAAAGCTGCCGGTTGCTGGAGGAACGCCACAAGTGATCGACACTGGTGTCGCCACGAGGTTGAACAACGACCACGGTATTTCGCCGGACGGCACACTCCTCGCCGTGAGCGATAATTCGCGGGAAACGAAATCCCCAACCGGCGCTCCGGCGCACGATTCACTGTTGTACACGGTGCCGATCACCGGAGGCGTGGCCCGCCGCATCACGCAGAATGCTCCGTCGTACTGGCACAGCTGGTCGCCGGATGGGAAGACGCTGGCGTTTGTCGGCCAGCGCAACGGCGACTTCGACATCTACACGGTTCCCGTGACTGGAGGCGATGAGACTCGCCTCACCACCGCCAAAGGCCTCGACGATGGCCCCGAGTACTCTCCCGACGGCCAGTACATTTATTTCAACTCCGAGCGTACCGGGCACATGCAGATCTGGCGCATGAAGGCCGACGGCAGTGGTCAGGAGCAAGTTTTCTCCGATGACTACAACAACTGGTTCCCGCACATTTCGCCGGATGGAAAATGGATGGTGTTCTTGACCTACGAGAAAGACGTGACTGGGCATCCGGAAAACAAGGACGTGATGCTGCGGCTGATGTCTCTAAGCGACAAGAAGATTGCGGTACTGGCAAAATTATTCGGCGGGCAGGGGACGATCAACGTGCCATCATGGTCGCCGGACAGCAAGTCGGTGGCGTTTGTGAGCTATCAGTTCATCGCGCCGGAGTGAAATGTTTTTGGTGGCACGGGCGGCCCCGCCCGTGCATGCTAGTGGCCCGCCGGTGGAGGCACTGCGACCGACCAGTGGACATCGCGAAATTGCCAGCGGCCGGCGCGATACTCCACAACTGCGGTGAAAAAGCCTGGCCCGTCCATGTGCTGGCCCGCGTTGAAAACCATAACCTCGTGATACGACGTGGCGACTACGGCAAGATCAGCCGCAAGCGGGTCAACCCGCAGATCATCTCCCCAATGCAGTTCAATGCTCTTCATGCTTTGTGACAGATCGTGAATGACGGCGGTCGCTGTTGCGCTGTCGGGGAACGCCATCTGGCCATTCACAGCCATAAAGAAGGACGGGCTGTCGGCGAAGTGCCTGCGCCATGCCGACGGGCCCTCCTGAGTGATGTCGTGGGCGACTTGTTGCATGAATGCTCGCACGTCTTTGGCAACCATCGCTTTGTCAGCGGAGCCCAGTTTCCGTTCATCGCTCGCTTCCCCTCCCAGCTTGTCGTCGAAGAACTTCGCCATCATGTTGAGCGTTTCCGTCGTTTCCGGAATCTGGAAGTGATACCAGAAGGCGTGCGGCATGGCCTCGAACACTAGAAGCTGCGCATCGACTCCAGCGCGTAGCAGCGCGAGATGGAAGATTGTCGTGCTGCTCAGCAGCGCGTCTCGCGTTCCAGTCACAAGTAACGACGGCGGAAATCCGTGCAAGTCGGCGAACAAAGGAGAAAGCACGGGATCCCGCCGGTCGGTCTTGCCGATATATTCGTCGTCGTGCCCGCCGTTTGGATCTTGAGGAGCGATGCCTCCGGCAAGGCCGTTCAGTGCAAACAATTGTTGAGAATCGGAGGTGTGGCTGAAATCGGCGAGCATGGTAAACAGGCCGAGTGCGCCCGGCAAGGGCAAGCCGAGTTGCTTCAGCTTGACAGTAACCTCGGCCGTCAGGATTCCTCCCGCTGAGGTACCGAAAATCCCGATATTGCCCGGCTTGTAGGTCTTAAGTAGTTCCTTGTACACCGCAACCACGTCATCCACCGCTGCCGGAAACGGATTCTCCGGTGCCAGCCTGTAATAGACCGAGACCACTTTGATCTTCGCCAGGTTGCAAATCGGAATTCCTTCAATCAGCGATCCCGAATCCGAATTAAATCCGCCGCCGTGCAGATTGATCAGCACGCGTGTCTTGTTTTCGTCGGGCATGGTGAGCGGCGTAATGATGTCGGTTTGAACTCCGGCGATAGTCAGTGGCTCAACGCTCACGGGGAAGAGCCGTTTCGCTTCTGCCGATTGTGATTTCTGCCAACGCTCGGTACCGGCGCGGCGCTCGGCAAGGGTCGTCGACTGCGTCCGTTGGCCCTCGATGTCTTTGAGCCACTGCTGCGCCCCGGGTGAGATCGTCGAGGGCATGGGAACAACGCGCGTGATGTGCGCCGTGCCGTCTGGATCGAAGGTAGCGGTATCGGGATTGCCGGGAAGAGCGGTTTGAGCCGGCACAAGAACCGCCGTCAGCACTAGTGAAGCAGAGGCAAGCAATACAGATCGCATCTGGTCTCCTGACATCTTGATCAATCGACCAATCATCTTTCTTTCCCGGCCGAAGCAACGCTTGAGGGTAGATTCCAGCCGCGAATTGATAGCTGCGGAGAGCCCCTACCCATGTAAGAGCCAACATCTATGGTGATCTCTTTTATCTCGCCAGGCAGCAGAGAAAAATAATTATCGGTGTAATAAACCGGCAAGACGCGCAGCCCACTCGTTGGATCGAGAAGGGTTAACTTTATCTCGAGGGCAGCGACTTTCCCACGATTTTCAAGGCGAATCACGCCCGAACCTTGCGGCGTCACCGAAACCGACGCCGCCGGCAGCCTATTCAACTGCCGATAACTCGCGCTGTCCGCCGCGAGCCAGTAGAAATTATCCGAAAGCAACTTGCCGGCGCCATCTTTCAACTCCAGCTTCACCAGCAGCACGCCGTTTGAAAACAGTGGCGCGAGCTCAAGCTTGGCGCCATTCGCGGAAGAATCCGCCGGCGCATCGAACGGCTGCTCGTTGTGCAGCAGCAGTTTGTTATCCAGCGAATAAACGTTTGCGGCGACAGTGAGTCCCTTGAGCGAATCCGTCGTTGTGTTGACCACAGTCACGCCGTAGTTCGAAAGATCGAGCTGCACATGCACCGGCTCGCACGCTTTCTTCACGCCATAATACGAAGCTTGCGTGTCGTAGTCGTGGCTGAGAATTTGCCAGTAGTTGCTGGGCCACGCGGGCTGTGTCATCCACAGCATGCGTCCACTGTTCGGTGCCCACAGGTGCGCGTTCATGCCTTCGAACATGGCGCGATGGTCCACGTAGTTCAGCATCTGCGCCTTGCGCTCGAAATCTTCCAGGCTGGTCGCGGCGCCGAATTCGGTTTGAATCTGCGCCAGGAACGGGCCGTTGTCCCCGTTTCCGCTGAAATGCCAGTCGTGATACGCCCAGACGTCATCCGGATGGCCACTGATCGGGCGCGGGAACCGAAGCGCGGAATGACTCCAGCGTTGAAAACGATGGCGTGCCGGTCTCGACTGAGAATCCGTGATTCAGCGTCGTGTAATAAAGCGCCGGGTCCTGATACTTGTACGGGCCGCTGTTCTGCAAATTCACCTGATTCGAACTCGGCGAGTAGTAGCGCGTGCCATCGAGCGTGCGCGTCAGCTCGTCGAGGCCTTCGTTGATAATCGGCTGCGGAACGCCTTCGTTTCGTCCGCACCACATCACAATCGAAGGATGATTGCGGAAGCGAAGAATGGTATCGCGGGCGTTGGCCAGAAACAGCGCCGGGTCCTGCGCCTCGACGTTGTAGTCCTGCGTCGATTCCCAAAAATCATTCCACACCAGCATGCCGTATTCGTCGGCAAGATCGTAGAAAGTTTCTTCGGTGTTCTGTCCAACCCAATTGCGGATGATGTTCAGATTGGCCTGGTGATGCAGCTTGAAGTATGGCTCCAACCGCTCGCGCGAAACGCGCTTGCGGGAATCGTCCATGCCCCAGTTGCCGCCGCGGGCGGCGATCCGGATGCCGTTCACTTTGATGACAAGATAATGCCCCATCTTTTTGTCATCGAGCATGTGAACGGATGACGACAACTCGCCTCCCGGCGCCAAAGACGCGGCGTAGGACTTCCACCACTCCTTCCATTCCTTAGGATATTCAGCAGGGAATGGATCAGCCGCGGGCAGCTCACGCATGCCGTCGTGACTCACATCGACGACGCGCTCGCCTTTAAGGAACGCCGCGGTCGGAGAGTATTCCAGCCGGCGAAGGTGCCCGCCGTTGTCGAGCAGGCTGAGTTCGTAAGTGACTTCGCGAATGCCGAAGCGGATCGATCTTGTATCCGACTCCGCGCCGCCTTCACCGAAACTCAATTTCAAAACGTAAAGATCCGGCTTGCCGTATCCGTTCGGCCACCACAGCCGCGGATGCTGTACGCTGAGCTGCGCGAATTCCGCCGACGTAAGCTTCACTTCGCTCTTACCGGGAGGGAGAGTGATTTCCTTGTTGACCTCCGTCCGATCGAAACGTGCACTCAAGGTTCCGCGGACTGCAGCGTTGGTGGAATTCTCCAGCGGCACCGTGATCATCACATCCGCGCGGCTGGTGTCGGGCAGCGGCAACTTGGTGACGACCTGTGGATCCCCAATCCTCACGCCGCCGGAAGCGGTGAGAGTGACTGGCTGCCAGATTCCGGTATCGCGATCGCGAATCGCCGGAATCCAATCCCAGCCCTCCGTAGCGACGAACGTCGGCCCGTCCAGGCACATCATTCCACCGTTTTCACCGGGGCCGCCTTTGATGGATTGCTCCTGAGGAATGCCGGGATGAGGCGGTGGCGAAACTCGCACCGCGAGAACGTTGTCAGTTTTCAGAATTTTCGTGACATCGAACACGCCGCGAATGAACGCGCCCGTAATCGTGCCCAGCGATTGTCCGTTCAGCCAAACGTCGGCTTTGTAATTGATCCCCTGAAAAGTGAGCGTGAGCTGGCGACCGGCGATCCCCTTGGGAGCTTTGAATTCGGTCCGATACCAATAATCCTGCTTGTTCAAGCTTTCGGGAATCGCGAGATTGTTCAGCCCGTAATCGGGATCGGGATACTTCCCGCGATCAACCATGGTGGTGAGCACGGTGCCGGGCATGGTCGCCAGCATCCAGCTCTTGGTGTCGATTCCGGGTTTGGAAAGCTCAGCGGCGTCAGCGTGAATGTCGGGAGCCGCAGCCAGTTTCCATGAGCCCAGCGTCCACTCGTTGTCGCCGGTTTCTTCCAGCACCGCCTTCTCCTTCGGCATTGGCGCAGCAATGGGAGCGGGGATAGGCGCGCGACTACGCGGCATAGTTGAGGGATCTTGCGGAGCGCGGTATCCGGCTTGACCGCGGGTCTGCACCCGCCACGGTTTTGATCCCTCTTCAAACTCAGCCATCGCGAAATCTGGAGGCAGTTCGTGGATGCGCTTGATCTGGTCCGCAGCCAACGCCTCTCGCAGAAGCGTCAATCCCGCGATCTTGCCTCCAAAATGTTGACCCCCGCCCCAGTTCGGCGGCGCCATGTGCAGCACTGCGCCCACGCTGCCCAGATCTCGCTTCCCGCTCGCCATCTGCTGGCCGTCGCTGTAAAGACGAAATTCGCTGCCATCAAATGTCGCTGCCAACAAGTGCCAATGCGCCGGGGCCAGCGCGACCGCTGCTTCCAGGCTGTTGTCCTTGCCCAGCCACAAGATTACTTTGTTCGCGTCCAGGCCCAGGTAGCGCGGATACTCTTCATTCGGGTCGCCGATACCCGCGACCAGCGACGGCGCCTTCGCCGCTTCCTCGGTTCGTATCCAGCAATAGAGCGACCACGGAGAATCGGCGCGCAGCACGCTGTCATGCTCGCCGATCTTTTTCTCGAGGCCATCGCCGTCGGGAAGGAACATGCCGTTGAAAGGGCCATAGAAAAGTGGATCGCCGGTGACTGTAGATTGTCCGGTTGCTGGGGACCGGGAGGCGAAAAGGAAGATTGCAGCCAACATTAAAGACAAAGCCGAACGCCGCAACCTCAATTGCAGTCTTTCCATGAATTCCATCTCCACGGGATCGTTGGAATTGCTACCCATCATTTCCGAACGCCATTTCCGAACGGCGTCGGCAGACCAGAATATGCCTTTTCTGATGGGGTCTGGCAAAGCCCGAATGGTATCGCTTCGGAGCGAGATTCGTCCATCGAATTTGCCGTTGGCGGATTCGAGCTGCCAGTATCCGCGAATATCCAGGTCGCACCATCTCTCCGCTATCATGGTCAGCTATGTTCTCCCGCCGCACCGACTGGAAACTTACTCCGAACCGTTTTACCGAAGCGCTACAGGAAGTCCGAGCCTCAGGCAAAGAGCTTCTTGATCTGACGGTTTCGAATCCCACGCGGGCGGGAATCGAGTTTGACGGAGCGGCCATTCTGGATTCCTTTCGAAACCTTAGATCGCTGGATTACGATCCGCAGCCGAAAGGGCTGCGCAGCGCGCGGGAAGCGGTGGCTGCGTACTATCACGAACGCAATCAGCCCGTGGATCCCGAGCGCCTCGTGCTTACCACAAGCACCAGCGAAGGCTATTCCTACGTTTTCCGCCTGCTGGCCAATCCCGGCGACGAAGTGCTGGTACCCAAGCCGAGCTATCCGCTGTTTGATTTTCTCGCCGAGTTGCAGGATGTGAAGTTGGTCGGCTACCCGCTGCTGTATGACCACGGATGGCAGATCGACTGGCCTTCGTTGGAGTCGGCACTGAGCGCGAAAACGCGTGCTCTGGTGGTCGTGCATCCCAATAATCCGACGGGGTCTTATGTAAGCGCCAGCGAACGGGAACGGCTGGGCGAATTGTGTCGCGATCGCGGACTGGGTCTGATCGTCGATGAAGTGTTCCTCGACTATGCGCATGATGGTCTGCAACGCGCTGGCTTCGCTGCGAATGATGCCGCGCTTACGTTCACGCTGAGCGGTATATCGAAAATCTCCGCGCTGCCGCAAATGAAGCTGGCCTGGATCGCGGTCAGCGGGCCTGACTCCGACGTGGAGGGAGCAGTGCAACGGCTCGAGGTGATCGCGGATACCTACTTGTCGCTGAATGCTCCAGTGCAGCTTGCCGCCGGCAAGTTGCTGGAGCAGAGAAAGAAGATCCAGCCGCAACTAACGCAGCGGGTGCGGAGAAATCTGGCAGAACTCGATCTTCAACTGAAGGGCCAACAATCCAGTGCACGGCTGGACGTCGAAGGTGGATGGTACGCAGTGCTTCGCGTGCCAGCGACACAATCGGACGAAGACCTGGCGATTGCGCTCCTGCGGAATACGGGAACGATGGTACATCCCGGACACTTTTATGACTTTCCACGCGATGGCTATTTGGTGATCAGTTTGATCACGCCGGAAGGCGAATTTCGCGAGGGCATCTCGCGGCTGCTGAAATTCCTGGAGAAATGATTGCGCTCGCTTCTCAGCTTTTGCGCAGAAACGGATTACTCTCCCGCTCTTCGCCAACGCTGGTCAGGGGGCCGTGGCCGGGAACTACGACGGTTTCATCCGGCAGCGCCAGGACCTTCTCGTGCAGCGAGCGGATGATCTTATCGAATGACCCGCCAGGCAGATCGGTGCGTCCAATGCTGCCCGCGAAGAGCGTGTCACCAGCGATGAGCTTCTTCTCCAGAGGAAAGTACAGGCAGATGCTGCCCTCGGTGTGCCCGGGCGTGTGCAGTACTTGCGCAATCAGGGATCCTGCTTGCACCTTGTCTGATTCGCCGACGCTGTGATCAATCTCGACGTTGCCCGGGGACTCCATTCCCAGCCAGGACGCCTGAATATCAAGCATCTTGAGCAGCGCAGAGTCATTCTGGTTGAGCAGAATAGGGGCCCCGGTGGCGGCCCGCAGCTTCATGGCGCCGCCGACGTGGTCAATGTGTGCGTGAGTGATCACAATCTGTTTCACCTGCAGATTGTGCTTGGCGATTAATGCAATGATGTCTTCAATATCGTCGCCCGGATCAATGACGATCGCCTCATGCGTGGTCTCGTCGCCGATGATCGAGCAGTTGCACTGCAAAGGGCCGACAGGGAGGATCTCGTGAATCATGAATTCTTTAAAGGCGTCGTCAGTCGTCGGTCTTCGGTCGCTGGCAAAATCTCGCGGCGCGGTCGCTTATCGAAAACACGACTCGACGGGAATCAGTAAATGCTTTGGCAAGAGCCGAAGACCGACGGCCGACGACTAGTCCTATTGTTTCGGCGGCGCTGGTTTTGCGGGCTCGCTCGCGGGCGCAGTTGACTTCAGGCCCTGCAGAACCGATGCAGGTCCGCCGCCTCCCTTGCGCGTACCCATCACCGACAATGTGATCGAGGTCAGCATAAAGATGATGGCGCACCAGGTCGTGGCTTTGGTGAGCACGGTGGCCGCGCCGCGGGGGCCAAACGCGGTCTGGCTACCCATGCCTCCGAAAGCGGCGGCGATGTCCCCGCTCTTGCCGCTTTGCAGCAGCACGACGATGATCAGGAACAAACAGACGAAAACGTGAATGACTGTGATCAGTGCGTACATAGAAATTGAAGGCCTTTCGCTGTGCCTTTAGCCTTTTCTGAGCCTGCTCAGCCGGACTTCCAGGCTGGTAAAACTATGGTGCGGAAGGGGGGATTTGAACCCCCACGCCTTTCGGCGCCACCCCCTCAAGATGGTGTGTCTGCCAGTTCCACCACTTCCGCACAGGCGCGAAAAGACTGCTGCAGAGGCAAGAGCGATTATAGCAAAGGCGGCGGAGGTTAAGGCCAAGGACGGCAAGTGAAAGGGTCGCGTCGTAAAACATTTCGTTGATCCGACCCGCAGGCGTAGAAGTTTAACCCGCGGTTTACTCGCTGTTCACCATCCATTTACATCTTGCTCTCTAAAATCCGGGCCATCACCTCGCGTAAGAGGATTTGGACTCCTCCGAGGCGAAGGAGGACCGATGACTTCGAAGAGTGCGCTGTCTGTGTTTTCAGCTGTTTTGGCCTTGACCTTCCTTTTGCAGGTACCGGCGTCGGGACAATCGGGCAAAGGTTCCATCACGGGCCGCGTGCTGGACTCGAGCGGCGCCGTGCTGCATGGCGCGCGAGTGGAGTTGCAACCGGGCGGCGCCGCTGCGGTTACTAACCAGCAGGGCGAATTCACCATTTCAAATCTCGCGACCGGTGAGTACACGGTGACCGTCAAGTACGTTGGCTTTGCCCCATTCTCCACTAAGGCCACCGTCACCTCGGGACAAGTTGCACGGCTCGACGCGTCGCTCGCAGTTGCCACCAAGAGCGAAGAAATCATGGTCTATGCCGAGCGGGTGCATGGCGAGGCAGAGGCGATCAACCGCCAGCGCGAGTCGGACAATATTTTGCAGGTGCTCCCGGTCGAGGTCATCACCAGCTTGCCCAATACGAACATCGCCGACGCGCTGGGACGCCTGCCCAGCGTTACTCTTGAGCGCGACGAAGGCGAAGGCAAGTACGTGCAGATTCGCGGCGCGGAGCCGCGTTACAACAATGTGACCATCGATGGCGCGGAGGTAGCTTCGCCCGAAAACGTCCGCCAAATCAAGCTGGATCTGGTCCCCGCAAATCTGGTGGATTCCGTAGAGATTAACAAGACGCTGTCCGCCAACCAGGATGGCGACGCGATTGGCGGTTCGGTCAACCTGTTGACCAAGACGGCGGAGGAGAAGCCGACGTTCTATCTCAATGGCATTGGCGGATATACACCGATCGTTCAAGGCAGATCGCTCTCCGAGTTTGATGGCACCGTCGGTCAGCGGTTCGGTGAGGGCAAGAAGCTGGGAATTCTTTTCGGCGGAAGCTACGACTGGAACGGCAGAGGAATTAATGACGTTGAGCCGGTGCCGACCGCGATCCAATGCGATCCCGGCGCCAATGGGTGCGCGAACCCCAGTGCGACCGCTCCTTATTTCACCACCTATTCCACTGAGGACCTTCGTGACTATAGGTATTACCGAACGAGGTATGGCTTCACCAGCAGCATCGATTACAAATTAGGCGACGTTTCAGGGCTTTACGTGCGGCTTTTGTACTCGCACTTTGACAACTTCGGAGACCGTTGGGTGTACTCGCCTAGCGTGGGAACATTCGCGACGCCGACTCTGACCAACAACGACGGCAATATGTCCTTTAACGTCTCAATTCGGCGACCAGTGCAGGTAATTGGTAGCGTGCAAGCAGGTGGCAAACACGTGATCGGACCGTGGCTCGCTGTGTACGAACTTTCGGCATCTCGTGCCAGTTCGGAAGATCATGGATACTCTCAGGCGAACTTTAACGGCCCACAGACCGGGATAACATTCGCCATTGATCCCACGCCGCACACGCCCAGGCTGACGCCGCAGAATGGATTCAACATTTACGACCCAGCAACCTACACTCTGCAAAGCCTCGATGTCGGCCAAACCTACAGTCCTCAGCTCAACCTGGCAGCAGCCGGGTCGGTCCAGAGAAACTACAACCTCGGCGGCCACTTTGGCACTTTCGACTTTGGCGGCAAGGTCCGCAACGCGCACAAGTTCCAGGACGCTCTGGATCCCGTTTACGATTCTGTGAACAATCCCGCGATGTCGAGTTTCGTGGGCAGCTTTACCAACCCCAGCTACTACGATGGAGCGTATCCGGGCGCTTTCACCCAGCCGACGGCAGATTACGGCAAAGTCAGGTCGTACTTTAACAGCCACGTTAACGACCCGAGTTTCTTCGCGCTGGATGGCCCGTCCACTGCTCAGAACGGATTGCCAAACAATTTTGACCTGATTGAGCGCGTCGCCGCAGGGTACGTGATGAATACGCTCCAGTTCGGGCGAATCCGGCTGCAGACTGGCGTACGTTTTGAGGACACGAATGAAAACTTGCTCGGATATCAAGTGCTCTACGACAGCGGCGGAAACGTTGCATCGATCGCTCCAGTAAAAAGGGACCCCTCCTACCTGGACGTTTTTCCAAGCGCGCAACTCAAGTTCGCTCTTGGCCAGGACTCCGCGATCCGAGTGTCCTACGGACGCGGGATTGCACGGCCCGATTTTGGTGATCTGCCGCCGACCTTCAGTGCCACGCAGACTGGCGGCAACGAAGTGGATATCGGCAATCCCAACTTGCTCCCGACTCGCGCGAACAATTTCGATATCCTGTTCGAGAAATATCTGAAACCTCTCGGTGTCATCCAAGCCGGGGTCTTCTACAAGGACATCGCCGATCCAATCTTTTCCGAGCGATCTCTCATCACCGCTGCTTTTGCGCAACAGAATCCCCAATATTTGCCATACGTCGGCGAAGACTTGGTGCAGCCGATCAATGGATCTGCTGGTCACCTGGTGGGTTTTGAAATTGCCTACCAACAGCACATGACGTTCCTACCGGGGTTCCTGAGCGGCTTCGGGCTGTCGGCAAACTACAGCTACACCAGTTCCCGTGCCCACGGCGGGCCTAATCGGACGGACGATCCGGCATTACAGCGGCAGGCTCCGAGCACTGGAAATTTCAGCCCAACGTATGATCGTGGACGACTCTCAGCCCGGCTCGGTGTGTCCTACAACGGACCAAACATCTTCCAATATGCTTACAGCAACCAGAACTCCGATGGAACGCCAAGTCCCGTGCCATTAGGTATCAAGGGGCCACTCGGCGACATCTACCTCTACCAGCACACGCAAGTGGACGCCCAAGCCAGCTTCCGCATGTACAAGGGACTGCAATTTGTCTTTGCGGGCCTGAACCTGACCAACGAAGTTTTTGGGTTTTATGCGGGCAGCCCCATCTACCCGATTCAGCGCGAGTACTACAAGCCGAGCTACGAGTTCGGATTGCGATACATCTTTGCGAGTGAGCAGAAGTAGAAAGCGCCCGCCGAAAACTCGACGGTACTTTGGCCACGACGTTCCCGCAGCCGTGCGCTGGGGAACGGCCTCATGCATCCTGGGCAACCTTTGCCCGCAACGACGTCCGCTTTGACGCCGCTTTGACGCCCGCCGCCGATTTCCTGATAATCCAGAGCGGGCCTGGGTCATCATTTGAGTCATGCGGCGACCGCGGCTCGCTTCCCAAACGACAATGCGCAAACTCAAACCTTCACGAGTGGTGAACATCGCCGACCTGCGGCAGATGGCGCAGCGCCGCGTTCCCAAAGCGGTTTTCGATTATCTGGACGGCGGCGCGGACGGCGAAGTCACGTTGCGCGAAAACTGCCGCGCCTTTGAAGACATTACTTTCCGTCCGCGCCACGCGGTTGCGGTGAAGGAATGCGATCTTCGCACGCGGGTCCTGGGGACGGAAATCTCATTTCCCGCCATGCTGGCGCCCGTGGGCTACAGCCGGTTGATGCATCCCGCCGGAGAAGTTGCCGCTGCGCGCGCTGCAGGTGAAGCCGGAACGGGATACATTCTTTCCACCATCTCCGGCCACAAAATGGAGGACGTGAAGGCGGGCACCAAGGGCTTCGCGTGGTACCAGCTTTATCTGGTCGGCGGCAGGGAAGTGGCCGAAGGGGCCATCGAGCGCGCTCGCAAGTGCGGATTCTCGGCGCTCGTCATCACCATCGATACTCCGGTAGCCGGTATGCGCGAGCGCGATCCTCGCAACGGTATGACCGAGCTGATGACAGGAAGCATTTTTGCCAAGCTGCCGTTCTTGCCAGAATTGTTTACTCATCCGGGATGGCTGGCTTCTTTTTTGCTCGATGGCGGGGTGCCGAAGCTGGAAAACGTGGTTGTTCCCGGGCAGGGCGGGATGCCTATGACCGACGTCGGCACGGCCTTGCGCAAATCAGTCGTTACTTGGGAAGACATCCGTTGGATTCGCCAGAGCTGGACGGGGCCGATTGTGATTAAGGGGATTCTTACGGCAGACGACGCGTGCCGCGCAGTGGACGAGGGCGCCGCGGCGATTTCCGTCTCCAATCACGGCGGCCGGCAACTGGATGGCGTTTCCGCTTCCATCAACGCTCTGCCGGAAGTGGTGGCGGCGGTGAACGGCCAGGTAGAAGTGCTCATGGATGGCGGCGTCCGACGTGGCACCGATATTGTCAAAGCCATCTGCCTGGGCGCGCGCGCGGTGCTGATCGGTCGCGCTTATGCGTATGGCCTGGCGGCGGCGGGACACGCCGGCGTGACACGAGCGCTGGAAATTCTCCGCGAGGATGTGGAGCGTACACTGCGACTCCTGGGTTGCGCGTCGGTCGCGCAACTGGATCCGTCCTACATCCAGCGTTCGCGAAGTTAGGGTCTCATCCTGCCGCGCGCGCAGTTTCTTCCGGCGGCTTCAGTTTGCGAAAAGATTTATAAAGTAGCCCGTCATAGATAATTTTGGCTCCGCCGCCGATAATCAGCGGAGTAGAAAATCCAAAAACCTGCATCGCCACTCCCGCGGTCGCCGATCCGACCGCCCAGAAAACATTCCTCGCCAGATTGGTGACGCCGCTGGTGAAGGTGCGTTCTGACGGTTTGACCAACGCCGCAACATAAGACTGCCGGGTGGGGACGTCCATCTCGACCAGAGCTTCGCGGCAGAAGAAAAGGATCGCCGCCCACTTGAACGAAGATGCGAACGGCACCGCCATCAGAAAAATGCTCGACGGAAGATGCGTAAACACCATGGTGTTGAGCAGTCCGATGCGGCGCGCCAGCCACGCCGCTCCCATATGCGAAAAGGCGTTCAAAATGTGCACCACGAAAAAGACGACACCCAGTTCGCGCTCGGCGATTCCGAAACGGTGAAAGAACCAGTACGAGACGAGGGCATCAGTCAAAAACCCTCCGCCGAAAGCGTCGAGGGAAAATAGCGCAGTTAGGTGCGTGATGACTCTTCTGGTTTCTGGAGCAATTCTGGCGGTACGCAATGTCGCGGGACCACTTGCGACTTCGATGGCTGGCGATAGGAACAAGTAAATTGCGGCGGTCGCCAGATACAAGGCGGCGTATCCCAGGAAAAGAAACTTGTACGCCGTGAGCAGCGGAAGGTTGAGCCGGTTGTGGAGAATCAGTGGCAGACCCGCGCACAACGCTCCCAGCGAGCCGCCGCCGTCAATCAGAACGTTATAGAAGGCCAGACTCCAGGTGCGGCGGGAGTCTGGGACCAAGCCCGGCAGGACGGCTTGTTCGAGCGCGTATATCGGCGAGCGCTCCGTGCCTGTGCCGTTGAGCATGGCGATGAAGACCATCGCCAGAAGCACTGGAAGCGCAGGTGAGAATGAGAGCGCCAATCCGCCCACCGAGGTGAGAAGCGAGAGCAGCAGGAGCGACTGCTTGCGACCAAAGCGATCGGCGAAAAAGCTTACGATCGCCGTGGCCGAAGATGCGCCCGCGAGTCCGACGGCGACGACAATCCCGATCATCAGCGAGGAAAATCCCAGGCGGGAAAGATAAATCCCGAGCACCACGCCCATCAGGCCTACGCCGAACGAGCGCAGAAATCCAGCGAGGTTGAGAACAACGCGGTCGCGATCAGCGTGCCGATTCACGTTTCAGGCCAGTTCAATTTCCAGCTTCACCACCGAGGCGGCTGGGAAGCGGAAGCTTACCCCGCCACTGCCGACATCGACTTTTGCAGTTTTCGGTACGACCACCTCACGTTGCTCGAAGGTGTTGTGCGCGTGAATGTCAGGCGCGGTGAGGACTGTGGCCGCGGCTGACTTCGCCTGCGCCCCGTGAATCGCAACTTGCGCTTCGATGGCTTTGCTCACGTCAGGATTGACCGCCGTCAGCACAAGAGTCTTGTCGTGCAGCGAAGCCGAGCCCTTTAGCCCCCAGAACGATGCCGGCTTTCCATCGCGATCGTATGAAATTTCCGGCACCGTAAAGTTTGTGCGCAGGCTCTTGCCGCCCTGATGCGCGGCGTACATGGCAAACACGTGCCCCACAGGCGTTACGCAGAACCGGTCTTCATGCGCCAGATACAAGCTGTTCAGGCAATTGATCAACTGCGCGCAGCAGGCGACGCCCACTTTTTCCGGATGGCGATTGAATGTGTCGAGCGTCATGCCGCTGAAAACCCCGTCGCGCAAGGTCGGAAGCTGCTCGATCTGGTCTCCCTTAGTGAGTTCGCTGCCCGGCTTGTACCACGGGCCCCACTCATCCACCACCAGCGTGACATGATGCGTGGGGTCGAACTCGCCCATGATTTGCCAGTGCCCCGTGATCATGCCCTCAATGCGATCGCCTTCGTGCAAAAGCTCGTACCAATCCACCGGATCGAAGACGAGGGCGTCGCCTTTTTCCTTAAACCAGTCCGCAGTCTTGCCTCGGCTCAAGTTCGTGGCGTAGTGGTGCAACGCCCAGCCGAAAATGCCGTTCACCTGATCCTTTCCCTTACGGACAATCTCTTCGAAGAATTCGCGCGTCCAGTCACGTTTGTCTCCGTCCGGACCTGAAGCGACGAATGAAAGCTCGCTCTCGTATTGCCCCGGAACCCAGGTGGTGAAGCGACGGTACTCGACGGCGTATTCCTGCGCCGTGAAATTCCCGCCGCATCCCCATGACTCGTTTCCGACGCCCCAGTAGCGGACATTGAACGGCTCTTTGAATCCGGCGGCGGCGCGCTCATCGGCCAGCGTGGTGCTGCCCGCGGGCGAATTGCAATACTCGACCCACTGATTGAACTGCTCGGCAGGAAGGCTGCGTAGATTCGCGGCGAGATAAGGCTGCCCGCCGATCAGCCTACAGAACTGCACAAACTCATTGGTGCCAAACTGGTTGGGATCGTAGCGGTGGCTGGCGGGTGCGGGCGGCTTGTCACCGAACGACCAGAAGTTCGTCCGCCGCGGACGCTTGTCTTTCGGCCCAATGCCGTCGCGCCAGTCATAGCTGTCCGCGAAGCAGCCGCCGGGGAAGCGCACAATCGCGGGCTTGATCTTCCGCATTTCGTCCACAAGTTCTTTGCGGATTCCGTTGTAGTTGGGAACTTTCGATCCTTCGCCAACCCACACCCCGTCGTAGATTACGCCGCTGAGGTTCTCGGTGAAGTGCCCATAAATGTTGGGCGAAATTGCTCCCAGCGCTTCGTCGAGCAAGATTTCGATATGCGCGCCGGAGCCGGACTGCGCGAAACCCATCGGCGAAAACTTGCGGGTAAAAGCCAGGCCAGCGGCGGTTGCAGCGGTGGCGCGGAGAAAATCTCGGCGTTTGATCATAACGACCCCCAGGAAGATTGAACGAAGTATGGTAAACCTTCGCAGCCTCACTCAGAACTGGGGCGGTGCCGCCTTCGCCATTTCCAGCGTCACTCTTTGTTTTTGCCGATAGGCCATGTTCGCCATATGGGCGGCGACGGCAGACCGGTAGCCGATCTCGACGGGAGCGTTCGGCGCCTTCCGACTGCGAATGCAATCAATCCAGTTGGCCATGTGATTCTGGTCCTTTGTTTCCGAGGTCGCGGAGGCGCCATTTTTCCGGTTCGTCGGTTCCGGAGAGTATTGCGTAAGTTCCTGAGAACGGCCCGTCACCATGTCAGTTGCCCCGGCCACGTGCTCGATGGTCCCATCGCTGCCCAGGATGTGCTCGCCCAATCCGTATCGGCTATTGCTGAAGGTGGATTGCCAAGTGACCACGAGGTCGTTGGGGAAATCGAGCGTGATGGCGATGGTGTCAGGCACCTCGCGCCCGTCTTTTTCTGAAAACACGCCGCCCGACATATACGCGGCGCTCGGCAAGGGCAATTCCAGCGCCGACATGATCCAAGCCATCTGGTGCACCATGTTTTCGGTGACGTTGCCTCCGGAAAATTCCCAGAACAACCGCCAGTTGATAAATTTGTTGGCGTCGAACGGCCGGTCAGGATGACCGTTCAAGAAGGCATTCCAGTTGACGTGCTGCGCATTGCAATCGGAAGGCAGGGGCCGCACCCACTGCCCGTGGCCATGAGGCGAATTGCGGCTCATCCAGGATTCCACCTGCGTGATCTTGCCAAGCATTCCGTCCTTGATCCACTTCTTAGCGTCGGCCAGCGCGCCGGAACTCTCATGCTGTAATCCTATTTGTACGACGCGGTCTGATTTGTTGGCGGCCGCCAGGCACTCGTCGGCCTCGGAAATCGACCAGGCCATTGTCTTTTCGCAATAGAGATCTTTCCCGGAGGCCAGCACGTCGAGAAAATGGTGTGCGTGAAGGTGCAAAGGACTGGCAACGATGATGCCATCGAGGTCTTTCATCTCCAGCAAGCGGCGGTGATCGTCCAACGTTTGAATGCCTGGCGCCAGTTGTTGGGCCTGGTCGCGACTGCGGCTGTACGCGTCTGCAATCGCCACCAGTTGAGTATTTGGGACTGCGAGTAGCTGCTTCAGCAAATCTTGTCCGCGGGCGCCCACCCCTATCATTCCGACGCGAACCCGATCATTCGCGCCCAGTACGCGGGAGGGAGAAGCAAGAAGGGCCGCGGCTCCAACTGCCGTCGCCTTAATAAAGTCACGCCGTGTGCTGTCGGTCATATATATATGCTCCTGTCGCAATCAGTGTCCGGAATTCAAGATCGCTGTAGATAAATATTCGCGCATCACGCGAGCGTAGTCCGGGAAGGCGATTTCCGGTTCTTCGAGATCGGGGTGCCAGACTTTTTCCCATTCGAACGAGTAAGGCCCGGCATACCCGATTCCCGCCAGCGCCGCCACTTGCCGCCTCACCGGCACTTGCCCGCGCCCAGTCAGCACGTATTGAACGTCGTCGCCCTTCTTGACTGAGTCTTTCAGGTGAGTGTGACGGATATATTTTCCGAGCTGACCCACGGTGAACTCTGGGTCTTCCTTGCCCGAAACGAAGGTGTGATGGGCGTCCCAAAGCAGCGCCACATGCGGCGAGTCCGCTCCTTCGAGGACAGCGCGGAGGGTGGGGGAATCTGTAAAGTCGCCGTGAGATTCGATCACCATTGTGACTTTCTTTGGCCCGGAGTATTCGCCCAGGGCACGAAGAGACCGTGCGACGTTCTTAACTGCCGCGTCGCGATCTCCAACAATTTTGTTTCCGAAAACGCGAACGTAGGGAACTCCCAGCGCGGACGCGAGATCGATGAATTTTCGCGCGTCGGCCAGTTGCGCCTCGTGCTGCTGCGGATCAGTATCGTGCATGTTCGCCGAACTGCTCACGCATGAAATCCGCAAGCCCCGTGCGGCAACCTCTTTCCGGGATTGCTCAATTCGCTCCGGGGTAAACTCCGCACGGGAAGGCAAATCCATCGTCCCTTGCAGTCCGCGTAATTCGACTGCTGAAAATCCATTCTGCTTGGCGAAATCGAGAATTTTGTACCAGTCCCACCCGGGGCATCCCAGGGTGGAGAAGCCAATGGGCAACGGTTCGTCCTTCGCGGTGGCTCCGAGCAACGGAGAGGCCACGGCGGCTACGGCCGAGTACTGGATAAATTTTCGCCGGGTGATGCCAAGCATCAGAGCGCTCCTGCCTTCTGCAAGTCGTCTTTCATGCCCGCCCAGCTCTGGATAGTCGAATCTTCGGCACCCCCTGCTCCGCGCCAGTGTGTTTCCAGGCTCACAGAGTGTCGGTACCCGTCGTTCTTCAGAGCTTTGAATTGTCCGACCCAGTCAATGATGCCTTGCCCCATCGCCGCCCATTCGTAGCCGTGATCTTTCTTGACGACGTCTTTACAGTGGCAGTGTCCGATGCGGTCTTTGGGCAAGGCCGCGTAACCGTCGGGGTAGACCCTTTCCCCAAGCGACGCCGCGTTTCCGGGGTCCCAGTTCAACATCAGCGCGGGAGTCGGCACCGCACGTAGTAGCTCCGCGGCCTCGGCCCCGGTGGCCGTGTTGCAGGCCGGCTCGTTCTCCAGCACCAGAATCGTTCCCTTTTTCGCCGCTTTTTCGGCGGCGTCGCGCAGCTTCTCGTTCATCGCCTTCCGATGCGGTTTGGGATCGTCGAGCCGCCAGAAATCGAAGCAACGCACGCGGTCGGTGCCGAAGGTCTTGGCAAGCTCCAGACTTCTTTCGAGCACTTCGTCCTGTTGTTCGAAAGTGAAGTCAGCGTGGAATTGATCGTGCTTGGGGCTAAACCGGGACTTCGGTGCGTCCGGCCAGTCCACCTTGAAAAGCGGGCTAGCAATGTCGGTGACCCGCAGGTTGTACTTCTCGAGAATGCGCCGCGATTCAGCGATTTCTTTCGAATCGAGATTCAGCACGTTCTTGTTCCACATACCGCGCAACTCGATCCAGCCCATGCCAAACTGATGTGAGGCAATTTCGCACGCGCGCCCGAAGTCCTGCGAAATTTCATCGTTAATGACGCTGATTCGGAAAGGGGACTTCGTCAGATTGGTATCTGGGGCCGCAGCCGCGGGAAGGGTAGTCAGGCTGCAAGCAGTCAGGGCTCCCAAGGTTCGGAGAAACTCGCGACGTGAGGGGTGTGCCTTCATGCTCATATTTCTCAGATGTGCAGAAATGCTAGCTGTGGGTCCACGGAATGGCAAGTCGAACTCGGCGTGGCGAGATTCTTAAATCAGCGTTTCCTGAACTGAACGCTCCTCCGGTATCCTGTTCGTTCGCATTACTTGATCAAACCTGTTCCTGGAGCGACTGAGCATGAAACTAATTCGGCATGGTGAACCGGGCAAGGAAAAGCCTGGAGTTCTGTTGGGTGACGGTACCCGTCTCGATGTTTCCGGCTTCGGTTCGGATTACAACGAAGCGTTCTTTCACGACGGCGGCTTGGACGCTTTAGCGACTTGGGTGAAAGCCAACGCCTCCACTGCGCCGCGAGTTTCGCCGACGGCGCGTCTGGGTTCCGCCGTTTGCCGGCCCAGCAAGATTGTGTGCATCGGCCTCAACTACCGCGACCACGCCAAGGAGACCGGAGCCCAGATTCCCAAAGAGCCGGTAATCTTTTTCAAATCAACCACGGCGCTGGTTGGACCAAACGACAATCTGGTCATTCCGAAGAATGCCACGCAAGTTGATTGGGAAGTGGAGCTGGCGGTGGTTATAGGGAAGCAGGCGCTCTACGTACCGAAAGATAAGGCCCTGGATTATGTGGCGGGATATGTCCTTCACAACGACTACTCCGAACGCGCGTTCCAGAAAGACCGTGGCGGCCAGTGGGTGAAAGGCAAGAGCTGCGACACCTTTGCTCCACTGGGCCCGTTTCTCGCCACTCGCGGCGAGATTCCTGACCCCGGCAATCTCAAGATGTGGCTGAAAGTGAATGGCGAAACGCGGCAGAACAGTTCAACCGCGGAGATGATTTTTGACGTCCCCACGCTGGTTTCTTACTTGACTGAGTTCATGACGCTGCTCCCCGGCGACGTGATCAGCACAGGAACCCCTGCGGGGGTTGGGTTGGGGATGAAACCGCCGCAGTACCTGAAGGCCGGAGATGTGGTCGAGTTGGGGGTTGAAAAACTCGGCGAGTCGCGGCAGCAGGTTGTGAACTACTCCCCGGGGGGCTAGTTCAATATTATTTCCTACCATGCGGATCGACGCTCACCAGCACTTCTGGCGCTATAACGGCGACGAATATGGCTGGCTTGACGATTCGATGTCTGCGCTGCGCCGCGATTTTCTGCCGGTGCATCTCAAACCGGAACTGGAACGTGTTGGAGTTCATGGGTCAATCGCGGTGCAAGCACGTCAAAGCCTGGACGAAACGAGATGGCTCCTTGAACTTGCCGCATCCTCGCCGTCAATTCTCGGAGTCGTCGGATGGGTTGATCTGCGGTCTCCAGACCTGCGGAGGCAATTGCAGGCATTTGCCGGAAATCCAAAGCTGGTGGGGGTTCGGCACGTCTTACAGGGCGAACCTGACGACCGCTTTATGCTGCAGCCTGAGTTTCTGCGCGGGATCAGTGCGCTCGAAGAATTCGATCTTGCGTACGACATTCTTATTTATCCCCGGCACTTGCCGGTGGCCGTGGAATTCGTGCGGCATTTCCCGCGGCAGCGTTTTGTTCTCGATCATCTGGCGAAGCCTCTCATCAAGGTCGGAACCATTCAGCCCTGGGAAGCAGGGGTGCGGGAGTTGGCGAAATTCCCCCATGTATTTTGCAAGCTGTCGGGCATGGTCACGGAGGCCGACTGGCAGCACTGGAAGCCGGAGCAAATGACACCATATTTGGATGTGGCGCTTGACTGCTTCGGCCTGGAGCGGCTCATGATTGGCTCCGATTGGCCGGTCTGCACCGTCGCTGCTTCTTATTCCCGGACGATGAATATTGTGCTCGACTATCTCGGCAAACATTCCACGGACGCGCGGGAGGCCGTTCTGGGAGGCAATGCGGCGCGCTTCTGGAAATTGAAAATGTAGCTTGCGCAGTACGTGGACGGACGTGTTCTACAATCGTCAGGGCATAACTCCCGAAATGCAAAAACAAATTCTGCAACTCGACCCCAGAGACAACGTCCTGATCGCGCTCACGGATCTGAAGCAGGGCCAGACGGTCGAGTCCGCGGGTACGGGCTACTCTCTTGTCTCAAGCGTTCCCGCCAAACACAAATTCGCCATGAACGACCTGGCCATCGGCGACGAAGTCACGATGTATGGCGTGCTCGTGGGTAAGGCGTTCAAGCCCATCAAGCGCGGAGAGTTGCTTACGGTCGGCAATATTCATCACCAGGCCGCCCCGTTTCATGAAAAATCCGAAGAATATCAGTGGACTCCTCCCGACGTTTCAGGCTGGAAGCAGTGCCGGTTCATGGGATATCACCGCGCCGACGGCCATGTCGGGACGCGAAACTACTGGCTGGTAGTGCCCTTGGTGTTTTGTGAGAACAGGAACATCGGCAACCTGAAGCAGGCGTTTGAGGAAGAGTTGGGATTCGCGGCGCCGCAGATCTACCGTCAGCAGGTTGCGGAATTGGCCAGTCTGTATCGGCAAGGCCGCAGCGAAGAAATCAAACAACATCGCGCTTTGGAGAACCCGCCCAGCGTATCCGCCAGCAAACTCTTCGAACACGTGGACGGAATCCGGTTTCTGCTGCACGAAGGCGGTTGTGGAGGCACTCGAGAAGACTCGAACAATCTCTGCGGCCTGATCGCGGGATACATCAATCATCCGAACGTGGCCGGCGCCACGGTATTGAGCCTGGGATGCCAGCACGCGCAAACGGGAATTTTGCGCCAGGAGATTCGTCGGCGGAATCCGAATTTCAACAAGCCATTGCTTATTCTGGAGCAGCAGCAGAGCGGATCGGAGTTCGCCATGCTCTCTGATGCGATTCGCCAGACCTTCGAAGGACTGGTGGAGGCCAATCGGGCGCGGCGTGCTCCAGCGGAGTTATCGCATCTGTGCGTGGGCCTGAAGTGCGGAGGGTCGGACGGTTTCTCTGGTCTCTCCGCCAATCCTGCGATTGGGCATACTTCCGATCTGCTCGTTGCGCTCGGCGCACGCACCATCCTTTCTGAGTTTCCCGAGTTGTGCGGCGTGGAGCAGGAACTCATCAATCGGGGATCGAGCACGGAAGTTGCGGACCGCTTCATCAAGTTGATGCAGGACTACGCTGCCCGGGCGAAGGCGGTGCGCGCGAGCTTCGATATGAATCCGTCTCCGGGAAATATGCGCGATGGTTTGCTGACCGACGCGATGAAATCGGCGGGGGCTGCGAAGAAGGGCGGAACGTCGCCCATGACCGCTGCTCTCGACTATCCCGAGTACTCGACGACGCCGGGATTAAATCTCCAGTGCACGCCTGGAAACGATGTCGAGTGTGTGACCGCACAAGTTGGCGCCGGTGCCAGCGTAGTCTTGTTTACGACGGGACTGGGAACGCCGACCGGGAACCCGATCGCTCCCGTCATCAAGCTGTCCACCAATACCAAGCTCTGTATGCGCATGCCTGACATCATTGATATTGATACCGGCTCCATCATCGCCGGCGAGGCCAGCATCGAGCAGATGGGCGAAAACATTCTGGATCTGGTGGTTCAGGTTGCCAGCGGCGAAGTGCGGACCAAAGCAGAACAGAAGACGCAGGAAGACTTCATCCCGTGGAAGCGAGGGGTTTCACTCTGACCGCACAAACAACAAAAGGCACAAGCGAATTCAATTTGGATGGCAAGGTTGCGGTCGTCACTGGAGGCGGCAGCGGCATCGGCCGCGCGATTGCGCTGAAGTTTGCCGCCAATGGCGCGAGGGTCCGCGTCCTTGACGTCAGCCAGAAAGATGCGGAAGCCGTCGCCGCCGAAATCGCGCGCGCAGGCGGCAAAGCGTCAGCACATGTCTGCGATGTCGGCAGTCAGCAGCAGGTCAAGGCGGCATTCGACGAAATTGCGCGGCAGGGAAGCGTCAACATTCTGGTGAATAACGCCGGAGTCTCGCACATCGGTAACGCAGAGAGCACCAGCGAAGAGGACTTCGACCGCGTGCTGCGGGTGAATGTGAAGGGGATCTACAACTGTATTCACACTGGCATTGCGCACATGAAAGCCGGTGGCGGCGTAATTCTGAACATGGCTTCGATTGCGGGCTCCGCAGGACTTGCCGACCGCTTCGCCTATTCCACGAGCAAGGGCGCGGTGATCGCCATGACGTATTCGGTGGCGCGTGACTACATCGCTCACAACATTCGCTGTAACTGTATTTCCCCGGCGCGGGTGCATACGCCGTTTGTGGATGGCTATCTGCGCAAGACCTATCCCGGCCATGAGCAGGAAATGTATGACAAGCTGGCGAAGACGCAACCCATCGGCCGAATGGGTGAGCCGGAGGAAGTTGCCTCGCTGGCGTTGTTTTTGTGCTCGGATGCGGCGGGGTTTATCACTGGCGTGGATTATCCGCTGGATGGCGGCTTCATGAATTTGCACGGGTAAGCTCAGCGGCGAGCCGAAATTATTATGGACCTGCAACTGAAAGACAAAGTCGCCCTGGTAACCGGCGGCGCTAAAGGAATCGGCGCAGCGATTGTGCGAACCGTCGCCGCCGAGGGCGCAGTTTCAGTCATTGTTGATCGCGACGCCGAAGCCGGAAGAAAAACGCAATTGGAAATGCCTGGGAGTGAGTTAATCGTGGGAGAACTCACATCTCCCGAATTCTGCAAAGCCGCCGTCGAGCACGCAGTTAGGAAGTGCGGCCGTCTCGATGCTCTTGTCAACAACGCGGGAGTCAACGACAAGATCGGCCTGGAGCACGGAAGTCCCCCGCAGTTTGTTGAATCGCTGGAGCGCAATCTGCTGCACTACTACAACCTGGCGCACTACGCGCTTCCCCATCTGAAGAAATCCCGCGGAAGCATCGTCAATATCAGTTCCAAGACGGCGGTCACGGGACAGGCTGGGACGTCAGGCTACGTCGCTGCGAAAGGCGGAATCCTCGGATTGACGCGGGAGTGGGCGGCGGAGTTGCTGGGTTACGGAATTCGCGTGAACGCCGTTCTTCCAGCGGAAGTGATGACCCCTCTTTACCAACAATGGCTCGACACGTTTCCCAACCCTGAAGAAGTCCTGAAAACCGTGCTCACGAAAATCCCTCTGGAAAAGCGAATGACCAAGCCGGAAGAAATCGCGGCAATGGTAGTATTCCTCCTTTCACCCCGGGCGGGACACATCACCGGCCAACACATTTTTGTGGACGGCGGCTACGTGCACCTCGACCGGGCGTTGACGTAAGTCCATGACGACCACAGTCCCGATCACCGAGCGGCGATACGTCGCACCCCTGATTCTCGTTACTACGCTGTTTTTTCTCTGGGCGCTGGGCGTCAATCTCAACGACGTTCTGATTCCGCACTTGAAAAAAGTCTTCGACTTGAACGACTTTCAGTCCGCAATGATTCAGGTGGCATTCTTCGGCGGCTATTGCCTTTCCGCGCTTCCTGCTGGAAGGCTGATGGAAAGGATCGGCTACAAGAAGGGAATCCTCACTGGGTTGGTGACTTGTGCCGCGGGGGCGCTGCTGTTTATTCCCGCAGCTTCAATTCAGGTTTATGGACTCTTCCTCTTTGCCTTATTTGTGATGGCCTGCGGCCAGGGGGTTCTGGAGGTCGCGGCCAATCCCTACGTCACCCTGCTCGGCCCGGTGGAAAGCTCGGAACGCCGTCTGAATCTGGCGCAGTCTTTCAATTCTGTGGGAGCCGTAGTTACGCCGTTTATCGGCTCGGCTTTTATTCTCTCCGCGTTGGAGTATTCGCGCGAGCAACTCGCGGCGATGACGCCCGAGCAGGTGGCCGCGTATCGCACGGCGGTAGTGAACACAGTGAGAGTGCCTTACATAGTGATTGCCGGCCTTTTCCTTGCCGTGGCCGTCATGATTTCGCTTTTCCCGCTGCCCGAACCCGGCGCCATCGATGGGACGGCAAAACAAGAATCTACCGGCGAAGAATTGCGGGATATGTGGCAGTTCAGGCATCTGGTCAAAGGAGTTGTGGCGCAATTCTTCTATGTTGGGGCGCAGGTTGGTGTCGGCAGCTTCGTGATCCGTCTGGCCCAGCACAATATTCCGGGCATGTTGCAGAAGGACGCTTCGTTCTATTTGAAACTGCATCTGGTCGGGTTCATGGTAGGAAGGTTCTCTGGTTCGTACATCATGAAGCGCGTTGCCCCGTCGCGCCTCCTCTCGCTGTTTGCGTTTTCGACCCTGATTTGTCTGGGCGTGGTGTTGGTCGGCTCGGGAGCGGCGTCCTTGTGGGCGGTTGTGCTGATCGGTTTCTTTCACTCGATCATGTTCCCGACAATTTTTGCCTTGAGCATTAAACAACTCGGGCGCTATACCAAGCTGGGATCGTCGTTGCTGGTGGCCTCCATCATCGGCGGGGCAATTTGCCCTGCCATCATGGGGTACATCTCTGACCACAGCAATATTCGCGTGGCATTCTTTGTGCCGCTGGTCTGCCAGGCCTACGTGCTTTACTTCGCGATGCGCGGATACCGGCCCGACGCAGCCCGACCTCAAGCTGTTGAATTGAGTCCCGCCCTATGAGCCGCCGCTTCTGCTTCACTCTCGACCTGAAAGACGATCCCAAGCTGATCGCCCAATACAAGCGTTATCACGAAAAGGTCTGGCCGGAAATCCTCGACAGCATCAAAGAGTCGGGCATCGAGGACATGGAAATTTATCTGCTCGGCACACGCATGTTCATGATCATGGAAGTGAACGATAGCTTCACGTTCGAGAAGAAAGCCAAATCCGACAAGCGAAGCCCCAAGGTGCAGGAGTGGGAAGAACTCATGTGGAAATTCCAGAAAGCTCTGCCGCAGGCGAAAAAGGGCGAGAAATGGCTGCGCATGGAGAGGATTTTCAAGCTGGAAAATTAGAAATCCAGATTGCAGGTCGGGAACTCAACGCCCTATCGCCCCCAGCGTCAATCTAAATCAAAGCTACTGTATGTGCTGTTTCACCCTGAGGGCGTGCCGCCGCATCGCAACGTCAATGGTCGCCTGTAGCTCTCGTCCGCGAAAAGGCTTCAGAATAAAGCCGTCGTGTTCACTTGTCTTGGCTCGATCCACCGTCAACTGGTCGGAATAGGCGGTGAGATAGACGATGGGAACATCGACCTGCTTGCGGATTTCCCGCGCCGCCTGTACCCCGTCTTTTCTGCCTTTCAAGCGTATATCCATCAGAACCAGGTCCGGGCGCTCCCGGGTTGCGATTGCAATGCCTTCATCGGCAGAGGCGACGGAGGCGATCACCGAGAAGCCGAGCCGCGCCAGCCGCTCGCGGAGTTCCTCCGCAATCAGAGTCTCGTCTTCAACGATCAGCGCGCGCGGCGCAGAAGGAGTGACGTCAGCGGGCATGATTGACCACCTTGAACTGCAAACGGGCTGAGGTGCCAAGATCGCTCTTGGACAATTCGAACGAACCACGAATCTGCTCGGTCAACGAGCGTACCAGGCGCAAGCCCAGCGACTTCCTGGCACTGAAGTCGAAGTCCGCGGGAATGCCGACTCCATTGTCTTCGACGCAAAGCAGACATTTGTCTTCGGCTTGGGCCCGTAATGTCACTTTAATCTCGCCTGTTCCTCCATTCGGAAACCCATGCTTAAATGCGTTCGAAATCAGCTCGTTGAGAATCAGGCCACAGGGCACGGCCAAGTCAATGCTCATTATTACGGTTTCCATGTCACTCTTCAACCTCACTGGATCTCCTACGTTGCCGTACGACGCGAGGATGTTTTGTGCCAGCACTTGCGCGTAATCGGCAAAATCGATGCGTGCCAGATTCTCCGATCCGTAAAGAGTTTCGTGCACCAAAGCCATGGAGTGAACCCGATTTTCCATCTCGCGGAAGACCTGGGCCGTGGCCTCGTCCTTGGCATGGGTGGACTGAAGGTAGAAGAGGCTGCACACCACCGCCAGGTTGTTCTTGACCCGGTGATGAACCTCCCGCAACAAAGCCTCCTTCCGTTCTTCGCTGGCGCGCAGCGTGGCCGTCACCTGCTCTGATGCTTTTGCCTTCTGCACCAGGCTCAGGATATGGGGAACGTTGTAGGGAAGCACAGCCGCCGTCATGAGCGAGGCGAGGGCGGTAAAAATTTTTACCGCAGCGGAAAAAACGTAAACCGGTTTCCAGATGGTAACCACTTCCATGAAGTGGGTCCCGCCGCAAGCGATGATGAACAGTCCGAAGGCGAGAAAGATCCAGTGAAAAGGAATATCGCGCCGAGCTTTGTAAACCAGGTATGTCAGGGTTACGGAAATCGCGAGGTAAGCGAGCGCGATGAGCGAATCTGCCGTCACATGGGTCCACACCAGTGCCGGGCGTCGGAGATAACAGAACGCATGCGGCAGGTAGTCATTCGATCCGAAGAAGCGCGCTGCGAGCGCAGGCCAGAGCAGGAACGGGAGCAGTGCAACCGCGGCCCCCAGTGCCACGGCCAAAACCAGACGTTTAGTGAACAGAGAAGGCTTGAAGAAATCGGGAGTTACTGCCGGAGTGGACATATTGCCTCCGATTCCAGAAAGAACAGGGCGGGCGTTTGCAGACCTATCCGCGGCGCGCCTTGGCACCGGGACGCGGATTGCCCAACATAATAAGCGCATTCTCCTTGGCCGCAGCAAGGAAATATTGGCGCTCGGCCGCCAGCAGATGGACCGAAACGGGAATGCCTCTTGGTCGCGGTTATTCGTGAAGGCCGGTGGTCAAATCCGCATGCAGCAGCTTATGAAACAAGTTCTCCCCGGCCTCGCGCCGGACTGATAACCTTCCCGTGCCATACGCCCGGGATTTCAGTCCACGCTGGACCGAGACGCAGATGGAGTGGTCTTCGTCCTGAATACGCTCGCTAACGTCCATGCTCTTTCGGTTGCGTTCTTCTGCGGTTTGGCCGACATCGTTAAAGTAAAACTCGAAGGCCACTTTCATTTTGTCGTTGCCCAACGGCAGCACCAGATTCGTATCCAGATAGCCTTCATACCAGTTCAGCATGAAGTTGGGATAGAGCCAGTAGTAAAGCGCCTGGCCGGTGCGCACGCTTGCCGTCATCTTTTCTGCCTCGCCGCCCGTGGCGTCGATCGGGCTTGACTGGAGACAGAACCTCTTCCCGTTGGTGATTGTGTAATTCGCGTAATTCAAAATACTGTTCAAACCTTTGTGGAGGTACGGCACGTGATAGCCGCCATCGAGGTAGTTATCCACGAACACTTTCCAGTTGCAGTCGATCACAAATTCCCGACGGCCTGCGAAGTGAAGCTGATCGAGACGCAGCGGCTTGAACTGCTCGACCATGTCGCTGAGATATTCCGACAAGGGCAGCGGGTCAGGGTCGAGATGTGCGAACACGAATTTTTCCCACACCTCGACCTTCAGCGGAATCAAGCCATTCTGTTTCCGATCGAAGTTCTCGACGCCCTCGAAGTCGGGAACACCCTTGAGGGATCCGTCCAGCCCATACGTCCAGCCATGGTAGGGGCATTGCAACCGCTGAGCTGTCCCGCATGGCTCAGTCATGACGGCCGCCGCGTGATGTCGGCAGACGTTGAAGAATCCGCGCAGCGTTCCATCTTGTCCGCGGACGACCAGCACAGGTTCTCCGGCGACCTCAGTGGTGATGTACTGCCCGGGAGTTGCCACCTGCTCGACTCGGCCCACCATTTGCCAGGTGCGACTGAAAACCGTTTTGCCTTCCAGTTCGCCAACGCGCTGGTCGGTGTACCAGGAGCCCGGGATGGTCGAAGCCTGGCCCAAAGGCTTACTGGGGTCAAAATCGGAGATGATTTCAGCGAGTGACTCTGGCATGGGAATCCGCGTGACCGGAAAATGGTATCACCCTGGCTTGCAGGAATGAACATCACGAGAAGCCGGTGTGGGACAATACCCGTCCAGAAGTCATCCCGCCGGAGGAGTTGAGCTTGGTCCTGATCATCATGGGAGTGGTCGGCGCAGGCAAGACCACTGTGGGGACTTTGCTAGGCGACAAGCTCGGCTGGCAGTTCGCCGATGCCGATGATTTTCATCCGCAGGAAAACAAAGAAAAGATCAGTCATGGAATTCCTCTGACGGACGCAGACCGCGCACCCTGGCTGGCGGCGATTCGCAGCGCCATCTTGCAATGGAACCTCGCCGGCACCAATGTGGTTCTGGCCTGCTCAGCGCTCAAGCGGACTTATCGCGATGAACTCCGTCCCGGACAGGTACATTTTGTCTATCTCAAGGGCGACGCCGCGCTTCTTCAACAAAGATTGCGATCGCGTCACGGTCACTTTGCCGACGAGAAAATCCTTGCCAGCCAACTGGCGACGCTCGAAGAGCCGAGTGATGCAGAAGCGGGCGACTCGCTGGAGGACAGTGCCATCACCGTACAAATTAATCGAAATCCCGATGAAACGGCCTCTGAAATCATTGCCGCGTTGAAGCGCCTGGCGGTAGTATCCTGATTCCCGCAACCGTGAGCCCTCTCCGCGTCAGCGAACTTGATTGGAGCTTAGAGAAGAAGACCGTCTCCAGGCTACTTTGGCGGTTGCTGCCATTTCTCTTCCTGCTCTACATCGTTGCCTTCCTCGATCGCATCAATGTGGGATTTGCCGCCCTCGAGATGCAGAAGCAATTGGGGTTGAACGACGCGGTTTACGGGCAAGCCGCGGGATTGTTTTTCGCCGGATATTTTTTCTTCCAGGTGCCCAGCAACCTGGTGCTGGCCAGAATTGGCGCACGTCGCTGGATTGCAGTCATCATGGTGGCCTGGGGAGTGGTCTCATGCTGCATGGCGCTGGTCAGTACTCCGCGGGAGTTCTACGCTCTCCGATTTCTTCTGGGAGTGGCCGAGGCCGGATTCTTCCCCGGCATGATTCTTTATCTGCGCAGTTGGTTTCCCGCGGGAGCCCGGGCGCGCGCCGTAGCCTGGTTCATGACGGCCAACCCGCTGGCGGGGGTAATCGGCGGCCCTATCTCGGGGGCCCTTCTCGGATTGCGTTGGCTCGGAATCTCCGGCTGGCAGTGGCTGTTCATCCTGGAGGGCTTGCCCGCAGTCGTGCTGTCCGTTGTGGTTTTCCGTACCCTTAACGACCGTCCAGAGCAAGCAACATGGCTCCGGCCCGATGAAAAGTTGTGGCTTGCAGCGGCTCTCGATCAGGAACGCGGTTCGCAGGCGGGAATCACTCGCAAGGATGCATGGTCAGCCTTCGTGAACTGGCGTATCTGGCTGCTGACTGTCGTTTTCTTCGGACTCACGACCTCGGGCTACGGCATCGTGCTTTGGCTACCCAATTTCATCCACAGCCTTTCGACGGCAAGCAATCTTAAAATCGGTGTCATCTCCGTAATCCCTTATGCGGCTGCAACCATTGGCATGGTGCTGGTGGGGACCCATTCCGACCGTACCGGCGAGCGCCGTTGGCATTTGGCTGGTTCAGCTCTCACAGCGTCGGCGGCGTTGTTGATTGCGGCCTACTCGCACTCCATCGTGCCCGCGCTGGCGGCGGTTAGCCTGGCGCTGACCGCGACATTTTCCATGCAGGGGCCGTTCTGGGCGACGGCCACTTCGCTGCTGACTGGGACCACCGCCGCCGCGGGCATCGCGTTTATCAATTCTTTCGGCAATTTGGGAGGATATTTTGGTCCCCGCATCATCGGCCTCGCGCGAACTTCGGGTTCCGGGTTTCGCGGAGGCATGCTGATTATCGCCGGTTTCCTCGCCTTGTCCGGAGTTTTAGCCCTAGTCGTCCAGACCAGGCGGGAACCGCCTGCGCCTGCCCACTCTAATCCTTTACAATAAAGAACTTCGCCTCCCTAACGGAGGCCCGGCTATTACTTCGAAACAGTCAGATTGAGACCAGACTTGGCCCCATCGGAAACTAAATCCGGGTATGCGTACTGGCGCGTGGAAGGCAGCCTGCTGGAGCTGACCACAGTGCGGTCGGTTGCGTTCTTCACCTGGAACGCCCAGACCTTTGCCGCCCGTTGGCTGCGGCGCGGCTCGGTGCTGCTGATGGCGTTGTTGCGTCCGGTACTCTATGCCAGCAACCGGAGGTTTGCCACCCTCTTGGTGCACACCATCCTGCGCGGAATCAGCCGCGACCGGCTGGACTTGCTGGGAGAAGAGTACTTCCAGTACAAGCTGAAGCCGCACTTAAAACGGGGTGGCGTTCTGCAGCTGCACAAGCTTGTGCGCTCCGGCGCTCAGGTGGTGCTGGTGAGCCAGGGACTCGACCACGTGATGCGTCCGCTGGCTCGGCATTTGGGAGTGAAGTGGGTCCTTGCCAATCGCCTCGATTTTCGCGACGGCATCTCGACCGGACGATTGCTTGATCCAGTCATCCGCCCACGGGGAATCTTTGCCAGAATCCGGTCTTCCGGGCCTGACGGGGTTCGAGCTCCGGAAAAGCTGGCGCACGATCTGGGCTTTCCCAACGCTCAAATTCTGGAGCAGGCGATCGTTCCCGCCGCACGCCCGGTCAGGAAAGCAGAACGCGCGATTGTGGACTTTGACGGCAACCGGCAGGACGCGCCGCTTTCTGTCCGCGGCGCTTTTCGCGGCAAACACATTCTGCTGATCGGCGTCACCGGGTTCATCGGCAAAGTCTGGCTGGTCAACACGCTGATGGATTTGCCGGATGTCGGGTGTATCTATCTCCTCATCCGGCGCCAGAAGTCGAATCCGGCGCAGAAGCGCTTCGAAAAGTTGGTGGACGAATCGCCGGTATTCGATCCTCTCTACGAGCGCCACGGCGAGAAACTTTTGCAGTTCATTAAGCAGCGAGTTCGCGTGATTGAGGGCGACGTAACTCAACCGAGTCTCGGCTTGGATCCTGAAGTAGCGCAGTCGCTGCTGCCTCGGCTCGACTTAATCGTCAACAGTTCCGGGCTGACTGACTTCAATCCCGACCTGCGCGACGCACTGAACACCAACGTGGACGCAGCCCTCAATGTGCTGGATGTCATTCGCCAGTCGGACCACGCCGGTTTGCTGCATCTTTCCACCTGCTATGTGGCGGGGGCACGTGACGGGCGCGTCAGCGAGACCGCCCGGCCGGACTACACTCCGACGGGCGCACCTGATTTCGACGCCGAGCGGGAATGGAAGGCATTGCATCGCTTGGTGGAAGAGACCGAGCGCCGCGCCGAAGGGCCGGAAGTCACCGAAGAACTTCGCCGGCAAGCGCTGGCCAAAGAGCATGCCGCTAAAGACCTGCACGGCGCGGCTCTGGATAATCAAGTTCGCAAGAACCGCGTGCGCTGGTTGCGCAACGAGCTGACGGAAGCAGGGAAGAAGCGGGCGAATGAACTCGGCTGGCCCAACACCTACACTCTCACCAAGAGCCTCGCCGAGTCGCTGCTGGCGCAGAAATGGCGCCGGCTTGCCCATTGCGATCGTGCGTCCGGCAATTGTCGAGAGCTCGACTTCGCAGCCTTTTCGCGGATGGAACGAGGGCATCAATACTTCGGCGTCGTTGTCCTATCTGCTGGGAACATTCTTCCGGCAATTGCCGACCAACGAACGCAAACGCCTGGATGTAGTTCCCGTGGACACAGTTTGCCGCGGCATGACGTTGATTGCGGCAGCGATCATGGAGCGGCGAAATGATCGGGTCTATCAACTGGCCACGTCGGTCACCAATCCTTGTGATATGCGCCGTTCCATCGAGCTGACCTCCCTTGCGCACCGCAAGCATTACCGCGCGCAGGAAGGAATGGAATACTGGCTGCGTTTGCGTTTCGACGCGATCCCGGTTTCGAAGGCGCGGTACGAGCGCATGTCCGCTCCGGCGCAGCGGGCGATCATCAAGTCCATTCAGCGCATTGCTTCGCCTTTGCCGCTCAAGAAAATGCCCTTCTCGCGTGCAGACCGGAGCCTGGAGCGCGTGGAAAAACTGATCGAGCTGTTCGAGCCTTTTATCCTGCACAACGAGCACGATTTTGTCGCCGAAAACGTCGAGAAGCTTTCTTATGCGCTGGTTCCGGAGGAGCGTGAATCATTCGGCTACGACGCTTCTGCGCTCGACTGGTGGGACTACTGGATCAACATTCACATTCCAGCATTGCGCCGGTGGACGTATCCGCTGATCGAAGGGCGTCCGCTGGAGGCGCGTGCCGCGCGTAAGTTGCTGCCGGTGAGCGGCGACGATTCTGAAACCGTGAAAACGGGAACGACTGGAGCAACGTGGCGATATTCCTGACCGGATCGACTGGCTACATCGGCGCCCACGTGGCTGCCAACCTGCTCAACCAGCACGGGGCGTCACTTGAACCTTTTGGTGCGGGCGCGCGACCCGCATGAGGCCGAAGAGCGCCTGTGGCGCGGGCTGCAGTTGCACTTGGATTTTCCGGCCTTCTACGAATTTCTGCAGACACGTATCCGCGTGTTTCGCGGCGACCTGACCAGTGAGCGCTTCGGTCTTTCGACGGACGATTACGATCGCCTGGTCCACACCACCGATTCCATCATTCATTGCGCGGCTTCGCTGAACCGTAAATCCGAGAAGAGCTGCATGAATGTGAACCTGCGGGGCACGCTGGAAGTCCTTCAGCTCGGCATGCAGGTGGACCACTATCACGGACTGCGCCGCTTCAGTCACGTGAGCACGGTCGCGGTGGCCGGAAAGCGGCAGGACGAAGTCGTCACCGAGGACAAGTCCATCGACTGGGACCGGTCAGACTACGATCCCTACGCCCGCACCAAGAAATTCTGCGAACACATGATTCGCCAGCTTCTTCCGGAAGTGCCGAAGACAATTTTCCGCCCCAGCATTGTGCTCGGGGACAGCCGCCGGGCCGAGACCACGCAGTTCGACATGGTGCGCGCTTTTGTCTTCCTGGCCGGACTGCCCGTGCTTCCGCTGCGCTCCACCGACCGCGTGGACATCGTCAACGTGGACTTCGTGGCCGATGCGGTGGCCACGCTGCACATGAAAGAAAAGACCCAGTTCGACACATATCATCTTTCTTCAGGTCGCGAGTCGCAGACGTTCCGGCAGCTTACAGAATCGCTGGCCGCGGCGCAGGAGAAGCGCGGTCCTATCTACCTGCCATTTCTGCAGAGCCCTTTTACGTCGTCGGTGAACGCGCTGTCGAACCGCAAGAGTTCAATCGGCCGCGGCGCCGCACTGATGAAAGTATTTATGCCGTACCTCACCTTCAATACAGTTTTCGATAACACGCGCGTGACGACCGAATTGGGCCGCAAGCCGGTGCCGTTCTCGCAATACAGCTTTCCGCTGCTGAAGTTCAGCCGCGAGACGAACTTCACCTATCCGTATCAAGCCTGGCCGGCCCAGGCCGGAGGCTCCGCCGCATGATGGATTTTGTCCTCGAGGCTTGGGTCAGCGGCAACATTGAGCGCGCCAAAGCTAGCTGGATCCTCGGCAAAGGTGAGCGCTGGAAGCCCGGGCAAAAGCTCAAACTGCTTTTCGCCGGATACAACGGCACCCGCAACACCGGTTCCGACGTGCGTCCCGAGGAGACGCTGCGCCAGCTACGCCACATTCTGGGTGCGGAGAACGTTGAGTTCAGCGCCATGTCGCAGAACTTCGAACTGACGCGCGGATATTTTGCGGGCGCGGAGCAAGTACATCTTCCGGATGTTTTTCCGCCGTTCCTGTCCCGCGAAGTCCCCAAGCACCATGGCGTGGTTGTGGTCGAGGGATCCGCCTTCAAAAGTAAGTTCGCCAATGCCTTAACCACGATGATTATTGGATCGCTAGGTACGGCGGCAGCGCAGAACAAACTGGCCGTGGGTTACGGGTCCGAGGCGGGACACATGGACCCGCTGGTGGCAAAAATGTGCGGCCGCTATTGCAGGGATTCGCTCATCATTACGCGGAATGAAGAATCGCGCACCGTGCTTCGTAATCTCGGAATCCCAACCGAACTCGGCACCGATACGGCGTGGACCTTTGCTCCGCTGCCTGCGGAGTATGGCCGTAAAGCCTTGACCGACGCGGGGTGGGACGGAAAGCTTCCGGTCTTGATTGTCTGCCCCATCAATCCCTTCTGGTGGCCGGTAAAGCCCTCACTGGTGAAATACGCCGCACGCGCCACCGGAGCTTACAAGGACAGTCACTACCGCACCGTTTACTTTCACAAATCCGGGCACGACGTCGATGCCGCCTTCGACCGCTACCTGACTGCGATCGCAAATGCGGTGGACGCCTTCCGGCAGCGACGCCGAGTCTTCCCCATCCTGGTCGCGACCGAGGCGCTCGATGTTCGCGCCTGCCGCCGAATTTCCGAAAAACTTGGCGGCGCAGTCCCCGTCTTCACTTCCGAAGAACACGACATGTACCAGATGGTGAGCATCCTGCGCGCCGGGAATTTGATGGCCTCGTCGCGATTCCACGGCATTGTCACCTCGATGCCGGCCCTGGTGCCATCGGCGGGAATCACGATGGATGAACGCATCCGCAACCTGATGCGCGAGCGCGGGCATGAAGACTTGCTGATGAATGTGGACGACCCCGATCTCGAACCGAAGCTCCTGACGGCACTGGAGAAGCTCGCCACCGACGGCGAAAAAATCGCGGACGGAATCGGCCGCACGGTGGTCAAGAACCTGAAAATGATGGCGCGCATGGGCGTGTACTTCGAAGAGGAAGTGCAACGCCGCTATCCCGAGTTTCCCGTGCGCAAAGGCCAGTGGGGCTGGGAAGACTACCTGCCTCCGATGGACGCAGGGTTACGGCGGCTGATTGGGATGTACAGTTAAAGCTCGCCGTCTCCGTTTTACAACACAATGAGTTTTCTCGATGACATCTTCGCACGGCTGGAAACCGCCTCTGATCAGTCGCTCCTGACCGAGCTGCGCGAATCCGGCCCAGTTGGAACGACTGGCCACGCTCTGAGCGAAAAGATTGCGCAAGCCCGCAGTTTTCTTTCTTCGCGCGGATTGCGTAAAGGCGACCGTTGCGCCCTCCTCGCCGCAAACGGCATTCAATGGGTGGCAATGGATTTGGCCATCATGGCCGAGGGCCTGATCGTCGTTCCTCTCTATTCCCGCCAGGCCCCCGCTGAACTGGTGAGCATGATGAAAGATTGTTCGCCGTCTCTGATCTGCTGCGGTGATGTGGAATTGCGCGACGCGATTCTGAAGGAATGGCCGGAGGCGGCGCCGCATGTTCTCTTCGAAGAGGTATTCGCGGACTCACATTTCGGCGCTGCTCCGCGCGCGGCGGTGCCCGCGCCACGCGAAGACTCCGACGTCGTCGCTATCATCTACACCTCGGGCACCTCCGGCGAGGCCAAGGGCGTCATGCTCACCGCCGGCAATGTTGGGCACATCCTGAAATGCACGTCCGGGCAGCTCGATATTCTGATGAACCATAAGCCCGGCCAGGATCAGGTCCACCAAGATAAGGTCTATCAATGGGCCCCGCTGAATTTCGCCGCCGCCTGGATTACCCTGCTCACTAGCCTGCTCCGCGGCAGTTCCGTTTCCATGAATACCGATCTTGCGAAACTCGCCGCCGAGCTGCGCACGGTTGCTCCAGACTACTTCGTAAACGTCCCCGCGCTGCTGGAACGCGTGCGTCGCGCCGTGGACGAGCAGCTCTGGAAAACCGGAGGCATGATCCGCGCAATTTACACTCGAGCCAAAGCCGCGTACATGCGCAAGCAGGTAGGCCGCGCAACTCTTCCGGACTCCTTCTGGCTGGCATTGGCAAACGCGCTCGTATTCCCCTCCATCCGGAAAAAGATGATCGGTGCGAACCTTAAGGCTCTGATCTGTGGTTCCGCGCCGCTGAGCCTCGACACCCAACTCTTTTTTATGATGCTGGGCATTCCCGTGTTGCAGGTGTACGGACTGACCGAAACCACCGGAATTTGCACGCTGGATGATCCGCGCCACGTTGAACCGGGCCGAGTTGGGCCGGCGATTCCAGGAATCGAGATGAAGCTGGGCGAGAATCAGGAGATCATCGTCCGCGGCCCCAACATTTTTCCCGGATACTGGAACCGCCCGGAAGAGACCGCTAGGGTCTTGCGCGACGGCTGGTTCCACACCGGCGATCAGGGCCAGGTGAGCGCAGCCGGGAACTGGAAAATTGTCGGCCGCATCAAGAACCTCATCATCCTTAATTCCGGCCACAACATTGCTCCCGAACCGATTGAAGATGAAATTCTGGAGCGGCTTCCCGGTGGCCAGCAGGTCGTCCTTGTCGGCAACGGGCGAAGTTACCTTTCCGCGCTGGTTGCAGGCGGCGTTGGCCCCGATGAGGTCCAAGCCGCCGTGGACGGGGTGAATTCGGACTTGCCGCACTATAAACAGGTGCGTGGTTTCAGGATCATCCTGGAAGCCTTTACAATTGAGAACGGCCTGCTCACCGCTAACGGCAAGCTGAAGCGCGACGTGATTGCCCAGCGGTTTGCATCACAGATCGAAGAAATGTATGCGGCAAAGCAGCCGGTCTGAGCCTGATCAGCGAAAATGTCCGCAACCGAGGTAGCTATGATCGCGTCACCTTTCGCGATTTCGTTGGCCGACACAGGCAACGTTGTGGTATCAGCGATTGTTGGCGGGGTTGCGTCAGTCGTAGTCGCAGTGATTGCCAGCGTCCTCAACTATCGGACCAAGGTGGATGAGGGACTACGCGACACGCGGCTGACACTGTACAAAGCCCTTTGGAAGAAGACGGAGTTGCTGCCGAAGTGGCCGCGAAGGACCGACGTGACCTACGAGCATCTCCGTGTGTTCAGCGAAGATCTGAGGAAGTGGTATTTTGACGAAGGCGGCATCTTCCTGTCGCGCAATGCCAGGAGCGCGTACGGCGGGTTGCAAGATGTCATCGGCGCCGTGCTGGCCCCGGAAGCGAAAGGTCCGATTGCGGACCCAGACTACGACAGAGTGAGGTCCCGATGCAGCGACTTGCGATCGCAACTGACCGACGATCTTTTGTCGAGGAGGGGCGCGCGCCGCTGGTTTTAAGTTACGGGAACAATAGCGTGGCACATCACAATTGCCAATGAAAACGATGCGTGGGCAATCCCTATCCTGGGATTTGAAGGACGGCGTAGTCGAGATTCAGCTGCATCGCGATCCCTGCAACGAGGTCGGTACCCAGTCGCTCGAAGAGTTGGAACAGCTTGCGTCGTCTCTTCCGGCCTTGGAGGAAACTGCGCACGCGCTGATTATCTACAGCAACAAAGAGGCCGGATTCAGTGCCGGCGGCGATTTGCGAGAGCTGCATCGCCGCATGGCGGAAACGGAAAAGCAGGCCGCGCTCGCGGGCATCCGCGAGTTTCACCAGCGAATTCATCATGTGATGAACGTGCTTGACGCGTCTCCTTTGACAACCATCGCAGCCGTCCACGGGATCGTTTTTGGCGGCGGACTGGAGTTGGCGTTGACCTGCGACCTGATCATCGCAGACAAGACTGCGCGTTTCTGTTTTCCCGAGCTGCGCCTGGGATTGATTCCCGGTTTCGGCGGCATTCCGCGCCTGAAGCGCGATCTGGGGAACGCCGTGGTGCGCGATCTCCTACTTACTGGCCGCAGCTTCAACGCCACGAAGGCGCAGCAGATTGGATTGGTGAGCCAAGTCGTCGGTGAGGGCGAAGCGCTACGAGTAGCGCGCGCGACCGCCGCACAGCTAGGAAAATTTGATCGTACAACGGCGGCCGCGGCAAAGAAGTTCATCAAGCCGATTCCTTACGACGAGCTACGACAGGAAATCGAAATCGTGGTCGAGTTGTACGCCCGGCCGGCAGTGCAAGCCGCCCTCAAGAAATTTGTGGAAAGCACCGACGCGCAGGCGTATTTGCCCTGAGAGAATAGGAACCATGCCGACACAACAGCAGACCATAGACGAAGTGCTTGACCTGGCGGCGGCGCAATTCAAAGTTCCGCGCCAGAACCTGTCTCCGGACGATGATTTCTTCAAGAAGCTTGGCATCGACAGCTTGCAGGCTTTAAGTCTGCTGACGCGACTGGAGCAGCATTTCAACGTCGAGCTGCCGGATTACGAGTTGCAGGGTGTCTCAGATTTCAGAGCTCTGGCGGAGCGAATCCAATCCAGGCTGTAGAATTCACCAGGGGTGCAGAAACACCGAGGGCAAAATCGCAAATCAGGCGACTCCTCACTTCGCGTTCTCACTGGCTGGCCGGGAATCGAATCAAGCAGCATGTTGTTCTCTGTGTCCCTGTGTCTCTGTGGTGAAATAGACTTTCATGCTCGATCTCGATCAATACACCTGTCTGGGCGAAGCCCTTCGCGACGCTCTGGACCGATGGCCCAATGAAACTTGCCTGATCGAGTCCGATCGCGACCGCGAACGCACGCGTCTCACCTACTCCGATTTCAAACAATTGGCCTTACCGCTGGCGCGCGCGCTTCAGGACGCGGAATTCCATCCCGGCGATCGCGCCGCCATTGTTATGACCAACCAGTCAAAGTGGCTGATTTCGGCCTACGCCGTCTTTCATGCCGGAGGAGTGCTGGTTCCGCTCGACTACATGCGGAGCCCAGAAGAGCACTTGCAGTTGCTGGCACACTCGAAAGCGAAATTTCTGGTGGTTGAGTATCACTTGTGGCGAGCGATCACGCAACGGCCGGAATTCAAAGACCACAAAGTGAAGATCGTTCTGGTCACTGAGGCCCCGCCCACTGCCGACCTGCGCGGCGGATTCCGCTGGGAAGAATTTCGCCGCAAAGGCGACCCGGTCTTTATTCCGCGCGGGCGGGAAGACGCAGCCTGCATCGTGTACTCGTCCGGCACCGGAGGCCGTGCCAAGGGCTGTGTGCTCACGCACGCCAACTATCTCGAGCAATGCAAGGCGCTGACCGCGTGGTATCCCTTCTGGCCCGGGGTACGCTATCTGAGCATCCTGCCTACCAATCACGCCATCGATTTTATGGTCGGCTTCATCGGGCCGTTTGTGTGCGGCGCGTGCGTCGTCCATCTTCGGACCCTGCGCCCGGAGTTCGTGCGCGATGCGTTTGTCCGCTACCGCATCACCTATGTCACCCTGGTGCCGATGATCCTCAAAAATTTGGAGCGCGGGCTGCGGGCCAAGTTCGACGCGCTCCCCGGATGGAAGCGGGCAGTGCTCAATCGCATGATTGCGCTCAACCGCACCTTGACCCGCAAGCAGCCCAACGTCAAGCTCAGCCGCCGCCTGCTGCCGGAAGTCCACAAGGCCTTTGGCGGTGACCTGCTGGCCTTGATCACCGGCGGCGCCTTCATTGAGCCGGCGACGCCACAGTTTTTTTACGATCTCGGGATTCCCGTCGCCAATGGCTACGGCCTCACCGAGGCCGGGACCGTGCTCACGGTGAATGACCTGAAACCTTTTCGCGCTGACACTGTCGGCAAGCCGCTGCCGGGAGTTGAACTGCGCATCCTGAATCCTGATGCCGACGGCATCGGCGAGGTAGCCGCCAAAAGCGCGACCATCATGTCCCATTATCTCGACGATCCCGAGCTAACCGCTGAAACTATCGTGGATGGCTGGCTGCTCACCGGCGACCTGGGTCGCTTCGACGGCTCCGGTCACTTGCAACTGTTCGGCCGCAAGAAGAATATGATCGTCACCGAAGGCGGCAAGAATATCTATCCCGAGGATATTGAGTCGGCATTCGAGGGCATTGAGGTCAAGGAGCATTGCGTCTTCGCCGTCAACTACATTTGGCCGCAGAAAGAGCTTGGCGCGGAGGAGTTGGTGCTGGTGGCGCATCCGGATTTGAATCAGGAATTCGGCGAGTCGACGAAAGAAGATGCGGCCTCACGCAACCGCGCTTTGCCCGACTACAAACGGGTTGCCGGGTACATACTCTGGGATAAAGACTTTCCGCGCACCGCTTCGATGAAGATCAAGCGCACTGAATTGGCCGGCGAGATCCGCAATTCCCTCGACCGCAGTTCTGCGGTGAAAGAGCTCTGAGTTGCCCGGCAAGTATCTCGCCATCATCAATCCCGCCGCCGGCGGAGGGCGCAGCCGCAAGCTGCTTGGGCCGGCTCTCGACCGCCTTCGCGCCGGTGGGCTCGAAGTCGAAGTCCGCGAGACGTCAGCTTCCGGTCATGCGGAAAATCTGGCGCGCGACGCCTGGCGGGAAGGTCACCGCAAATTTATCTCGGTTGGCGGAGACGGCACATCCTACGAGATTGTGAACGGCCTCTTTCCGCTGGCGCAAGGCGATGAGTCACCAACCCTGGGTTTTCTTCCGCTTGGCACCGGCAATTCGTTTCTACGCGACTTCACCGACCAGGGCGTCGAATACGCGATGCAGTCGCTAATTGCTGGACGCTCCCGAAAATGTGACGTCCTGCGCCTGCGCCACAAAGAAGGAGTCCTCCACTACATCAACATTCTCAGTATTGGCTTCTCCGCCGACGTGGCCAACCTGCGCATGCGCCGCTTTAGCAGTTGGGGCGAAGTGGGCTATCAGGCGTCCATTTTGATTTGCCTCACCCGCTTTCACCGCCGCCCGTTTCCCCTGAGCGCCGACGGAGAGCCGGAGATCGACCGCCGTCCCTGCCTGTTCTTGACCTTCAACAACAGCAAGTACACCGGCGGCACCATGATGATCGCGCCCACCGCTGAGACGGACGACGGGCTCATCGAATACGTCCGCTGGGGACCGATTGGCCGAATCGGTCTTGTCCGCAACTTGCCGCGACTCTACGACGGCACCCACATTCAGCATCCGCTGGCTGAAGTCCGCAAAGTCGAGCGTATTGATTTCCACCTCGAGGCGCCGGTGGATGTGATGATGGACGGGGAGGTACTAACCCTGCATTGCCAAAGTGTGGACGTGTTGCCCGGCGCACTGAACGTCGTGGTATAAGAATCCAACCGCATGTCGAAACTCAGCGAGAAGCGCCAGGAGGAAGACGAAGCCGCCATCAAGCCCGGTCCACGATGGTTGTGGGTTGGACTGGTTTTGGTGGTCGTAGTCGCCGCATGGGCGGGCTACTACTTTCTCTATTTTCAGAAACCGGTGAGCACCCTCGATGGCTTTGCACAATGCCTGAAAGCCAAAGGCGCAAGAATGTACGGTGCCTGGTGGTGTCCGCATTGCGCCGAGCAAAAGGAAATGTTCGGCTCGGCATTTCACTATGTGAACTATGTGGAATGTAGTCCGCAGGGACTGAAGACGATGAACGATGTATGCAAGCAGGCGGGAGTAAAAGGGTATCCCACATGGCAATTTTCCGACGGCTCAAGCGCTGAAGGGCCGCAACCCCTCAACGTGCTAGGCGAGAAAACGGGTTGCAAGCTGCCATGACCTTGCGCCGCCGGCTGTTGATTGCCATCGCCTGCGTGGCGTTAGGCGGAGTGGTAGTTTCTTCCTTTTCGCTGTACCACCACTTCAGCAAATCGAAAACTTCTTTTTGCGACATCAACGAGTCTTTCAATTGTGATCTGGTAAATCGCAGCACGTACTCAACCGTGCTGGGAGTTCCGGTGGCGTTGATCGGGATCCTGGGATATCTGCTGATTCTCGGCCTGGCGACCGTCTATCGCGAGAAGGCCGAGACGCCGGTCATGCTCCTGATCGTCTCGGTTGCAGGGCTGGGTTTTGCACTTCGCCTCACCTACATCGAGGGTCACGTCCTGGGCGTGTGGTGCATTCTGTGCTTAACGTCACTCGCGATGATCGTTGCCAGCGCAGCACTCAGCGCAGTTTTGCTGGCAAAGTCGTTGCGACGGGAGTAGAGGTATCCACCGCGGTCACCCGCCTCCGCATGGTTGTGATCGCCACGACGCTGAGCAGGATCAGCGCCGTCCCCATCAGGGTGCGTCGCCCGATGACTTCGCCACCAATCCCAGCTCCGATAATCACGGCCACTACCGGGTTGACGTAGGCATAGGTGCCAACCTTGGTCGGCGACTCGTAATGCAGAAGCCACACGTAGGCCGTGTAGGCAACGATAGAACCGGCGACAATCAGGTAAATTAGCGACCACCACGCGGCCCCAGAAACATCTCGCGCTCGGAATCGCCCGAACTCACCGCTCACCGCAGCCAGAATCAGCAACTGCACACCGCCGGAAAACATTTGCGCGGCGGCGCTCATGGGTTTCGATTCCGGGAGCACAAGTCGGCGGCCGACGACCGTCCCGATGGACCATGCGCAGCAACCCACCAGCAGCGCGACTACTCCCCAGCGGTCAAGCGGTGCTTCGCCGAGCGAAGACGTAGGGTCCATTAACACCGCCACTCCGACCATCCCCACCAGCAAGCCCAAAGACAAGCGAACAGTGAGTCGCTGAGTGCGAAGGAAAATGATTTCCAGCAGAGTGATGCAAACCGGGATCGAAGCCATAATTACTGCAGTGACACCGGAAGGTACCCGCTGCTCCGCCCAAAACACGCAAGCGTAGTCCACCAGAAACACCAGCGCGCCCAGGATGGTTGCGCCGCGCCACTCGCGCCCACTTGGGGCTGGAACTCCCGTAAGCCTCATCCAGCCGTAGAGCGCCAAGCCCGCCACCGTGAAGCGGATGCCTGCCATTAAAAACGGAGGCATTTCACGCACGCCCACGCGAATCGCCAGGTAAGTTGAGCCCCAGACGAAGTAGATGATGGCGAACGCCAGCAAAATCTTCCACGAAGCGGGACGAGATCCGGACGTTGCTCCGGTCACGGTTTGCATGATAGGGGATGGATTCCGCACGGGCCGCACAGGTCGCTACTTATTCGCGGGTGTGACGTCGGTTACCGGCAGGTCCCAATGCGCTAATAAGATCTCAAACCGCCGCTGTTCGTCGCGCTTGTAGGTCTCCTGATCGGGCCAAAACTGTTTGATGATCGCATCTTCGTCAGGGTTCGCGTTTGTGGCTACGGTAGAGTTCTTGAATCGGATGGTAACGCGGTAATCCCAGCGTGCGTCTTCGGTCATGTGGTTGGCGGGAGTTTCAATCTTTACAGACAGAGCGCGTCCGCTTTCAATCAGCCTCTTGAGGAGCGGATAGTGGTTCTTCAAAAAAAGCTGGAGAAACTCCTGCTGATGTCCCCACTGGACCTTGTAGTAGTACTCCATGGTGTAGGGCTGATCGGCAGCGCCTTGGGGCGGGGCGCCCTGGGCGAACAGCGAGCTCGTAAAAACGCAAACCAACAGTGCAGTGAAGAGACAACGCATTCAGTCCTCGATAAATTCCCCGTGCTGAAGGATTCAGCAAAATGAAAAAACGTATCCGACAGGTTCAAAGTCTTCGTGCCACTATGTCATAAACCCCTTTGTGTGGTGCCGCCGGTGAATCGTAAGGCGGCAGCATTTGACACGCTCTCAACCCCAGAGAGAATAGACAATCGAAGACCTCAGCCGGATTCACGCCAAGAAATGGGTGGATATCAAGAAGCACAACGATTTGTGGATTCGCCCGGATGGTCTCAGCGGCTCCCTTCAGCACTTGGATCTCGGCTCCTTCGACATCAATCTTCAGAACGTTGACGGCGGGCACTCCGAGTTCTTGCAGAAGACCATCCAGTCGGCGCGTTTTCACCTCGAGAAGACCCTGGTCGCGATCGGGCATGCCTTCCAGGAGCGTATGAAAGCCGCTTTTGGTGCCGAGGTGGAGCACGGACTCGCCATCGCGATCGCTCAACGCCAGATTGCACACTTGAATGTTTCTATAGCCGTTCAGTTCGATGCTGCGCCGAATCCAGCCATAATTGGTGGGCTCAGGCTCAATGCAGACGACCTTCCCATTTTCCCCGGCAATTTTTGCCGCGAGCAGCGCGAAATCGCCCTTATTGCCACCTACATCTACAAAAGTCTCTCCAGGATTTAGGAGCGCCTGTACAGCGTTGGTTTTCTCCGGCTCGTAGAGTCCGCAGGCGCGTTCCAGCATCATTGAAGATTCTTTGATGTTGAGATAAATCTTGCCGCCAGGGACGGAAAAGATCGAATACCGATCGGGGATCAGCCAGCGAATCCGGTCGTAGTGCTCAATCAACATCCGCTTGGCAAACCGCAACGGAGATTTTTTCAACAGGCTTGTCACCATGGTCTCTGCTAAAAATAGGGGACTCGGTTTCATCAGGAACGGCGTGCGCCCCCGAAAACATCGCACTCTCCGTCGAAAGAGTTCCACCTCGCGGCTCGGCTGCCTTCTAACCCGCGACTGGTTCCTTCTCCACGTCTTCCAGAATGCCAATGGCGGCGTCCATCATTTCCTGATCCACGGTTCGGTTCGTGGCCGTAGCTTCGGCGAGTGGAATCGAAATGATCTTGTTGGCACGCAGGGCCGCCATCCTGCCGAACTCGCCGCGATGAACCATATCTATGGCGCCCAGGCCGTAGCGCGTGGCCAGCACGCGGTCGAATGCGGTCGGTGATCCGCCGCGCTGAATGTGTCCCAATACAACGGTCCGGGTCTCGAATCCGGTGCGCCGTTCAATTTCCTGCGCCAGGGTGTTGCCGATCCCGCCCAGCCGGGCATGACCGAACTCGTCCTTCTCGCCGCCCAGTACCACCGGGCCATCCTTGCCCGCGGCAAACTTCGCGCCCTCCGCCACCACCACGATGCTGAAGTAGCGTCCGCGCGCATGCCGCATACGGATCTTGGTCGCAACCTTGTCGACGTCAAAAGGCTGTTCGGGGATCAGGATCACATCGGCCCCCCCCGCAATGCCGCTGTAAATCGCAATCCAGCCGGCGTCGCGCCCCATAACTTCAACCACCATCACTCGGTTGTGGGCTTCGGCCGTGGTGTGCACGCGGTCAATTGCCTCGGTGACGATGTTCACCGCGGTGTCGAAGCCGAAAGTAAAGTCCGTGCCCGCCAGGTCATTGTCAATGGTCTTGGGCACGCCGACTACTTTCACTCCCTTGTCAAAAAGTTTGGTGGCGACGGAAAGAGTGTCATCCCCGCCAATCGCGATCAGCGCCTCTACGCCATTCCTTTTCAGCGTGGCAATACAGGTATCCAGCCCGTCGGGCTTCTTGGCGGGATTGGTGCGCGAAGTACGCAGGATGGTGCCGCCGCGCGGCAGAATCCCGGCCACAGCTTCCAGGTCGAGGGGCATACTCTTGTCTTCCATCAGTCCACGCCAGCCCTCCAGAAACCCAACAAACTGGTCGTCATAGTGGAAGGTGCCTTTGCGCACAGCCGCACGGATGACCGCGTTCAGCCCCGGACAATCCCCGCCGCCAGTCAGTATGCCAATCTTCATCGCCTGCTCCTCGTAGAGTTCGATTTCCCGTCGCGAAAGCTTGGATCCCGCGCTGAATACACTCCCGGCGCATTCACAGGGCAACGGAAGCAACTAGATTATCATCCGGCTGACTCGCACGGAAGGGCGGCAGCTACCACAGTTTTCGATGATGAGGATCGTTGTGGCAATTGATGTTCTTCCCGGCACTCCCGAGAAGTTTCAGCCACCCCAATTTTCCGCCAGCGAGTAAACTGCTGGAGATGCGCGTCCTGGGGATTGACTGCGGCACGGAATGCACTGGCTACGGCGTGGTCGAGCTCAATGACATCGAGGAGCTACAGTCCCTCTGTTTCGGCGGGATCAAACTTTCTCCGCGCGACCCTCTTCCCGAGCGTCTCTCCACCATCTTCGACAAGCTTTGCGCAATGATTCGCGAGCATCGGCCAGACCGCGTGGCCATTGAAGATGTTTTCTACGCCGTGAATGTGAAGTCGGCGCTCAAGCTGGGCCAGGTCCGCGGCGTGGCCATGCTGGCGGCGTCTTCTTTGGGAGTTACAGTTTCGGAATACGCGCCCCTGACGATCAAGTCCTCGGTGGTCGGTTATGGAAGGGCAGAGAAAGAGCAAGTGCAACTGATGGTCGCGCGCCTGCTGCGGCTGGAGCAAATTCCTCAGCCTGCCGATGCGGCCGATGCCCTCGCCATCGCCATCTGCGATTTGCACACCTGGAGGACGCTGAGCCGCCAGGGTGCAGTGGCTGGATGATTTCACCTCGCCATTTTTGGCATAATCTCTCTGACATGCGAGTCGTAATTTGCGCGCTGCTTCTGGCTGTCCTTTCGCTTTCCGCCTCGGCTGCAGGACAGGCAGCGCAGGCCACCGTGAGCTTCAGCCTCGATTTCCCGGGCTCGAATCCCAGCCACTATGAGGTTTCCGTTGCTGAGGACGGCAAAGGCTCTTACAGCTCCAACGGACAGCTGAATCGAGATTCGGATCCCGCCGACCCCGCGCCGCTTTCATTCACGTTGTCGGATAAAGTCCGTCAGCAGGTTTTTGATCTTGCCAAGCGGGCCCACTACTTCAAGGGAAAAGTGGATTCCGGCAACACCAAGATTGCCAACACCGGGGTCAAGGTTCTCACCTTCAAATCGGCAGACCAGAATTCGCAAGCGACCTACAATTACTCTCCGGTCGTACCGATCGAACAACTCACTGCGATTTTCGAGGGCCTTTCGACAACCCTCGAGTTCGGCCGCCGCCTCAATTACTTCCACAAATACCAGAAGCTCGCGCTCGACCAGGATTTGAAGACTCTGGAGGACCTGCAGCACGAAGGCAATCTAGGCGATATTCAGGCCATCGCCCCGATCCTGAATGGAATCGCCGACGATGCTTCGGTGATGAATGTTTCGCGGGCACGGGCGCTGCGATTGCTGGCGGGGAAGTAAGAAGCTACCTTTCACGACACCAGAATCCCGGCATAGCCCACGACCGTTTCCCGGTCTCCCGACACATCTCCCGAGGTCGCGTACTGGACTAGCTCTGCGTTCTGCGCTCCCAGTCGCTTGGCAGCAGTCAGCATGGCGACTGCCGGACCGAACCCGCACATGCTGATGCTTTCATTCATTACCGTCTCGTAAAGCCCGCGGGGATCAATCGCCAAAATCTGATCGATGGCCTTGCGGTCTTTCACGCGGGTGCTGGAATCGTCCTCGTAATGGTTCATGTCGCTGGAAGCGATGATAAGCACCGGTTGCGGACAGGCTTCAATGACCGTCGCCAGTGCCTCGCCGAGATGCTCCAGCAACAGCAAGCGGCTGGTTCCAACCGCGATGGGAACAAACTGCACTCCGGGCCGAACGACCTGGAGAAACGGCAGTTCTACTTCGATGGCGTGTTCCGCGCGGTGCGCGGCAGAGTCTTCCACCAACGCCGGGAAAGCTTGCAGCAGTTTCTCGGCCAATTCTGAATCGATCGCCAGATCGCCCAGAGGTGTTCGCCAGCCTCCTTGTTTCATGATCGCCAGCGGATGTCCGAGTCCAGTGTGGTTGGGGCAAAGCACAATGCAGCACGATGGAATCTCAAGCCGCGAAAATACCGCGCCGGCGACTTGTCCGGAATAGATATAACCGGCGTGGGGCACGATGCACCCGATGGCCTGCACCAGGGCCTGGGGCGGCGACAGATACGACTCAACATCGGCCCGCAACTCCGATGCATCAGCCGGGTAGAAGCGGCCTGCAACTGCCGGTTCGCGCAAGTTGGCCATGGCTGCCTCCTTCTGAGGCGCGGAGACTTTACCGCGGCGGCATCCCGCGACCTCAATCCGGCGACGGTGTGAGTTCTCGAAACAGCGCCGCGGCTTGTTCGAGTGACAAAACCTCGGCCCGCGCTGACGGATCGATTTTTGCTTTCTTCATGGCCCCGGTGAGCGCTTCCGGTTTGTACTGTACCTTGAGATTGTTCCACAGCGTCTTGCGTTTCTGTGCGAACCCAAGTTTCAGGAAAGCCATGAACTCGCCTTCATCCACCGACAGCTTTTCCAGACGTGGAGTAAGCGTCAGTCGAACCACAGCAGAATGCACCTTCGGAGGAGGCAGGAAAGCTCCCGGCGGAACCACAAAGAGCTGCTCCACCCGGCTGTACATCTGCGCGGTCGCCGAAATCAGGCCGTAGTCCTTCGTCCCCGGATGCGCGGCCAGCCGGTCGGCAACTTCCTTCTGTACCATCAGCACGATGGTGTCGAAATATTTCCTGTATTTAAACAGCCGCAGCAAGATATCCGAAGTGATGAAATACGGAAGGTTGCCGACCACGCGCACTCGTTCCGGCGCCTGCTCCATTCCCGGACGCGTGGTGCCCGGTTTCGGTCCGAAGATGGTGTCCAGGTCCACCGCCAGAATGTCGCCTTCGATGATCTCCAGATTGGGCACCAGCGAAAACTTCATCCTGAGTTGCGCCGCCAGGACGCGATCGGTCTCAATCGCAATTACTCGCCGCGCCCGGCGGCCGAGCATGGAAGTCAAAGCTCCGCCTCCTGGGCCGATTTCGAGCACCGTGCTCTGCGACACGTCGCCCAGGGCTTCCACAATCCGCAACGCGACCGACGAGTCATTCAAGAAGTGCTGACCCAGCTTGGGCTTCTTTTTGGAAACGCTGGCGCTCGACGCTTTCATTGACCCTCGTTCATCCTGCGAATTAGACTTGTGACGCTGGCCGAAAGGCGGGCGCCTCGCTCTTATCATAGCTGTAACGCGCGAGAGACTGGCGACATTCGGAGATCGGGTTCCATGCACATCGCCTTCGTGGCTTCCGAGTGCGTTCCGTTTTCGAAGACTGGCGGACTCGCCGATGTCGTCGGCGCTCTACCCCACGCCCTGGCCGCCGCCGGACATGAAGTAAGCGTATATATTCCACGCTACCGCCTTACACGAATCCCTGAGGAACGAACCGTCGTCCAGAGTGTCACCGTTCCTTTCGACGACCGCTACCGCTTCTGTTCGATTTTGACGGGCGCAGGTTATCCCGGCGTAAATTTCTACTTCGTTGACTACCCGCCGTACTTCGACCGCGATGGCCTTTACGGTACTTCCTCGGGAGACTTCCCCGACAACGCCGAGCGTTTCGCAATGTTTTGCCGCGCCGTCCTCGAGGGGTCGAAGATTCTCGGTGTGCCCGACATTTTTCATTGCCATGACTGGCAGGCTGGCCTGGTCCCGGTGTTGCTCCGGACTCAGTACGTCGAAGACCCGGCGTTTCGTAACTGCGGCATCGTCTTCACCATCCACAACATTGGATATCAGGGTCTGTTTCCCGCCGAGATTTTGCCGCTGCTGATGCTGCCATGGGACCTATTCACCATCGCCAAGATGGAATTTTTTGGCAATGTCAATTTCTTAAAAGGCGCGCTTGCCTACTCGGATTTCATCACCACCGTCAGCAAGAAGTACAGCCAGGAAATCCAAACCACCGAATACGGCTTCGGCCTTGAGGGCGTGCTCAAGGCGCGGGCGCAGACCGTCACCGGAATACTGAACGGCGTGGATTACGACGCCTGGAACCCAGGGGCCGACAAGTTCATCGCCGCGCATTATTCGCCCGAAGACTTGAGCGGGAAGCCGGAGTGCAAGCGCGACTTGCTCGCCAGCTTTGGACTTCACAACGCCGACCCGAACCTTCCGGTGATCGGTATCGTTTCCCGCTTCGCCGCGCAGAAGGGCTTCGATCTCATCGGGCAGATTCTCGACCGGCTGGCTCTCGAAGACGTCCTGCTGACGGTGCTCGGCAATGGGGATAAGGTGTATGAAGAAATGTTCCTGCGCCTCGCCCGTCAAGTCCCACACAAGCTGGCAGTGAAAGTTGCATACGACAACGCGCTCGCCCACAAGATCGAGGCCGGCGCGGACATGTTCCTGATGCCGTCGCACTACGAACCCAGTGGTCTCAACCAGCTTTACAGCTTGAAGTACGGCACCGTGCCAATCGTTCGCGCCACCGGCGGCCTGGATGACACCATCGACCCCTGGGACCCGCGCACCAAGAAAGGGACCGGATTCAAGTTTATCGAGTACACCGGGGAAGCCTTGCTCCGCACGATTCATCAGGCCATGCAGGTTTATAAAGATCAGGAATCCTGGCAGAAATTGATGCGCAACGGCATGAGCAAGGATTTTTCCTGGAAGATCGCGGCCCGCGAATATGTGCGGGTGTACGAGAAGGTGCGGCAAGTGCACGCGCAACCGATTCTGGTTAGTTAGCCATGTTCACACTTGCCAGAACCGTCTTCCACGTTGACATGGACGCCTTCTTCGTCTCGGTCGAAGAACTCTTCGATCCATCTCTCAAAGGCAAGCCGGTGGTCGTTGGTGGCCAGCGCCACGAGCGCGGCGTGGTCTCAGCGGCCTCGTACGCGGCGCGGGCATTCGGCGTGCATTCTGCCATGCCGCTGCGGACCGCCGCGAAGCTTTGCCCGCAGGCCATTTTCGTGGACGGCCATCCCGATCGCTATCGTGACTGCTCCGAGAGAGTGCACCGGGTCCTCGAGTCCTTCTCGCCTCAAGTTGAAATGGTTTCCATCGATGAAGCCTATCTGGACATGACTGGAACGGAGCGCCTGCATGGGCCGCCGATGCTGGCTGCCCACAAACTCCATCAGCGCATGAAGGCCGAAACTGAACTCAACTGCTCCATCGGAATCGGCAGCTCGCGCTTAATCGCCAAAGTGTGTTCGAGCAAAGCCAAGCCCCACGGCATGCTGTTTGTCGTTCCCGGACAGGAAGCGAAGTTCCTTGCTCCGCTCGATGTGCGCGACATTCCCGGCGTCGGCAAAGTGACGGAGCAGAAACTGCACAGTCTGGGCATTCTCACGGTTGGCGACATCGTCAAACTCGACGACCAATTTCTACAGCAACACCTCGGAAAGTGGGGTGTGGCGCTTGCCGGAAAGGCTCGCGGCGAGGACGCGGGCGCGTGGTTCGAGGGGGCAATCGGCGAAGACGAAGACGCGAAGTCCATCAGCCACGAACATACCTACGATCAGGATACGGCGAACATCGAGCAGATCGAATCCACGTCTGATGCGACTCTCCGAGATGGTCGGTCGCCGGCTACGGGAGCACAATTTCCATGCGCGGACTTTGCAGCTCAAGCTGCGCTACAAGGATTTCACCACCATCACCCGCGCCCGCACCATCGACGTCCCTACCCAGCTTGACAACGAAATTTACCTGCAGATTCGGAAACTCTTTCAAGCCAACTGGCGCAAAGGCGCCGAAGTGCGACTGCTTGGAGTACAGGCGTCTGCATTCGGGCAGAGACCTGAGCAGGGAGACCTGCTCCGCGGCCCGGCCGACGATAAATGGAAGAACGCCCTTTCGGCCGTGGACCGGGTGAGAGACAAATTCGGCGAATCCAGCATCTCCTTGGCGACGGGGATGAAGGGAGGATTCCGCGAGCGGACGCACGAGAATCCTGCCGCGGTGCCGGGAAAGTCCAAACCGGCGTCTAAATGACGCATTTGCTATGCTGAGAACGGAATCTTCTCTGGTTCACATGAAATCAGTCCGGCACAATCGCTACACAGTTTGCAGCTGCGACCTTATCCTCGTCCTTACGTTTCTTCTACTGGCAGCGCCCGCTTTCGCTCAGACTTGCTTGACCACCGACGACATGGATGCGCCCACGCGTTCTGCGTTGCAAGCGGCCGGCAGCCGCTACTTTGAAATGGTCGCCCACGGAGACACCGCCTCGCTCAAGCAGAATTCCATTCCCAGCGTAGCCAACGATTTCGGGGCCATCGAAAACACCGTCAAGGATAGCCAAGCCGGCCTAGCCGGAGCGCATGCTGTACCCCGGCCTCCGTTCCTGCTAAAAGCGGAAGGCACCGCGCCCCAGCCGCGCGCAGAATTTTTCTGCGGAGTCTTCGGTTCTAACGGGCAGACGGCCAACAGCGCCGAGTTCATCATTCCTAACTTGCCCCCCGGCGACTACGCGATCGTAGTCCTTGACGTGACCACACCAAAAACTCCCTACACACTGTCGCTGGTTTTGCAGCAGGTGGGGACGGACTGGAAAATAGGCGGCTTCTTCTTGCGCTCCGCCCAGATCGCCGGTCACGACAGCAGTTGGTTTTCGGAGCATGCGCGCGCTTTCAAAGCCAAAGGGCAAATTCACAACGCTTGGCTCTATTTCTTCGAAGGCCGGGACCTCGCGGTTCCAGTCGCGTTCATGTCCACCCAACTCACCGACAAACTTTACGATGAAGCACAAGCCGTGAAGCCTCCCGATTTTCCGATAGACGGAGGCGTTGCTGATGTGACCGCGCCCACCGGGAAAACGTACAAGCTGACCGCGATTTTCCCGTTCGCTTCCGCCCAGGAGCTGAACTTGGTCGTCAAGTACCAGACGGCGAGTGTCGCCGATACCGGTCAGACTTTCCAGGAAAACCTGAACGTAATGAAGGCCCTGTTATTGAAGTTTCCCGAACTGCGCGATGCCTTTGACGGCATTGTCGCCCGCGGAGTTGAGCCCTCGGGAAGAGATTACGGCTCGCTCATGCCCATGAAAGACATCAAGTAGTGCAGCCTGCGCTGGCAGGAATCGCCACTCGTTTCGCACCATACGTCAACCCCTTCAGGTAACCCCGCGAGCGTTACACCTGTTACCTTTACGCGCCCACAGCCGGCGTCTAAGCTGCCTGACATGAGACTGAACGCGCTGGTCATGTCCCGAAGCCACAGCTCGGTAAAGGCGCTGGTAGCGGCGTTTGCGGAGTTGGGCATTGAGTACCGGATTTCCATGTCCGCCTCGGATACGATCGAAACTCTGGCGACCGGGCACCACTCGGCGCTGGTGGTTGATTTCGATCTTCCCCATGCGGTCCACGTGGCGAAGCTGGCGCGCAGCATCTCAGGAAAACGCAAGCCCGTTTTGTTTGGAATGATTGGCGCCGAAACCCCGATTGGCGGGGTGTTTCAGGCCGGAGCTAATTTTGCGCTGTACAAGCCGTTAGACCTGCTGCAAGTGCTGCACTCGTTGCGTGCGGCGCAGGGCTTCATGCAGGCCGATCGCCGGGGGGCGTCGCGTTCGAAAAGTGAGACCCTGGCCTATCTTCAGTTCCCCACCGGAACTGTCCCGGCCTTGGTGCAGGATCTGACGGAGCAGGGAATCTCGATTCAGGCGGCCGAGCCGATGGTCCCATTGCGGGCAGTCGCTCTGCGGTTCTTGCTGCCCGGAACTACTCAGGTGGTTCACGCAACCGGCGACTTCATCTGGGCCGACGGCGAAGGCCGGGCAGGGCTTTTCTTTCAGGATATCCCAGCAGCTTGCCGCCGCGACTTACAAGCGTGGCTGAAGAAGCATGGCGCCAAGAAGTCGGAGTCCGTCCGTGTGCTGTTAGAGCCGCAAAAGGCGCGGCGGGCCGTCGCGGCTGCCCATTAGTGCCTGTGCGTCTCGACTGACTTACTCCGTTCACTCCCGGCGCAGCCAGCCGACGCGCTCATGTTAGACTCGCATCTTTCTAACTCAGCTGCGCATGTCTGACTTGACCTTCCTCTCCGCTTCCCAAATCGCAGAACAGATTCGCAATAAGAAAATCTCTCCCGTCGAAGTAGTCCAAGCCCACCTTGCTCGAATAGAGAAATTCAATCCGAAGATCAACGCTTTTGTTCACCTCGATGCAGAAGGCGCACTGGCTCAGGCCCGCGACGCCGAGGCGGCGATGATGCGACAGCAGAATCTGGGTCCGCTGCACGGCGTGCCGATTAGCATTAAGAGCTCGATTGATGTCGCGGGAATGCGCTGTGAAGCTGGGACCAAACTCCGCGCAGGATACATCGCTTCCACCGACGCGGCGCTGGTCACTCGCCTGCGTGCTGCGGGAGCGATCGTCCTCGGCGTCACTAATACTCCCGAACTGCTCATGGCCTGGGAGACCGACAATCTTCTTTACGGGCGGACGAACAATCCTTGGGACCTGTCGCGCACCGCCGGAGGCTCGAGCGGGGGTGAGGCCGCGGCAATCGCGTCCGGATGCTCCGCTGGCGGCGTGGGCAGCGACGGCGGCGGCTCCATCCGCATCCCCGCGCACTTCTGCGGCATCTGCGGCCTCAAGCCCACACCCGGCCGCATTCCCGCCACTGGACACTACCCGCAATCAGTCGGCCCGTTCGCTTTGCTGGGAGTCGTCGGCCCCATGTCACGAACCGTGACCGACATGAAATTGATGTTTGAAGCGATGCAAGGGCCGGATATCGGCGATCCGGGCGCAGCGCCGGTTCCTCTGCACTGGCCTTCCTCCTCAGAATTAAAGAAGATCCGCATCGGCTACTTCGAAGACGACGGCCGCACGCCTGTAACTCCCGAAACCCGAAAGGCAGTGCGCCAGGCGGCCGAAGCCTTACGCAGCGCCGGTTTTGAAGTAGAGCCTTTTCTTCCTCCAGGGTTGGATAAGGCGCGCGAGCTGTGGTGGAAATTCTTCGGCGTCGCGGGCGGAATGTTGCTCGGGCCTATGACTCGCGACCGTGAAGCCGATCTGAGCCCAATCCTCAAAGAATTCAATGGTTGGGTCGCATCCGAAGAGCCCCATACTGCGCAAACGCTCCTCGATGCCTGGATTGAGCGCGATCTCTTGCGAATGCAGATCTTCGAGCAAATGGAAAAGTTTCCAGTGCTGCTGTGTCCGGTGGCGTCCATCCCCGCGTTTCGCCACGGAGAGCGAAGCTGGCAAGTGGAAGCCAAGACTGTGCAGTATCTCGACGCCTGGAGTTACTGCGAGTGGTTCAATCTCCTGGGAATGCCGGCGGGTGTGGTCCCAGTCGCCAGCTCTTCGGAAGGATTTCCCATCGGAGTTCAGGTGGTGGCGCGGCCTTGGGAAGAGGAATCGGTGCTGGCGATTCTGCACGCAATCGAAGAAGTCCGGGGACCACGGATGGGGCTTTCTGAACCGTGATCGCCCAAGCCTTCTAGTGCTTTTATACTATTTCTTGAAACTGCTGGAAAATTTAACGTAGTCCCCCTAGAAGTGTGTGCGCGGCTCGTGGCCGCCGCATACGCCAAAACGTCTTTCCGGGACAATGACCACCCATCTCACTCATCTCTTAGGCCGCCGCGCTCTGGCGCCGATGTTGGGGTTTCTATTTCTGTCGGCGATCTACCTTTACGCCTTTCCGCAGGCTAACGTCTTCTACGCCGGCATCGTTCTGCTTCACGCACTGGTGGGCGTCGTGGCATCGGTTTACCTCGTAGTATTTCTGTTTCGTATTTTGCGGGACGCATCTGTCATCGCCCGCTTCGGTTGGATCTTGATCTTTGCCGCCGCGATCCTCGGCGTTGTCCTCATCAAGACCGGAACCTCGCGTCCTGAGTGGAACCGGGTTTACCTGCACATCGCCTTGGCACTGGTCGGTTCTGGAGTTCTATTTGCCGACTGGGCTGGACGTCGTGGCTGGTTCTCACCGGGTTTTGCCCAAGGCACAGCCCGCTACGTGATCTGCCTTCTCGCCCTTGCCGGTCTAAGCGCCGCGGGCTACTACTCGCGCAACTCGCGCTGGCTGAACCATGCCCGCATCCAGAATCCCGCCGACGCGCCCGAGACCATGAACGATGAAGGCGACGGCCCGCAGGGCGATTTCTTCCCCAGCTCCGCTCAGGTGTACGGAAAGCAGAAAATTCCCAGCAAGTTCTTCATGGAGTCTGACTCCTGCCAGCGCTGCCACGCCGACATCTACAAGCAGTGGTCCAGTTCGGCGCACCACTTCTCTTCGTTCAACAATCAGTGGTACCGCAAGAGCATCGAGTACATGCAGAGACCGGGTGGGCACCAAGCCGTCGAAGTGGTGCGGCGGCTGCCATGACCCGGCCGTTCTTTACAGCGGGTTGATGGATACGCCCATCAAGCAGATCGTGCATCGCCCCGAAGCCCAGGCCGGACTCGGCTGCATGATGTGTCACTCGATTGCCAACGTGAAAAGCACCATGGGGCAGGGGGATTTCTATCTCGAATATCCCAAGCTGCACGAGTTGGCCGCGAGCAAGAACCCCATCGTGCGCACGCTCCATGATTTCCTGATCAAGCTGAATCCCGAGCCGCACCGTCGCGTCTTTCTCAAGCCGTTCATGCGCGACCAGACGGCGGAATTCTGCTCGAGTTGCCACAAAGTCCATCTCGATGTTCCAGTGAACCACTACCGCTGGATTCGCGGCTTCAACGAATACGACAACTGGCAGGCCAGCGGCGTCTCCGGACAGGGCGCGCGGTCGTTCTACTATCCGCCGCATTCGCAGCAGTGCGCCGATTGCCACATGCCCCTGACCCAGTCCGGCGATTTCGGTAACGTCAGTGGATTCGTCCACTCGCATCGTTTCCCGGGGGCGAACACGGCGGTCCCCACCGCCAATGAAGATGCCGATCAGCTCAGGCTCACGGAAAAATTTCTGAAGAACGGCATCTTGAGCGTGGATATTTTCGCGATTTCGCCCGAGGCGGCACAGACTTCAAGCGTTGTCATTCCGCAGTCCGACATTCAAACTACTTTTGCCGTCGGCGAAGAGGCGGAAAGCAAAATCGCTTCTGCCACGACGGAAGCCACGCCCATCACCGCGCCGCTCAACCGAGTACAGCCCGTGCTTCGCCGCGGAGACACAGTCCGTGTGGACGTCGTCGTGCGCACCAAGAAGATCGGCCATTTCTTCCCCGGCGGGACGGTAGATGCCTACGACACCTGGCTGGAACTGAAGGCAACCGACGACAAGAACCAGACCATGTTCTGGAGCGGCATGGTCGAAGACAACGGCAAAGGCCCGGTGGAAAAAGGCGCGCACTTCTACCGTTCGCTCCAGATTGACGAGCACGGCAACCCCATCAACAAGCGCAACGCCTGGTCCACGCGCTCGGTCGTCTATGTGCGTCTGATTCCGCCCGGCGCCGCGGACACCGTGCACTACCGCATGAAAATTCCGGACAGCGCAGGAAACAAGATCACCCTCCACGCGCGGTTGTGCTACAGAAAGTTCGCCTGGTGGAACACGCAGTTTGCCTTCGCTGGAGTCCCTGATCCGAACAAGCCGAAGTCAGAGATGACACCGGGCTACGACGACAACACCTACGTCTTCACCGGCCCGCTACAAGGCCTTTCGGCCAAAGAGCAGAAAATTCCTGACGTGCCAGTCGTTGCCGTCGCCGAAAATGAGGTGACGTTGGACGTCGCGCCGCACAATGCATCCGCGCCAGAACCCAAGACTGACTTACACGCCGAAGACTGGCAGCGCTGGAACGATTACGGCATCGGATTACTTCTGCAAGGCGATCTGAAAGGAGCGGAAGCCGCGTTCGAAAAAGTAACTGAGATTGATCCCAAGAACCCAGACGGCTGGGTCAACATTGGCCGCGCCGCGGTACAGGAAGGCGACATGGATCGCGCGCGGACGGTGCTGCAAAAAGCGCTTGCGCTAGAGCCCGATCTCGCCCGCGCCCATTATTTCTATGCTCGCGTTCTGCGCAGTGACGGAAACTACGACGGCGCCGCCGATGAACTGCAGAAAGTCATCGCCCAATATCCGCGCGACCGTGTGGCCTTGAACGATCTCGGCCGCGTACTCTTCCTGCAGCGTAAGTTTGCTGAGGCCGTACAGACTCTGAATCAAGTGCTCGCCATCGATCCCGAAGACTTGCAGGCGCATTACGATCTGATGCTCTGCTACCGCGGCCTGGGCGACGAAAAGCAGGCCCACGATCATGAGGTCCGCTACCTGCGCTTCAAGGCTGATGAATCGGCGCAGACGATTACCGGCCCGTATCGCCAGCTTCATCCCGAAGACAACAACGAGCGCCAGACGATTCACGAGCACGTGTCGGTGCCATTGCCTGCGCTCAAACAAACTCGTGTGGGGACGGGCGTCCCCGCCGGTCCGGCCGAGCATCGCTCGGCTATTGCCAGCACCACCACGCCAGCAAGGGATCCCAGATAATGCGTCGATTCTTCGTCTTACTTCTCCTGTCTCCGGTCGTCTCCGCCCACGCCCAGCAGATCACATTCCGCGATATCACCGCCCAGGCCGGAATCCACTTCACCCACAACAACGGCGCCTTCGGAAAGAAATATCTGCCGGAAACCATGGGCCCCGGCTGCGCCTTCATTGACTACGACAACGACGGCTGGCCCGACATCCTGCTCATCAACGGCGAGAACTGGCCCGGACATCCCGGCGCCGCCACCACGCCGAAGCTCTATCACAACAATCACGACGGCACCTTCACCGATGTGACTGCGAAAGCCGGGCTGGCGGTTCCCATGTTCGGACTCGGCGTCGCCGTCGGCGATTACGACAACGACGGCTTCGACGACATCTTCATCACCGCGCTCGGCCAGAGCCATCTGTTCCACAACAACGGCAACGGCACGTTCACCGATGTGACCAAGTCCGCCGGATTGTGGGGCCCGAACGAATTTTCCACCAGCGCCGCCTGGGTGGACTACGACCGCGACGGCAAGCTCGATCTCGTCGTCGCGAATTACGTGCAGTGGTCGCTGCCCGGCGATCTTTTCTGCACGCTCGATGGCACCCACAAGTCGTACTGCACGCCGGAGTCGTACAAAGGCACGTCAGTGCGCCTCTGGCACAACCTTGGCAACGGCAAATTTGAAGACGCAACCCAGAAGGCGAAGATTTTTGACAACACATCGAAGAGCCTGGGCGTCGCCGTTCTCGACTACAACGGCGACGGCTGGCCCGACATTCTGCTCGCCAACGACACCCAGCCCAACAAGCTTTATCTCAACAAGCAGGACGGCACGTTTGAAGAGAAGGGCGTCTCCGCCGGGATCGCTTTCAGCGAAGACGGTGTGGCCCGCGCCGGCATGGGCGTGGACGCCGCCGACTATGACCACTCCGGCCGCACCAGCCTGATCATCACCAACTTCGCCAACCAGATGCTTTCGCTTTATCACAACGAAGGCAATGGCCTGTTCGTGGACGAAGCCCCCAGCTCCGAAGTCGGCCGCGCGACGCTGGTCACGCTCGGATTCGGCTGCTTCTTCTTCGACTACGACAATGACGGCTGGCCCGACATTCTCGTCGCCGACGGCCACATCGAAGATCAGATTGAAAAAGTGCAAAAGCGCGTCAGCTATGCCGAACCGCCGCACGTGTTCCGCAATCTGGGCGGAGGAAAGTTCGTTGAAGTCACGCAGAGTCTCGGGCAGCACTTTCGCGGCGCCCAGAGTCGGCCGCGGCGCAGCCTATGCGGATATCAACAACGAAGGTGTGCTCGACGTACTGATGACCACCAACGGGGGCCGCGCATATCTGTTTCACAACGAAGGCGGAACCAATCACAGCCTTCGGATCAAGCTGGTGGGAACGAAATCCAATCGCGATGGTATTGGCGCGGTGATTACCGTGACCTCCGGCGCCGACAAACAGACAAAGATGCTCCGCAGCGGGTCGAGTTACTTGTCGCAGAGCGAACTCGTGGCGACCTTTGGGCTGGGACAGAAAACGAAAGCCGACTTCCTCGAAATTCAGTGGCCCAGCGGGCAGACCGACAAGCTGAACAACGTCAATGCAGGACAGACCGTCACGGTGCAGGAAGGGAAGGGGATCGTTTCTTCCCACCCATATGGCGCTCCGACGAAGAAGCCTGTTCCGGCGAAAATGGCGAAGCTGTCTGCAGAAAGGCATTAACCACAGAGGTCACAGAGGTTCACTGAGTCGAACTACCCTGTGATACTCGGTGTCCTCTGTGGTTAAATCTTTAGCGTGAAGTCAAAATTACTGCTGTGTTCCGTCGCGGTGTTTGTAGTCGCTGTCATTTTCCTCGCCGCATCGCCCGACAAGAAGGCCGATCCCACCGAAGCCGCCCGCCTTAACAACCTAGGCTGCGCGTACATGAATCAGCAGCTTTTCGAAAAGGGGCTGAAGAATTTCCAGGAAGCCGCCGCACTTGATCCCAATCTGCGTGTCGCCCGCCTGAATCAGGGAATCGCACTCCTCGCATTAGCCAAAGTGGATGATGCGAAGAAAGTCCTCGACGAAGCCGCCAAAGCCGATCCTAAAGACCCGCACGCCTTATACAGCCTGGGGATGCTGGAGAAAAACAGCAGCGAGACGCAGGCGTCGGTGGAAGATTTTCGCCGCGTGATTGAAATTGACGACAATGACGCCGACACCTGGTACTTCCTGGGCACGGTTTATTCGCAGCTTAAACAGTTTCCGCAGGCGATTGACGCTTTCGAGCATGCGCTCAAGCTGAATCCGCTGCACGCCTCGGCGCAGTTCGGACTGGCGCGCGCCTACCAGCAGTCCGGCGATAGCGTCCACGCCCGCGAGCACCTGGTGCGCTTCCAGTACATCACGCAAAACAAACTCGGCGCGGCCATGAGCCTGGCGTACGGCGAGCAGGGCAAGTATTCGCTGGCCGAGGAATCGCCCGCCGCTAGTGTGAAAGTCCCGCCGCAGATTCCGGTGACGTTTGTGGAGGTGACGAAGGAGGCGGGATTGGTTTCCCAGCCGTCTCCGATACCTTATAGCTACTATCTGGGCCCCGGTGCATGCTTTCTGGACTACGACAATGACGGCAAGATCGACATATTACTACTGGATAACGGCGCGAAGGGTGCGATGTCCCTGTATCACAATCTCGGCAATGGAAAGTTTGAGGACGTGACCGCAAACGCGCTTGGCTCTTACGTGAATGCGCATGGCATCGGATGCACCACTGGCGACTATGACAACGACGGATATACCGATATCGCAGTGACAACAACAGATAGCGTGATTCTGTTGCACAACGAGAAGAACGGCACGTTCAAAGATGTCACGTCAATCGCGGGGATAGTCGAGAATGGCCCCCTAAGCGGGGCAGTCGGCGTCAATTTCGTGGATTACGATCACGATGGAGACCTTGACCTGTACGTCACTGCCGCTGTTCCTTTTGAGACGGTAGTTGGCGAACGCGACGCGCAGCCTTGGCGTGAGCGGACTCCGCCCGTGGGTGGCAACGTAATGTGGCGCAATAACGGGAATGGAACCTTCAATGCGGTGCCAGAGATCGGAGTCGCGGTGAAAGAGTCGAGCTTTGCTGCTGTCGGGACTGACTACAACAATGATCGCGCCGTTGACTTGGTCCTGACGGGAGGACCTCGCGGCGCAACCGTTTTCCAGAATCCGCGCGAAGGAATGTTCAACATTCCTGACCTGTGGCCCGATCACGGACCTGACGGAGCGACGGGGGTGGCGGTTCTCGATTTCGATCACGACGGCTGGATGGATATTGCATTTACTCTCAATCGGTCGCCTGCCATCAGCTTGTGGCGCAACAATCACGGCAAAGGCTTCGAACAAGTTCCACTCCCTGAAACCAATTGGGCTAAGGCCTACGGCGTCGCCGCCTTCGACTACGACAACGACGGCTGGGTGGACCTCGTCGCCGTCGGCGAGACGAAAGAAGGCAAAGGCGAAATCCGGCTGTTCCGCAATCTCGGTCCCGACGGATTCAAAGACGTCACCGCCGACGTCGGCCTCGACAAGATTCAGCTCAAAGATCCTCGCGCCATCATCACCGGAGACTACGACAACGACGGCGCCACCGACCTGCTCATCACTCAGAACCACGGCCCCGCCGTCCTGCTGAAGAACGAAGGCGGCAACAAGAACAACTGGCTGCGGCTCGCGCTCAAGGGGCTGAACAGCAACAAGAGCGCCATCGGGACCAAGGTCGAAGTTTTCTCCGACGGCATTCGCCAGAAATACGAAATCTACGGCTCGAACGGATATCTCGGGCAGAACTCGCCGTATCTCACCGTCGGCCTGGGCCAGGCCAAGCAAGCCGACGTGGTGCGCATGCTCTGGCCCGGAGGCGTGCTACAGGACGAAATCGAAGTCGCCGCGAACAAACAGGCGGAATTTACCGAGCTTGACCGCCGCGGCAGTTCCTGCCCGACGTTATTCGTCTGGGATGGAAAGCATTACGAACTGGTCGCGGACATTCTCGGCGCAGGAGTGGTCGGACATTGGGTCGCGCCGGGTGAACGGAATATTCCGCGTCCGACCGAGTTCGTCAAAGTTGATCCCAACATGATCCACGAAAAAGACGGCAAGCTCAGTTTCCGCCTGATGGAGCCGATGGAGGAAGTCGTCTATCTCGATCAAGTGAAGTTGCTGGCGGTGGACCATCCCGCGAACGAAGAGGTCTATCCGAACGAATATTTCGCCAGCAACCCACCGTATCCGGAATTCAAGGTGATCACGAGCGCAGGCGCAAAGCCACCCGCCGGTGCATGGGATGACAAGGGCCACGATTTGCTGCCTGATCTGCTGGTGCACAAGTATGTCGGCGGCTTCGATCTGCTCCCGTTCAAAGGCTTCGCCAAACCGCACAGCATGACATTGGATTTGGGCGAACCGTATCGTGGAGGCCCGCTGCAAATGCTCATGCACGGTGAGATTGAATATTTCACCGCGACCGGGATGTACGCGGCGTCTCAGGCGGGGATTGAGGCCACCGCACCATTTGTAGAAGCCCAGGACGAACGGCAAATGGGCCCGCGTCACCGACGACATGGGCTTCCCCGCCGGTCTGCCGCGCACCATCACCGCGGATCTAAGCGGCAAACTGCCGCAAGGAACCACTCGCATTCGCATCACCACGAACCTCCAAATTTATTGGGACAGCATTCTGATCGACCGCAGCCAGCCGAGCGAGAATTTCAAACTCAATCCCATTCCGCTGACAAAAGCGAATCTCGGTTATCACGGCTATCCGCTCCAGATCGAAGACCAGCCGTCGGGAAACGTGAAGTACAAATACGAGCAAGTCAGCCGGACCGGGCCTTATGCGCGCCAGGCGGGCGAGTACACCCGCTACGGCGACGTCACGCCACTGCTCACCAGCTTTGACGACAAGTTGGTCGTCTTCGGCTCGGGCGAAGAAGTTCAGCTGGAATTCGATCCGGAAAAGCTGCCCGCGCTTCCCAAAGGCTGGACTCGCGACTACTTCTTCATGGCCAACGGCTACGAAAAAGACATGGACTTCTACGCCGCCGACGGCTCGACTGTCGAGCCGCTGCCATTCCGCCGTATGGGCACATATCCCTACCCGGGCAAGTCGTTCCCGACCGACCAGGAGCATTTGGACTACATGCTCAAGTACAACACGCGGTTCGTGTCGGGGAATGAGCCGCGGGGGTACGCGTACGAGTACGGGAAGCCTGCCAACAAACCCTAAGTGGAATGAGGCCAGGCAGCGTGAAACCCTTCTATGCGCATGGCCTCATTCTGAGTTTACGAAGGATATGGCGTGGGGGGAATCCGCGCGTACGGAGAGTTGTGCCACTCCACCCGAGATCCCTTGCCCCGCTGGTGAAAGAGCGGGGACTTCGGGATGACGCCGGACTGGCTGTCAAACGGGCGACTACCCCCGCAGCCGTTGGCAAGCGCGGTCCCCGCCCCTGCTTTATAATCAAGGTTTCCGCAACGCACTCTTGGAGCTTCCTACAAAATGATTCGATTTCTGCAAACCCAAGGCTGGTTCAAGAAGTATTTTCTGGGCGCGATTCTCTTGGTGATCTGCGTCTCCATGGTTTGGTATCTGGTCCCCAACAACTCCCCGCTCGGAATTGGCGCCGCGAATGCCGGGGTTGTAGGTACGGTCGCCGGAGAGGACATCCACACCGCCGAAGTCCAGCAACAGGCCAAGCGCATGGTGGACCAGCAGTTTCCCCGTGGCGGCGCTCAGGCGCAAATGCTGATGCCGTATTTTGCGCAGCGGGCATTTGAAACTCTGGTCAATGAAAAAGTCCTGATCGTCGAAGCGCGCCGCCTGGGATTGAAAGCCACCGACGACGATCTGCGCGACTACCTCCATCAGGGACAACTGGGACAAATGATCTTTCCCAACGGGAATTACTCCAAGGAAGGCTACGAAGACCTGGTCTCCCGCGCCGGTTACACCATCCCGCAATTCGAAGCTCTGCTGAAGGAAGAGATTCTCATCAACAAAATCCGCAACCTGATTTCCAGTAGTGCGTCGGTGACCGACGCCGAGGTCAAGGACCAGTTCAGCAAGCAAAACACCAAGATCAAATTCGATTACGCCGTCATTAAGAAGGACGACATCCTCAAGGGCCTTCATCCGGCCGATGCCGAGTTGAAGGCATACTTCGACCTCAACCAGAAAAATTACGCCAATTCGATTCCCGAAAAGCGCCAGCTCAAGTATGTAGTCTTCGATACCACCAGGGCGCTTGAGCAAACGCAGGTCACGCAACAGGATCTCCAGGCCTACTATGACGCGCACCGCGACGAATATCGCGTCCCCGAACAGGTCAACGTCCGGCACATCCTGATTAAGTCCCCGCTGCCGGGGCCGGACGGCAAAGTTGATCCCAAAGCCTTAGACGAAGCCCGCGCCAAAGCCCAGGACGTATTGAAGCAGGTGAAGGCGGGCGGCAACTTCGCCGATCTGGCCAAGAAATACTCGGACGACCCCGGTAGCGCGAAGAATGGCGGGTCGCTGGGATTTATTGGCAAGGGAAGGACTGTCCCCGAATTTGAGAAGGCGGCGTTCTCGCTTCCCAAAGGCGGCACCAGTGACCTGGTTCAGAGCAGCTACGGTTTTCACATTATTCACGTGGACGACAAGCAGGATGCCCACATGAAGTCCGTGGACGAAGTGAAGAGCCAGATCGAACCGCTTATCAAACAGCAGAAGGCGTCACAGGCCGCGCAATCCGCAGCAGCCGCGCTGGTTTCACTAGCGCACAATTCCGGCTCCAGCCTCGATAAAGCCGCCGCCGCGAAAGGCTTGCAAGTCATCGCCACCGATTTTGTGACTCGCAACAACCTTCTGCCCGGCATCGGTACCGACCCCCAGTTCTCCACCGCCGCGTTCGGTCAGACTGCCAACGCTCCCGCCGACGTCGTTCAGTTGCACGACGGGTTCGCGGTCTATGAGGTTACTGCCATCAAGCCGCCCTCCACTCCGACCTTCGACGAGGCTCGCAGCCGCGTGGAGCAGGAGTTCAAGGACGAGCGTGCCTCGTCGCTACTGGCCCAGAAAACTCAGGAACTCTCCGATCGCGCGAAAGCCGATCACGATCTGAAGAAGGCCGCAAAGGAACTCAGCGCCGAATTCAAGACCAGCGATTTCGTCGCTCCCGATGGCCAGGTCCCGGAAATTGGTTCCATGACCGGGCCGGCGGCGATGGCGTTCAGCCTTAAGCCCGGCGAGATCAGCGGACCCATCAACAGCGCCGCTACCGGGACTGTCCTCGCCGTGACCGCGCAGCAGGCGCCCACCGACGCCGATTTTGCGGCGAAGAAAGATCAAATCCGCGATGGCTTGCTGCAGCAGAAGCAATCCGAGGTCTTCGGCCTTTTTCTAAGCGACCTGCACGACAAGATGCAAAAGTCCGGCAAGGTCAAAACCAACCAGAAAGAGTTGGACGCGTTGACCAAGTCGAGGAGCGAAGAAGGGGAGTAAGAAAGCAGTTGCTAGTAGCCGGTGGCTAGTTGCTGCTCCGGCACGATTTCCTGATGTCGAAGGTGCAACTGCACAGCCCGCGAATCTGATTTGCTGACTGGCAACTAACCACTAGCAACTAGCCACTGCCCTATGATCTTTCCCCGCTCGACTGGAATCCTGCTGCACCCCATCTCGTTGCCTTCTCGCGGAGGCATTGGCGATTTCGGACCTGCCGCCTATCAATTTCTCGACTTCCTGGCCGAAGCGCGGCAAGGAGTTTGGCAAGTGCTGCCGCTGAATCCGCCGGCGAACGGGAACTCGCCGTACTCCTCAACCTCGGCGTTCGCCGGGAATCCTCAGCTGATTAGCCTGGATCGGCTGGCCGAACATGGCTGGCTGGACTCGGCATCGCTGTCGGCCCTCCCAGCTGAAGTTGGCCGCATAGATTACGAACAAGTCAATCGCGACAAGCTGCCGCTGCTATGGCAGGCGGCGCGAAACTTTCTGGAAAGAGCGAGCGGCGAGGCACGGAATCGCTTCGATGATTTCTGTCGCGAGAACTCGTGGTGGCTGGAAGACTACGTCCTTTTCGACACCTTACGCGAGCGCCATGGAAAAAATTGGAGCCAGTGGCCCGCGGAACTCGCCCGCCGCGAACCCGCCAAAGTAGAGGCTGCCAAACAACCATTGGCAGCCGATCTTTCCCTCCGCCGCGTGGTGCAGTTCTTCTTCTGGGAGCAGTGGCGGGCACTGCGGCACTACTGCGCGCAGAAATCCATACGCGTAGTGGGCGATGTTGCGATTTTTGTGGACTACGAGAGCGCCGACGTCTGGGCGCATAGCGAGCTCTTTCGCCTGAGAGAAGACGACTTGCAGCCAGAGGTCGTCTCCGGAGTGCCGCCGGATTACTTCAGCGCTACCGGCCAGCGCTGGGGCAATCCGCTCTATAACTGGGACGCGATTCGCGGCAGCGGCTATCGCTGGTGGGTACAGCGTCTCCGCTGGGCAGTTCAGACCTGTGACCTGATTCGTCTCGACCACTTTCGCGGCTTCGCCCAGTTCTGGGAAATCCCCGCCAGCGAGCCAACGGCGATTAACGGCCGCTGGGTGGATGGTCCCGGCGACGATTTTTTCAACAAACTTCGCGAAGAACTCGGCGGGCTTCCGTTTTTTGCCGAAGATTTGGGCTTTATCACTCCCGACGTAATCGCGCTGCGCGACGGCCAGAAAATCCCCGGCATGGCGGTCTTGCAATTCGCCTTTGGAGACACCGGTGCCCACGCCTACCTGCCGCATCGGTTGACGTCTGATTGCGTGCTCTACACCGGCACCCACGACAACGACACCACACTCGGGTGGTGGGCCACGTTGGGCGAAAAAGAAAGACGCGCCGTCCTGGCTTTGGTCGGTCCCTGCGAAGACGGTCCCAACTGGGGATTGATTCGCCTGGCGCAGAGCTCCCCGGCAACTCTCTCTGTGGTGCCTCTGCAGGACGTTCTGAGCCTCGGTAGTGAGGCGCGCCTGAATGTCCCCAGCACCCAGGAAGGAAACTACCATTGGCGATACCAGCCTGGATCGCTGACGCCTCAGTTGGCAGAGAAGTTGGCGGCGTTGGCTGACGTCACGGATCGGCTGCCGGAACCCATCTCGACTTCCACGGCTGGGAATTCAGTCGCATAAAAAAGCCGGAATCTTTCGATTCCGGCTTCAGTGGTTGGCTGGTTTGCCCGGATAAAATCTGCAAGTGTGGGTCGGACACTCTTGTCCGACGCCTCTGATTTTGGTTCTGATCTTCAAAACCAAAAGCGTGGGACAAGAATGCCCGACCCTCACCCAAAACCTAGGCGCTGCGGCGTGGACGTACGGTCAGATCCCTGACCTGGGTCAAAATGCTGGACATCTGCATCCCATTCAGTGACGAAACAAACGGCATCATTTCCGCAATGAACGGGTCTTTCATCAACTCGCTGATCTCTTCCTGGCGGTTACGTTCCCCGCCGCTGAGCAGTTCAGGCACGGCCACCTCCAAGGCCCTCGCCAGTCGCTCCAGAGAAGAGAGCGTCGGCGTGGCTTTTTCGTTCTCGATCTTTGAGACATAGGTGCGCGGCACAGACATGCGTAGGGCTAACTGCCTCTGGCTCAGTCCGTTGCGCAGCCGCATGGACCGAATCGAGGCTGCCAGGTTGAGATGGCCGCGATGGCCCGGAACCACCATCTGCGGGACTGGAGCCTGGATAACTTCCGGCTCCTCTTGGTCCAGACACAAATGGCATTTCCGGCAAAGGTTGTTGGATGTGCGAAATTGAACCAGCAGGCAGCGATCACACCGGACAACTTCCCGGGAATCAACCGGAGCAAGCGTAGTGGCCATCGAAAGGTGGGAGTTGCCAGAGCGGGCAAGCACCCCGGAACTCAACTGATTGAGTTCCAATGCTTTGCGTAATCTGCGGTACCATGCCTGTGGAAGTCAAGTAAATTCTTAGGTGATATACGGAATCAACCTTATGAAACCCCTAAGATAGCCAAAGATAACCAGCGAAAACACGGAGAACATCGGTGTCAAAGCATGAGCGACAGAAATGCTGCATGGTGTTTACTAACTGAGTTCACCCGGTCAGAAAGTTTGCGCAAACATGCCCTGGCCGTTGAGGCGTGCATGCGCGCCTATGCCCGGAAATTTTCGGCTGACGAAGACCTGTGGGGAGCCGTCGGCTTGCTCCACGACTTCGACTACGACAAGTACCCCAGCGCCCAGGAGCATCCCTACAAGGGCAACGAAATCCTCAAAGATCGTGGCTATTCCGACGAAATCCGTCGCGCCATCATGTCGCACGCCGACTATACCGGTGTGACCCGCGAGACGCCGATGGAAAAAGCTCTCTTCGCCTGCGACGAACTTGCCGGACTCATCACCGCGACTGCGCTGGTCAAACCCGGCAAATCACTCGCCGAGGTTGAGCCAAAATCCGTCCGCAAAAAAATGAAGGACAAAGCCTTCGCCCGCAGCGTCAGCCGGGACGACATCGTGAACGGCGCGAGGGAACTGGGCGTGGAGTTGGATGAGCACATCGCGTTCTGTATCGAGGCGATGAAGGGGATCGCCGGCCAGTTGGGGTTGTAAGGCACTTATCCGGTACTTGCTGAACCGGGAAGGGCCCGAGTTTCACTCGTGCCGATAGCGAGGGCTGGGTGTGACGGCTTTCAGCCGCTGAGGTTTGCTCTCGTGTCCGGCTGTGCCTGAGAACTCTGTCACATCCGGCCGGCTTTTCACCACACCTATACGCAGCGGCTAACTCGCGCTAACATTGCATCGCGGAAAGGGTTCGCGAGAGCTCGCGCCTTAGCCACCTGTCTGCGTTGCTGACGGCCTGTCCGAGAGGAGCGGAAATGCGAAAGTGGGGCGTAGTCATAACGCTGTTCTACGCGCTGATCATTGTGACCCTGGTGTTTCCCGGCCTGTTGCTTTTGATAAGGGACTATTCGAGCTGGGAGGACTTCCGTCACCAGCTCCTGCAGACCTACGCCGTCTGGGGCACCTGGATACCCGTAGTTATTCTCGTCTGTAGCCAGGCGTTGCTTCTGTTCTTGCGAGTGGATACTTCCTTCAAGAAACTCAAGCCGCGCGCCCATATCCTGGTCTCGGCCGCAATCACGGCGTTCTTCCTGGCTCTTTTGACACTCGCTGGCGTTGCTTCCTTGCGCGTCGGATTCAAAGGAGATAATCTCGGTTTCCTTGACCGCTTTTCCTCAGAAGCCGTGCTCGGATGGACGCTGGGAACCTGCCTCTTCTTATGGCTGCTGTGGGGATTCGTCTTCTATCGTTTCTCGCGCGGCTCCGGCGATCCAATCACCCGCGCGGTTTCCTGGATGCTCCGCGGCAGTGTGCTTGAGCTGTTGATTGCCGTGCCCGCCCACGTAATCGTCCGCCGCCGCCACGATTGTTCGGCTCCGTTCGTGACCAGCTTCGGCATTACCAGCGGCATCGCCATCATGCTGCTGTCGTTCGGTCCCAGCGTGCTGTTGCTATACAAGAAACGTATGGACGCCTATTCGGCGCGGGCCGCAGCGGCGAAGCCGTGAGCTAGCAGCACCTGACCCTGTGTTGCTTCGCTTGATCAGTTTCTCGAAGAAACACAGCGTACGACTCGCGGCTGACTGCAACCTTTTCCCGCCCGCAAAACCGTTCATACGCCGACTCCTCGAATATCTCGCGTAACATCGCGCGCACCACGAGAAAGAATTTCATCCCTGTTCCTCCGCCAACCTCGTAACCACAAACGGTGCCTCTTTCAGCCGGGCTTCTCTCCGTCCGCTCAGAAAACCCAGCCATTGCCGAGCCGACTCCAGCAAAATCAGCGCCACCATCACGACCAGCACTCCGGTCACCACCGCGTCCAGCCGATTGTTGAAGATCAAGCGGGCATTTCCACCCGCAGTCGCAATTTGCCGTGCTTGCGCCAGAAAGCCAATCCGCGGATCCTGATCGAACACTTTGTGCCAGGACGCCGTAAACGTCACCGTCATCAGCCACGCCAGTGGCCCCAGCGTCACCAGTGCATACTTCGCGCGATGCATCTTGATGATGATGGTCGTCGCAACGCACAGCGCCACCGCCGCCAGCAGTTGATTGGCGATCCCAAACAGAGGCCACAGCGAATTGATCCCGCCCAGCGGATCGCGCACTCCTTGCCACAGAAAGTATCCCCAAGCCGCGCAAATCAGCCCGCTGGTCGCCAATATCGACGGATACCAGCTCGTGCGCCCCAACGGCTTCCAGACGTGCCCAAGCGCATCCTGAATCATGAACCGGCCCACCCGTGTTCCGGCATCGAGTACCGTCAGGATGAACAAAGCCTCGAACATCAGCGCAAAGTGGTACCAGAGCGCCATCACCGCCTGCCCGCCCAGGCTGCCGGAAAAAATGTGCGCCATGCCGACGGCGAACGCCGGCGCTCCGCCGGTGCGATTAAACAAGGTTTGCTCGCCCACGCTGTGGGCGAGTGCCTGCATTCCCGCCGCGGTCACGGGGAACCCCCAGCCGCTGATCGTCTGCGCCGCCGTCTCCGGCAACTGCCCGGCAATCCCCGCCGGACTGTTGATGGCGAAATACGTCCCCGGCTCCAGGACGCAGGCTGCAACCGTTGCCATGATCGCGACCAGCGACTCCGCCAACATTGCTCCATAACCCACCATGCGAATCTCCGTCTCGCGGCGGATAAGTTTCGGCGTGGTCCCGCTCGAAATCAGCGAATGGAATCCGGAAATGGCCCCGCATGCGATTGTGATAAACGCGAAAGGGAATAGCTTCCCGGCAAACACCGGCCCAGTGCCGTCGATAAACCGCGTCAAAGGCGGCATGTGCAACGTGGGATGCATGACGACAATGCCGATCGCCAGCAGCCCGATTGTCCCCAGCTTCACGAACGTACTCAGATAATCGCGCGGCGCAAGTAGGAGCCACACCGGCAACGCCGACGCCGCGAACCCATAAAGAATGATTGCAATCGCCAGCGCCGGAGCCGTCAGCGTGAAATACTTCGCCACGGCAGGATGCAGTGAAGCCCATTGCCCTCCCCAGATGGCAGCCAGCACAAGAACAAAGCCAATCGCCGAAGTCTCAAGCACGCGCCCTGGCCGCAAACGGCGCAAGTACACGCCCATCAGCAGCGCAATCGGAATCGTGGCTGCAATCGTAAACGCCCCCCATGGGCTTTGCTTCAACGCGTTGACCACGATCAACGCGCACACCGCCAACAAAATAATCAGGATTGAAATCACCGAACCGTAAGCCACAAGCCCGCCCACTGGCCCGATTTCCTCTTTCGCCATCTCGGTGAGCGACTTTCCATCGCGCCGAACGGAAAAAAGCAGAATCACAAAATCCTGCACGCACCCGCCGAGCACCGCGCCGACGAGAATGTAGAGCGTGCCCGGCAGATACCCGAACTGCGCCGCCAGCACCGGCCCCACCAGCGGCCCCGGCCCGGCGATGGCAGCAAAGTGATGTCCAAAGACAACCCACTTGTTGGTCGGGACAAAATCGCGCCCATTTTCCAGCCTCTCAGCCGGAGTGGCGCGCTGTGCATCCAGAGCCAGAACTTTCGCGGCGATGAACTTGCTGTAGAAGCGGTATCCGACCGCGTAAGTGCAAACCGCCGCCGTCACCAGCCAGAGGGCGTTGACCTGCTCGCCGCGACGCAGGGCGATGGTGCCGACAGCCAGCGCGCCAAGTAGAGCAATGGCAATCCAGAGAAAAAGTCGGAGAGCGGGTTTCATCAGGCGGCACTATTGTGGCTGGTTTGGGGGAGATAACGCAACCGTGGAAGAGCGGCCCTTTAGGGCCGCGTTAGCCCCGGCTGATAGCCCAGCGGGCTTAAGCCCGCAATAATCTGCAACAGACCCTGCGCGGCCATAAATGGCCGCTCTTCCACGCAAGGAGTACAAATTCGCCCGCGAGAATGCCGTCGCTACACAACTGGCAACTGGTCACTGACCACTGCCCACTGGTTTCCCTACCCACTGGTCCACCCAATCATTCACCGTCTTATACCAAAGCTGCGAATTCTGCGGCTTCAGAATCCAATGGCCTTCGTCGGGGAAATACAGCATTTTCGAGGGCACGCCCTGGCGCTGCAACGTGGTGAACAGATCGAATCCTTGCGACACATCCAGCCGGTAATCGAGCTGGCTGTGAATCACCAGCGTCGGCGTCTTGAAATTCGTCGCCGACAAATGCGGAGACCATTTCCGGTACATCTCGCGGTTCGTCCACGGCGTGCCCTTGAACTCCCACTCGGGGAACCACAAGCTCTTCGGTGTCGCCATACGCCGACTCGGTGTTGAACATGCCATCGTGGGTCACGATGCACTTAAAGCGGTCGGTGTGGCCGAGAATCCAGTTGGCCATGTATCCGCCGTAGCTGGCGCCCAGCGCGCACTCCCGCGTCTTGTCGATAAACGGATAATGCTGCTCGGCGTAGTCCAGTCCCTTCATCAGGTCTTCAAACGGAGCCCCGCCCCAGTCGCCGTTGATCGCGTCAATAAACTTCTGCCCGTATCCGGTCGAGCCGTGGAAGTTGATCATGATGACCACGTATCCGTTCGCCGCAAACAGCTCGGGGTTCCAGCGATAGCTCCAGTCGTCCCCCCACGCCCCCTCCGGCCCGCCGTGGATGAGGAACTTCACTGGATACTTCTTGCTGGGATCGAAGTTCGGCGGCTTGACCAGGAAGCCTTGGACTTTGTCGCCGTACGCACCTGAGAACCAGAAGGGATCGAGAGCGGGACATCAATTGGGAAAGAAGGGCCGTCGTTGAAGAAGAGTCGAGCTGGGAGAGGACGTCATCGTTGACGTGCGTAAGCTGAGTTCCGGTAGGGTGAAATAATGTCCATACCCCTGACCGATATCTCGGAAGTAGATCTCTGTCGGGGCGGAGATGGACATTTGCTGTAAACACAACCCCTTTTCCATCTAAAGTAATTGCAAGGTCATCGTCATAACCGCCCCTGCGAATCAAAATCAGACCTGACCGATCCTTCACCGCGTCCTGCTGGATGATACCCACTAGTCCAGCCGCTTTGGGCTATCGGGTTGATACGAACTATGAGCTTCTGGAGGTGAAGGCCGAGATCTGTATATAGTTGGTAGATTGTTGCGTCGCCCCATATCTCAGAGTACAAACAATGAATCAGCGATATCACGGCGCACCCAGTGCCAAACGAATGCACCCACTGATCCGTCGCCAAAATTGTAGGTATGCTCGGTTAGTTCTTCTTCGCTCCCGTCTTCCGGTCGTACAGCATCAGCCGCCAGCGGTCGCTCTCGTATCCCGGACGCGCCTGCGCGCGATAGGCGATGTACTTCCCATCCGGCGAATAGAGCGGAGTCTCATCCGCCGCCTTGTTGTCGGCAGTGATGTTCTTGGTCGCCGCCAGAACCTGCGCGGACGAGGCGTCCGCCGGAAAATTCACCGGCACCGTAAACAAATCCTTGTTGGTCGAAATCGCCTCCACCGGATCGTGGTTCGAGCTGTAACAAATCTCCTGCCCATCCGGCGAGAACGCATAGTCGTCCTGCCCGCCCAGCGAAAACGGCGGCGCATCGTAATCGCCCGGAGTCAGGTCGCGGGCAGTTCCGAACGGGCACGAGAGCGTCCGCGCCCGTTCAGGTGCCGGCCTAATTGGTTCATTGACCTCGGATCGAGATCGGACTAGCGGAGGAACTACGCACAAGGGATCAATGACAAACAGATGACTCCGCTTACCTTGCTTTGTAAGCAGTCCAATGCCGATACATCAGATGAGTAAAAATCAGCGCCCTGACCTTCGAATTCTTCACTTCATCCAGCTTCTTCGCATTGCAATCGCGCCTCGGCAGCAGGCGCGCCGTCGCACTCCGGATAAACATCCGAAGTAAAAAGAATGTTCTTCCCATCCGGCGACCACAGCTCGCCGCTGGCCTCAGTCGAGATGTTCGTAAGCCGATACTTCGCGGTCACCGGCCCGGTCGCGCCATCAAAATCCGCAATCCAGATTTGCGATCCGCCTTCTTTGGTCGAAACAAACGCAAACCGCTTCCCATCCGGCGCCCAGCGCGGCCGGTCGGCATCCTGATCGGAAATAATCTCTCTCTCTCCACTCCCTGTCATCCCGAGCGGAGCCGAATGATTCGCTTGCGAATCATTCGACGAAGTCGAGGGACCTTGTGTTTTCAGCGGCACCACCCACACGTGCGGCGTCTTGGTATTCGCCTTCAGATCAACATCGACAGCGGCGAACAGCACCCACTTCCCATCCGGAGAGGGAACCGGCTCCTCGACGCGCTTGAGCGCCATCATGTCCTCAAAGGTGAAGGGATGTTTGGTTTGGGAAGCTGCAGGGATGAAAGAAGATGGCGAAGAGAAATGAGCCGACGCGCATGATACCTCCGAACGAAGAGCCAATAGTCTAATCCACCCAGGGGTTGATCAACCGTACGCCGCAGCCTTCGAAGTCTGAGGTATTGCGGGTTGCCAGAACTGCGCCGTGCACCGCAGCGATAGCGGCGATCTGTGCGTCGAGTTCCGATATCGGTCTGCCCTGACTGCGTCGTTCGGCTGCAATTGGTGAGAACTGCCGCGCCGCTTGCTCGTCGAAAGGTAAGACACGTCCTCCGAGGACGACTTTGAACAATCGATCAGCGCCGGCCAGCAACTCGTTTTTGCGTCTTCCCACTGGAAGAAGCTCAATTCCATAAAGAATTTCCGCCAGAGTTATCGCGCTGCTGTGCAGTTCTTCCAGGGAATGATTTGACGACCACTTCACGACAGACTGGGGCAACGACGGGACGCATCAACTCCGACATAACATTGGTGTCGAGGATGATCATGAGACGCAGTCCACAAGACTATTGGGTTTGGTCCTCATCGGATGCCAGGATCGCGAATTGGGCCGCGCGGCGGTATCTGAAGCTCCACTCCGCCAAGTGGCTCAAATATCTCTCGAATTGCCTCGTACAGGTTTTTTCCAGTCTGGGGATTCTTACTCAATTCACTTTGCAGTATCTCCCGCGCCTCTTGCTCCATCGATCGCCCATGTTGCGCGGCGCGGATACGGAGCTCGCGCTTGGTGGTTTCGGGAAGTTTACGGATAGTGATGCTGGCCATGACATCAATGATAGCATTGCAATCATTGATTGCACAAGGATTGTAATGCCCTGATAATGCTATGGTTAGTTCAGGACGCTGCTGATTTTGCCGCTGGCAATCACTTCCGCGATTCTGGCGAAATCCTCATACATCACGCGGTCTTTCTCCATCTTCGGAGAAACCGCACGAATCGCCGCGCATGCTTTTTGTCCGCGCTTGCCGGTCTTGAGCGGCGCAACCAGATCGATGGCCTGCGCCGCCGCCATGGCCTCGATGGCCAGCACGTTGCGCGTGTTCTCGACGACGCGCCGCAGCTTGAGCGCCGCCGTCATGCCCATGGAAACGTAGTCTTCTTTGTTGCCCGAGGTCGTAATCGAATCCACCGACGCGGGATGCGACAGCACTTTGTTCTCGCTGACCAGCGCTGCGGCGGTAACCTGCGGCATCATGAAACCTGAATTCAGTCCGGCGCCCGGCGCGAGAAACGGCGGCAGTCCTTCGTTTAGCGCCGGATTCACCAGTCGCTCCAGGCGCCGTTCGGAAATTCCGGCCAGCGCGCTCAGAGCGATGGCCATGAAATCGAGTGCGAAGGCGATAGGCTCACCGTGAAAATTTCCGCCGGAGAGGACAGTTCGGGCCTGCGCCGACGGCGGGACGCCCACCCTCCATCGCTTCATGAACACCAGGGGATTATCGACTGCCGAGTTCGCTTCAGTCTCAAAAACCGCGCGGCAATTCGCCAGCGTGTCGCGCACTGCGCCGTGCACCTGCGGAATGCAGCGCAGCGAATATGCATCCTGCACCCGCCCACACTCGCGATGCGACTCGCGCAGTTGGCTGCCTTCGAGCATGCGGCGCAAATTCGCCGCCGACTTGAGTTGTCCGGCATGAGGACGTGCGCGGTGAATGCGTTCATCAAACGCAACGTCGGTCCCGCGAAGAGCGTCGAGCGTGAGCGATCCGATGACGTCGGCTGAGTCCACCAGAGTTTCTGCCGCCAACAAACTCAGCGTTCCCACCGCCAGCATCGCTTGCGTCCCGTTGATCAATGAAACAGCTTCTTTGGCTTCGAGCGTCAGCGGCTTGATGCCCGCCTTACGCAAAACTTCCGCAGCCGGGAACGCGCACGCCTTTTTCATCCAGACACTCGCCTTCGCCGATCAGCACCAGCGCCAGATGCGCCAGAGGAGCCAGGTCTCCGCTGGCCCCCACGCTGCCCTGCGACGGAACAAACGGCGTGACTCTGCGGTTCAACATCTCGCAAAGCGTGTCAATCACCACCGCGCGAATGCCGGAGTGGCCCTTGGAAAGGGAATTGGCGCGCAGCAGCATCATGGCGCGGACTTCTGGCACCGGCAGCGGATCGCCAACCCCGACCGCGTGTGAGCGCACCAGATTCACCTGCAGCTCGCGAATCTGGTCTCCTGCGATGCGAACGTCGCTGAGCTTGCCCACGCCGGTAGTGATTGCATACGAAAGCTGATTGCTGGCAACCAGCGAATCCACGACCGCGCGCGCGCGATCGACGGCAGCTCGCGCGTCCGGAGCCAGCAGGACGGGGCGTCCCTCAACCGCGACCTCGCGCACGTCTTCCAGCGTCATATCGTTTCCGTTAATGTGGAGTGCTTGCATGGATTCAGCTACCAGGCCTTCCCTGTGAACCTCTGTGAAACCTCAGTGTTCTCTGTGGTTAAGCTTTTCCCGCCGCCTCGCGAAATACTTTCATGTATTTCTCCGGGATGGCGCACACCTTCATCTCCGCGTCGGTCACGATGTGCGTCGTTTCGCCTTCCGCTAGCAGCACGCCATCGCTCGACCCGCACCAGTTCGTATCCAAAGTGCACCAATGACTCGCGAACGTTCTTCATATGCGTGCGAACGATGATCTCATCGTCGTAGCGCGCAGGAGCTTTGTAGCGGCAGCGCGCATCCACCACTGCGATGAAGCACCGGTCCTGCTGTTCCATGTCGCGATACGAGAATCCAAGCTGCCGCAGCAACTCGACCCGTCCCACCTCGAACCAGATGAAATGATTTGCGTGATACACCACGCCCATCTGGTCGGTCTCGGCATAGCGCACTCGCAAACGAACTTCGCCGACGCGGGCGCTGCCTCGCTCAGTTCCCGGCTGACCGCTCACTTGCCGCTCCAGCGCGGTTTGCGCTTTTCAAGAAACGAACTCACGCCTTCGCGGAAGTCCGCGGTCTGGCGGATGCCGGCATTTTCCTGCACTGCGTCTTCAATTTGCTGGTCGAGTCCTTTTGCAATGAAACCATTGATCAGCTTCTTGGTCTGACGAACCGACGTTGGACTGTTCTCCATAAGCTGCGATGCCAGTTCGCGCGCCCGAGCCATCAGATTCTCGGCCGGAACGATCTCATTGACCAGGCCGAAGCGATGCGCTTCCGCTGCGTCGAAGATACGTCCACTCATCAGCAGATCGCGCGCAACTTTGTGCCCAACTTGCCAGACGAGAATCGACGACACGATAGCGGGTACGAATCCAATTCGTACTTCGGTATATCCAAACTTCGCCTCCGGCACCGCCAGCGTGAAGTCGCACATTGTAGCGAGCCCCGTCCCTCCCGCGATGGCTGCGCCGTTTACGCCGGCAATCGTGGGTTTAGGAAAATCGTAAAGCCGCCGAAAAATCCGCACCATGCGCCGCGAGTCCTCCACGTTTTCGGCATGGGTTTTTCCTATCAGAGATTTCAACTCATCCAGATCCAGCCCAGCGCAGAACGCCTTGCCCGCTCCGGTAAGAATCACAATCAGCGCGTCGGACTTCTCGACCTCATCCAGCGCAGAAAGAATCTCGTCCACCAACTGAAAGCTGAGGGCATTGCGCTTCTCAGGACGATTCAGCGTGATGGTGGCGACGCCAGAGTCGTAGGCGAGTTGGAGTGTCTGAAAGTCCATTCCGAACACCGCGCGAAGCGTCTGCCGGGCAAACAGAAGATTATAAGCTCTTGCGATCGCCGGGTTAGACTATCCACCCAGCGAGAGGCGCCCATGACCAAAGAAGAGAAGAAACGCTTATCCGCCGTTCTTCGCGCAACGGAATATCTTTTTCTCGAAAACATAGCCCTGAAACTGGTGCTCGACTATCGGGCCGTTGCCAACTGGCAACAACTGCTGGAAAAACTTCTAACCGACAAAGAGATGTTGGCGGGCGTGCGCCTGAAGTTTCGAGACCTGTATGCGGAACTGGAGAATTCAGCGGATCCGTCGGCTGCGCTTGCGGGATTCCTCGGAGAACTCCCGGCCCGCAAGAAGCCGCATTAGCGTTTGAAATCCACATTCCCAGCTACATCAGTTTTCTTCTCACCATATCCAACGCCTGCTGCGAGGCGAACCAGCGAACCCGTGCGCGGTCGCCAGGAAAATTTCGCTTGATCACCTCGGTTCCGCTCTCGTTGGCCAGCGCGTGAAACACCAGCCCGACGGGCTTTTCCGCCGTACCGCCGGTCGGACCTGCCACACCGGTGATGCCCAATCCCAGTGTCGTTCCGCAGCGATTGCGGATGCCTTCGGCCAGCGCCCGCGAGACCTGCTCGCTCACCGCGCCATACATTTCGATCAAATCCGGAGGCACGTCGGCGAACGCAGTTTTCAGTGCATTCGAATAAACCACGGCACCGCCGATAAAATAGCGCGAACTGCCGCTCACCGAAGTCAGCCGTTCGGCGACCAGGCCGCCGGTACACGACTCGGCCACCGCCAGCGTGGCGTTCCGCATCTGCAGGTAGTAACTGACAATCTGCTCCAGCGAATCGCCGTTATCCGAATAAACGTTGTCGCCAAGTTCGTCTTCGACCTTATCCACCACATCGTCAACGCGCTTTTGTGCGGCGTCAGCCGATGGCGCCTGTGTCCGAAGATGCAATTGGATCTCGCCCGGCCCGGCAAGAATCGTGGTGCGCACGTCCGCAAAACGCTTGTAGATCGGAGCGATCCGCGCGTCACACGCCGACTCTCCCATGCCCGTGATCTTGAGTACTCGCGTCGCCAGAAATTGCTTGTGGAACCTTGGCGCGCAACCGCTCCAGAACTGAGCTCTCAAACAACGCCTTCAACTCGTGCGGCGGCCCCGGCAGCAGAACAATGATCTTTTCTTTTCCGTCCGACTTGCCTGTGATCCACTGCCCGGGCGCGGTCCCATTCGCATTGGGGAGCACGACGGCGCCGGTGATTACATCTCCCTGCTTCACGTTGTTCGCGGACATCTTCCATCCATGCTCGGCAAAGCGCCTCTCGATGCCGCGCACGATCTCCGGGTCACGGCGAAGCTGCAAGCACAGAGTCTCAGCCACCGCCTCACGCGTTAAATCATCTTCAGTCGGCCCCAGTCCGCCGCTCAGCAGCACAATGTCGGCCCGCGACAGCGCCGTCGTGATCACGCGGACAAGATCTTTGAAGTCGTCACCAACAATGGTCTTGAACCCAACCTCTACTCCGAGGCTATTGAGTTGCGCGGTGAGGTAAAGCGAGTTGGTGTCCTGCCGGAAGGGAGTGAGCAGCTCCGACCCGATGGCAATGATTTCCGCGGTCATCATTTTCGTAGTCAGGGTCTCGGCGCACACGAGTGCACAGTCTAACCGACAAAGAGCCAAGCGCTAGGCAGGATCGAGCAGCGATTGTCCGGCAACATCCCAGCCAAGGTGATAAACGGCGCTGGTCGAAGCCAGAACCGCCGAACGTCCCGGAGCAAACGCCAAGCCCGACCAACCCCGGCCCGGCGATAGCGAGCGACGCTGCTCCGTCCGGAGTGATCTTCACAATGCCGCGCTTTCCGCCGAGCGACGCGGCCACGTACATATTTCCGTCGCGATCGAAGGCCAGGCCCTGCGGCCGTCCCAGACCACGATAGAAGACCGAAACCGCACCGTGCGGATCGACCTTGTACACCGCGTCAAAGCTGGATTGCGTTGGCCCGGTGACGAATAAATCTCCCTTGGGCCCGAACGCCAGGTGATAGGCAGAAACACTCGGCTCGATAGTGGCAAAAACAAAAATCTGCCGGTCGCGGGCGATCTTGAAAATGGTCCCGCTGCGGTCGCCCACATAAAGATTCTCCGCGCGGTCGAATGCGATTCCCGTAGCGACGCCCATGCCCTCGGCGTACGACGACATGGTCCCATTCGGCGCGACCGTGTACACCGTCCCATCGAAGCGCGACGAAACGTACATTTGCCCATCGCGGTCAAACGCAATTGAAGTTGCGTTCATCATGTCTGCCAGGAACGGCTTCACGTTGTAGTGCGTGTCAATCTTGAAAATGGAGACTGGCACCTTCTGCCCACGTGAACCCGAAAACGTCACGAAAATGTTTCCTTCGGCGTCGAGAGCAGGATTCGTCACCGGGTGCACATTTTCGGCGATCATGGCCGCAACTTTGATCTCGTGCGCATTACTGGAGTGGCCATTGGTGGAAACCACGACGGGTCCCGATGCCGCACCTTGAGGAACTCGGGCGACCACAAAATCGTCAGAGCTAATGACCACGGACCCATCAATTTCGCCGAAACGCACTTGCGGGCGGCGCAACTCCGCGGGCCTCAGACCGGTGCCCAAAATGCGCACTTCGCCCCCGGGCAAAGCCGCCGCAGGAGCCACGGCCTCAATGTGCGGACGGCCGTTCGCGCTTTTCTTGCCCAGCAAGCGGTCGGAAATAGTCATGACATCTACCGAACCTGCATCACAGCTATCGCGCTAAGAAGCCGAAATGGATCAAGAGTTGTAGCACCGCCAATGCATACACTCCCGCTGCAACATCATCCACAACGATTCCCGTCCCCTCGGGCAGTCGCTCCAGTTGCCTCACCGGGGGCGGCTTCACGATATCGAACCCTCGAAAAAGTATAAAGCCCGCCAGCACGGTTTTCCACGCCACCGGGGCGAACAGTAATGTGATCCATTGGCCGGCAACCTCGTCAATCACCACGAACTGCGGGTCCTTTACTCCTGAAGCCCTCGCCACACGCGTGGCCGCCGGGATGCCCAGCGCGACCGCAATTGCTGCCATCGCACCTAGAACCGCCGGTTGCCACGCGGCCGGAATCCATTTTGCCAGCCCAAACCAGATGAGCGCTGCTGCCGCCGATCCCCAGGTTCCGGGGCCAGGCTTCATCTTGCCCGCGCCAAAGAAAGTGGCGACTAAGGTTGCCCAGAGCGGAGCAGGAGCCTCGGCATGGCCATCGGCAATTCCTCGGATTTCATTCTTCATCAGCGTGGTCGGCAAGGTTCTGGATTTCACCTTCTTCCGCATCCTGCACCGGCGAGGACACTACATATTTTCCGCTGGCCCATTTGCCGAGATCAATCACCCGGCAACGTTCGCTGCAGAAAGGGAAGTCCTCGGCGCCGTGCCTGACTGGCTTCTTGCAAATCGGGCACTGCAACTCGATATTGGTTTTGTCTTGCACAAGTCAATTGTAGATGGAAAGTTGGGGACGCAAGAGGACACAATCGAAAACGACTACGGGGCAGCCGATTAGCGCTCTAGCTGTCGATCCCCGTTCCCAGATCAGTTCGAGCCCGATGCCTTGGGTGCCTCGTAGGCCTTCTGCAGGTACTTGCGTGCCTCGTCCAGCGCTCCCTGCGTGTTGTCGTTGGTCTGGATAGCCTGCCGGTACTCCGCTGTCGCGCGCTCGCGCTGGCCGGTGGTATCGAAGATCTTCCCCAACTGAATGTGACTCCAGACTTCGGTCCAGCGCGGCTCGCCGTCTCCGTTGAGAGAATCGCGGTAGGCATTGGCCGAGGCCTGATAGTTGTGTTGCAGAAAAAACACTTCCGCAACCCGATAGTGCGCCAGCGAGCTGTTCTTGTTGATGTCCAGCGCCTTGTTGAATTCCGAGAGCGCGCCCGCCATGTCGCCCTGCTGCACTAGCGATGTCCCGCGCTGCAGGCCAGCCCGCAGCTTGATGTCCGATGAATTCTTCAGCAGATGGCTGTCGGGGTCGATCACGATCCGTCGCGGCCGCCCGAAGGTGTCCACGCTGAACGCTGAATCGGTCCCTACTACGTCAATGCGTTTGGTCTCGGTCTTGCCGTCAGTGTCGATTTTCAGTTCCACCGGCATGCGAAACAGATCCAAATCCTGCGCGATCTGCCCCACCGAGCGGAAACCCTTGTTATTGCCCAGCCGGTAAATGGTGTACTTGGTCTTGAACTCAGGCGCGCCCGTCGAATCCAACCACTGCGAGAAGAACCACGTCAGTTTGTCGCCATAGTCCTTCTCGGTAATACTGCGGAAATCATCCACCGAAGCGGATTTTCCCGCAAACTTGGCATAAAAGTCGCGCATGGTCTGATCAAATTTCTGATCGCCGACGACCCAGCGCAGCATATGCAAAATCATCGCACCCTTATCGGTGACGAGCGACTGAAACTCCGGCGAAAACAGGTCGAGCTTGCCCGCGCTCGAAAGTGGCACGGTGTCGTAAGCCAGTGCCCCCACCGACATGTCTTTCACTGCTTCCTGCAGCCCTCCTACTCCAGCCGCGCTCTCAATGTAGCGAGCTTCCGAGTAGCGGGCGAAACCATCACTGACCCACCAGTCGTCTCGCGACGCTGGGCTGACAGTACCGCCCCACCACTGGTGCGCGATTGTGTTGGCCATCAGGCGGTAGTTTGTCTTCGGTGTGATCGCGCGGCCGGCCAGGGCTGCAAGGTCCGGCGCCCACGCCGATGGGACAGTGTCGTCCGGCAATTCCACCACCCGCAGCACATTCGAAGGCGGCACGCCGTACAGGGTGATGTAATACGTGTATTCCTTCACCGCTGTCTCGGCGTAATCCGAAGCCAGGTCCTTGTGGCTAGGCTTGAAATAAATGTGCAGATCAATGCCGGCTTCGGTACTGGCGAAGTCGCCAAAATCTCCGGCAACAATGGTGCCCGGAAAACTAGCTTTGTCATATTTCAGCGAATAGGTCTTGCTCGGCACGTTGCCCGGAACTTTCAGCGCCGGAGTTGCTCCCTCCGTCATGCTTCCGCTGCCAATCACCTTCATAAATGCGGGGACGGTGATGTTCATGGTGGCGGTGAAGCGGTCAACCCCATATCCGGTCACAGGAAACCAATCGCCGGCATAGAGCAGGTAGCTGGTGTCATCGTTGATCGACGTCAACTTCAGTCCCGGGACAGGGGAATCATCGGCGGAATCGAGCACGCCCTCGTATTCGAACGTCAGGGTTGTGGATTGGTCCTTTGGCACCTGGCCCTTGAGCAGTACCCGCACGCTGGAATCTTGCGGAGTACGGTCAGCGGTCAGGGCTTTACCGGCGGCATCAGTCACCTTGCTCAGGCGCAGGTCGTTGTGCAACTGGAAAGTGGCGATATTCAGGTCTTCGAGCGCGGTGATCTTCACTTTGACCCGAGCGGTAATCTTGTGCTCGTGAGGGCTCAGAACGGCGTCAATCTGATAGTCGTCCGCATGGAAGCGAACCTTTTCGGCCCCCCAGGCGGGCAGGCACAGACTCAGAAAGGCCAAAACGAGGCAGACTGCCAGCTTCCGCAGTGGCGGCCAAGATGCGAAGAACATTCGGGGAATCTCCTAGATACTTCAAGGACACTTCAATTGTACGATGAAAACTACAGTGTAAAAGATGCGTGCTGACAAGCATTTGACTGGAATTGGGCGATGTACACTCTGGCTAAAGGCCTGACTTGGCCTTGATTTAGCGCCGGAGCAGTCCAGCGACTGCCTGTGCCGCACGATCGGCGGGGTGCCCATCGGCGCCGGTTCCGCGAAGCAGGCTTCGCACCCGCCGCAGATCATTCAGCATCTTCTCTCGCGGCCTACCGTCGGGAATGATTTTTTGTACTTCTGAGGCGACCCGCTCAGCAGTGAAATCCTGCTGCACCAGTTCGGGCACGACTTCCTCTCCCGCGATCAAGTTCACCATGGCAAAGTGCGGCACCTTGACAGTGGAGCGTCCCAGCAAGTACGTCAGCGCACTCACGCGATAAACCATGACAAATGGCGTCTCCATCATCGCCGCTTCCACCGTGGCTGTCCCGCTGGCGATGATTCCGGCACGCGAGTGCGCGAATGCAGGCAGAGCCTCAGGAACGAAATGTACGGAGCCTGCCACCGAATTGCTCGTGTTGGGCGGGCCCTCACCTGCCCCATCACCGACCTGTACATCACCCGACAACTGCGTCATCCTCGAGAAGAGCTCAGAATCCAACGTCGGCGCCACCGGCAACAGAAACTCATATCCGTCGTCGCCCAAGAGTCTCGCCGCCGAGAGAATCCCTGGGAAATTCATCCGCACTTCTTTCACCCGGCTGCCCGGCATCAGCGTGATCCACAGCTTTGCCGCATCAAGCCCATACTTGGCTGCATACTCATGCCGTGAAATCGCAGGTCGCGGAAGGTCCCCGAGGGGATGTCCCACGAACTCCGCGTCCACCCCGCGATCTCGATAGAACTTTTCTTCAAATGGAAAAATCACCAGCGCCTTGTCCACGTACTTGCGCAGCAGACGCACCCGCCCCTGCCGCCACGCCCAGAACTGCGGGCACACGTAATACACGACCGGAACCCCGCGCTTCCTCATCTGGCGCGCAACCCGCCAGTTGAATGCCGGGGAATCGATGACGACGGCGAGATCGGGTTTGCGCCGGTCAGCCTCGGCGATGAGCTTGTGAAATAGTCCCCAAATCTTCGGGAGGTGGCTCAGAATTTCCGTGATACCGACGACGGAGAGGTCCTTGGCGTCAACGACCGTGTCGCATCCGGCTGCGCGCATCTTGTCGCCGCCAACACCGAAGAATTCGAGCGAAGGATCAAGCCGATGCAGGGCTTCGATCAGTCCCGCCCCATACATTTCCCCAGACGCCTCACCGGCAGAGATCAGGATTCGCACACGTGCATTGTAACGGGCGCGGTCAGTCGCCGGCGCCGACGGCGAACGCGGGCACCGCCAGCTGCGGCACTTGCAGGTCAGGCATCGGCCGCCCGGCAAACAGATGGCGGCAGGGAATCGCCAACAAACGCACCCATTTCCCTGAGCGCGAGACACGGGCGCTGTCGGTGGCGATGCCGGTATCGGCATACATCTGGCGGTAGATTTTCGAGATCAGCAAAAACGCCAGCCGGCCGCGTTTTGATTTGATGAAGCTCGACCGCTTCCAGATGGAACTGAAACTGTAGAAGTTGTCCCACACCGCTTGGGTACGCGAGCGGATCTCTTCCGCCGACATCACCGGATGGTCCCAGTAGAGCTTGGGACGCAGGTGCTGTGGAATGAGCCAGCGCCGGGTCAGCGGGACCCCGCCTATCATGGGCGGATTGGCTCCCAAGCCTTTTTCCCATTTGATAAAGTCCACTGTCCCCGGATAAGGACTGAGGGTCACGAATTGCGCAAATGTGATATCCGCGCTTTTCGCGGCGGCGACGGTAGCGTCGAAAGTTTCCGGGCGATCGCTGGGCAATCCAAAAATGAACGACCCGAGCACGTGCACACCGTGACGCCTGAAAGTCCTCAGTCGTTCAATCAGTCCTTCACCAGCCAGATTGAAATCTTTGTAAACATCCTTCAGCCCCGCGGGAGTCACGGCTTCCACTCCCACCAGCGCGCCTTTGATGTGCGCCGCTTTCATGGCGTCCAGAAATTCCGTATCTTCGGCGGCCTCCATGGTGATTTGGGTGAAGAAAGACATATCCTTGGGAAGCTGCGCCAGCCGCGCCATGAGTTCGAAGCGCTCGTTGCGGATCGCGGTAAGTTCAGCCAGGCGTGCGGTGTTTTTTTGCGCGGTGGCAAGTTTGATATCAGTCTGGGTGACCGGATAGAAATTGTCGTCGGCAAGCGCGACGAAGCGAAAACCCAGCCGCCGCAACTGCACGATTTCTTCGATCACAACGTCGGAGCTGCGCTGCCGAGGCTTCTGGCCATCCGTCCGCCACACCGAGCAGAAAGAACAATGCTTGGGGCATCCACGGACCGTCTGCACCGACGCCCACATGTAGCGATCGCGCGGAACCAGGTCCCACCGCGCCGCAACAAAATCACTGGCCTCAATCTGTCCGCCGACGTACACGGGTTGAGGTGTTCCCTTGCGGCAGTCCTCGAGCGCCCTAGCCCAGGCGATGTCGCCGTCGCCCTTAACCACCGCGTGCGCGCCGCCCAGATCAATGGCTTCCTGAGGATAAAGTGTGGAGTGAATGCCGCCGAAAATTACATACGCGCCGCGCTCCCGCGCGATCTTCCCAATTTCGTATCCGCGCAGAGCGTTGGCGGTGTGAATGCCGATGCCGACCGCATCGCCCTTTTGAATCCGCTCGGGGTCCATCGGGAACAGGGTTTCATCCACCAGGATGGGATCGCCAAAACTCTTTGGGGTTGCGGCAGCTAGAACGTACTGCCATCGAGGGGTGATCACCGCTGTTCCAAACGAGACACTACTAGGGTTGATCAGGTGAACGTTCATGCACGGCGCTCCTTTTACATCGCAAAAGAGCAACCCACCTTCGCGATAAACGTCCCTTGCACCGCGTTGGACTATCGGATTGTTTTTTGATTTTTGCTGCGGGAGGCGCCGGCATGGGCCGCGCCTAGAGCAACGTGGAGTTTCCAGTCGGAGTCGTCTGCGACCGGTCGAGCTGGATCCGAATGTTCGCTAGCGCACCGAGGTACTGGCGGGAGTATACACCCAGACAGGGTCTGGGATCGGGATTTTCAGCGTACCCGGTTCTGGCCTTCCGGAACCGGGAATCAAGGCCAGTTACTTAATCTCGACTTCGTCAATCTCGAAACCGAACTTCGCCGGGGCGCCTGCGCTCACAAACGCGAGTCCCGTGATGTCGCTGCCGTCGGTCCCGAAGTCAGAGATCGGAAATGAATACTGCTTCCAGTCCGTACCCGCGGCGAATTGCTTCATCGCGGGCATTCCGCCTTGGTTGTTTTCGGTGGTCACGGCAATGGTGTAGGTCTTGCCGTCTCCCTTGGCCCAGAAGCTGATCGTCTTCTTGCCCGAAAGGTTAACGCTCTCGCTGGGAGAACCGCCCGGAGCAAACAGCGCACCACCCCACAGAAATTGTGCGCCCGCGACGAGTTCACCCGTCACCTGCATCGCGCCCTTCGAATTATTCGCGCCGCCGGCAACCGCCCTGATGGACGAAGTTGACTTGCCACCGTTCATCCCGTCCGACCCGGCAACCCACGCGCCATAGTTCGCGGAGGTTTTCATATCGTCAAAATTGCTCACCACTCCGGACTCCGACGCTGCCGGAGGCGGCGGTGGAGGCGCGATTCCGGTTTCACCATACGGGCCGGTGACTGCCAATGTCACCGTCTTGGTCTGATCGGAACTCGCTCCCACCATGACCTCAAAAATTCCCGGCTCGACCACCTTGTGCATGTCCACGTTGAGCATCGAGAGCGTTTCGGGAGTAATCGTGAACTCAACCGTCTTCTTTTCGCCCGGCTTCAGCGTGACTCGCTGAAATCCTTTAAGCTGCATGACCGGCCGCGTGACCGACGCAATCTTCTGATGAATGTACATCTGCGGAACTTCATCGCCCTCGCGCGAGCCCGTGTTGGTCACATCAACGCTGACTTTCGCAGTGCCGCCAGCCGAAATTTGCTTCGGTTCGACGCGAAGATTCTCAAAGCTGAACGTTGTGTAACTCAGCCCGTACCCAAACGGAAACAACGGCTGCCGGGTACTGAAGGCATAACTGCGGTTGGCCGAAGGTTTGTGATTGTAGAAGTCGGGCAAGTCGCCGACGGAGTGCGGAAAAGTAATAGGCAATTTGCCGCCCGGATTCACGTCGCCAAACAACACGTTGGCGGCGGCCGTCCCGCCTTCCTGTCCCAGATACCAACCCTCAAGTATCGCTGGAACATGTTCCTTGATGTAGTTGATGGAAAGGGGGCGCCCGTTGATCAGGAATACGACTGTCGGAGTCCCGGTTTCGACCACTGCCTTGACCAGATCATTCTGCGCTCCGAGCAGTTCGAGCGAGTCCCGGTCGCCGCGATGATTCTCCGACCAGGCTTCGCGGTTGGTGCTCTCGTTCTCACCGATCACCAGAATCGCAACGTCGGCATTCTTCGCGGCGTCCACTGCGGCCTTGATTTTGTCCGCCTGCGTTGCCGGATCGATCAATGCCACATCGTCGTCAAACCAGCCATGCCAGTCTTGGTGCTTGTCCGTGAACCGGCAGCCTTCCGCATACACCACTTTTGCCCTGCTTCCGACGCGGTCTTGAATGCCCTGCAGAATCGTTACCCCGTGCGAGGGCAGGCGGCTGTAACCGCCGAGGTGAAGACCATCGGCATTGGGCCCGATCACGGCAATCGTCTTAAGTTTGCTCAAATCGAGCGGCAGCAGGTTCTTTTCGTTTTTCAGGAGAACCACTGTTTCTTGCGCTGCCTTCAGGGCCAGCGCTCGATGCTCTGGACTATTGGTAGTCTTCTCGGCGTTGTCGGGATCAACAAACGGATTGTCGAACAATCCCAGCCGGAATTTAGCCGCCAGCACGTGCGCTACTGCGCGATCAACTTCACTCTCGGGGACGATGCCTTGTTTGACTTGATAGATCAGCGTCCGGTAAACCGAGCCGTCAGAGAGGTCGTAGTCCACTCCCGCCGCCAGCGCCAGCCGCGCTGCGTCGGCTTTCGTTGCGGCCACGTGGTGCGTCTGCACCAGCATCTGAAGGCCGTCTCCGTCGGAGGTCACGAATCCGTTGAAGCCCCACTCCTGCCGTAGAACTTTATCCAGCAGCCAATGATTGATGTGCGAAGGGATGCCATCAATCTCGTTGTACGACGCCATCACGCTGCCGACATGCCCTTCCTGCACCGCCGCCTGAAAGGGAACCAGGAAATTTTCGCGGATGATTCGCTCCGAGTAATTCCCCGGCGCAGTGTTGGTGCCGCCCTCCGGTTGGCCGTGTACGGCAAAGTGCTTCATGGTGGCCACGACGTGATGGCGGTTGATATTGAACGCATCACCCTGCAGACCGGTGACCGCCGCCACAGCCATGCGCGACACCAGATACGCATCTTCGCCGTAAGTCTCCTCGGTGCGCCCCCAGCGCGGGTCGCGCGCCAGGTCCAGCACCGGTGTGAAGACTTGCCCAGCGCCGCGCGAGCCCGCTTCATCGCCGGCCGCAGTGAAGACCTGCTTCACCAACGCCGGGTCCCAGGTGCTGGCTAGGCCCAACGCCTGCGGAAAACTGGTGCTGCCGTATTCCATGAATCCATGTAGGGACTCGCCCATGAACAGCTCCGGAATTCCCAGCCGCGTCTTCTCGCGCAGATAGCGCTGGACTCCGTTGCGCAGAATCGCCGACTTCTTCGGCGTGAACACCACGTCCGGGTCCCACCAGCGCGTCAGTATGGCCCTCGCGGTCTGGTCGGTGAAGGTCCCGGTCGGGTCAATTATGGAAGTCTGTCCCGCGTCGTCCGGGGCGATCTGCCCGACTTTCTCCTCCAACGTCATTCGCGAGAGCAAGTCGGCGACCCGGTCGTCAATGGCCAGCGCCGGATTCTTGTACGGCGGCGTGCTGCCGGCCGGAGCCGCTTTGTCCTGGCTGGCTGCAGGTACACATAGGAGTGCGAGAGCCGCAAACAAGTGCAGAAGTAGATTTAGGCGTGGAATTCTCATGGCGAGGTGGGGGACTACCTCCTTTGGGTTTTTAGAGCGCGCGTAGTCTGGAGTACGCAAGTATAGACGCACAGGTTCCGTTAAGGTGATGGGGCGGGACAATCCAGTTCGAGGTTGCCCCATTTCTCGCGCCCTTTGCGAGAAGTGGGGTTTTTGGCCCGTGCTGAAAAGCAGTGCGGTTTTTCGGGCGAAGATGCATCTCACAAATATGCGCAAAGCCGGCTTTCAACTCCTGGCGCTGCTCTTCGTTTTTCAGTGTGCAACTGCCCAGGAAGAGCCGGGCTTTACCACGCAAGCCAACCTTGTCCCTGTCCCGACCCTGGTCCGAGACGGAAACGGCCAGCCAGTTTACGGTCTGCACGAAAAAGATTTCATCCTCCAGGACGACGGCGTCGAGCAAGCCGTCCATCTCGATGAAGCCGCGCAAGCTCAGCCCGTCTCTATGGCTGTCGCGGTTCAAACCGGCCGCCGAGCCAGCCGCGAATTCGGCCGAATGGCCGGCCTCGGGTCCATGCTTGATCCGGTGTTCAGCGATCCGAACAACGAAGCCGCCATCGTCTTCTTCGACAGCAAGTTAAGTCTGGCGCGCGATTTCACCAACAATGGCGATCTGGTCGAGTCCGACCTGAAAACCCTGCACTCCGGCGACGGCGGCGCGGCTATTCTCGACGCCGTGGCCTACTCGGTGCGTTTGCTGGCGCGGCGACCGGAAGGCCGGCAGCGGGTCCTCCTATTAATCAGCGAGACCCGCGACCACGGCAGCCGTTTTTCGAAAATCGACGATGTCGTGAGGCTTGTGGGAGAAACCAACACCAGCGTCTATGCCCTTCCATTTTCACCGTATGGGTCGCAACAACTCGACGTAGTACGCGGCGCCAACCGCGACGAATGGAATCCCGCCTTCGACTTTATCGAGAAATTTGCGGTGGCGCGCCAAGCGATGCGAAAGAACACTCCGAAAGCACTTGCCGCGTTGACCGGAGGCGAGTACGAGTTGTTCGCCACGCGCAAAGGCTTTGAGACCGACATCACCAGTTTTGCCAATCACCTGCACAGCCGGTACGAGCTAAGCTTCCAGCCTAAAAACCCTCACTCGGGGCTGCACCAGATTCGTGTGCAGCTAAGAAATCCAGGAAACCAGACGGTACTCTTCAGGAGCAGCTATTGGGCTGCCGAGGCTGGGGGTCCCCGCCAGTAGCTTCAATCATCTCCGCCCGCAACCACCTCGGGAAGCTGTGTAGCATTCGCCGGCGCGGGCACCCGCCCGACACTGCTCATCTCCTGATCTTTGTATTGCAGCTGATACAGCTTGTAGTAAATCCCGCGCTGCGCGAGAAGTTGCTGATGAGTGCCCATCTCCCGCAACTGGGCCTTGTGCATGACGATGATCTTGTCGGCGCGTTGCACCGTGGAAAGCCTGTGGGCAATGATGATTGAGGTGCGGCCTTCCACCATCTTTGCCAGCGCATCGCGCACTTTGAATTCAGTCTCGGTATCCACGCTCGATGTGGCTTCGTCGAGGATCAGAATTTTCGGCGCATGCGCCAGCGCGCGCGCAAACGAGATCAACTGCTTCTGCCCGGTCGAAAAAGTCGATCCGCGCTCGTGGACTTCCTCTTTGTATGTATTGGGCAGGGCATCAATAAAGTCAGCCAGGTTCACGTCTTCCGCTGCCTGCCGTACCTGCTCGTCGGTGACCCAGTCCGTTCCCAAACGGATATTTCCCTCGATCGTGCCAGTGAACAAAAAGGGATCTTGCAGCACCACGCCAAACCGCCGCCGCAGATCGGTCAGCGCCATTTCCTTCACGTCAACGCCATCAATGCGAATCGCGCCGCGCTGCACATCGTAGAACCTTAGCAGCAGCGAAATGATGGTCGTCTTGCCCGCGCCTGTGTGACCTACAATGGCGACGGTCTCTCCCGGCTCAATGGTGAAGGTCACATCGCGCAAAACCCAGTCCGGATCGCCAGGTTTGTCTTGTGTGGCGCGGGCGCCCTCGCCCGCGACTCTGCCTGCAGCTTCTGAACTCTCGCCCGGCACACCCCGATAAGCAAACCAAACATGATCGAACTCAATCCGTCCCGGCCCGGTTGGACTCTTCGTAACCGGCGCCTCGGTGATCTCCACCGGAGTATCCAGCAGCTTGAACACCCGCTCCGCCGCCGCCATTGCCGATTGCAGGATGTTGTACTTCTCGCTCAAGTCCTGAATCGGACGGAAGAACCGCTGCGCATACTGGATAAACGCAATCAGCACTCCCAGCGTAACCAGCGTGTTGCGCACCAGATGAAAACCAATCAGCGTCTTTGGACTCGACCCAATCACCACCGAAGTCACCGTAAAACCGTGCAGCACATCGCGTCCGCCAAACCAAATCACGAAGGCGATGGCAATGGACGAAAGAATTTCCACCACCGGGTAATACACGGCGTGCGCCATAATCGCGTCTTTGAAAGCTTCCATGTGCTGCGCGTTGACTTCGGAAAACTTCTCGAACGCGCGTTCTTCGCGATTGAAAAGCTGCAACACCATCATGCCGCTGACATGCTCCTGCATGTGCGCATTGATCCGCGCAATCGCCGTCCGAATCCGCCGATAGGAATCCCGTACCCGGTCGCGGAAGATCTTGGTCGCCCCAAAAATAAATGGCAGCACGGCAAACGTGATCAGCGCCAGCTTCCAGTTCACGCACAGCATGATGGCCAGAATCCCGGCCAGCACGAAAATGTCCTCGAAGATCGACACCACGCCCGAAGTGAACATTTCGTTCAGCGCATCCACGTCAGTAGTCACGCGCGTGACCAGCCGCCCCACCGGATTCTTGTCATAGAACCCGATGTGCATGCGCTGCAAATGGCGGAAGATTTCGCTGCGCAGGTCGAACATCACCATCTGCCCGGCCCACTGCATGAAGTACGTTTGCAGATATTCGAGGAGAAAGCTGAAGCTGATCAGTCCAACGTAGATGGCGGCAATCTCCCCGATACCGGTTAGCGGATTGGGGCTGAGCCAGCTCGTCAGCGAAGAGGGAACCTGATGCACTGGCGCCAGATACCGGTCCACCGCGATCAACGTCAGAAACGGCCCCAGCACATCTGCGCCCGCCTTCAGCACGATGGAGCCGAGTGCCACTCCAACCTTCCACCGGTACGCGCGCAGATACTTCAACAGCCGCTTCATCAGCCGGCTGTCGTACGCTTTGCCCAGTATCTCTTCTTCGTTGGAAGCCATGACCAGTGACTATTGTAAATAGATTGACGCGGAGGGTAATCGGATGGAAAAGTTAGCGGAATTACCAGTCCGCCCTGAGATACCAGTCCCCGTCGATGTGCCTGAAAACATTGTGGGGTCTCGTCGGATTTCGATAATAGCTGTCCAAACTAGCGACTCGGTTTGCGGGAACACGATCCGTCGCACAAATCCACATGTGCCTCGTGTCTCCGGCCCAACCTGCGCCCCAAGCGCCGACACAGACAAGCTCAGGGCCCTCTCCCTTGCTTCTAAATACACCGTTGCTGCCAACTTGTCTGAGCAGCACCACGTATTCGTCGTAGCGTTTTGTCTCCACGCCATAGCCGATATAAACCTCATCCAGCGGCCTGTCTTCCAGGAGCATATTCCGCAGCTGTTCGTAAGCGGCGCGGTTCACCTGGAACTTCTCAATCACTTTCCGTTCCTTGGGTGGCTGCATGCTGAAAAAGAGGAGTAGCGCCAAAGTGCAGAATGCGGCGAGAGACACCGCCAAGACAAAAAATCCAGCCTTGAGAATGGTAGTGCCTTTGAGTGGTCCATGCCAGAGGTCCAGCGCGGGTGGATACACCTTGCCCATTGCTCTCTAAATAGTCCAGCGCAACAGCGTCGCTCCCACAGTAAATCCGGCACCCACCGACGCCAGCAGCACCAGATCGCCTTTCTTCAACCGGCCATCCTCCCTCGCCGTTTGCATGGCCAGCGGAATGGTACCCGCGGTCGTGTTTCCATAGCGGTCAATGTTGATGATCACGTTTTCCTGCTTCAGTCCCACGCGGTCCACAGTCGCTTGAATGATTCTCTGATTGGCCTGGTGTGGAATGAAGCAATCAATATCCTTAGCAGTAAAGCCATTCCGTGCCAGCAGCTTCTCGCAAACCTCGCCCATTTTCCTGACCGCGAACTTGAACACCGCCTGCCCATCCTGATGCACGAAGTGCATCTTCTTATCCACGGTTTCGTGGGTTGCCGGATGCAAACTGCCGCCAGCAGGCATATAGAGCGAACACGCCCCCGAGCCATCAACTTCGTGCACAAAGTCAATCAGTCCCACGCCATCCTCAGCTGGTTCCAGGATGACCGCCCCGGCGCCGTCGCCAAAAAGAATACAGGTCGCACGGTCGGTGTAGTCGAGGATTGAGGACATGGTGTCGGCGCCTATCACCAACACTTTTTTATGCGCTCCGGTCGCCACGAATTGGGCTCCGGTCTGCAGGGCGTACACGAAAGCCGAGCACGCGGCCGAGAGATCAAATCCCCAACTTCCTTTTGCCCCCAGCTTGTTCTGCACCAGGCACGCCGTGGAGGGAAACAGCATGTCGGGAGTGACCGTGGCCACCACAATGGCTTCAATCTCACTGGCGTCGATTCCGCGTTGCGCCAGAGCGCATTTCGCCGCTTCGGCTGCCAGATCGCTGGTGGCCACGCCTTTGTCAACGATGTGCCGTTCGCGGATTCCGGTGCGCGAGACGATCCAATCCGAAGTGGTTTCGACAATCTTTTCGAAATCAGCGTTGGTCATAACCCGGGGAGGAACGTAGGTCCCCAGGGCGGTGATCTTGACGCGCGCTAGCGTGCTCACTCGATAAGTTCTCCAGGGTTCAGGATGAAAACGTTATTGTACGCAGCAGCCCTCGAATCTCCAATCGCTTCGGCAAACGTGCAACGTCCTAATTTGGCTGATTTGAGGCCTTTGCGTCCTTGGCGGCTTTTCTTTGCGACCCTTGCGGTTAAAATCTTTTGCTTTTGTCTCGGCCCAAGGCGGTCTGGGATGACCTGCCGGAAAGAATTAGCCAGGCACCGGGAACCCACTGCACACGCAAGAGCCCGTTACCGTTGCTTCCTTCCGGACCTGGCGGGGTTGGCGGGAACGCATCGCGTGAGGCCGATGCCTGACAGCCTTTATCTTAGCATTCAAGTCGCAGCCAGCTTCCACTTCGAATCAAACGTGGACTCATTCCACGTGAACAGAAGTTTCCACCTTCGCTTCTCCAATAAGGTTCGACGCACCGCGCCGAAACGCGCGCAGAACTAAATCGCCCGTGGTGGGTGTGAGTTCGAAATCGTAAGTTTCGCCCGGAACCACTCTTACTGTGGCGTCTCCAATTGCCCGCTGCGCTGACGGTAGGGTCATGCCGTCTTTGGCCACAGCTTGCCAACGCACCGGCGCTCCGGCGGACGAGAGGCTGAACAGCACGCCGGTGTTCACCATGATATTGATCAGCCGAACATGGTAGCGCTGACCCGCTCGCCAGTGCAGCGGCGCGCCTTCGGTCTGTCCATTGACGTACAGATTCTGGTTGCTGCCTCCGGCCACGAAAGCCAGATCCGTCGCCGGGTCGTAGGATTGTCCCGGATCCAGCACAATGAGCGGGCCGTAGAGTCCGCCGGATAGCTGACCCACGTCGTGCCAGTGGGTGTGATAGATGAACGTACCGGCGCGCGGCGGCGTGAAGCGCACCACGAATTTCCCGCCCGGCAAGATAGGTGGTGTAATCTCTCTGCCCATTCCGCTGAACTCGGGCACGCCATCGTAGTAGCTTTCCAGTTCGATTCCGTGCCAGTGAATCGCGGTCTCGTGCGGCATGTGGTTTTCGACTGTGATCTCAACCGGCTCGCCGCGATGGAGCACGATCGGTGGGCCCATTAGGCCGTTGGATCCCGCTTTCGCGTTGCCTTCCATCAAGTCTGCGCGGATTTGCGTCGGACTTGCCTGCACCTCCTGAATCGCCAGCGTCATTTTTCGGGCATGGCTGTAATCGCTCTTCTTGGCGACAGAGTGTCCGTCAACCTTGATCCCCATTGCCAATCCAACCATGGGAGATCCGTGCTCGTGATACTGCATCGGTTGCTCGCTTTGGACGGCGCTCAGGGACCCGGCCCGGCCCACGGCCGATTCCACGACGTGCGCCAGAATGTGGCAGTGGAACAGCCAGTTTCCGGGACGATCTGGCTGCCAGGTCATCTCCATGGCCGTGCGCGCCGTCATAAAGTCAGTGGCGATCATGGGCCTCAGATCGGCTGGCAGTACTGTCTCGCTTTCGCCGTCGCTGGTGGCGTCGAGACGATAGTACGACCCGTGCATGTGCATGGGGTGGTTGGAAGAGCTCGCGTTGATCCAGCGCATGTGTACGCTGTCGCCTACCTTGTAGTGCAGGCGCTCGGTATACGGCCACGATTTTCCGTTGATGGCGCCGAATTCGCGGAAGTCCTTCAGCGACTTGGGGTCGTCGATTTGCTCCCACATCCCAATCACAAACACTCGGTCGGCTTGGGGTTTTCCGGGATCATCCACAATGAAGGCACCCGTCAGCTGGGAAGGCGCGGGATCCAATGGAACTGTGCTGGCGAGGCCGGCGAGGCTGCTGTCGTCGGGCGATGAGGCCCAATAGAAGTATGTTCCTGGCGCACCCGCCGCGAAGTCGAGTTCGCGCTCCTCGCCCGGTGCGAGTGTTACGGCTGTGTCTTTTGTTGGCCGCTGGTTAAATCCGTGCAAATTGACCGGCGCCGCAAGCGCGTTGTGGATGCGTAACTTGATCTGAGTGCCCTCGGGAACGCGAATCAGCGGTCCAGGGATGGAAGGCGTCTTGCCTTTCTCCGCGAACGCATAGACGGCGACGTGCGGCCCGTCCTCGGCCTCTGGATACCATTCTCCCTTCAGAATTTCAAGATTCAGATTGAGGACGCCGTCCCTCAATAATCCAGCTCGTACCGTGTTATTGTGGGTCGCGATCCGGGGCAGGTTCGGATGTTTCTCTTGAATTCCCTGCCCGTTGGCCAATGCGCCCGTGAGCGTAAGGAAAAGTGAACAGTGGAAGGCAAGAAACGATCCCCTGCGAAACGTACGGGTAGGAAGAAAGATAGGCACCTCGTAGATTGTGTTGGTTTCACCGCGATGGGCTAATCGTACCGCCGCATACCGCTGAGTCTGACGGGACATAATATACTCCCCCAAACCGATGGCGCACAGCAAGATGTTGACCGTAGAGGTGGCCCCCCCTGGTACGGCCAAGCGCCCCAGCCTATCTTCAGTACCCTTTACCTTTGCCCGAAAAATGCTGACAATACCCCTATCCAGATGGCAGGAAACCAGCAGACCGCAGCCGAGGTGACTCTGGGGGTGGCGATACGCCGCTACTTCGATGTTGCCCTTTATCTGCTGATATTTACAGGGTTCGGGACCCTGGCTTCTACCGGCCGCCTGGACTTCCCGACTGTTCTTCTAGTCACCTTGGCGCTGCTTTTTCGCGGATATGCCCTCGCCCGCCGCCGCCAGGTACTTCTCTCCGAGCGCTGGACCAATCTTCTGACCATTGCTTGCGTCGGGTTTTATATAGCCGACGATTTCATCATCTCCCGCGCCTTTCTCGGGGCCACAGTCCACCTCGTGCTTTTCGTCATGTTGGTCAGGCTGTTTTCTGCACAGAAAGACCGCGACCACTATTTGCTGGCAGTGCTGGCGTTTCTCATGGTGCTCTCCGCCGCCGTCCTCACCGTGGACAGCACGTTCCTCCTAGCTCTGGCGGGGTTCGTTCTCGTCGGAGTGGCCGCGTTCATCCTGATGGAAATGGCGCATTCGGCACAGCGTTCGCCGGTTCTGGCGCGCGAACCGGGCGTGCATCACGCGTATCGCAAGCTGTCGTTCACCATCGCCGCCATCTCTCCCGTGCTTCTGTTGTTGATCTTCGTCGGCGGCGGCCTCATCTTCTTCTTGCTACCCCGCATTTCCGCCGGATACTTGAGCGCCAACACCGGCGCCAATGACTTGACCAGCGGCTTTTCTGATCGCGTGGATCTCGGCCGCATCGGCCAGATTCAGCAATCAAAAGCCGTCGTGATGCACGTTCAAGTGGATGGCGACACTGTTGGCGCTTTTTCGCTCAAGCTGCGCGGAATCGCGTTGAACAATTTCGACGGCCGCAATTGGTCCAACACTCGAGACAAAGTCACACTATTCCGCGGACCCGACGGGCGTTTTGATCTGTGGTCTCGCAATCCGCAGCCAGTCACCGGACAAAAGATCCACTACCGCGTCACCATGGAGCCGTTCCTCAGCGAGGTGTTTTTCCTGCTGGCGACTCCGGAATCGCTCCAGGGGAACTACCGCACCGTGTCGGAAGACACTGCGGGCGACGTGTTTGATCTCGACACCGAACATCCGGTCACCCGCTACGAAGCAGATTCCGACTTCCGCCGGCCTGATCCTGCTCGCCTGCACCAGGGTTCAGCGATTTACCCCGCCGCGATTCTGGCGAATTACCTGCAACTGCCCACTCTCGATCCGCGCATTAAGCCTTTGGCCGAGCAGATCAGCGCCAAAGCCACCAGCCCGAACGACAAAGCGGCGGCGATTGCCGACTACTTGCGACTGCACTACGGCTACACTTTGCAACTTCCAAAAGTGACGCCGCAAGACCCGATTGCAAATTTCCTGTTCGTCCGCCGTCAGGGACACTGCGAGTACTTTGCATCCTCGATGGCGGTTATGCTGCGATCCATCGGCATTCCTTCGCGAATCGTGAACGGATTTTCCGGCGGCGAGTTCAACGATCTCACTTCGCAATACGTGATTCGCGCGAGCGACGCCCACTCCTGGGTAGAAGCCTTCATCCCCGGCGAAGGTTGGACGGTGTTCGACCCCACACCCTCCTCTGGCGCTCAAGTCCAAACCCGGTGGAGCCGCTTCATGCTCTACATGGACGCCATGTCTTCCTTCTGGCGCGAGTGGGTGGTCAACTACGATCTCGGCCACCAGATTCGCCTGACCCAGGACGCCAGCCGCGGCAGCCGCGCCATCGTCGGGCAGGCACAGTCCTGGGGCCGCAGGCAATACCAGCGAATGCTGGCTTGGGCCAGCAAGGAGCAGGACCAGATCGGTGACTCGACGGTGAAGTGGGGGCTGCGCGTCCTCGCACTTTTCTTTATCGGTCTGATCGCCGCCAGTATTCCTCGGCTGCTTGCATTAGTGCGCCGGTTCCGGCTTGCCCGCCGGCCGCAGAAGTCTCCGCAGATGGCCGCAAGCATTTGGTATGAGCGCATGCTGCGCCAGGCCGCGCGGCGCGGGTTCGAGAAATCTCCTGCGCAGACTCCAGACGAATTCGCAGCCGCCATTGCCGATCCCAGGTTGAAAGAGAAGGTGAGCGGTTTTACCGAGCACTATGAGAATGCCCGCTTCGGCGCATCCGCTCAGGAGGCATCCCGCCTGCCTGAGCTTTACGAAGAGATCAAAGCCAGCCGGTAGACGGGAAGATTCTCGACAAAACTTTGCGAGAGTACAACTAGGGCTGACAGACGCCGAAGTCCTTACTCACCGCTTTCGCTTCCCAGACTAGTGTCTTGTCGCCGCCCTTCGACTTGACTTTCTTGCCCTGCAACTTCATTCGATCGCCTGATTTAATGCCCTGGGTGTCGCCAGACAGCGAGTAAGTTTGCTTGTCTTTTTCGTCGGTGATAGTCATCCCGCTCCCTGCGGAGGCAACACATCCCGTAATCGCCCTTTTCTTGGAATAGTGAACAGCCAAGATGATCAATACCGCCGCCGCCGCAGCGACACCCACAATCACGCCCGTGATCGTCCCATTACTTACTATCTTTCCGCCGCCGGTCTGCGCCCCAGCGGGCGTGGCGAGCGCAGCGCAGAGAACGACAATCAGAACTCCACGCCACAGGGATTTCTGGGTCATGCTGTCCTCCTTATTTTTCAACAGAAAATTATCTGGATTGCATCGAAAACCGTCTGCCCAGGCGTGATTACAGCCGACCTCATGTAAGATTTGTCGTTCCTAGAAGTGAAATACCAGCCCGCCGCCCACATAGTAATTATGCTGGTGGGTCTTCCCGGTATTTACGTTGATCGGAGGCACACCGCTCCAATCGTCCCGCGCCTCGAACCGGAACCTGGTCTTCCCCATTCTTTTTGGCAGGCGGACATCCATGCCTACTCCGGCTTGCAGCACTCCTGTCGTCTTGCCTCGGGACCCAAGGTTTGCGCCGCCGTACTGCAGGGTGCTGCTGGCTTTGAAATGGCCAAAGCCGCCGCCGAAGCTGAACCACGGCGAAACTGCCAGGTCAGGGATCAGGGTCACGCGCGCCGCCGGGGTGACGAAAAGCGAGCTGTACTGCTTGGGTATTGTGTTTATCCCGTAGTTCAGGTCTTCGTCTGGATTGAAGATGACGGGGACTTCGAACGCGAGGTCCCCCCAGAAGTAGCGTCGCCACCGCCGGGCATAGTTGCCTTCAAAGGAGAGTCCCCTACCGAAATGCACGGTGTTGTCGAAAAAATTGGTGCCGGGCACTCCCTGGTCGCTGATAAACGTGCGCCCAATGGTCACCGCGACGTCGTTCTTCGACGCGTTGCTTTCGGATTCCTGGGCGGCAGCGATCACACTCCCGGCAGCAACCAGCACCACGGCCGCAGCGAAAAAGTTCCGCATCTCTCCTCCAACTCGAAGCATGCGCTTAAGAGGAGCCTAGCATGATCCACGTGAGGGGCCGTTAGCTTGGGTGGTGCGGGTGGGAGTATCGGAAGTAACATGGCGGTGGCGCCAACTCCGTCAGTTGAACCAGCCTCCGCCCGCATGTTAGGCTCTTGAGTTTCCTATCGGCGGCCCAGCCCCTGCCGTGTGATTGAGGTCTTTTTGTCCCCTGTCGATACCACACCGACCGTCCGTAAGACTGCCCTGAATTCCGTCCATCGCCGCTTGGGCGCCAAGATGGTCGAGTTCAACGGCTGGGACATGCCCGTCGAATACTGTGGGCCGACAGGAGGCGGGATCATCGGCGAGCACCTGGCGGTACGCACCGGGGTAGGTATCTTCGACGTCAGCCACATGGGCGACATCCGCCTCGCCGGACCGCAGGCGCTGGCCGCGGTGCAGCACATCTCCATGAACGACGCCTCGCGCCTCGCCATCGGTCAGGCCCAGTATTCCGCGTTGCTCTATCCGCAGGGCACGTTTGTGGACGACGTGATTGTCCACCGTCTCGGCGAGGACGAATACCTGCTGGTTATCAACGCCGGCACTCGAGAGAAAGATTTCAGCTGGGTCTGGGACAACACCCGCCAATTCGATTGCAAGGTTGAAAATCTCTCCGACGATTTCACCCAGATTGCGATTCAAGGCCCGAAGGGCGTTGATCTGCTGCAAAAGCTCACCGATGCGACCCTGTCGGCGGTTAAGTTCTACTGGGTCACGCGCGGCGCTGTCTGCGGATTGAAAGATACGCTGATCGCCCGCACCGGCTACACCGGCGAAGACGGCTTCGAGATCTACGTTCCATCCGACGAAGAAACCAGCGCCCGAGTGTGGAACGAGGTGCTTGAAGCGGGAAGGGAATTCGGCGCAATCCCTTGCGGCTTGGGCGCACGCAACACGCTGCGCCTCGAAGCCAAGCTCCCCCTCTACGGACACGAAATTTCCGATACCATCAATGTGTGGGAAGCCCGACTCGACCGCTTCTGCAAAATGGAGAAGCCCGAGTTCATTGGCAGAGCGGCGCTGGAAACCGCCAAAGCCGCGCCGCTGAAACGGACCTTGATCGGCCTGGAAATGACCGACCGCGGAATTGCCCGCGACGGCTACAAAGTCTGGAACGAGAGTGGCGCCGAGATTGGCTACGTGACCAGCGGATCGTATGCTCCGTTTCTGAAGAAGAACATCGCGTTGGCCTACGTACCGCCCGAATTCGCGGCGCTAGGATCGACGTTGCAGGTTGAAATTCGCGGTCAAGGCGTGAAGGCGCAGGTAGTCCCCACGCCGTTTTACAAGAAGCCGAAAAAGGCTTAACCACAAGAGGTCACGGAGAAACAGAGGTTCACCGAGGACGCAGGATACAAAAGGTTGGATGCGCAGCAACATCTGGCACCCGAGCGACCTTCGTGCTATCGCGAGAACAACAGTCCAGCCGCCGAATGGCGGCGGCATTTAACTAGGCGGGCACGTTAGTGCCGGGATCGGCGAAGATAAGATTCGAGTCCCGTCAGGGACGAAACGAGCGCGACGCAAGGAGCGACAGCATTATGGGGTATCCCGCAGACTTTAAATACACCAAAGAACACGAGTGGATAAAAGCCGACGGCAACACGGCGACCATCGGCATCACCAGCCATGCCCAGGAATCCCTCGGCGACATCGTCTTCGTCGATCTCCCCAAAGTCGGTACCGAGCTGACCGCCGGGAAAACTTTCGGCAGCGTGGAGTCGGTCAAGGCGGTTTCGGATTTGTACGCGCCTGCGTCGGGCACCGTGACCGAGGTCAACGGCGATCTTGCAACTGCACCCGAAAAGATCAATAAAGACGCGCACTCGTCCTGGATGGTGAAGATCGCGTTGAAGAATCCCGGCGACCTGAACTCGCTGCTTTCGGCCGCCGATTACGAAAAATTCGTCGCAGAAGAGGGCGGACATTGAAACCGCTCTTGGCTCCTGGTTCTTGGCTCTCAAAAACTGGAGCGCGCAAGAGCCAACAACCAAGAACCAAGAACCAAGAACTGATTTCTTATGCGCTATCTTCCTAAGTCTCCTGCTGACCGCGAAGCCATGCTCAAGGCCATTGGCGCGCGGTCTATCGACGACCTGTTCGCCCCGATCCCCGCCGAATATCGCCTCAACCGCGACCTGAAGGTTCCGCGCCAGATGGCGGAGTCCGAAATTGTCGATTGGTTCCGCGAGCGTTCCCGCGAGAATGGCGACGGCCACGCCACGTTTCTTGGCGCGGGAGCTTACTACCACTATCGTCCGGTGATTATCGATTCGCTGATTTCTCGCGGCGAGTTCCTGACCGCCTACACTCCGTATCAGGCCGAGATTTCGCAAGGCACACTGCAATCCATCTTCGAATTTCAGACCATGATCTGCGAGCTGACCGGCATGGAGGTCGCCAATGCCTCCATGTACGACGGTTCAACCGCCGCCGCCGAAGCCGTGATGATGGCTGTCCGCCTCACCGGACGCCGCTCCGTCGCCGTCGCCCGCAGCGTGCATCCCGAGTATCGCGAAGTGCTCGAAACCTATGCGTTCCATCAGGGAATGCCGCTGGCGACCGTGCCGTTCACAGATAGCGGCCGCGTCAGCGTTGCAGAACTTGAAAATGCAATCACTCCGGACACTGCTTGTGTCTTGATTCAGTCGCCAAACTTCTTCGGAACGGTTGAAGATGTTGAAGCCGTCGCTGAAATCGCCCACCGCAAAGGCGCGATGCTAGTCGTCTCCATTGCAGAAGCGGTTTCGCTGGGAATCGTCGAGCCGCCCCGCTCGGCCGATGTCATAGCCATGGAAGCGCAATCGTTCGGCGTGCCTCTCGGCTTCGGCGGCCCGTATTGCGGAGTTATCGCCACGCGCGAAAAATACGTTCGCCAAATGCCCGGACGCCTGGTCGGCCAAACCACCGACCGCAGCGGCAAGCGCGGTTTCGTGCTGACCCTCGCAACCCGCGAGCAGCACATCCGCCGCGAGAAGGCGACGTCGAATATTTGCACCAACCAAGCCCTCATAGCGCTGATGGTCAACATCTTCATGAACGTTTACGGCAAGGTCGGGTTGAAGGAGTTGGCTAAGCAGAATCTTGCGAAGACTGCCTACGCCGCCGGGCAGTTTGCCAAACACGGCAAGATTCTCTTTGCCGGCGCGCCGCGATTCAATGAATTCGTTGTCCAGACGAGCGAAGACCCGCACGCAATCAACGCGCGCCTGCTCGGACACAAGATCGTCGGCGGTCTTCCGCTGAAGAAGTTCTATCCCGAACTGGGGAATGCATCGTTGTGGTGCTGTACCGAACTGAGCACACGGACCGTGATCGATACCGCTGCCGGGTTCCTCGCTGAGAGTGAGCAGTCAGAGAAAAGCGCCAAAGTTGATGTCGCGGAGGAGGTCACGCGTTGATCGTCGCAAACACCGCGTGCCCGTCTTGCCAGGGCAGCGGCGAATGCACCGAGTGTGGAGGTACAGGTGTCAACACTCACATGAATCAAGACGAACCGAAATGCAGGAATTGTGATGGCTCGGGCGTATGTCCGGATTGCGGAGGAACCGGCAGTGCGCTTTCAGACTCGTCGCAACCGGAGATTTTAGACTTGGGACTAAACGACGACTAGCCTATGAAGCACATGACCCGCAAAGCCACGCGCCACGTCAATCAGAACGAAGGCCTCATCTTCGAAAAATCTTCTCCAGGCAAAGCCGCATGGAGGCTGGCGCCGCTCGATGTTCCGGAAGTGGACGCCGCAAAGCTTCTAGGGTCATCCGAGAGGAAAGACCTTGGCAATCTACCCGAAGTCAGCGAGATCGAAATCATCCGCCACTTCACGAGGATGTCCACGTGGAACTACGCCATCGACCTCGGCATGTACCCGCTCGGCTCCTGCACCATGAAGTACAACCCGCGAGTGAACGAGGTTGTCGCACGCCTCGATGGCATCGCCAACGGCCATCCTTATCAGCCGGGGAAGATTTCGCAGGGCGCGTTGCGCATCATCAAAACGCTGAGTGACTGCCTGACCGAAATCACTGGCATGGATGCCATCACCCTGCAGCCCGCCGCCGGCGCTCATGGCGAGATGACCGGCCTGCTGATCGTCCGAGCGCATCACGACTCGAAAGGGATCCCGCGAAAGAAGGTCTTGATCCCCGACTCCGCGCACGGCACCAACCCCGCAACCGCGGCCATGGTCGGCTACTCGGTTGAGAACCTGAAGTCCAACGCCAGCGGCATGGTGGATATCCCCTCGCTCGAAGCGCAAATGAACGAAGACGTTGCCGCGCTGATGCTCACCAATCCGAATACGCTGGGCGTCTTCGAGCAAGAGATCCACAAGATTGCCGAAATTCTTCACGCCAAAGGTGGCCTGCTCTACATGGACGGCGCCAACATGAACGCGCTGGTCGGTAAAGTTCGTCCCGGAGATTTCGGCGTGGACGTGATGCACCTCAACCTGCACAAGACTTTTTCTACGCCGCACGGCGGCGGTGGTCCCGGCTCCGGCCCAGTGGCGATCAAGAAATTCTTGGAGCCATTTTTGCCGCGTCCCGTGCTGACCTCCAAGGCCGACGGCACTCTCGACTTCGACTACGATCGCCCGCAATCAGTCGGACGCGTCCGGTCTTTCTACGGAAATTTCGGCATGTTCGTCCGCGCGCTCGCATACATTCTTGCCAACGGTCCTGATGGCTTGCGCCAGACCACCGAAGACGCGGTGCTCAACGCCAACTACATCCGCAAGGGCCTCGAAGGCGCGTACGATCTACCCTACTCCAGCCCCAGCATGCACGAGGTCGTATTCAGCGACAACCTCCAAGCCAAGAACGGTGCCCGCACCATGGACATCGCCAAGCGCGTCATCGACTACGGATTCCATCCCTACACGACAGCGTTTCCGCTGATCGTCCCCGGCGCGCTGATGATCGAGCCGACCGAAAGCGAGTCGAAAGAAGAGTTGGACTTGTTTATCGAAGCGATGAGAGCGATAGCGCAAGAAGTCGAAGAAGACCCCGAAATCGTGCGCACCGCGCCGCATTCCACGCGGGTTTCGCGACTGGACGAAACCGCCGCCGCTCGGAAGCCCGTGCTGCGCTGGAAGCCAGAGCCGACGACGTAAACTTCTATCGGTTAGATTACTTTTCCGCAAACTTCACAGAAGCCTGGGTGTTTTCCCAACTCAGTTGCAGGGTGCATCCGCCCGATTGGTCGAAGCTGATCGTAAAATTCTCCACCGGCGCGGGAGTCTTCGAAACCGACATCGGCACACGAACCAACTCATCGGCCTCGTATTTGTAAGGGATTCCCCATTCGCCCGTCTTCTTGTTGACGATCAGGGTCCATTTGTCCGCGGTCGGCACGGTGAAGATGGTGTAACTGCCGGCGGGAACGTCTTTGCCGCCGACGGTCAAACCTGCACCCGTCACAAACGTGGTCGCGTCATTCGCTCCCGTCCGCCAGACTTCGCCGTACGGCACCAGTCCACCCATGATCTTGCGGCCCTTCGCGCGCGGGCTGGAATAATCCACGGTGATGGTTTTGCCGTCGGAAAACTTGCACTGCGCCTGCGCCGGAGGACTCGGGCGCTGACTAGGGTCCTGTTGCGCGAGAGCGCCGACGGCACAAAGTAGGGTTGCGATTAGAGCGATGTTTCTCAGCATATTTTCTCCTTGAGCAGTCAACATTCAGCGCTCGGCATTCAGCCGAACAAAGCGAGTTTGCCAAGCGCGAGAACTTTAGACTATATCGCAAGCCAAAGGTTAGCAATCGGCAGCAACGCAGAACTTGCCCTGGCTGAATGCTGAGTACTGAATGCTGAAGTGCTGAATGCTGAGTGCTTGTTTACAATCACCCCATGCCCGTATTCGAAGAAAAGCGCGAAGAACTGGAGCACTTTGAGACCATGATGGGCGTCCCCCGCGGCCGCCTCGCCGTCACCATGGACACGATCACCGACGCCATGGCTCTGGTTGGCCAGCACGGCGTCTATTGCCAGAGCCAGCGCTGGCCCGGCAAGCCCGTCCTTGATATCCAGATGGTGATGAAAGGCCTGACCGACGCAAAAGAATTGATCCAGAGCGTGATGGAAGAGTTGAAAAAACCGGCTCTTGGCTCTTAGCTCTCGGTTCTAGGCCAATGCGGTGTTTTACCCCTGCATCAGCCGTCCCGCGAACGCCAGCACCAACGCCCCCACAATTATCCGATAAACCGCAAAAGGCGCGAATCCCCGCTTGCGCACGTAGCCCATGAACCACGCCACCGAGGCGTAGGCGACCACGAACGAAATCACAAATCCAATGGCCAGCACCATCCACCCATGCGCATCAATCTGCGCCACTCCAATGGGATTCTCACTTTTTCCACGCAGCGATTTGAGCAGATCGTAGCAAGTTGCCACGACCATCGTAGGTATCGAAAGAAAGAAGGAAAACTCGAGCGCCGAAGCCCGCGACATTCCGGCAATTTGTCCCGCCGCAATCGTGGACATAGACCGCGACGTCCCCGGAAAAACCGCCGACAGAATCTGGCAAGCCCCAATCCAAACTGCCTGGCCCAGACTCATTGTCTCCATCTTCCAGGTATGAATTCTGCCTCCGGAAGCGTTCGGCCCGAGCACTTCCGAGCGCGCATTCGTCGCGTCCACAATCCACATCACGATCCCGCCCACCAGCAGGGAAGTCCCCATGATGTACAAACTCTCAAGGTGCTTGCCAATCACTTTGGTCAGAAGAAATGCGGGGATCGCAGTGACCAGGAAGGCAACTGTGACTAGTCCAAGCGGATGAGTGAGTGCAGTGCGGTCGCCATTTTCGCCCCGCGGGAACGTGCTCAGAAACTTGGCGATCCGCGAGCGAAAGTAAATCGGCAGGCACAGAATCGCGCCCAACTGAATCACGATGGTGTACATCTTCCAATAGCCATCCGACAGGCTGATATGAAACAGCGATTCGGCTATCCGCAAATGCGCCGTAGAGCTGACCGGCAGAAACTCTGTCAGCCCTTCAATAATGCCGAGAATGATGGAAAGTAGATAGTCGTTCACGGTCCCTCCCCGTGTGACGAGTATGGCAGATAAATATGCAGTAACAATTGTGCGACAAGGTTCAAATTGTCACGGAGGTGGGAAATGACTATCGCTTGGGCCGGTACAAATCCGTACTGGTGCCAAAGAACACTTCCGCCGACTGCATGATGGTCTCCGACAGTGTCGGATGCGGATGAATGGTCAGCGCGATGTCTTTCGCCAGCGCCGCCATTTCAATCGCCAGAGTCCCTTCGGCGATCAATTCCCCCGCGCCCGCGCCGACAATCCCCACGCCCAGCACGCGCTCGGTCGCGGGATCAACAATCAGCTTGGTCATGCCTTCGGTGCGGTCAATGGTCATTGCGCGTCCGGAAGCCGCCCAGGGAAACTTGGCGACTTTAATTTCGCGCCCTTCTTTTTCAGCCTGAGTTTCGGTGAGCCCAGTCCACGCGATTTCGGGATCGGTGAACACCACCGCGGGAATCGCATTCGGCTCGAACGCGACTTTATGTCCCGCAATGTGCTCCACCGCCGTGCGGCCTTCATGCGACGCCTTGTGCGCCAGCATCGGTTCGCCCACAACATCGCCGATGGCGTAAATCGACGGATCGTCCGTCTGCAAATGTTTATTCACCTGAATAAATCCGCGCTGGCCGATGCGAACTTGCGTGCGCTCAAGTCCGGGAATCTCAGAATTCGGCTTGCGCCCGACGGAAACCAGCACCTTACCGAAAACTTTCTCCTGCTCTTTCACGTCTTTTCCGTCGAAGCTAACACGAATGCCGTTGGCTTCTTCTTTAACCCCGGTCACAGTCGTGTTCAGTAGAATCGCCTCAAAGCTCTTCTCCAGTCGTTTGTGTAACGGCAGCACCAGATCGCGGTCCGCGCCGGGGAGCAGGCCGGGCGTCATCTCGACCACGGACACCTTCGATCCCAGCGCCGCATAGACCGTGCCCAGCTCAAGCCCGATGTATCCGCCACCAATTACCAACAGAGTACGGGGAACGTCCGCCAAATCCAGCGCCGAGGTGGAATCGAGCATCCGTGGCGTGTCGAGCTTCAGGCTCGGTATCACCGCCGGGCGCGATCCAGTCGCGATGATGATGCGATCGAAACTCAGCGTCTCTTCGCCCCCTCCCGCCTTCGCAACCCGAACCGTGGTCGAGTTCTCAAAACTCGCGTCGCCGCGAACGTACTGAACTTTTCGCAGCTTCGAAATCTGTCCTAGGCCGCCGGTCAGCTTGTTGACCACACCTTCTTTGAACGAGCGCAGACGCGCGACGTCAATTTTCGGTTCGCCGAATTCAATTCCCCAGTTCTTGGCGTGGCGTGATTCGTCAATCAACTTGGCGACGTGCAGCAGGGCTTTCGACGGAATGCATCCGCGATAAAGGCACACCCCGCCGGGGTTCGCCTCGCGGTCAATCAGCGTGACCTTCATACCAAGATCAGCGGCGAGAAATGCGGCGGCGTATCCGCCGGGGCCGCTGCCGATAATTGCAATGTTCAAGTTGGAATTGTCTGACATGAATTGTGGCTGGCTTGTCTTTAATCTCTATCCCTGCACCGACAACAAGAACGGCTGCTCAAACGCCTCGGCAATCCAGCGCAGGAAGCGCGCCGCGTCGGCGCCGTCAATCAGCCGGTGATCGTATGAGAGCGAAAGCGGAATCACTTGCCGCGGCTCGAATTTCCCGTTCAGCCAAACCGGTTCCATGCTGGAACGTGACAATCCGAGGATCGCGACTTCGGGATAGTTCACGATCGGCGAAAATCCGGTGCCGCCGATCCCTCCCAGGTTGGTGATGGTGAAAGTCCCGCCTTCCATGTCTGCCGGAGTTAGTTTCTTGTCGCGAGCTTTCTTGGAAAGCCCAGTCAGCTCCGCGGCCAGCTCGACGATGTTCTTCTTGTCCACATCGCGAATCACCGGCACCAACAGCCCGCGCTCGGTGTCCACTGCCACGCCGATGTTGATGAACTGCTTATAGACAATCTCTTCCTTCTCCATATCAATGGAGGCATTGAACTGCGGAAAAATCTTCAGCGCCGAAGCACAAACTTTCAGCGCAATCGCAGTCACCGTCATCTTGCCGCCGGCCTCAGCTGCTTTAGGTCCGAAGCGAGTACGCAACTGCTCCAGTTCGGTGATGTCGGCTTTGTCGTTCTGCGTGACGTGCGGAATCGAACTCCAGGCTTCCCACATGTGCTCGGCAGTCTTGCGCCGCACGCCGCGCATGGAAACGCGCTCGATCTTTCCCCACTTGCTGAAGTCAGGCAGCGCTGGCTGCTTGAGATGAGTCGGGATAGTCGTGCCTGCGCCTGACAGCACCACCGACTTGGTGTAGGCCTTGACGTCATCTTCGCTGATGCGTCCGCCGGGACCGCTTCCCGCCACGTTGTGGATATCAACGCCCAGCTCACGCGCCAGCCGTCGCACGTGCGGCGCCGCCGGTACCGGCCCGCGATGGTCCACGCCGGCCGCGCGGTCCAAATCGAGAGGCATGCTGAAAGTGGCGACAGGAGCGGGTTTCGGCTGGTCTGGAGGCAGCGCTTCTTCTTCCGTCCTGCCTTCCGCTTGAATCGCCGCCTGAAACGCGATTCGCGTTTCCTGATTGTGGGAGATCGATTTCTGTTGCGATGTGCCTCCGTTTTGCAGCGTGAAGATCACCTGCCCAACCCTGATCTTCTGTCCCGGCGACACCTGAACATCTTTCACCACTCCATTTACCGACGACGGCACCTCTACCACGGCCTTGTCGGTTTCAATCTCCATCACCGGCTGGCCTTCGGCAACGGTTGCGCCGGGGGAGATCATCAGCCGCACCAGATCACCTTGGGTGATATTTTCGCCGAGCTCGGGGAGCCGGAATTCGGTTGCGGCCGTGGACGAAGCGGAAGCCGGCTGTGCTGATGAAACCGCCACTGCCGTTTGCGACTGAGGAGGCGTCGCAGTTTGCTGAACCGCTGGCTGAGGTGTCGGGGCAGGTGGCGCTGTCTTCGCGGGCGAGGGCGCCTGCGCCACACTGGCGGTGCCGTTATCGATGGTGAATATTACCTGGCCGACGGAAATCTTCTCGCCGACTCTCACTCGGACGTCTTTCACCAGGCCGCTCACTGACGACGGTACTTCCACGACCGCCTTATCGGTCTCCAGTTCCATCACTGGCTGGCCTTCAGAAACCGTTGCACCGGCAGAAACCATCAGCCGCACCAAATCGCCTTGATGAATGTTCTCGCCGAGTTCCGGTAGCTTAAATTCAGTCACGCAAACGGTCTCCGTAAAAATTCTTGTTCTCTGTGGACAGGATCTTCTTAGCTGATCGCCGGATTCGCCTTCTCGGGATTGATTCCGAGATCCTTGATCGCCTTCTGGACGACTTCGATTCCGATCTTCTTCTCCCTCGCCAACACGTGCAGCGTGGCTAGGACGATGTGCTTCGCGTCCACTTCGAAAAAGTCACGTAGCGCCACACGGCCTTCGCTGCGCCCAAAGCCGTCGGTGCCGAGAGAAAGCAGAGGCCGCGGCATCCACTGCGCAATCGATTCCGGCAGCACCTTCATGTAGTCAGAAGCCGCTACCAGCACGCCTTCCGTGCCTTTCAGCAGCTGAGTGACATACGCCTCTTTCGGCGTCTCGCCCGGATGCAGCATGTTCCAGCGCTCGCAATCGTTCGCGTCGCGGTAAAGCTGCTTGTAGCTCGTCACGCTCCACACGTCCGCAGCCACACCGTATTGCTCAAGAATCTGCTGCGCCTTGAGAACTTCGAACATGATCGCCCCGCTGCCCAGCAGTTGCGCTTTCAGCGACGCATCCTTCTTCGCCGAAGTATTAAACCGGTACATCCCTTTGAGGATGCCTTCTCGTACGCCTTTGCCTTCCGGCATCGGCGGCATCGGCAGCGGCTCGTTGCCCACAGTCAAGTAATAGAAGATCGACTCCTGGTCCACATACATGCGGCGGATGCCATCTTGAATGATGATCGCAATCTCATACGCAAACGCCGGATCGTAAGCCACCAGGTTTGGCACCGGCAGCGCCAGCACGTGGCTATGGCCATCCTGATGCTGCAAGCCTTCTCCGGCCAGCGTTGTTCTACCGGCGGTGCCGCCCAGCAGGAATCCGCGAGTGCGCATATCCGCGGCCGCCCAGATCAAGTCTCCGATGCGCTGGAACCCGAACATCGAGTAATAAATAAAAAACGGGATCGTATTGATCCCGTGATTGGAATACGCAGTTCCGGCGGCGATAAATGAACTGATCGACCCCGCCTCGGTGATACCTTCTTCTAGAATCTGCCCGTCCTTGGCCTCTTTGTAATAGAGCAGCGTATCCATATCCACCGGCTCGTACAGCTGGCCGACGCTGGAATAAATTCCGACCTGGCGGAACAACGCCTCCATGCCGAACGTGCGAGCTTCATCGGGAATAATCGGAACGATCAACTTCCCGACTTCCGGGTCGCGCAGCAGTTTCGCCAGCATGCGCACAAACACCATGGTGGTCGAAACTTCGCGGCCTTCTGTGCCTTTGTAGAACTCTTCAAAGTGCGACTCGGACACTCCAGCAATCGGCCCCGACCGCACCTTGCGCTCGGGCATGTAGCCGCCAAGCTGCTTGCGCCGTTCCTGCATGTACTTGATCTCGGGGCTGTCGTCGGCCGGACGATAAAACGGCGCGCCGTGCAGTTCTTCATCCGAAAGCGGAATCCCGAAACGCGAGCGGAACATCTTCAGCTCATCGTCATTGAGCTTCTTCTGCTGGTGGGTAATGTTCTTGCCTTCGCCGGCTTCACCCAGTCCATAGCCCTTGATGGTCTTGGCCAGAACCAGGGTAGGCGCCCCGGTATGCTCCATCGCCGACTTGTACGCCGCGTGAACCTTAATCGGATCGTGCCCCCCTAGCCGCAGGCGCGAAAGCTGGTCGTCAGAAAGATGCTCGACCATGCGCAGCAGCCGGGGGTCGCTCCCGAACAAGTTCTGCCGGAAATACGCTCCGCTCTCGACGAAAAATTTCTGATATTGCCCGTCGGTGATCTCGCCCAGCCGCTTCACCAGCAGACCGTCGCGGTCGTTCTGGAACAGGCTATCCCAGTCCGATCCCCAAATGACCTTGATCACGTTCCAGCCCGCTCCGCGGAAAATGGCTTCCAGCTCCTGAATGATCTTTCCATTGCCGCGAACCGGCCCGTCCAGCCTCTGCAGGTTGCAGTTGATGACCCACACTAGGTTGTCGAGCTTTTCGCGCGATGCCAGCGTGATTGAACCAAGCGATTCTGGCTCGTCCATCTCGCCATCGCCAAGGAACGCCCAGACCTTCCCGCCAGTCGAGGTCTTCAGTCCGCGGTTCTCCAGGTACTTGATGAAGCGAGCATGGTAGATGGATTGGATCGGGCCCAGTCCCATGCTGACAGTGGGGAACTCCCAGAAGTCCGGCATGAGCCAGGGATGCGGATATGAAGACAGGCCGCCGCCAGGTTTCAACTCGCGGCGGAAATTCTCCAGCTTTTCCTTCGGCAGCCGGCCCTCAAGAAACGCGCGCGAATACATTCCCGGTGCCGCGTGGCCCTGGTAATAGACGATGTCGCGATCGCCGCCTTCGGTACGAGCGCGAAAGAAATGATTGAAGGCGACTTCATACAGTGTGGCCGAGGAAGCGAACGTCGAGATGTGCCCGCCGATGCCGTTTTCTTCCTTATTGGCCCGGACCACCATAGCCATGGCGTTCCAGCGCACCAGGCTCTTGATGCGGCGCTCCATCTCCTGGCTTCCGGGAAACGGCGCCTGCTGGCGGACTGAGATCGTGTTCGAATAAGGCGTGGTCGCGGTGAAGGGAAGATTGACCCCCGCTGCTCTCTTGGCATGCAGCGAGAGCTGCTGCAAAAGACGTCCCGCTCTAACCGGGCCGCCGCGCGACAGGACGTAATCGAGCGAGTCCATCCACTCGCGGGTTTCCAGGACCTCGAGTCCGTCATTGTTTTTCGGTGTTTCCGAGGCTGGTTTCGGTTCTGGAATTACCGGGGTCTGTGCCAAGTCTGCCTTCTCCACGCTGTGGTTGGGAACCTTCCATCATAAAAGATTATTGGAAATCTTGCTGATGACGGATGGACGATGACCTCAAAAATGGCAAAAACTCCCGCACCTTCCTCGGCTGGCGCTCATCCAAGTTGCAAGCGGTATTATTAGCGTCATGCCGCTCACGTCATAGAGTGACACGGTGCACCGCATTTAACCCCGGACGCTGCCAGTTTTAGACTGTACTGGCGCGCGTACCCTGAAAAGGGAATCCCATGTTGGCTCCGCTCTCGCGAAGACCGAATCTCTTTACCCATTTCCCCAACATCTCAGGAGGTAGTAGCCATGCCAAAGAAGAACTCATCTGGAACTCACGGCGTTCTCTCTGCTGAACCCCACGTTCACCAACGGGCCCGCGAGCTGCAGTCCTACGGGACTGTGACCCACGCCTTCCATCTGGAACTCGAAAACCCTATCCGCCTGGAAATGACCGAGCAGCTCAACCAGTTGCTTGCTGATTCCATGACCCTGCGCGATCTTTACAAGAAAGCCCACTGGCAGGTCGCCGGCCCGACTTTCTATCAACTTCATCTGCTATTCGATAAACACTTCGGCGAGCAGGTGGAGGTTGTGGATACCATCGCCGAGCGCGTCCAATTGCTGGGCGGAGTTGCTATTGCGATGGCACACGACGTTGCTGAAACCACCCAGATCGAGCGTCCACCGCGCGGCCGGGAGGAAGTCCCCGTCAGTCTTTCACGCCTGCTCGATGCGCATCAGATCATCATTCGTCAGTGCAGAAAACTGGCCGAACGTTCCGCCACTCTCGGAGACATCGGCACCAACGACATGGTGGTCAGCGATGTGCTGCGCGCCAACGAACTGCAAGCCTGGTTCGTCAGCGAGCATCTGGTCGAGGCCCCTTTGGTGCACGCGACCGCCGAACCTTCGCAGGCTGCTGACTAGGGCTGATAGCAAATCGAAGTGAAAAGAAAAAGGCCGGATCCAGTTTGGGATCCGGCCTTAAGTTTGTTTGCAGAGGGTTACTTGCTTGCTGGCCCTGCATCCGCGGTCTTTGTGGCGGCATTTTCCGCCGGAGGAGCATCGCTTGCTGCCGTGGTTCCCATGCGTGTAAGACGCGGGAAGAACGGGGTCACTTCAAATGGCATCTTGTCGCGCACCGAGGTGATCTGCACCGGCGCCGCCTTGACCATTTCCACATGATCTCCCCAGGGATCCATCTTGATGCGCCCGCCCAGCGGCAGAGCGGCAATCTGATCCAGTTTGCTGTCGTCGAGGTTCGGCGCTGAAATCATCAACGCGGAAAGCCGGGTGATATTGCCTTTATCGTCTGCGAAATTGTTGCCCAGGTGCGCAGTCAACAGAGCGGACAGTACTGTAGAGCGCGCCTGAAGCTGCTTCAGGTACAACCCGCCCGAGCCCAGCTTCTGTGCGTAAGGCGAATTCTTCAACAGTTCAATCGCCTTGGCGTCGGCCGCGGTTTCTTCGTCCGGGTTATGCCGGAAGCCAAAATTCTGATAGGTCGCTTCGTCGGAGAACAACATGCGATCGTCGAACGCGAACTTGCTGCCCAGGTTGTGCCCCAAAACAATGTGGGCGAGTTCATGGGAAAGGATCGCCGCCAGACTAGCTTCGTCGGGCAAGGTGTCAATCAAACCGCGGCTGATGATGATGGTGTTCCCCACGCTGAAAGTCTCGAGCGGAGAGGTCAGCATGACGCGTGCCCGAACCGGCCGCGGCAGGTCAATGTTGTTGGTGATCTCGATATTGTTGACCACGGTTTGCAGGACCTTGTCCACGTCTCCGGGAGGGGCCAGCAAACCCGCGGCCTGCAACCGCTCGACCACGTTGTCTTCCGCTTGCTGTTGCCATTGGCGCTGCGCTTCCAGCGGCGACGCATCCTGGGCCACGGCGCTCTCATCCTTTACCGCGTCCACCGTCAGTTGCGTCATTTCATCTTCGCGAGTGTTCTTCGCCAGGTTATATCCCCAGATGCGCGACTGGGCCTTGAAGGCCATCTTGTCCTTGGATCCGTAGCTGAAGTCGCCTTCCTCGCTGTAGATGTAAGACGGAATCCAATAGCCCGGCACCAGATTCAATCGCCAGCTGTCCATGTGGAAATAAAAGGCGTTCTTCGGACGCGGCACATAAGTTCCGTTCAGGCGGACGATGTTGTAGTCCTGGTCTTCCACCCAGATGCGTCCTTCAAACAAGCCCTGCCCAGCACCCTTCTTGGGGCGAACTTCAAAAACCAGGCAGCGAACTTCGCCCAGGAACTCACGATGCACAAACGAGAAATCGTAATGGCTGCGGTCAAAATTCTGGCGGTCGGCAAAAACCATCCACGAGAATCCCATGGGCTGATACTGAATGCGGAACAGCTTGGTCACGCCACCCATCATGGTTTGCTGGAAGCTGGTTTGCTTCATCAGATAGTCGCGGCGGTCAATGGTCTCGGCCATGTCGAGCCGGCCCAGAAAATAGTGGTCCGCCTTGGGGATGGAGCCGAGTTTTACGTCCGGTTGCAGGTTCTGCAAATAGGTCTCGACCAGCGGGGTGCGGTTTTTCAGAAAGGCGATGAGCGCGTGCTCCCGCTCAATGATCTGGTCCACCACCTGATCAATGCTAACCGGCGACTTGGGCTGCGCCAGAGCGAGCCCCGGCGCGGTGTTCGAAACCGGTTGCACCGCGACCGGCTGGGTGGCCGCAGGTTGCGCGGCGGGCGCTGGACCGGTCGTCTGCGCGCCAGCCGTCAGCGCCAGCAATAATGATGCGGTAAGAATCCATCCGCAGCGTTTCATAGTGTGTCCTCGCCTTTGTCTTTCGAAACCGCCTGAACCAGAATCTTTACGACGCTAACTGAAATGTCACATGCACAATCGCCGTCGAATCCACCGAGGAGCCATTTCGCTGCGCCGGCTTGAACTTGATCTTGTTGGCGGCGCTTACCGCGGCTTCATCCAGCCCGTGGCCCAGCCCCCGCACTACCCGGTTCACGTGCAACTCACCGTTGGCCCCGAACATGACCTCCAGAAGGACTTCGCCTTCCAATTGCAGCTTGCGGGCCTCGTCGGTGTACACCGGCTTGGGCTTGAAAGTAATCTCAACCTGCGAAGTTGCCGCTCCGCCGTCATCCACACTGTGATGCCCGGTATTCGTGGCGACCTGCTGGTTTGAGAAACCGGAAGCCTGCACTCCCCGGCCATTCACCCGCCCATCGCCCTGCCCCGGTTGCGCGATGCCGTTGCCGAACCCGGCACTTGCAATTGTGCCTTTAATCCCTTTCGCCCCACCAGTGCCATTACCGGTTCCAGCGCCCTCAGGCAGGTCAAACGACCCCAGCTTGGCCGCTGTTAGCTTGGCGTTTTCCTTGCCCTGTCCCGGCAGGCCGTTGGGGTCTCCGAAGCCCCCCGTTTGTACCTTTTGGATCGGTGCATTTACGGTTGGGGTCGCCGAGCTTCCGAACGCCCCCGTATGAATCACTTGTGCCGGCATCGCTCCGGAAACCGGCATAATTTTTGGAGCCTGGAAATTCACCGGTTGAATTTTAGGCGGTTCTATTTCCGCCTGCACCGGCTTGGGCTGCTTGACGTCCTTGGGAACGATCAGCTTGGGTGTCTCAAATTTCGCCACTGGCAGCAGCTTGGTCACTTTCGGCTGCTTCTTGACGATCGGCTTCTCCGGCACCAGGTCGGGCCTCGGAATGATGTCGGTAACTACGTAATTGCCCCACGTGCCCATGCGGTCGGGCCAAATCAGGTGCGAAACCAGCAGAATCAGCACCAGGACCGCCACGATCCCATAGCTAAGCACGAATTTACGCCAGTCGAGCTTCTTCTCAGGAAGGAGTCCGAGCGTGAGGTTTTGGCGTGACGTCATAATTCTTAGCTCCAAAGGACACCCGGCCCTGGGAGGAGGCAGACCGGACGAAGCCTTAGGTTATGTGAAAACATTTGAGGGGTAAACGTCCCCCCCGCTCCTGTACTTCGGTAATTGGGGGTCAACCGAAGAAGGAAAATGCCCAAAACGATAAGATCCCGACTGCTCATACTCTACGACGAAGGGCAAACATGTAATACACGGGAATCCCGGCCAAAATGACCAGCGTTCCCCAGGCTGAATAGGGCAAGTTACTGATGAAAGTGTAGTAGAGCAGCCCGGCCGCCGCCACTATAAAAAGTGCAGGTGCCAGTGGAAATCCCCAAAGTCGATACTTTCGTTCCCCGGCCGGGAGCCTCTTCCTCAGTACGAATAAGGCACTGCATGCAGTCATATACGAGAGCCACTCCGCAAATAGTGCGAGCGTAAAAAGCTGCCGAAAGTTGCCCCCAAGGAACAAGAAGACAATCGTTAGGACAGCCTGCACCGCAATCGCAACGTGCGGTGTGTGAAAGCGGGGGTGAACTTTGGCTAAACCCCTGAAGAAATTGCCGTCTCGCGCCATGGCAAATGCCATCCTGGCGCCGCTCATCGCAACCCCGTTCAGCGTCGCCAGCAGCGAAATAACCATCGCGCCAGACACCACGACGACTCCCAAAGCTCCCAGAAAGGAGTTCTTCACGGCGTCCGCCATAGGCGAGGCGGAGGTCGCCACTTGCGTCGGCGGCAGCGCGTATTGCACCGCCGCATTCACCAGCATGTAAAGAGCAGAGATAACGCACATGCCGCCGATCAATGCCAACGGAATATTGCGTTCGGGTGTGCGGACTTCTTCCGCCACCATATTCAAGTCGCTCCAGCCGTCATAAGCCCACAGCGCGGCAGTAACGGCGGCGGCAAATCCAATGACTCCGCCGGGAGCTGCCACATACCGCTGCGCGAAATGTCCCCAGTCACCGCGCGTGCCGAACGCCAGCCCCGCGATGGCGACGATGAGAACAATCTTCAGCAGCGTAAAAGCCAGCTGGAAATTTCCTGCGCGCCGTATGCCGACATAGTTGATCGTCGAAATCAAGGCCACGAAACCAATCGCGGCCAGCTGTCCCCAGGTAAAAGGCGAGTGCGCGACATTTGCTGAGAGAAAGGAAAGCTGGGGAAAATTGGCCAGGATGCGGACGATTCCGATAGCGATCGCCGCCAGCGACGACGGCTTCACCACGATCGTCCACGTCCATCCGCAAAGAAACCCAGCCAGCGGCCCGTAGGCATCGCGGATATAAACATACTCGCCGCCCGCCTGCGGCTTCATCGCGCCCAGTTCGGCGTAGCTCAAAACTCCGAAGAAAGAGAAAATTCCGCCGACAATCCAGGCGAGGAAGACTAGCCGCGCCGATCCGGCAGCCTGCATCATCTCCGCAGGAACAAGAAATATTCCACTGCCGATGACCACCCCGACCACGATGGAAGCGGCCTGGGCTGGGCCCAGTTCGCGGAGGAGCCCAGCGCGGGCTGGTTGGTCGGTATCAGACACGGGCAGACTCCTTCTTGGGCCAGCTTAAAACATACCCCACACTGAAAGTCGTCGCCGTCCCAATCGCCACCCACCACATGTATGGCACCGGCGTGAACCGCCACAGATAAACCTCAACCGCAAATCCGCAAAGCATCCCAATCGCTGCACCGAGTTGATTCGAGCGTCGAGTGAGCACGCCGAGCAGGAACACCCCTAGCAGCGCCCCATACGAAATCGACGCAATCTGTAAGCCGACCTCAACCACCCGTCCGACCTTGTGCAAGGAAAGCACGGCTAGACTGAAAAGCACAATCGCCCAAGCCACGGTTGCGACGCGCGACAGCATCATCCGTCGCTGTTCATCCATCTGAGGTCGCAGGCGCACCACAAAATCCAGTACTGTGCTGGACGAAAGCGAATTTAGTGCTGCGCTGAGGTTCGACATCGCCGCCGCCAGAATCGCCGCGATCAGCAGCCCGGAAATCCCATGCGGCATGTGTGTCACGATAAACGTGGGATAGATGCGGTCCGGTTTACCGAAATTCGCCGATGGCAGCATGTAGTAGGCGTAGAGCATCACGCCCAGCAGCAGGAACAATCCAAATTGAAATAAGATCATCACCCCGCTCGAAAGCAGCGCTGTAACCGACTGCCGCTGATTCCGCGCCGCCAGCAACCTCTGCACGAAAAGCTGCTCGGTTCCGTGACCTGCGGTCGTCAGGAACATGCCGCCGACAAACCCCGCCCAAAACGTGTATGGCTTCCAGAAGCTCGGAGTGAAATCAAACACCCGCAGTTTCCCCGCGGCATCAGCCACTTGATGAATGTGTGCCCATCCGCCTGGAACATAATGAATAATTGTCGCGATCCCCAGCAGCGTGCCAGCGACATAAATTCCCGTCTGGATGACGTCGGTCCAGATGACTGCCGCCAGTCCGCCCTCAAAGGTATAAATCAGCGTCAACACGGTGATGATCGCGATGGACGCGACTTCGCCCGTCCCCAGCGCGATGGCCACAACAATCGAAACCGCGTAAACCCGCACCCCCTCGGCCGCAGCACGAGTCAGCAAAAATAGTCCAGAAGTCAGAGTGCGCAACTGAGGCCCAAAGCGCCGCCCGATCAATTCGTAAGCCGTGTACAGGTCGCCGCGAAAATAATGCGGCAGCAGCACAAAACTAATGATGATGCGTCCGGCGCAGTATCCCAGCACCACTTGCAGAAAAGTCAGGTTGGTGTCGTAAGCAAGTCCGGGAATGCTGATGATTGTCAGTGTGCTGGTTTCCGCCGCAACAATCGAAAGCGAAATCGCCCACCAGGGAATATCGCGTCCTGCGAGGAAGTAGTCGCGCAGTGTGTGTTGCTTTTTGCGGAAACGCAAGCCGAACAGAGTAATCCCGATGAGGTAAATGGCGATGATCGCGAAATCGACACGGTTCAGGCCCATGGTGCTTGCATCAGCGTAGCGCGGTTGTGAAGAAAACGGATGTGTTACGTGGAGGGGTATCAAGGGAGTGATTAGTGGTGGTGAATGTCAATGAGTGACATGGCGATGTTTCCCCGTTATCGAAATGGAGCGCTGAGCCTCATTCCGGAGCAGCGACCTGAGCAGACGCTTCGAACCTCATAGATTCCAGCGTAACCACCAACCCGATTGTTAGAATTTCGCGACCTTTAAAAGTCAGGTAAGCTGAGAACGTCGTGATCGAGCAGAAAATCAATGATGTTTTCGGTGATGCCGAGTCTACTGGTTTTGGGACCGGTTGGTGGAGCGGGGTGTCGTCAGTCTTCTTCGGGTTTCTCTCATTCGGAGCGGTATTGTGCCTACATTTCCCTCAACTACTAACCGTCCCCCAATTTCGTCCGCATTATCCTATGCACGCTATTAGGATCTTGATCCAGTGCCTCATTGTAGCTGCAGCCGTACTCGGGATGCTGTCCTCAATTCTTCGCAAGAAAAAAGTTTTGGCCCTTACGGGACTCCTGCTCGCTGCGGCTGCTGCCGCGTTGGGCGGTTCTAGCGTAAGAATCAACGAGACTCTCCACGACGGACCTGCGATTGGCCTCGACTGGTTTTTGCTCGATCTCCTTTTGACGGCAATTATTTACGTGCCCCTCGAAAGGCTCTGGCCGCTGCGTCCAGAGCAGGGAACGTTTCGCAACGAATGGACTTTGGATGTGGTCTACTTCATGTCCACTCATCTTCCGATACAGATCCTATCCTTTCTGATTTTGTTGCCCGCGGTCCACTTTGCCAGATATTTGAGCATTCCAGGCCTTCAGACTCTCGTCGCGCAACTGCCTTGGTTTCTGCAATTCTTTCTGGCCGTTCTAGTCGCGGATGTCGCCGAATATTTTATTCACCTAGCGTTTCACAAAGTCCCATTTCTGTGGCGTTTTCACGCTGTTCACCATTCTTCCACAGCCCTCGACTGGCTCTCGGGATCACGCGGTCACTTCTTTGAAGACATAATCGTGCGCGCATGTATCCTTACGCCTCTCATGATAGCGTTTTCCCAATCCGTCATTTTGGCATATTTGATTTTTGTGACACTTCAGGCTACGTGGTCTCACTGCAATTTCTCACCCAGTCCGAGATGGCTCGCGAAGTGCCTGGTGACGCCTAAATACCATCACTGGCACCATACCTCTCAAAAAGAAGGTCTTGACAAGAATTTCGCAATCCATTTTCCTTGGATCGACAAGATCTTCGGAACCTATCACTACCCCGATGAATGGCCGGGAGGTTATGGCCTGGGGGGAGAGCAAATTTCACCCGGTTTTGTCAGGCAAACAATAGAACCATTTACCAGGAGGAAAAGGAGCTAGTAGTGCTGAAGCTCCCCTTTTCTCATTTTCGCGGAGCCGCCCCTTCCTTTTACGGCCAACTTTCCTTAGTAACTGTTGAAATCAGGCGTTAGCACTCATTGACCTCTGCGGACGTTCAATGACGCGGCGCCGAATTCCTTCCTGAGATTTCGACTGACTACTGCCCACCTGCACTACACTATCCTCAATGCCCCTCGCAATCTCGCGCCTGCGCCGATGGTTTGCGGTAGCCGCGATTCTCGTGTGCCTGATTGTGGCCGGCACGTATTTCTACGCCAAGCATCGAGTGCGGAATGCGCTCAAGCATGTGCCTGAAAAAATTGGCCTCAACATTCAGCAAAGCGCGCAGGGATTCACCATATCGAAGTCCGAGCAGGGAAGGACGCTGTTCAAATTGCAAGCAAGCAAGGCCGTCCAGTTCAAACAAGGCGGCCAGATCGAATTGCACAACGTGGCGATTACGCTGTACGGGCGCGACTCCTCCCGCTTCGATCAAGTTTATGGCGAAGACTTCGAATACGACCAGGGAACCGGAGACGTGACCAGCAAAGGCGAAGTCTCAATCGATCTGCAAGCCAATCCGCAAGGCATTCTCGATCCTGACCAGGTGCCACCGAAAGAGTTGAAGAACCCGCTGCATTTGAAAACCACCGGCCTTGTCTTCAATCAAAAGACTGGAGATGCGCGCACTCCGAACGAAATCGATTTCAGCGTGCCGCAGGCGAGCGGTTCCGCCGTGGGCGCAGAGTACTCCGCCAGTGAGGGCACCCTCACCCTCAAGTCTCAAGTGAAGATCATCGCGAGTGGACCAACGCCGTCCACGATTCTCGCTGAACAAGCCGTCGTAGAAAAAAAGGAGAGGCAGATTTTGCTCCACTCTCCGCACGCGGAGAATCCCGAGCAGCAAGCGCAGGCAGATGACGTAACTCTTTTTCTGCGCGCGGACAATACCCTCGACCGCGCCGTCGCGACGGGCAAGGTTCTGCTTAACTCGCTGGAGAATCCAGTTGCGCAGCATGCTTCTTCAAAGAGTCGGCAGGCGGGAAATCCGGTTCCTACGTGGTCCAAGGTCTCAGCCCAGAAACTCGAAGTCCTGATGAAGCCGCACACCGGGATTGACCACGCAGTGCTCTCCGGTGACGTGCAACTAAACCGCCAAGGTGTCCAGTCGGCCGACGCGACAGCCGGACGAGCCGTGCTTGCCTTCAGCGGAAAGAACGTCCTGACCAGGGTTCACGCCGAACAGCAGGTCAAATTACTGCAACATCAGAAGGGAACCAGCTCTGCCCAGGACGTGGAAGTGACCGCACCGGCCATGGACTTTCTCGTAGCTGGGGGTCGCCGTTTGGCCCAGGCCGACACCATAGGCCCGCCAGAAATCGCGATCCTTCCGCCCAGCACCCAGCCCGGGTTTCAAACCCGCGCCACCGCCGACAAATTCACTGTGAAATTCGATTCGTTGGGGCAGCTCGCGTCCGTGCACGGTGAGGCCAACGCTCGAGTGGTCACCGTCTCGCCAGACAAAGCCGGAGACCACAATCGCGTCACCACCAGCGATTCCATTGATGCTTTCTTTCAGCCTGGCACCGGTGTCTCTGCTCTGACTCAGCAGGGTCATTTCAGGTACACCGACGGCTCACAACAGGCCTTCGCCGACCGTGCCCGCTACACGGTGGCCGATCAGATTCTCGTCCTCACCGGCTCCCCGCGGATCGTTGACACCGGGATGGCCACGACAGCCCGCACCATCCGGCTGAATCGCGCCACCGGGGATGGCCTGGCCCAGGGCGACGTCAAGAGCACCTACAGCGACCTAAAGCCCCAGCCCGGAGGCGCACTACTAGCCTCGTCCGACCCCGTCCACGTCACGGCCAATAGCATGCTCGCCCACAAAAGTCCGGCCATAGCCACCTACACCGGAAACGCCCGCCTCTGGCAGAACGCTAACGTAGTCGAGGCGCCCTCCATCCAGTTTCAAAAGAATGATCGCTCCCTGGTCGCCGATTCCGCCGCCAGCCAGAAAGTGTCCACCGTCCTCGTGGGAACCGACAAGAGCGGGAAGCCGACCGTCGTGACCGTGACCGCAAAACACCTCACCTACCGCGATTCCGAACGCAAAGCCCATTTCGAAGGCGCCGTGATGGCCACCAGCTCAGACATGACCATCACCTCCAATCAAATGGACGTCTTTCTCATCCCCGCACAGAACTTGGGGAGGCTGGCGTCCCCGCCCGGCCCCGCACGAAGTGCGGGCCCACCGCCAGCTGACTCCAAATCCTCAACCGCCGTCCCCGCCAGCCTGGAGAAAATTATCGCCTCGGGCAACGTCGTCATCAACGAACCCAACCGCCGCGGCTCCGGCGAGATGCTTACCTTCACCACCGCCGATGACAAATTCGTCCTCACCGGCGGACCGCCTAGCATTTTTGATGCCGAACATGGCAAGATTACCGGGGTTTCGTTGACTTTGTATAGACGCGATGATAGGGTCGTCGTTGAAGGCGACAGCACTTCGCCAGCCGTTACCCAGACGCAAGTGGTACGTTAAATGCAGATTCTGGCCGCAGAAGATATTTGTAAGTCGTATCGCGGCCGCAGAGTTGTAAATGGCGTCAGCCTTCGCGTCGGACAGGGCGAAGTTGTTGGTTTACTTGGCCCTAACGGCGCCGGCAAGACTACGACCTTTTACACGATCGTTGGCCTGATCCCCCCCGATACTGGCCGAATCCTCTTAAATGAGGAAGACATTACAGACGAGCCCATGTACCGGCGGGCCCGTCAGTTCGGCATCAGCTACCTCCCCCAGGAAGCGTCGGTTTTCCGCAAGCTCACGGTTGAGGAAAATATCCTTGCCGTGCTGGAGGCCCAACCCGTCTCCTGGCATGAGCGCCGCGAGACGATGGAGCAGTTGATTGACCAGCTAGGCCTGGAGCACATTCGCCTGAACCGGGGCTATGCGCTTTCAGGTGGAGAAAGAAGGAGGGTCGAGATCGCCAGGGCATTATGCATCAATCCTAAGTTCATCCTGCTGGATGAGCCCTTTTCTGGGATTGATCCTATTGCGGTACTCGATCTGCAAAAAATTATCAGCAACATGAAGGCTGCCGGTATCGGGGTACTGGTTACGGACCACAATGTACGGGAGACGCTATCCGTCACCGACCGGGCCTACATCATCAACGAAGGCAAGATTTTCCGACACGGCACGCCCGAGCAGCTAGGCAGCGACAGCGAAGTAAGGCGAGTTTATTTAGGAGAAAGTTTTAGTTTGGTATGAAATGCGTCGTTGGTCGTTCGTCGTTGGTCGTCCGCCAAACCCGAATGGGATAGCGATCATCAACGAGGTCAGGAAGCGAAGGCTCCAGGCCAACGACCAACGACGAACGACCAACGACCGCACTTATGGTTTTACTCCAGCACAAACTGAGCCTCAGAGTCTCGCAGCGCCAGATCCTCACCCCTGGCCTGGTGCAGATGGTCAGCGTCCTCGCGCTCAACAAGCTCGAGCTGAAGGACATGATCAACGAGGAGATGGTGGAGAACCCGGTCCTCGAGGAACTAGAAGACGCAGTTCCATTGATTGATGACGTCAGCCGTCGTGATGAAGAGCGCGAACGGGCTTCGGCGAACGAGGAAACTCCCGCGCCGACCGCCGATAAGAAAGACCCCTTCGAAGAAATCGACTTTGGCTCGTTTTTCAAAGACTACCTCGACCCCGGCTATCGCAGCCAGAATGAAATGGAGGAGATCGAGCGCCCGTCGTTCGAGAATTTCCTCTCCAAGTCCAGCACTCTCACCGACCACCTGATGTGGCAGTTGGGTTCGATTCCAACTCGTCCGCCGGTGCGTGAGGCTGCGGAAGTTGTCATCGGGAATCTGAATGAAGATGGTTACCTGATCGCCACCGACGAAGAGCTGCTGGGAGTCGTTCCTGCGTCTTCTCCAGAGAGCGATGTGGCCAAGTCTGAAAGTGTTTTCAAGGATGCCGCAGCTTTGGGCCTTGGCGAGTTAGAGGAAGCCGCGGTTGACGACCTTGCCGATCCTGCTGCGGAGATCTCTGAAGAATGGGACTCGGCAGACGTTCCGGCAGAACTTCTGGCAGACGCTCCAGCGGACCGCTCCATTGATTCCGTACTTGCCGCCACCGACGGGAATACATCGGTTGCGTCCGCCACAGCCGCGAAGCGGGCGCCCACCGATTTGCCCCAGTCCGCACCGTCAACCAACGGCACCCGGCCGACTTTCAAGCCGAACTTCACCAGCGACGACTTACGTGAAGCGATCGATGTCATTCGCCAGTTGGATCCTCCAGGTGTAGGCTGCCGAGACCTCCGCGAGTGCCTGCTTCACCAACTCAGATATCACCAGGCCCAGCACGAAAAGACCGGAAACGGAAACGGCACTGCCCAGGTTTTAGCCGACGCGGTTTCCCTGGTTGACCAGCACCTGCGGGGATTGCAGAACAAGCAGTACAAGGAAATTTCCCGCGCCATCAGCCGCCCGTTAGAAGCCGTGCAGGCGGCGCTCGAATACATTCGCACCCTCGATCCGCGCCCCGGCCTCCAGTACAACAAGACCCAGCCGCGGCTGATTGAGCCGGATGTTGCCTTCGTCAAGCACGGCGACGAATGGCTCGTCATGATGAACGACGATGACGTCCCCACATTGCGCCTGAATCCGGCCTACAAACGCCTGCTGGTCAAAGAGGGCAACGATCGCGACACCCGTAATTACGTCAAAGAACGCTTCAAGAGCGCCATCCAGCTAATCAAGAACATTGAGCAGCGCAAGCAGACGATTCTGAAAGTCTGCTACACCATCGTCACGCGCCAGGGTGATTTCCTGGAAAAGGGCATCGATCAGCTAAAGCCGATGATGATTAAAGAGGTCGCCGAAGAGATTGGCGTACACCCTTCCACCGTCAGCCGAGCAGTCGCCAACAAATACGCCCACACCCCGCAGGGCGTGTTCGAGTTGCGGTACTTCTTCAGCGAAAGCGTGAACGGCCCCGAGGGCGGCAACACCTCGCTGCTGATCCTTAAGCGCCGGGTGAAGAAACTGATTGAAGACGAAGACCCATCCAAGCCTTTGACCGACGAGCAAATCACACGCATTCTGCAGTCGCAGGGAATTCAGGTAACCCGCCGCACCGTAGCCAAGTACCGCGAAGACATGAGAATTCCCAGTACGCATCAGAGAAGGGTAAAGAAGTAGGCTCTTGGTTGTTGGCTCTTGGCTCTCGGCGAAATCTCAGCCGGCTACCGAAGAGCCAAGAACCAAGAGCCAAGAGCTGTTTCACAAGCCTCACCCCGGAGGTTGTTGAATGAACGTGGAATACACTGGCAGGCACTACGAAGTTACTCCCGCCAACCGCAAAGAAGTCGAAGCCGGCCTCACCAAGATCCGAAAAATCCTTCGCGACCGCTTCGAAGCCAACGTGATCCTCGCGGTCGAGAAGCACCGCCATAAAGCCGAAATCACCATCAACTCCCGCGTCGGCCCTCTTGTGGGTCTCGCGCAGGCCCGAGAGATGGCCTTGGCCATCGGAGAGGCCCTCGACCATCTGGAGCGGCAGGCCCTCAAAAACAAGACCCGCATCATCACCAGGAAACGCCGCAATCATCAAAGCAAAAAATGGAACGGAGAAGCCAAGGAAAAAGAACCGGCCGTCACCGACGCCGTCGCGGTAAGGACGGTCGAGTCTTCATCGGTCTCGATGGTGGTTCACAAATTTCCGCTCGTCGCTAAATCAACTGAAGTCCACATTGTCCGCTCCGATGAAGCCGTCGCACTGCGGCCTATGACGTTGGAAGAAGCCATCAAGGAAGCCCACTTCCGCGACCGTGACGTATTCATCTTCCGCGATCCCAAAGGCAAGCTGATGATCCTGCATCGCACCCGAGATGGCAAAATGGAACTGATTGAAGCGCCTTAGGCAGCGGCTAGCGAATAGTTCTCAGGGTGCTACATCCCTTCGCCTTTTTTGCGAAAGGGTGGTGGCTCAGACTCTTCTCGAAACGAAATTCGTGGAGAACAAAGTGGAACTGTGGGCTCCTGCGGCCTACCTGTCGCCTTCTCGCCGGGGGCCGTCTTCGTGTGGTCGCTATTATCGATTACTCCACGCTTACTTATGCCATTCGCCCGCATATGACTCGATCACCCATTCACCTTGTGCATTTTTTATGAGCTCATATACCCCACTGCGGTGAGCGATCCCCAAGTCCCTGTCCGCCGTAATCGTTACGTCGACGAACGTGACCTTTGCTGAGAGCCGATCGGCAGTTTCTTTAATCAACTCGATTGAGATCACGTTGCCTTTGGGGAGTGGCTTATAGCAGATCGATACTTTTCGTGGCCGCATCCCTCTTGGCATCAGAAATCTAAGTAGTTGGGAAGATGGATCAGCTCCGGTTTCCGACATATTGTGGGCTGGCAATATTGCCAAACAGACAGGCGAATTTATCGGCAGTTTCATAGCAGTAAGCTCAGCCAATACGATTTTGTGCACCGCTACAGGATCGACTTCTCCGAGAGCGAAGGTAGATGCACTCAAGAAGAGAACCGCAAATATGACGCATAGTCGCTTCATAGCTCACTTCCCACAATCGGCGGTTTGTCCCACCTTCGCAAAGAACGCGAAGGATGGGGCACCCATCGCGTTTGCGAAACCGGTCTTACTAGCCACTAGCCACTGCAGTTCAGTCCCGGTGCACCGTCTCCATCGAAAACGCCGGCAGGCAGACCGCAATGTATTCCGCTCCATCCGCATCCGGAGTCGAATACTGGATCCATTCCCCGCAATGGGCAATCACCGCTTGCCCAGCTTTCACTTCCAGCTCTCCGTCCGCGTAACGCACTAGAACCCTCCCCCGCAGCACGATCGTGAACTCGTCAAACTCCGGCTTCTGGCCCGGCTCGGTCCAGCCTTCCGGGCTGCGCATATGGGCAACGCTCACGCCAGGGGTCTGGCTGTTCACGCGGCCAATGTATTCGTCGATGAGCTTGGGCTTGTTTCCGGCGGATTGAATGCGGGTGGGCTGAGTCAGGAGCGTGGGCATGGAGTCTAATGTACCAGCCCACTGCATCCCTCTAGATGTTTACGGCTGAACTATCGCTTCGCGTTAGACGCCGGCCGCGTGTGCGTTCTGCACCGGCTTCCGCGCCAGCTCTTCCACGATTGGCAATGATTTGGGCACGGTCAGAGTCTTCTCCGGAGGAATCGTGCCAGTTTGCACCGCATGGGTGAGCATATCGATCGCTTGGCCTGCATTCGCAGGAACAATAATCGTGGCGTTCAGCAGTCCGCGCCGCAGCCACGATTGTCCGGTCTTGGAGACCCCGTCAATACCAAGATAAGGGGCCGCCAGAAAGCGGGCGCGTGCGGCGCTGTCGCCGAGTTCCTGAAATGCCTTTCTGGCGCCCAGCGCCATGGCATCGTTCTGCGCGACAATGACGTCAATCGGAGTTTGTTGCGAAGTGCTGAGCTTGAGCCACGAACCGACTGCCTTGTAGGCGCCGGCTTCGGTCCAGTTCCCCTTCATCACCTTAACCTGGACCCCGATCGGTTTGGTCTCGTACATTCCGGTGGTACGCTGCTTTGCCGCGAGACTCTCCGATGGCCCCTGAATCAGCAACACCGAGCCTCCGTTGGGCAATAGCGCGGTGAGTTGTTTGCCTTGCAGACGCCCGATTTCTTCGTGGTCCGAGCTGATGGAAAAAATTGGGACCTTGTAACTGCGCCGCAACTCGGGGAGGTAATCCACCTCGCGGTTCAATACGACCCACCCAATCCCCGCCGCCGCGGCAGCCTTTGCCACCTGCGGCAATGCGGTCCCGCCCACGGGCTCAAAAATAATTCCGTCGGGATGCGCGCCGGAGTTTGACTGGATGATCTTGAGCAACTGCTGGCTCTGCAAGATCGCGTCGTTCTCGGCATAAAGTATTTCCAGCTCAACGTTGAGCCGGCTGGCCGCTTCCTGCGCCGACGCCGCTTGTTCCATCTGGTAGTCGTTGTCGTTTGTGGTCAACGAGGCCACAAATCGTAACTTTTGCATGAGGCCCCCCTCGTTACAGGCATGTTAATCACTAAATTGGAGGAACGGCAGGTGACGAGGGTAACTTCTGCCTCTTTTTTTTGGGCTTGGGAACGTCACCCCTGGCACTGCGTTTGATGTAACCCATTGATTTTACCCACGTTTCGCCGATAAGGGGTAAACTCTACTGCCAAGCGACGAAACGAGTGAAGATTCGTCGGCCAAAAGGGGTAACGATGCCAACCGCCACCACAGCCGGTTCAGCGGTAAGAAACGAGGAAGCCACCGCGTCGAAGCCGGGCAGGCTGATGTCGCTCGACCTCTTTCGCGGCGTGACCATTGCCGCCATGATTCTGGTCAACGACGCTGGGGACGAGCCGTCGGCGTACTGGCCTTTGCGGCACGCGCACTGGAATGGCTGGACTCCGACCGATCTGGTCTTTCCATTCTTTCTATTCATCGTCGGCGTAGCCATGGCGTTTTCGTTCCGGTCACGATTGGATCGCGGAGAGTCTCGCGCCCACCTGCTAAAACACGTGCTCTGGCGTGGCCTGGTACTGTTTGCTATCGGCGTGTTTCTCCACGGATTCCCCAATCACTATCATCTGGCGACTTGGCGGGTTTACGGGGTCTTGCAGCGCATCGCGATCTGCTATGTCATCACCGCTGTGCTTGAGCTGTGGACCGGATGGCGCACGCAACTGGCCGTTGCAATCGCTTGTCTGGTCGGTTACTGGATTCTGATGCGATATGTTCCAGTGCCCGGATTCGGAATTCCTACGCACGATATTCCTTTCCTCGATCCCGACCGCAACATAGTGGCCTGGCTCGACCGTAGACTTCTGATGGGTCATTTGTACGAAGGCACGCGCGATCCGGAAGGCGTGTTGAGCAACATCCCCGCCGTCGCAACCTGTCTGCTGGGCCTGCTTACCGGCAAGTGGATGAAGTCGAAGTACTCACCGCGATTCAAGACGGTTGCAATGGTTGTGGCCGGAGTTTGTGCAATCGTGATCGGGCGGACCATGCATCTGTGGTTTCCCATCAACAAGAAGCTGTGGACCAGTTCATTTGTGATTTTCACTGCGGGACTGGCCCTGGTTTTTCTTGCCGCCTTCTATTGGGTGAGCGACGTAAAGCAACACCGTGGGCTGTGGACGCGGGCCATTCTTGTTTTTGGCACCAACGCGATTGCCGCGTATATCTTCTCTGAAGCGCTCGCCGCCACCATGTCATCGTTCGCGGTGACCCAGGCCAACGGCGTCGTCGTTTCCGTGCAGGATTATGTTTACTCGCACTGGTTTGCCCCTTTCGCCAGTCCCGCGAATGCTTCTCTGCTCTACGCCCTGGCCTATGTTGCGCTCTGCTGGGTGGTGATGGCCGTGTTGTATCGCAAGGGCATCACTATTAAAGTCTGAAGGGTTTTCTTGGCCCCGCCGGGTCGCAGAATGTTGCGCCAGGAACCTTATCCCCATAAGTACACAGGCCCTCCGGCCAGCGTCCCGCTGGCCTATAACTTGCGTAACCTCTGACCAGCCGCACGCCCGTAGTAGGCTGAATCTAGGCCACTAGGCCGGCGTCCGCGCGGGAGGGAGTATTTCCGGTGCGGAGTTGTGTCGAGGCCTCGGGTTGGCCGAAAAGAAAAAGTCATCCATGCCGCGGATTCCAATTTTCAAACTCGGATCGTCGGTCGAGTCTCCACCGCCACAGCTGGCCAGTTATTGGCCTGCGCTCTCGCTCGAAGGTCTGCAGCTTGGAATCGATAATATTCGCCACGACGTTTGGCTGAGCCCGGCTTTCTGCAAAGCTGCCGGCACCTACATCGGGAACCTGATCGCCAAGTACGGCAATGTGGAAGGCGTAGTGTCCGCCGATACCGGCGGTTCTTCCAGCGGCGGGCCAATCCTCTCCAAGCTCCTGCCGGTTGTTGCCAGGCGAAGCGCTGACTTAAAACCTCTGTTGCTCGGACTGCACAAAGCGATGTTGAATCGCGCCAAAGCGCAAAACAACCTCGCCATTGACCTGCTGGGCCGGGCCGCGATTCTCAAGTTCCTGCGCAGCGAATTGAATGTTCAATTCGCCAATACCCTTGACCGCTGCCGCGCCACACTGAAGGGTTACGAGGGCGTTCGCCAGCAAAAAGCGCTGGAGTACCGGGAAACCGTCGCATCCTTCCAAATCGCGAAGAAAAACATCATCCGCCAGGCTGGACAACAGTTGTTTCGTATCTTGCGTGAAATCGAGCGCGAGACGCTGGCAGCTACCCGGCGCTCGCTATTCGGAGAGAAGCCGGCCGCCGACTATCAGGTCTTCCTCAATCAACTCATCTTTCTCGAAGAAGGCCGCGACTCTTATCTCCAGGCGGAACACTACGTTTTGATTGGCGGCTTTGAGAACGATCCCGACTCCATGGGGAACGTTCGCGCTCTCACTTCTGAATTCTTGAAGTCCGTAGCACCTGAAGCCGATGCAGCCGATCACACGTTGCTTGATGGCTGGCTGAGCGCTCCCGAAAATGCCCATCAGTTGGTCGGTACCGGCGAACCCTCTGAGCGCGATTGTAAGCCCCGGCTAGAAGCTTGGACTGAGCTGCTGGAGCGGGAGAATTTGCTCGACCTGGCCGTCGCAGCCTATGAAGTCGTCCCCTTGTTCCCGGAATTCACTCCGCTCCTCGATCCCCAGCAACTGAAGTACGCGCTGGTTTTTCGCAAGGAACTGGAAAGGGTCGAAAAGCTTGTCGAGGACCATGGCAAACTTTCACTCAACAGCTTGGTCGCGGCCGCCGCGCGAGTCACCCAAGCTACCAGCGCGCAAAGAGCGAAAGTGGCCGCCCGGTTCCTCCGCGACTTTATTTGTTTCTACCGGGACCTTCGACGCCTCGATGTCCTGAACCGCGCGGTGGAAAAAATTAATTTGATCAGCAGTGATCGATTGCGCGACCTCTCCAAACTCAACGGCACTCTGTATGAGTTCGTGCTTCCGGAAGAAAGCAAAGCCGACAGCGAGAAGCCAGTGGTGCGTCATGTAATCCTGAAAGCCGATATTCGAGACTCTTCGCGAGTGACCCGGTCGCTGCTCGAGCGCGGAATGAATCCGGCTTCCTATTTCAGTTTGAATTTCTACGACCCGGTAAACAAACTTCTCGGCAAGTACGGCGCGACAAAAGTGTTTGTCGAAGGCGACGCCATCATTCTGGCCATCCTGGAACGCGACCATGAACCCGCGCTGGCCGTTTCCCGGGTCTGCATTCTAGCCCGTGAAATGATGGAGATTGTCGGCGGCTACAATCACCTGCTGCAACGCGCTGGATTACCCGCGCTCGAACTCGGGATCGGCATCTCGTATCAAAACTCGCCGCCCACGTATCTATTGGACGGAGAACATCGCATCATGATCTCGGATGCGCTCAACGAAAGCGACCGCCTCTCGGGATGCGACAAGCGCATGCGCAAGGCCATGACCGGCATGGCTGTGCCCTTCAATATTTATGAATTCCGCAGCAGTACTAGCGCCGAGCAGGAATCGATGAAGTACAACGTAGGTGGAATCCGCCTGAGTGAAGCCTCTTTCACTCGCTTACAGGAAGAGATTTCTCTGCAAGCCTGCGGGCTCGACTTCCCGCGACTTTGGGGAAGTGAAGAGGCGTCCTTCCACAGCGGTTTGGTTCCGGTAGGCTCCGACATCTTCCGAAGGATTGCGGTACGTGCCAGCCGTATTCCCATGGTTGACGCCGCGACCTTCAATCTTACCTGCTGGACTGATGCGCGGTTCTTTGAGGTTTGCGTGAGTCCGGCGGTTTATGACGCCATCGAAAAGAGCTCAGCGGCAAGCAAGTAAGGTCGATGCGCCCGAAGCCCAGAGCTGAGGCCCGGTTTACTGTCCTGCCCGCAAGGGCGAAATCAGCAGGTTGCTGAGGCGTTTCTTGTCTTCGGTCTTGCCCAGGGTGAAGCCCAAATCCATCGAATTCTCCGACCCCGCTGCTCCCGCAAGCACCGTCGCCAGTGCATGGAATGATCGTCCCAGCTCGTTGCTCTCGTGGAATGCCACCGGGCTGCCTTTGTCAGCGGATGGGCCCGCCGCGTGAAAATTGTTGGGCAGCTTCCACAGCAGCTTGCAGTTAGTGACTTTTTGAATGTCTTCGTCGGTGAAGCCGGGAATCTTTTTGAAGCGATTCACGATCAACCGCGCCCGGTCGCGTCCGCTGCCTTGTTCCAGGAACGCATGCACCCGCGCGGCGCTCCACAAGGAAACCACGTCCGCCTGCGTCACCAGCAAAACTGCATTGGCGAGATCCGCGATCATGCGGAACAGCGTGTCGGTCCGGTTGGAGCAATCGACGACCACATATTGGAAGTGTGAAACCAGCAAGTCGAACAGTCGCGCCAGTTCCGCCGCTGAGGGCGCGAGTGGCACCGGCTGCTGCGGTCCGGCCAGTAGGTGTAAGCCGCCCTTACACGGAGTCACAAAACTTTGCAACAGGGCGGAATCCATGCGATGAAGGTTCTGCAAGGCGTCGGTAATCCCAAACGCCGGCTGAACATTCAAGTGCAGGGCCGCGTGGCCCAGCAATCCAACGTCCACCAGAACTGTCTTTCCGTGCGACTGCTCCAGCGCAACCGCAGTATTCACGGCAACAGTGGTGGCGCCAGCCCCACCTTTGGCATTGATGACTGCCAGTATCCGCGCTCGTCCTGAGGAGGCCCGCGCCTTGGCGCTGGTGGCCGAGAACCGGCGCAGCGCGTCAGAGAATGATTCCGTCGCCGCATCGCGCTCCAGGTACTCCCGCGCCCCGGCCCGCATCGCAGAAACGATCACCGCCGGATCACTCATTACTCCGGCAGCAAACACTGAGGCCCCGGCCACATTTGCATGCAGGATCTCAATCGCCTGCATGGCGCGCCCGGTTTCGTGCGCACTAATGTCCACCAGGATCACTTCCGTCCGCAGGTCCTGAACCCGGCGAATGGCGGAATCGCCCGCGTTGTTCGGGAACGTGGAATGGGTGAACACAACCCGGCCCAGTTGCGTGCTCTCAATCCGCTGCTGGAGCACGGCAAGGCGCTCCGGGCTTTCCGAAAATATGCTGACCGCTATGGCGTTCATAACTGCAATCCCGGATCTGTCGATCGTAGTCGAATCTTATGACTAGAGAGTAACCCCGCCAAGTGACCGTTGTAATGTGTGCTTAGCGACAGCTTACGACTGAGGCAGGAAACGCTGGCTGGATACTGAGCATTCATCCGGACGGAACTCGACTCGGAATCGGTATTCTATGCAAAAGTCGGCCTTAGGGAAAGCCAAAGATGCGAAAAAAGTGAAAGTCAGGGAATAGGATGCATCTGGACCGGGGTATGTTGTTGCAGTACGGGTATTTGCCCCGGCAGGAACTCGTAGTGCTCAATACGGACGGCGACTGCTGGCCGGTCTTCCTGGTGATGGCAGTCGCGCCGCAAGACCCGTGCCCGGCAGCAGACGTTCATATCTTCAGCCAGCGTGATCTCGGACGGCATCATCAGCGTCATTTCAACAACCATGCCTTCGCGCAGCGGAAAATCCGTCCATAGAAGTGCCCCGCGCGAACTAAGGTCCTGGGTGAAACCCGCGCCGCTTCGGCCTTCGCCTGGGACGCGCAGCAGCACCGGCAACTGATACGCGAAGCGCTGCCCACAACGTCGCTCAATTCGATTTTGCTCGCCTTGCGTCATCGCGGCCGCCAGCCTTGCGTACCGCTCCTACTGTAGCTCAAGACCAGAGGTTCGAGAAGTCACCAGAAAGTGACTATCCGAGTAGCTACTAGCCAGTACCTGGTTGCAAGTCTTCAGCAGTTGCATCGCACCATGAACTCGCCGCATCATAAAACGTGGCCTCGTTCGAAGCTCCTTCCCAAAATCCGCCTCCGGCGAATGTCTCTTCTGACGTATGGCGTCCGCCGGCGACGCTGCGCGCCATGCGCCACCGCAATTTTCAGCTCTTCTTCAGCGGACAGCTTATTTCCCTCATCGGTACCTGGATGCAGACTGTCGCGCAATCCTGGCTGGTGTACCGGCTCACGGGTTCGTCCCTGCTGCTGGGCACGGTCGGCTTCGCCAGCCAGTTTCCGGTGTTTCTGGCCTCTCCACTCGGAGGAATTGTCGCCGACCGCTACAACCGTCATCGAGTGGTGATCGCGACCCAGACGGCTTCCATGGTGTTGGCTTTCGCTCTCGCCGTGCTTACCTTGACTCATCGGATTACAGTGCGCGAAATTTTTGTGCTGGCCATACTTCTCGGGATCGTCAACGCCTTCGACCTCCCAGGACGGCAATCCTTCCTGGTGGAAATGGTCGGCAAAGATGATCTGATGAACGCCATCGCTCTGAACTCGTCCATGTTCAACGGCGCCCGCATCATCGGGCCGGCAATCGCGGGAGTGCTGGTCGCCAAAATCGGCGAGGGCTGGTGTTTCTTTGCCAATGCGGCTAGCTATATCGCAGTCATTGTTGGCCTGCTCATGATGCGCGTGCCCCCGCGTCTGATCCACCCCATTGAGTCCCCACTGGCCCATGTGATCGAGGGCTTCCGCTTCGTACGCCACACCGCGCCCATCCGCGCTTTGCTGTTGCTGGTAGGTTTGGTGAGTCTGGTGGCGATGCCCTACACCGTGCTCATGCCGGTTTTCGCGGACAAGATTCTCCACGGCGGAGGACAACAGTTCGCAGCGTTGATCGGTTCTCATGATCCGGGAGCGGTGCGCTTGGGTGTCCTGATGGGTGCGACCGGAGTCGGTGCGCTCCTCGCCGCCCTGCTGCTGGCGGCGCGCACTGGAGTTTATGGCCTGGGCCGCTGGGTCACATTGGCCTGTGCCGGATTCGGCGTCTCTCTGATCGCGTTCTCGCTCTCCCGCAATTTCTGGCTCTCGACGGCGCTGTTGGTTCCGGCCGGGTTCTGCATGATGCTGCAAATGTCTTCCTCGAATACGCTCATCCAGTCCATGGTGCGCGACGATCTTCGCGGACGCGTCATGTCCGTCTATGCCATGAGCTTGATCGGCATGGCGCCGTTCGGAGCCCTATTTGCCGGAGCCGTGGCTGACCGCCTCGGCGCACCGGTGACCGTGATCATGGGCGCGGTGGCTTGCCTCGGAGCGGCAGCGATCTTTGGACTGCATTTGCCGAAGATTCGCGATGAGGCCCGCCGCCTCATCCTCGCCCAGCAAATGGTTGGTGGCGAACCGACCAGTGAGATGACGGAGCGCGTGGTCGAAGACTAATCTGACAGGTGTAGATTGTCTCGATTCATCTAGATACAGGGAAATCCGTAAGACGATGCACAACTCGTATAGTCGGCTGCTGCATGTCGCAACTCTTTGCAGGTTTGCGGGTTTACACAGACATAAGTTTTCTTCCTGACGGCGTCCAGCTAGATGGCGACGAGCCGGGAACGAGGTGATCAGATGCGTTATCTAAAGTACGTTGCAGTTCTGGGAATATTGCTCGTCGGGGTGGTCTCGAGTGCTCCAGCGCAAGTCGCGGTGGGCGTCGGCATTGGTCCCGGCTACGACTATGACTACGACTCCGGCTATTACGGGCCCCCTCCGGTATGCGCCTACGGCTACTACGGCTACTATCCCTATGCCTGCGCCCCGTACGGCTATTACGGGCCAAGCTACTTCTTAGGCGGAGTATTCATCGGCGCCGGACCATGGTTCCATGGCTATTACGGACATGGCTTCTATGGCCGCGGCTTCTACGGGCGCGGCTTCTACGGACGCGGTTATGGCTACCGGTCCGGCTACGGCTACCGCGGTGGCTACGGATACAGAGGCGGGTACCGAGGCGGATACCGAGGCGGATACTCGGGCGGCGGCTTCCGTGGCAATGGCGGCGGTGGATTTCATGGTGGCGGGGGTGGTGGATTCCACGGTGGCGGTGGAGGCGGTGGAGGTTTCCACGGTGGTGGCGGCCACGGCGGCGGTCACCGGTAAGCAGCAAGTTTCTGGCGGCCGGGCGTTAACTGCGTGGAATGCTAATGCCCGGTTCGCCAATGCCTCACCACATCGGAAAGCGAACGCGCTGCATCAGGAGCGGCTGATTGTCCGATCGGCGCCGGAACGAACGTCAAGACCAGCATGACCAGAGCGGCCATCGCTAACCAGCGGCGGCCGTTAGTAATTTCCGGCCACTCCGAAACTCCCGGGTGCCGCATCCCGCTCAGCCCCAGCAGCACCGCCCACACCAGCCAGCCCATCCAAAAATAAAATGCCATCGGAATCAGCGCCAGAATCGTGAGACGCGAAATATTCTTGTGCCATCGTGGCGACACTGCGAAAACAATGTGCCCACCATCCAGTTGCCCGCCGGGCAGCAAATTCAGCGACGTCGCAAACATCCCCACCCATGCCGCGATTGCCACAGGATGCAGATACAGTCGGCCGAACGGAACGCCAGCAATTCCGGGCGCATGCCCGCTCATCATCAGCAACTTGCGGACCAGGAAGAACACCAGCGGATATCCCAGCTGAATATCCGGCGGCGCTGCTCCGAACGGCGCAACCCGCGACAGTCCCAGCGAAAAAATCAGCACTGGAAGCGCGACCATGAATCCCGCGATTGGGCCCGCAATTCCAATATCAAACAAAATGCTTCGCAACCGCAGTGGTGACCGAATGCGGATGAACGCCCCCATGGTTCCAAACAGCGTAGGGAAGGGAATGAAGTAGGGCAGCGTCGCCGACACGCGATACTTCACGCAGTAGAGATAGTGCCCCATCTCATGCGCCAGCAGAATCAGCATCAGCGTCAACGAGAACGGAATCCCCAGCAGCAGATGCCGCCCCTTGAGCGCCCAGAGAAGCGGGAAAAAGTAGTCGTCGCCAATGGCAAACGCCGGAAGCCCGCGCAGAAAATTCCACTCAATGTGCGCACCGACCACCGTGGTGGTGAAAAACGTCAGCAGCAATAGCAGAATATGCAGCCAATAGCGCGGCCTTGGCCGCGTGTAATAAACCACGTGCGGATCATCCGGCGCATAGATTTCGCTGGGGACGTAAATATCTGGGGAGTCGTGATCTGACATCAGGTGGCAATCTCTAACTCAGCCGGCAGGACTGGGTTTCCGCTCGCGCCTCGTCGTGCGCGCCTACTCGATGGACTGCAATTCTTTGCCCGGCTTGAAGCGCACAGCCTTCCCCGGCGGGATGGAGACTTCAGCCCCGGTGCGCGGATTGCGTCCAATGCCCGTTTTCCGCGGACGCACGTTGAACACGCCAAAGCCGCGCAGCTCAATACGATCGCCCTTGGCCAGTGACCGCTTCATGCTCTCAAACACGGTCTCCACCGCCATCTCGGCTTTGGTCTTGGTAATCCCCGTCCGGTTCACCACTTCATTGATAATGTCGAGCTTGATCACGGCTGCCTCTTCGCTTGGGAGTGTAAGGAGTGCCTCAAGTGCTTGATGCTATGAGAGATATGGAAGATTGTCAACGGCAGGGCATGTCCCGTAAGATGCTGGTTCAGCTCTTAGCCCTTAGCTCTGAGCTTTTAGCCAAAATCGCCTCAGGTTTTGGCCAAGAGCCAAGAACCAACAGCCAAGAGCTGATCCCAAGGAGCTTCATGTTAAAGAGTGATCGCTGGATTCGCAAAAACGCGCCGGAGCACGGCATGATCAATCCCTTCTCCGAAAAGCAGGTGCGCGAGGGGGTAATTTCCTACGGGCTTTCTCCTTATGGCTACGATCTGCGAGTGGCCGACGAATTCAAGATCTTTACCAACGTAAACTGGCACCGTCGTCGATCCCAAGCATTTTGACGAGCGTTCGTTCGTCACCGTGAGTTCCGACGTCCATATCGTCCCGCCGAATTCTTTCGCCTTGGCGCGCTCTGTCGAATACTTCAAGATTCCGCGCGACGTGCTCACCATCTGCGGAATCATCGTCAACGTCACTCCGTTCGAGCCAGAATGGGAAGGTTTCGTCACGCTCGAGATTTCCAACACCACGCCTTTGCCCGCAAAGATCTATGCCAACGAAGGCCTGTGCCAGATCATCTTCTTCCAGTCGGACGAAGTTTGCGAAGTCAGCTACGCCGACAGGAAAGGGAAGTACCAGTCGCAGAAGGGAATTGTGCTGCCGAAGTTGTAGAGAATAGCTGTTAGCCTTCAGCTATCAGCCGTCAGGAAAACCGCGCGCAGGCAGAGGTGTGGCCGTTCTGAATTTGAAAAGCCCACTAGGTTTCTGATGGCTTGCAGCGCGGGTTTAACCTAATGGCTGACGGCTGAAAGCTGATGGTTGAGAACTACTTCCCCTCGCCTTCCTTAAACATGTACTTAATCGAAGGCTTGTAGATCACCAGGTTGGGCGCGCCCACGCGGTTTACCTTGATGCAGCTCTTGTCGTACCACTCGATCATGCCGTGAATTTCTTCGTCGTCGGCCATGACGATGACCATCGGGGTCTTCGACTGCATCTGTTTCTGATAATAAAAATTCTCGGCATTGGTCTGGTCCGGAGGCGGAGCCTTGCGCGCTCCGTTGGAACGGTCTCCACCCGAGCGTTCGGGACGTTCCCGCCGCTCTCCTGCAGCCTGTGGAGCATGGCTGGGGCCAGAATGAATGGGGGCGGAATGACCGGGGACAGAATGACCGGAACCGGAGTGGTTCGGGCTCAACGACGGCCGGATCAATTTTCGGTTGGCGAAGGCTTCCTGGTCCAGCGATCGATCGAATGAAGATCGTTCTGCGGAGCGTTCGGCTGGCATAGGCTGCACACTATCTTTCATGGCACCACCTGTCGGACACGCTTTAATGCGGCCTCACAATGGGCGCGCGATTGTGGGTACTGAGGCGTGAGTTGCCTCCTAAGCTAGCACAGCAACCGAAAGGTGACAATCCCAGAGAAGCGGTAGAAAGTGACTTAAGAATCGGGTGATCGGGCGATCGGGTCATCGGGCGATCTGAAAATCGTCTTGACGTGGGTTCGCTCGTTTTTCAGATCAGCCGATCACCAGATGACCCGATCACCCGATGATGGATCTTCCGCTACGTCTGCAGCACCCCGACCTTAAACTCCGGCACGTCCGGATTCAGCGCCGCCGCTTCCAGCGCCGTGGTCAGCGCATCCCTGGTTTCCATGGGATCGATAATCTTGTCGATCCAAAGGCGGGCCGCGCCATAGCGCGGATCGGTCTGTCCGTCGTAGGTTTGTTTCGTGGAGTCATACAACTCTTTCTTCTCCGCGTCGCTCAACTGCTTTCCGCCGCGCTCCAGTTGACGAATCTTGATCTCGACCAGCGTACTGGCCGCCGCGTCTCCGCCCATGACGGCGTATTTCGCAGTCGGCCATGCGAACATGAACCGCGGATCATAAGCCTTCCCGCACATCGCATAGTGTCCCGCACCAAAGGATCCGCCAATAATCACCGTGATTTTCGGCACGATGGAATTCGACACCGCATTCACCATTTTCGCGCCAGCCTTGATAATCCCACTCCACTCCGCATCGCGCCCCACCATGAATCCGTTGACATCATGCAGAAAAATCAGCGGCACCAGATTCTGGTTGCAATCCATGATGAAGCGCGCGGCCTTCTCAGCCGACTCGGTGTAAATCACGCCGCCAAACTCAGTCCGCTTACGGCCTTCGTGGTCGGTGGCCTGCGCGTGCAGCTTTTGATTGGCCACAATACCCACGGCGAATCCGCCAATGCGCGCATATCCGCACACCAGAGTCTTGCCGTATTCCGCCTTATATTCGTCGAATTTGCTTCCGTCCACGATGCGGCCTATTACTTCCTTAATGTCGTAAGGACGCGCCGGCGACGAATCGTAAATCCCATAAATCTCCTCAGCCGACAGCAGCGGAGCCACTGGCTTCTTGCGGTCCCACGGCGATTGCCGCCGGTATCCCCACTTTTCGATGATGGACCGAATCCGCGCCAGGCAGGCTTGATCGTTCGGCTCATGAAAATCCACCGTCCCGCTGATGGCCGAATGCATCGCCGCCCCGCCCAACTCTTCCGCGGAAACCTTTTGCCCAATCGCAGCCTGCACTAGCGCCGGACCGGCCAGGAAAAGCCCGCTGCCATCGGTCATCAGCACGTGGTCGCACATCACGGGTAAGTATCCGCCGCCGGCAACGCACATCCCCATGATGGCCGCAATCTGCGGAATCCCCATCGCCGACATCACCGCGTTGTTGCGAAACACGCGGCCAAAATCGTCGGTATCGGGAAAAACATCTTCTTGCAGTGGAAGAAAAATGCCGGCGGAGTCCACCAAATAAATCGTTGGCAACCGATTGTCGATCGCAATGTTCTGCGCGCGGATGACTTTCTTGGAAGTCATCGGGAAGAACGATCCCGCCTTGACGGTGGCGTCGTTGGCGATGATCATGACCAGCCGCGTCTCAATGCGTGCCAAGCCGGTGATTACCCCCGCCGCAGGCGCCCCGCCCCACTCCTCATACATGCGATAGGCCGCGTAGCTTCCAAGTTCAAAGAATGTTCCCGGATCGGCAAGCTGCTGAATTCGCTCCCGCGCCGTCAGCCGCGATTTGCCATGCTGGTTCTCGATCGCCTTCGCCCCGCCGCCCTCGCGAATCTGCTCTTCTTCATTGCGGATGGCCGAAACCAGGTCTGCCATCGAGCGCATGTTGGTCTCGTAGCGCGAGGAAGTGGGATCGATGCGAGTGGAGAGGATGGAGCTGGCGGTGTCTGCGGCCATGATTAGCGACTGCTACGTTAACCCACGGAAGCGGAAAGGCGCAAACCCGCCATCGTAGTTAAGGCCCGCATTGCCCGAGCTACCGCGGCGTGCAATCCTGAGAATTCTTTCACTTCGCCAATCGCGTCCTGACGCCGCAGTACCTCGGTTCACCGCGGTCGCTCAAGCTCGAATCAAATCTGTCGAAGATGACGGTAGGGCACAACCGGAGGCAAGGGAAAGACTATGTCGCGGCGCATGCACAGAATGTTGGTGTTTGTTCTTCTCGCAGCGTCATGCCTGGCTCAGGAACCAAGTCAATCGACGTCGCAAACTCTCACGAGTCTGCAGGAACAAGTGCGCGAACTCCAGCAGGAAGTCAAAGCCCTCCAGTCCAGTCTGGATCATGCCCCTGCGCCGCACCTACCTCCGCCGTCGGCCGAGCCGGAGCCAACCGCTGAAGCTCCGCTGAAAATCGACCACGGCATGCGCATCCGCGGCTTTGGAGAGGTCAATTTCAAGGCGCTCGATCAAAGAGCACCAGAGTTGGGCGCCGGCGGCTTTGTTCCCGGCTCGGCAGCCAATTTTTATGACGGAAATTTCGACGTTCTCTTCACCCAAGTCCTCACCGACCGGGCGCGGGTTCTGGCTGAAATCAACATCCAGGAGACGGACGCGCAAACCTTCAAGGTGGACCTGGAACGGTTGCTTCTGAACTACAATTTCAAGGACTGGCTGCGCCCTTCAGTGGGGCGATATCAAACCGCAATCGGCTATTACAACACTGTGTACAACAATGGCGCATGGCCACAAACCACGGCTGACCGGCCCCTGATCATGGAGTTCCCCGACCACGGCGGGATTTTGCCAGTACAAGCCGTCGGCATGTCGTTTCAGGGAGTTGTTCCATCCGGAAGACTAAACCTCAACTATGTCTTCAACTATGGATCCAGTGACACGATTCGCAGCCATGTCGATGGTTCCCCGGGCTTGGACGACGAGAACAATGGCAATCAGGTTAATTTGGGATTGTTTGTGAGCCCGGATTGGCTGCCTGGACTACAAGTGGGCGGATCGTTTTACCACGATCAGATCAGCGATGACCGAAACCTGACCCTTCGCTACGGACAAACCATCTGGAACGCGCACGTGACCTACCAGTCCCATGGCCTGGAGTTTCTGAGCGAAGGCATAGTGGTCCGGCATGACGAGCGCGGCGGTCCCAATGTTTTCAACATGCCCGGTTTTTACTGGCAAGCGTCGAAGCAGTTTAGGAATGTGAGGCCGTTTTTCCGTTTCCAATACGTCAACACCAATCCCAGGAGCGCCTTGCACGACGTGCGCTTGCGATACGGGCCGTCATTCGGAGCGCGCTATGACTTCGACTCGAACATCGCGTTCAAATTGCAGTTCGATCATACCGAACGGAAGTCTTTGCCTGACTTGAACGGCGCGCAGGCGCAGTTGGCCTTTACCTTCTGAGTTTCGCGGAATTTCAAATGGCGTGTTTCCGAATCCTCGTTTGGTTGACCTTGTCGGCGCCGCTCTGGGCGCAGGCCGGCGATGTTGCCGTGGTGGTAAATCCAAAGAATCCCACATCCCACCTGACCGCCTCAGAATTGCGCAAGATCTTCGCCGGAGAGAAACGCACCTGGCCCGGCGGAATTCCAGTCAAGCTGATCATCCGTGCCCCCGGGGCTCATGAGCGCGAGGTTGTGCTGCATCTGTTGCAGCTTTCGGAAGCCGAGTTCGATCGCTACTGGATCGCTCAGGTTTACAGAGGCGAAGCCGCTGAGCCGGTGGCCGTATTCTCCAATGGAATGCAGAAGGAAGCCATCATCTCCATCCCGGGAGCCATTGCTGTGATCGAAGTTGACGACCTAAAACCCGGAATGAAGGTCTTGAAAATTGATCAAAAGCTGCCTGGCCAGGCAGGCTACCCTCTGCACTGAGAATCAGTATTTCTCCAGCCACTGCTCTAACCGCATTCCATCCGCTTGCAAGAGAAAACTCCCGGCGCTGTAGCATTCACCAAAAATACGGTGCGTTTTCTTGTCGCGCGCAGCCCGGGTGATCCATTGTGCCCCAACCTTATATTGCGACGCCGTGAACCAGCGCTGCGGAAGCACTTCCACCAGGCCCGCCTGAAAATAAAAAACGAACAAAGCCATCGCCGGATCATCCGCCGTTTTCGCAGGATAGCTGCTGGGGACAATCAGTTCATCGACTCCGCGCAACTCCGAAGGCACCTGGATGGAATGGGTCCCAGGCTGCATTTGGATGGGCACCTCGAAATCCACGATGGGCGCGGCGGCCGAATACATCCGCTCATCCGACGGTTTGAACCACCCGGCAATTTCGGCGAGATCGAAGGCCTTGAGTTGGTCGGGTTCGAAACAGACGAACCGAAGATTGCGCCCCTCGGGGCACCAGACACCCAGCTTCGCCCCCGGGATGAGAAACGGTCGCGCATAAGTATTCAGCGCCAGACGTGGCTTTTCAGGTTCTTGCTCCAAAGCCAGTGAGACCACAAATCCCAACGGCCCCTGTTCGCCGTGATGTGTCCAAACAAAACGCTGTCCGGCAGAAGATTTGAACGCAGGGAAAGTTTTCCAGTACCAGGGGGCTGGACCGATGACTCGTGCCAGGTCTTCGCGGAGGGTAGCGCTGGGCACGTCAGTCACCGGCAGTCACGCCACGGGAAGAAACGTTGGTGCGAATAAACTGGACAATGTCGTCCATCGCAGTGCCGGGTTGGAAGATGGCCGCGACGCCGATTTTCTTAAGTGCGTCCACGTCCTGATCTGGAATAATGCCCGCCGACTACGACAAGAACGTCATCCATCTTGTTCTGCCTTAACAAATCCATCACGCGTGGCACAATCGCATTGTGCGCGCCGGAAAGAATGGATAAGCCGATCACGTGAACATCTTCCTGAAGCGCCGCGCTGACAATCATTTCCGGTGTCTGCCGCAAACCGGTGTAAATGACTTCCATCCCGGCATCGCGTAAAGCGCGGGCAATTACTTTCGCGCCACGGTCATGGCCGTCGAGCCCCGGCTTCGCTACCAGCACGCGGATTTTCAGATCAGGCATCGATCTCATTTAAACACATCTATGACATCGGGTGATCTGGTGATCGGATCATCGGGTGATCTGAAAATCACTTGGGGGAGGTTTCAGATCGCCCGATGACCCGATCACCAGATCACCCGATTCTGCTTCACCCGATGGTCTTGATTTCCAGGCTTTGCCACAAATACCAAGAGGCAATGCTCCGATACGGCTCCCACGGCTTGGCGATCTTCTCCATCACGTCCGGTGTCGGCAGCTTGCGTTTGTTGTAGGCCTTCTTCATCGCCACGCGCACGCCGTAGTCGCCAGTCGGCAGAATGTTCGGTCGCCGCAGGTTGAACATCAGGAACATATGGGCGGTCCACAGACCGACGCCTTTCACCTGGGTAAGATGCGCGATAACGTCATCGTCCGACATTTCCGGCAGTCGCGAGAAATTCAACTCGCCGCGCTGCGTGCGTTCCGCCATATCGAACAGGTACGATGTTTTCTGTTTAGATAGACCCACCGCCCTCATCTGTTCCGGCTTAAGCTTCAAGATTCCAGTTGGCGTCACCGGATCGCCCGCGATAGCCGCGAACCGCTTATAGATCGTCGCCGCGGCGTTGCCGTTGAGCTGCTGATAGACAATCGCCTCGGCCAGGCTCTCAAACACCGGCTCGCCGAACTGCATTTTGTAGGGACCGACTCGCTCGATGATTTTTCGCATCACCGGGTCGGATTTCTTCAGATGCAGAATCGCTTTACGCATCGGTGCTCTTTCTATCGGGTAAAAATACGCCAGTGAAATTCAATGGTCTCGCCCATATGCGAGAGAAAGTAGTCCGCGTTGTGGCCGCCCGGATAAAGATGGAATTCATGCTTGACGCCTTCGGCAAGCAAAAGCTTGTGCATTCGAGCAGCCCCGTCCTCGAAGCCGAATTCATCCTCTTGTCCGCAGTTGATGTAGATGGCTTGCGTCATGATTTGGATTTGATTTGTGCGCGCCAGATCGAAAGGATTGTTCTGCTGCCAATGCGCGACGTTGACGGGATTCCCAAAGACGCCGCCCAGCAGCCGTCCCATCGGCCCGGCGCCGCGCGCGTCAGCGTTTAGTTGTTGCGGGGACTCCGTGATCAACGCCGGGCTCTGCGCGCTCACCGAGCCGAAGAGTTCGGGATGCGCAAACGCAAATCTCAGCGCACCATAGCCGCCCATGGATAGTCCCGTGACCCCGCGATGTTTGCGGTCGCGAATGATCCGGTAGTGCGTCTCAATGAATGGCAGAAACTCGGACAGAAAAAAGTCACTGTAGCGCTCGTGGCCGTCCGCTGAGTTGATGAAAAAACTTCCCCGGCCTTCCGGAGCCACCATCAGAAAATCGCCCACCTTGTGTTGCTGCCGCAGATCTTCAATCAGCCCCCACCCGCCGCTATTTATGAGCGTCTGCTCGTTCTCGCCCAGGCCATGCAGAAAATACAGCACAGGATATTTCCTGCTGCCATCTTTCTCGTAGCCGGCCGGAAGCATGACGCAATAGCGAATGGCGCGGTGCAGAATCTTGCTCTGGAACGCGCTGCAGTCGATGCGTCCCTGGGCGATGGCAAACGACGAGACAAGTAGAAAAAGGGGAACAAAAACGCCGCGAATTGTTCGCCTGGTAAGCTTTCTCATGTTCGACTGATGTTGCTACTCAGTGACCCTCTGTGTCCTCTGTGGTAAAGATCTTCGCCCGCGGTGTAAATAAAACCGGAGTTCACTCATACCGCAACGCCTGCACCGGATCAAGCTTCGCCGCCCTAGCCGCCGGGTAGAGCCCGGAAACCAGACTCACCACCAGCGCCAGCAGGATTGCCGCCGCCACCAGCCACCAAGGCACCGTCAAGATCTTCTGCGGAGGAATCCCGAGGCCGCGGAAATAAATGTTTGTGCCGATGTTGATCGCGCGTCCGATGACCCAGCCCAGTGCGGTGCCAAACACTCCGCCAAGAATCCCCATCGCTCCAGCTTCCGCAAAAAACAGGCCGCGCAAGTCGCCATCGCTCGCCCCAATCGCCTTCATGATTCCGATTTCGCGCCGCCGCTCCAGAATCGCCATCACCAGAGTATTGATGATCCCGATGCACGCAACGGTCAGCGCAAGGCTTCCGAAAACCAGCAGGAATGAATCCACGATCCTGAAGACCGTTTGCAATCCTTTGCTGGCATCCAGAATCGAAAACGTATTGAAGCCAAGTTTCTTAATCGCCTGCTCCACCTCATCCACCTTGCCCGCGCCCTTTACCCGCGCAATCATCCGGCCGTAGGCCGGCTGTGCCGAGGTGGCCCGCGTGGAGTCCCGGAAATCATAGGCCTGCATCGCATGCAGGCTCTCGATCAGGTTCTGCGGCAGAAATACCCGTGCCTGGGCGCCACCTCCCATGCTGTCAGGGTCAAGATCGGCTACGCCCACGATGGTCAACGGCAGCTCTCGCGAAATCACCGAGTATGAAGCCGAGTTCCCATCACCCCCGCCCGCAGTTCGTTCGGCGTAGCGCATGATGATCTGTTTGCCGAGCAGGGGTTTCGCCACTTCCGCAACGTTGACCTCCTCGAGTCCACGCGCACGCGGCTTGCCCAGCAGTTCGGCCGCAAAGCTTTTCTGCACGATCACTTCATGTGCGTCGCCCGACGAAAAGAAACTGCCCTGCATTCCTGCCAGGCTATCGCTGCTTTTCTGCGAGAGCGTCATCCCCGAAACCATGGTGAGGTGCGCCTTGTCGTCGTAACGCAACTCGGTGATGAAGCGCAGATCGGGATACGCTTCGACAACACCGGGAATCTTTTCGATGTTGTGGCGCGCGACCCCGTCCAGATCGGGGCTCTCGGCCGGGGCCGGGCCGTTCTGCTCCTGCTCGCGATTGAAGCTGCGCAGGTCGCGGCGCGAGGTGACCACAATGCGGTCAAACAATCCCGAGCTGTGCAGCCGCTGCGAGAAGAGCTGCTGCAAACCGATGCCCAGCGAGAGCATCGCCACCAGCGACGCAACGCCGACGCTGATGCCCAAGGTGGTCAGCGAATTTCGCAGAACCGATTCCCGCAGGTTGCGCGCCGCAAGTTCGACTGAGTCGTAGAGCTTCAAGAGCCCCCCTCGCGTTGTAGCGGATTTTTCCGGTAAACGAGTAGATAGTAGAGAGCGGGCCCGAAGGGCCACGCAATCAACAAAAGAACGATCCATCCGGCTTTGATCCAAAAGCTCGACTTGAGCCGGAACGCGTGAGGAAGCAAGCGGTCGAAGAATTGAAAGCCCGACCACAGGACCGCAAGAAAGAGGAAATACGCAAGAGGACGAAGGATTATCGGCAAGTCATTTACGGTGTATTTCCACCCGTAACCTTTAACCAGTGTGACCACGCACCCGATGACGCCGAAGATCGTAAGCGTGAAGGCCGAAATACCAGCTTGTAACTGGTCCATCTCCTGAAACCGTTTCCATCGCTCGTGAATCTCGATGAAACTCATTTGGCTAGCCCCACTCTCAAGCCCGTGTTTGGCTGATCGGAAACAACTTTGCCGTCGGCCAGAAAAATCAAACGTCGCGCATATTTCTTAGCCAGCGCTGTTTCGTGCGTGACCAGTACGACTGTCATTTGCAGTGACTCATTGAGCCCCAGAATCAGTTGCATGACCTCAGTCCCCGTGCGGCTGTCCAAATTGCCGGTCGGTTCGTCGGCTAGCAAGATCTTCGGCTGATTCACTAGCGCTCGCGCGAGCGCAACTCGCTGCTGCTCGCCGCCCGAAAGCTCAATAGGACGATGCCGTACCCGTCCCGCCAGACCCACCCGTTCCAGCGCACTCGAAGCCAACGCGCCGCGTTTCGCCCGCTCTACCTCCGCAAAACGCAGCGGCAGCTCAACGTTTTCGAGCACCGTCATGCTGGGAATTAGATTGAAAGACTGGAAAACCATCCCAACCGTGTGGCGACGATACTTGGCAAGCGCCTCGCGCGAAAGCTTGGCGAGATTCTGTTCCCCCGCCAGCACGCTGCCGGAGCTTGGGGAATCCAATCCCGCAATTAGATTGAGTAAGGATGATTTGCCCGAACCGGAGGCTCCCAACAGCGCAACGAACTCGCCTGCACGAACTTCCAGAGTGATCCCATCCACCGCGCGGATGGTCGACCTCCCCATCTGGTAATAGCGGCACAGGGCCTGGGTGTGGATTGCGATCGCGGGGTCCAAACAAAAAGTCTAGCAGGACTTGAAGAGCGTCGTTGGTCGTTCGTCGTTGGTCGTTGGCCAACCCAGAAACTCTCGCGAGGAGTCGCGTCCGGTTATCACTTTCAAAACCTATTGGTTTTGGCCAACGACCAACGACGAACGACCAACGACTGGTCTTGACCAACGACAGTTCCTAATCCAACGCGCTCTCCGGAATCGGCAATTCCGTGAGTTTTTCCCCCGCGCTTGCCTGAATCAGTTTCTGCACTGCGGGAGCAACCATCAGCAGCACCTGCGCTTTTGGCTGGAATGCCTGTTGCGCAATCGCAAGCTGCTGCGTCCTCCAATTATCCGGAGCCTTCTCTCCGCGGTCGAGATAATCCAGCGCCTGCAATCCGGCCGCGCCCAGAGCGGATAAATTCTGCGACACCGGCAAAACCTCCTGAACCAGCGACGAATTTCCCGCCGCCCCAAGCTTCGCCTGATTATCTCTCCACTGCGTCAGCAGGGTGCGAATCTGCGCCTCAACCCCAGGTTTCGCGTGGCCGGAAACCAACTCGTCCACCAAAGCAGAAAAGCGCCGCGCGGTGGCACTCTCCGGACGAGCCGCGTCCACCACCCGATTCAGTGCCGTGAGCCCGGTCGGTTCGGATGCGGCCAGATTAGCGCGTGAATATCCTTTGACCGGTTCAACCACGTCCACCAGCGTCCGCAGCGCCGAGATGTCATCTGTCCCCGCAATCCTGCGCAGCATGACGTCATAGTTCGTATTCTGTGTTACCCCGTACGCATCAAGCCAATCGTTGATACGGTCCAGCCGCGCGTACATGGAGTTCACATCAGTAACATTCTGCGGTGACCACAGCCGCTCGGCGATCGCCGCAGTTCGTGGCCAAATTCGCGAGTCCACGTTCTCCGCCGAAACATATTCCGCCCACATGCAAGCCTCGCCGCCCAAAATCTTCTTCTTGTCGGCCTCCGAAAGATTGGCGGCCGCATCGCTCATCGGATCCACGGCATAATGCGACGCGGCCGTATTCATCAAGTCGATGTAATACCCATGAGAAAGCAGCCCGCGATTGCCTTGCTGCGCCGCATCGGCCAGAGACTTCTGTCCCCGCCAGGATTGAATCACAATGTCTTTCGGCAGGTCCGGCTGCAGAATCTCGTCCCAGCCTTCCATCGTCTTGCCGTGTTTGGCCACCAGCTTCTGCACCCGTGTGTTGAAGTACGTTTGCAGCCCGGCGTTGTTAGTCAACCCATGAGTGCGGATGAATTCCTGAATCTCTGCGTTGGCATCCCATTGCTTGCCGTTGACCTCGTCACCACCGATATGGAAGAACTGGTCGGGGAATAGCGCAGCCATTTCGCCGATGAACTCATCCAGAAACTTATAGGTGCTCTCGCGCGTCGGATCCATCGCCGGATCAAACACACCCCACCTGCGCTCAACCGAATATGGTCCCGGGGCACTGGCCAACTCAGGATATCCAACCAGCCACGCCGTGCTGTGCCCCGGCATGTCGAACTCCGGCACCACGCGAATGCCGCGATCACGCGCGTAGGCGATGATTTCGCGCACCTCGTCCTGGGTATAGAACAATCCATCTGACCCCATGCCTTGCAGCTTGGGGAACCGCTTGCTCTCAATGCGAAAGCCCTGGTTCTCCGAGAGATGCCAGTGCAAGACGTTCAGCTTGACCGCGGCCATGGCGTCAAGATTTCTCTTAATTACTTCCACCGGCATAAAGTGGCGGCCGGAATCAATCATCAGTCCGCGCCAGGGAAATCGCGGCTTGTCTTGAATGACGACCGTGGGCACCGCGAATCCCTGCGGCGTGGTTTCGATCAGTTGCAGAAACGTTTGCAGCCCGCGCATCACGCCCAGGGTCGTGGGCGCGCTCAGCTTTGCGCCTGATGCCGTCACCTCCAGCGTGTACGATTCGTCCTCGCCTAACTCCACGACTTCTTTGCTGGCATGATCGCTGTGAATGACCAGTTGCGCCTTTTCCGGTGCGGCAACGCTGAAATCCAGCGGCAGCATTCCAGTGTGGCGACGCAGATCGTCAAGGAATATCGAGACGGTCTTTCGCAGGCGTGCGTCGGCCTGGCTTTCAAGGCCTACCGCAAACGACGCGTCAATCACCATTTGCCCGTTGTTGGCAACGGTCTTCACGCTCGCCGGCCAGGGCATTAGCGATCGCAGCGGCTGCGCATCTTGCGCAACCGCAAGGGAACTCACGAGGACAATAGCGACGGGGACCATCCTGATCATTTGCATGGGAATTTGCGCTGGTGCCTGGCCGGGATTAAGCAAGGTCAAAGGTTACAACCCGGCAGGCGAGCCTAAGCGAGTGCAGGCAGTATATACCGGCGCGACGAAAGGTAAGAGTAGGTGCGGCTATGAAAGGGGGATAATTTTTTCTGGCAGGCGGCTTTTCTAACAGGCGGCAGCGGCCTGCGACGCGTACGTCAGCACTGACTCCGGCAAAAAGACCTGAGCGCTCAAACTCTGCATTCCGAGATCACCGTTTGCGCTCACCCATACCACGCGAAACTCAGCTTTCTTTTTGCCCATGCGCACATCGAGAATTTCTCCCGCGCGCAATCTGCGGCGAATGCCTTGCAGCACCAGGCCGCCGATGCTCATGTTGGTGACGACTGCCGGATCCATAAATGGCCGTCCGAAAGCGTCCATGCCCCAAACCTGCACTGGCAACTGCACCGCAACTCGTGGATTTTGCCGCCGATCCATTTTTCCTCCCCTGTGTTCAAGTGTTGCTATTGTGCGCGAGGCGGGGGCTTCTGGATACTTACGCGAGTGATCGCAGAGTGGGTACTACAGTTTTCAGGAAGTGGCCGTGAATCAATGACTTACGTGGCGATGTTTGGGTACTACTTTCGGCACGCCGAATCTTCGGATCAACTTGGACTTAATCGAGATCGGGCATCGAGCACGCGCCCGGCCCGCGCGGATCTCCGCACGAACCGCAACCGCCCGAAGACCCGGCAGACTCAGCCGATGAGCTGGAACCACGGGCCGATACCGCAAAAACCGAAAGCTGCGGCGCCAACTCTTTACTCTTGCACTTGGGGCACGCTGCTTTCTGGCTTCCAAAAAGCAAAGCCTCAAAACGATGCTCACACTTGGTGCAGACGTATTCAAAGATCGGCATGTGAAATTCTCCGCGCGGTATGCAAGACGAATATACGACGAATATACGAGGTCTGGTTGCTTCTCACAAATGCCACCGTTCGGATTGTGAGTTTAATATTGAAACCAAGCGCGCCGCAGCCCATCTATTACAGAAGGAGAATTGCCTGCCATGACTGAGATGACATCCACAATCATTGCTGACGAACAGGTCCAGACTGGAACAGCGTATCCAGCCAAAGCATACGGCGCGCAGAGCGCCACTTCCAAACTAGCGCCGGTTGCCATTCGACGTCGCGAGCCCGGTCCAACCGACGTTCAAATCGATATTCTTTTCTGCGGCGTCTGTCATTCCGATCTCCACCAGGTGCGCAACGAGTGGGAGAACATGATGCCCACGGTTTACCCCTGTGTGCCCGGCCACGAAATTGTTGGACGGGTGGTAAAAACCGGCAGCGCGGTCAAAAAATTCAAAGAAGGCGACTTGGCCGCCGTAGGCTGCCTCGTCGATTCCGACCGCACCTGCCCCAACTGTCGTGCCGGTGACGAGCAATTCTGCGACAGCATGCCGACCTTTACCTACAACGCCGCGGATAAACACCTGGGCGGAGTCACCTACGGAGGATATTCGGACAGCATCGTGGTGGACGAGGCGTTCACGCTTCGCGTCCCTGAGAGCTTGGATCCGGCAGCAACTGCGCCTCTGCTCTGCGCCGGTATCACCACCTATTCTCCGCTTAGACATTGGAACGTTCGCAAAGGACAAAAGGTCGGGATCGTGGGCCTTGGCGGCCTGGGCCACATGGGAGTGAAGTTCGCCCACGCGTTCGGCGCCCACGTGGTGCTGTTCACCACTTCACCCAACAAGACAGCCGATGCCTTACGCCTGGGCGCCCATGAAGCGGTGATTTCGAAAAATGAAGCCGAGATGCAGAAACATGCCGGCAGCTTCGACTTCATCCTCGACGCGGTTTCGGCCGAACACAACCTGAATGCTTATCTTGATCTCCTCAAGCTCGACGGCACTCTGACCATGGTGGGAGCGCCTCCGAATCCTTTGCCCGTCGGGGTTGGCAGCTTGCTGTTCCGGCGTCGCCGACTCGCCGGCTCAATCATTGGCGGGTTGCGCGAGACCCAGGAAATGCTGGACTTCTGCGCCGAGCATGGCATCGTGTCGGATATCGAGATGATCAAGATTCAACAGGTCAACGAAGCCTACGAGCGTCTGCTGAAAAGCGACGTGAAGTACCGCTTCGTCATTGATATGGCGTCGCTGAAGTAGCCAGGAGCGCGTGTTTCGACGACAGGAACGACCTGAAGAAGAAGTAGCCCGCGGTCAAGTGAGCACCAACAAGCCCTCGCCTGCGTAGAATGGCTGGGAGATGCGGTTTTAGAAATGAGACGTCAGGGGAGTGAATAGCCATGGGAACACCGAGCAAACCCAACCCCGAGCAGAACCCAGCCCAGGCAGCGGAACACATTACAAGCGCGCATGGGATTCTGACCGCGCTGCAAGAGAAAATCGGAAATCATCCGGAAATCGGCGCCGCCATTACCAAGCTGGAAATGGCGCTGAACATTCTGGAGATCAAGACTGGCGGGCTGCTGTAGCGGCGAGCACATGCCTTCATGTCGGGCTCAGCCGGTGTTGTGCAACCCCGCCGCAATCCCGTTGATCGTGGCTCCCAGCGCATAGTTCAAATCCTCACTGTTGTCGCCCATCTGTTTGCGGCGCAGCAGCTCGACTTGGATCAGGCTCATCGCGTCCACATAAGGATTCCGCAGGCGGATGGATCGCGACAGCACGGGGTTCTTTTCCAGCAGCCTCTCCTGCTGCTTGACCATCAGCAGCATCCGCCGCGTGCGTTCGAATTCCTCGGCCACTATTTTCCACACGCGCTCCCGCAGTTCCGCATCGCGTACCAGCGACGCGTAAAGATGGGCAATCGCCAGATCGGCTTTCGCCATAGCCAGTTCCACATTGCGGATGAGATCGTTAAACAGGGGGAACTGAACGACCATGTCCCGCAGGTGTTGCTCCGCATCCTTCCCGCGGGCGGCAAATCGCTCTAAGGCGTAGCCCACCCCAAACCAGGCGGGGAGCGCATGGCGGCTCTGCATCCAGCCGAAAACCCAGGGAATGGCTCGCAAGTCTTCCAGCCGCCGGCTCCGCGACCGTCGCGCCGGACGCGAGCCGATTTGCGCGTGCTCCAGTTCATTGACCGGCGTGGCCTGCTCGAAGTACTGCAAAATCTCAAGATTCTCAGCGATGTTCGTCCGATAAAAGTGGAACGCATCCGCCGACATCTGTTCCATAACATCGGTCCAGGGCTTGTCGCCTTCCGAGGTCGAACCGTCCGGGCGCGTCAGCGCTTCCAGGCATGCCGCAATCATGATCTCCAGGTTCCATTCCGCCAGCACCGGGTCGGAGTATTTCCAGTTGAGCACTTCTCCTTGCTCGGTGATTCGGATTTCGCCGGAAAAATCGCCCGCCGGTTGAGCCAGAATAGCGGCGTGCGTAGGCCCGCCTCCGCGGCCCACCGTTCCTCCACGTCCGTGAAACAGCCGCAGCTTCACATCATGCTTGCGTGCCGCGGCGTGCAGCGACCGATGCGCCTTGTAAAGCTCCCAGATGCTGGTCAGCATTCCGCCGTCTTTGTTTGAATCGGAATAGCCCAGCATGACCTCCTGCCAGCCTGACCAGGAATCCAGCAACTTGCGGTACCCCGGTTCGCTCCACACCTTTTCCATAATCCCCGCTGAAGCCCGCAGCGATGAAATGGATTCAAACAGCGGTACCGGCATCAGCCCAGGATCGTCACCCGCAGCTTTCAACTGAACTCCGCCAAGAGAGGCCAGCTTGATGACCGCGTCAATATCCTCGGCTGACTCCGCGCCGCTGATGACGTAGTTCCGAATCGCCAGCGCCGGAAAAATCTTTTTCCATTCGGCGATGCTTTGAAAAACTTGCAAGCTGTCGCCCGCGCTGGACGGCTCGTTCGAAGATTTTGCCGAAGCCCGAAGCCCAATGCCCGAAGCCTGTTCCTTGTGCACCGCTGCATGCTGCCGAATGTCCAGCGCCGACAGATGAAAACCGAACGTGCGCACATTGCGAAGCAGTGGATCCAATAGCGAGGTCGCGAGATCTTCGCCGCGATTCTGTTCCAGGCTTCTGTAAACAACCCTGATATCGGCCTCAAACTCGCTTGCGGAACTGTAAGCATTCTCTTGACCGGCACGCGTCTGCCTCAGTCGCACAATCACAAAACTCAGAAAGCGCCGATACAGCTCAGTGCTCGAAATCCGCTCCAACCTTGCCGGCTCCTCGCCCATGCTGGCCGTGTATTGACGCAGTTTTTCCTGGAAGCCTTCGGAAACCTCGACCTGATGGCAGGATGAACTCAACTGCTCCATCACCCGCTCCATTTCCGAAGTGTAATGAGCCAGGATCGTGTTGCGAGCGCGCTCCAGCGCCTCGCGAGTACTCTCGACGGTCACAAATGGATTTCCGTCGCGGTCGCCGCCAATCCACGAGCCGAAAGAAAGAACTTGCGGCACCTGTTCCGCGCACAGTTCCATCCCATAAACATCGCGGAAGGACTCGCGCATTTCCGCATACAGCCGCGGCAGGCTCTCGAAAATCGACATAGGGTAGTGATCCAGCCCCATGCGAATTTCGTCGGTCACCTGCGGCTTCTGCACCCGCACTTCGTCAGTCTGCCAAAGCGACGTGATTTCAGTGGCGATTGCACTCTCCAAAGCCATGGCCTCCGCTGCCGGCAGCGGCAGAGCGTCCAGCAGTTCGAGCTGCCGCGCTATGTGCCGCCGCTTCAGCAATACGGTTCTCCGCGCTACTTCCGTGGGATGGGCGGTGAAAACCGGAACCACTCTTACCTGACTCAGCGACCGCAGCGCCTGGTCAGCGGTCATGCCCGCATCGCGCATCCTGGTCAACGTTCCGCGGAACGATCCGGCCAGAGGAGGCTGCTCGGGATAAAACTTTCCCGCCCGCCGCCGCCGCTTGCGATGATTGGTCTCCGCCAGATTGGTGAGTTCAAAATAAATCGCAAAGGCCTTGGTTACGCGATAGGCATCTTGAATTGCCAGCTGTTCAATGATGCCGCGGGCCTCTTTCATCCCTGCGCCATCCAGTTGAGATTCCGCGGAGTTTCCGCGTGAGGCAATCAATAGACGCCGAAGCTGCTCCACAATCTTGAACAGCGGCTCGCCCGCCTGCTGCACTAAGACTCTGCCCAAAAGGATGCCCAGCGAGCGAACGTCCCGGCGCAGCGGGTGTTCTTTGGCGCGGTCGTCCGTGCCGGCCGTGAGTTCGGCCAGTCGCGCATTTTGATCCTTAGCTCCCCATAGCGGTGCTTCGGGCATGGTTTTGTGCATCCATAGTAAATTATGGCTGTCGAAATGCCGGAAAATGCCGTGCACGGCGGAGTCCGCGGGAAAGGCGTCCGCTTGCATGGGTGCCGCACACCCTGAATAATGAGAACTGAATGAGCCGCGAAAAGGTCCTAATCGTCGAAGACGAAGAAAACGAGCGCACCGGACTCGCCGAACTGATCTCCTCCTGGGGATACGTCGCCGAAACCGCGCGCGATGGCCAGGAGGGCTTCGAGAAGGTGAATTTGTGGTCGCCCTCAATCGTCATCACCGACTTAAAAATGCCGCGCATGGGTGGCCTCGGAGCTGCTGGAGAAAATCGCCGCCGAGAGTCAGAGCATTGCTGTGATCGTGGTAACGGCTCACGGCGCGACAGAGAGCGTCGTCGCAGGCCATGCGAATGGGCGCGTATGACTACGTCACTAAGCCCATCGATACCAGCCGCCTGCGTACGATTTTGCAGAATGCGTCTGCTTTGCTGGGCGTACGCGTCGAACGTGAGGTCACTCGCCGAAAACTGCGAGACGTTGGGTCACTGGGGTCGCTGGTCGGCTCCTCCAAGAAGATGCAGGAGATTTTCCGGCTCACCGAACTGGTCGCGCCCAGTACCGCTTCGGTCCTGATCACAGGCGAGAGTGGAACCGGAAAGGAGTTGGTTGCACGCACTATCCACGAGCTCAGTCCGCGGCGACCCAAGCCTTTTGTTGCGATTAACTGCGCCGCAATTCCTGAGACCTTGATGGAGAGCGAAATCTTCGGCCACGAAAAAGGCGCGTTTACCGGAGCCATGGAACGGCGAACCGGATGCTTCGAACTTGCCGAAGGCGGCACCCTGCTGCTCGATGAAATCGGCGAAATGCCCATTGCGCACTCAGGCCAAACTCCTGCGCGTGCTCGAAGACCGCAAGTTGCGCCGCCTGGGAAGCAAGGTTGAAACCTCGGTGGATGTACGCGTCCTCGCCGCTACCAACAAAATTCCAGAAGAGGCCGTAGCGCGCGGCGAACTGCGCAACGACCTCTACTACCGGCTGAATGTTTTCAACATTCAACATGCCGCCTGCTGCGCGAACACCGCGAGGACATCCAAGACCTAGTGCATACTCTGCTCGCCGAGATGAGCGCGAAACACGGCCGTCGCGTGGCCACCGTCAGCGAAGCCGTGCTCAATGCGTTTCGGAACTACACCTGGCCAGGAAACGTTCGCGAACTGCGCAACACGCTGGAGCGCGCGGTGATCGTCTGCGAAGGTTCCAGTGATCGAGACCAAGCATCTGCCGCCGGGATTTCGGTCAGGCACCCATCCGGCTTCTCCGTCGACGATGCGGATTCGATCCGCGTGGGCGTAGGCACGACCGTAGGCGAAGCGGAGCGGCTGTTGATCGTGAAAACCCTAGAGTCCACCAACAACAACAAGACTCGCGCCGCCGAAGTCCTGGGCATCAGCCTGAAAACCCTTCACAACAAGCTGAAGGAATACGGAAGCTCCGGAGGAGACGGCGCCGGCCGCGCTGAAAAAGATGAAACCGAAGAACTAAAGGAGCAGTAGCAGCATCTCGGAGGCCTCGTTTGGCTGCTATCTGATCCTGAAGTCAGAAGCCAGAAGTTAGAAGTCATAAACTAAGAGCCACGGGCTAACAGCCAAGAGCTAAGAGCCAAGAGCTGCCCTTTTCCATGCGCCGTCGAACTCAAATCGTTCTCGCCATCACCGTCATGGTGACCGCGATCGTCTCCGGGGCATCGTATATCTACGTCTCTCAAATTCTGGGTCAAGGGATCACGACTACCCACGACAACGCCACGTACCTGACCTCGCAGCTCGCCTACCTGGCCGCAAACGCCGCTCCCGATCTCAGCAGCACTCGCGTGGATACCAGCAATCCCGAAGCCGTGCACCGCGGCATCGCCTATTACCTGGGGACTGATCGCGACCTCAATGCCATGCTCGATTCCGTGGTCGCAAGCTGGCCCACCGTTTATGACGCCGCCATCCTGGATTCGGACGGAAAGGCGATCCTCGACACCGACCAGAATCTAGTCGGAAAGAAAATCGCAGACCGCCCTGACTTTGCGAGTCTTTCCAGCGCTGGATTCCGCCAGAAATTGCACCTGATCTACAGCCCGCCAACCGTGTACGAAGTCCGGATTCCGATGCTTTTGAATGGCCAGGTTTTCGGCAGCATTCGCGTAGGCGTCTCCACCGTATTTCTGCGCAATGAGCTGACGCCGAAGTTGCAGCGCGCCTTTGTGCTGTCCGCGATCGCCATTCTGTGTTCCCTGATTCTGGCTGCGGTCCTCTCCCGCATTGCGCTCGGACCTCTCGAACACATCAACCGCAGTCTCGACAGCATGACCAGCGGAAGCGAAGGCGAGGCCCCCCTTCCGGGCGAGGGACGAGACGAGTACGGACAAGTGAGCCAGAAAATCGCCAACCTGGGCAGGCAGATGCGCGATGCCCGCGAGATCTTCTCCGCACTGAAGAGCAACGTGGACCAGATTATGTCCAGCCTGCAGGATGGACTAATGCTCTTCACCAGCGATTCGCGGGTGGTCCTGGTGAGCGCTTCGGTCGAACGCTTTATGGGACGGTCACGCGGTGAGCTACTGGGGCGTGATGCCAAAGAGATTTTTTCCGCCGAATCCCCCATCGGCGTGCTCATCCTCGACGCTTTCCGCCTGCAACACAACGTCGAGCAGCGGGAAATCGAAATGCCCAACGGCCGCCGCGTGGAAATCTCGCTCGACTTTATTCAGGAGAAAGGCACGCAGATTGGCGCTCTGCTGACCGTTCGTGACGCGGAATCGGTCCGCCGCATTGAAGACGAGATCGAACTCTCGCGCCGGCTCTCCGCCAGCGGCCGCGTCACCCGCGGCGTGGCCCATGAAGTCAAGAACCCGATCAACGCCATCGTTCTTCACCTGCAACTGCTGCGCAATAAACTGAAGCAGGTCGAGCCTGACACCTATCGCCATGTGGACATCATCGACAACGAAATTCATCGCTTGGATCGCGTGGTGCAGATCCTCGTGGACTTCACCCGCCCCCGCGACCTGCGCCTCGAAGACACCGATTTGCGCGTGATTTTGGATGAAGTCTCACTTTTGGCGGCTCCCGGAGCTGAACAGCAGGGCGTGAAACTGGTTCGCGAACTGCCGGAGGAAGCAATCCCGGTCAAAGTTGATATTGATTTCGTCAAGCAGGCACTCCTGAACGTGGTACTCAATGGGGTCCAGGCGATGCCCAGCGGGGGAACGCTGACCATCTGCGCCTACAGAGATGAAGACACCGTCGTCACCGAGGTTCGTGACCAGGGAGTCGGCATCCCAGCTGAAGTTCAGGAAAAAATATTCGAACTATATTTCACGACGAAGGCATCCGGGACCGGAATCGGACTGGCGCAGACGTATCAGATCATGCAGTGGCACTATGGATCAGTGGATTTCGAATCTGCGGAAGGGAAGGGAACTACCTTCCGTTTGCGTTGGCCGCTCGCTGGGACGCGCTCTCAGTCGATGGTGGAAGCGGTCGCGCGCACTTGAGGATAGCTAAACCAACTATGAGATTCCTGCCCGCGATCGTGGTGGCTGCAAGTCTGTTACTGGCAGGGATTCCCCTGGCTGCGCAAGATCAGAATCCGTCCGCCGCGCCAACCTCGCCGCCAGACCAGTCCGCGCCAAGCCCACAGTCGCCGGCCGAAACGGCGCCCGCCGCCCCGAAAACAGACGCACAGCCGTCGCCGGAAAATCAGACCCAGGCCCCGCCGCCCGCCACTCCGCCGACCCCTGCGCCCAAGCTCGCGAAGAAGAAGCCTGCGACTCGAGCCTCAGGCCGCAAAGTTGTCGTGCGCAACGGCGGCGTCAAAGACGAATCTGCGCAACTCGCGCCCGGCATGAGCAAGGAACAGGAACTCCACAGCCGCGAAACCACCGCCCAACTTCTGGTCACAACCGACGCCAATCTAAAGTACGTCGCGGGCCGCCAATTCACTTCTCAGCAGCAGAGTCTCCTCGACCAGATCCATACCTACATCCGCCAATCGAAAGAGGCGTCGGACTCCGGCGACCTGACTCGCGCACACACCCTGGCCTACAAAGCGCATTTGCTTTCCGACGAACTCCGGAAATAGTTTTAGTGCCCTGTCGCGCGCGCCGTGTTCACCTTCGCCAGTAGGTCCTTGGCAAGCTGCTGCACCGGGCTCGGAGTGGCCACAAGGTCAGTCAGCACTGCCCGCGCATCGGTAAGCTTGCCGACCTTGGCATATTCGAAGCCAAGATAGTAGGCGGCAATCCGATACTGCTGGTCGTCCTGTCCCTTGAGAAGAGCGGTCGCGGACTTCAGTTCCGCGATGGAGGCCGCTGCCTTCTCCTGTTTTGCGTCCACCCGACCGAGGATTGAGTGCGCCACTCCCGCCGACACTTTACGAGAATGGTCGGCGGTGGGATCGTCCGCCTTCGCTGCCACCACCGCTCGTTGCGCATACGGGACTGCTTTCGCCGGTTCCGGGCCGTCCACGTACGCGTTGGCCAGTAAGAGAAGCGCCGGCAAGTTATTCGGATTCGCCGCCAGCGCCTTTTCCGCGTACGCAATCAGCCGATGAGTGTCTTTCAGTTCGGAGAGCGATAGCATCGCGAACGATGTCACCTGCTCCTGTAGCTTTGATGTCGGAAACGTGGTGGTGAACTTGTCGATGTAGTCCATCCGGGTCTTGGCATCCGTTTCACTGACAATGGCGTTGTAGGTTGAGGCCTCGAAAAACTGGTAAGCGGTAGCGTTGGTTTCCTTCTCCGAGGCGATTTGCGACGCGAAATCCGCGTCGCTCATGTCTGCCGGTTTTGCCTGTTTTTCAATTGAGTCATAGGCCTCTCCACCTAGTTCGGCGTATTTGAACGCGCGCGCATTGTCCTTCGTCTGAGTCGCGAGCGTCACTTGCGACTCCAGAATGTCCACGTTGCGCGGAGATGCTGCTGCCGCCTTGTCGCCGTATTCGGTGGCTTTCTGCAAATCGCCCGCGGCCTGGTACGCCTGCGACAATTGCCAACTGGCGTACGCGGTGGCCACCTGGTTTGAGGCATATTTCTGCAGAAAGTCCAGATACATGGCAATCTTCTTCTGTGCATCCGGCTCATCGCTGATCAGGTTCAGGTCCTTATCCTCGGGCGTGCCCGCAGGAATGACCAATGTGTCCACCTGGCCATAGCCCAGCGGCAGCATTCCGAAAACCAGAAACAGTGCTAGCCACAAGCCTCGTGCGCGTCTCATGTATTCCTCCCTGTCTCGCGTGCGGAATCCTAGCTCTGAAAAGCGCAGGATGCAAGTGCGCCCTTGTGTCCTAATTTGCGTGATTTGAAACCTTTGCGTCCTTGGCGCCTTTTCTTGGCGACCTTCGCGGTTAAAATCTTTTGCTTCTGTTTCGGGAAAATCGCAATGCTCAATCTGGCGGATTCGGCCCGCTCTGCTGTACCCTGAGCGGTGGAGCACCCTCAAGACGAAGAGCGCCTACCCCGAAATATTTCCCGAAATATTTCCAGAGATATGTCCGGAGATATCTCGAGGCGCCCCTTTCACCGCTCCATTCTCTTCGTCGTCCTCGTCGCATTTCTGCTGCGTCTTGCGGTCATCACCATTGGGCACACCTACCGCATTACTCCGCGCCGCGATCATTTTCAGTTTGGCTGGGAGATGGGACGCCTCGCACGATCCATCGCGGAAGGTCGGGGTTTCAGCTCACCCACCGACTTAGACTCCGGCCCCAGCGCCTGGGCCGCGCCTGTTTATCCCTACATTCTCGCCGGAGTATTTAAAGTCTTCGGAATTTATTCTGCCGCTTCCGCTTGGATGATTCTGGCCTTCAACAGCCTCTTCGCCGCCCTCACTTGCTGGACGCTTTACCGGATCGCCGAGCGCGTTTGCGGAGATCAAGCTGCCCGCGCCACAGCTTGGACTTGGGCCGTCTTTCCTTATTTGCTCTATTGGCCGGCGAGGGTAGTGTGGGAAGCTAGTTTCACTACTTTTCTTTTGACTCTGGCGCTCTGGCTTACCATTTTCATGGCGGACGCTTCGACGGCGAGCGACGCCCACCGCCGCGATTGGATTGGCCTTGGCCTGCTTTGGGGACTGATCGCACTAACCAACACTAGTGTCCTGATTCTGCTGCCCTTTCTACTTGCCTGGCTCATCTATCAGCTTCCCGCAAACTCGCGCCGGATTTCGGGCGCGGCCATCTGTCTCTTGGTTCTCATTCTCTGCATCACTCCCTGGACGCTGCGCAATATCCACACTCTCGGCAGATTCATCTTCGTCCGCGACAATCTAGCCCTGGAACTTCACGAGGCTAACAACGACGCCTCCGCAGGCCTGTGGACCCGCACCGAGCACCCCGGCAACGACCCCGTCGCCATGCGCCGCTTTCAGGAACTCGGCGAGATCGGATTCATGGACGAGAAGCGGCAGCAGGTGGTTGGATTTGTCCGCGCACATCCCGGAACGTTTGCGTTATTCACACTGGAGCGCGTCTGGTATTTCTGGGCAGGCCCTCCGCAGGCCACGTTTGTTGTTGGATACGATTTGCGATTCGCCCGCCACGCGGCGTTTCTTCTTGCCTCCATCTCCGCTTTCGCAGGACTGGTTGTTCTCTTCCGCCGCAAGAATCGCTACCTCTGGCTGCTCGCGCCTTTTCTCCTGATCTACCCGCTGCCATATTATTTGGTGAATCCGTTCCCGCGCTACAAACACCCCATCGAGCCAGTGATGCTTATTTTGATTATTTACGCACTGTCGGAGGCCAGGAAGATACAAGTGCGGTTCGGCGGCGCATCTCGCCCCGTGGCGAACTCGGCCCCAATCCTTTAAAGTAGTGTATGCGTTCGATTTTGCAGAAGAAGTCGCTGCGTTTCGTTTTTGGGGCCAACGTGGTCTCCATGATCGGCAGCGGCATGAACTCTGCCGCTGTGGCCTGGTACATTCTGCAAGCCACGCATTCAACCATTGCGCTCGGAACCTTCGCCGTCGTCCAAACTCTCCCGGCAATTCTTCTACTCCCGTTCACCGGCGTAATAATTGACCGCGAAGATCGCCGCCGCCTGGTCATGATGCTCGACGCCGCCCGCGCCGTTGTCATTCTGGTAGTTGCAATTCTGGCTTTCGCTGGCAAAGCGAAAGTCTGGGAGTTGTACGCCATGAACATGCTGGTCGCCGCCGGCTTCTGGATGTTCTGGCCTACAATCACGGCGCTCATTCAGGAACTGACGCCCGGAGACGAGTTCGTCCACGCCAATACCTTTCTTCTCGCGGGCGTACAGGGTGGATGGCTTATTGCTGGCGCGATCGTCGGATTCGTGTACAACAAAATCGGCCTCGGCGGCGTGCTGCTCGCCGACTTCAGCACCTACGTGGTTTCGTTTCTGTGTTATTTCGCCGTCCGCAAAGGACGCCACGTGGTCCCGCGCCCGGCAGAGTTGCACGCCGACATCGTCGCCGCCGAAACCGCAGTCCAGAAATTCTTCCGCGAATTACGCGAAGGCTGGCAGTTTTTGCGTCAACACCGCGAAATCGTGATGCTGGGCCTAAGTTGGGCGCTCTTCCTCTCGGCAATGATGACTGGCATAGTAGTCACTGCTCCGTTGGCTGACCAGATTTTTCACAAAGGCGCCGTCGGCTACGGCTGGCTTAACGGAGGCTGGGGCGTCGGCGCATTCGCCAGCGCTTTCTATGCGCCGGTATTAATCAAGAAGTTCGGTGCGCGCCGTTCGATGGCAATCTCACTCGGAGTCCTGGCCGTGCTGATGACCGCTGCCCCACTGGCGCCATTCTTCATCGGCGCAGTTCTGATCTACGCCGTCATGGGCTCCGGTCGCGGCATCACCGGCGTCGCTATGAATACGACTCTGATGGAGCAAATCCCGCAGCACTTCATGGGACGGGTTCAGAACACCTTCTACGCCGCCGGAACCATGCTCCAGATCTTGCAGTCGTACCTGGTCGGTGCCGTCGCCCAGTGGAACCTGGTCGCCGGGTTCTCCGTGATCGGTCTGGTTTATGCCATCGGCTTCATCAGCGCCATGTGGCCAGTGCGGACGGCCCAGCCGACGAATGCTGCGCCTTCCAAAGAATTTGTGGGCTGACTCAAGCCGTCAAGATAAGCTGAGTGGAATTCGCCGGAGCTGACACCTTAGCGGAGAACGGCGGGCAGATCACGGGCCGCGTGGAGAATGCGAATGATTTGGAGCGGCTTCTTTTCCGGGTCGTAGACGATTAGGTAGTTGGGATACGGCTGCACAACCCAAAAGCGAAGAGGTAGATTTGTAAGGTCAGTCCTCGTACGTCCGGCACGAGGCGAGTCGGCGAGGAATGCGCATGTCCGGAAGATCACTTCCTCAACGCGATCGGCGGCTGCCGGGTTGTCCGCCGCGATGAACTCCCAAATCTCGAAGAGATCATTGACCGCTTGCGGCGTGAGTTGATACCTGCTCATCCGCGCGGGGATTCGTCTGGGCGGGCCCGCTTCAACTCCGCGAGTCTCGAACGTACTGCGTCGCTGTCCATCAGCTCGCCGCGTTGCGCGGCAGCGTAGCCTTCTTCAATTTTGGTGCCAATCACGGCGCGGTTCTGAGCCAGCCAAGCTTCCTGTTCGTGGAGCATCGAAACTGCACGCTCCACAAACTCGGTTACAGTCCTGTAGGGGCCGCTCTGGACGTCCTTCTCGATCATGTCCTCAAGCTCAGGGCGAAGTCGAATTTCCATGCACGTATTTTACTCCCGACAGCACCCAGGTGCCCCATCCCTTCGCGTTCTTTGCGAAACCGTGGGCGGGCCTATCCCCCCGCAATGGCCCCGATAATCAACAGGGGTTCTTTCCCAGAGGCCACAGCCTCGGGCAACACCGCATCCGGCGACTGATGTGACAAATCTTCCTCGCAGGCAAAGAACCGCAGAAACGCTCGCCGCTCCAGCGTGACGTGATCGCGAATCGTCCCCCGCAGCATTGGATAACGCGCCTCCAGCGCATCCAGCACCGAGCGCAGCGTCACCGGCGCCGCAACGTCGAGCGTTACTTCACGGCCGACGTGCGCCAGCGTTCGCAAATGATTAGGCAGTTCAACGCGGATCATATTCGCCATAATAATCCGCTCGCGACTGGAAGGAAATCGGCGGAGAACCCAGTAGCCAATTCAGTCTGAGACAACCTGCGGGCTTTCGAACCAACGCCCGAACACAGCTCCGAAAATGAAGCCGCCAACATGCGCCAGATACGCCACCCCGCCAGTCTGCGTTTGCGCCACCGCCCCGGCGTGAAGCAACTGAGTCAAGAACCAGAACCCGATCAAAAGCGCTGCCGGAATATATGTGACTTTGAAGAAAATGAAGATGAATAGCACCGACTTAATTTGATCGCGAGGATAGGTCACGATAAACGCTCCCATCACCGCCGCGATGGCGCCACTCGCTCCCAGATTGGGCACTGTGGAATGAGGAGAAGCGGCGACCTGCGCCAGCATGGCGACAACCCCACCCGCCAAATAAAAAATGAGATACCGCACCGGCCCCATCGCGTCTTCGATTTCCGGAGCGAAGGCCCACAAGAAAATCATATTGCCGATAATGTGCGACCAACTACCATGCATGAACATGGCAGTCAGAATGGTGATCAAGTTGTGGCCGGAAGTAATCTGCGCAGGAATGGCGGACCACTGCGTGACGAACGCATCGCCGCGCGTTAGCTCAAATAGAAACACAGCAACATTCACCGCGATGATGCAGCCCGTGACGACCGGCATTCGCACCGGCCGCCGCGACGCGTCGCTTAATGGAATCAAGCCTCCCATGGAGCCTTCCTCACTCTTCCGTTAGTCGCTGCGGGTCACGTTGGACACACCTGTCCGGTAAGTCGCGCGTCCATTCCGCACCCGGCCGAACACAAACTCGGGGGACGGCCGAGCCGTGACCTAAGCGGCCATCTTCGGCGAGATGACGTCCGACGCCCTGCGCACGGCCGACGACATCATCACGCGAGTAACGCCGCTGATGATCAAGCTCACTCCCACCAGCGTTCCAATCGCCCACGCCGAACTCGACGGCCATTGCAGGTAGATCATCAAACCCAACGCCAGTGTGACGATCCCATCCAGCAGGAAAAGCCCGGCCCTGCCCAGCGCTCGCAGTTGGAAAAACAAAGCGACCTCCAGGATGCCCTCAACCAGAAAGAGCGATCCCAGCAACAACGTGAGTGAGGCCACACCGATTGCCGGACGCGCGACCAGGTACACGCCAAATGCTACATAGGCGAGCCCGACCAGCGTTCTCGAGATCACACTTCCGGCTCCACGAGAATGAAAGGCGAGAGCCAGATGGGCCACGCCCGCCACCACGATCAGCCAAGCCACTACCACGTTGACCGCCACAGCCGCGATCATCGGTGACCCCACCGCCATCGCGCCCAGCACAATCAGCAAAACGCCCCACAAGATGGACCCGGTCGAAGCGTTCCGTACGATACCGGACAGACTTTCCTGTGCCATAAAGGCCTCCTTAAAGGACGCAGGGAGTCTAGCGCAGAAGGTGCGAAAATTCCAGCGGAGGGGCGGGTTGGTGGTGTCCTAATTTCAAATCGAGGGCAATTAGGACACCACCGGCGGGTTGGCAGCGCATCAGTTCAAAAAATAACCCGTGCGTCATCCCGAAGTCCCCGCGCTTTCACCAGCGGGGCGAGGGATCTCGCGTGGAGCTGCACAAGTGTTCACGGCTTCTTCCTGCTGGCCTTCGCCTTCAACGTCCTGGCATACTCGTAGCTGAATTCCAGATACTTCTTCAACTCTTTCGTGTTTTTCAACATCGCGTCCGGCACCGCCACATATTCCTTCATCACGCAGCCATAAGCTTCGAAGAGCGTCGTCTTGTACTTCTTCACGAACTCCTCCCGCCTGTCCTCCGGCAGCCGGATGGCCAGCCTGCTTGACTGATGCAGCAGCGTAAACATGTTGCCATTGATGGCCGTGTACGGATTGGCGTCGCCCTTGCGCTCGAGGCCGGGGATGGTCGCGACTAGTTTTTCGTAGAGCGCGACTCTTGGATTCACCGGCGTGGGCTTCTTCGGCTTTATCGACAAAGCGCTTCCCTCCGACACGGCGGGCACTCATCCTTCGAATGCGTGCGGTATTCTTTCCACAAGAGATTCTTGCACCTGAATGAGTTGATCGGAGGGCCCAAACACTTTCACGCGCGTCCCGTCGTTACACAAGAGAAACAGCGCCAATCCTGGTGCCCGTCCACCGGCCGAGCGCAATTCGACCTTCGCAATGTCCGCGTACCGATACACACGAGTCGGTCGAGGAAATCTTCGCAGTTCGATTTCATCCGTCGAAAACACAGTTCGATACAAAAGGACATAGAGCAAGCACCATGACCCGAGAGCAGTGAAAAGTGCTACATGCCAAAAGGTCCAGCCCTCTTTACCCGCATAGCCATCCTCAGCCCGGCTGCTGATCAATAGCCATCCTCAGTCCGGCTGCTGGAATGAACATTAAACCGATCGCCAAGCCTAACGCTGGTTTGGGATAACGCACAACGAACGTAGGCCTCTCAGTAGTCTTCCTTTGCATGGCTGCAGATGAATCGGGAGCTAATCGCGTTCTCACCCGAGCGTCTGCACCTCCACGCTCAACACCGCCGGCAAATCCCGCACAATCGGATTCCAGCTATCCCCCGCATCGGCCGAGGCGTAAACCTGGCCGCCGCTGGTGCCGAAATAGATGCCGCATTTGTCGAGCGAGTCCACGGCCATGGCGTCGCGCAGCACGTTTACGTAGCAGTTCGATTGCGGCAGGCCCTTGGTGAGCGCCTCCCACTCGTTGCCGCCGGTCTTGCTGCGAAAGACGCGCAGCTTGCCCTCATGCACAAAGTGCAGGCCATCGCTGGTGATGGGGACAACGTAAATCGTCTCCGGCTCGTGCGCGTGCACGTCAATCGCAAAGCCAAAATCCGTCGGCAGGTTTCCGCTGACTTCGGTCCAATTGTCGCCGGCATCGTCTGAGCGCATCACGTCCCAGTGCTTCTGCATGAAGAGCACGCCCGGGCGCGATGGGTTCATCGCGATGTGGTGAACGCAGTGTCCGACCTCGGCGTCCGGGTCAGGAATGTATTGCGACTTCAGTCCGCGATTGATCGGCTTCCACGTCTTGCCGCCGTCGTCGGTGCGAAACGCGCCCGCGGACGAAATGGCAATCCAAATTCGTTGCGGATTCTTGGGATCGAGAATAATCGTGTGCAGGCACATGCCGCCCGCGCCCGGCTGCCAGTGGGGGCCGGTGCCGTGTCCGCGCAGGCCGGACATCTCTTTCCAGTTCTTGCCGCCGTCGGTCGAGCGAAAAATCGCCGCATCTTCCACGCCCGCGTAAACCGTGTCGGGATCAGACAGCGACGGCTCCAGATGCCACACCCGCTTGAACTCCCACGGATGCGGTTTGCCGTCATAGAACTGGTGCGTGGTCATCGGCGCGCCAGTCTCGGCGGACGTGTCGTAGACAAATTTATTGCTCTCGCCCTTCGGCATGCCGCCGGGCCCGGTCTCTTCGCCCGGAGGCGTTCCCGGCTGGTGCCAGGTCTTGCCGCCGTCGTCGGAGCGCTGAATGACCTGTCCGAACCATCCGCTGGTCTGCGACGCGTAAATGCGATTCGGATCAGCCGGCGATCCTTTCAGGTGATACATCTCCCACCCTGCGAAATGCGGCCCGCTCACGTCCCATTTTTCGCGCTTGCCGTCTGAAGTAAGAATGAATGCGCCCTTGCGCGTGCCCACCAGAACTCGTACCGTGCTCATGACGTTCTCCTTCCTAATTTCCCACCACTGCGTTCGTGAGCCGATAGTTTACCCTCGTTAATCGCCAAGTTTCCACCCGAGTTTCGTGTGAATTTCTGGATTGTAATATTCGGGTACTCGCGCTGCTCCAAAAGTCCACTCCGATGCCGCGTATAATAGAAAGCTCAACGCTCACCTAGAGGAAATTCATGCCTTCTTCCCCCAACGGCAACAACGGAAACGGCCACAACGGCAACGGCCACAACGGAACTGGCGCTGCCCGCCCCCGCGAAGAATGGATCGCCCGCCGCAAGGCCGCCAACACCGACGGCAACTTCTCCCAGATGCACTATGCTCGCCAAGGCCTGATCACCGAAGACATGCAGTATGTTGCCAACCGCGAGAAAGTCGCGGCTGAGCTGATCCGCGACGAAGTCGCCCGCGGCCGCATGATTATTCCCGCCAACATCAATCATCCTGAGCTGGAGCCGATGTGCATCGGCGTCGAGTCGCTGTGCAAGATCAACGCCAACATCGGCAACAGCGCCGTCACCTCTGACGTCGCCGAAGAACTGAAAAAGCTGCACACCGCCGTCCACTACGGCGCCGACACCGTCATGGACCTCTCCACCGGCGGCGACATTCACCAGATTCGTGAAGCCATCCTCCGCCACTCGCCGGTTCCCATCGGCACGGTGCCAATCTACGAGGCCGTCTCGCGCGTTAAGCGCATTGAAGACCTCACCGCCGAAATCATGCTGGAGGTGATCGAGGAACAAGCCGCGCAGGGCGTGGATTACATGACCATCCACGCCGGTGTACTGATCCAATACATCCCGCTGGTGGCGAAGCGCATCACAGGCATCGTCAGCCGCGGTGGCGCGATTCTGGCGCAGTGGATGGCGCATCACCACAAGCAGAATTTTCTGTACGAACATTTCGAAGAAATTTGCAAGATTTTCACAAAGTACGACGTATCATTCTCGCTCGGTGACGGTCTGCGACCCGGTTGCATCGCCGACGCCAGCGATGAAGCCCAGTTCTCCGAACTCAAAACGCTCGGCGAACTTACCAAGAAAGCCTGGGAGTATGACGTGCAGGTAATGATCGAAGGCCCCGGCCACGTGCCTATGGACAAGATCAAAGAGCAAGTGGATAAAGAGCGTGAGCTTTGCTACGAGGCTCCTTTCTATACCCTCGGCCCGCTGGTCACCGACATCGCTCCCGGATATGACCACATCACATCCGCTATCGGTGCTGCCATGATCGGTTGGCACGGCGCGGCCATGCTCTGCTACGTCACGCCCAAAGAGCACCTGGGCCTGCCCAACGAAAAAGATGTAAAAGACGGCATCATCGCTTACAAGATTGCCGCCCACGCCGCCGATCTTGCCCGCCGCCGTCCCGGAGCGCAGGACCGCGACAACGCTCTCAGCTTTGCCCGTTACACCTTCGACTGGGAGAAGCAATTCGCCCTATCGCTCGATCCCGAAACCGCCCGCTCCATGCACGACGAAACTTTGCCCGACGCCTTTTACAAAGAGGCCGCATTCTGCTCCATGTGCGGTCCCAAATTCTGCTCCATGAACTACTCAACCAAAGTGGATGAGTACAACAAGGAAGTCCACGGCCTCGAAAAGAAAGATTATTCAGAATTAGTGGAGCGACTTGTAAGCCTGAAGTAACGCCACGAGGTAAATCCGCAACTAGGGAACCGCACGTAACCGATTCCTGGCCGAACTGGTGAGTTTCAGGTTGCCCGCATTCAGTCCGAGTGTTTCCGATTACACCGTGGAGAGAATTCTTCGCGTGCAGATCGTCGCTGAAATGGACCGCAAACACATCGCAGATTTCTGGAGCGCTTCGTTGCCACCTAGCAGGCTTTGTTGGGCGCGTTCGCCGCTAGAGGGGTCGAAGCCGTGATTGCCACTTCCCCAACACTCAACGGGGAAAATCAAGCGGAATGGAGTCGTCTGGGTTCGACCCAATACTGGGTCTGGCGGCCGGCTGGCTCGTGATGCGGCTATTGCACTCTCTGCAACCGGCCCACCAGCTTCTGCGCCAGATTCTCCCCCGACTCCGACCATAGCAGCCGGGTGCTGGCCATCCCACTCTTCTCGATACGATTAATGAAGTCCACCAGCATCTGCACGTTGGCTCGTACTCGGGATTCGACTTCTCCAGTGAGTTGCAGTTCCTCGTGTAGAAACGGCGTGTCCAGTCCGAAGTCAAGTTCCACTTCGCCTTGCGTTTTCGACTCACCCTCTTCAAATTCTTCGCCGCGGACAAGGATCGTCACCGTGGATGGAGCCAATGTCCATGCTCCCTCCGGAGTTTGCGGCGTCCACAAATCCCAGTTCGCTTCGAAGACATAAGCATAATCTTCATGCAGCAAGTCAGCCGCAACCGCAATGGCCTCCTCCGGCGCGGCCCCGGGAAGAAAGCGCTGCTCGAAAATCGTAGGCTCATTCCATGAAACCGGATGCAACGCGAAGGAAGTGATCCCCGGAAGACCTTTGGAGAAAGGGAACTGGCGCATCACAGAGAGCGCCCGCACCAGCATCTCTTCCGGCCCGAAGTCAGAGAACCAGAGACTGAAATAGAGGGAGTCCGCCATATTTGCCGTCGCTATCTTATTTTAGACTTTCAACGCCAGCGACGGCGACAGGAACGCCGCCAGAAACGCCACCATCCGCAAACCTGCATTCACCAGCGCAGGTTTTGACACTCTCTGCGCCGCGCTGCTAACATCAATTGCCTAGCCGCAGATTACGACTCTCCTGAAAAGTTTGCCCTGAGCAGAGTCAGAAACGTCCCCGTCGTCTAGCCTGGCCTAGGACATCGCCCTTTCACGGCGGTAACACGGGTTCAAATCCCGTCGGGGACGCCAAATCTTCCGCACTACCCTCAGGTGAACCCCAACCCCCTCCCAGATCATCTATTATTTTCACGGCTTTGTAATTCCGCTTGAAAGGGGAAGCATGTCCGCTTGGCCTGCGCCCAGTGCGCTCGATGCCGCCACGCAAATCTTCCCGACTTTGACTCCGGCGCAGATCGCACGCCTCCGTCCAGTCGGCCAAGTGCGCAATGTTGTGGCGGGCGAGATCTTATTCAAGCCCAACGACACCCAGGTTCCGTTCTTCGTGCTACTCTCCGGCGCGATGGAAATCGTGCAGCCGGGCATGGATGGCGCCGGCGAGCGTCCCATCACAACTCACAACGCCGGTTCGTTCACCGGCGAGATCAGCATGATTTCCGGCCAGCGTTGCCTGGTACTTGGCCGCGTCACCGCAGCCGGTGAGTTCCTGGAAATCCCGTCCGAAGGCCTGCGCGGAATCGTTGCACGCGACGCCGAGCTGAGCGAAATCCTGATGCGCGCCTTTATCCTTCGCCGCCTCGCGCTTATCAACAAAGGACTTGGCAATGTCGTCATGTTGGGCTCACGACACTCCGCCAATACCCTGCGACTCCGCGAGTTTCTCAGCCGCAATGCTTACCCCTACAACTACGTGGACCTCGACGTGGACAAGACCTACCAGGCGCTACTCGATCGCTTCGAGGTAAAGACGGGCGATGTTCCGTTTGTGATTTGCAACGGCAAGACAGTGCTGCGCAACCCCACGCCGCAACAATTGGCCGACTGCCTCGGTCTCAATGCCAGCATCGACCAAAAACAAGTCCGCGACCTGATCATCGTCGGCGCCGGTCCGTCGGGTTTGGCGGCGGCGGTTTACGCGGCTTCAGAAGGCCTCGACGCGCTGGTGGTCGAAGTCGAATCGCCCGGGGGACAAGCGGGGTCCAGCTCGAAGATCGAGAACTATCTCGGCTTTCCCACGGGCGTTTCCGGGCAGGAGCTTTCGAATCGCGCCCTCGCGCAAGCCCAAAAATTCGGCGCCAAGATGATGGTTGCCCACGGCGTGGTCCAGTTGAAGTGCAGCCGCCGTCCCTACGAAGTTGTTCTCGACAACGGCACCTCGCTGGCCGCGAAGGCGATCGTCATTTCCACCGGCGCCCAATACAACAAGCCGCCCATAGCCAATTTGAAAAATTTCGAAGGGCAGGGAATCTACTACGGCGCGACTTACATCGAGGCCCAGCTCTGCGAGGACGAAGAAGTGATTGTGGTCGGCGGTGGGAACTCCGCCGGACAGGCGGCTGTTTACCTTTCACAGACCGCGCGCAAAGTGTACATCCTGGTGCGCTCCGGACAGTTGTCCGACACCATGTCCCGCTATCTGATTCAACGCATCACCGGCAATCCCAAGATTGAGCTGCGTTACAAGACGGAAATCACCGGTCTCGACGGCGGCCGCCAACTTGAGCGCGTGACCTGGAAGGATCGCGTAACCGGCGAGACTTCAACTCATGACATCCGCCACGTGTTCATCATGGCCGGTGCTTCGCCGCGCACCGAGTGGCTGCAAGGCTGCGTCGCAACGGACGACAAAGGTTTTATCCTTACCGGACGCGATCTGGATGTCTCCACCGGTATGGTTTCGCCGTCGGTGTGGCCACTCACTCGCGCTCCCCAAATGCTTGAAACCAGCTTGCCGGGAGTTTTTGCGGTGGGCGATGTCCGGGCCGGGAATGTGAAGCGCGTGGCGTCGGCCGTGGGAGAAGGCGCGATTTCCATTTCACTGGTTCACCGGGCCCTGGCCGAGTTCTAGAACACGAGAAATATTTCCATGCGAGGCATGCAATGAACGACAAATTCTCCAGCAAAGTGGTATTGGTCACCGGTGGCACGGGCGGCTTGGGACGCACCGTGAGCTCGGCGTTCCTGGAAGAGGGCGCCACCGTAATCGTCACCTATCGCGACCAGAAAGAATTCGATGCTCTCAAGAACGGAGCAGGGAAGACCTCGGCACTCGAAGGCTACAGCGTCGATGTCACCGATGAAGCGGCGACGCAACAACTTGTCGGGAAAATTCTCTCAACTCACGGTCGCCTGGACGTCTTGGTAAATGCGGTCGGCGCTTATTCCGGCGGCGTGCCGTTGTGGAAACTGGAATCCAAAGTATTCGAGCAGATGCTGGCTCTGAATTTGCGCGCAGGGTACGTGCTGGCACGAGCTGTCGTGCCCACAATGCTGCAACAAAAGAGGGGAGCCATCATCAACGTTGCCTCTAAGTCCGCTGTCGATCATGCCGCCGGCGCCGCGGCCTACGCGGCTTCGAAAGCTGCAGCCGTGGCCCTGATGGATTCCCTCGCAGCGGACCTCAGGGGCTCCGGCGTTCGGGTGAACTCGATTCTACCCAGCATCATCGACACCGAAGCCAACCGGAAAGCTATACCCAACGCCGATTTTAGCCAGTGGCCGAAACCCGAGGACATTGCACGCGTGGTCCTGTTCCTGTGCAGCGACGACGCCAAACTGGTTCACGGGGCAAGCGTGCCGGTGTACGGAAATACCTAAAACGCAGTCTGGCGCTTTGTTCAGACGGGTTAACTCGTCACAATTTCGCGATGGAGGTTTGCATGTCGATTCGACCAGTAAAGCGTGTGATCAAATCCAAGCCGACTCTGGAAGGTGCGGGCGTGCATCTGCGCCGCGCATTCGGCTTCGGCAACACCAACGACTTCGATCCGTTCCTGCTGCTCGACGATTTCCGCAACGATGTTCCCGAGGACTACCTGGCCGGATTTCCCTGGCATCCGCATCGCGGAATCGAAACCATCACCTACGTTCTCGCCGGAACCGTCGAGCACGGCGACAGCATGGGCAACCACGGCGCCATCGCCGCCGGCGACGTGCAGTGGATGACCGCCGGCAGCGGCATCATTCATCAGGAAATGCCCAAAGGCGATCCCGCCGGCCGCATGCACGGCTTCCAGCTCTGGGCGAATCTTCCCGCATCGCTCAAGATGACCGCGCCGCGCTATCAGGAAGTGAAGTCGCCCGACATTCCCGAGGTCAAGGACGACGACGGCACCCACGTGCGCATCGTCTGCGGAAGTTTCTGGGGCAAGAAGGGCCCGGTGGATGGAATCGCCGCCGATCCGATCTACCTCGATGTGTCCGTCGCGCCCGGAAAGCGCAAGACTCTTCCCGTTGAAACCACGCGCCACGCCTTCGCCTACGTTTTCGCCGGAGGCGGAAAGTTCTGCAACTGCCTCCGGTCCGCTCGCGGTTCCGACCGAAGCCGTCAAATGGCTGGACACTACGCCGCCCGTCGAAGCCGACAACCGCTCGCTGATCCTCTTTGATCGTGGCGACGAAGTCACCGTGCAAGCCGGGGACGATGGCATCCGTTTCTTGCTGGTCTCCGGAAAGCCGCTCGAAGAGCCGGTCGCATGGTACGGCCCCATCGTGATGAACACGCAGGAACAATTGCGTCAGGCTTTCGAAGAACTGGAAACCGGGAAGTTTCTCAAGAAGTAATTCGAACTCGGCGGGCGAATCAGTACGACCTCATGCCGCGCGTGTTAAATTACGCAGATAGCGAGTCAGGAGTCCAGCCATGGCTACGCCTCTCACCACCGTCACCAACACCGAAGCTTGGCCAGCCCTTCCGCTCGAAGACTGGAAGCCCACCTACCACAATCTGCACATGTGGACGCAAATTGTTGGCAAGATCAAGCTTGCCCTGACGCCCAGAACCAATCATTGGTGGAATGTTCCGCTCTATGTCAGCGCGCGCGGCTTGACCACATCGCCGATCCCGCACGGAAAAGACGTTTTCGAAATTCAGTTCGATTTTATTGATCACAAGCTGCTGATTGATCGCTGTGATGGATTGCACAAGGTGATTGCCCTCCAACCGCAAACCGTTGCGGACTTCTATACCGAGTTCATGTCCACCTTGCGCACGTTGGGCGTGAATATCTCCATCTACGCCAAACCGGTGGAGGTTCCCGATCCAATTCCGTTTGCCGACGACAATCTCTACCGCGCCTATGATGCCGATGCGGCACATCGCTTCTGGCGAATTTTGGCTTCCTGCGATTCCGTCTTTAAGCAGTTCCGCGCCGGCTTTCTCGGCAAAAGCAGTCCTGTGCACTTCTTCTGGGGAAGTTTCGACTTGGCAGTGTCGCGTTTCAATGGACGCCGCGCACCGGAACGTCCGGGTGCCGATTCCATCACCCGCGAAGCCTATTCCCACGAGGTCATTAGCGCCGGCTGGTGGCCGGGCGCGGGGTTGGACGGTCCCGCCTTCTATGCCTACGCTGCCCCTGAACCCGCGGGCCTGGCAGCGCAGCGTGTGCGCCCCGAGTCGGCGTTTTATCATCCTGAGTTGAAGGAGTTTATCCTGATGTACGATCGCGTCCGCAACTCGCCGTCGCCTGAGCGCATGTTGATGGAGTTCTTGCAGAGCACCTACCAAGCCGGCGCAACCCTTGCCGGTTGGGACCGCGACTCGCTGGAAGTTAACCCGGCTGCGTGACGCGGCGAAAGAATAAAGGATAATGAAGAATAACGAGGAGCAAGCCATGACCTGCAAACACGTCGATCAAATCAAAGTTCGCACCACCGACGTTCACGTCTGCGAAGAATGCGTGAAACTCGGCGACACCTGGGTCCACCTGCGCCTGTGCCTAATTTGCGGACACGTGGGGTGTTGCGACTCGTCGAAAAACAAACACGCCACCAAGCATTTCCGCGGCTCGCATCATCCGCTGATTCGTTCGATTGAGCCGGGAGAATCCTGGGTGTGGTGTTATGTGGACCAGATGTCGCCGGGAGAACTTGGCGCGGCGTAGACGCCCGCTAGCGAGTTCCTGCCGGCAATTCTGTGGGGACTACTTCGGTCGATCCTCGTCCAAACTGGAAACGTAGCATCCACTCGCTTGCCCTGGAAAGTCCGCCTGCTTCCGCGGGTTTGAACTTCCAACCGCGCGCTGCCTCCAGCGCCTTGTTAGCAAAATACTTGCTCGGTCCAGCCGACACGAGGATCGCGTCTGAAACTTCTCCCGCAGGGTTCACTTCGATTCGAACGCTCACCCGAACCTTTCCCTGAATCGTGTTGCGCGCACCGGCAGGAATATCGGGAACGACCCGTTCAACAATCGAGCCTTCGACAGCCCCGCCTTCGGCAACCCCTTCTTGCGTCGCATGAGCTGGCCGCTTGGCGATGGGCGCTGTGGCTGTAGCAACGTGGGCAGGAGAGGGCACTGACACAGGCGCGGGCACAGTTACAGAGGAAGACGGTTGGGTCGTCGTGTTGTTGGAAGCAGAAGGCTGCGGCGTCGGCGACACGGGTGCTTCTTGTTTACCCTGGGCAGCCCATCTCCACACAAGAATCGTCACCACCAGGATGATCGCCGCCGCGACCGCCCACCATCCTAATGAGGGAACTCGTCGCCCCTCATTCCGCTGGACCGCAATCGGAGAAACCGACGCAGGCCGCAGCCATTCTCTGATGTCGGCCAGCGAGCAGCGAGACTTCGAATCGGGCCGCAGACATTCCCGCGCAATGTGGCGGAAAGGCTCCGGAATCGTCTGCGCGATCCCTTGTTCAATCGGATTGTAACTTTCCCGAGCTTGCTTACCAGGACTCAAGCACCGCACCAGCGTGACCCCAAGCGACCAAATATCTTCCGGGCGCGATACCACACCGCGCCGAACCTCAGGCGCGTCAAACGCAGTCGAAGGCAAGCCTGCCTCTCCCGCCTCACTGACCGAGTGAACGCTGTCCGTCGAAAGTTTCAGCTGATCGGCAACCGCCATAATATTCGACGGCTTGACCCGCCCATGCACCAGACCCCTGGAATGCAGATACGAAATCCCATCCAGCAGCGGTGGAAGCATTTGTCTCGCTTCGTTCGTGGAGAGGGCACGCGCCGGAAGCACCTCCGACAAGTCCTCCTCCGCATACTCCATGACCACGTAAGCGAGCGGAATGTTGGCGATTTTGCACTGGCCCGCATGAAGCACCCGCAACAGGTGCGGATGGGTCAGCGTAGCCGCCATCTGCCAGCGAGAAATCTGTTTCTCCGCATCGGCGCCTGCGGGAATCAATTTGATGGCCGCCGTCTGGGGATCTTTTCCAGGTAATTGCCCAGGTAGTTGCGTGCGGAAGACATCGCCCCTGTGCGTGCCGCCCAGCCATTTCAGGAGCGGAAATTTCCCGTCAACGATTTGGCCTTCCCAGTTCTCAGGCGCTGCGGCGGTGTTCATAGGATTGCCAGCAGTATTCTATCCCGAGTAAAGGTACTCGTTCACACTGACCCACGGGCAGGGATCGGGTGATGCGTGCTTAGGCTCCGACTTTTGCGTCCCTAGGGTGGACGCAAATCAGGGGGCGGCGGGTGGGGCGGGCTCGGTGTTGGTCGGGCCCATCAGGTTCCACGCTTCGCGGTACCGCTCGTACTTCGAGTTCTTCGACCCTAGCGTGAGACACAAAATCTGGCGGTGTTCTATCAAAGAAACCGGGAAGACGTACCAGGTATCTTTCGCAAAAATGTAAGCGACCAGGAAGTCAATCTGATCGGCGGAGTACGGGCTGCGGTGATTTCCTGTGGTTCTCAGGCGATAGTGCGGCCGCGAGGGCGAGGCAGCCCACACAGACTTGATCTGGACGCGCCAAAAGACCTTGCCGGCGCGGACGACGACGTCGTAGCGGTCGCAATCTCCCCAAGGCTTGGCGACAGCAAATCCGAGGGTTGCGGCTTTGCGCATGAAAGCCAGTTCGGCAATGTCACCGCGATGCTTGCAGTCGAGGTTGGCGACATGAAGGAGTTCAGTTTGTAGAGTTTCCTCAGAAATTGTCAAAAGGGGGCCCCAAAAACACAAAGAGCGCGGCTTTCACCGCGCTCTTGAGAGAGTATCTGCTCTCTATTTTCAGAATAGCATTTTGGAGGGGGTGATTGTGCCATGTTTTCGAACTTTATTGTCGGTTGGGAATCAGCGGGTTAGGGAAAAAAGGGGGGTGGTGGGGTATTGACAAAAGTTTTGCACAGGGCGGGTCTGAGCCAGGCGAAAAGTGGGGATTTTGACGTTGAGGGTCACTGCGGGAAGGCTTGAAGTTTCCCCAAAACGTAAAAACCCCTACCGGCTGAAGCCGGCAAGCAAGATGCGGGTCGCCTATCGGCACGGCTGAAGCCGTGCCCTTTCACGAAGCCGAACAGCAAAGTCATCCGCCCCAGCTTGTCTCCCAGTTGCTTGGCCTCGGCCGGGCGTCGGAGGCGCAGAACCGCTCCGCCAGTTCAAAGAAGGCCTGCTCTTTTTGCTTGCTGGTTTCAATGCCCAGTTCGATCAGCTCCAGCGGAACCCGGTTGTCGCTCAACCGCCTCCGCTTGGCGATGCCCTGAACTGGTTTCGCTACTGGAGCCAGGTCCGGGCGACCTCGAACGCTTCTTCCTTTCCATAGCTTTCTCGGCCCGTGGTTTCTGAGGGTGCGCCGGGGAATGATCTCGTTTCCGTTTGCTGTGGCGCAATGCCTTAGTCCACAGCCGTCTCGCGATGAAGAGTAAGAGCGCGCACGCCAATTCACCCACCACGCTCACGACTACCCAGAAGAGGAAATGATTTGAGTCGAACATGGCCCCATGGTTCCACGGGTCAGGCTCAGCTCCTAGAGGCTTTGAACGTGAACGGACAATTAGGGGACGCCCCAATGGTGGGTGCCGCTAGTGGCGCTTGCTACGGGGGAGGCCTGTGTGTTCACCGCACGAGTGCAGCCCCTATTCGCCCCGAATTTGGCCTGCTAACATCGAGCATAGCTAGGGGTGATTTATGACGTATACAGCGGTTGATTTTCATGGGCTCCTGAAGGCTGTAGTGGAAGAAGTTAAAGAATACAAAGTCTACAAGGGCTTAAAGCACGATAAGAACACTGTGAAGCGCTGGCTGGCGGGGGGGCGTCCAGACGACCCGCGAGACGTTGGCGCCATAGTCCGTTTGGCTCTGCACAACCGCATTGATGTAGCTCGTCATCAAACGTTCCTGCCAATCTATGATTTTTCGCCAGAGATGTCGTACGAAGAGAACATGTTTGCCGGGCCGCCGGAACTGGATTGGTTGTGGGATCGCCAAGATGATTTGCCGACCTGTCGCGTCGTAGTTGGTGGCTTGGAGCTGGATTGCCCAATCGGGGTAGCTTCTGGGCCGCTTACTGGCAACAGTAAATACACAACGACAATGCTGGACCTGGGCTACGGCCTTTGCACGTTCAAGACCAGAAGGGCGAATCCAAAGGGCGGGTGGGAGCGACCGCAGATAGCCTTCGTGCTGCAACCCCCCGATCTGCTGGGTCCCATGGGAACGCCGCCGGAGGTTCTAGTTGGTTTTAGACAGAGTGAGGTAAAAGGCAGCGTTCCAGATGTCGTGAATTCGATAGGTGGACCTTCCGAGGCACCCGCCGAATGGCAAAAGCAGTATGAGGAGATCAAGCGACATCCAAGGGGCAAGTACGTTGGGTTGAGCGTGATCGGCGAGGATACAGCGGGAAAGGGTATTAAGCGTGATTTTCAGGATGCCATCGCCCGTGCCTTGGAGGTTTCGCCGCCGTACGTTGAACTGAATATTTCGTGCCCAAACCTGAAGGGTCGCGATGTTTACACGGATCCAAGAATGCTGCGCGAAATAGTTGCAGCAGCTCGGCAGCAGCTGAAGGGGAAATGCATGCTCTTTGTGAAGTTGCCCTGTGTGCCGCCCCGGCAAATCGAGAACGTGCTGAAGGCATGTGGCGACCTAGTTGACGCGGTCGCGTTCAAGAATACCTGCAAGGTTCGCCCGGTCCGCCAGGATCGCGACGGAACACGTATTCCCGCGTTCTTGGGCAGAGAATTCGGCGGGTTGTCGGGTCCCAGCACCTTTCCAATGACGCTACGGGGCGTGCGCGAGGTAGTGACTCTCAGGGAAAAACTCGGCCACCGGTTCTCCATTGTCGCCGTTGGCGGCGTGCAAACGCCCGAGAATGTTGCGACCCTGATGGACGCAGGTGCCACGATTGTTCAGGCTGTTACGGCTCCCATGTTTGACCCGCTGCTCGCTTGGAAGGTCCGATATCGGCTCCCCGAGTTGCGGCAGAAAAATCATGAAGCGACGAATCGAGTGCAGGTTGCAAATGTCGGGCTCTTGCCGCCGCGCGACCACGCGGAAATGATCTGCCTTGCCGTGGCATCGCAGGCTGCGATCGAAGTCAAACAGAACGACCCCGACTTTCCTCTCGAGTTCGTGCAAAAGTGGAACCTCTTCCATGAGCAGCGCTCGATCAACCTACCCGGCCAGGCTCAGAGACTGCAGGGTAGTTTGAAGATCAACTGGATCAGGTATCTCACGTCATGAACTCAACCCAGTTCTGTTTTTACAGAGATCAGCTCACGGAAGCTGCCCGTCGCCTTGTGTGGCAGCATGGCGAAGGGGGACCGCCGTATGATCCCTTCAAGATCGCCCGCGCTCTAAACGTGACTGTGCGCCTCGAGTATCTAGACGGATTATTAGGCTACACCGACTGCGAGAATAGCCAGTTTTCCGCAATCCTAGCGAGTCAGTCGTCGGTAACCCGACAGCGGTTCACCCTCGCCCATGAACTGGGACACGTCTTGCTGATGCGGAACGCGCAGCGGGGCATCGCCGTATCATTAAGAAGATACCGAGGGGCAAGTATCCCAGATACGGCTCATCAGGATCCGGTTGAAGAAGCGGTCTGCAATGCATTTGCAGCAGAACTCCTAGTTCCAACCGATGAAATTAGACAGGCACTCTCTAACAAGAGGGTGGATCCCACCGACGTTGTCGAGATGGCAAGAAGCTACAACGTGTCGATGCAGGTTTCGGCTAAGAAGATTGTGAGAATACTCGGCAAGGAGAGGATCGGATTTTCGTTATGGGATTGCGTGCGACGAAAATGGCCTGCAACCGTATGGTCAACCGGCCTGCAGGTGCTGAACTCTCAAGATCTGGCGAAAAAATTGGGATCGCTGGTAATTGAGGCTATAAATTCCCACAAAGATCTGATTGAGTGCTTGCAGATACATACCCGGAAAGAATCCCTTGCCGCACTCAAGACGGATGTCCACGTTACCCCCCGACTCCAAAGGAGCGCGTTGGTCTGTCTGAGGGAACGGTTCCCTGATCAGAGTGCGAGAGCCTCGAAACTGGCCGAACCGAATCCAGAAAAAATGTGCAAGCCTACCCCGGCGCAGTTGACTTTATTCTGACACCGCCGCCCCTAGTACAAACTGTGCAAATAAGCGATCAACGCATCCAACCCGCCTGGCTTCAAATCCACTCAAGGCATGCCGCCGCCGGCGGTCCTCGCTGTGGCACAATGTCCAGCAACAGATATTGAGTCAGCAAGCGAGGAATTTTATGAGCGACAGGCCACCGAGCACCAACAACCCGAAAACCTCCCTCTCCCCCATGCTCTCGGTCCGCGGCGGGGCGAAGGCGGTTGAGTTCTACAAAGCCGCGTTTGGGGCGGGGGAATTGTTTCGCATCGACGCGCCGGATGGGGCGGTGGTCGCGCAGCTGTCGGTGGGGGAATCGGAATTCTGGGTGGCGGACGAGTCTCCGGAGCACAAGAATTTCAGCCCTGAGACGCTGGGAGGCGCGACGGTGCGGATGGTGATGGTGGTGGCCGATCCGGATGCCGTTTTCGCGCGCGCCGTCAAAGCCGGAGCCACCGTGGTTGTGCCTGTTGAGGACAAAGATTACGGCTGGCGCGTCGGAAGGGTTGTTGATCCGTTTGGGCATCACTGGGAGATTGGGAAGCCGCTGTCGGGCTGAGACCTAGACAAATCTTTTTCACCACAGAGACACAGAGTCACAGAGAAACATTCAGAATAAGTTTCGTCTTCTCTGTGGCCCAGTGTCTCTGTGGTGAATCGCTTCAATTACGGGCGTCCGCAGCACAAGAGCTACTGCAAACTCTGCAAGTACGCGATCAGGGCGTCCAACTCCTCGGGCTTCAGATCTACGGGAGGCATGCCGCCGGCGGTCATGGCGGGGGTGGGGTGTTGTAGCAGGGACGCGATTTTGGTGGCGTCGTACTTCTTGCCTACTCCGACGAGGCGGGGGCCGATGCCTCCGCCGACGCCGGCTTCGCCGTGGCAGGCATTGCAGCTCTGGGAAAAAATGTTTTGGCCTTGGGCGACTCCGGGAGTGGCTGGGGCGGCGGCTCCGGCGGCGACCACGACTTCAGGTTGGAACGGCTGCTTCATGAATTCTTCTTCTTGCGTCCGCTGTTTCTGGAGCTGCGTCGCGACTCCGGGATCGCGCGAATCCTGGTGATGGCTTTGGAATCCGAAAAATCCCAGCGCTAGAAAAATTGCGGTGAAGATGCCTACGCTGATTGGGCGCTTCCACGGGCGGCGTTCGATCCGGCGATCGAAGAATGGAAGTCCGACCAGTAAAAGCCCCAGAATGCTGGGGATAACCAGAATTCCTATGACGGCGGTTGAAGGCGCCCAATACTTTAAATATTGGAAGACGGGAATGTAATACCACTCGGGGCGGGGGAGGAAAACGGTGTCCGAGGGGTCGGCGGCGGGGCCGAGGGCGGTGGGCAGCTTCCAGGCGAAGAAGCCGAGCGCGACGATGATGAGCAGGGCGAAACCCATGTCCATGACCAACTGCTTGGGATAAAAAGTTTCGGTGGGGAGATTGGGGTGGATGGGGTCGGCGGTGGCGGGGCCGGCGGCTCCGGCTTTGCGGAAGAGATAAATGTGCTGCGCCACGAAGAGGAAAATCAGGGCGGGAAGCAGAAAAACGTGCAGCACAAAAAAACGCGAGAGGGTGAGCGTGCCCATCTCTGTGCCGCCACGGAGGAGGCGCTTGAGCGCGTTGCCGAAGAAGGGGATCTCGCTGAAAATATTTGTGCCGACCGTCGTTGCGAAGTAGGCCTTCTGGTCCCAGGGAAGAAGATATCCGGTGAAGGCCATGCCGAGCATGAGCGCCAGCAGAATGCATCCGACAACCCAGAGCAGTTCGCGGCGGCCTTTGTAGGAGCCGTACATGAAGGTCTGAATGAGATGGAGCAGGAGCACGATGACGATTGCGCTCGATCCGTAGGCATGAATGCTGCGGAGGAATGATCCGGCGGAAACTTCTTTGGTGATGTACCAGACCGTGGTGTGCGCGTGGTCGGCGGAGGGGACGTAGTAGAGCGCGAGAAAAACTCCGGTGATGACTTGCGAAATAAAAAGAAACAGCAGGCCAGAGCCGAAAACGTAAGCCAGCTGGGCGCCGCCGGGGATGGGTTCATCGAGGGCGTGATGGAGCAGGGAATTGAGTCCGGTGCGGGCTTCGTTCCAGTGAATCAGGCGGGAGAGGACGCTGTCTTGCTTTTTCTCGGGCGGGGTAGTCATCTAGGCGACTACCTCTTTGTGCGGAGATAGCTGGCGGAAGAACTGATACTGAATCTTGACTGTGCCGTCTTCAACTTTCATGGGGAGCGTATCCATGTTGCGGGGCGGAGGGCCGCTGACCAACTTGCCGCTTGGCGTCGAACGTCCCTTTGTGGCAGGGACAGATGAATTCTTTCTGCTCATCCACCCAGGGCAAGCTGCATCCGAGATGTGGGCACACGGCGGAGAGGACGGTGATCTGTCCGGCGGCGTCTTTGATCACGTAAACCGGCTTTTGAAGCACAGTGTGCCGCCAGCCGTCGAGTTGGTCGATCTGGACCAGTTTTTTGACCGGCGCGGTGATGGACTGGAACTCATCCACACTGCCGACGTCGGACCAGGATTTTTCGGTCGTGTTGGCGAGGACAGGGTGCAGGACGAACTTCACGACCGGAAGCGCAAGCAGCGCGCCGACTCCTGCGGAGCCGACGGCCAGCAATCCGGCGACGAAAGACCGTCGTGGCGGACTGGAGAGATCGTTGTCCGGACAATCGGAGCTAGAGCTTGGAGAGTTCGCGGGATTCAAAGTCATAGTTGGTGTTGGTACGAAACCAGTCGGTTGTGATCGCAGTCACTATACATGAGACCGAGGAGCCGATTTTGTGATTTCAATCACACGTGTTCGTGATCTTTTGGGAAGTGCACCGGCTGATATAGACTCTCAGCTTGTTCGGTGGTCGGGACTCTTTTTCCGTGGGCGAGGCCTACATCTGCGATGCAATGCGCACGCCCTTCGGGCGCTATGGCGGTGCACTGTCGTCCATTCGAACGGACGACCTGGCCGCGCTCCCGCTCAAGGCATTAATGGACCGCAATCCGAAGGTAGATTGGGCCGCGCTCGACGACGTGATTTACGGCTGCGCCAATCAGGCGGGCGAAGACAATCGCAACGTTGCGCGCATGGCGTTGCTGCTGGCGGGATTGCCGAAGGAAGTATCGGGAGCGACCGTGAACCGGCTGTGCGGATCGAGCCTGGAATCGGTATCGGTGGCAGCGCGAGCGATCAAGTCCGGCGAGGCCGACTTGGTGATTGCAGGCGGTGTGGAAAGCATGTCGCGCGCGCCGTTCGTGATGGCGAAGGCGGAAGTCGGCGTTCTCGCGAGTCGGCGAAGATCGAAGACACAACCATCGGATGGCGCTTCGTGAATCCGGCGATGAAGGCGAAGTATGGAACGGACTCGATGCCCGAGACCGCAGAGAACGTCGCCGAAGAGTGGCGCATCTCGCGTGAAGATCAAGACGCGTTTGCTTTGCGAAGCCAGCAACGGGCGGCTGAGGCAATGCGAACCGGGCGTCTGTCAGAAGAAATTGTTCCGGTGACGGTTCCTGACAAGAAGGGCGATTCGCAAGTGGTCTCGCAGGATGAGCAGCCGCGTCCAGATACGACGCTCGAAGCGCTCGCCAAACTTAAGCCCATCGTAAAGCCCAACGGCACGGTCACGGCGGGGAATGCGTCGAGCATCAACGACGGCGCGGGCGCGCTGCTGCTGGCTTCCGAGGCGGCCGCGAAGAAATATGGCCTGACTCCGCGGACGCGTGTCGTCACGTCTGCCACCGCCGGGGTTTTGCCGCGGGTGATGGGAATCGGTCCAGTTCCGGCCACGCAGAGAGTTCTCGCTAGGTCCGGACTAAAACTCTCCGACATGGACCTAATCGAACTGAACGAAGCTTTCGCCGCGCAAGCACTAGCGGTTCTGCGTGATCTTGGTCTCCCGGATGACGCCGCACACGTGAACCCGAACGGCGGAGCCATTGCCATCGGCCATCCGCTGGGCGCCAGTGGAGCGCGGCTCGTAGCGACTGCGATGAATCAGTTAGGGCGAACCGGCGGACGCTATGCGTTGTGTACCATGTGCATCGGCGTAGGGCAGGGAATCGCTGTCATTCTCGAACGGGTCTAGCGTGAAGACAACAGCCGAACTCGCAGCGGATTCAGAAAGACAAGCCAGCGCAGCGCGCGTCCGCGCCATCAAGAAAGTCGGCCTGTTCTCGTTCGTGTTCGTGATGTACTCCTACAACACCGCTGGCCCCTTCGGGCTGGAGGACCAGGTGCGCACTTCCGGACCGGGAATGGCGTTGATGTATCAGCTACTCATTCCATTTTTCTGGTGCATCCCGATCTCGCTGGTCGCCGCCGAGTTGACCACCGCTATGCCGGTCTCAGGCGGCTTCTATCGCTGGACCCGCGAGGCGTTCGGTGACTTCTGGGGATTTCTCGCTGGATGGTGGAACTGGTGCGCATCGTTTCTGCTGGGCGGCGCCTATGCCGTCTTATTTACCGACAACGTTGCTCACTACATTCCGTGGCTCACGCCGTTCGGCCATTACCTGATTTCCGTCGCCGTAATCGCGCTGATTGCTTATGTAAACCTGCGCGGTATCCGGCTCGTGGGCAGGGTCGCGACCATTCTCGAGATTTTCATTCTGGCCGTGGTGCTGGTGATGTGCATGGTCAGCGTCAGAATGTGGCACCACAATCCGTTGCTGCCGTTTATTCCGCCGCACAAGCCGGTGTTCCAGGTCTTTGGAGTCGGCTTTGCGCTGGGCTTGTGGCTGTATGCGGGATACGAACAAATTTCGTCGGTGGCGGAGGAGGTGGAGAATCCGCAGCGAAATTATCCGCGGGCGCTGGCCTGGGTGGTGCCGCTCTCGATGGCAACCTATATTCTGCCGACGGCATGCGTGCTCGCATCGGTCGGAAAGTGGGAGCAGTGGCACGACGGATTTTTTTCGGAAGCCGCGGGGCTTATCGGCGGGCCGTGGTTGGGATTTGCCATGACCATGGCCGCCGCCTTCACGGGCCTTTCCATTTTGAACAGCACCGTCCTGAGCACGACACGAATGCCATTTGCCATGGCGGAGGATGGGTATCTGTCTCCCGCGCTCGCCAAGACGCATTCGAAATTTGGAACGCCGTGGTTGGCCATTCTGCTTTCGGCTGCGATGTACTGCCTGGTCGCGTGGCACAGCCTGGCGCAGTTGATCTCGGTTTACATCTGGCTTCGGATTGCGACTTCCATTCTTACCGTGCTCTCTGCCTGGCAGCTTCGGCGCAAGCGCCCAGACTTGCAGCGAACGTTCCGCATTCCGTGGGGAAACAAAGGCCTGGCCTACGCGGTGATTGCTCCGCTGCTGATGAGCGGAGTTGCCATGATTGCCAGCGACAAGTTCGCCCTTCAGTGGGGGCCGGTCGCGTTGTTACTCGGGCCGCTGGCGTATTTCGTGTTCCGCCGCAAGAGGGATGCTTAGTTTAGCTCCGGCCCATCGCACCCCAAATCTCGGCTGATCGAATTTCAGCTAATCCAATCTCAGCTAATCCAGTCGAGCACCTTGTAGTAAGCCCCGGCAAACGGCAGGAACCACGGCTTACCGTTGTAAAGTCCCAAGGGCGCGCCGGGGAAGGGAATCGCAGCGTACGGGATTTCATCGCTGCAACCGCAGATTTTCTCCGCCATCTTCGCTCCAAGAAACGTCGCCATGGCGACTCCGTGGCCCGCGTATCCCAGCGCGTAGTGAATGCCGTCGAGTTGCCCGGCGTGGGGCATGGTGTCAAAACAGAAATCCACAGTCCCGCCCCAGGCGTATGCGATCTTGGTGTTCCTCAACTGCGGATAAACCTCGACCATCCCCTGCCGTAAGATTTCCGCGCTGCGCCGAATTGTGTCTTCCGTCTCTGGAAAAAATGCCGCCCGCCCCCCGAACAGCATGCGATTGTCGGGCGTGAGCCGGTAATAATAAAGGAAGTACTTGGAGTCATAGATCATGCGATTGCGCGGGCTGAGTTCTTTGGCCAGCGATTCCGGCAACGGCTCGGTCGCAATAATGTACGAACCAATGGGGATGATCTTCTTGCGCAGCTTCGGCGTCGCAGCCGAGGTGTAGCCGCTGGTCCCCACCAGAACCTCGCGAGCAAAAGTATTTCCTCGCGAAGTCTTCACCTCAAAGCCGGCAGAACCGTTCTGCGAGGCTTTTGAAATCTCTTGTGTGCGCGCGTTCTCGTAGATCATGGCCCCGGCTTTCATTGCAGCGCCGCCCATGCCAGAAACATAACGCGCAGGGTTGACTCCGGCGCTGGTCTCGTCAACCATGCCACCAAAGTAAATGCTGGAGCCGATCTCGCGGGGCAGTTCATTTCGCGGAACAATCTTCAGTTGGTGATTGAACTCTTTCGCGATCACCTCGACCGAACGCGCGTAAGAATCAAAGTGCGACTGCTTGCACGCGACTTCCAGATGCCCACAGCGCGAAAAATCGCAGGCGATATTCTCTTCGCGGACAATCTGCTCCACCAGATCAATCGAGGCCAGCGAATCCGCGTACATGTGGCGAGTCAACTCCATTCCGTAACGTTTGGAAAGAGTGCCAACGTCCAGCTTCATTCCGGTCAGCACCATGCCGCCGTTGCGAGAACTGGCACCCCAGCCAATGCTGTTGGCCTCCAGCACGACAACTTTGGCACCTCGCTTGGCGAGAACGCGAGCCGCGGAAAGACCGGTGAACCCGGCACCGATTACGGCAACGTCGGCGCTTGCGGGCAGGTCACCGCCACTGCCGGGCGGCATTGAAGCCGTGGTCAACCAATAGTTGGACTCTTGAAAGTTGCTTGTCATGTTCTGATTCATGAAGCGCTTTTCGTCAGACTTCGCAGCTTCTCCGCCGCGAGTTCGGGAGTGATGTCGCGCTGCGGGTTGCCGAGCATTTCAAATCCCACCATGAATTTGCGCACTGTGGCCGAGCGCAGCAGCGGCGGATAAAAATGGGCGTGGAAATGCCACTCCGGATGTTTTCCTTCGTCGGAAGGGGATTGATGGAATCCCATCGAGTAGGGAAAGGGAACGTCGAACACGCGATCGTAGGCACCGACGATCTGTTTCAGAATCGCGCTCAGTTGTGTGACCTCGGCGCTACTGAGTTCCGAAAACGTCCCCACATGCCGGCGGCTGCACAGCAGTACTTCAAACGGCCATACCGCCCAGAAGGGAACCACCGCGACAAAGCCTTCATTGGCGCAGACAAGTCTCTCCGCCTGGCGTTGTTCCAACGTCACGTAATCGCAGAGCAGGCAGCTCTGGTGCGCCGCAAGATAGTTGCGCTGAGCCTCGAGTTCCCGTGCTGGCTGTTCCGGAATCGAAGCCGTCGCCCAGATTTGGCAGTGTGGATGCGGATTGCTGGCGCCCATCATCTCGCCACGATTCTCGAAAATCTGTACGTGGCTGATCTCCGGGACCGCAGCCAGTTCGGCAAATTGCGCAGTCCATACCCGCACCACTTCTTCGATCTCCGTCACGCTCATGCTGGAAATCGTCAGGTCGTGCCTCGGCGAGAAGCACATGACGTGGCAGATACCCGGCTCGCCCTCGGCCACCAGCAAGGCCTTGTTTTCGACATCGAGTCGTCCGCGCGGCGCATCCTTCCTCAACGCAGCAAAATCATTTTCGAAAATAAATGTCGAGGTGTATTTCGGATTACGAGCTCCGCCTGCGCGTTCATTCCCTGGACACAAATAGCAAGTCGGATCATACTGCGGCCGCTGTGTCGGAGGCACTTTTTCGACCGCGCCCTGCCATGGCCGCTGGGTGCGATGCGGCGACACCAGCACCCACTCGCCGGTGAGCGCGTTGTATCTTCGGTGCGACTGTTCGTTAAGTTTCAATTCCAAGTTGGTTTCACCGAGCAGACCTTGCAGATTTTCCCCGCTCCGCCACAAGACGGATTGACTATCTTGCGAGGTGGACTTTATGTTCTCTCACAACCTGTATCTCATTACAATAGCGGGACTCGGAGACTTGAATTGGCCAAGATGACCGTTGCTGAACTGTCGGAGCGCTTCGAGAACGAGTTTCACGCTGCGCCGCGGATTTTCAGCGCTCCCGGCCGCGTTAATCTGATCGGCGAGCACACCGATTACAACGACGGATTTGTCCTGCCCACGGCCATCGGGTTCTACACCCGAATTGCGATCTCGCCGAGAACTGACAGCAAGCTGCTGCTCCGCTCGACTGAGTTTCCAGAGAGTTTCGATTTCTATGCAGCCGCACTGCCACCGCACAAATTGGGCGCCTGGTGCGACTACGTGCTAGGAGTGGCGCATGCCCTGGCCGGCGTGGGCTGCGGCCTGGCTGGAGCCAATCTGCTGGTTTACGGCGAAGTGCCGATCGGCTCTGGCCTAAGTTCATCAGCCGCGCTGGAAGTGGCCAGCGCGCTGGCGTTGCTGACTCTGAGCGACGGTGTGCTCCCGCTGAAAGATATCGCAAAACTTTGCCAGACCGCGGAAAACGAATTCGTCGGCGCGCGCGTCGGCATCATGGACCAGTTTGTGTCTTGCTTTGGCAAAGCGGGGCACGCCTTGCTTCTGGATTGCCGTTCCCTCGATTTTGAGCTGGTCGCCATCCCTGAGCAAGTTAAATTCGTGATCTGCAACACCATGGTGAAGCACCAGAATTCCAGCGGAGAATACAACCGCCGCCGCGAGGAATGCGAGCAAGGGGTGGAGATTCTGTCCCGGTTCTACCCGGGCATCAAGGCCCTGCGTGACGTTTCTTCCGAGCAGCTTGCGGCCCACGCGGCAGTGCTATCCCCGGTGGTTTACAAACGGTGCCAGCACGTCGTTGAAGAGAATGCGCGCGTGATCGAAGCGGCACGGGACTTTCGCGGTGGAAACCTTACCCGCGTCGGCGATTTGATGGCGGATTCTCACCGTAGCCTGCGTGATTTGTACGAAGTCAGTTGCCGAGAACTGGACATCATGGTCGAATCGGCGCAAGGGCTTCCCGGATTTTACGGTGGCCGCATGACCGGCGGCGGTTTCGGCGGCTGCACGGTGAATCTTGTGGAGTCAGGGCAGGCCGAATCGTTCGCCTCGCAGATTGCCGAACGTTATCGGCAGAAGACTGGCATTTCTCCCGACGTTTACATTTGTTCTCCGGCCGACGGCGCCGGTTCGGCGCCTAAGATCGACTGAGGCTGGCCTGTGACGGTTGACCTAAATCTAAATCGAATTAGATCAACTCAATCGTTTACAAAACGTTGTCAATGAGTGATAATGCAGCGGTTCATCGCACATCGTGGAAAGCTCCTCAGCCCTTCCGGCGGGAGGCAACAAATCTTATGAGGAGGTAGCGAGAATGAGACTCGCTGTTCTCGTGCTTGCACTTATGACCATCGTGGCAGAACTTCAAGGCCAGGTAACCAAACAGTCTTTTGGCAAGACGCCGGATGGCACCCCAGTTGATATTTACACATTGAAGGACGGCGCCATCGAAGCGCGAATTATCACCTACGGCGGCATCGTTCAATCCCTGAAGGTGCCCGACAAGAGCGGCAAGTCCGTCGACGTTGTGCTCGGATTCGACACGCTCGATGAATACGTCAACGGCAACAAGGCATATTTTGGCGCCATCATTGGGCGCTACGCGAACCGCGTCGGAGGTGGCCAATTCCAACTGGACGGCAAGACCTTTTCCACGCCGTTGAACGACGGGCCTGACAAAGCCCATCCCGTTAATACTCTTCACGGTGGCCTGAAAGGTTTCGACAAAGTGGTTTGGACAGGCAAGCAGATTCCTCACGGCGTTGAATTGACCTACGTGAGCCACGACGGCGAAGAAGGATTTCCCGGCACACTGAGCGCTGTTGTCCGTTACACACTGGTGGGGAAGGACCTGAAGATCGACTATTCCGCCACCAGCGACAAAGACACGGTGGTGAATCTCACCAACCACTCGTACTTCAATCTCGCGGGAGTGGGAAATGGTGACATCCTGAAGAACGAATTGAAGATCAACGCTATCCGCTACACACCTACCGACGAAGGCGCGATTCCCACCGGCGAACTCGCGCCGGTTGAAGGGACGCCGTTTGATTTCCGCAAGCCGACTGCCGTGGGGGCGCGCATCAACGACGACAACGATCAGTTGAAGAAGGGTCACGGCTACGATCACAACTTTGTGCTCGACGGCAACGGTAGGATGTCGGCGCATGATCCCCGCGCAATCGCGGCGGAAGTTTACGAGCCTGTGAGCGGACGCGTGCTTGAAGTCATCACCGATCAGCCGGGTGTGCAGCTTTACACCAGCAACTTCCTTGACGGCAGTATCACCGGAAAAGGTGGCAAGGCCTACGGACGGCGCACGGCAGTGTGTCTGGAGACGCAGCATTTCCCAGATTCGCCGAATCATCCGAAATTTCCGTCAACCGAACTGAAGCCGGGGCAAAAGTACCACACGGTTACCATCTACCGATTTTCAGCCCGCTAAGCTGGGCGAAGACTGAGAGATTCACGATACGGTTGAGGAAAACTGCTTACTTCCGGCGTCTCTGATCATGCCCAATAGCGGAACCACGTCACGAACCTCGTTGGCGCAATTGCGGGTGGAAGTCCTGGAAGCCAATCTGGAATTGGTCCGCCGTGGATTGGTGCTCTATACCTTCGGCAATGCCAGCGGAATTTTGCGCGAAGAGGGATTAGTAGTGATCAAGCCCAGCGGCGTTCCCTACGACAAAATGAAGCCGGAGCATCTGGTGGTCACTGGCCTTGACGGCCAGATTGTGGAAGGTGAGTTGCGTCCGTCATCGGATCTCGCGACCCATCTCGTCCTGTACAAGGCCTTCCGCGAAATCGGCGGCGTAGTCCATACTCATTCCGAGTACGCAACCGCTTGGGCGCAAGCCCGCCGTGAGATTCCGTGTTTTGGTACGACGCATGCGGATTATTTCCACGGCCCGGTTCCAGTCACCGATCCTCTGTCCGATCACGAAATCGCCGGGGAGTATGAGGAGAACACCGGCCAAGCCATCCTGCGGGCATTTCGCGATCACAGTCCCTCCGCTCTCCCCGGAGTCTTAGTCGCGAACCATGGGCCATTCACCTGGGGCAAAGACGTTGCGGCGGCCGCGCACAATGCTGTCATCCTTGAAGCGTTGGCCCGCACCGCATACTTCACTTCGACATTGAATTCGCATGCGGGTCCGATTGGAAAGTCTCTTCACGACCGGCATTACCTGCGCAAGCACGGCAGCAACTCCTATTACGGTCAGGCAAAGGAAGGCAAATGAGCCCACTGTTGGCGATGGCATTAAGCAAGACCCTGGTGCATCTCTCGGGAGTGGATTACGCAATCGTCGCGTTTTACTTCGCACTGGTTCTGGCAATCGGCTGGTATTTGAAGGGCCGAGCCAACACCGGCGAAGACTTTTTTATGGCCGGACGCGAAATGACCGCCTGGGTCGCCGGCCTGAGCTTCCTTTCCGCCAACCTCGGCGCTCTCGAGCTGATGGGCTGGGCCGGCTCAGCCTACCAGTACGGAATTCTTGCCACCCACTGGTACTGGGTCGGCGCCATCCCGGCGATGCTGTTCCTCGCGCTGGTCATGATGCCGTTCTACTACATCTCGAAGACCCACTCCGTTCCGGGATACTTGAAATTGCGTTTCGGTGAACCAGCGCGCGCTGTCTCCGCAGTTTCTTTTGCCTTCATGACCGTGCTGATGAGCGGCGTCAACATGTTCGCCATGGCGAAAGTCATGCAGATCGTGCTGGGCTGGGACATCAACTTCAGCATCTGGGTGTCATCGCTCACCGTCGCGATATACGTCTCGCTCGGGGGATTGCGCTCTGCCATCTTCAATGAAGTGTTGCAGTTCTTCTTGATCTGGGCTGGCGCGCTGCTCATTCCGATTCTCGGCCTCTACGAGGCCGGCGGTTGGGGCAACCTGAAAATTCAAATTGCGCAGCGGGCGTCGGAACAGTATGTTCACCTCTGGTCCGGTCTCGGCCACTTCAATACCAATCCGATGGGCATCCATTGGACGGGGATCGTCTTTGGCTTGGGTGCTGTGCTCTCCATGGGCTACTGGACCACGGACTTCCTCGTCGTGCAGCGCATTCTCGCCGCCAAGGACATTCGCAGCGCGGAGATGGCTCCCATCATCGGCGCCGGGTTCAAGATGATGGTTCCGTTCATCGTCATTCTCCCCGGTCTGCTGGGTTTGGCGGTCCTTCCGATGAAGTTGGTTCCGGAATCGCTGGCGGTGAACGGCGCGCACAGTTATAACGACGTTCTCCCGTTAATGCTGGCTCGCTACTGCGGACCAGGGTTGCTGGGCCTCGGCATCACCGCTCTGATCGCGGGATTCATGTCCGGCATGGCTGGCAACGTCAGCGCCTTCACCACGGTGTGGACGTATGACATCTATCGCCCGCTGATTAACAGCAAGGGCAGCGATCATCACTACGTGAACATGGGCCGCTGGACCACTATCATCGGCGTCATCATCAGCATCGGCACGGCTTATCTCGTGATGCAGTTCGCCAGCATCATGGATTACGTGCAGGCGCTGTTCAGCTTCTTCATCGCTCCGCTTTTCGGCACGGTGATTCTGGGAATGCTGTGGAAACGCGCAACCGGTCCCGGCGGTTTCTGGGGCCTGTTATGCGGGATACTCTCATCCATTAGCATGTGGGCGTGGGTGAAGGTTGATCCCACCGCTCTTCGCTACGTTGCGCTTTCACCCGACGCCAAAGCCCTGGCCCAAGACATGTACCAAGCGTTGTGGTCGTTCATCGTGTGTGTGACCGTCACCGTAGTAGTGAGCTACGCAACCACGCCCAAGCCCGCTTCCGAGTTGGCGGGTTTGGTTTACGGAGAAACCGACATTCCTTCGGTGGGCAATGTGCCTTTGTACCAAAGGCCGCTTTTCTGGGCGGCCATCGTGGTTGTGGTCTTCTTTATTCTCAACATCATTTTCTGGTAGGCGGAGGCGTTACACATGGTTTCGATCTGGTTTTTTATCGGGATTTCACTCTTGGTGAACGGCGCGCTGATTCTGGGTGCAGGGCTCTATCAGCTCATGAATCCGCCTGCCGAAACTACCATTGTGTTGTATAACCTGCACGCCAACGTTTGGTGGGGCGCGATTCTGTTTGTGGTGGGACTGATTTACACGGTTGCGGCCCGCCCCGGCCGCAGTCGTAACGCATAGGGATTGGTGAGCCAACACGGGGACTTATGCCAGCCAAGAAAATGACTATGGGAGTGATCGTGGGCAATCGGGGATTTTTCCCCGGCCATCTGGCCCAGACCGGGCGTGAAGAAATCCTGCGCGTGCTGGAGGCGGCGGGCATGGATGCAGTTGCGCTCACTCCCGAAGAAAGCAGCTATGGCGCGGTTGAAAGCCGCGCAGAATCCCGCCGGTGCGCCGACTTATTCAAGAAGAACCGCGACCGGATCGACGGAATCATTGTGACCCTTCCGAATTTTGGCGACGAGCGCGCCATTGCCGACACCCTGCGCCTGGCCGACTTGCGCGTCCCAGTGCTGATTCAGGCCACGCCGGACGATCGCACCAAGATGACCATCGCTTTTCGTCGCGACAGCTTCTGCGGAAAGATGTCGGCTTGCAACAATCTTCGCCAGTACGGGATTCCATACTCGATCACAACCCTTCACACCGAGAGTCCTGACTCGCCGGAATTCGCCAAAGACCTGCAGTGGTTTGCCGGAGTATGCCGGGTGGTGAACGGCTTCCGCAATTTGCGTGTGGGTGCAATCGGTGCGAGGCCCACGGCGTTCAACACGGTTCGCTATAGCGAAAAAATTCTCGAAGCCAACGGAATCTCAATCGAGACCCTCGATCTTTCCGAAGTCCTGGGCCGCATCGATCGTATGAAGGACGCGGACGAACTGGCACAGGCTAAGCTGGCTGCCATCCAAAAGTACGTAGACGCCAAAGACGTACCGGCAACTGCTCTGATGAAGATGGCGAAGCTCGGCGCAGTCATTGATCAGTGGATGGCCGCGACCGAAGTAGCAATCAGCGCGGTGCAGTGCTGGACGTCGCTGGAGGAAAACTTCGGCGTCGTGCCCTGCACCATTATGAGCATGATGAGCGACCAACTGTTTTCGAGCGCCTGCGAAACGGATATTGCCGGCGTGCTGGGCATGCACGCTCTGCAACTGGCCTCCGGCACGCCATCGGCTCTGCTCGACTGGAACAATAACTACGGCACCGATCCCAACAAAGCCGTTTGTTTCCACTGCGCCAATCTTCCGAAACATTTCTTCCGCTCGTTCAAAATGGATTTCCAGCAAATCATCGCCGGAACCGTGGGAAAGGAAAACACCTACGGCACGGTCGTCGGCTTGATCAAGCCGGAGAAGATGAGTTTTGCCCGTTTCTCCACCGACGACACCGCCGGCAAAATGCGCGGCTACGTCGGCGAAGGCCGCTTCACCGATGACCCGCTGAACACCTTCGGAGGCGCCGGCGTGGTTGAGATTCCGAAAATGCAGAAGCTTCTGCATTACATCTGCGAGAACGGATTCGAACACCACGTGGCGGCGAATCTTTCCAGTGTCGGCTCGGCGGTAAATGAAGCGGCGACCCGCTATCTGGGCTGGGATATGTACTGGCACGAGCCACCCGCCGAGGCCAACTGATGGCAGTGGTCGCCGGCGTTGACTTCGGCACCCTCAGTGTCCGCGTTTCGATCGTGGACAGCGAGCGCGGAATGCTGGCTTCTGCCGTTTCTGAGTACCCTCTGCATCGCAAACGCGAAGATCCTGAATACGCCACGCAATCGCATGATGACCAGATGCGGGCGTTGATCGCCGCCACTCGCGACGCCGTCAAGCAGGCGGGAATTTCCGGCGATCAGATTGCCGCAATCGCTCTCGACACCACCGGCTCTTCGGTCATTCCTGTCGACAGGAATCTTCAGCCGCTCGGCGAATACTATCTCTGGTGCGATCACCGCGCCAAAGGCGAAGCTGAAGAAATCACTCAAGCCGCGCACCGCGAAAAACTCGAGGCCATCGAATGGTGTGGCGGCATCTATTCCTCCGAGTGGGGATTCTCCAAGCTGCTGCACTGGCTGCGCCACAATCCCGACCAGCGTGCGAACTTTGCTCAGCGCCTTTGAACACTGCGACATGGTTGCCGCCACGCTTTGCGGCGTCACCGATCCGAAAAAGGCAAAGCGCAGCATCTGCGCCATGGGCCACAAGTGGATGTGGAACGCGAAACTCGGGGGCCTGCCGCCGGAAGAGTTTCTGGTCAAGGTTGATCCACTGCTCGCAGGAGTCCGCGAGAAACTCGGCGGCGAATACGCCACCTCAGATCAGATCGCCGGAACTCTATCGTCCGTCTGGGCCGAGAAACTTGGCCTGAAAGCCGGCATCCCAATTCCCGTCGGGGCCTTCGACGCCCACTGGGACGCGATCGGCGCTGGCTGCCGCACCGACGACATGGTCAACGTCGTCGGCACTTCGACTTGCATTATCGGAATCACTCCCTCGCCGAATCTTGTGCCCGGCGTCTGCGGCGTGGTGCAGGGAAGCGTGCATCCGCAGCGAACGGGTATTGAAGCCGGCTTGTCCGCGGTCGGAGATATCTTCAATGCCATCGCCGCCCGCGCCGGAACCGATGTCGCACCACTGAGCAAGGGACTGGAAAATTATCGCGCCGGACAAACCGGTCTGCTGCGCATGACCTGGGACAACGGCGACCGCACCGTCCTGGTAAATCCCAACCTTCGCGGCATCACCCTGGGATGGAACCTGCAAAGTACGGCGCAGGATGAACTTTTCGCTGCCATCGAAGGCACCGCCCTTCACACCCGCGTGATCTTCGACCAGATGGAAAGCAAGGGAGTCCAGGTGAAGCGCGTGATCAACGCCGGAGGAATTCCGCAGAAGAATGAAGTCCTGAATCGCGTGTACGCCAACGTGCTCGGACGGCCGGTGCTGGTTCCGACGAAAAGCGTGACCAGTCTTGGTTCCGCGATCTTCGCATTCCTCGCGGCGGGAACTTTCAAGACGATGGAAGAGGCACAAGACAATATCTGTCCGCCTCACCGGGCATTTGATCCCGATCCTGCCGAGCAGCGCGTGTACGACGATCTCTACCGCCTGTTCAGCCGGATGTACTTCTCATTCGGCAAAGGCAACGGGGAGATGGGCCATGTCCTGCCGGGGCTTATCCATATGGCGGAAAATCGCAATCGAAGCTGAGCGAGCGCGTTGCTTCACTGAGTCGGCGAAGTCAGCGTTTTCAAAAAGCGGTACCAAAAATCCAGTCCTCGATAGAACGACTCGGTCCCGACCCTTTCATCGCGCCCATGCTCGCGGTCATCATCCCGATCAACCGCTACGCCAGCGACTATGTAAGTGGGCATGCCCGCCGCGGTGGTGTAGATTCCATCCGAAGCCCCTCGCGCCATGGTGGGAATGACTGGAGTTCCCGGCCACATCTCGCCAGCAATTTTGTCAACTGCGTTGAGTACGTCGGACCGTAAGGGATGCGGGGTGAAAACGGGAGTCGTGGGCACAGTTTCCGAAGGTGTAAATGAGTCGCTCATGTAATGCACGGCTATGGCCGGATCATCCAGCGCCCTCACCAGAGTCTCGCGTATCTCTTGCTTGGTGTGTCCGGGAAGAAGGCGGCAATTCACAATAGCTTCCGCGCGCTGCGGCAAAGCATTGTTCGCGTGTCCAGCATTTACCCGGGTGGCCACGCATGTGGTATGTAGCATGGCGTTGTCATTTACGTCTTGCGAAAGGCGCGCCACTGCGTCTTGGTCCGGCGGCTCCTTTAAAATTGCCTTCATGTCCGCAGCACGCTGCCCGGTTTCGGTTTTAGATAGCCGGTCATAATATGCTCGCGTCACTTCGTTGAACTCAAGCGGGAATTTGTAGTTTTGCAGCCGCATAAGAGCACTCGACAGTTCATAAATCGCGTTCTGTGGCTTGGGCAGGGAACTGTGGCCGCCGGCGTCGGTGACCACAAGCTGATAGTCGGAATAGATTTTTTCGCTGGCGACAACTTCCACTTCGACAGCTTTGCCTTGCACGGTCCAGACTGTGAGGTCGTCGGTGTTGACCACGAATTCCGCATCAAGCAAGTCGCGATGGTTCTTTAGCAGCCAGTCCACTCCATTCGACTTGCCGCCTTCTTCGTCCGCGGTGAGCGCCAGAATAATGTCGCGATCCGGAACGAATCCTTCCTTCTTCATCCTGATGAGCGTCGTGACCATGATGGCGTCGCCGTCTTTCATGTCCTGCGTGCCGCGGCCATAGAAGTAGCCGTCTTTCTCCACGAACTGAAACGGGTCCGTAGTCCAGTCCTCGCGCTTCGCTTCGACCACATCGAGGTGTCCGATCAAAAGCACCGGCTTGTGCTTGCCGGCTCCATGCAGCCGCACCACCAGATTCTTCTTGCGATCATCAGAACTAGGCCCGAGTACCTGCAGATCGCCCTCGGCAAATCCCGCGTCGCGAATCCTCTGTGCCATTGCCTCGGCCGCAGTGGTCACGTTCCCAACAGAATCTGTGGTGTTGATCTCAATCAATTGTTTGAAAATGTCATGAGCGAGTTGCCGGGTGGCAGTGTCAGCCTGTGCGTTGGCAACAGGTACGAACCAGGCTGCGCAAAGCAATAAGAGTAAGGGCTTCAAGCGTTCTCCGGTGTGGTGCGAAACTTAAAGCTATATCAGAAGCAACCACCAGGATGCTAGTCGGCCGGGTAATGGGTCAGTTTCCGTTTACCGACGGGTCCAGAGCTAAAACCGGTCTCCCATCCGCTCCTAACGATTCTCCTTCCTGCCCGTCTAACGGACGGGACGCCGAAGGGTACCAATCATTGCAATGCCATCTAGACTGCAAATTGGAAGCAGCCCCATCTGTTTTCGCGAGGTCCCGATGGCGGTTTCTATAGATAGATATCTCGGAGGGCTCGGTGAACTGGCGTGTCTCTTTCGCAGCGCTTTGGCTTGTACTGATTTGTGCTACTCACGGGATGGCGGATCCCATTGCCTGCGGCGAACGCATTACGCTTCACTCAAAGATATTGGGCGAAGATAGAACGGTCTCGATATCCCTGCCGCCCTCGTATGCGCAAGGCACCAAGAAATATCCTGTGCTCTATCTAACGGACGCCCAATTCCTATTCGACCAGACCCGGGCCTCGGCTGCTTTCCTTGCACGGAATGGCCTCATTCCTGAGATCATCGTCGTGGGGGTGGAGAACAGCGACCGCACTCGTGACCTCTATGCAACTAAGGCCGACTTTAAGCTGAAAGGCCGCACCATACCTTTCCCAGCCAGCGGGAACGCCGACCAGTTTCTCGAATTCTTTGAGAAGGAACTTATTCCTTGGGTCGAATCCACGTATCGTACGGTACCCCTGCGGATTCTCGCAGGTGTTTCCGCCGGCGGCAACTTTGCGCTGCACACCATGCGGGCGAAGCCGGCGCTCTTTCAAGCCATCATCGCGGCCAGCCCGTGGCTCGCCTGGGATGACGCTAAAGAGCTAAAACTACTCGTGCCATTTCTCGAGAGCACGGGCGCGAGGACGCAGGCTCTCTTCATCAGCTACGCCAACGAAGGCCCCGAGATGGAAGCCAATGTGGAAGTGCTCAGTAGCGCATTGCAATCGCGCAGAGATACTTCGATGCGGTGGAACTCGGCCACCTACCCAAACGAGACCCACGACTCCACCGCTGTCAAGAGTTACTACGACGGTCTCCGAGCAATATTCGCCGACTGGAGCTACCCGCGCAATCCCGATACCAATTTTCTCACTGGATCGCTCGACGACGTGAAAGCTCATTACGCGCGCATCAGCGAGCGTTTGGGCTACAGACAGCTACCGCCCGAGGACATCGTCAATGAACTCGGTTACCAATTCCTCGGGACGAAAGCGGTTGACAAGGCACTGGAGGCATTTCTCTACAACACTGATGCATATCCGGAGTCCGCGAACGTGTGGGACAGTCTAGCTGACGCTCTTGAACAAGCTGGAAAGATGGGCGATGCGCTGGCCGCCTGCCGCAAAGCGATTTCCCTTGGCGAAGCTAGCAAAGATCCGAATCTGGAACATTTCCGGAAACACGCTATGCGCTTGGCTGGCCCAAGTAAGCCGGACGGCAAATAGGTCGAGATCTCCTGACCAAGCCTTCATCGTCCTGCTGCTCAACCGGGGAATTCGGGTGCCTAGGCATGTGCCGCAGATTGTCGGCGGATTACGAGCTGACTGAAGACTGACCCAATCGGCTGTCCCGGCTTGCGTGCTTTCCCCCGAATCGGTAACATCGGTTTTCATTATGGCGGCCCCCGAATTTAACGAACTCCACGAGCACGCCGAGCATGGCGCGCACGACCCCTCAATGGCGCCAGTCTCTTTGACCATGGCGATCCTGGCTGTGTTACTCGCGATCGTTTCGCTCATGGCGTACCGCTCCTACGTTGAGCAAACTATTCTGCAAACTCAGGTCGCTGATCAGTGGGCGTATTACCAGGCAAAGGATATTCGGCTTCACGAGGATGCCATGGTCGCCGATTTTACTCCGATCATCGCATTCTCCGATGCTCAAAAAGCTGCCCAATTAGAGAGTAAGTACAAGGCCGAAGCCGACCGCTATCGCCAGGATAAGATCGAGATTGATGCCAAAGCAAAAGAACTTGAAAACGACGCCGCCCGCGTTGGCCGCCGCGCCGACCGATTCGATTTGGGCGAAGTCTTTCTCGAGATAGCAATGGTAGTGACTTCAATCACATTACTCTCCGGACGTCGAACCTTTTGGTATGGAGGCATCGTATTGAGCGCAATTGGTATTGTCGCGGCGCTGAGTTCATTGCTGGTTCGCTGAGTTCGTTCACTCGGTCCTGGCAAATTGAGACCGACCGATCAGTCTGTTTGCCCTATCCAGGGCTGGTTCCCGCAGAAAAAACCTTCTTCCCAGCGGCCATTCAGGGCTATAATCAGCCCAGAATCTCCGCCCGGAGCGCACACAGCGTACCAGGCGGAAGGCAAGAACAGTCGCCTGTACGAGGTGATTTATGCCAACTCTGTTCGAGCTTGTGGTTGCATGGGGAGTCCTCACCGTAGCCTTAGTCATCCTCCTGATCTATCGTGGCACCTTGACTATGCAGGAAGACGACCAGCTTTTCCTGGGCGAGTCTGAAGCGCACATGGCCAGGGAGCAAGACGAGATTATTTCCAAGGTGAACCGGCTTGGCCCATTCGTAAAAGTGCTGGGGACCGCGTCGGGCGTGCTCGTGCTGGCGATTGCTTCGCTCGCCGTCTATCAGCAAATGACGAGACCACAATAGGCTTTTCCCTGAAGGGATGAGCCGACCAAACTCAGGTAGTTGCCCGCCTCTCCTCCGTCTATTAGCATCAGACGCGAAATAGCTTCGCGCTCTGAGCCTTCGTGTTCTGAATCATGACTCCCAAACGCATTGCCATCATAGGCGGAGGGCCCGCTGGAGCTTTCGCCGCTGCTGAACTGGCGCGAGCTGGACGCGAGGTCTTGCTCTTCGACGAAAAACTGGCTTGGGAAAAACCTTGCGGCGGCGGGCTCACGGACAAAGCCCTCACGCTCTGGCCGTTTCTGCGAGACACGCCTACCGAGCACCACTGGATCAGTGCTTGCGAGTTGATTGCTCCTTCGGGACGGAAGGTTGCCCTCCACCTGGACCGTCCGATTGCGATTTACTCCCGACTGGCGTTGAACGGTTTGCTGCTGGATCGGGCGCGGAGCGCCGATGTTCAGGTCCTGCGTGAACGTATCACCAGAATTGAAGGGACGCACGGAAACTGGACTCTCCAGTCTTCGGCGGGTCAGTACAGCGCGGACTTTGTAGTCTTGGCGGCAGGCGCGCGCAACCCATTTCGCAGCCAATTCTCAACGCCCGTGGGGCCAGAGAATTTCCTGATTGCGGTCGGGTTCTATATTCCCGGGACCAGCCACGTTGCCCAAGTTAAGTTCTTGAAAGGCCTGCACGGTTACTTCTGGATCTTTCCCCGCGCCGATCATTTCTCAGTTGGCATTTGCGGACGCATGAAAGGGAAGAGCACCGCAGAACTGCGGCGACTGCTGGAAGATACGCTGCCGCAATTCGGTTTGAGCGTTGAAGGAGCGACCTTCTACGCCCACATCATTCCGTCGTTCACCGCGAAGACTTTACAGAACGCCGCGTTCAGTGGGGACGGCTGGGCAATGGTCGGCGACGCCGCGGGATTCGTGGACGCCATCACCGGCGAAGGTTTGTATTACGCGCTGCGCTCGGCAGAGCTGCTGTCGCAGGCGTTGGTGGCGGGCGCGCCGGAGAGCTATCCCGCCCTGGTGAAGCACGATTTTCTTCCCGAGCTCGAGCGTGCGTCGCGCATCGCAGATCGCTTTTACAGCGGCGATTGGTTGGGTGGATCGGTTTTGGAGCGCATGGTGCAACTGACCGCGCGGAGCGCCAGATTCCGCGGGCTGATGCGCGATCTGTTTGCCGGGACCCAGGAGTATTCCGGCTTACGACAGCGGGTGAAACACAGCTTGCCCAGGATTGCCGCGGAGGCGCTGGTCAGCATCCTTTCGCCGCCGGCAGAAGTTCGCGAAGAGCTGGTTCAGCGATGAATAGCGATTCGGAGGTTGCCTGCTGCCGGTGGTAAACTGCGCCTATGGCCGCTAAAAAGAAAACCAAGAAGAAGCCGACGAAGTCGAAAAAAACCGCCAGCAAAAAGACCCCTCTGAGAAAGGCCGCGAAAAAGAAAGTCGCAAAAAAGAAACCGTCACGGAAGAGGGCTTTGCCGAAAAAGACGGCGCGCAAGACCAAGAACGTTGTCAAAAACAAGACCGTTGCGAAGAAAGTGAAGGTCCCCAAGCGACTGGTTCGGCGGAAACGCCGGAGTGTGGACACCGAGGCATTCTTACCTGAGCAACGTGAACTTCGCACGGGACGGCAATCCGGAGACTTGCAGGGACTTTCGAACATTGAAGGCGCAGATTCTGAGAGCGTGGACGAATTGCTCGAGGAAGGGAACGCGTTCGAGGCGGATGTGGTCGCCGGCGTGGAAGAAGCCGGGAATTCCGACGAGCGGGAAGTTCACACTCGTGAGGTGCCGGAGGACGATGTCCCGGAAGAGTATTTGGACGAAGAGTAGCGAGTGAGACTTGCTCTTGGTCCACGCAGAACGGCCTGAAGACTAGTGGTGCCGGGAACAGGACTTGAACCTGCACGCCTTTAGGGCACTGGATCCTAAGTCCAGCGCGTCTGCCAATTCCGCCATCCCGGCTTACTACAATTCTAAATTAGAGGGCCAAGCGCGGCTAAAGGCGCCGGGGTTTGGGTTTCAGACTCACGAGAAAACCCGCCGCGTGGTTACGGATTGGCGGGGCACAAACCCGAAGCCAGAAGCCCGGAGCCCGAAGCCCGTTTTCTTTCTCCCTACATTCCCGCTAAACTGAGTGCCTTATGATTATTCCCACGCAGCCGAATTTCAACGTCGTCAATACCATCGATTATCGCGAGACCTATGCCAACAGCGTGCAAGTGCGGGTGAATGTCTGGGATTTTTTTCTGGTGTTCGGCACCATGCAGCAACAAACCGAGAATCAGGTCGAAGTGCGCAATTTTCAGGGAATTTATCTAAGCCCACAGCAGGCGAAGGCGCTGGCCGCAATCCTGCAACAGAATGTGACTAACTACGAAGGAACCTTCGGAGAAATCAAGCTCGATCCGCGCGTGACCACGCCCGGCCCGGTGCACTAGACTCTGGCAACCGATTCCCAACTCGGACCGCGAAAAACCGCGGCGTTGTTCGCGCTGTTGGCCGCGGTCCTGATAGCTTCGCACGCTCCTCTGCTGCGCCTTCCGTATTTCTGGGACGAGGCCGGGTACTACATCCCCGCCGCCCGCGATCTACTGGCGGGTTCGCTCATTCCGCACTCGACGCCATCGAATGCGCATCCTCCGCTGGTTCTGGCCTGGATTGGGTTGAGCTGGAAAGTTTTCGGGTATAGCCCGCTGGTGACGCGGGTCGCCATGCTGCTGCTGACGGCGTTCTCGCTGCTGGGATTCTTTCGCCTGGCGAGGACGGTGTCGAACTCAACGGTGGCAGCGGCGGCCACGTTGCTAACGGCGGTCTATCCAGTCTTTTTCGCGCAAAGTTCGTTGGCGCAAGTAGATTTGCCTGCCGCCGGCTTGATCTTCTGGGGGCTGGATTCGTATTTTCGACGGCGCTTGGGAGCGGTAGTTGTCTGGTTTTCCCTGGCCGCGGTGGCGAAAGAGACAGCTATTCTGATTCCGCTGGCACTGTTCACGTGGGAGATCGCCTGTCAGTTGTTCCGCAGACGGGAGGGCACGGCTTCCAGCCGTGCCGTAAGCGAACCAAAAGCGGGTTCAACGGCACGGCTGGAAGCCGTGCCCTCCCGAAATATCAACGAGCCTCGCGGATTTTTCCCCGATCCTTCGAAGGCTGATCGTCGCACTTCGTTCAGCGCAGCCCTGCTCCTCGTTCCTATCCTTCCCCTCGCTCTCTGGTACGCCTATCACTACTTCCGCACTGGATACGTTTTCGGCAACCCGGAATTCTTTCACTACAACGTGCAAGGGACGCTGCATCCTCTCCGTATCCTCCTCGCCGCACTGCTACGCATCTGGCAGGCCGCCGGATACATGGGCCTCTACGTCCTCACCATCGCCTGCGCCCTCGCCGTGCGCCTCGAGCCTAAGCACGACTCCGCCGGAGAAAAACCGCGCATCGCTTTCGCCACCCAGTTCGCGTTTCTCGCCATCGCCGTTTTCTACGGAGGCGCGCTCTCCATCATCGGCGGCGCGATCCTCGCCCGCTACATGCTTCCGGTGGTCCCGCTGGTCATTCTTGTCTGCGTTTCCACTATCTGGCGCCGCCTGCGCCTGTGGAAGCCGGTCCTCGCCGTGGCCGCGCTGGCTTTCATCGCCGCACTGTTCATCAATCCACCCTACGGATTCGCTCCCGAAGACAACCTCGCCTACCGCGACTACATTCGCCTACACCAGCACACCGAAACTTTCCTGCTGGCTCGCTATCCCAATGCTCGCGTCCTGACCGCGTGGCCCGCCAGCGGGGAACTCACGCAGCCGTTTCTCGGATACGTCGAGCGCTCGTTCCCAGTTGACCAGATTGTCCAGGTAGAAGAGTTCACCGCCGAGAGTCTTCAATCCTCGCTAGCAGCCGAGTCCGCTGAATCGCACGCGACTAACTCAGAGGGTCAGTCGCGATTCGACGTGGTCCTAGTCTTCTCCACCAAATACCAGCCCCCGCCCAACTTCTTCGACCGATGGCCGCTGTGGCAGCAATGGAAAGCCCGCTACTTCGGCTTCCACCGCGACCTGACACCGGAAGCCGCTGCATCCGTGCTGGGAGGGAAGCTGGTTTATGTGAAGTACTCCCCAGAGCGCGGTCAGTGGGTGGGGATTGTGGAAGTGGCGAAAATCTGAAAACGGTGCAGTTGGCTTGACGAGTGGGTTTTCAGCTCTCAAGTCGGCCTGTAGGGGATCTTTGATGCTCTTGCCCTCAGATATAGCCAGCATAATAGAGGAAGTCCTGTGAGCGGCAGAGGAAGTCGAGGGTGCCAGGCCTCACCCAGCTAGCAGATGACACGAATGCGTCTTCACAATCACCCAAACCTGCCGCCCCGGTGCGAGTTCGAGCGAATCGCGCGCGCCTAGCGTTAAATGGACAGAAAGCTCGACTCCGCAGTCCACGCGGGCGACGATGATGGCGTCCCTTTGCGAAAGAGAGAGCACGTTGCCCGGCAGAATGTTGCGCGCACTCAGGCCGACTGGCGCCGATGTTGCCAATAGGATGTCTCCCGCGCTGATGCCGACGCGCAGCTTTGCGCCTGGTTCGGCGCGGACCAGCGGCGTTTCAAGTTCAACTTGCGCCGACTCGAACCGCGCCGACCCTACGCGGCACGTCATGGTGCCCCGGTCTTCGTGAATGGAAGCGACTTGCGCATCGAAGATATTTTCGAATCCAGCTAACTGAGCGACGGTTTCTCCGCGCGGCGCGGACAACACTTCATGCGGCGTACCTTCGGCGATGAGCTTGCCACGCTCCAGAACCAGCAGTCTTTCGCCCAGCATGAAAACTTCATCGCGGCTGTGGGTTACATAGAGAACCGGAATCGGCAAATTCTGAATCGACCGCCGCAGATCGTCAGCGACCTTCATACGCACCGGCAAGTCGAGCGCCGCCAGCGGCTCGTCGAGCAGCAGGAGGGAAGGCCCGGTTACCAGAGCCCGAGCCAGCGCCACCCGCTGCCGCTCTCCGCCTGAAAGCTGTGCCGGACGCCGCTTGCGCAGGTCAGCAATCCCGAGCGACTCCAGCGCCCGGCCGATCCGTAACTCGCGCTCCCGCGGATCGATTGCCGCCAGACCGTAACCCACGTTGGACTCAACGCTCAGGTGTGGAAACAGCGCCGGGTCTTGAAAGACATATCCGATGTTTCGATCTCTGATGGGAACATTGATGCTGTGCTCCGAATCGAACAGCGGCCGGTCGGCAACCATCACTCGTCCGGAATCCGGCGCCGTCAGCCCAGCGATGCAATCGAGCAGAGTAGTCTTTCCGGCTCCTGATGCCCCAAATAGAATCGTGATTCCTCGGCGAAGTGCAAAGGCAAGATCCAACTCGAACCTGGAAGCGAGCTTGCCAGAAAACGCTTTGCGAATGCGCACGTCGAGAGCGGCGGCCATTGGTGTAGCGGTTGATTTCGAGTTCTCTACAGTCGTGGCCATAGCTTCCACAGATTCCGGTTTAGGGAGTAAATCAACGACAGCAGGACGAACGCAATCGCCACAAGCGCCAGCGCCGTCGTATTCGCCGCGGAATAATTCAAGTCCTGCACCTGATCGAAAATGTTGATCGACAGCGTGCGGGTGACGCCGGGGATGTTGCCTCCCACCATGAGCACGACTCCAAACTCTCCCATGGTGTGCGCGAAGGTCAGCGCAATTCCCGTTACCAACCCTGAAACTGACAGCGGCACCATCACTCGGAAGAACGTTCGACCTTTCGATGCGCCCAGCACTGCCGAAGCCGCGAGTAGGCGCGAATCCACAGCGGAAAGGGAAGCGGCGAATGGCTGCACTGCAAAGGGCAGACTGTAGAGCACCGATCCGATCACCAACCCGCTAAACGTAAACGCCAGCGTGTGCCCGGTCATGGACTGCCACCATCGCCCAAACGGGCTGCGCGAACCCAGAGCGATTAGCACATAGAACCCAAGCACTGTCGGAGGCAGCACAATCGGCAGCGCCACAACCGCTTCAACCAGGAATTTCCAGCGCCAGCGGGAGAACGCGATCCAATAGGCGAGGGGCAGCCCCAGCGCCAGCAGAATGGCCGTCACCACCGTCGCCAGTCGAATTGTCAGCCAAAACGCCTGCCAGTCCATAAATCAGAGCGCCTGCCAAGCCCACCGGCACCGATAAAAGAGTGTAATCCACCTGCCGCCGGCAGCAACTGCCCGTGCCTTGTCACAGTCGAGGTGTTCAGCCGTCACAGCGGTGCACCGCCCGCCGCCCGTACCATCTTTGTCTTGCGGTGGAGGACCACGGATGGAAATTCAAGAAGCGCTCACCATTGTGCGCAAACTAGCGAGCGGTGTGCACCCGGAAACAGAAGAGGCATTGGAAAGCAACTCCATGTATCAACACCCGCAAGCGGTGCGGGCGCTGCATTGCGCCATTATCGCGCTGGAATTTCAACAGGAGCGCGAACGCACGCGGCGTTTCCTGCCAGCCAATGCGGGCAAGGTTTGGTCGGACCAGGAGGATGCGCAGATTTGTGACGAACTGCGCCGGGGGATCAACTTCGAGGGCATCGCCAAAGCCCACAACCGCACCGTCGGCTCCATCATCGCGCGGCTGGTGCGCTTGGGAAAGATATCGGCCGCGCCACAGGCCAGCAAGAGCGCGTGACTGCATCGCCATGAAGAAGCCGGGCATGACTCCGATTATCGCGATAACAACCGCAACACGAATTGCCGCGGTATTGACTTGCGCAGCGGCGGCAACCTGCACCGTGCTGCACGGCCAGCAGCCCGTCGCGCATGCTCATGCGGTGCAGCGCCGCCAGCATGTTCTTGCGCGAGAGCAATGGCAGGCGAAGGGCCGAAAAATTCCTGGCGCCAACGCCGCGCTTCTGCGCAATCGCGCTATCCAGCAAAAATTAAAGATGCGCTCAGCGCTAAGAATGAGCCAGAGCGCCGCCGGCGCCAGCGGCGTGTGGACTTCGCTGGGTCCGTCACCGCTTCCCTCCGACGCGAGCGGCATTGGATTGCAGGACTACGGTTGGGTCACCGGCCGCGCGACTGCGGTCGCGATAGATCCCAACGATCCGACCGGCAATACGGTGTACGCAGGCGGAGCCTACGGCGGAGTATGGAAATCGAGCAATGCGGGCGCGGCGAGTCCCAATCCTGCTTCGGTCAATTGGATGACACTCACGGACAATCAAGCCACCCTGGCCATCGGGGCCATTGCCATTCAGCCGCAACTTTCGATTCCCGACCCGGCCAAAAGCGTAGTCCTTGCCGGGACCGGCGAAACTAACAGCTCTGAGGATTCCTACTACGGGCTGGGGATTTTGCGGTCGCCGGACGGCGGCCAAAATTGGACACTGATCTCGCAAGACTCAACCGGCACGCACTCCTTCGCCGGCCTGGGTTTCAGTCAGATTGCATTCAGCTCCTCCAATCCCAACCTCGTGGTCGCCGCGGCCGCATCGGCTTCGCAGGGGATCGTCGAGAACCTGGAAAATTCATTCGCCTCGAGCCGCGGCCTGTATTACTCGACCGATGCCGGCGTCTCATGGCAAATGGCCATCGTCAACGATCCGAGCGCAAGCATCAGTCCCGCCTCAGCAACTTCGGTCGTGTACAACGCTGCCGCCGCCACTTTCTACGCCGCCATTCGCTTTCACGGATTCTATTCATCCCAGGATGGAATCAACTGGACCAAGCTCGCGTCACAGCCGGGCGGAAGTCTGCTGAACACATCATCCTGTCCGCCGCAGACAATTCTGCCGAGTTCGTGTCCGATTTATCGAGGCGAAGTCGCGGTCGTGCCGAACCGAGCGGGGCAGTCGGGCTTTGGCGAAGTGTATGTCTGGTACGTGGATGCCAACGACGGCGACCAGGGCATCTGGCAGAGTATGGACGGCGGAGTAACCTGGCTTCAGATCAGCGATTCCGGCATCACCAACTGCGGTGATTTGTTCGGCGGTTGTGGAACCGCGCAGGGGACCTATGACCTCACTCTAGCCGCCGTTCCCAATGGAAACAACGGCGTGACTGACCTCTATGCCGGAGGCGAGAACCTCTACAAGTGCACCATCACCAACGCTTTCCCCACCTGCAACGGCGCCGGCAACAACAGCTTCATGAATCTGACCCACGTTTACGGTTGCAGTGATATCGCGAAGGTCCACCCCGATCAGCATGCCATGGATTTTCTGGTCGCCAACGGTACTACGCTTCTCTACTTTGCCAATGACGGAGGAATCTATCGCGCGCTCGACGGCTTCCTCGGACTATGGACTGGGACCTGCGGCCACAGCAATCAGTTCGATAGCCTCAACGCAAATCTGGGGCCCGATGACGCAGTTTGTTTCAGTCTCCGAATCAGCTTCCGATGCAAATTTGCTCTTCGGCGGCACCCAGGACAACGGCGCTCCGGCAACTGCGTTCTCGCAGAGCAGCGGCTCATGGGTCAACGTCAATGCTGGCGATAATGGGTTTACTGCGGTGAATCCGGCAAACGAAAATGAATGGTTCGTGGCAACCCCGCCGGATTCAACTTCAGGAGTGAATTTGTTTCGCTGCGCTAACGGCGTCAACTGCCATGCTCTTGATTTCGCCAACGATCAGGTTGCGGACAGCAACCAACTCGGCGGGGACACGGGCGCGTTTTACTTCCCCTTTCTTTTGGATCCGCAGAATTCCAGTCAACTTCTGCTGGCCACTTGCCGGATATGGCGTGGTATTTCCAGTGGTGGAAGTTTCACCCTGCTCAGTCCGGATTTCGAAACCGGAGGCTCGGGCGCATGCACGGGAAACGAAATCAATCTGGTCCGTTCAATTGCAGCCGGGGGCCTTCCAGATTCCAACGGCTATTCGCAAACCATCTACGCCGGCACCAACGGTGAAGGCCCGCAGATTCCCAGCGTACCGCCGGGCGGACACGTGTGGGTCACAACCAATTCCGACGGCGGACCCACCACATGGAAGACCGCACTGGCCCCATCAATCCGCAAGGGTTTCCAATCTCGAGCATCGCGCTCGATTCCTCCGATCCGCTCGGTAAGACGGCCTACGTCACAGTCATGGGTTTTCATGTTTCGCACGTTTGGAAAACCACCAACGCGGGCCTTTCGTGGAGCGATTTCAGCGGCAACCTGCCCGACGCTCCCGCCAATGCAATTGTCGTGGATCCGGGCGGGTCGCTCTTAAACGGAACAGTCTATGTAGGCACCGACATTGGGGTGTTCGCCAGCAATACCGGAAGCCCCGGCTGGAACGAGGTTGCGCCCAGTTCTGGCATGCAGGGATTTCTCCCCAATGTGGCGGCTACCGCGCTCACGATCTTTAACTCCGGCAATCTCAAGCGGCTGCGCGCCGCGACTTACGGCCGCGGCATCTGGGAGTGGAATCTGGTCACCACGCCCGACTATCAGATCTATGTCCCCAACAGTCCCATCACGGTTTTTGCCGGACAAACAGCAACCTTCAACGGCACGATGTTCGCCTTGAACGGCTACACCAGCAATGTTGCTCTGAGTTGCGCCACCGGCAGCACGATCGCTCCGCAGACCTGCGCGGCCGTTCCGACGCCCGTGTTGCCCACAGTGGCTGGGGCCAGCTTCGTGGTCAACGCCGGCGGAAGTGCCGGCGACTATGTATTCAGTCTTCATGCCGTCGGCTCCGACACAAACACGCTGACCGTGGACTTCTCGCTCACGCTGCATATTGTGGATTTCACACTCGGCGCGCCCTCGCCCTCCGGCGTGAGCGTCGTTCCTGGGAACACCACCGCACCGGTTTCTCTGCTGGTTTCGGGTTTGGGTTCCTTTGCGGGGATCGTGACATTGTCGTGTTCAGGACTGCCCGCCGGCGCAAGCTGCCAGTTCCAGCCTTCGAGCACCGTTGACCTATCCGTGGCGAATCCTGTGCCCATGAATCTAACCCTGAGCACGTCCACGAGCACGCCGCTGGGAACATCGCAAGTCACGATCATCGCCTCGAGCGCAGGCTCCCCCGCCAAGACACAACTCTTGACCCTTACAGTCGGCGCAGCACCGGATTACAACCTGGCAATTACCAATCCCTCCCTGACCTCCAACGTAAATACGCCTGGAGTTTTCAGCGGGACTCTGACTTCAGTCAACGGTTACGCGAGCCCGGTGAGCTTGAGCTGCGGTTCCGGCGCGCCGCCGAGTTGTGTTGCTAATCCGGCGAGTGTTACTCCGGCCAGTTCCGGGACACCGTTTACTGTCACGGTTTCGAGTACCATTTCCCAGGCATATAGCTTCAACATCAACGGAACGGGAACCGATGCGGCGGCAATCACGCATTCTGCAGCGGTCAACTTCACGGCCCTTCCCGTCCAGACTTTTGATTTCACATTGAGCGCAACTCCACCCAGCGTGACGGTCTCAGCCGGGAGGCAACTCGCTCTTTATAGTCTCGATGTCGCGCCCAACGCGGTGGCGTTCCCGAGCGGCGTGACCTTTAGCTGTTCCAAACTGCCCGCGCTGACGACGTGCACCTTCAATCCCGCGCTGGTGTCTTCGGGAAGCGGAGACTCGGTTGTTACCCTGACCGTCGCCACGACAGCGGCCATTCCAGCGGCCGCGAAGGTTGCGGCGGGTATGCTCGGTATGACCCTCCCGCTTGTGGGCATCTTGTGGTTAAGACATCGGCCGCTTGATACAAAATCACTCCTCAGCAGGGATCTGCGAATCTTCGCGCTAGCGGGAATATTCTTCAGCGGGTTGAGCTGGATCTCCTGCGGCGGCCTTCAGGGCGGCGGTGGCGGAGGTAGCGGTAGCCCCGGTACGCCCCCCGGCACCTACACTATTACGCTCACCGCGACCTCGGGTGCCGTCACGCACAGCACTCCGGTGAGCCTGGTCGTCACTCCGTAAGCCGCCAGCCGACTGTGGTATCTTCAAACTTCACTCGACAGTCTGGGGGGCCCGGTTGCCAGAGCATATCTGGCCGGGGAATTATTTCACTCCGCCGCGACTGCCACGGAGACAACCATGAAACCTGATTTTTCAAAGAGCCGCATTGCGGTGCTGGGAGCCGGAAAGATGGGCGGCATCCTGGTGAAGGCGCTGATTGAAAAACATCACCTTACGCCCGACCGGGTGCGCGCCACCGTAGCTCACGAGGCGCGCGCGCAGGAACTATCGCGCAAACTCGGCGTCACTGTGACCACCGACAACGTTGCCGCCGTCGATGGCGCCGACGTGATTCTGGTCTGCGTGAAGCCGCAAGTCGTGCAGGAACTCAGCGAACAGATCAGCGACAAAGTTACCGACAAGCAGCTCGTCATCTCCGTCGCCGCTTCAGTACACACTTCGCAAATGGAGAGCGCTCTCGGCGCCGGAGTCCCCGTCGTGCGCGCCATGCCCAACACGCCCAGCGTTGTTGGTCAGGGGATGACCGCGCTGTGCAAAGGCGCGTATGCAAAGCCTGAGCACGTAGAGGCAGCCTGTGCACTATTCAACGCCGTCGGCCGCACAGTCGTAGTGGACGAGAAGCACATGGACGCGGTGACTGGACTTTCCGCCAGCGGACCCGCGTACATCTACATCATTCTGGAATCGCTGGCCGAAGCGGGCGTGAAGGTCGGCCTGCCGCGCGACATTGCAACGCTCTTAGCTGCGCAAACTACGCTCGGTGCCGCAACCGTTGTCCTCGAAACCGGCGACCATCCTGCGTTGCTGAAAGACGCCGTCACCACGCCGGCGGGATGCACCATTGACGGTATCATGGAACTGGAAGAAGGGAAGCTGCGGGTGACGCTGATCAAAGCGGTTGTAAAGGCGGCGCAGAGGGCCAAGGAACTGGCGAACGGGTAGGGCCTTGCCTCCGGAGCCCTTTTGGTCTATACTTCGGACTAGTCAGACTAGTCTATGAAAAAAGTGCCACAACGCGAGACCAAAACCCCGGCCTGGCAGTTGCAAACCGCCAAAGCCCAATTCAGTGAACTCTTTCGGCGCGCTCGCGCCGAAGGACCGCAGTATGTCACGAAGGCGGGGAAGGAGGCGGTGGTCGTCGTCCCTGCGGAGCAGTTTGAGAGGCTAATCGCCAAGAGCCGTCAGCCCACAAGCTTGGTGGAGTTTTTCCGAAATTCTCCTCTGGTGGGTGCCGGACTGGATTTCGAACGCGAGCCTGATTACGGGCGGGACGTCGATCTGTGAGTGGGTTCCTGTTGGACACGAACGTCGCCTCTGAGATGGTGAGGCCGAAGCCGCATCCCGGAGTTATGCAGTGGGTCGCCGCAGCAGATGAATCTCTGCTCTACTTGAGCGTTTTGACCCTGGGCGAAATTCGAAAAGGAATAGCGGCCCGCCCCAATCCTGCTCGACAAGCGCAATTGGAAAGTTGGCTTCACGGTCTATTAGATCGTTTCCCGGATCGGATTCTAGCGATTGACCTGGCGATCGCTGACCGCTGGGGATACCTTGCTGGCAAGTGTAAGGCCAAGGGACTTACCCTTCCTGTGGTTGATGGCTTGCTCGCTGCTACCGCCCTGCATCACGATCTGATCTTGGTGACAAGAAATGTGAAAGACGTACAAGGCACCGGAGTTGATACCCTCGACCCGTGGAACTTGTAACGCCCTACGCAACAAAATACTTCGCTGCCGGATGATGCACCACAATCGCCGAGGTGCTCTGCTCCGGCTCCAGCAAGAATCCTGAGGTCAGGCGCACGCCGACATTCTCCTCCGGATGCAGCAAAGCAAACAATTTCGTCTGATCTTCAAGATTTGGGCACGCCGGATAACCGAAGCTGAATCGTGATCCGCGATACTTCTGATGAAACAGATCGCGGATGTGTGGAGAATCGTCACCCGAAATCCCCAACTCTGCGCGCATCAGCTTGTGATGATATTCCGCCAAGGCTTCCGCCGTTTCCACGCTGAGCCCGTGCAAGTAGAGATATTTCGTGTACTCTCCGGCCTCGAACAGCTTTTGCGTCTCGACGGAAGCCCGCGCGCCAATCGTCACCAGCGAAAGCCCGATCACGTCCATCTTCCCGGAAGCTTTAGGCGCGAAGAAATCCGAGATGCAAAGCCGGCGCCCTTCGCGCTGCCGCGGAAAGGTGAATCTTAGGAGTTCTTTGGAGGCACGGGCATCCCCGCCCGTGCTTGCAGCGGATGGAACGTCATACACCACCACGTCATTTCCATCGCCCTGCGCCGGAAAATATCCCCAGACCACTTTCGGCTCAAACCAACCGCTGGCGATGATTTCGTTCTCCAGCTCTTTCTTAATCGGACGGTACTTCTCCTCCACCAGCCGCGCATAGTCTTCCTGCGACGCCGTCTTCAACTGCCACTGGTTCTTGAAGAGCGCGGTGTCGTTGATGTACGGAAACAACTCGCGCAGGTCGTAATCCTTTTTCACCCGCACGCCCCAGAACGGCGGCACCGGAATAGTCGGCGCATCGCTGACCACCGCACTGCGCTCGGCAAACACCGGCCCGGTTTCTTCATCCACCGCGACCGCCTTGGCGTATTCCTTTACCTTGCGGCCTTCCTCGAGGCGCGCTTTGCGCCGCCCGTTTGGTGACATCAGGTCTTCCATCACATGCAGCCCCGCAAAAGCGTCGTCTGCGTAAAAGACAGCGTTCGAATACTCCCGCCGCAAATCATCTTCCACATACTTGCGCGTCAGCGCGGCTCCGCCGCAGATCACGGGATAGTTCAGCTTCTGCCGCTCCAGGTCTTGAATGACGTACTTCATCTCCAGCGTGGATTTCACCAGCAGCCCACTCAGCCCGATGGCGTCGGCATGATGTTCCTGCGCGGCCTTGATAATGGCGTCCCCCGGCTGCTTGATGCCGAGGTTGACGACCTTGTATCCGTTGTTGGAAAGAATAATGTCCACCAGGTTTTTGCCAATGTCGTGGACATCGCCTTTCACCGTGGCAATGACGATCGTGCCCTTCTGCGACGAGCCGCCCTTCTTCTCCATCTTCGGTTCTAGGTAAGCGACGGCCTGCTTCATCACTCCCGCCGCATCGAGTACAGACGGCAATTGCATCTTTCGTGACCCAAACAAATCCCCGACCGTCTTCATGCCGTCGAGCAAAACTGTATTGATTAGCTCCAGCGGCGAGTATTGCTTGAGTGCGTCCTCGAGCAACGCCTCCAGGCTCTGCTTGTGTGCTCCTTCGCCGACAGATTTTTCCCCGTTGATGATCACGTACTTGAGCTTGTCTTCAACCGACAGCGTTTCGACGTGCGCCGCTGTTTGCGCCTGGGCTTTTCCCTTGGTTCCGGCAAAGTGCTGCATGTAAACCTGCAATGGATCGCCCGCCGACTCGTCTCGGAAGATCAGTTTTCGCGCAAGTTCAACCTCTTCTTGAGGGATTTTGTACAAAGGATAGATCTTGGTGTAATTGACGATGGCCATATCCAGGCCATGATTCACCGCTTCGTGCATGAACACGCTGTTCAGCACCCGCCGCGAATACACGTCCAGGCCAAACGAAATATTGCTGACCCCGAGAATCGTCTTAACTTCCGGCAGCTCTTTCTTGATAAGCTTCAGAGCGTTCAGGGTCTCAATTCCGGCGTTGCGATATTCCTCTTGCCCAGTCGAAATCGGCAAAGTTAGCGCGTCAAAAATCAAATCCACCGGGCGAATCCCGTATTTGTTCACCGCGAGATCAAAAATCCGGTGCGCGATGGCAGTCTTTTTCTCCGCGGTCAGCGCCATGCCGTCTTCGTCAATGGTCAGCGCAATCACGGCCGCGCCGTAGCGCTTCGCCATCGGCAGAACTTTCGACGTGCGCTTCTCGCCGTCTTCCAGATTGATGGAATTGATAATCGCCTTGCCGGGGATGCGCTTCAGCGCTTCTTCCACGACGTCAGCTTCGGTCGAATCCACCAGAATCGGCGCCGGAACGCGGGTGGCGATTCGTTCCAAAATCGAAGTGATGTAATCCTTCTCGTCTTCGCCGACGATGGCGCAGCACAGGTCGAGCATGTGCGAGCCTTCGTTGACGAGCTTTTTCGCCAGTGCCAGAATGTCGTCGTACTTCTTGCCGCGGACGAGATTCTTGAAATGCTCGACGCGCGTGGTGGTGTTCATTTCCTCGGCGACAATCAGCGGCTTGGGCTCGAGATCAAGCGGGACGGAAGTGTAAGCGCTCGAAGCCGCAGCTATCGGCTTCACGTCACGCTTCGCAGGCTCAATGCCGGAAACTGCATCCACTACAGCTTTCAGATGCTCCGGCGTAGTTCCGCAACATCCGCCAACGATGCGCACGCCATAGTCCTGAACGAAATGCTTGTGATACTGAGCCAGTTCCGCGGGCGTCAGTTTGTAAACTGCATGCCCGCCTTCGTTCTGCGGAAGGCCCGCGTTCGGCAGAATGGAAATGTCCTTCGTCGAATTCAGGCCGAGATAGCGGACCGCGTCATTCATCTCTGCCGGGCCGGTGGCGCAATTCATCCCGATAATGTCGAGGTCGAGCGGCTCTAGCGCGGTGAGCGCGGCCCCGATTTCCGTGCCGAGTAGCATCGTCGCCGGACTCTTGCAATGTGACCTGTACCTGCAGCGGCAGCCGCTTGCCGGCTTTGCGTCATCGCCTCGAGAACGCCGCATGGTCGCGATCTTCGCCTGCAGCAAATCCTGAGCCGGTCTCGATCAGAAGCACGTCGACGCCGCCTTCAATCAGCGCAGTCGCCTGCTCCTCGTACGCCTTGCAACCATGTCGTCAAAACTGATGTGCCCGAGAGATGGCAGCTTGGTTGCTGGTCCCATTGAGCCGGCGACGAATCGTGGCCGTGTCGCTTGGTAGAAAACTGCTGGGCTGACATCTTTCGCCAGTTTGACCGCCGCAAGATTGATTTCTGCAACCCGGTCTCTGCAGCCGAAACTCAGTCCAGCACCGTGCGGGTCGCGCCGAACGTATTCGGTCTCCACCACGTCGCAGCCGACACTCGGAAAAAGTCCGCGTGAATGTCGCGAATAATGTCAGGACGGCTCAGACACCAGAACTTCGCTGCAATTTTCCTTGCCCCAGTAATCGTCCAGGGTGGGATTACGGGTCTGGATGTTGGTCCCCATCGCCCCGTCGTAAATGACGACGCGTTCGCGCACGGTTTGGAGAAAGTCAGCCATTAGAAAATCGTCGTTGGTCCTTGGTCGTTCGTCGTTGGCAAAATCCTTAAGCGTCGGCGCCGCGGGTGTTGGCCGACGACCAACGACGTACGACCAACGACGCCTTTATACACAAACGCCGGCCCGCTAACGGACCGGCGTCATCTTCTCGCGAAAACTATTGAACTCTTACTCTCCTGGAGCGGCTGACCGTGCGGCGCCTGCGATTTCCGCGGCGTTGAACACCGGATTCGCTCCCAAATGCGCCGGCTTGATCGCCAGCATCTGCTCTTTGCGATACACCAGGTTCGTGGCGTTGAAAGTTGCCAGCTCGAACCCGTGGCCGTGCGTGATGGCATCGGTCGGACACGCTTCAACGCAATATCCGCAAAAAATGCAGCGGTTGTAATCGATGTTGTAAACCTTGGCATAGCGCTCGGCGCCGCTCACCCGATGCTCCGCCGTGTTCTCCGCCGCTTCAATGTAAATGCAGTTGGCCGGACAGTTCGCCGCGCACAAAAAGCACGCCACGCACTTCTCCAAGCCATTTTCGTCACGCTGCAAAACGTGCGCGCCGCGAAAGCGCTCCTGAAACTTGGCGCCCCGCAGCGGGCCCTTGCCGTCGGGATAGTTCTCCACCGTCGTAGGCTGGAACATCTCCATGAAGGTGATGGACATCCCTTTGGCGATGGCGGCGATGTTTCCGATAATCGACATACACAACTAGTATAACCAAAGCAGCCAAATTACGGGCCTGGCCGGCAGAGAAGCCAGAAACTTGAGGTCAACAAATGTCAAAGCTCTTAATCGGCGTCGTTGCAGTCGTTTTCTGCTGCCCACTTCTTGCCTTGCGACCAGCCGAGGCGCAAAGTCCCAGCCAGCCAGCGGCGTCTGACGCGGATCTTGCGCGCGCCATCCTGAAAGAGGGATTCGACTCGCATGACTACGAGGTGCGGATGCAAGCCATCACCGCGGCCGGCATGGTTGGACGAAATGAGGCTCTACTTACACGGCTGGCGGACTCTCTCCACGACAAGAATGTGGACGTCAGGCTCGCTACGGTTAACGCGCTGGCTGATCTGCGCTCCCCTCGGAGCAAGGCGTGGCTGCGTCAGGCGCTGGAGGACAAGACTCCCGAAGTTTCATTTGCGGCGGCCAAGCTGCTGGCGGGGATGCAAGACCCCGCAGGAACCAGCGCCCTGATGGAAGTTTACGAGGACAGGCGCAAGACGTCGTCGAATATGCTCAGAAAAGAGCAACGAAGCACGTTTGACGAATTTCATTCGCTCCCATCCGCGATGACGTTCGTCATCGGTAAGGGAATTGGTTACGTGCCATTGCCCGGTGTGGGGGAGGGTTTTACCGCGATCACCATGCTCTTGAAGGACCCCAAAGTCTCCGACCGCGCGAATGCGCTGCTTATCTTGTGCCGAACCAAGAACCTGGAATCCCAAAACTTGCTGCGGAAAGCGCTCCAGGATGACGATTGGTCGGTTCGTGCGATGGCGGCACAAATGATTGCTCACACCGCGCAAACCGACCTGCTTGATTCTCTGCCGCCCCTCTTCAAGGACGACAACCAGAAGGTGCGTTTTCGGGCGGCTGGTGCATATCTTCACCTGTTGCCAATGGCAAGATAGTAAATCAGCCCTCGGTGGCCCGAGCGGATTACCCACTTCCGCTCTGGCATATTACAATGGTTAGCCGTCCCCCTTTCTGTTCGGTCGGCACCCATTCCAATGCACTTATCGGAGGATTTATGAAGCTTACGCCCGGAAAACTTGCCGGCCTGCAACGCGTGTCGGACAAGCGGGGAGTCATCGCCGCCGCCGCCATGGACCAGCGCGGCTCGCTGCAAAAATCGCTGGCCAAGGAAAAAGGCGGTGACATCAGCGACGCCATGATGGAAGAATTCAAGTCGCTGGTCACCGAAGTTCTCACCCCGCACGCCAGCGCGATTCTGCTCGACCCCGAGTGGGGACTGCCTGCCTCCAAGCGCCGCGCCAAGAATGCCGGCCTGCTGCTCGCCTACGAAAAAACTGGATACGACAAGACCGGCCCCGGCCGCCTCGGCGATCTGCTCGACCACTGGTCGGTCCGCCGCCTGAAAGAGGCTGGCGCGGATTGCTTGAAGATTTTGCTCTACTACACCCCGTTCGACCCTAAGGACGTAAACGACAAAAAGCACGCCTGGGTCGAGCGCATCGGCGACGAATGCCGCGCCAACGATATTCCTTACTTCCTGGAGTTTGTCGGATACGACGAAGGCGCTGACGAAAAGGGCCTGGACTACGCCAAGAAAAAGCCGCATATCGTCACCGAGAGCATGCGCGAATTCAGCAAAGACCGCTACGGCGTGGACGTGCTGAAAGTCGAAGTCCCCGTGAACATGAAGTTCGTTGAGGGAACCAAGTCATTCGGAGGACAGAAGGCCTACACCAAGAAAGAAGCGATCGACCTGTTCCATACCGCTGCCAATGTCGCCACCAAGCCGTTCATCTATCTTTCGGCTGGGGTGAGCAACGCCGAGTTCAGCGAAACGCTGGAACTGTGCGGCGAAAGCGGCGTGAAATACAACGGTGTGCTTTGCGGACGCGCGACATGGAAAGAAGGCATTCCGATTTACGCCAAGCAGGGCGCGGCAGCTTTCCGCCAATGGCTTGAAACCGAAGGCGTGAAGAATATCAACAATGTTAATGACAAGCTGAAGACCGCGACCTCGTGGTTCCCGCTTTACGACGTGGAACCGGTGCTGGCGTAAACTCGGTTCGATAGATTAATCGCTAGACCACAAAGGGCACGGAGTTACACGAAGGGTTTTCTGTTGTGCCTTCCTTCGTGCATCTTCGTGCCCTTTGTGGTTGCCGTTTTTTTGAATTTTATGCCCGAAAATAGCCAAACCGCTCTCATCACCGGCGCCTCTGCCGGCATCGGCCGCGAACTCGCCAAGCTTTTCGCCAAGGATGGCTACAACCTCGTCCTGGTCGCGCGGACCGCCTCCCGCCTGAATCTATTTGCCGACGAATTACAGCGCCAGTTCGGTATTTCCACCAAGGCGTTCGCTCTCGACTTGGCTTCTGCGTCAGCTCCGCAATTCCTCTTCGACCAACTCACGCGGGAAAATATCACGATCGATGTTCTGGTGAACAACGCCGGGTACGGCAAGCTGGGCGCGTTCGCGGAAGTTTCCGCAGAAGAAAGCCTCGGTCAGATTCATCTCAACATCATCGCGCTCACGCACCTGACCAAACTCTTTCTGGCTCCGATGCTTGAGCGTAAATCCGGCAAGATTCTCAACGTCGCCTCTACCGCTGGATTCCAGCCCGGCCCGCTGATGGCCGTCTATTACGCGACTAAGGCGTATGTTATTTCGTTTTCCGAAGCGCTCGCCAACGAGCTCAAAGGCAGTGGAGTGACCGCAACCTGCCTCTGCCCCGGAGCCACTGATACAGAATTCCAAAAGCGCGCCGGAACTGAAGAAACGCTTCTCTTCCGCAAGGGTGGACCAATGACCGCCAAAGCTGTCGCCCAAGACGGCTATCGCGGCCTGATGAAAGGCAAGCCGCTGGTCATCTCCGGGCTGAAAAACTGGCTCGTCGCCGAATCCCTGCGCATCAGTCCCCGCCGCCTGGTCACTGCCATCTCGCGCCGTTTGATCGAGCGATAATTCCTCACTGACAGCATTCTGCGGTTAGAATCATCCCCGCATGTCACGCACTCAACTCTACGCCGACCCAGCCAACCGCTTCGTCCACGACCTGATTCTCGAAAGCTGCCGCCGCCACGCCAACCGCACCGCGATTGTTGATTCCTCTAACGGCCGCCGCATTTCCTACGCCGAGTACGGCGAAATGGTCGAAGCGCTTGCCCGCGGACTCGTGACGGCTGGAGTCAAACCCGGCGAGGTCGTTGCCATCTTCTTGCAGAATTCGTGGGAATTCTGCGCCGCGTATCACGCCGTCACGCTTGCCGGAGCCGTGCCGACCCTGCTCAATCCCACCTACCGCGAACGCGAGGTGAGCTACCAGTTGGAAGACTCCAGCGCGGTTTTGCTGATCAGTGATGGCCCGCAACTCGAAGGCATAAGCTTCGATGCTCTTCCGAGCCTGCGCGGCATTTACACCACTCGCCAACATTCGGCGGGAACATCCCCATTCAGCGATTTGTTGCGTCCGAATAACAAACCATTGCCACCACCCGCAGGCCCATCGAACGAAATCCTCGCCGCGCTTCCATACTCCAGCGGCACCACCGGCCTGCCCAAGGGAGTCATGCTGAGCCATCTGAACCTGGTGGCCAATATATTTCAGTTGATCGGCCCCGACGCCTATACCCTTACGCCCGACGACATACTTTTGTGTTTTCTCCCGCTCTATCATATCTACGGATTGAACGTGGCCCTGAACCCGATCTTGGCGCAAGGCGGCACCATCGTCCTCATGGCGCGCTTCAACGCGGAGCGCTTTCTGGAGTTGATGGTCGCTGAAAAGGCGACTTACACCCTGGTCGCTCCGCCTGCGCTATTGGCGCTGGTGCACGCCGCGGAAGCCGGCTTGTGGCCGAAGTCGCACCACTTGCAGAAGCTGAAGTCCGGCGCAGCGCCTCTAGCTCCCGAACTCGCCCACCGCTTTATGGCTCTCACGGGCGTCCCCATCACGCAGGGATACGGAATGACGGAAGCTTCCCCGGTTACCCATATCGGGTATTTCGACCGCGCACGCTGCAAGCCGGAATCGATTGGACACCCTGTAGCACTGACGGAATGCCGAGTCATCAACGTGAACGGTGACCCTGCCGCCGACGGTGAACCCGGCGAACTCATCATGCGCGGCCCGCAATTCATGCTCGGATACTGGAAGTCCACCGACTCTACCGCCGCCGCCATTCGCGACGGTTGGTACTACTCCGGCGACATCGTGACCCGCGACGCCGCAGGCTACTACTACGTCCTTGACCGCAGCAAGGAGATGATCAAGTACAAAGGTTTCTCCATCGCCCCCGCGGAGATCGAGTCGGTTTTGCTGGAGCATCCCGCGGTCCGCGATTGCGGGGTAGTAGGGAAACAGGATCCGGCGACCGGCGAGTCGCCCGTAGCCTTTGTCGTGACACAGGACGCTTTCGCCTCGAAGAAGGGCCTAGAAGAAGAACTCTGCGCGTTCGTAGCCAGTCGCCTCGCCCACTACAAGCAGCCGCGCGAAGTAAGATTCATCGCCGCCGTCCCAAAGACGGCTTCAGGCAAGATTCTAAGAAGAGAATTAAGAAAAGCTCTGGAGTGAACCAAGGACCTTGTGTTCGTTCAGGATGGTTCGCTAGAAGCTAGGAGCTAATGGCTAAAAGCTGCTTTACTCCCACTCAATCGTCCCCGGCGGTTTCGAAGTAATGTCATACACCACGCGATTCACGCCGCGCACCTCGTTCACAACCCGGCTGGACATTGTCTTGAGAACTTCATGGGGCAGCGGCACCCAGTCTGCCGTCATTCCGTCTTCCGAATGCACCGCGCGGATCGCGCAGGTGTAAGCGTACGTCCGCTGATCGCCCATCACCCCGACCGACATCACCGGCAACAGCACCGCGAATGACTGCCAGATCTTCGTGTAGAGTCCCGCACGCTTGATCTCGCTTACGACAATGTCGTCGCACTCGCGCAGAATCGCCAGCCGCTCCGGCGTGACTTCGCCGAGGATTCTGACCGCCAGCCCCGGCCCGGGAAACGGTTGCCGCTGTAAAACTTCCTCGGGCATGCCCAAGTCGCGCCCTATGGTGCGAACTTCGTCTTTGAACAACTCTTTCAGCGGCTCGATCAACTTGAGCTTCATTTTCTCCGGCAGCCCGCCGACGTTGTGATGCGATTTGATCACCTGCGATGGTCCTCGCACCGAGACTGACTCGATCACATCCGGATACAGCGTCCCCTGCACCAGCCACTCAACTTTGCCCTCTACCTGCTCGATGCGATGCGCCTCTTCGTCAAAGATAACAATGAATTCGTTGCCGATGATTTTCCGCTTGGTTTCGGGATCGGTCACGCCCGCAAGCTTCGACAGAAATCGCTCGGTCGCATCGACGGCAATGACCTGCAATCCGAGCTTGTCGCGCAAGTTCTGCTGTACTTTCTCAAACTCGTTCTTGCGCAGGACCCCATTGTTCACGAACACCGAAGTCAGCCGTGACTTGTCACCAACCCGCAGTGCGCGATCCACCAATGTTGCCGCCACCGCGGAGTCAACGCCTCCGGACAATGCGCAGATGGCCCGTCCCGAGCCGACTTGCTTCCGCACCGCTGCCACCGTTGCGTCCACAAAATGTTGCGGCGTCCAGGTTGGTTTGGCGTGGCAGATATTCAAAACGAAATTCCGCAGAATTTCCGTGCCCAGCTTGGTGTGGCGCACTTCAGGATGGAATTGCACCGCAAACAATTTCCTACTCGCATCTTCAATTCCCGCAACCGCGTTCGGCGACTTCGCAATCAGCTTGAATCCTGGCGGCAATTCCTGGGCCTCGTCGCCGTGCGACATCCAAACTTCCAATGACCGCGGCAGTCCTTGGAAAAGCGGCGAGTCTTCCAGCAACTCGACCTGCGCATGTCCGTATTCGCGCCGCTCCGCCGCCAGCACTTTGCCGCCAAGCGTGTGTGCCATGAATTGCAGCCCGTAGCAGATTCCCAGCACCGGCAGGCCGAGTTCGAAAATCCGCGGATCCGCCGGCGGCGCGTCGTGGTCATACACCGACGAAGGCCCGCCGGAGAGAATGATCCCGACCGGCGAATACTTCTGGATGTCTTCAATCTTGGAGTTACAGGGAAGGACAGCTGAAAAAACGTTTTGTTCGCGAACGCGGCGGGCGATCAGTTGCGAGTACTGCGCCCCGAAGTCGAGGACAACGATTGATTGGGTTTCCACTGATGAGTTTCTCAGATCAGCCACACACTGTAAAGTGCAACGTCACGTCGCCAACAACGGCAGATCGCTCAGGATCAGTTCGTCACGATCCACCGCCGCCGGCCCTTCGGGCGCACTCGGAGAAGCCTCGCCCGAAAGCTCGATCTGCGGGCCGCGGACAATCGCCACATAAGCGGCCATCCGCCCGGTGTACAGGAAGTCGGCAGTGGCGCAGTATCCAGCAATAATCACGAATTCCAGAGCCAGCGCCGGACCTATCCGCCAGGCGCCAACCGTCGAGAGCACGGTGAATCCTGCCACGCAAGCCGCAACGAACGCGCCTAAATGCGCCAGCCCGAACCAGACGCCAGCGGCCAGCACGCGGCCAGTGTGTTCCACACAGAAACGCGCGCACGACCCTATGGCGTTCAGCGCCCCCTTCTGTTCGGTCGCAACAAACACGGCGGCCGTGGACAACAGCCAATTCAAAACGGCCCACACCATCCCGACTGGAACGAGTACGGCGAACCAGAGTCGCATGACGTCGGCAATCGAGGCGTGCGTTCGCGGCCCAGACCGAACTGGCAAACAGGATCGTTCCGACGCCCGCCACCTTGGCGGCCAGGAATAACGCTACCCGAAGAAAGTTCAAAGCAAACAGCGAGCGAATCGTCTGCCGAATCGGCCCAGATGCAATGCCGAATTCCTCCAGCAGCGCGGACAGAGTCGCTGCCCGGCCGAGCGAGGCCAGTACGATCCACGCCACCGCTAGTGCGATCAGGACTACAATGCCGGCCTCGGTGAACCGAAACGCGCTGCCGTGAAAAATGCGTTGGATGGCGCGAGAGATTAGAACTGGCTGTTGCGTTCCCAAAAGCAGGCGGTCAACGGTGGTGACCGGCAAGCTGCCCATGTACTCCAGCAGGAAAAAAGTGACGAACAGCCACGCCGCCGTGGCAAAGGTCCATCGCCAGGCGATTTCAGCGGTGGGAATTGCGGTCCGGCGGAAGATCAGCCGGAAGCCTTCGGCGGTGGGCGAGAATGTGGTCATTCAAGGGTGCCGATCATCGTCAATCGACCCGTGATAGTGCTTCTATTTGTTCACGCAACCGATCTACTTTGTATTGAAGATCTCCTACTTCCACGACCAGGGCGAGGCGCTTGTCCGATGACTTCTCGATCTCGAGTACCGCTTCATCGGCCTTGATGACTCGTTGCAGATCCCGGATCTGGTCTTCCAGAACGTCGACTTGACTCCACAGCATAAGCATTCCTCCTGTTCTCGTGCGAGAAATGAATCGCCGGTTTCCCAGTGCCTAGCGCACAACAATATTCACCAGCTTGCCAGTGCAGATCTTCTTCACGATCTGCTTTCCGGCGACGTGACTCTGAACCTTTTCATCCGCTAGGGCCTTCTCGATGATTTCCTCTGCCGCGGTCCCCGGGGCAACCACGACCACGCTCCTCAGTTTCCCATTCACCTGCACCGGAATTTCAATCTCATCTTCTTTCGCCAGTTCCTGATCATACTGGGGCCACGGCGCTTTCAATAGGCTCGTCTGCTCACCCAGCATCTCCCACAATTCATGCGCAAGATACGGCGCAAACGGCGCCAGCAACAAAACCATGTCGCGCTGCACACTCGCGACCAACGCAGGTGGCAATCCCTTGGTTTCGGCGGTGTACAACTCGTTCACCAGTTCCATGATCGCCGAGATGCAGGTATTGAAATGCCAGCGTCCCTGAAAGTCATCTGTGACGCGCTTGATCGTCTGATGCAGCTTGCGCTGGATCGCACGCGCTTCCGGCGCCAACGCGGCGTCGTTCTGCACCGCGACACCCGACGCCTTCGCATTCCGCGACACGAACCGGTAAACCTTCGACAGGAATCGGTAGATTCCCGCGACCCCCTCATCCTGCCAATCCAACTCGCGGTCCGGAGAGGTGGCAAACAGCGTGTACATGCGCGTGCTGTCGCCGCCGAAGCGCTCGACCATTTCATCCGGAGAGACAACATTGCCCAGACTCTTGGACATCTTCGCCCCAGCCTTGATGATCATCCCCTGGGTAAACAGCCGCTCGGCAGGCTCGTCATTCTTAATCATCCCCAGATCGCGCATGAACTTCGTCCAGAAGCGCGAATAGATCAGGTGCAAGATCGCGTGTTCGACTCCACCAATGTACTGATCAATCGGGAACCAATAGCCGGCAATGTTCGAATCGAACGGGGCCTTATCGTTGTGGGCGTCGGTGTAGCGGTAGAAGTACCACGACGAATCCACGAACGTGTCCATGGTATCGGTCTCGCGGCGGGCAGGGCCTCCGCACTTCGGGCAGGTCGTATTCAAGAACTCCGGCACGCGACTCAATGGCGATCCGCCAGTGAGCGTGATGTCAACGTTGTCCGGCAGAATCACCGGCAAATCCTTCTCCGCGACCGGCACCACGCCGTCCTTCTCGCAATACACCATCGGAATCGGCGTTCCCCAATAGCGCTGGCGCGAGATTCCCCAGTCCTTCAGCCGGAAGGTGACGGTGGCCTTGCCGAACTTGTGCTGCTCGGCATACGCCGACATCTTCTTGATTGCTTCGTCGCAGGAGAGCCCACTGAATTCGCCGGAGTTGATCAGCGTGCCGTCGAGCGTAGTGAAGGGAAGCTCGGGAGCCTCTTGCGTGGCGTGGGTGCCCCCGCTACCGTCCGCCGGCACAATCACCTGCCGCGCTTCAATCCCATACTTCTTCGCAAACTCAAAGTCCCGCTCATCATGTGCGGGGACGCTCATGATCGCGCCAGTGCCGTAATCCATCAGAATGTAATTCGCCACCCACACCGGCACACGCTCGCCGTTAAACGGATTTACCGCGACATGCCCGGTGTTGACGCCATGCTTCTCGATCGCGCCAATGTCACCGGATTCTTTGGCCTTGCGCTGCTCCGCGATTAATTGCGTCACCTTCAGGCGTAAATCAGGATCAGCAGCCGCGAGTTGCGCGGTGATGGGATGCTCTGGCGCAAGTTGTACCGAAGTCGCGCCGAAAATCGTATCCACACGCGTGGTGAAGACGGTGAACACATCGCCGCCCGAGTAGTCGAGACGGAAATCCACCAGCGTGCCTTCGCTGCGCCCAATCCAGTTGCGCTGCATGGTGCGGACTTTTTCCGGCCAGCCGGGAAGCCGGTCAAGATCACGCAGCAATTCTTCGGAGTAATTCGTGGTACGCACGAACCACTGCTCCAGTTCGCGCTGCTCCACCACGGTGTCCTCGTGCCGCCAGCAACAACCGCCCACGACCTGCTCGTTAGCCAGCACGGTGGCGCACTTCGGACACCAATTCACTTTGCTCTTTTTGCGATATGCCAGCCCGCGCTCGAAGAGCTTCAGAAAAAACCACTGGTTCCATTTGTAATAATCCGGCAGGCAAGTGGTGACTTCGCGCGACCAGTCGTAGGCAAAGCCCAGCCGCTTCATCTGCCGCTTCATCTTCGCGATGTTACCCAGCGTCCATTCGCGCGGAGGAGTCTGATTGGCGATCGCAGCATTTTCCGCCGGGAGGCCAAACGAATCCCATCCCATGGGATGCAGCACGTTGTACCCGTTCATCCACATGTAGCGCGCCAGCGCGTCGCCGATGGCATAGTTGCGCACGTGGCCCATGTGCAGCGCGCCGGAAGGGTAGGGAAGCATCTCCAGCACGTAATACTTATCCTTCCGGGAATTGGGCTCGGCCGCGTAGAGCATCGCATCCTGCTCCCAACGCGCCGCCCACTTCAATTCAATCGGCTGCGGATCGTAGCGGTCGTCGTGGACTGTTGATTCGTTTTCTACCGGCATGATTGGTTGGGATTAGATTCTACAATGCAAGGACTGGGGAGGCGCGGGCCTGCCCGGAGCGGAGTCGTAAAGGGGGCCCCGCCAGCGTTCAGCGATACACATCTTTCCGATGCCCAACGGTAAGAACCAGCACCGTGATCTTCTCATCCTGGATGTCGCAGATCAGGCGGTAATCGCCGACTCGGTAGCGCCACAACCCGCGCTTGTCGCCGTGCAAAGGCTTGCCCCACTGGCGAGGATCGTCAGCTGGCGCCACCCGCTCCCGCAGAAAGCGGACGATCAACTGTTGCGCTTTGCGGTCAAGTTTTTGGATTTGCTTCTCCGCCGTGCGCTTGATTTCGATCGTCCAAGTCCTAACGATCGAGGCCAAGCCGCTGCTCCAGCTCTTCGAGGGTGATGGTTGGTTCCCGCCGCTCCAGCGCTGCGATCCCCTTCAGATAGTCTTCGCGATCTTCCAAAAATTGCCGGATCGCCTGGCGGGCGTAGTAACTCTTGCTCCGGCCCGTCTCCTTAGCAAGAGACTCCAGTTTTTCTTCCAGTTCGGGTTCGAGACGGATGCCTAGCATGGCCTGTTGAACATGTTTAACATAGCATAACTCGAGACCGGCGGGCAACACCCATTGCCGGTATCCAGCCCGAAGTGCTTGGAGAACTGCAGGGGCAGCGACATCTAGTTCTGGGCCGCTCCCAGCCACCCAAAGCGGTTCAGTACCTCCCACAGCCCCCAGAGCGTGGCGATTGGACCACCCCAGATGAACAGGAGCGATTTCCAGCCCAACTTCGTCAGCAGTTCCACCTGACTCTCTGCCGAGATGACGAACGGCCCATTGCCCTTCATCAAGATCGCCGGCGGATTCAAATCGAACTGTTGTGTCGAAACGATTACAGCGCCGGCGGGCCTGGTCGGATCTAAGAAGGGAAACGCCTCTCGTCGCTGCAGGTCCGCTTCGCCGTCGCAAATAAAGCCCGGCCCGATCCGCGCAAAGTCCTCCGTCCCCTCGTACGGATGCCGGTTCTTCCAAATATTTTCCCGCAGCGTCCCCAGCACAAAAATCGAATCGCCTGCTTTGATCGAGTACTCCTGAGCAAACTCCGGGTTCTCGGTCCGGTAACGAGTGCTCAGGGCGATGGCCAGCTTTCCGTACTCCGCTCTTTCCGCCGAAGGCTTCATCCTCAGTTCCGCGCCCTGCGGATAAACCATCACGATTCCGGTGCCGTCGTCGAGGAACAGCGGAGCGCACAATTCGTGAATTATGGTTTTGAGATCGCCGCTGGGATTAGATTCCACGTGCAGCCGGTAGTAGAGGCAGTCACTATGGCTCATTGGCGCGACCAGAGTGTACGGCCCCAACGCTTTGCCGCTGATCTCCACCGGCCCCATCGCAGCTGCTCGAACCGTGGACCGCGGCACATTCATAATCGCCCGCTTCAACTGCAGCACTCGGAAGCCGCGGTAGAACAGATACGGTCCAAACACCACACCCAGCACCGCCCAAAACAGCGGCTGGCTCAGCAGCCAGATGAGGTCGCGAATCGCCATGAATCCGCCAAGAATACATCAGAATGTGGAGCCGCTGGAATGGTCAGAGAAGGGCACGCGCGACGGATGTTGAAACCGCGCCCCGTCGGCTAGTTATGCGGACTATCTGGCATCGGCCACAGATTCGCGAAAACGTAAACTACTTGATCGGCGGTCACGACGACGAGATGCCGTTGATCGGCACTGAACCCGGCGTATTCGACGCGTTCAGGAAAGGTCATTTCATCGAGCTGATGTAAGTCGCCGATATCAAATAGCGCGAGACGACCGGGTTCCTGCTCGATGCAGATTCGCCGACCATCAGGCGACAGCGCCGCACTGCCACCGAACAACCGGCCTTTCTTTTCGCCCTGGTAAGAGTACAGCAGCGTGCGATTGTTGCTGTCGATCATGGCCACGGTGCCGCCGGAGGCTAGAAAGTGACTTGCGCGGAAGGAAGCTCGCCCGGTGTCGACGGGAAATTTTCCCAGTGATGCGCCGGAACGGGCATCCACCACCTCGACGAGATAACTTCCTTCCGTCTCCCGAACCGTGCGGACCATTTGCCTCGCCTCGGCATCGCCTTGCATCGCCTCCTTGGCCCCCACGGTTCCAAGGTCCCAGGAAAGAACGACGGCGTCGGATTGGCTATTGGTATGGATGCGTGGAAAACCCCTGGAGTAGAAACGAGACCAAATGACTTTGCCAGTTCGCGCGTCGCGGGCTTCCAGCGTGATGTCCTTGTAAGGCCGGGCGTCGTCGGCGGGTGACCAGCTGAGGACCACCAGTCCGAACTGCTGCACATGGGTGCGCTTCTTCAGCGCGGCGATCTCCGTCATGGATGGCGTCGCCAAGTCGGCGCGGACGATGGCGTCGCCGGGCGCTTCAGCTTCTCTCCTGCGCGCGTCCATTTCCATTTCCCCCGCCACGGGGACTTCGCTGAACTGATCGCGCGGAGCAAAGTCCAGATACAGGCCATCGCCGCCAAAGAAAGCGCCGCGGAAGCCATGAATGTAAAGCAACTGGCGTCCCGTTGTGAGACTCCATACCGCCCCGCGTGACATTTGACTGATGGCAAGCGCAGACGCATCCGGCGCCACTGCCGCGGCTGCAAGGCTCGCAAGCGGGGCGCGCGGGAGAAGCGCGGTGGCAAAAGGCTTCTCTTCGCGAACGTGGTAGAGGGCGATCTCCCCATTCGAGCGCTCACTGACTAACACGTCATCAAAAACGTCGGTAGCGTCAGTGCGGCTGGCCCGGAAAATCTTTTTGGACTCGAGGTCCATGATGCCCAGCGGCGTCTTCGGCATGGGGCGGACGACGGCATACGGCCCCTGGGTGACACTGGACAGCGTCCGGCCGCCGGTTGGGATGTCAGAAGCCACGGTCTCGCCGGATGATATCTTCACCAGGATTGCTCGTTCGAGGTCCTCGTTGTCGGATCCGACGACGCGGTCTGGCCCTACAAATGCAAAGTTATGGGAGGTAGCCTTGCGGAGAGGACCCGGCATGCTGACTTCGGAGAGAGACTTCATGTCCACCATCAAATGGACTTCTGAGCGGCCAAGAATCAGATAGCGGCCGTCGGGCGAAAAGGCCATTGCGGCAACTCGCGTAAGATTCAGACTGAGCATCAGGAAGGTTCGGAAAGATGTGTAACCAGGCGCGACCGGCCCAATAAAACTCTTCTTGGTTAACACGGCAGCGCCGGTGCGGGTCTCGTACAGCTCGAAGTCGAGAGGAAAGTAGGTTTCGCGGTCTGGACGAATGCAGGCCAAATAGTCGCCGTCAGGAGAAAGCGCCGATTGCACGCAGCCGCCGAAGATGTAAGGCTCACGTACCTCTTCCAGACGCTGCTCGGCGATGTTCCACCGCTCGATTCGAAAGCCTGCCGAGTAAAAAACGACATAGCGCGAATCCGCGCTGAACTGCGCCTCTTCGGCACGGGGCGCGTCAATCCGAAAAAGATTTGCCAGAGGATCACGGCTAAGAACAAAAATACTGCCTTCGTCCTGGGCGAGGAGGAGCCGTCCGTCTGGGCTGAAGCGGAAATGCCGGATATCGCCTCGCAGCGCCGGATCAAGAGTGCGCTTCAGTTCAACCTGAGGCAGGGCCTCCTTCTTTCCGAAACCCCGGTAATTCTTCACGGCAGTTTGCCAGGTCACGAAGGCGGAAGAGTCGCCGGGGTTACCGGTTTGAATGCAACCGGCAGGCAGGCGCTTCAGGTCGTTAACGAATTCCCGCAGGCGCTTGGATTCGGGACGCGTATCTCCAAAGTAGTCGCTCCACCAATTCCCCTTTTTTCCACGGGATTCAGTAAAGCGGTCCCAAAAGTCAATGACCGCCTGCGCTGAGTAGCCGGAGCGGGCTACGGCATAGATCGCGACTTGGTCCGCCCCCAGCTGCTCGTGCTCGACGTCCCCCTGAGCAACAGCCTTTCCCCTGGTCCTGTAGGTATCGAGCACATCGTTGAACTTATCTTCGATGTCGGCGCGGTCGCCAACTGAGTTCGCACCCAGCGTGTCGTGGAAGATGCGACTCCAGTCCAGGGCCCCATGATGAGCAAGCTCATGACCCATTTCATGTCCCATGACTCCGGCCAATTCATCCTCGGAATGGACGGTTGCGATGAGCTTGCGCGTTACATAGACTCGTCCACCCGGGATCGCAAACGCATTTGCCGCTGGACTATCAACCAGGAAAAAGCGAAAGCGAAGCTTGGTGGCGGGCATGTTTGCCAGCAGGCGGTCTCCGATCCGCTGCAAGTATCCTGCGACTTCTGGGTCCTCGATGACATGCAGCGAAAACGAAATCTGCCGGGCAAACACTTCGCCCAGGTCGTACTCCTGCTGTTCGTTGAACAGGTTAAGGGCGTGGGAAGGCGCAATGGCTGGCGGAGAACACTCCTGGGACGGCGAAAAAGGCGCTAGAGAAGCAAGGCACAGAGCCAGTAGAACGGTGTAGAGTGCGGGGCGGCATTTCCAAGCCGAACGCGGGCTCAAGTTCGATCCCTTTCAGCCAAACAGAGTCCAAGTCAGCAAAGTGTACTACAGCAAAATTATCGCGTGGCGTTCTCACAACAGCTCCATTGCCCCGCTTTCGGTTCAGATTTAGACTTGTAATCCACGTGGATCAGTAAGTCTCAGGAGACCCCATGCTGGTAGTCATGCAGGCGCACGCTACGGCGGAAGACATTCGCCGGGTTTGCGACAAAATCGAATCTCTCGGATACCGCGCCCACTCCATCCCCGGCGCCGAGCGCACCGCCATCGGCATTACCGGAAACAAGGGCGAAATCGAGCCCGGCACGCTCGACGAAATGGCGGGAGTGCAGGAAGTCATTCGCGTCACCAAGCCTTACAAGCTGGTCAGCCGCGACATGAAGGAGGAGAACACCGTCGTCTCCTTCCCCGGCACCGACGCCACCTTCGGAGGCCCCGGCCTCGCCATCGTTGCCGGCCCCTGCGCCATCGAGAGCCGCGAGCAGGCGTTTGCCATCGCCGAGCGGGTCCATCGCTCCGGCGCACAGTTTTTCCGCGGCGGCGCCTACAAGCCCCGCACCTCGCCCTATTCGTTTCAGGGACTGGAAGAAGAAGCGCTGAAAATCATGGCCGCCGTGCGCGACAAGTACGGAATGAAAATCGTCACCGAGGCCATTGATAACGAATCGCTGGAGCTGGTGGCCGAGTATGCCGACGTAATCCAGATCGGTGCCCGCAACATGCAGAATTTCTCTTTGCTCAAGCGCGCCGGACGCGCTCGCAAGCCCGTCCTGCTCAAGCGCGGCATGTCGGCCACGCTGGAAGAATTCCTGATGGCCGCCGAGTACGTCATGAGCGAAGGCAACTACCAGGTCATCCTGTGCGAGCGCGGTGTGCGGACCTTTGCCGACCACACCCGCAACACGCTAGACCTGAGTCTGATCCCCGCCGTCCAACGCCTCAGCCATCTCCCCATCCTGGTCGATCCCAGCCACGGCACCGGGAAGCGCAACAAGGTCACTCCGCTCTCCCGCGCCGCAGTCGCCGTCGGCGCCGACGGCCTCATCATCGAAGTCCACCACGAGCCGGACAAAGCTCTCTCCGACGGCATGCAGTCGCTCTATCCCGACCAGTTCGATGAATTGATGGTGCAGGTCAGGCAGATTGCGCCGATCTTACAGAGGACAGTGCCGGGGATTGGGGAGCATGTGGGGGTGGGTGTAAGAACGAGATGAGAATTGTCGTCAAGATTCTTGGAGTACTGGCGTTGGCCGCAGCGCAGGCCGTTGCTCAAGGCTCTCCTCAAGCGGCCGCACCGGTCGGATCTACGGCCGATAACGCGCCTCAACCGCAGATCGTTAGGGACCTTCCTGCCGCTCACCCGATTTCCACTGTGGACCCGAAGTATCCGAAAAATGCCCACAAGCAGAAAAGACAGGGCTCGGTCGTTCTGCGGGTCAAGATCGATGAGGACGGAAGAGTGAAAGATTTGTCGGTCGTAAGTGGCGACCCGGACTTTGCCGCGGCCGCGACCCAAGCGGTCAGGAAATGGCGCTTTCAGCCTTATTTGAGTGACGGGAAGCCGACTGAGGCGGAGCAGAGCCTTACCGTAGACTTCAGGCTTCCAAATGATTCTGTACCCTCGTACTCCGCGCAAGTCCTATCAGACGATGATTTTAATAAAGAAGTCGATGCGCGCGTCGCGGCCGGCAGCCTCTTGCGCCTCGTTACTGGTCCGGGTGTAACCCCTCCTAAGGCAATCCATACGGCGGACCCAACCTACTCTCAAGAAGCAAAGGATGCTCGTATCCAAGGCACGGTTTTGCTTCGTATGATCGTAGAAGCTGATGGGGTACCAAGCGAAATTCATGTCTCTCGCGGTATGGGCCATGGTCTTGACGAGAAGGCGATAGAGACTGTGCGTCGCTGGAAGTTTGCACCTGCGACCAAGGACGGAAAGCCGGTCGCGGTGGTCATTAACATCGATGTCGCTTTCCACCTGTACTGAGTGGGTGTTGGACATTGTCATGAAGAAAGGCAAAGCACTTATTTTAGGTGTTTCGGCTCTATTGCTGGCTCCGCTTTGTTTAACGCAGGACGTGTCGTCTGGCGGCACCCCCGGCAGTTCCCCGACGAAATGCTGCGCCCACGCCCAGAAGATCGTCGTCGCGCCTCGCCCCATCTCCGTTGTGCGACCGAGCTATCCCAAAGAAGCCCGGAAGAAGAAGATCGAGGGCCCAGTGGTTCTGCATGCCGTGGTCACTCTCGACGGCACGCTGCAGGACCTCACCGTCGTCAGCGGCAACCCGATTCTGGCCGACGCGGCGCTCGATGCCGTCCGCCAATGGCGCTACCAGCCGTCGAAAATCAACGGCGAGCCGGTCGAAGCGCAGCACGAAATCGTCATCACATTCAAAAAGGAAAAGGATAAGGACGGCGGTGCGGTTTACCTCGGTGCTGACGATTTGTCCCTCGACGTTCCGCTGGAACCACCGGCCGACATCCAGGAACGAATTCTCGCCGGAGAATTTCTCTCTGGCGGCAGCAAGGAAGTGACGCATCCCCAGGCAACGTACGCTCCCGACCCGGAGTACGCGGAGACCGCGCGACGAGCCAAATATCAATGCTCAAATGTCCTGAGTGTGATCGTCGGAGCCGACGGCAGTCCTCTAAGCGTTTGGGTCGCGCGGCCCTGCGGCGAGGGCCTGGATGAAAAGGCAATCGCAGCCGTTCAGACGTGGAGATTCCAGCCCGCAACCAAAGATGGCGAACCGGTTCCGGTGTATGTCGCCATCGAGGTCAGCTTCCACCTCTACTAAAGCCGCCTGACCTCAAGCCCATTCTTTCGGCTCCAGCCTGTGGGCCGGAACTACTGCGGCCGGCTGCTCGCGGTTGTTGCCACTCCCAGCTTGCGCAGCCGGTCCTTCGCCTGCAACGCCTCATTCGACCGCGGATAGCGCTGCACCACATGCCGCAGGGCGGCGACGCCCTCGTTCTTCTGTCCCGACTCAATCAGCGCGAACCCTTTTTTCAGCTCCGCCGATGCCGCCTTGTTTCCATCCGGGAAACTCTGCAACACCTGATCGTATTCCTTCACCGCTTGCGGATAGTTCCCGGCTTTGAAGTTCATTTCTCCGAGATAGAAATGGGCATTGCCCGCATAGTCGGTGTTGGGGTAACTCTTTACGTAATCGGCAAACTCCTGCTTGGCCAGGTCCGTGTTGCCGCCGTTGTAGTCACGCAGCCCATTGTTGTAGAGAACATCCGGAGGCGGCACCGCCAACTGCGCCTGCTGCGCTTGCGTATTGACTGCCTGCTGGGTGGCCTGCGACGCCAGCGTCTGCTGCGTGGCCTGCAAGTCTTCCAACTGCTTGGTTACTTTGCCGAGCCGCGCTTTTAATTCGTCCAGGCTGTCGTTCAGCGACTGCAACTGGCCGGAAAGTTGGTCCACATGGGCGCCGGTGTCAGTTTGTTGTTTTTGCAGAGAAGTTTGAATGTTGTTGATGGCAGAGGTGACTTTGTTGATGCTTTCGGTGTTCAGTTCCGCCAGATTTTTGAGCACGCCCATGCGCTCGTCCAGCGACTGCTTCAGCGTGGTGATCTGGTCGGAGAGTTGCTGCACCTGAGTCTGCAACTCCACCAGTTCGCGGTTGACGGCCCACGCGGGGCTGGTTCCGATCAGGCCCGCGGCCAAAATCACAAGCAAAATTCGGCGGCAAAGAGTCTTCATAAAGTTTCCAGTTCCTCGATTAAGATGCGGAAAATGGCTTTCAGGTAAGTCCACCAGATGCGCCGCCACAGGTCAAGTTCACGGCGGTGTAAACGCTTGCAGGTGATCGAGTTCGCCAACAGCTTCGAACCGGCCCTACTCGCCCATCACTTTCACGATGACTCGTTTGTCCCGCTGGCCATCAAATTCGGCGTAGAAAATCCGCTGCCAAGTGCCGAAATCCAGCCGCCCGGCGGTGATGGGGACGATCACTTCGTGATGAATCAGCAGCGCCTTCAGATGCGAATCACCGTTGTTCTCGCCCGTGTCGTGATGCTGGTAGTTCTCGCGAAAGGGCGCGAGCTGCTCCAGCCATTGATCGATATCTTCAATCAGCCCTGATTCGTTGTCATTCACGTACACGCCGGCGGTAATGTGCATGGCCGAAACCAGTACCATGCCATCCTTGATCCCGCTCTTCTGCACAATCGCTTCGACCTGCGGCGTGATGTGGATATACTCGCGATGTTTGCGGGTGTGGAATTTGAGGTATTCGGTATGGAATTTCATGGGTCCGGAATCAGTTCTCAAAGGGCGAGTCGGGGTCAATCGCGCGATTGACCGCCGCAACGATATTCTTCATCTGGGTGTTTGATAGTCGCCGCGGCATACGGGAAATCAGTTCCGACTTCTTGATCACATTTATGAAATGCGCCTTCAGGAAGGAAGGCTCCGGCAGTCCGGTCTCGCCAGGCTCCATCCGAATCACGGTCGGACCCGGCCCCCCGTAGCTGCCGAAAGGCACCACCAGCACGGAGTCGGCACGTTCGCTGAGGTTGCGGCTGTCGAGCGAAAGAATTACCACGGCGTGTTTCTTGCCGCCAGTATTAGCGCTCCAGATGTCGCCACGACGCGGTTGAATAACGGAGCTATGGCTCGCGGTCAAAATCGATCCCTCTGGTCGCCGCCTGCATGGACTCGGCGAGCGAGGCTTCCTCGGCCAGGGCCTCGGGGGAAAGAGACTCGAAGTATTCGGCTGTGGCCCGCGCCAGCCGTCGCCGATTCTCGCTGCGGCGCAAATGCTCTACTGCTTCGTCGACGGCCTCAGCCAAGCTGCCGGCCTTACCCGACTTTACCAGCGCTGCCAGGTATCGGTAATTCTCCGGCGCGACCGTCGTCGAAAGCTTCGCGCGTACCGCTTTGGGAGCCATGGTTTTAATTTTATCCCCCGATATATCCTCTAGTCAACAGGACAAAAAGGGGGATATATCATCTGCCCGACCGCAGCCCTCAGTGGTCCTCTGCGGTGGAAGCTTTCTCCGGCCTAAGCAGCGGAAACAGAATCACATCGCGAATGGTGTGTGAATCCGTCAGCAGCATCGCCAGCCGGTCAATTCCGACGCCGACGCCTCCCGCCGGAGGCATCCCGTAAGAAAGCGCCCGAATGTAGTCTTCATCCATCTGATGGGCTTCTTCGTCCCCGCGCTCGCGTTCGCTTAACTGCTGCTCAAAACGGCGCCGTTGGTCTTCGGGATCGTTCAACTCGCTGAAGCCGTTCGAAATTTCCATCTGCCCAATGTAGATTTCCCAGCGCTCGGTCCATTCCGGCTCGTCAGCTTTTTGTTTCGATAGCGGCGAAACTGCGGTGGGGAACTCGTAAATAATCGTCGGCTGCGTCAAGTGTTCTTCTGCGACCGCCTCGAATAAAGCGGCAATCGTCTTGCCCGTAGGCTCATTCGGACCGTACGCCATGTGCGATTGCGACGCGTTGAAACGCGCTACCAGCGCTTTCACCGAATCGTGCGAAGCAAAATCCGCCAGCGTCGGTTTCGCGTCTGCTGCTTCCGGCCAGTACTGGATAATCGCCTCGCGCATGGTCATGCGACGCCAGTTCACCGCCGACCAGTCGATCTCCGTGTCGCCCCACTTCGTCTTGGCGCCGCCAGTCACATCCTTTGCCGCCTGGATGATTAGTTCCTGAGTCAGGTCCATCACGCCGCGGTAATTCGTGTACGCCTGATAGAACTCGAGCATGGTGAACTCAGGATTGTGCCGCGTCGAAATCCCCTCGTTGCGAAAGTTGCGATTGATTTCATACACCCGATCGAATCCGCCCACCACCAGTCGCTTCAGATAAAGCTCCGGTGCGATTCGCAGATACAAATCCATATCCAGCGTGTTGTGATGGGTGATAAAAGGCTTGGCCACCGCGCCGCCCGCGATCGGCTGCATCATCGGAGTTTCAACTTCCAGAAACCCATGCTCGTTGAGAAACTTCCGCATGGATTGAACCAGTCGGCCGCGCTTGAGAAAAACTTCCCGCACCTCGGGATTCATGGCCAGGTCAACATAACGCTGGCGATACCGCAGCTCCACGTCAGTCAGCCCATGCCACTTCTCTGGCAGGGGCAAGAGATCTTTGGAGAGAAACGTGATCGTCTCCACATGAACGCTGAGTTCGCCGGTGCGGGTGCGAAACAAATATCCACTTGCCCCGATGTGATCGCCGAGGTCGAGCAGTTTGTAGAGTTCAAATCCCTTTTCGCCGACTGCGTCTTTCTTCACGTAGATCTGTAGCCGCTGTCCATCCTGCTGCAAGTGTGCGAATCCGGCCTTGCCCATCAGGCGAATCGCCATGATCCGCCCGGCAACGCGAACGTGGACCCGCGCCGCTTCAAGTTGCTCGCCTGTCTTGTCTGTATATTCGGCAAGAATCTGCGGCAGGGTGTGAGTAAAATCGTACTTCGTGGGATAAGCCTGCTGGCCCAGAGCCTCAATCTGCTTGAGTTTCTCCAGCCGCATTTTGTAGATATCGTCGTCGAATGCCAAGAGCGGCCCTTTGTGCGCGAAAGTAAGCTGCGATTATAAACACTAAAAGCGTTTCACCGCCGAGACGCCGAGATCGCCAAGATTGTAGAAAGAATTACCTCGGCGCTCTTGGCGTGCTCGGCGGTAGAGTCTTCAGCCGCCGATTCGATGTATCATTCTGCTTTTGGAGCGTTTCATCATGGCCACTCCCCCACAGCAGCCTCAGGTCGCCGCCGGTGAGACCTTTACCGCCAGCCGCTGGACCCGCGGCAATCTTTTCTTTCCAACCCGCATTGTCGTTAGCCCGTTGCACGTTAGCCGCGTCAAACCGCGCCTTTTCAGCAAGACCGAAGAAAGCATAGCGATATCACAAGTGGCGTCGGTCCAGATCCAGACCGGGATCATCTGGTCGCGAATCAGCATTGATTCCACCGGAGGCACCGACCCCATCACCAGCCACGGACACCGCAAGCGTGACGCGCTCCGCATCCGCGAGTTGATTGAGACGTATCAGGTGAAGAAGTAATACCTGGAGGGCACGGTCGGGAGGGCACGGCTTTAGCCGTGCCGTAGAGGCACGCCCTGCGCGAACCAATGTCAATCGAAAATAACAACGAAAACGAGCAAAAAGACCAGGGCAAGAAGAACCCGTACGTCCAGATGGCCAGCTACGCGCAACTGGCCATCATCTTTCCCGCCGCCACGTTGATTGGCTGGCTGATCGGTGCCGGCCTCGACCGCTGGCTGCACACCAGTTGGATCTACATCGTCGGATTGATTCTCGGCAGCATCGCCGGATTCGTCGAACTGATTCGTACCGTTTCCTCCGACAAATGACCACCGCCGATTCAGCTCCGGTCGACGATTTCTACGCGCACACCATCGAGCGCGTTCAGCGCATCATGATCGTTATCAGCATCGCCGCCCTGGCGACGGGGCAGATTTATTTCGGATGGCGTATCGCCCTCGGCGTGGCCGTGGGGAGCGCGATCAGCTACGCGAATTTTCACTGGCTGAAAACCGTCGTCGCTGGCGTCGCTGAGCTCGCAGCGCAGTCCGCAGCGCCGACCTCCAGTCGCAGCATCGTGATGCGTTTTCTGGTTCGCTACTTTTTGATGGCGGTACTTGGGTTTGTTATACTTACTGTTTCGCGTGAGAGCCTGTACGGTTTCTTTGCCGGCCTGCTGGTGACCGTGGCCTCATTGCTCTGCGAAGCCGTGTACGAAGGTTACAAGGCAGTGGTCGGTGGGCAGTGACCAGTGGGCAGTAAAAGCAAAACAAGCCCACTCTGACCACTAGCAACTAGCCGCTAGCACTGATTTCAAATGCCCGAACAACTTGCATTCACCCAACTTCTGAACCACCTCTTCGCCCGGCCCGTCACGGCGTTGCTCAGTGCATTGCATTTTCCGCCGAAATATCCTGAGGCCCCGATTTCGAATCCGACGGCGATGGAATTACTCGTGTTTGGTTTCCTCCTTCTCGCCTTTCTTCTTGTCCGAAGCCAGCTCTCCGTAGAGAAGCCCAGCGCCCTGCAGCATGTCTTCGAGGGCCTTGAGGGATTTGTCGGCAACCAGAGCGCCGACGTCATCGGCCACCACAGCGAAGCGTTCACTCCCTTCTTGGTCACGCTCGGCCTGTTCATCTTGATCGGCAATCTGCTGGGATTAGTGCCCGGCCTGGAGTCTCCAACCGGCGTCCCCGTGGTTCCCCTGGGCTGTGCCCTCTGCGCCTTTTTCTATTACCACGCCCATGGAATCAGAAAGCACGGGATTGCCTACTTCAAGCAATTCCTGGGACATCAGGATCCCAGCATGTCGATCTTCATGCGCATTCCGCTTTCGATCCTGATGTTGGCGATCGAGCCAATCAGTCACCTGGCCCGCGTCGTTTCGCTCACCGTGCGTCTCTATGGCAACATGTTCGCCGGCGACATGGTCATTCTTGTTTTTCTGTCGCTCCTGCCTATCGGCCTTCCGATAGCATTCATCGGCCTTCATATTTTTGTCGCATTCGTGCAAGCGTATGTGTTCGTCCTGCTAACGACGGTGTACCTGGCAGGCGCAGTAGCGGAAGAGCACTAAGATTTTTGAAACCCGGCTTTTTCAGCCGTTCAGCGTGAGGGCGTTTGCACGGTAACGTCAACCACCCACTGGCGGCAATTCATAGGAGGAAAGAAAATGCGTACTTTGAGTAAAGTGTTCATGACGCTGTCAGCTCTCAGTTTTGCGGTCCCGGCGTTCGCGCAGGGTGGAGAAGCTGCCGGTACCAATTGGGTTGCTGCCGCGACGGGAATCGCGATGGCCATCGCGGCTGCCGGCTGCGGACTAGGCCAGGGCCGAGCCGCCGCTGCCGCCACGGAAGGCATTGCTCGCAACCCTTCGGCGAAGGCTGCCATCCAGGTGGCACTGATTATCGGCTTGGCTTTTATCGAGTCGCTGGCGATTTACACCCTGCTGGTCATCTTCGTGAAGATGAAGTAGGGCCGGTCAAGGAGATATCCGGGCCTCTGCTCGCAATGGGCGGAGGCCTTCGTTTTTCCATCCGAAATCGCTTGGGAACGGGGTCCGCCTACGACCGCCGGTCGTACTTCCACTGTCCGCTGCGGCCTTCGGGCGCGTGCTCCAGCGAGTCCATCAGAAGCTGCCGCAAGCGGTGGCGGCTTTCTAAGTCAGTATCTACAAACTCGAAGCCGACTTCGTTGACCCGGGCGCGCCGTAACAGCACTTGCCCGCGGACGTGACGCATCCCGACTTGAATATCAACTTCTGCTTCGGATCCTATGCGCAGCGTGTCGTCTTTGGTCCCCATGCCGCCGCCCAGGCTCAACTCGCGCACCGAAAGCATGGACTTGCCCCACGAACTGCTGATGGTTGCGGGGACTGCCTTTCGCAGCACGATTCTTTCGTAGCGCCGTTGCCGCACCCACGGACATGCCGGCGCAGAGTCCAGCGGGCCGATGGCTAGTTCTCCCGGCTCCAGTCCGCTTTGCGCCACGATCTGGGTTGCGTAACGAGGGTCAATTTTTGCCAGCGCTTGCGCTGCCGCAATGCGCAGTTCGCGATGGTGCTGCCACTTGAACATCTTTTTCGCTTCAAACAGATTGCGCAGTACCGGAACCGCGTCTGGCTCGCGCAGCCGGCCCAAAGCTTCAATTGCTTTTAGCTGAAGCAGGGCAGAGCGTCCTTCCGCTTCGCCCGCTGCCGCCATCACGATGAGCGGTGGCGCCGCGGTGCGGTCGCCGCTCATCCCAATCTCATCCAACGCCTGCGGAACCACTGCGGGATCGAGGATTTCCAAAACCTCAAGCAGGGTGCGGCCCCGGTCGGGCGCGGCCCCGTATGCGATCTGGCGAACGATCACGTCATGGTAGAAGCGGTTCCACTCCGGCAGCCGCAAGGGAAGGAACTCAAGCAATCCGGGGACATCGAGCCGGCTCATCAGCCCCACAGAGGACACTGCCTGCCGTTGCGGACCGACCTTCAGCATCTCGCGCAAGCAATCGTTGGCGGGCAAGCCCAGCTCTTGCACAACGTCCACAATGCGGTCACATTCTTCGCGGCGCATCGAGCGGAAGAAGCGTTCCGCCAGGTGTTCGGCCGCGGCGGCTGAGTTCCGGCGCAGCACCCCAATCAACTCCGGCGACACTCGCGGTTCGCGCAACGCATCTTCAATGAACTCCGGCAAGCGGCCCTCGACCCCGATGCGCGAGCGCAACTCCTTTGCGAGAGTCGGACGGCGGCTGGCCAGATATTCCATGGTCTCGCAAGCCTGGGCCACCGCGCGATACTGTTTTCGCTTATTGGCTTCAGAACCCAGGCGTACAAACGCCGCGCCCAACAGCGACTCGATTTCAGGATCAGATTCCTTGCCTAGAGCTTCTCCCAGCTTTTGGACAGTCTCCGAAAGCACAGTCCCTTCCACTGACGAGAACAAGTCCGCAAGATGAGTTAATCCGGCAGCGATCCGGGAGCGGTATTCCGCTTCTTTCGAAGTTACTTGCTGGGCGTAGCTGAGCAGCACCGCCGCAGCTGTCTCTTTGTCGTGGCGCTGCAGCAGCAGTTCGACATACTGGCGCACATTGCGGGCCGGAACGCAGGCCGCGTCTTCCGACAGCAGGGTCTTCTTCTTGCTGATTTCCGGCAGCTCAGCCCAGAACATTCTGTCGAGCAGGTCGGCGTGCGATTCCACCAGAATGCCGGCCTTGCTCATCTTGTCTTCCTGCACGGAAAGGATCTTGCGCAAGTTTTCCGTCTGCCGGCTCATTTCTTCCAGCAGTTGGCGGACTGCATTTACTTTCAGTTCGCCGGTCTCGAAGCGCTCCAGAGCATAGCGTATCGCCATCTGCTCGGCGGCACGCATCAAGATTGGCTTTTCTATCTTGTGGTCTTGCCCATAAGCCGAAAGCTCATCTAGCATCTGCAGCACGGTGTTTCGGATGTTTTCTTCCGAGTGGTGCAGTTCTAACCCAATGAGTTCGGGCTTGGGCGCGGCTTGCGCTCCCAGCTCGCCGAAACGGGTCAGCAGGCGTAAGGCATTGATGGTTTCTTTCTCATTCAGCGGAAACGGAGTTTCATTGGCATGGGCGCTGCCAGCATCCGCTTCCGTGAGCTCAAACGACATTTGACCGTCTTCTTGCGTACCAGCTGCTCCGTGCGATCCCTCTGCGGCAGCGATCAGTTGCACCAGCTTGGTTGGATCGTTCAACCACTCCTTGAACTCCGGATTGAGCGACTGCGCCGCCAGTTGCGCCGCCGCGCTTACCCCTGCACTGTCGGACGCGATGAACTTTACTTCGTTGATGCGGATGCTGCCTTTGTCATCCGGGAACGCCGCCTTGATCCGGTGTGCGAAATCTTCCGCCTTTGTCCCGTTGAATGAAAAAGCGTGCACCAGGCTCTCGAATTCCTCGACTGTAACCTGGTTCGAGAACTGAATACTGGTGAGCCCGGCTGCGTTCAAAAGCTGCGCAAAACCGCGCTCGGCATGTCCGGTTTCCAGCGGGACGCCGTCGAGCAGCAGACGGTCCTCGGATACTCCGAGCACGATGCTGCCTTTGCGCTTGGGAATCGCCTGTTGCAGCTCTGCCCATGCGACCTCGAACTGGGCCTGCGTCCGCTTGTGGTCAAATCCATACAGCCGAACGTACTTCACCAGAATGTTCAGGCTGTGGATAAAGGGCCGGGCAGACGCCTGCGTGCTCGCTTTACTTGTGCCAGTAGTCGGAATAAGCCACTCCCCAGAATTGACGCCTAGGTTAGCGTAAGCCGAAAGGCACCCCTGCGCATGTTACGGAGGTGATTGCACGGGTGAGGTTAAGGGGTTTTGGATGGCTTGTAACTCATTGCAGCAGAATGCATTAGGGATACGCCTGAACGCTGGAGCTCAGCTCGAGCACCCCGAGTAAGCTATTTGTCGGAAATCACAAAGTTCACCGTGGCGGCGCCGTTGGACTCGACGCTAACGCTCTTCTCCCAGGTCCGTGGTTCGGAGAAGATTGGGCGCTGCACACGCTTTTCCGTCAGCACATCGAACGCGCCCTCCTGGCGGACCACGTTCCAGCCCTCATGCCAGGCAACGATTTCATATTTCCCGGGCGGCACGTTAGAGAGCTCGAATTTCCCCGCGGCGTCGGTCACGGCGTAGTAGGGATGTGGCACCACCAGCATTTCAGCATTCATCCAAGTGTGTCCGCCGTTGCACTTGAGGTTTACAAGGCCAAGCGTCGGCATGTTGCGGGAGATCACCTGATTGGGGAAGGGAAAAGGCAGGTTGTAAGTGGCCGCCCCATCCATGTGAACGGTGTGCAGCACGGCATCTGAGCTCTTCATTTGCAGCTTGTCGGTCGCCGGCACCAGCAGAACATGGGGCTCGTAGCGGCAATGCTTTTGGTCGAGAAAGCGGCGCTGCTCCGGAATGTCCATTGCCTTGCCGCTGGCAATGTTCTTGAGAAAGACCACCGTATTGGCCACGCCGTCCTGCGGGCCGACGATCAGGCGTTCGAGGTCGCGCGTCTTGGCCGACTCGGGATCGCAAATCTGCTGGTCTTTGAAAATCGGCATGCTGACAAGGTGAGGCATCGGCCCCGACCATTTGACCGTACCCGTGATGGTGCCGCCATTGGTGACGGTAATGGCCTGATAGCCCTGCGCAAATCCTGCGGCGGACAGGGCCATGAAGATTGCGATCAAGACAAGCGGTCGGACCCACTTCATACGGCAAACTCCCGGTCTTGCTTCAAGCCGGAATACGGCTCACTAAAGGTTAATCTGGCGATTTCGGTGCGCAAGTCACCGAAGTAATGACAGAAGTGCCGTTTCTGGAATGGAATGGCGGGCAAGAGCTGCGGCTCGCCGGCGAGTGCGTGGCTCCGGCCCTTAGTCGGCTTGACCGGTGGCCGGCGAAATCTCTCTGCGAACTGACCGGCGCCGAATGAAGTGCCACCGCATCCGGTCCATGTAGAGATAGACAACAGGTGTCGTGAACAAAGTCAGTGCCTGGCTTAGGATCAGCCCGCCGCAGATGGTGATACCCAGCGGCTGCCGCAACTCCGATCCAGTTCCTGTGCCCAACGCCAGCGGCAATCCGCCGAGCAGAGCCGCCATCGTGGTCATCATGATGGGACGGAAACGCATCATGCACGCCTCGAAGATGGCATCTTCCGGCGACTTGTCTTCGCGGCGCTCGGCATCGAGCGCGAAATCAATCATCATGATCGCGTTTTTCTTTACGATCCCGATCAGAAGGATGATTCCAATCATGCCCATCACGTTTAACTCATTGTGGGTAAGCTTCAGCGCCAGCAGCGCGCCAACTCCAGCGGAAGGCAGTGTTGAGAGAATGGTGATGGGATGAATGAAGCTCTCGTAGAGGATTCCCAGAACGATATAAACCGTGAGCACGGCGGTCGCAATCAAGATCGGCTGGCCGGCCAGAGCTTCTTGATACTGAGCGGCATTTCCCTGAAAACTGGGATGAATGGAGGTCGGGAGGCCGATTTCATTTTCTGCGGTGTTAATCGCCTTGGTAGCGTCTCCCAGCGACACATTGGGCGCCAGATTGAACGAAATCGTCGCTGAAGGAAACTGCCCCTGGTGATTCACTGCCAGGGCTACATTTGCCGGGCCGAAGTGCGCGATCGCAGATAACGGAATCATCGATCCGCTTGCCGAACGAACATAAACCGCTTGCAGCGCCTCCGGACTGGTCTGGTACTGCGGTGCAACTTCCATGACCACGTGGTACTGATTCAGTTGCCGGTAAATGGTTGAGACCTGGCGTTGTCCGAATGCGTCGTAGAGCGCGTTGTCAATGTCCTGTGGCGAAACCCCCAATCGTGAAGCAGTATCGCGGTCGATGTTTACCTGCGCGTCCAGGCCCTTGTTCTGCTGGTCAATATTGACGTCGCGCAGTTGTCCTTTCAGCGTGCTGAGTTTCTTTAGCAGGCGCGGGGCCCAGGTGTTCAACTCGTTCAGGTCTTCGCCCTGAAGGGTGTATTGATATTGCGCCTGGCTCTGCCGTCCTCCTGTGGTCAGGTCTTGGGCGGACTGCATGAACAGGGTCGCCCCCGGCACTTGTGCCAATTGGTGTCGCATTTCTCCGATGACTTGGTCGGCGGTGATTGTTCGCTCTTTTCCCTGCGGCTTCAGGGTAATGAACATGCGCCCTTGGTTCTTGGCCGTGTTGCCCCCGGCAAATCCAACGATGGTTTTAACGTTCTTGTCCTGCATCACAATGGCGACGAATTGCTGCATCTTCTCCTTCATCGCGGCAAAAGAAATATCCTGATCAGCCTGCACCGAACCCATCAGGCGCCCGGTGTCTTGCTGCGGGAAAAAACCGGAGGGAACAATGGTATAGAGATAAACGGTCAGCGCCGCGGTGCCGATGGTTACGGCAAGGGTTAGTGGCTGATGCCGCAGCACCCAGGTGAGGCATCTCCGGTAAATCTTCAGCAGTCCATCAAAGATGCCCTGCGAGACATGGAATAGGCGCCCGTGGTTCTCTTCGCTCGTCGTCTTCAGAATCTGGGCGCACATCATCGGCGTAGTAGTCAGCGACACCAGCAGCGAAACTGCGATCGCCGCGCTCAGGGTCACAGCAAATTCGCGGAACAGCCGGCCCACTAGCCCGCCCATCATCAGAATCGGAATAAAGACCGCCACCAATGACGTGCTCATGGAGAGCACGGTGAAGCCAATTTCGCGTGCGCCTCGAAAGGCCGCCGCAACCGGCTCCATGCCCTGCTCAATGTGGCGAGTAATGTTTTCTAACACTACGATCGCGTCATCCACCACAAAGCCAGTCGAAATCGCCAGCGCCATCAATGACAGATTGTCGAGGCTGTAGCCGAAGGCGTACATCACCCCGAAGGTGCCGATCAGCGACAAGGGCACGGCAATGCTGGGGATGAGGGTCGCCCGCACCGTCCGCAGAAATGCGAACACCACCAGGATTACCAGCACTACGGAAATGACCAGGGTGATTTCGATGTCGCGGACCGAAGCGCGAATCGTCGTGGTGCGGTCCATGACCACATCAATGTGAATCGCCGGAGAAATCGAGGCTGCCAACTGCGGCAATAGCGCGCGAACATTGTCCACAGTCTCGATAATGTTCGCGCCGGGCTGACGAAAGACAATGATCAGCACCGCCGGTTTACCCTGCGCCATGCAAGGGTTCGCCTGCGGCTGGTTCTTGTCGGGCGCACCGCCGGCGAGCCCAATCACCCGGGCGTCGGCTACCGAATCTTGGACATCGGCTACATCGCCGAGCCGCACCGGCGCGCCATTCCGGTAAGCAACGATCAGTGGCCGGTACTTGTCCGCAACTTTGATCTGATCGTTGTCGGCGATGGCCCAGGTGTTCTGCGAGTTAGTGACTTCGCCTTTGGGCAGGTTTGCGTTGGCCGATCCCAAAGCCGTTCGCACTGCGTCCAGTCCAATCCCGAGTTTGTTAAGCAAATTAGGGTTTATCTCGGCCCGCACTGCCGGAGATGCAGCGCCTCCTACAAACGCCTGTCCCACGCCGCTGACCTGCGCCAGTTTTTGCGACAGCACCGAGTCGGCCACGTCATACATCGCCGGCAGAGTAATGGTGTCCGAAGTCAGCGAAAGAATCAGAATCGGTGCGTCGGCAGGGTTTACTTTACGGTAGCTGGGATTATTCGGAATGTAAGACGGCAACTGGCTACGCGCCGCATTGATCGCCGCCTGCACATCGCGTCCCGCAGCGTCAATGTTGCGGCTCAAGTCAAACTGCAGAGCGATGCTGGTGGATCCGATCTGGCTGGTGGAGGTCATTTGCGTGATCCCCGCGATGCGCCCAAACTGCCGCTCCAGCGGGGTCGCAACTGCCGAGGCCATCGTCTCTGGGCTGGCCCCGGGGAGGGATGCACCAACTTGAATCGTCGGAAATTCCACCTGCGGCAGCGGCGCCACCGGCAGGAACTGAAACGCAATAATTCCCGCCAGCAGCAGTCCGAATGTCAACAGGGACGTGCCGACCGGTCGCTTGATGAATGGAGAGGAAACGCTCAACCTAATCTCCCGATGCCGGTTGTTCCTGGAAGTGCCCGAACCCAAACCGTTCGAAGCGTTGCGACAACCGGTCAAACCAGATGTAAACCACCGGCGTGGTATAAAGCGTCAACAACTGGCTGAGCAACAAGCCGCCGACAATCGTGATGCCTAGCGGATGGCGGAGTTCCGATCCCGTACCCCGGCCCAGCGCTAGCGGCAATCCGGCAAATAACGCCGCCATGGTCGTCATCATGATGGGCCGGAACCGCAGCAGAGAAGCCTGATAGATCGCTTCTTCCGCAGGCTTGTGCTCTTCGCGCTCCGCCTCCAGCGCAAAGTCAATCATCATGATGGCGTTCTTCTTCACGATGCCGATCAGCAGAATGATTCCAATCAAACTGACCACGCCCAAGTCGTTTCCGGTCAAAAGCAGCGCAACCAGAGCTCCCACGCCCGCCGAAGGCAGCGTGGACAGAATGGTGATGGGATGTACGTAGCTCTCGTATAAAACTCCCAGCACGATGTACACGGTGACGATGGCGGCCAGAATCAGCAGCGGCTCACTGGAAAGTGAATTGCGGAACGCCGCCGCCGTCCCTTGAAAGCTGGTGTTGATGCTGGGAGGCATCTGAATTTCCTGCTCGGCGGCATCGATGGCCTTGGTCGCCTCTCCCAGCGAAATCCCTGGCGCCAGGTTGAACGACAGGGTTACCACCGGAAATTGGCCCTGGTGATTGATCGACAGCGATGAGTTGGTCTGCTCAATATGGCTGAAAGCCGAGAGCGGCACCTGCGTTCCTGTGCTCGACTTCACATACAGGCTGTTGAGCGAATCCGGATTCTGCTGAAACTGGGGATCGGCCTCAAGGACCACGTGATACTGGTTCAACTGGGTGTAGATGGTCGAAACCTGCCGCTGCCCGAAGGCGTCGTAAAGCGTGTTGTCGATCGCAGCCGGCAAAATTCCCAGACGCGATGCGGTGTCGCGGTCAATGGCCAGGCTGACCTGCAGCCCGCCGTTCTGCTGATCGCTGGCTACGTCTCGCAGTTCGGGCGAACTGCGCAGCTTGTCGAGAAGTTTCTGTGACCATGTGGAAAGCTCGACCGCGTCCGTATCTTCCATGGAATACTGAAACTGAGTGCGGCTCACCCGGTCTTCCACGGTCAGGTCCTGCACCGGCTGCATGTAAAGCGTGATTCCCTGGACTTGGTCGGTGAGTTCCGGCTGCAAGCGGCGAATCACATCCGACGCGGTTGACTTCCGATCGCTCCTGGGCTTCAGGTTGATCTGGATGCGCCCGCTGTTCAGCGTCGGATTGGTCCCGTCCACGCCAATAAACGACGAAAGGCTGTCCACGTCCGCATCTTTCAGAATCATGGCCGCGAGTTGCTGCTGCCGCACCGACATCGCTGCAAATGAAATATTCTGTGGCGCATCGGAAATCCCCAGGATCACTCCGGTGTCCTGCACCGGGAAAAATCCCTTCGGTACAACGATGTACAGATACACGGTCAGAACCAGCGTGGCAGCAGTCACGATCAACGTCGCCGTCTGATGCTGCAAAACCCATTTCAGCGTGCGCCCGTAAGACGCGATGATGCGGTTGTACAAGTCCTCCGACCAGCGATAAAAGCGCCCCTCGTGCGAATCCTTCCTCGACTTCAGCAGCTTGGCGCACATCATCGGCGTAAGCGTCAGCGAAACGAAAGCTGAAACCAGGATGGTGACCGCCAGCGTGACCGCAAATTCCCGGAACAGCCTGCCGACAATGTCGCCCATGAACAGCAAAGGAATCAGCACCGCGATCAGCGATACCGTCAACGAAACGATGGTGAAACCAATCTGTCCTGCCCCTTTGAGCGCGGCATCCAGCGGCGAGTCTCCTGCCTCCAGATATCGGTCGATGTTTTCGATCATCACAATGGCGTCATCCACCACGAAACCGGTGGAAATGGTCAGCGCCATCAAGGTCAGGTTGTTCAGGCTGTATCCCAACAGATACATCACGCCGAAAGTGCCCACCAAGGAAAGCGGAACCGCCACGCTGGGAATAATTGTCGCCCTCAGGTTCCTTAGGAAAAGAAAAATCACCATGAACACCAGGGCGATGGTGAGCATGAGCTCGAATTCAACGTCCTGGACGGACGCGCGGATGGTCGTGGTCCGATCGGTCAGGACGGTTATGTTCACTCCCGCCGGAAGTTGCAACCGTTTCAACAGAACATTAATGCGATCGACAACTGTGATGATGTTCGCGCCCGGCTGGCGCTGGATATTCACAATGACAGCTGGCGACACGTTGCCGCCTTGCCCCATCCAGGCTGCTTCGAACTCGTTCTCCACCCCGTCAGTGACAGTAGCGATGTCGGCGACCCTCACCGGCGCCCCATTGTGATAAGCGATCACGATCGGGTTGTACTGCGCTCCGGCGAGGAGTTGATCATTGGCGTCAATGGTGAAGGACTGCCGCGGTCCATCGAGTGTTCCTTTTGCCTGGTCCACGTTGGCGGCGCCAAGCGCGGTGCGCACATCTTCCAGGCTCAGCCCATAAGATGCGAGCGCGGTCGGATTGGCTTGTACTCGGACAGCCGGTTTTTGCCCGCCGCTGATTGAAACCAACCCCACGCCCGTGACTTGAGAAATTTTCTGCGCCAGCGCGGAATCCGCCAGGTCTTCAACTTTGGAAAGCGGCAAGGTGCTCGAGGTGAGCGCCAGCGTCAGAATCGGCGCGTCCGCGGGATTTACCTTGCTGTAGATCGGCGGATTGGGCAGGTCCGTCGGTAGATACGTTCCCGAGGAGTTGATCGCCGCCTGCACCTCCTGCTCGGCGATATCAATATTCTGGTCGAGGTTGAATTGCAGAGTGATGACCGAGCTGCCCAGCGAACTGCTGGAAGTCATCTGGCTAAGGCCCGGCACCTGTCCAAACTGGCGCTCCAGCGGCGCGGTCACCGACGAAGCCATCACCGTAGGATCGGCGCCCGGATAGAAAGTCGCGACCTGAATTGTCGGATAGTCCACTTCCGGCAAGGCCGAAACCGGAAGCTGACGGTAAGCCACAATGCCCACCAGCAGAACGCCGATCATCATCAGCGAAGTCGCGACCGGGCGAAGGATGAATATCCGTGACGGATTCATTGGGAAGCAGTTCCCGAATTCGGTGCGGGGGAATTAGAACCGTTTTGTGGACGCGAGTTGCGCGGACTGCCGCCGCCTTGATTTGGGTTCCCCCGATTGGGATTGCCGGGGCTGACGGAGTTCTGACCTCCAGTGCCTGCGCCCTGCATATGCGGCTCCACCAGACTGTCTTCTTGCAGCTTGTCTTGCCCGTCAGTGACCACGGTCTGGTTCGGTGAAAGTCCGCTGTCGATCTGGGCAACGTTGCCTTGCGTCACCGCAATGTTTACCGCGACTACCGTGACCTTTTTGTCCGGTTTGACCACATAAACGAAACTGCCCTGGGGCCCGCGTTGCACCGCCGCCGCGGGAATCACAATCGCGTTCTTTTTCGTTTCAAGAAGAAGATGGATATTTACAAACTGGTTGGGCCACAGATCGTTGTTCTTGTTGTCGAACACTGCTTTCAATCGTCCCGTCCCAGTCGTCTGGTCAATCTCGTTGTCAATGGTGAGCAGCTTTCCGCTGGCAATCTTGGTCTGGTCATCCCGGCTGTAAGCATCCACCGGCAGAGACCCTTTTTGCATTCGCTGGGACACGGTTTGCAACTGGTCCTCGGGTAACGTGAAGATCACACTGATGGGTTGCAGTTGAGTAATCACCAGCAAGGGATTCGCGTCGGTGGCATGAACCATGTTTCCCGGATCCACCAGTCGCAACCCGATCCGTCCGCTTTCCGGCGCGGTGATGTGGCAATAGTTCACGTTGAGTTTCGCGCTGTCCACCAGTGCCTGGTCGTTGTGCACCGTGCCCTGCAGTTGGTCCACCGTCGCCTTTTGGGTATCCACCTGCTGTTGTGACACGGCGCCGGAATCTTGAAACAGGCTCTGGTCGCGAGTAAAATTCAGCTGTGCGTCCCGCAACGAAGCTTGGTCGCGGAACAATTGCGCCTGGGCCTGGTCCAGAAGCGCCTGGTAGGGGCGGGGATCAATCACCGCCAGCAAGTCGCCCTTCTTGACGGATTCTCCTTCGCGGAACTTTACGTCGAGGAGTTGACCGTCAACCCGGCTTTTTACGTTCACGGTGTAGAAAGCGGTGACCGAACCCAGTCCGTTGAGGTAAATCGGCAGGTCCTGCTGCTGCACCGTGGCCACGGTGACCTGAATTGTCTGCTGCGCATTGGCGCGCGCGGTGGAGGTTTTAGTGCTCGACGCGGTGCAAGCGGCGAAGAAACTCGTCACCAAAAGCAATATGGTGACCGCTGCCCAACGCCCCGCGAATGGGGAAACGTCGTCAATGGGTCCTCGTTGTTCTTGATCCGGAACACCGGAAGCAGGGTTCATCCTGTTGACCTCGCGCGAGCCATTCTAGAACAACTGAAACCAATTCTGCCCACCTTGCCGAGGGCTCGACCTTTCCTTTGATGAGGCGCCAACCCGATTCTCCTCAGACATTTACAAATATTTACGCAGCACCTGAAACCCTGGTCTTCACGGAGAACTGGCGCCGGCCTGCCCGCGTCGCGTATAGTGGTCGGCCAAAATCTGTAATGCATAAACCAGCTTCCAAACCCGAGATTCGTGATCTGGAAACCCTTGCCGACCTCGAACTCGTTCTCCGCCTGGAGAAAGAAGTTTGGGGTCTCGACGATGCCGATGTAACTCCGCTCACGCTGGCCGCCGCCCTCAAAGCCGGAGGCAGTCTCTGGCTGGGAGCATTTGATGCCGGCCAGATGGTTGGTTTTGCCCTTGCGTTCCCCAGTCTGGAGCGGGGACGGGCTGGATTTCATTCCCACATGCTGGCCGTGCGCGAGTCGCATCGCGGTCACAACCTCGGCTACGATCTGAAACTTGCGCAACGGCAACGGGCGCTGGCCCTGGGCATCAAAGAAATGACCTGGACTTTTGACCCCTTGCGAGGCCGCAACGCGCATCTCAACTTCCACCGGCTGGGAGTCACTTGCGACAGCTACCGAATTGATTTCTACGGCCCGCAGACTTCAAGCCCTTTGCACCGCAACGGGACCGACCGGCTGTGGGTCACCTGGCACCTGGCAGACTTGCGGGTCGAAGAGCGCCTCCACGGAAAAAATCCTCGCGTTGAGGTGCTCGATGCGCTAACTCATCTCGATCCGCTAGTGCGATTCAACGGCGATGGCCGGCCGGCAGAGGGAGAGCTCGCGCCGGCGCTGGCCCGCCAACGCATCGCTATCGAAATTCCGGGAGATATAGATCCGATTGAGAAGGACGATCCCGAACGGGCGCGCGAATGGAGGCTGGCTACCCGTAGAGCATTCAGCGAAGCGATTAAAGCTGGCTTCGTCGTTAAGGAATTCTGCCGCTCCATCCGCGGCCAGCAAGGCCCGGGCGCGTATTTGCTGGAGAAAAACAGTCCGTAGCGCCGCCCAGTCGCTATCATCGAGTTGCTCTGAAACAAATGCCCAATCCCATCATCCTCTACGACGGCGTTTGCGGACTCTGCAACCGCTTCGTTCAGTTCGTCCTGCGACACGATGACAAAGACCGCTTCCGCTTCGCCGCACTGCAGAGCAATTTCGCGCGAGCGATCCTTGAACGCCATGGCTTGAATCCCGACGTGCTCGACACGGTTTACCTGGTATTCGACTACGGACAATCCAGCGAGCATCTTCTCTCAAGAAATGAAGCGGTGTCGGGTGTGCTGAAGGAGTTAGGCGGTGTCTGGAGGTTCTGGGCAAGGCTTCTGGATATTTTGCCGCAGCGTTTCCGCGACTGGCGCTATGACCTGGTCGCAAGAAACCGTTATCGCTTTTTCGGTAGGTATGAGGCCTGTCCGCTTCCTAAAGAGAAAGATCGCCACAAATTTCTTGACGCCGAGTAATCCTTCGCGCAGGTATAGTATCTCGTCTATGTGGAGATCATGTTGGTTGGCGTTTCTGCTCGTCACCACCGCATTCGCTGCAGAAAAACTTTCCGCACCACAGTTAATCAGCCTGGCGAACTCGAATTCGCCGGGCCTGGGCGACGCCATCACCGTTAGCTTAGAGGCCAAAGATCTGAAAGAGGGAACCGCATGGGCAGGCCGCGGCCCGGATTTCTTTTTTGCCACCGAGGCTGCTTCCGAACCCTCGTTGTTCGTCGATAACGGCGCCGGCCCCAAGATGCACCAAATAACCGGCTCCGATCTCTGGTACGCGTCAACCCAACTCGACGTCGGCAAGTTGCATTCGTTCTACTACCAGGTCGGCGGAGCTAAGTTTGGTGGCCACCTCGACGTCCCCGCCTTCGGCCCACTTTCTTACCGGCAGCCCGGAGTTCCCGGCGGTACCATGTCGGCGAAGATCGTCCACACTAGCAAGATCTACGACGGAATGAAGAGCGAATACTGGATCTACGTGCCTGCGCAGTACGATCCCAAGATTCCCGCGGCGCTGATGGTCTTCCAGGACGGCGGTTGGTACATGGATCGCGACGGGAACAATCCCGCACTCAACGTTATCGACAACCTGATCGCACAAAAGAAGATTCCGGTGATGATTGTCGTGTTCATCAATCCCGGAGACGTTACCGATTCGCCCGGCACGCCGACGTACAATTTCGTGAAGGCCTACGGCGACAAGTGGCAACGCACGCTGAAAGATTCTATGCGCAGCACGCTCTACGACACGGTCAGCGATCGCTACGCGCGCTTCTTGCGCGACGAAATTCTCCCCGAGGTTGCCGCCAAATACAATCTTCGCAAGGACGCTTACAGCCACGCCATTACCGGACTTTCTTCCGGTGGTATTTGCGCCTTCAACGCCGCCTGGCAAATGCCCGACCAGTTCAGCCGGGTCATCTCCTGGATTGGTACGTTCGTGGGCATCCAGTGGAAGGAAGATGCAAATGTTCCCGATGGCGGCCAGGATTATCCGGAGAAAGTTCTGCGGGAATCCAAACGCAATATTCGTGTGTGGCTGCAGGATGGCGCCGAGGACATGGAAATACGTTACGGTAGTTGGCCGTTGGCAAATATCAAGATGGCCAACGCTCTGAAGTTCAAAGAGTACGATTTCCAGTTCAGCTTCGGAAAAGGCACTCACAACTCAGCGCAAGGCGCAGCCGAGTTTCCCGAGGCGATGATCTGGTTGTGGCGAGACTACGATCCGGGGAAGGCAGAGCAGACTTACGAAATGGATCCGTCCGAGAAATCGCTGCCGCCATTTCGGGTGGCGATAACCAACCGTTGAGCGAGTCCGGCTCTCAGAGACAACTTCACGGCAACGCAGTAAAATGCCTTGCGACAACTTAACGAGGAAAACCCCGAATGCCCGACAAGGCCGCCGTGCCCGCTTCCGATCCCAACATTGACTCCACGCTTAACGAGCAGCGCGAGTTCGAGCCGCCTGAGCATTTCCGCAAGAATGCGCACATCAAGAGCACGGAAGAATATGACCGCATCTATCGCGAGTCAGTTAAGGAGCCGGAGAAATTCTGGGGTCGCATCGCCGCCGAGCTGCACTGGTTCAAGAAGTGGGACAAGGTTCTTGACTGGAACCATCCCTGGGCCAAGTGGTTTACCGGCGGCGAAATTAATCTTTCCTACAACTGCCTCGACCGCCATGTCCAGACTGCGCGCAAAAACAAAGCTGCCATTATTTGGGAGAGCGAGCCTGGGGAAGTCCGCACCATCACCTATCAGCAACTGCATCGCGAAGTGCAGAAGTTCGCCAACGTTTTGAAATCGCTTGGAGTGAGAAAAGGCGACCGCGTCGCGTTATATATGGGAATGACTCCCGAGTTGGCCGTTGCGATGCTCGCCTGCGCCCGCATTGGCGCGCTGCACACGGTTGTCTTCGGCGGATTCTCTTCCAATGCGCTGGTCGATCGCATCCACGACTCGCAGGCTACCGCAGTCATTACCCAAGACGGCGCATTCCGCCGCGGCGCCGAAGTGAAACTTTTCCCAGCCGTGGAAGAGGCGCTGAAGTCGTGTCCTTCGGTGAAGAACGTTGTTGTGTACAAGCGCACCGGAACTGCCATCAACATGCAGCCCGGCCGCGACCACTGGTGGAGTGATTTGATGGCGAGTGCTTCCGACGACTGTCCCGCCGAGCCGCTCGACTCCGAGCACCCGCTCTACATCCTCTACACTTCCGGCACTACCGGCAAACCCAAAGGCGTCGTCCACACCACCGGAGGATATTCCGTCGGCACCTACATTACCGCTAAATGGGTTTTCGATCTGCACGAAGACGACACCTACTGGTGCACCGCTGACATCGGATGGGTCACTGGTCACAGCTATATCGTCTATGGGCCGCTTATGAACGGCGCCACCACGCTCATGTACGAAGGCGCGCCGAATTTTCCCGAGCCTGACCGCTTCTGGCGAATCATCGATCGCCACAAAGTAAATATTTTCTATACCGCGCCAACTGCGATCCGCACTTTCATCCGCTGGGGAGACGAGTGGCCGAAGAAGCACAAGCTCGACACCCTCCGCCTGCTCGGCAGCGTCGGCGAGCCCATCAATCCCGAAGCCTGGATGTGGTATCGCGAAATGATCGGGCACAACCGTTGCCCAATCGTTGACACCTGGTGGCAAACCGAAACTGGACACATCATGATTGCGCCCATTCCCGGCGCGGTGGCAACCAAGCCGGGTTCTGCAACTAAACCCTTTCCTGGAATTGTTCCTGCGATCGTCACTATGGAAGGCGAGGAGGTCCCCGACGGCTCCGGCGGATTTCTCGTCCTGAAGCAGCCGTGGCCCGGAATGTTGCGCACTATCTACGGCGATGCTGACCGCTACGTAAAGCAGTACTGGTCGCAGATTCCGCCGAATTATTTCACCGGCGACGGCGCCCGCAAAGACAAAGACGGTTATTTCTGGGTGATGGGCCGGGTGGACGACGTGATCAACGTCAGCGGTCATCGCCTAAGCACCATGGAGGTCGAGTCTGCGCTGGTCGCGCACCCGTCCGTAGCCGAAGCTGCGGTTGTAGGACGTCCCGACGAAGTGAAGGGCCAGGCGATTTCGGCGTTCGTCAGCTTACAGAGCGGCCGCGCCCCGACTCCAGAGCTGAAAGAAGAGTTGCGCAAGTGGGTTGCGAAAGAAATCGGCTCCCTGGCGAAGCCCGACGATATCCGCTTTACCGACTCGCTTCCCAAAACTCGCAGCGGAAAAATTATGCGGCGCCTGCTGCGCGAGCTGGCCACCAACGGGGAAGTGAAAGGCGACACGACGACTCTCGAAGACTTCAGCGTGATTGCGAAGTTGAAGGACCAGGAAGAGGCGTAGGGGGCGAGTACCCTGCGTGTACGATAGTTAGTGTTGACGACCTCAACAACCGCTGAAGTCAACGCACGCAGCGAGCGTTCGACTCTCGCCTTCATCGTCAAAGCCTCTCGTCCCGGCCTGTGGGCCACCGCGGCCTGGTTTTATTTACTGCCCCTTGGACTCAGACACGTCTTTGACTCCGCCGGATTTTGGCTTGGGCTGATCTACGTAACCTTGCCCCTCGGCCTAATCATTTACGGATGGAACGACGTCGCCGATGCAGATATCGACCGATTCAATCCGCGGAAAGGCACGTTTCTTTTCGGCGCCCGGGGATCAAGCGACCAATTGGCTCGGCTGCCATTCCAGATCGCGGTGGTGCAAGCGATCTTTGCCTGCATTTTCTGGTATCTGATAGGGCCAAAGGCTCTGCTGTGGTTTGTGGCTTTGGCAAGTTTCATCGCAATCTACAATCTTCCACGCTATGGACTCAAGAGCCAGCCGCCGTTCGACATTCTGAACCAGGCGGGATACCTTCTCGTTTTCGTCTTGAGCAGTTGGTTGAATCACGTTCCCCAGCTGCGGTGGCCAGCGATGCTCTTCGGCGCTCTGTTCGCCATGCATTCCCACGTCTTCGGCGAAATCATGGACATCGAACCTGATCGATTGAGTGGCCGTCGCACCAGCGCAACTGTCATTGGAATGTTGCCGTCAAAATTTCTTATCGTCTGTATGCTGGCGGTCGAGGCGATCTTCGTGCGCCATTATTTTGGCGATGTCTGGATTTCAGGTGCACTGGCATTTGGAGCGATGTGGTTCTTGCTAGACGCGCTGGTAATCTGGCGCACCCGCCCGTACTCCCTCGCCCAAATGCGAATGTTCATGCTCGGCTGGAACGCGATTGCGGTGGGCAGCATGGCGTGGGTGTGGTCCACGGCCAGTCTGACCCGTTGAGAGTTTGTGAAACGCCTATTCAACCGGCCCGGCGACAGCCATGACTCGAACCCGTAGCCCTCATTTCACCGCAGGATGCAAGTCTTGGAAAGCAGGATTGCTTCTTAGGTGCTCTGGAAACTTCTTCTCGTACGGCCGCAGAGAGGGGCAAATTAAGTGGTGGAAACCGAACTTCTCCATCTCTGTCCGCGCTTCTGCGGGGGTCCAGCCTTCGACTGCCATGCGATAGGCGGCAATCATCATTCCCGTACGATCGTCGCCATAGCGGCAGTGTACGAACACCTTCTTGCCGGGGTTGTCCTTCAACAATTTCAGAAAGCGGGCGAAGGCCTCATCTTTTGGAAAGAGGCAATGCCAGGGCAGCTCCACAAACTGCATTCCGTCCTTCTCCACTTCCTTACGTTCCTTGTCCTTGCCCGACAAGCGCACGTCAACCACAATGTTGATGCCCATCTTCGCCAGCCCTTCGAAACCGACAGGCTTAGGCTGGCCGCCACGATACAGCATGGGAGTGACTTCGCCAAAATTTCCCACGCCCTGGAGCGTCGTTCTCTGTCCAGGAGAATGTTCGGGAGGAGGGGCGGTTTGCGGTCTGGACTGCGCCGGCCCCGCACTTCCACTCAGGACGACCGCCAGGAGACCAACCAAGAACCTTCGGGCCGGGTTGAAATTCATCGTGATCGTCATAGGCAACAATCAAAATCTAAATCCATCTTATCGGATGCAGACTGGATGCCGCCTGCTTGTCCGATGGTGGCCAGATCGCAGTGTAGCGGAACCCGCTAGACTGTCCGGTCGGCCAATGTCCATTCGTACAGTGTCGCCTATGTCTAATGGTAATCGGCATTCCTGAGTATTGTGGAGAGTGTCAAAACGTCTAATACTCAGAGCGTGAATAAAAACCCTTCCCGGAGTATTTGCCGTGAAAAGCGAAGACAAAACTGTGGCGGTTGTGCCGCCGTTGGATAGTTGCCACCAGGTTGAGAATAGTGCCGACGCCGCTGTCCGCGCGGTTCTGAGCAGGCTTGAAGAGTTCGATAGCGTCTGGGAACTCACTAACCGCATCTGCGACCGCTACTTGAAGCCGGTAGCGGCGTAGCGGCGCTCTTAGATACACACCACTTGACGGTCCACGCGGCGATCACGGGTGGGCCGTTTTTTCTGCTCACCCTTCGGCGCGGCCGCGGGCGGTTCATGGTGAATGAGCCTACCCTCCAGCCCCCATCATGACAATCGGCATGGTCGGCTTCATCGAACCCGCCTCCGGCTCAATCGTGATCGCAAAAGCTTTGGCCTCGACGCCCGCCGGAATCGGCGGATTGACCACGACGGCGCCGCCCCGCGCGTCCGGCTTGAACACACCCGCTGGAATCGGCGCGCCGTTTGTAGGTATGATCCACAACTCATAAGCCTTCTGCGGCGGCAGAGGACGCAAATTGCTCGCGACAAAAATCAGCCCGCTGGTCTGCCGAGAGTAAATCGCCTTCCCCTGTGGCGGAGGCTGTTTCGCGCCGACCTGCACTACATCCACGCGCTGTGTGTCCTGCGCCACGAGCGTGTCCACAACATGCCGCGCTTGCTCCAGTTCAAATCGCTGTTGTTCTGAAAGCCCGTGCAACTCCGCAACGCTCGATTTCAGCTTTGCATTCTGGTTCCAGACCGCCGCCACGACCACAATCATCGCCACCGCCGCCGCCCATCCCCAAACCGCCCACCATCGCACACTTAAGTCCTGGCTCGGCGAGGAAGCCCCCCGCGGTTCTTTTGCAATGGCATCCATCAGCCGCGCTTGAGCCCGTGCTGGAGGCCTCGGCCCCGACGCCGAAAGCGCCAACAGCGCCGCATCTCCGCGCAATTGCTCCAACTCGCGGCGGCACGACGCGCACTCCTCCAGATGCTTTTCCAGCGGCGCTTTCTCGTCGCCTTCCAGGCAGCCCAGCGCGTACAGTGCCAGGTCTTCTGCAAATTGTTCGTGCACGCTCATCGTGTTTCGACCGCCTTGCGAAGCAGCATTAAACCCGTGCGAATGCGGGTTTTGATGGTCCCCAGCGGCTCGCCCGTCTTTACGGAGATTTCCGAATGACTGTATCCCTGAAAGTACGCCATCTCCAGTGAACTGCGCTGCGCCGACGGCATTTCGCTCAGCGCCGCCCGGACTTTCTCCATTGCCCGGCCGCGGTCGGCATCGCCCGCGAGATCAGGCTCAACGGAAACAACCGTCTCGTTAATCTCGGTCTGCGGACGCCGCTTGCGCAGTTGGTCCACCGCCCGGTTACGCGTAATCACCGCCAGCCACGGCGCCAGATTTCCGCGCCCTGAATCGAACGCTCCCGGCCTACGCCATAACTGTATGAAAATTTCCTGCAACACGTCTTCCGCAGCCGCCGTGTCCCCAAGCACGCGCAACGCCACCGCATACACCACCGCCGAATAGCGCGCGTACAACTGCGCCATCGCGTCCTGATTGCCGGAGTGTATGGCTGCGATCAGAGCTCCGTCATTCGGTTCCGAATTGCGGGCTGCCGTGGACAAACGCCGGGTCTCTCTCGTTAGAGGTACGTGCTTAGCGCTCGCGTGGATTGGGATTCACGCTCCGGCAAGATAGCAGGAGGGGTTACTCGGGTGCAAGGGAAAGCAGCGTCGGGTAGTGGTCAGTTTCCGGTTGCCGACCATCCGCTCGGAGTTGAGCGCACGTGGTACGATGGTCGGCCAGCGCATACTCCAACGTGGACGTTAGCGATGTGACTCGAGGATGAGTCCCACCCCTGATTGGCATCCGATAGATCTACTTTTGATTTCTGTGTGCGATTCCTGGCGGATGAAAATGAACGCCACGGAGAGAGTTTATGAGTTCCACCGTTGCGGCGGCCACGGTACGCGCTCGGACGTTTCAAAGGGAGCAAAGAGAGCGCCTTTTCTACGTGATTGCCTGCGTCGTGATGCTCGTCGGCGTGGCGGTCGGCTTCCGCATGTTCTACCTGCACGGCCTCAACGATGCGGGACAACCCGTTACACAGCAGAGTGCTTCCCTGGTTTACGTCCATGGCGCACTGATGACCTGCTGGATGGTGCTTTTCGCGTTGCAATGCGGCCTTGTGACGACGGGCAATCGCCGTTTGCACATGAAGCTGGGGACGGCTGCCGTCGTGCTTTACGCGGTCATTGTTCCCATCGGGGTCATCACGGCTCTGCTGCAGATCCGTTACGCCGATCCGCGCTCGTTCCCACCCTTTGGGCCGTATCGTTTTCTTACCCTTCCGCTGGCTGAGGTTGCTAACTTCACGTTCTTCATAGGGGCCGGTTTTTTGTTTCGGCGCAGTTCCCAGCGGCATCGGGCCTTGATGATGATGGGTACGTTATCGGCTGCCCAGGCGGGTATAGGACGCATCGGCCCTATGCGGAACCTATTTTTTCGAGCCAGTCATGCCGCCTTTTTTCCTACCTTCTGGGGAGCGACGGTCACGGTCGTTCTGGTCCTGTGGCTGGTCAAGCTGGCCATGACGCGCCGCCTGGATCGTTCTTTTGACATTGCTGTTGCTCTTTTTATTTCCTCCGGTCTGCTGAGCAGCTATGTATCCACGACGGCCTGGTGGATCCAGTTCGCGCATCGGATAACGCAGTAAGAGAGCGGAGAGACAAACTAGAATGATCGGCAAGTCGTACAAATGCCGCTGGCCAGCGTCTTCGCTTGTGGACGAATAACGGGCAAACCGGAAACAGACCCATTACAAAGTGTCGCGGGCCTAGACCGACTGCCGGCTCTTGAGTTCGGTGCGAACTTCGTCGGAAAGCGGGCCCCGCGTCCGGGCCAGTTCTTGCAGGACTTCTACGGCTACCGAAGATTGATTCTTGCAGATCGCGGTCAGTACGACTTTCCGGATCCGGTTGTCCAGGCTTTCGGTGCGGAACAGTCTGGCAAGGGCGTACAACGCTTCGTCATCCTCAATGCAAGCGAGAACCTGCACCGCTTTCCTCGCGGCCGCGGGATTGCTTTCGGCGCCGCTGATGAATTCCTCGAGGCTCGTGACGGTTTTCGGATGCTTCAAAAACGTCAGTTCATCCAGGGCCTGGTCCAAGACCTTGGGTGAGAGCTTGGCAAGCGAAGCCGCCAGCACCGGCGCTGCCCGCATGGTTCGGCTGTTGACCAGGGCCTTGAGAGCGGCCTGTTGCACCCGCTCGTCCGGATTTTCCAGCGCCGGAACAATGTGGTCCGCTAAGTCTGGGTCTTTGAGTTCCGCCAAAGCCGCGCAGATGTTTCTCACCACATACCAGCGCTCGTCTTTCAGATATTTGTAAGCGACCGTGATGCTCTCGCTTCCCATCTGACCGACCAGGCGGACCAGCGCCAACCGATTTCGGGCGTCGGTTTCCGCAATCAGCCGATTGAAAACGCTGTCAACGCTGCCCGGAGCGGCAAAGCGTAACAGCCGCGCCGCAGTCTTGCCCCACGCTGAGTCATTTCGCTGCACCAGAAACAGCTCGATCACGCGCTCGATCGCAGCCGTTGGCAGCAGACGGTCGAGACTGGTTCCGCAACACTTCTTGTGTTTTTCCCGGTCTCGCTTGAACGACGTCTCCAGCGAAAGTCCGATCGCCATCACGTCGCTGAAGTCTTCAAACGCGGAAATCGACTGCGCCAGCACCGTCAATGCGCTGGCTGCAAGAAAGTGAACGTATTCCGAGAGGTCCTGACGTAACAGAGTCCGCCCCAGCCGCTCCGCGGTCTTGGAGGCAAAGGCCACCTGAGCCAGCGGCACATTGCGGATCAGTTCCGGCGCACGGCTCAACTCGGTGTTATCAACCTGCGCACCTTCCTCATCGAGGAAGTCGAAATAGTGGCTGGCCAGCGCGGTTGCACGGTCCACTTCCCGCTGGGTCATGAACTCTTTCGAGAGGTCCATCAAGCGCCGGAACTCGATGGCGGAGTAGTGCTTGATTTCCATCAGCCGGGCAAACTTCTTGCTGTTGTTCAGCGAGCTCCAGAGGAGCTCTTCACGGATTTTCTCCTGCACGTGAGGCGGCACCGCGAATTCCTGAATAAACTTGGTGAGCTTCTGCGCCAGCCGGTCAGCCATGTGAGTGGCCTGTAAACTGCGCGCCAACACGTGCACAACCTCTTCTTCGATCAGGACCTTCTGCGACGAGCCGCCAGCGCTCTTGAGTTTTGCGCCCGCCAGTTGCAGCGCAGTGTCTTCAATGTATTCCGCGGCCAACTGCTCGGGAGGGAGGCTGGTCAGTTCCTGCCGCCGCTCTGCGGGAAAATGCTCGAGAATCTTGTCCACTCCGGTGGTGCGCAGAATCCGCGCCAGCGAGGTATAGGATTTTTGCGGGTTGCCCTTCTCTTCCAACAGCGACCGTTGGACTGATGCCTCCACCAACTCCATGAAGGTGCCAGAACTCGAATTCCACGAACCGGATTTGATCCTCCCCGCAATACCGCCACCGCCTGGCAGGCCGCCATGTTCACCGCTGCGACCTCCGGAACTACCGCCAGAATTCCCCGGAGCTCCGTGCCCCCCGCCAGACCCAGATCCGCCGCCCATTGATCCGGTACCCAAGGATCCACCACCCATGGAGCCGACACCCATGGATCCGCCGTTGCCGCCTCCCGGCCCACTGCCACTGGAAGATCGACCAGCCCCTGTGCCGCCGCCCGTCGAACCCGCGTAGCCGGGGCCTTGACCATTTGCGGCAAATCCGCCAGACCCGCCGTTGCCCACTGCTGTCCCGGCGACTCCTGGAGCGCCCGGCGCGCGGACGACGTTTTCGCCCTCTTTCAAGACCACAACATTCGATATTTCAAACGGCACACCGTATCCGGTGCCATCCACGCCGCGCGCGGCAAAGTCGGAGAGCACTTCCGCTCGCGTCGAAGGATCGAACCACGCCGACTCCAAAAGCGCATCAATCGAATCCAGAAGATCGCGCGGGCCTTGATCTTCTGTCATCTGCTTGGACAAAATGTAAGACTCTGAGTCCGTCTCAATGATGGTGTCGCCGTGCTCGTCCTTCTTCTGATTCTTGGCAGCGGGAAGAATGCGCGCGCCTTCCAATTCATTCTGCTCCAGAAACACCAGAATGCCGCCCCCTTCATCAATAACCTTGGTAGGCGCCGCCAGCAGGGTGATGACCTTCTTGTAGCGCCCTAGGGTGAGGCCCGGCTCAAAGGTCACGGCGGCGATCCCGCGCTTCAGGAATTCAGTCTCCAGGTGCCGCAGAGTGGTATCGCTGGTCAGAAGATTGTTCAGCATCACCTGGTTGTCAACGAATCCAAAGGTGAATTGGCCGGACTCTTTCAGCAGGTGGTTTAGGATTTGAAAGCTTTGTTCAATCGGCCGCTGGACGCTTTTGTGCTCAACCGTAAACATCACGGCAGTCTTAATCGTCATGTGCAGGGCACGGGCAAACCGCAGCCCTTGCGATTTCAGTTGTTGGCCGTCCAGCATTGGAGAAAACCCTGGCGCTCTCTCTTACCCGGAGAAAGTCCCTCTGTGAGTATGGAAGGACTGCCAACGCAAGGCAACGTGACCATAGTTACTGGGCTGCCGAAGGTAATTGTGAAGGTTTTCGTGACAATTTGGATTCGGGAAGCGGGAGGTTTGAGCGAAGGTGCTGTCGGAGGTCCGGCCTACTGCTTATTAGTGGCCAGCTGTTTTTCCTCCGGCGTCATCTGGCGCCAAAGTACTTGCAGATCTGCCGAGATGCGGGAGTTCTGTGGCTCCTGATGTAGGGCGCGGGCGAACCAGCGATACGCTGCCGGCAGGTCGCGGCCTACGCAGTGTCCGGTAGCGTACATAGTTCCGAGAACAGTTTGCGCCTTGGAGTTGCCATGCGCCGCCGCCGTTCGCAGGCTGGATTCCGCGCGAGCGCAATTCTGCGGCAGACCAGTACCGTATAGGTAGCGTTCGCCGGCCAGCTCAAGGTCGGCATCTGGCGATGTGGTCAGCGACGCAGCCTCAACCTCGGCGGGCTTCGCCGCTGCGTGTGTCGGCTCGATCTTTGCCCCTGCGTGTGACTTGCTCGGACTAGCTGGCGGGGCTTCGGCACGTTCTTTTTTCGCTGCATTCGCTACCGGAGAAGCCGAAAGCGGGGCCACCTTGGACGAATCGCCTGCGTCGGGACCTGACGTCGCCGCAGGTCCTGTGGCGTTGCCCGCACTATCCGTCGTCGTCTTCTGATCTGGAAACCTTGGCTGACGGTCGCCGCCGGTCGCAGACTTATCAGCCTGTGCTGCCTGGCCTTGAGAAGCGTCAGGGGAAGCTGGCGCCGGCGATGCCGGCGTGCTGGCATTCATCCGATTAAAGGGATAGCCCTTGTGGCGCCATTGCCACCCCAGAAACCCGCCTGCCCCGATCAGCAAAAGCAGGACCACGATCATTCCAGCGTGGCTGCGAGTCGGTTCGTCTTCGTAGAGATAGCTAAACTCGACCTTGGGGTCTTCCGAAAGGCCTAGGAACGAAGGCCCGTGGACTTTATCTTCACCGCTCTGTACTGGCCTGGCAGGTTCGGTGCGAGGCTGGGGCGATGGCGGCACCGCGACTGGCGCTGGAGCGGAGATGGCGGCTGGAGGCGCTGCATCGCGCACCGGCGGCCGGGTCTCCGTGACCGGATGCGCCAACGATCCCCCGCACATTCCACAGAATCGGTACTCGGGACTGTTGTCGTATCCACAGTGGGTACAGCGTACGTACATAGTCTCCAGCATATCGCAATACCTCTGATGCCGGAAAAGTTCGAGCTGTTGGATAAACGGCGGGGAAGCCCACAGGCGCCAGTGCAGGCCCGCACTCTGAATGATTGATCCTGCGAACTTTACACCCTGATTGAGGCCGTGTTACCCTCAGTAACATAACTACGATAGAAAATTAGAAGGAGTGCATCAGGTTAGTGCTAGCCAGAGAGCAAAAGAAAACCCTCATTGACCAGTACGGGACCCATCCCACCGATACGGGCAGTCCCGAAGTTCAAATCGCTCTGTTGAGCGAGCGCATTGGTCAATTACAGGACCACTTCAAAGCGCACCTGAAAGACCATGGCTCACGCCGCGGTCTTCTCATGCTTGTCAGCAAGCGTCGCCGCTTGCTCGACTACCTCAAAAAATACGATTCCGAGCGCTACAAGACGGTTGTTCAGAGACTCGGCCTCCGCAAATAGGAGGCTTTTTCTTTTGGACTCATTGTTCCTACGCCATCGGGACCCGGCCGTAGTGTGTCCAGCGGTCAATTGAGGATGCTGCTTCGAGCTATGAGACTTGAGCAATGAGCAATCAGTCTCTGCGTCAGTCGCCCGCTCGAAGCTCACAGCTCAAAGCTCGCAGCTAACTTGAAAATCGTTCTCCTTCAAAGGAAAAACAATGAAACAAGAAATTTCTGTTGATCTAACCGGTGGCAAACGAATCTCGTTCGAAACCGGACAGCTGGCCAAGCAGGCCCACGGCGCGGTCGTGGTGCGAATGGCCGATAACGTTGTCCTGGCAACTGCCACTGCCAATCCCGATCCCCGCGAGGGCATCGACTTTTTCCCACTCACGGTTGACTATCGCGAATACGCCTACGCCGGCGGACGCATCCCCGGCGGCTTCATCAAGCGCGAAGGCCGCATGAGCGAGCGCGAAACTCTGACCAGCCGCCAGATTGATCGCCCCGTCCGCCCGCTGTTCGCGGAAGGTTTCCGCTGCGAAACCCAGGTGATCGCGCTCGTCCTCTCCGCTGACACCGAGAACGATCCCGACGTTGCCGGCATCAACGGCGCATCGGCTGCACTCACGATTTCCGACATTCCGTTCCTCGGCCCCATCGGCGCCGTGCGCGTCGGCCTGGTCAATGGCCAGTTCATCGTCAATCCGACGTATGCCGAAATGAACGAGAGTCTGCTGAACATTATGGTCGTCGGCACTGCCGAAGGCATCGTGATGATCGAATCCGGCGCCAAGGAAGTGAAAGAAGAAACGGTGGTTGACGCCATCGAGTTCGCCCACACCGAAATCAAAAAGATTTGCGCTGCCATCAACGAACTGAAAGCCAAAGCCGGCAAGCCCAAGCGCGCCGTTACGCCTCCCGAGTTCGACCAGGCCTACTACGACGGCTTGAAGTCAAAGATCGGCGCCGACTTGACCGACCGCCTCGACACCCAAAAGCATCCCAAGGCGGAAAGCTACGAACTGGTCCGCCAACTGAAGAAAGAACTGCAGGCTGCGATCCCGGAAGAAGACGAAGCCGCGAAGGCCAAGCTTAAGACTTACTACGAGACGCTGCGCGAGCGCATCTTCCGCGAGGCGGTGATCAAGAACAAGCGCCGTCCCGATGGCCGCGCGTTCGATCAGGTCCGCGATATCTGGATTGAAGTCGGCGTGCTGCCGCGCACGCATGGTTCCGCCGTCTTCACCCGCGGCGAAACTCAGGCTCTGGTGACCACCACGCTCGGTACCAGCGACGACATGCAACGCCTGGAACGCTTCGAAGGCGAAACCAAAAAGCGCTTCATGCTTCACTACAACTTCCCACCGTTTTCGGTTGGTGAAGTTGCATTTCTGCGTGGCGCTGGACGCCGTGAAATCGGCCACGGTGCTCTCGCCGAGCGCGCCGTTTCCGCGGTTCTACCTGACGAAGACAAGTGGCCTTACGCCATGCGCGTCGTCTCCGACATTCTGGAGTCGAACGGGTCGTCCTCAATGGCAACCGTCTGCGGCGCAGCTCTTTCGCTGATGGATGCCGGCGTGCCGCTGAAGGCCCCGGTCGCAGGCGTTGCGATGGGTCTGGTCAAAGAAGGCGACGACTACGCCATCCTGACCGATATCGCCGGAGCCGAAGACCACTACGGCGACATGGACTTCAAAGTCGCCGGCACCAAAGATGGCATCACCGCTCTGCAAATGGATATCAAGGTCGGCGGCATCACCGCGCAGATCATGCGCGAAGCCCTGGCCCAAGCCCAACGCGGACGCCTGCACATACTTGGCAAGATGGATGAAGTTATCACCACCCATCGCGACAAGGTTTCCGCCTACGCGCCGCGAATTTACACCCTGCAGATCCCGGTCGATAAGATCCGCGACGTGATTGGACCCGGCGGCAAGATGATTCGTTCCATCATCGAGCAGACCGGCGTGAAGATCGACGTCGAAGATTCCGGCAAGGTCAACGTGGCTTCGAACGACGAGGCCTCGGCCAATCGCGCCTTACAGATCATTCGCGACCTGACCGCGACCGCTGAAGTAGGGAAGACCTATCTCGGTAAAGTCACACGCCTGGCGGATTTCGGCGCATTCGTCGAGATTATCCCCGGCACCGAAGGCCTGCTGCACATCAGCGAAGTCGCCGAGCATCGCATTAAAGATGTTCGCGACGAACTGAAAGAAGGCGATCAGGTGCTGGTGAAAGTCCTGGCCGTCGAAGGCAATCGCATCCGCCTCTCCCGCAAAGCCATTCTGAAGGAACAGCGCGCAAAGATGGGCGGCGCTCCTCCTCCGGAAGATGGTGACGGTGGCGAAGGCGGCGGTGGTCGCGAAGAGCGAGGTGGTCGTGAAGAACGAGGTCGTGAAGAACGAAGTCGCGAAGAGCGAAGACCCGCTGCGGACTCCGTCGCAGTAGCGGCGCCCGTAACCGGTGGCCTGACCCTCGAAGGCGGCGCCGATTTTGAGGAAGGCGACGAGCCGAACTTCAATCGAGTGGATGCTGCGCCATCCTCAACCCCGCGACCCGAAGGCGGGAGCGGAGACCGCGGTGGACGCGGCGGACGCCCCGGTGGCGGAGGCGGCGGTGGACGCCATCGTCGTCGTGACGGCGGACGCGGCGGTCGTGGTGGCGGCGGCGGAGGCCGTCGCTAAAACGCAACTTCATCTCCGCGGAGTAACGCGGATCGACGAAAATGAAACGGCCGCGACCTGAGTCGCGGCCATTTTTCTTGCATCCATTACTCATGAATGTTTCGGATGAAAAGACGACCGCCTCTGACGTGACCCTGAAGCGCTTTGAACGTCCCGATGAGGTGCGTACTTTCGACAAGGGGAAATTCGAACTGGTCAACCTTGGCAGCATGACCATTGGCCGTGCCAGCTACGAACCGGGATGGAAATGGTCGCTCCACGTGGGAAAATCAACCGGCGCGAAAAGTTGCATGGTCGAGCACGTCGGGCTGGTGATCTCAGGCCGCGCGACCGCAGCCATGGATGACGGTCGCGTCATCGAAATGAAGGCCGGCGATCTTTTCTACATTGCCCCCGGTCACGATAGTTGGGTGGTTGGGGACGAGCCGTATGTGTCCCTGCACTTCCTGGGCGCCGGCGACTACGCTCAGCAGAAGTAGTCGCACACCACGCTTAACGGGCGCCGGAACCGCGCCGCTTAGGCAGAATCTCCCCAATCCTTCGAATCTCGGCACCTACCGCGCGCAGCTTTTCTTCAATATTTTCGTACCCGCGATCAATGTGATACACGCGGTCGATGATCGTCTCCCCATCCGCCACCAGCGCCGCTAGTACCAGCGAAGCCGAAGCCCGCAGGTCCGAAGCCAGCACCGCCGCCCCGCTCAGGGGAGACTTCCCGCGCACCACCGCTCGCCGCCCTTCAATCTTGATGTTCGCTCCCATGCGCACCATCTCCAGCGCATGCATGAACCGGTTCTCAAAAATATTTTCCGTGATGACGGACGTCCCCTCCGCCTGCGTAGCCAGAGCCATGTACTGCGCCTGAATGTCGGTAGGGAACCCGGGATACTCTTCCGTGATCGCGTCCGCAGCCTTCAGATTTTCGTTTCCCTCAACCCGCACCGAGTCCCCGCGATGTGAAGTTTTCACTCCCGCTTCGTGCAACTTCTGAAGCAGCGAACCCAGATGATGGGGATCGCATCCAGAAACGTTCAGATCGCCGCCGGTTAGCGCGCCAGCAAGAATGAACGTCGCCGCCTCAATCCGGTCAGGAATAATCCGATGCTTGGCCCCGCCAAGTTTCTGCACTCCCTTTACCCGAATCGTAGCCGTCCCCGCTCCTTCGATCTTTGCGCCCATCTTGTTGAGCAGCGCAGCCAGGTCAGCGACCTCAGGCTCACGCGCGCAATTCTCCATCACCGTTTCGCCGTCGGCCAGCGTTGCCGCCATCAGCAAATCTTCGGTCCCGGTCACGGTGATTTTGTCGAAGACAATTTCTGCGCCCTTCAACTGCTCGGCCGAAGCTTCCACATACCCATGTTCCTGCGTGATCTTCGCGCCCAGCAGTTCCAGCCCCTTGATGTGCTGATCAATCGGCCGCGCCCCAATAGCACAACCGCCGGGAAGCGAAACCCGCGCCCGGCCGCATCGCGCCACCAGCGGCCCCAGCACCAGGGTGGAAGCGCGCATCGTCTTCACCAATTCGTATGAGGCTTCCGGCGCCGCCAGATTCTTGCAGCAAATCGTCGTCCGATGTTGCGCCCGCCCGTAGCCCAATTCGACTTCCGCGCCCATCGCCGCGAGCAGCTTGCGTGTAGTCTCAATGTCCCGCACCTGCGGAATATTTTCGAGAATGACCGGCTCTTCCGTGAGCAAGGCGGCCGCCATCGCCGGCAGCGCAGCATTCTTTGCCCCGCTGATGCGCACCGTCCCCAGCAACGGATTCCCGCCCCGAATTACAAATTTATCCATAGATAGTCCGGACCCAATCCGATTCTACCCGCAACCGCCGCCAGCAGCTCTTCAACCCGTGTGGGTCAGAGGCCAAATTCGTGTTTCCACGTTCGTATCAGGGCACGACTTCAGTCGTGCCGCAAAGTCGGAACGCAAGGTCGGAATAAGTCTGCGGCTCCCAGCCGCTGCAAAAGAGGCCGGACAGGAGTGTCCGACCCTCACGTTCAGTGGACGTTCCCCGCCACCGTGATCGCCTCCCGAACCCTTCCGCCAACGGCCGCCAGCGCTTTTTCCGCAGCCTTCCTGCTGACTCCGGCAGAATGCATCACAATCGCCGCGGCCACACTCCCCGCCGACTTCAAAACCTTCCGCGCGGTATCACGATCCACGCCCGCCGCTCTCTCGACAATCCCAACCGCCCGCTGCGCTAATTTGGCATTCTTCTGATGCAGGTTCACCATCAGGTTCCCATACACGTATCCCAGACGCACCATCGCACCCGTCGAAAGCATATTCAAAACCATCTTCTCCGCCGTCCCCGCCTTCATTCGCGTGGAACCGGCAACTACCTCAGCGCCCGTCTCGACCACAATCGCCAGTTCGGCCGCGACCTCAAGCCCGGAACCGGGATTCGACGTAACCGCAACTGTCTTCGCCCCCGCCCGCCGCGCCCATTCGACAGCCGCAATCGTGAACGGCGTTCGTCCGCTGGCCGAGATCCCGACCACAACATCTGTCCTCCCTGGACGTTTCTTCCGAATCTCGCGAACTCCCAGCGTCCGCGAATCCTCATCCGCCTCGACGGCAGCGCCCAACGCCCTTCGCCCGCCCGCCATCACAAACTGAACCATCCTCGGACGAACCCCAAACGTCGGCGGACACTCCGCCGCATCCAGCGCCGCAATTCGTCCGCTGGTGCCGGTGCCAACGTAGATCAGCCTTCCGCCTTTGGCCAGCCCGTCTGCGATCCAATCAATTCCCCGCGCAATCTGCGGCAGCGCCCGCTCCACCGCAGCAGCAATCTTCGCGTCTTCGGAATTAATGATCCGCGCAATTTGAAGCGAGGATTTCGTATCCAGATTCACCGACACAGGATTGGGTTGTTCGGTGGCCAGTTGGTCTAACTGGGAGATCGAACCCTTTCTCATTGGTTTACTCCCAGTGCTTCCAAAACCGCATCGTGAAACCGCGGCCATACTTCCCTGATGGCCCGATTCGCTGAATCCGGCCAGGTGCGGTTGGTCAGCATCGTAACCGAAAGCTGACGTTCTGGATCAATCCACAGCGAAGTGCCGGTAAAACCGAGATGCCCAAACGACGACGGCGAGAAATACTTGCCCGACTGCGATGGGGTGGACGGAGTGTCCCATCCCAGTGCCCGTGACGTTCCCGAAGGAGAAGTCTCCCGTCGCGTAAACAGCGCCACGGTTTCAGGCCGCACAATCGGCGACCCACCGCTGAGCAGAAGGTGAGCGAAAGTTGCGATGTCGGCGGCGGTCGAAAATAGTCCAGCGTGCGCGGCAACGCCTCCCATCACACTGGCATTTTCGTCATTGACCTCGCCTTGTATGATCCGCTTGCGGAATGTTTGATCGTCGGCGGTGGGAGGAATCTGAGCTTTCCACGCCGATGGGGGATTGAAAACAGTATGCAACATCGCAAGTGGCCCGAATACTTCACGCTGGCAAAAACGGTCGAGTGATTCTTCGGCAATCCGCTCCAAAGCCACGCCAAGCAGGATGAACCCAATGTCGCTGTACTCAGCATGGGTTCCGGGAGCATTTTTCAACGGAACTGCGAAGACCTCGCGCAGAAACTCGTCTTTGGATGTCGCGTGCAGATAAATCTTCTCGTGTGCCGGCAAGCCGGAACTGTGCGCGAGCAGCATGTGGAACGTAACTTCGCTTCGACGCTTGTCTTCGCCGCCGGCGAATTCAGGAACCACTCCGGCGACCGGCGCATCCAGATCGAGCAGCCCGCGCTCATAAAGAATCATCGCCATGCTGGTCGTAGCGACCACTTTGGTGAGCGACGCCAGATCGAAAATGCTGTCCGCAGTGACCGCTGGAGTGTTTTCTTCATAGCTGAAGCGGCCAGCAGATCTCAGCCCAACCATGCTGCCTGCATGGGTGATGGCCACCGACGCTCCAGGAAATGCCTTCTGCGCAACCGCTTCTTCAAGAATCTGAAATGCACACGCGAAAGTCTGATCCTGATTGCCATACGCAGCAGGGAATCGCGCCGCCGATGTGGTTGCAGGGTTCAAAGAGTATTTGCCACCGATGTCGCGGTTATAGCAGACCTCGGCTTCAGGATAAATCCGCCGGGCCCAACCCGCAGTGGCACTGTCGGCACCCCGTCCGCCGTAACTTGATCGCCGCCACTGTCGCTGATGTAAATTCATTCCATCCGCACTTACAGCCCCAATTCGCAAAGAGTCATCTTCTGGATGCTCGTCCCGGTTCTTCTCGGGACGATGCCCACCTTTGCCCAGCAGCCTCAGCCGCAGAGCCTTGCGGTTCTCGACCCCATCGTTGAAGCCGCCATTCAAGATCACGAGATCCCTGGCGCGGTGGTGCTGGTCGGACACGACGGCCAGGTAATCTACCGCAAAGCTTTCGGCAACCGTTCGCTCGAACCCGCGCGAACGCCCATGGCCACGGATGCGATTTTTGACATCGCGTCGCTGACCAAGGTTGTAGCCACGGCAACGGCGGTGATGCAGCTAGTTGAAAAAGGAAAGGTCAGGCTCAACGATCCAGTCGTAAAGTACATTCCGGAATTTGGACAAAACAGCAAAGCCGACGTCACAGTGCGCGATCTGCTCACGCACTACTCCGGCCTCCCGCCCGACCTCGATCTCACTCATCCCTGGACGGGCCGCGATCTGGGATACAGCATGGCCTTCGCCTCCTCTCCGATTGCGCCGCCAGAGACGCGCTTCATTTACAGCGACGTCAACTTCATCGTGCTGGCCGCATTGATCGAGCGCGTGAGCGGCCAACCTCTTGACGCTTACTGCGTGAAGAATATTTTCGATCCACTCGGAATGTCACACACCCGCTTCCGTCCGCCCGCGGATTGGCTGAAGCAAATCGCTCCCACTGAATATGATGAGCATGGCCAGATGCTGCACGGAGTGGTTCACGACCCAACAGTTCGCCGCATGGGTGGCGTATCCGGACAAGCTGGTCTTTTCGCAACCGCCGATGACCTTGCCAAGTTCGCGCAAGCGCTTATTGATGGCAATTCGATCCTCTCTCCAGTAGCTATTGAAAAGATGACGACTCCTCAACAGCCTCCGTCGGCAACCGCCCTGCGTGGCCTTGGCTGGGACATAGATTCGCCCTTCTCCTCAAATCGCGGCGAGCTTCTCCCGGTCGGCTCATTCGGTCATACTGGTTTCACCGGCACGTCGCTGTGGATTGATCCCACGACGCGCACTTATATCATTCTCCTGACCAACGCTGTCCATCCGCGAGGCCAGGGGTCGGCGATTTCGCTGCGCGCGAAAATTGCGACCGCAGTTGCCGCTGCCATTCCACTGACAACTCCCGACCAGGAAGCGCTGCGCTGGAAGAGCATCACGGGCTACAACGAAGCGATGACCGCCGAGCATCATCTGGCCGGACGCAACGGCTCTGTGCTTACCGGCATTGACGTTCTCGAGTCGCAGGGCTTCGTGCCCCTGCAAGGCAAGCGTGTCGGCGTGCTGACTAATCAGACTGGGGTCGATTCCACCGGCCGCCGCACCATTGACGTGCTGGCGCATGCTCCAGGAGTCCAACTCACCGCCATCTTCAGCCCCGAGCACGGAGTTGCTGGTGCTCTCGACACCACAAGGATCGGCAACTCCCGCGACGCCGCCACCGGAGTCCAGGTGTATAGCGTTTATGGCGGCACCGACGAATCCCGCCGCCCTCCGCAGGACGTCCTGAAACAACTCGACGCGGTCGTCATCGATATGCAAGACGCCGGCGTTCGTTTCTACACTTACGAAACCACGCTGGGATATTTTCTCGAAGCCGCAGCTAAAGCCGGGATTGCGGTCATCGTTCTCGACCGTCCCAACCCCCTCAATGGTGCTTTCCTTCAAGGCCCGCTCTCGGAACCTGGCCGCGAGAGCTTTACAAATTACGGTCCAATTCCCGTCCGCCACGGGATGACCCTCGGTGAGCTGGCGCAAATGTTCAACGCCGAGCACAACATTCACGCCAAGCTGAGCGTGATCGTTATGCAAGGCTGGATGCGCGGCGACTGGTACGACTCCACCGCCCTGGAGTGGACGAACCCTTCGCCCAACCTCCGCAGCCTGACCGCAGCCACGCTTTATCCCGGCGTCGCCCTAGTTGAGGGAACAAACATTTCTGTCGGCCGCGGCACCGACACGCCATTCGAGGTGCTGGGCGCCCCGTGGATCAATGCGCGCGAGCTGTCCCAATATCTGAACGCCCGTCAAATTCCAGGAGTCCGCTTTGTCCCAGTGACCTTCACGCCTTTTTCCAGCAATTTCGCCGGACAACTCTGCCGCGGCGTGAATCTGCTGCTTACCGATCGTGATGTCCTCGACGCTCCCGAACTCGGTATCGAACTCGCTTCCGCACTTCTCAAGCTCTACCCCGAGCAGTTCCATGCGGAAAAGATGGCCGACATTCTTGCCAACCAGTCGGTGTATAACGCCATCGCCAAAGGAGAAGACCCGCACCGCATCGCCCTCGACTGGCAAGATGATCTCCTCAAATTTCAGCAGCTTCGCCAGAAATACCTGCTCTATAAGTGATCTCAAAACAAACTTCTTTACCTCTTCAAAATTCCCGCTAGAATGGTTGGACTTCGCGCCAGGTGCCGACTCCCATGAATGTGACACACATCAGGAACCCCGTCCCCAACCCCTACTACCGTTGTGCCGGACCCAACTGCGGCATCCTTAAACAAAGTACCGACCGCTGGTGGCTGATGTGGACCTCCAGCGAGCACTTTGACCGGCCTTCGCTTTACCTGTGCGCGTGGGACGAAGACATCGCCAGCCACGAAGGTACACTCCATGTGTGCGGAGAGCTGTGCGCCCAGAAATTGCAGTCCCAGTTCATGGGCAATATCCGGGAGAACCAGCTTCGGAGGGTGAGCGGCGGACGCTAAGGCCCACAAGTACTCAGAGGCGATTGCTCAGTAGCGATTTTGTGACGCCTTATGCCAATCCGGGACAGCAAAACTCTCGCCGCTTGCATCCCACTTTCATTGGAGCCATTTTCCTGTCATCCTAGTGGTTAGCAAAAGGGAGGTTCCCATGCGCCTTGTCATGGCGTTGGTCGTACTCGCGGGATTTGCCGCAGCCCAAACCCAACCAGAAACCAAGCCCGCCTCACCGCCGGCTTTGGCCCCACCCGCCTCGCACGTGGCCGCCGATGAGGTCACCATTCCCGAGGGTACCCACATTCCGGTGATGCTCAAGAACGCTATCTCCACCAAGAGCAGCCGCGTGGGCGATCCCATCTACGCCCAGAGCACTTTCCCGGTGGTGGTCAACGACCACATCGTGGTTCCCGCCGGAACCTACGTGCAGGGCAAGATTAGTTCCATCAAGCCAGCCGGCCACCTCAAAGGCCGCGCCGAAGTGCTGGTGCACTTCACCACTCTGATTTATCCCAGCGGCTACACCGTCATCCTTCCCGGTGCAATCGAAGACGCACCCGGCGTGGATACGGCCCACACCAAAGACAAGGAAGGCACCATCCAGGCGGACAGCAACAAGGCGAAGACCGCCGGAACCATTGCCGGCCCCGCCGCCGAGGGAGGTTTGATCGGTGCTGTGACTCACGGCGGCGAAGGCGCTTTGATCGGCGCGGGCATTGGCGGCGCCATCGGCACCACCATCGCAGCTCTCAGCAAGAGTAACGAAGTCCGCATGGGCCCGGGCACCACGCTTGAGGTTGTCTTGCAGCGCGACGTCCCCGTGGACGCGCACCGCATTCGTGCCCGCCCCTTCGACCGCGCCGACGCGCAGTAGATTTTCTTCGCGTCCTTGGCGTGTTCTTTGCGAACTTTGCGGTTAAGAAGCTTCTTGATAGCGGCGGCGCGGCGCGACTTACGCGAAGACCTCCGGATCCAACTCCGAGAAGAACGCCTTGTGCAGGCGCTGTACCACGCTTGGAACCTGATCTTCATCAATCACAAATGTCAGATTGATTTCCGAAGCTCCTTGCGAAATCATGCGGATCTTCACGTCTGAGAGTTCTCCAAACACATGCCCAGCAATGCCAGGAATCTCTCTCAGGTTTTCTCCCACCAGGCAGACAATAGCTTTGCGACCCTCGTATTTCACGTCGGCAAGCTTCGACAAATCAGCCGCCAGCGCCGGGATCGATTCATTGGAATCCACCGTAAGCGAAACGCTGACTTCCGAAGTCGAAACCACGTCCACCGGGATGCGATGCCGGTCAAAGGCTTCGAAAATTGCCTTCAGAAAGCCATGCGCCAGCAACATGCGCGGGGCGGCGACATCCACAATCGTGATTCGCTTCTTGGCGGCGATGGCCTTGAAGAAGTTCTTGCAATGCGGCGCCCGCGCTGCGATGCGTGTCCCCTGACAAGAAGGATTGAGAGAGTTGAGGATGAATACAGGAATATTTTTTTGGATCGCGGGCAGCACCGTCGCCGGATGCAGGACCTTGGCTCCAAAATAGGCAAGCTCGGCCGCTTCGTCGAAGCTGATGACTTTGATGCGGCGAGCGTCGGGACACAGGTTGGGGTCGGTGGTCATCATTCCGTCCACGTCGGTCCAGATTTCAATCTTCTCCGCGCCTAGCGCCGCCCCGATAATGGCCGCTGAAAAATCCGATCCGCCGCGGCCGATCGTGGTTGTGATTCCCGTCCGAGTCGCGCCAATGAACCCGCCCATAACCGGCACCCGGCCCTGCTCCAGCAGTGGCCCGATCAACTCACCCACCTTGGCATTCGTATCGTCGAAAAGAGGCGCCGCGCGAGTGAAAGCATCATCGGTCACAATGCATTCGCGCGAATCGACGAGAGTGGATTCAATCCCGTGTGCGGAGAACGCCGCCGTCACCAGTTTGCTGGAGAGCACTTCGCCAAACGCCGCGACATGGTCGGTAGTCCGCGGAGTGAGTTCGCCTACCGCGGAGATACCGCGCAGCAGTTCCTCGAGCTCTTCAAACTCGGTGCCCAGATCGCTGTGAAATTGGGTGAAAAGGGCAGTGCCAAGCAGTTCTCCGGCAGTGTTGTAGTGGCGCTCGCGAAGTTCGCGGGCCAGCGTCAGTGCAGTCTTGCGGTCACCAGCCCCGGCCGCGCGCGCCATCTTTAGTAGTTGGTCCGTGACCCGCGCCATCGCGCTGACCACGACCACGGGACTCTGCGAGCGGCGCTCGCGAACGATTTCTGCGACGCGTCCAATCGCCTTGGCGTCACCCACCGAGGTGCCGCCGAATTTCATCACGATGCAGCTTTTGGCCATGAGCTCTTAGCTTATAGCTTAAACCGGAGAGTGGTTTGGCGAGGGAACCAGACGGTCAAGAGCCAACTTAGACATGCCTGCCTAGAGATTCCTGCGCAGTCATTGCGGCTGGTTCCAGGCGCTCACCCGCGGCCACCAGCGTCTCACATTCCGGCAATACTCGATGTAGTCCGCGCCAAACTTCTTACGCAATGTCGGCTCTTCGTAGAAGACCACAAATAGATGCACACCGAGGGCAACCGCCGCAACGGAAGCGATCGCCACCGGGTTGGGATGCCCGAAGACGATCCACAAGCCGATCCACCCGGCGGCGAATCCCACGTACATCGGATTCCGCACATAGCGGTAGAAGCCTACCACCACCAGGTTCTTCGGCGGAGCCACAGGCGCGGGAGTACCCCGTCCCGTCCACCCGAAGTCCCACACGCAACGTAAAGCAACGGCGAATCCCAACACTGAAGGAACTGCGCCCAGCCATCGCCCCCGCGCCGTTCCCGCCGTTTCTACGCGGAAACCAAGCCACTGCGGCAGTAGCCAGAACCAGAGAGCGAAGAACGCGCTGCCCACCAGCAGGGAAGCCGCGGCAGTCAACCATCGCCCGCTCGAAGACGCACCCGAAGGGACCCCAGACGGCCCGGTCATAAGCCCTCCCGTCGCGCAACCGCGGAACCGCGAGGTTCAAGAACCAAGAACCAAGAGCCGCGAACCAAGAGCGGCTTCAGCCCAAGTATCCCTGGTCCTTCAGCAATTCCGCATTCAGCAGTGCCGCGCCGGCCGCGCCCCGAATCGTGTTGTGCGTGAGCACGGTGAATTTCCAGTCCAGCACGTTGCACGGCCGCAATCGCCCCACAGTCGTCGTCATACCCGCTCCGGCGTCCACGTCAAACCGTGGCTGCGGACGGTCTTTCGCATCTACGTAGTTGATTGGAATTTCAGGTGCGCTGGGAAGACTTCGCTCCTGCGGCAGGCTGCGAAACTCCGACCAAGCCTCCAAAATCTCGGCGGCTTCGGCTTTTTTCTTGAACTTCAACGACACTGATTCCGTGTGCCCATCCTCAACCGCGACGCGGTTGCATTGCGCGCTCATCTTGAACGGCGCCGGAATAATTCCCGCGCCATTCAGCGTGCCGAGGAGCTTTTGCGTTTCCTCTTCCATTTTCTCTTCTTCATTCGCGATGTACGGGATCACGTTGCCGAGAATGTCGAGTGAAGCCACGCCCGGATACCCCGCGCCGCTCACAGCTTGCATGGTTACAGCCATCACCGTCTCGATCTGAAAGCGCCGATGCAGCGGCGCCAGCGCAAGCACCAGTCCAATCGCCGAGCAGTTGGGATTCGTGACCACAAACCCGCCGTTCTTTCGCCGCCAACTCTGGCACTCGATCAACTTAATGTGGTCGGGATTCACTTCCGGAATGACCAGCGGCACATCCTTCACCATGCGTAGTGCGCTGGAATTGGTGATCACCGCGCACCCGGCGTCGGCGAAGCGAGGCTCCATCTCCTTAGCGATCGCTGAATCAAGCGCGGCAAAGATCACATGCGGCGCGGCGTCAGGCGTTGCCGGCGACACCTTCATTGTCGCCACAGACGCCGGAATCGGCGTCTTCAGCCGCCAGCGTGCGGCCTCGGCGTATTCTTTTCCTTCCGAACGGTCCGACGCCGCCAGCCACACCGGCTCAAACCAGGGATGGTGCTCCAGCATCTGGATAAACCGCTGTCCAACGATGCCCGTGGCACCCAGAATTCCTACAGGGATTTTGCTTGGCATAAAGAGTTACTTCAAATTTTACAACAAGGGATGAAGATTCACTTTCGCGGTGTCGTTTCGGTGAGAAACGAGTATTCATTGAGCGGCCCAAAGCGCCGTTTTTCGGCATACATCCGCCACCGTCTCCACACGATGCGCAGGCTGGCCATCACCGGAATGGACAGATAGACGCCCAGCACGCCGGCGATTTCTCCGCCCGCCAGGACGCCGAAAATCGCGCCCAACGGGTGCAATTCCATGCTCTTGCCCATAATTCGCGGAGAAACGAAATAATCCTGAACCAAGCGCCAGGCAAGGAGAAACAGAAGGACTACCAGCCAATGTGAGGATCCCGTCAACAGTGCGACGCTGAGGATCAGCACGGCAGCTACTAGAGGTCCTACGACCGGGATGAATTCGAGTAGCCCGCCGGCCGTGCCCAGCATCAGCGTGTACTGTCCGCCCGCCCCGGTGATCCAAAGGAATACGCAGTAAGCGACCCAGGAAAGCGCGGCCAGGATGATCTGAGCGCGAATAAATTGCGCCAGCATCTGGTTCATGTCGCTGAGCACGCCTTGCAGGAATTCCCGCTGCGGCTTGGTGTGAACGAACGACAGCGCCACCTGGCTGAAGGTCTGCCCGTCTTTCAGGAAGAATCCGGCCAGGATAGGTACGACGATGAGTAACCAGGATTGTTGTGCGGCCTCAGCCACACGCAGCCCGGCGCGTTGCACCAGATCAAGCAGATCTCCGCGATGCGAACTCAAGAAGTTGCTCAACTGTCGGCGGGTTGTGACGCTCAAACCGTGTTCGGCGCCAATCTGCTCCGCAATCTGACCGCTCCCCACTTTTTCCAGAAGCCCAGGAAGGGACTCGGTAAGCTTCTGCGCCTCATGACCGATCTTGGGACCGACGAAAAAGAAAAATGTCCCCATGCACATAACGATCAGCAAATAAATAACGGCAATGGACCTGCCCCTGCCCTTGGTCCATTTCTCCACCCGCGAGACCGCGGGATCAACCAGGTAAGCAAAAAAGATCGCAAATAAGAATGCGATCAAGGTGCGCCGCGCCACATACAGAAACCCCAGGCCGACCGCGAATACCAACACCGTGAAGATTACGCGCGCCGTGCGTCCGTCGATGAGTGACATAAAGTTATCTGTCGGTCAGTCAGAACCCGCCGTTCGTTTTCCGCGTTAGTCCCGTACCACTTCTGTTCCGTTATCGGCCAGCAATCGCACCAGCTTGAACTGGTCGTCAAGCCAGAATGCCCAGTCACCGCTCTCTGACCGCAGGATGAAGCGGTTGAATTCGTGCTCAACCCCGCGAATCGTCAGTTTTTCTCTTCCTGAAGATTCGATGCTCACCGCCATCGAACTTCGCGAATGTGGATTGAGCGTCCCGAACTGAACCTTCTGCTTTGGACACTCCAGTGGCCCTTTGTCGTGGCGGCACGCAGTCGCCAGATATTTCCACGCCAGAACCTCGCGCTGGATGAAAAAATAATCGTCCAGGATAGAAGTGGAAGCTGGCAGGATAAAGCTCTGCTCTCCTAATTTTTCCCCCGGGCGCCCGAAGTGCTCCACGAGAAAAGCCTCGGAAGGCTCGACAGTGGCCTCGGTCTTTTCCGGAAGCGATTCGGTCCACGTGTATCGCCGCAACTCGACCGAAGGCGTCAGCTCAAGCTCGGAGGACTGCGCTGCTTTTTGCTCACCCTGCTCGGACTTAAACTCGGAAGACACCACACTCCCGTCCGCTGCCTGCCGGATGGAAAACTTCTCCGTCGCCACCCGATGCCCAGCGCTGTAAACCCCGAACGATCCGGAATCCACGGCTTGCGCCGACGCGGGCTTCTCTTTCTCCTTCGCCCAGCCCGAACCTGGGAAGGCGAAGCAAACACACAAGGCAAAGCCTAGGCAAGATCGTTGCATTGGAAAATGTTTGATGGCCCCAATCACTCGCTTACTCCTTTTCCTGGGCTGACCTTGAAACGCCCGACTGTGGAACCAGATTCAATCCTGAAACAATCTTGTCAACAATTGCAGCAATTTCTTTGCCGCCGGTTTCGATGCGCAGATTGGCCTTGAGGTACGTAACCCGTCGCCGCTGGTAAAGCTCGCGAAACTGTTCGCGGTCCTTCCGTAGTGGGCGAACCACATCAGGTTGTTCCGACCGGCGAAAAAGCTCGTCGTCCGAGGCATCCAGAAACACCGCCGGAACCTCTGCTTCGCGCAAAAGCTCCCGCACCGGTTCCTGAGGAAAGGCACCGCCGCCCAGTGCCAGTACCAGGGGGGCAGACCTCTCCTTCGTCAGAATTTCGCGCACCGCCAGCCGTTCTAATTCCCGGAATGCTGCCTCACCTTGCTGCTGAAAAATCTGCTCGATGCTGCGGCCTTCCCGTGCCTGAATCGAGTCGTCCAGATCTTCAAACCGCCAGTTCAACCGGTCAGCCAGCGCACGCCCCACCGTGGTTTTTCCCGCGCCCATAAAGCCCACCAGCGCGACGACGAATAGGGAAGTGTCGCCAGGGCGGCGTATGGGCGAACTACTCCGCTCACCCGCGGGCGAGGAATGAGACACTATTTCATCCGTCATTTGCGGCAAATCAAGCCTGCTGGAAACGCAAGCTAGTTCTGGCGTTTCTTTAGGTGGATTTTACCACTGAAAGAAAACAGGCTGACCGAAGAAGCGGCCTTGCCCCAGGTGCCCGCGAAGGCACTCCCGACCTTCATGGCGAAGGGTGTGTGTTTGGGCTCGAGAGAGAAATCGCTTTGCACCGGTCCGTTGGAGGAACGCGCCAGCACGTCAATGGAAGCGTACGCCGGCGCCACCGCTTCAATGTTTCCGGTGTGGCTGGAAAAATCGTAATTGCCTTCGGCTCCGAAATCGCCGTCGTACTGAATTTTTCCGCTGTTGGAATTTACTTTCACAAACGGCCCGCTGACTCCGGTCATGGTCACGTCGCCGCCCATGGAAACGATCTCTACATGGCCGTTGTGAATGTTGGCCAGAGAGACAGCACCATTCAGGGTTTTCACGTGCACATGTCCGTCCGCGCCATCGAGCACGCTGATCGGAGCGTTGGCGCCTTCAATCGTCACATCCCCGCGAAGTTTTTCCACGTGAATCGGACCCGTTTCCGATTGCAAGGTTACGTTCGCATCCGCCGGGACCTGAATTTCGTACTCGACCATGCCGCTGGTCGCGTCTGCGCCCGGCAAAAGATGCGAGACCAAGCCAATCCGGTTTCCGCTCTTGCTCTGGTCCAGCTCAACCCTGTCGGAATGCAAAATCGCCGTTACCACCACTTCATGAGAAGCTCCAGCCTTCACCGTAATCGGGCCATATTGATTATTCACCGATATGATCGCGTGCTTGCCGACCTTAAACCGCAGGTCTTTGCGGACCACTCCGGCTCCAAACGCCAAGCCTGCCAGGGCCAGCACCGTCACTACTCTTGCCGCGGACTTTACCGTTTGCATGACTTCACTCCCCTTCGCTACTGCTCGCCGGCACGATCCACGGCCAGGTCGTAAAGCATTTGCTTCTGCTCGTAGGCGTTAATCAACAACTCCTGCGAGTAAACATCATTCGGGTTGTTCTTAATCGACTGCTCGGCGTCGCGGATGTACGAATTTGCGTCTTCCATGTTCTTTCGATAATTGGCTTGCTGCGCCGGAAATCTTGCCGTCACGGTGTTCAGAACCTGCTGGTCTTCTGTCGAGATGGGCAGCGCCGCCGGCGGTGCCGGAGCCTCAACTCGCGCCACCGGATTCGTATCTCCAGCGCCGGACGGCCGGTAAAGCTTCAGTCCCGCCACCATCACCAGCGCCGCCGCAACCGGTACCAGCCATGCCCCTCGCCGCCTGCGGAAGAATTCAGCCAGCGAAAACGCAGGCGAGGCCTGGCGAATTTCTCCGTCGCGAATAAGACCCTCGCGCCGAAGCTGAATTTCCAATGCATTCCAAACCGCTGGGCTGGGATCTTCCACGTCCTGCAACAACCGCGCTTCGGAGGAAATAAAATTCAGATCTGCCAGCAGGCTGGCGCACGCTGGACACGAGCTCACATGCGCCTGCAGCTCAGGGGTGTGGCCACCCTCTAAGTAGTCCGGTAGAACGCGCTCAAACTCAATGCAAGTCATACGACCCAACTCCCCATATCGCACCCTGGCTCCTCACCTTACCCGGTCATCGCTTCCCGGTTCTCCCGGCGCCGGCCTTTTCGGCTCTATTCATCCGGAGGAGCTCACGTAACTTAATCCGCGCTTTGTGCAACTGCGACTTACTGTTTCCTATCGAACAACCTACGATCCCGGCAATCTCGTTGTGCTCGTACCCTTCAACATCGTGCAGAACAAAGATCGTACGATAACCAGGCGGTAGCTCGTCAACCGCTCTTTGCAATTGCAACCGGTCAACCGCACCCGCCAACCTTTCATCCGGCGCCCCCGGTTCTTTCCGGACCACGCCTTCATCCTCGCCTTCCATGGTCTCGTCAATCGGGACCACCGGCAGGCTCTTCTTCCTGAGTTGCATCAGGACGACGTTTACCGACATCCGGTGCAACCAGGTGGAAAAGGCAGATTCGCCGCGGAAGGTACCGATCTTGCGAAACAGCTGCAGGAAAGCTTCCTGAGTCAGATCTTCCGCCGAAGCGGTGTTGCCGGTCATTCGCAAGCAGAGCGAATATACCCGGCGTTTATGCAGGTTGTAGAGGAATTGAAATGCTTCCCCATCTCCCTGTTTGGCCCGCTCGATGGCCTCTGCTTCAGTAGGCTTGTCGCCCTGTAGTTTTTTCGCGTCCGTCAAGTCGCCTTTTCCGGCCGCACTCAGTCTGATGCGGCGTAAACCTCTTTTCGTTGTACTGCTTGCGGCGGTTCCGGGGGCTTCGAGGTTACCCTGGTTCGCAGCCTAAAGGGTACCGCGAACCCCGTCAACCGGCTTTTGATTCCTTGGGAGAGGATTCGGACGCCGAAGCTTCACGACACCCCAGACATCAGCCGCTTGGTAGGCTTCACCAGGATCGCCAAAACCAGGGCCGCCGCCATGGCGACTCCCGCCCCCAATCCGAACAGCTTGGGCAGCGGCACGGTTTCATAGAGGGATCCAGCTTTACCAGCCAGCCAATTGCCTATGCTGGAAGCCAAGAACCAGATTCCCATCACGAACCCCACAGCCCGGGCCGGGGCCAGCTTGGTCATTGCGCTCAACCCGACTGGGCTCAGGCACATCTCTCCCACCACGCTAAGAAAGTAGGACAGGTTCAGCCAGTGGGGCGATACGTTGGTTCCATACGCCGCTGGCACCATGACCAGAAAACTCAGGCCTACAAAAAATAAGGCGATCGAGAACTTCGCCGGGCTCGACGGTTCGCGGTCGCCGAGTCGTACCCACAACCACGCGTAAAGTGGGGCCAGGATAATCACGACGATGGGCTGTACCGACTGGTACCAGCTGGCGGGAAACTCCTGACCCAGAATGACCCGATGAGTGTTCCGTTCCGCGAACAGAGTCAGCGACGATCCTGCCTGCTCATAGACCGCCCAGAAGAGAGCGGCGGCGATAAACAGCACAAAGATTGCCCCGGCGCGCTTGCGTTCCAGGGGTGACCAACCCTTTCCAAGAATCATCCAGGAGAATACGGCGACGGAAATTCCACTCAGAACCCAGCCCAGTCCGTTGGAAATCGCCTCAGGGGTGACATGGACAATGCCGGCCGAAGCAAGCATGGCGAGTGCTACAAGAACCAGCAAGAATGCCGCGACTGCAATGGAGCCGGCCCGTTTTTGTCTGCGGTCCTTCTCTGCGTCCCCAGAACTCGCGGGATAAAGTCCCGCCGATCCCAGGTATTTGCCCGTCCATACGTACTGAATCAATCCCGCTACCATCCCAATCGCAGAAGCGGCAAAACCATACCGCCAGCTGAATTTGTATGCAATCCAACCGCAAATAATCGGGGAAATTAACGCCCCGATGTTGATCCCCATGTAGAAAATCGAAAACCCCGAGTCCCGGCGGTGATCTCCCTGGGGATAGAGTTGCCCGACGATGGTGCTGACATTCGGTTTGAGTAGTCCGGTTCCCAGCATCAGCAGAACCAAGCCGCTATAGAAGGCCGCGATACCGGGCGAAGCCAGGCAGAAATTGCCCGCGGAAATGAGCATGCCTCCGAACAGCACCGCCTTGCGTTGTCCGATGATGCGGTCCGCGATCCAGCCGCCGGGCAGGGTCAGCAGGTACACCATCGCCACGTAGAAACCATAGATGGATCCAGATTTCATCACCGAAAAACCCATGCCCCCGGTATGCAGCGACGAGGTCATGTAAAGAATCAACAGTGCCCGGGTGCCGTAGTAGCTGTAGCGCTCCCACATTTCGGTAAAGAAGAGTGTGGCCAGGCCGCGAGGATGGCCAAAGAACCGGGTGTCGGTCTGGGGCGTTACCGTCGCTGGAGTGGGTTCCATGGAGAGAGGCAATTTATCTGCACCGTGGAAGATAGCAGAGAAGCGGATCTTTCGCACCCGATAGCCCTGACTTGATGCCGGCTGTGCCCCCGTCAGGGAATCCCTGATTACTTGAGGCATGTACTAACGGAATCTTCAAAACGCTGATACGGTGGGCCCAAAATAAGGCTGTCAGGCTGGCTAGGGACCGGCCCGGGGAGGATCAACCCAATGCAACTGCGATATTTGTTGGCCGTCGTGCTGATTGCGGCCGTAGCCCAGGCCAAGGAGCCTAAGCATTACCAAAGCGGCAAGCTTTTGAAGATGGAATCCGTGAAGTGCGGAACCGACGAGAAGAATGGCAAGAGTCTGGCCGGAGAAATGATCGGTACCGACTCTGCTCACATGAAGACACACGAGCTGCTCTGCCAGCAGTACACGCTCGAGACCGACTCGGTGACCTACATCATCCGCCCGAAAGACGACAAGCATCCCGTCCTGTTGCCGATCGGAGAGAAAGCGCAATTCCGCATGGACAAGGACAAGCTCGTCCTGCGGGTCGAAGACTTGGATGACAAAGACCGCGAGTACGACGTGGTTTCGATGTCGCCCAAAGAATCCGCCGACGCGACCGCAAAGATGACGCCCAAAGACTCGGCCGACGCGACCGCAAAAAAATAGTTCTGGCGAGAGAAGCCCCTCTTCGAGGCGCGGAGCACCCGAGTGTTTGCCGCGCGCCATTTCTTTTGTTTCCCCGGTTGTGTCCTAAATTGGTTTCTCGGCGAAAAGATCGCCAAGGACGCAAAGGCCTCAAATCAGCGACATTAGGGACACTACACTTTTCCCCTGTTGACCCAACCGACTGAAAAACCTGCCGCATAAACCTACCTTAGGAAAGCCCAACCTGCTCCAAATCGAACGCATCCAATTTCACGTCTGCACTTTCCTGGCGCTGCTGGGAAGGCACAGGCAGGGAACCCAATCTTGATAAGGAAGGTGTATCGCATGAAACGCAGTATCCGGTTGGCCATCGTAAGTATCCTGATCGCTATACCGTCATGGCTCCTGGCCCAGGAGGGAAGTGGACAATACAACCACGCAACGGTGGGAATATTCGCAGACTACCTCAATTTCAGCCCCACGACTCCTAACATAAACCTCGTCGGATTCGGGGCACGGTCGGCTTTCAGTGTCGGCCACCACGCACAGATCGAAGGCGAGATGTCCTATGATTTCCAGCGCAGCTTCACCACCAGTTGCAACGGGAATTGTCTCCCTGGCGTAACTTTTGTTACCACCAATGTGCGTCCCTTGACAGGACTGTTTGGGCCGAAGTTTCAGACGCCGGGCCGGTTTAAATTTTTTGCGACTGGCAAGGTAGGATTCATCCGGTTCACCGAATCGTCGTCGGCAGTGACTTTGGGCAATTTCGGCAACGCTGTTTCTGGCGTAGGGGGGCCGGGCACACACTTGGCCGTCTATCCCGGTGCAGGTTTTGAGGGTTTCTGGGGCCCATTTGGACTGCGCCTCGAAGCTGGTGATCAGATCTACTTCAACAACGGGACCTTTAACAACCTGCGAGTCACGTTCGGCCCCCAGATTCGCTTCTGAGGGGTTAGAGTTTTTTATTCAGATGGGGCGGATCAGAGCATCTGCCCCGGTCTTCTATTGCAGTGTCACTTGCATCTTGCGTTTGTCGCAGTTGACCTGCAAAACATGTTCCGAACCAGGCGGAAGATCTGCATCGAGGGATTCGATCTGGTCGTAGGTACTCGCTGGCGATACCACACGAATCTGCAGCACGTGTTTTCCCGATGCTAGGTCGAAGCTTGATGTCTGGTTCATTTCCACCGTGCGGAATAATGGGTGGCGTTGATCGTTGCCGCGTAAATTCTGGTCGAACACCAGTTGGTCGTCGATCCAAATTGATGCCCGTCCACCGGTGAAGTGGTGCAGAATCTCGACCTGGACTTTGGCCATTGCCTGAGTGGCCGCGACTGCTTCAACTTTCGGGAGCTTCTTCGCCAACGAAACTCTGCGGACGATGATTGCGGATTGTTGACTCTTTACGATCTGCGGCGCGGACGGCGCGGGAGCTACAGGCGGTTGCATTGCCGCCGCATTCCGGATGCCTTCCGTCCACCGCCACGCGCTGGGCAATCCCGCGAGTGCAATCGTTGCCGTCAGAGCGCCTAAGAAAAGTCCGGCCCGCAATCGTTGGCTGCGTTGTGCGCTTCGGTTCCGTTGGGCGGACGCGGTTGCATCCTTCTGGAGCACGCGGGTGAAAAAGCTGGTCGCCTCTCCCAGAGAAACGCTTCTTTCGCGAAAACTCCGAATCTGCTCTGCCATCTCCTCGCCGTTTTGAAAGCGGTCCGCGGGATCTTTGGCAATGGCTCTCGCCACAACCGCATCGAGTTCAGGCGGTACATTATGCTGAAAGCTCGTGACCGGCACCGGTTCGGTATTCATCACTTTGAAGCAGACAGTCTCGGCGCTGTTTCCCTGGAATGGGCGAAATCCCGTGATCATGCTGTAGAGCATGACCCCCAGCGAGAACAAGTCGGAACGCGCGTCCGCCACGCCTCCGCTCAACTGTTCGGGCGCCATGTACGCCGGACTGCCGAAAATCTGTCCGCTGTGCGTGACCAGAGCATGATTCAGGCGCGCCACACCGAAGTCAGTAATTTTGGCGCGTCCGTCTTCGGTGATGAGAATATTCGCAGGCTTGATATCGCGATGAATCACGCCTTGCGAATGCGCGTAGTCGAGCGCCTCCGCAATCTCTTGCGCTAAGCGAAGAGCGTCGGGTAAAGGCAGCTTGCGGTCGCAGGTTGCCAGAATTTTGCCGAGGGACTCGCCCGCAATGTATTCCATCACTAGAAAAGGTTCGTGCGTCTCCGGATCTTCACCGGCGTCGAAGATAGCGACTATGCCGGGATGCGAAAGCCGCCCCGCAGCTCGCGCCTCCTGCACAAATCGTTCCCGATAGGCCTGCTCTTCTCCCGGCTCCTGGCCCGTAAGGGAAATGGTCTTGATCGCGACCAGACGGTCGATCTTCGGATCTTGCGCGCGATACACCACTCCCATCGCGCCGCGGCCGATTTCGGCCTCGATCCGGTAACGGCCCAGGGTTGTGGGGTTCAGGGAGCTCACACGTACTGGAATGTTATTTTCTTCCGCCGTGCCAGTCAGCAACGGATCGGACTAACCAGGTTACGTCCGTAACCTTTTAGTGGTTCCTATCCTCTGGCCGCTGGCGCAGGACTACTTTCCCCTGCTCCGGGGGGAGCTTAAAAGGGATTTCCACGACGAGGTTCTCCACCGGCAGCCGCAAGACGAACTGCTCCGGTCGCCGCCACGGCCCAATCCACTTGTTCTTGATGCTGAAGAAAACCCAGCCGCTGGCCGACGTGTTCGAGCCATCCAGTGTCATCGGCCGCAGCGCCCGGGTGCTGATAAAGTCCATCATCTCGGTATAGTCTTTCAGCCGCGCCTGCAGCTCCGTTTCCATGTGATCTTTTTGGTCCCGGTGTTTCTTGACCTGATGGCGCTCGACTTCATCGGTCAGGTCGTCAACGTTCTCCTGCAAGTGCTTCAGCATGTCATCAGGATCGAGAGAGCTCTGCACCACTTGAAAATGCTTGGTGAATTCCAGCGTGAACCGGTTTTGTTGTACTTCAAACTGCTGTTGGCCTTTGTATTGGAAAGACACAAAAACCCCCAGCATAGGCCTCGCGCGGTGCGGAATTTTCTCCAACTCCTGGCGATCCACCGCAAGCGTCACCTCGAAGTCGCCAGATGTTAACCCGTAATAGGTGCGGCCGTCGTCGCCGTCACGAAACGTACAGTTCGTAGTTCCGGCGGTCCAACGCAGCGTGGGCACGGGCGCTGGACTACCAGCGAACGCCAGCGTTCCCATCGTCGTCAACAGTGCAAAAAGGATTTTGCGGAACAGATGCACAGAAGCAGTATATGGCAGGCGACGGAGTGCCAGTCCGCACTGCGTAGTTCGCGATGTGGAGGTCTTTACGAAATCTAGGGACTCCGTTATCGTAGAGACTCCGGGGCACTTCCGTGTTGTTGCCGTGGTTCTGCGGATGGTCCGATGAAGGCCTGTCCACTAATCCTAAATGCCAAACCCCACTGCTAAGTCACCCACAGGCATAGGCACTACCGGCCCGCAACGCGTGCTGGTGGCCACTACCGCCATGCTTGCGTTCATTTCCTTTTGGCGGGTCGCCGCCATCGTGCTCAATGACATGGGTTCGTCGGCCTTTTATGCCGGCGCGATTTCCGAACACTTTGTCGGCAAGACTGCCCCATGGTTCGTTCTCGCCATCATGCTGCTGGCGGGCGCGGTAGCGTCGTTATACATCGAGAGCTGCGGCATGTTTGTTCGCGGCGGCGTGTATCGCGTAGTCAAAGAAGCGATGGGCGGCACCCTCGCCAAGTTCTCCGTTTCGGCGTTGATGTTCGATTACATCCTGACCGGTCCGATCAGCGGCGTGTCAGCGGGCTTGTACCTGGTCGGCTTGTTGAACGAACTCTTGCAGTACTTCCATTCGAAGATGACACTCCCCATGAACGGCGGCGCCGCAATATTTGCCGTCATCGTAACCATTTATTTCTGGTGGGAGAACATTAAGGGAATCCCGGAATCCAGCACCAAGGCGCTGCGCATAATGTACGTGACCACGGTGATGGTGGTCATGATGGTGGTCTGGTGCTGCTACACGCTTTGGGTGAAGGGCGCGCATCTTCCGCCCTGGCCGCACCTCGCAAATCTGACTTATTCGACCGGGGCCCACGGTGGCGCGCTGGGCTGGCTGCATAACTCATCCATCCCGCACACCATTGCGCTCGTCGGCATCCTGATCGGTCTGGGCCACTCCGTTCTCGCTATGAGCGGCGAGGAAACCATGGCCCAGGTGTACCGCGAAATCGAGCACCCCAAGCTTCCCAATCTGAAGAAAGCCGCCATCATCATTTTTCTTTACAGCTTGATCTTCACCGCAGGCGTCGCATTTTTCGCGGTGATGATCATCCCCGATTCGGTGCGCGCGAATTTCCAGGACAACCCCATCGGCGGCTTGGCCATGTACCTCACCGGACCGGTCACTCTGCGACTCGCCTTCCGCGCTTTCGTCGTGGTGGTTGGCATCCTGATGCTGGCGGGCGCAGTCAATACCGCCATCGTCGGATCCAACGGCGTCTTGAACCGCGTTTCCGAAGACGGTATTCTCCCCGACTGGTTTCGCCGTCCCCACCGCCGTTTTGGAACCTCTTATCGCATCATCAACATGGTGGTGTTGCTTCAGATAATCACCATCATTCTCAGCCGCGGCGATATCTTCGTGTTGGGCGAAGCCTACGCGTTTGGCGTGATGTGGAGCTTCTCCATGAAGGGCCTGGCGGTGCTGGTGCTTCGCTACAAGGAGCCAGGCCAGCGCGAATATCGTGTGCCCCTCAACTTCCATATCGGTAAAACCGAGATACCCCTCGGCCTGGCTTTCATCACCGTCACCCTGACGGCTCTGTGCGTCATCAACCTGTTCACCAAGGAAGTCGCGACGATTTCCGGGCTCGCTTTTACCATCATCTTTTTCGTGGTGTTTGAGATTTCTGAAGCGATTACCCGAAAGCACGCCACCCACCACGCCGAGCTCGACCAGTTCAACATGGAGCCGGGCGAAGACCTCACCCCGACTGCTCTTGGAGTTCGGCCGGGAAATGTTCTGGTGATGGTGCGTAACTACAACACGCTGTATAACCTCGGCGCGGTCTTGGACCGTGTAGACGCCCGCAAACAAGACGTGGTCGTCCTCCATCTCCGGTTTCTTGTCCGCGCTGCATCCGGCGAGACTGGCCTTTCCGCCGAACAGCTCTTTAGCTCCGAAGAGCAAGACCTGTTCACTCGCGCTTTGGGCCTCGCCGAGAAAAAAGGAAAGACCATCCACCTTGCAGTTGCCGCTGCCACCGAAAAGTGGGACGCGATTCTGCGCGCCGCCCAAAGTCTGGAGTCCTCAGTGGTTGTCCTCGGAGTTTCGCCCACCCGCCCGGTTACGGAAGAGGCCTACGTCGCCGGGCTCGCCTGGGAGCGTCTCTCCGATCCCAAACCGCAACTGACGTTGGAGATATATTTTCCCAGCGGCCAGGAGCACATTTTCTATCTCGGACCGCACGCGCCACACCTTACACCGAAAGAAATCGATCTGCTGCATAGCCTGTGGCTGCAAATCAGCAACGAAGTCGCACCCGAAGAAATTCATCACCACGACGTGGTTCATTTCGCCTTGGAAGAACTTCGCGAAGACCTCAGCAACTCGCGGCGCGAGGAAGTCCTGCACCGTCTGCGTCACCACCTCCAGGAAATCAAAGAGCGCCGCACTCCGAAGGCCTGAGCCTTTCTCGCCAAGTTGGTGTCCCCGTCCCGCTCGTGCTCCGTGTCCTCGCTCGTCTCGTCGAACCTACCTAGCTAACAATTGTGGAAAATTACTCTGCTAAGGTGAAGCCAACGCGTCTCAAAATCAGACTGAGACAGTTTGGATCGGGGGTAGGCGAAATGCAGTCTTATATCCGCTCAAGTTCCGTCGTTTCCCGCGTGATTGCTGGGGAGACCCTGATTGTTCCAGTTCGCGGCGGGGTCGGCGACTTGGCCTCCATCTATAGCTTGAACGAAGTCGCGAGCTCTATTTGGAGCGCAATTGCGCAGCCTTGCAGCCCGGACAAAATCGCTGACCGCATTCAGCAAGAGTTCGCCGGCGAACGCCAGCAAGTTGAGCAGGACGTGAACGCCTTTCTCGGGGAGATGCAATCGGCTGGCTTGGTGGAAGCTGTTGGAGTCCCGGCATGACCACCCACGCTGTTTCCTACGGCGAGTTCAGCTTGGCACTGCACGAAAAATTTATCGACAAACGTACGCCCATTGATGTGACCCTGGAAGTCACGCGGCGTTGCCCCCTCGAGTGCCAGCACTGCTACAACAATCTCGCCATGGGCGATCTAGCCGCGCGCAACCGGGAACTGAGCAAGGAAGAATATTTTGCCTTGCTTACGGACCTCGCGGATATGGGGGTGATCTGGATCCTCTTTACCGGGGGAGAGATTTTTGCCCGCAAAGACTTCTTGGAGATTTACACTTTCGCGAAGCAAAAAGGATTCCTGATTACGCTGTTCACCAATGGAATCCTGATCAACGAAAGGATTGCTGACTACCTACGCGAGTTTCCGCCCTTCAAGATCGAGATCACGCTGTACGGGCGTACGAAAGAGACCTATGAAGCGCTCACCCAGATGCCGGGGAGCTACGACCGGTGTATTCGCGGAATTCATTTGCTGTTGGATCGCGGCCTTCCGCTCAAACTAAAAACCGTGGGGACTAAAGTCAACCGGCACGAAGTGGCTTCGATGAAGGAGTTTGCCGAGCAGGAACTGGGAGTCGAATTCAAGTTTGACGCGCTGATGAGCCCGCGAATTGATTGTTCGCAGTCGCCATTGGCAGTGCGACTGTCTCCGGCAGATGTGGTTGCGCTGGATATGCACTGGCCTAAGGTGGCGGCTGAACACCGGAAGATCCTGGTGGACGAAATTGGCAGGCCACCGGTCCACGTCAGCACCGTGTATTCATGCGGCGGTGGGGTGAAGAGTTTTGCCGTTGACCCTTACGGGCACATGAGCATCTGTGTCATCTCCCACCAGGAAACCTACGACATCCGCACCGGAAGTGTGCGCGAAGGTTGGGATCATTTTCTGTTGAGCGTGCGCCAGCGGGAAGCGACGCGTCCCACAAAATGCACCAATTGCCGGCTTCACTCCGTGTGCAGCATGTGCCCGGCAAATGGCGAGTTGGAGAATGGCGATCCCGAATCTCCAGTGGAATTCTTGTGTGAAGTCGCCCATCTGCGGGCCTTGGCGTTGGGCTTTGAGGTTCCCGAACATGGGGACTGCGAGTTCTGCAACAATCCCGAGCGGCATGCCGCGCTCAGGGACTCCGCGCGCCGGATCACCTCGCACGAGATCACTCCCGCGGCCTGGACGACACCGCAATCCATTCTTCCAATTCTGAACACTTCGCAGGCCGCGACTGGCTGTGGGGGATGCGGGTCATTCCATTGAAATTTTTCCCACGGAGCGTTTTCAACAACGGAGGCAGCGCATTTCATGAATGATCAAAACGGATCTCGAGAGAAAAAAGGGTATGAGCCGCCGAAAGTCACCGTGATCAGCTTGCGTCCTGAAGAAGCCGTGCTGGGGCACTGCAAGAACCCCGGTACGGGCGGTCCGGGCGGCAGCGGCTGCACGCATGTTGGCAACTGCCTGCAAACAGGTTCTTAGCGCCCATGCTCGCCGAAGCCGCATCCATAATTGAGGTCGCGCGGATCGTCCGTCCGCATGAAAGTTGTGTGCGCATCGGAGGAGTCTCCCTGGCGCTGGGCAGCGTTTCTTCAGACGATGTTTGTTTGAGCCGCGAACTGGAAATGTTTCGGGACGACTCGGAAGCCCCCGATATCGAAGTGCATGCTGAATGGGCTGAGAGCCTGCAACCTTGGCGAGGAGAAGTTGTTTTCGACTCAGGTGCTCTTTGGACTCTGTTCCGCAATGGCTCGGAGTTCATTTTCGACTTCACTAGCCCGGCGTTCGGTCCGTTTCCATATAAACGCCTGCGAACCAACAACGATTTTCGCAGCGCGCAATTGATTCTCAATCACCAAGCCCTGCAACACCACCACCCGGTTTACCCCCTCGAGTACCCCGCCGACGAACTTCTCCTCACCAACTATCTTGCGTCCAACGGCCTCGGCGTCGAAGTCCACGGTTGCGGCATGGTGGACGCCGAAACTGGCGGCCATCTTCTTTTAGGTCATTCCGGCGCGGGTAAGAGCACCACCACTAGTCTCTGGAAGTCTCTGCGCGATCCACAAATCCTCAGCGACGACCGCATCATTCTCCGCCTGCACGCATGGCGAGCTGTGGATGTACGGAACGCCCTGGCACGGGGAAGCCGCGTTTGCCATGCCCGGGAAATCAAGAATTCGCCGCATCTTTATTATCGAGCACGGCGAGCAAAATCAGATCACGCCCATGACCCGCTCTCAGGCGGTCGGCGAAATATTTGCGCGGTCCTTTCCGCCGTTTCATAATGCTAATGCTCTGGAGCGGACGGTCGAGTTTCTCGACCGGATTCTCGACAGCGTCCCGTGTTACCGGTTCCAGTTCGTTCCCGACGCCCGAGCTGTAAATGCCGTATTGGATTTTCATGACTGAGCAACGTCTGGAGTCGCAGGCGTTCGGCGAACTCGTGAACGGTTTGCTGGCGAGCGGCCTGGGGTTTCGTTTTCAAGCAAAGGGCCGCAGCATGTTGCCGCTGATTCGCGATGGCGAGATGCTGCATGTGCAGCGGACGAACGCCGCCCAGCTGAAAGTCGGCGACATTGTATTATTCCGGCAAGATAGCAAGTTCAAAGCGCATAGAATCATTCGCAAGCGGAAAGACGAATTCGTCACGCGTGGGGACGCGGGCCTCGAACCTGATGGGGCAATCCAAGGGGAGGCGATTGTGGGTAAAGTCGTAGCCAAGGAATGCGTGCAAAGCGGCCGGACCGTGTCGCTCGAAGGACTGAAAGCACGATACAGCTTCGTTGCCAGACGAGTTCGAGCGCGGGCAGTACAGACGGTACGGAGAACCCTCCAATCCTGTCTGCCATTGATGTTTCTGTTGCTCGCCATCCCGCTTGCCGCCCACGGACAGGTCGCGCTAGACGCGAGCACCAATACCACCAAGCAGGTGACTCAGGCCTCCAATACGGTCACGCTGGCTCATACCAGCACGGGTAGCAACCTGGTGCTCGTGGTGGGCGTGTCCATGAACACCTCCGCTCAATTGACGCTCGCACTCGCTTCGGCCAACGCTGCCTCGGGCGGAAACACTGTGTACAACGGAGTGATCACAGGGGGCTCCGGCAACGCATACGTAGGCCTCACTTTTACGGTTGCTGGATTCACCGGCGGCGGCGCGGTGGACAACGGGACCTTCACCTGCACCGCCAGCACAGCAATCACTCTGACCCTAGCGAATGCCGCGGGAGTCGCGGCGACCAAACCGACGGCAACCGCTACCACCTCGGCCTTGACGTCGGTCACCGGAGTTACCTACAACGGTGTGGCCCTGACGCGCGCGGGATTCCACAACGATTCCACCAACGTGCGCCGGGTGGAGATGTGGTATCTGATCAACCCGGCAACCGGAAACAACAGTGTCGTGGTGACTGAGAACATCATCAGCGCATTGGCGACGGTTGGGACCGTAGTCGGCGCTACCACCTTCACCGGCGCGGACCAGACCACGCCGATCCGGGCGTTTGCTTCCAATGACGGCAACAACGATACCGCCAACGTCACCGTGTCCAGCAGCAAGAACGATATGGTGCTCGACACCGTCGCGTTCGATTCCACTCAAACCGTTACCGCGCCCAGCGGCACCCAGGTGCAGCAGTGGGCCGTTGCCAGCGGGGCAGCGGGAACCGACGTTTATGGTTATGGCTCGAGCAATGGTGGCGCACCCAGTGTTCCCATGTCTGAGAAGCTGAGCGCTTCGGCCCACTGGTCGGATGCAGCCGTCTCGATTCAGCCCCTACAGGCCGACTTGGCAGTCAGTGTCAGCGGCACCTCAGCGCTCTATCCCACCAACCTTAGCTACACAGTGACGGTGACGAACAACGGCCCCGCAACCAGCTCTGGAGTCGTGTTGACCGACACACTCGCCACCGGGGTTATCTGGTTCTCTTCGACTCCCAGCCAAGGTTCTTGCAGCGGAACAACTACGATCACTTGCAATCTGGGAACCCTGGCCGCGGGTGCCAGCGCAACCCTGATCGTCATGGTCACGCCCTCAGCTCCCGGCGGTTACACGAACACCGCCAGTGTGACGGCTACGACTTCAGACCTCAGCACTGGAAACAATTCCGCCACCGGAGTTGCCTTCTCCGACTTTGCAGCTTGTACCACCGGTGTTCTGTTGCCAGGCGGGACATTAAGCGGAACCATCAACACGTACTATCCTGGGACCGCGACCGCTTCTGCCGGATCTACCTCGATTACGTTGGGGGCTGCGACGGGTGCAGCCACGCCGATCGCCTCCGGTGACCTCGTGCTCATCATCCAAATGCAGGATGCCGCCATCAATTCATCGAATTCCTCCAGCTATGGAGATGGCGTTAGCGGCTCGGGATCCACGAATCTTAATAACGCCGGCGCGTACGAGTATGCCAACGCAACTGGCAGCGTTCCTGCCGGCGGAGGCACCTTGACACTCACCGCGGCTGGCCCTGGCGGCGGGTTGCTCTACACCTACACATCGGCGGCGGCTACTTCTTCGCAGGGCGCTCGCACCTTCCAGGTAGTGCGCGTCCCCAGCTACTCCACCGCTACGCTGAGTTCTACGCTCACTGCGGCCGCATGGAATGGCTCCACAGGCGGTATCTTGTCGGTCAATGTCTCGGGCGCTCTGACTCTGAACAGTGCAACCGTCAGCGTGGATGGATTGGGATTCCGCGGCGCCGGGGGACTCCAGCTGCAAGGCAGCACTGCGACGCTTACCTCGGTCGCCAACGCCACTGCCGGGCATTCTGTTTACACGGGCACCATCACCGGGGGCGCGGCCAATGCATTTGTTGGGGTCACCTTTACCATTGCGGGCTTCACTTCGGCCGCGAATAACGGAACCTTCGTGGCTACGGCGAGCACTGCGACCACTCTGACTCTGGCCAATGTCGCCGGAGTTGCCGAAACCCATGCCGCAACCGCCGCTTTGACGCCCCAAGCGACCAACAGCGACTACCTTTTCCCTGCACCCACCACGTACGCGGGGGTTGGCAAAATAGGGGCACAAGGGTCCAAGGCCGAAGGCATCGCAGGTACTCCTCATTGGGTGGAATCAGGCGGAACGGTTCTGAGCACAGGCCAGACCTACGCCGAAGGGTACCCGAACGGAAGTATGGCGCGGGGCGCCCCAGGAAACGCTGGCGGCGGAGGCACCGACGGTGATCCGGCCACCGCAGCTCCAGGCGGCAACGACCAGAATTCAGGTGGCGGTGGCGGAGCGAACGGAGGCGCAGGAGGACAGGGCGGCAATACATGGAGTTCTGACCTGCCGATTGGAGGAATCGGAGGCGCTGCATTTCCTGGCAGCATTAACCGGGTTGTGCTGGGCGGCGGCGGCGGCGCCGGCGGCAGCAATAACAACAGCAGCACCCAGTCCAGCAGCGGGGCGGCCGGGGGCGGAATTGTTCTGATTCGAGCCGGAAGCCTTACCGGGTCTGCCACCATTACTGCGAACGGGGCGGCAGATTTCAACAACACGCCCAACGACGGTGGCGGCGGAGGCGGCGCTGGCGGCAGCATCATCATCCTTTCTGGCGGCGGCGGCGAGGGTGGTCTCACGGTGAGTGCCCAAGGCGGTCGCGGAGGCGATGCTTGGGATGCGGGCGGCTTCTCGTTACCTAATCGCCACGGACCCGGCGGCGGCGGTGGAGGCGGAGTCGTGCTGCTTTCGGGCGCGGCAGCCAGCATCAGCGTAATCGGTGGCGCCAGCGGAATCACGCTCAACTCAGCCACAACTCCTTATGGTGCGACGCCGGGTGCAGCGGGTCTGAGTGCCACGAATCTGTCTCTGTCGTCCAGCCCCGGACCACATTCGGCCTCCATCTGCACCGATATGGCGGTCACCAAGTCCGGCGCCCCAGAACCGGTCTTGCAGAATGCGACCCTCACCTACACCGTTACCGTGACCAACAACGGTCCGCAGACCGCCACCGGCGTCGTCGTGGTGGATACTCTCCCCAGTCAGGTAACCTACGTCTCTGCCGTGGCCACCGGAATCGGAATCTGCAGTCAGACTGGCGGCGTCGTCACCTGCACCTACGCAACCATGATCAGCGGTGACGTGGAGACCATCACCATCACGGTAACTGCGGCAACTCCTTCGCTGGCCTTGAACACCGCAGTCGTAAACTCTACGACTCCCGATCCGATACTTTCCAACAACACCGCGACCTTTACCAGCACCATCGAGTTCCCCAATGCCGTCAGGCTCAATTCTTTCACCGCGGTGCAAAACGGGAGCGGAGTACTGCTTTCCTGGAAGAGTGGCGGCGAAATGCACAATCTGGGCTATAACGTTTATCGCGATAGCGGCGGCGCAAAAGTTCTGGTGAATCCTTCGCTGATTGCCGGTTCCGCCCTGCTGATGCGCGAGGTCTTGGAGCAACACGCAGCCAAGACCTATGGCTGGCTGGATCGCTCCCCCGTCAATGGCAGCGTGTACTGGTTGGAAGACGTAGATTTGAACGGCACCCGCACCATGCATGGACCGGTTACCGTCGACTCCGCTTCGTCTTCGTCTGTGCCGCAGGTATTTGCCCGGACGACAACGATGCGTGACCTGGCACAGTCGAATCTCGCCCTAGTCCCCGCAGGCAGCTCTGAAAGCCACATCCGCCAAACCGTAGTCACGCCCCGACCTTCTGAATTAACCCGCAACGCAGGGTTCCAGTTGGCGGCGCGTCCGGCGGTGAAGATTTTTGTAGATCACGAAGGCCTGTACCACATCACCCAGCCACAACTGGTCGCAGCTGGTCTCGATCCCGCCGTGGAAGCGCGATCGCTGCACCTCTTTGCCGAAGGTGTGGAACAGCCGATGCGAATCACCGGGGCCACTTCCGGTTTCGGCCCGCAGGCGGCAATCGAATTCTACGGCACTGCGATTGACACTCCGTTTTCCGGCCAGCGCGTGTACTGGTTGATGTCGAGTGGACAACCCGGGCTTAGGATTCCCGCAGCTCCAGCGGCAGGCAGCTCCGGTCCGCAGGCGCAGAGTTTCGTGCAAACCCTCGAACTGAAACCGCGCACCACATATTTCGCCGTTCTGATGACCAGTAACTCGGACAACTTCTTCGGTCCGCTGGTTTCTCCGGTCGCCGCCGTCCAAACGTTAAACGTCACCAACCTGGCGGCGGGCAGTGGCTCGATCCAGGTTGTATTGCAAGGCGTCACCCTCGGTCAACAACATGACGTTACCGTTGCGGTAAACGGATCGACCCTCGGCGACGTGACCTTCGCCGACCAGCAACAAGGCACCGCTCAGTTCGCAATTCCCTCTGGCGTTCTCAGCAATGGCGTTAACACCATCACCCTCACCTCTCAGTTAGGCGACAACGACTTGAGCCTGGTGGACCATATTGACCTCAGCTTCCCGCATGCCTTTACCGCGGAGTCTGACCAGTTGAAGTTCACCGCTCCCGCCGGCGCCGCTGTAACAGTGAACGGGTTTACACAACCTCCAGCCCGGCTCATGGATATCACCAATCCGGTTCAACCGTTAGCCGTGGCCTACAAAGTTGTGCCTCAGAGCGCCAGTTATTCGCTGCAAATGACCGTTCCGTGGACTTCCTCAGGGAAGCACACTCTACTGGCGCTTTCAGATGCGCAGCTGGCAGGCCCGGCATCTCTGGCGCCCCATCAACCATCCACATTGCACCAGACACAGCCTGGATACGAGGTTGTCCTGCTGGCTGCACCGGAGTTTGCTGCGCAGATTCAACCCCTGGCAACCTTGCATCGAGCGGAAGGCCGTTCGGTCGCGTTCCTGAATGTTGATCAGGTTTACGACGAGTTCAACTTCGGCGAGCGGACGCCATTCGCCATCCGAAACTTCCTGCAGACGGCCACCGTCGCGTGGAAGAACAAGCCGCACTACTTGCTGTTCGGTGGCGACGCCTCGTTTGATCCCCGTGATTATCTCGGCTTCGGGTCCTTCGACTTTGTGCCTACGAGGATCGTTCCGACTTCAGAGCTGATGACCGCCTCGGACGACTGGTTCTCCGATTTCAGCAATACTGGATTCGCACAGATCGCCACTGGCCGCCTCCCCGCACGCAGCACCGCCGATGCCCAGACCATGGTTACAAAGATCCTGAGCTATGCGAAAGGCCAGCCTGCGAGTTGGACGAACGACAGTATGCTGGTCGCCGACGTTGACGACCCCTCAGTCAGCTTCAGCCAGGCGTCTCTGGCAGTGCAGAAAGTCCTTCCCCCAACCATGAACGTGACCGACGTTTTTGCCAGCACGGTCGGTGTCAACGCCGCCCGCCAAGATATTCTCACCGGCATCAACGGTGGTCAGTTGCTGGTGAACTACAACGGCCACGGCTCGGTCGAAGTCTGGGGAAACAACCTGTTCAACGACACCGCTGCCGCCTCGCTGACGAACGGCAACCGGCTGCCGGTCTTCGTAATGATGAATTGTCTGAACGGCTTCTTCCACGACGTCTTCACCCAGAGTCTGGCTGAGGCCCTGCTGCTCTCGAAGAATGGTGGCGCGGTCGCGGTGTGGGCGTCCTCTGGACTCACCGCTCCCGGCCCGCAGTTCCAGATGGATCAAGCACTGGCGAAAATTCTTTTTGCTCAGCCTTCCATAACCATGGGAGACGCGGTGTTGTCCGCCAAGTCGGGCATCGCGGACCAGGACACACGCAAGACGTTCATCCTGTTCGGCGACCCGCTGATGCGGCTGAAACAACCCGGCAGCGGCGCCCAGATGCCGGTGCTGAGGCCGCGGCCTCTCTCCGGCCTGAAGGTTCCTGGCGAGCTGCAGAAATAATCTGCCATCCGATGCCTGCGGCGGGCCCTAATCTGAGGCTTGCATTCTGCTCGGTACAGTGTAGAATATCGTTTTTCTACTGCTGTCACGGGTGGTAGAATTTTGACCAGAACTCCCGGAGAAAAACTTTATGAAGACGTTTGCGCGGTACCTCGTCGCTGGCCTGCTTCTCTGTCTGGTGCTTGCCCCGTTCACTTTTGCCGGCGACGCTATCCCCAAGGCTGCCTGGAAGCGTGGCATTGGTGTACCGCTGGAAAATGCCGGTGGACGCAAGCCCGCTCTCGCCGCCTCCGGCATGATCGACGACGGCTACTGGCAGGGCGCTCCCGTCGGCGGCTTTGGTTCCGGAACTTTCTCGCGCACTTACCGCGGTGATTTCTCCCGCTGGCACATCAAGAGCGGTGTCCACAAATATCAAACGGTGTGGACCAACCAGTTCGCCATGTATCAGAAATCTGAAGGCAGCGACAGCGTGGCGCAAGTGCTGACCGCCGCGCATCCCGACGGCGGCATGCTCTCCTCATGGAAGTGGGATTATCCCGCCGGCGCAGGTGATTACTATTCGCTCTATCCCAAATCCTGGTACGACTACAAGTGGGATAAATTTCCCGCCCACGTGACGCTCGAACAATTCTCTCCAGTCCTCCCCAACAATTATCGCGAGAGCAGCTATCCCGTGGCCGTGTATCGCTGGCACGCTGAAAATCCCACCGACAAGCCCGTCACCGTTTCTGTCCTGCTTTCCTGGACCAACATGCTCGGCTGGTTCCGTGACTACTCCTCCAACATGCATGGCAACATGGACCACGGGAATCACAACCGCTTCGTTGACGAAGCCGCCGTCAACGGCCATGTGAAGGGAATCGTGTTTGACCGGGTCCATCCCCAGGGCGTGAAGGAAGACTTCGACGGCCAGTGGGCGATTGCCTCGGTGGAGTCTCCCGGCGTCGAGATTACCTACCAAACGACTTTTCTGCCGGATACGGCACAAGAAGTCTGGGGACCATTCTCGAAAGACGGCCGCCTCTCCAACGACAACAATTCCTGGATCAGCAGCGGCGAGCCCCTGGCCGCGGCGATCGCCGTCCGCTTCACCCTTCGCCCCGGTGAAAAGCGCGTGATACCGATGACCATTGCCTGGGACATGCCGGTCACTCAGTTCGGTTCCGGCCGCAAGTGGTATCGCAAGTACACCGATTTCTACGGCACCAGCGGACAGAACGCCTGGAAAATCGCCAAAGACGGCCTCGCTGACTCCGCCAAGTGGAGCGATGAAATCGACGCCTGGCAGGCGCCGTATGTGAATGACGAGAGCAAGCCGCTGTGGTATCGCGGCGAACTTTTTAACGAAATGTATATCCTCACCGACGGCGGTTCGTTCTGGGGAAGGCCGGTAGATTCCCCAGCCTCCACGGCGAAGACGTTCTCCTTCATGGAATGTTTCGATTATCCATACCATGCCACCCTCGACGTGCTCTTTTACGGTGATATGCCACTGGTGAAATTCTGGCCTGACCTCGATAAACAAATCATGCGACAGTTTGCCGATACTGTGTCCAAAGATCTCACTGAGAAATACATGTGGATCTGGAAGTCGCAGCAGACAAATTCCCTGCAATTCCGTTTACGCAAAGCCAAAGGCGCAGTCCCCCACGATCTCGGAATTCCACAGGAGGATCCCTTCAAGCTGCCCAACGCGTTCAGTTGGCAGAACACCAATGACTGGAAGGACCTGAACAGCAAATTCGTCCTGATGATTTACAAGGACTACGTCTTCACCGGAAAGAAGGACATCGCATTCCTGCGCTACACATGGCCTTCGATACAGGCAGCGCTCGAACATCTACGCCAGTACGACCGCACCGGCGATGGCCTGCCTCAGGACGACGACTATCCTGATCAGACCTATGATGTCTGGATCGTCCACGGTGAAAGCGCCTACTGTGGCGGCCTGTGGCTTGCCGCTCTGCGCGCCGCCGAAGAAATTGCCAACACCATCGGCGACAAGGCGGCCGCGACCAAGTATCACCAGTGGTTTGAAAAAGGACAGAAGACTTACATTAGCAAGCTGTGGTCTGGCGACTATTTCCGCTATGACACGCTAAGCGAATACCGCGACGACATTCAAGCCGACCAGCTGGCCGGCCAGTGGTACGCGAACATGACCGGCCTCGGCGACCTCGTCCCGCGCGACATGCAGGTCAAAGCCGCCAAGAAGATTTTCGATTTCAACGTAATGAAGTTTGCCAACGGAGAAATGGGCGCCGTCAACGGCATTGCCCCCGACGGAAGCATCGTTACCAGCAATGAGCAGGTTCAGGAAGTCTGGACTGGCACCACGTTCGGCGTTGCCGCGCTGATGTTAGGCGAAGGCTTGAAAGACGAGGGCTACCGCACTGCCTGGGGCGTCTATCACACGACTTACGAAACTCAGGGATACTGGTTCCGCACTCCGGAAGCGTGGGAAAAAGACGGACACTACCGCGCCTCTATGTACATGCGCCCCGCAGCCATCTGGGCGATGGAGATGACCGCGCCGCCAAAGTGAAAGAGCTTTCACCACAGAGACACAGAGTCACAGAGAAACCAATAAGAAGGTTTCTCTGTGACTCTGTGTCTCTGTGGTGAATCGGGGTTAGGGTTGTGCTGGCAGCCTCTTCAGGGCCGCCGCCAGATCATCCGGCTTAAATCCAAACGGTCCCGGCTTGGTCTTAAACGCGACGTGTCCGTTCTGATCAATCAGATAAATCCGGTCCGGCCATCCTGTGTACGCCTGCTCGGTGGAGTTGCCGAACGCATCCAGCACGGCAGGGAACTTGATTCCCAGCTTGCGCACGCACGCTCCGGCAACGAACGCCCGCTCCTCTTCATTCTTGGGGCTGGCAAAGACCACCTGATCTTTGACATTGCTTTGCATCTGCCAGACGTCGCTCGGGTGCGCCTCGGTGATATACACCACCAGGAACGCGACCTTGCCCTGATACTGATCGTAGAGCTTGTTGAGGGCGGGAACCTCCCGCCGGAAAGGCGGTCAAGTGTAGCTGCCGAAGACCATAACCACCGGCTGCTTCTTACTCAGATCCGACAGTTGAATCGTCCCGGATTTATCCAGCTTGGTTAACGTGAAGTCCGGCGCGGCGTCTCCCACGTGCAAAGTGCCGCCGCGGGCGTGGTTCCACAAGGTCTCAAAGGGAAGTACCAGGAAGACCGGCCAGGGCATGTGCTTCATGACCGAGCCGAATTTCTCCGGCGGCTGGTTCATGGCCCAGAAAATAAATCCCACGAACACTATCCAAACCACGAGTAGCGAAGCTACTACGCGCCGGGTAATCTTCCACGCCCGCGGACTCGGACGCCAACGGCGCTTCGCGGCAACGGGTACGGGATTGGGAACAGTGCTCATAAATCCGGGCCCTCTTGCATGCGGCTAGTTTTTCTTGGTTTCGGTCTTGGTTTCCGCCTGCGGTTCGATCTTGCTGATCACAATCGCAGTCGATCCGCCGCGCATAAACACTTTCCCGGTCACCGTGACCTTTTGGCCGGCAAACGGCAGCAGTTTGTCATTCTGGCTGCTGGAGGGCGTAGCGTCTGCGATCGGCCAGTAAATAGTTCCGGCCGGGCTGAGGATCACCAGCGGCGATCCATTCTTGGCGCACGCCATTGCGCACTCTGAACTGATGGGCTTCTTTAGGCTCTTAGTAAATGCGCAGGCTGAGTCCAACACATATCCCTTGACGGTGGTTGGTTTGGTGGATTCTTCTGCGGCAAATACTCCCAGGACCAGAATCAGCGGAAGCACAAATTTGATTACGTTGCGAATCTTCATTGCGATTTCCTTTCTTAAGCGACAATCTTTAGAACGAAATCCTTAGAACGACAACCGAGCGCTTAATTGTACTTCGCGGCCCGGGGTTGTGGACTCGGTGATGGTTCCGAACTGTGGCGTGTTGACGAAGCGGTCCGGCGTCCCCAGATTTGTATGGTTCAGCGCATTAAAGAATTCTCCGCGGAACTGGAACTTCGCGCGCTCGGTCAGGCTGAAGTCGCGGGCCACTGCGAAATCGAGAGTCTGGAGACCGGGGCCATAAACCGAGTTGCGTCCCACGTCGCCAAAAGTGAATGCCGCAGGCACCGCAAACGCTGCCGGATTGAACCATGCACTCGCCGTGCGAGTTCCTGGCCCGAATACCGGTGACCCGGTACTGTTGGCGCGAATGGGATTCTCGCCCAGCACTGTGCCGGAGTTGGCGGTATCCCCAAACACCGAAATCGTAAACGGAAATCCCGTTTGCACTTGATACACGGTCGAGAACTGCCAGTGCCTGGTGACGGCGCTGGTCCATGCAGATTTGTCCAGCCCCGGTATGGCATACACCGCGCTCAACGCAAACCGGTGCCGCACGTCGCAGGCCGGGCCCTTCTCTGCCGCCAGGTCATTGTTGTTCTGAGGAATCGATGCTTCGAACATGGGAGACCGGAAATCCGGCGCATTGCTCAGGTCTTTCGCCCAGGTGTAGTTGGCCAGGAACGTAAGCCCGTGAGTGTAGCGCCGCCGCACGTTGACGTATCCCGCGTCATACCAACTCTGCGCCGTGTTCTCCAGTAAGTTGATGGTGCTGACCGGGAAGCACATGGTGCCGCTCGGACAGCCCGACGCCGGGGCTACATAGGTAACGCCGCTCGGCAGAGTAGTGTTTTGCACAAACGTGATCTTGGGGAACGGCCGCCGCGGTCCAATTGGTCCCGGCCCCGGAGGCGCGTTGTTGATCAAGTGTGCGCGCTGTAAGTGCACGCCGTGCGATCCCAGGTAGCCCACTTCTAAAGTCGTGTTCTTCCCCAGGCTCTTTTCAAGCGAATTGCTCCACTGCTCGATGTATTGTGACGGGGCATGTGGATCCATGGCGGTAAAGCTGACCGTGGTCTGCCCCAGCACTGCCTGCGCGAAATTGAAATTGCTGGCCACAATGCGATGCCGCAGGCGTGAAATTGTCGCTCTGCTGCGTTTCCGGAAATACGTAAGGAACGTTATGGCGCTGGTTGCACCAGGTATTCATGTCCACCGGAGTAAAGAAGATCCCAAAGGCCGCATGGAAAACCAACCCCTGTCCCGGTAAGGCTTGTGACAACCCAAAGCGCGGCGCGAAATTGTGCGGGTTCGGATACTTCAGTCCGCGTGGATACCCGTTTTGTCCTCCAACAAACACCGAAGGCACGCCGTTATTGAACGTCAGATTCGTGTTGGTGTAGCTGAGATCCACCAGCGGATCCATAAATTCGTAACGCAGTCCCATTTCAACAGTCGTTGTACGGGTGACGCGGAAACTGTCCTGCACATATCCGTCGGCGTACCACTGCCGAAGCTGCATTTGCGGAATTCCCGCCTGGCGTTGCTTGATCGCCGGAAGCCCGAGCAAAAAGCTGGCCAGCCCAGAGCCATCGTTGTGGTTCAGCGCGTACTGCGTAGTAAAGCCGTTGGTCATCTGGTAATAGCCGCGGTTCTGGAAGAATCCCCACATCGGCCAGATTAGTCGCCGGTAGCCCGCGCCAAACTTCAAGCTGTGCCGCCCCACTTGCCAACTCAGCGAATCCCGGCCCTCGATCAGCGTGTCCCATGCGTGCATCGGAGTCGCTGCGTAGGTGTCACCCATGCCCGAGTAACCCTGAACGTTGAACCAGGGAGCGCCCCAGGCCGCAGGGCCGCCGAATCCGATGCCCTGGATTCCAAGCTGGGTCACAATGTCATTCTTATTGGCATTTTCCGTGTCACGTCGCATGGACAGCCGCGAAACCGCGATGGCCGCGGTATTCACCATGTGAGCGCCGATGATCTTGTTCCACGCAATCGAGCCTTGATTTGAGAAATTATCGTGGAAAGCGCCGAACCCCGGCAGGTTGATGGGAGAAAACCCGTTCTCCGCGCTCAGTGAATAGCGTCCGGTCAAGCTGTCGCCGTTGCCGAACACATGGTCCAGCCGCGCCGTGCCCTGATCGTTGGTGTGGTGTTCGTCGCGTGCGTCAAGGTAGTTATTGCAGTCCACGCCCGCTCCGACAACCGGGGGACCGCCCATCATGGTCGAGCCGCAGGGCATGGACGCCATGCCCATACCCATATTCGGACGGGGAACATACTGCAACAGGAACTGCTGGGCCGCCTGGTTGATGCGGGTTGGATCAATCACATTGTTGATGCCATTGAATTGAAATTGCTGCCGAATAATCTTGGGATTGCTGGCGCTGATCGGCATTGCGGGATTGAAATTTGGGTTTGGCGCAGAGTTGGCGGGATCGAAAATGTTGGTGCCGCCCATTCCTCCGTTGCTGAAGTCACCCTGAATTTCAGCCAGCGTCGGGACGGTTTCAATCATCGGGTCCGCCATCACGTGGCGAAATCCCTCGTAGTTCACAAAGAAGAAGGTGTGATTGTGAGTGATCGGTCCGCCCAACGAGGCGCCAAAATTGTTCTGCACCAGATGATTGTTGCCCATCGAGTCGAAGGAAGACGCATCCATCTTGTCGTTGCGCAGGTACTCGTAAACGCCGCCGTGGAACTGGTTCGTGCCTTGCCGCGTCACAATGTTGATCTGTCCGCCACCGGCGCCTCCCATTTCCGCGGAGTAGCTGCCGGTTTGGACCTTGAATTCCTGGACTGCGTCCGGCGAAGGACTCAGGTTCTGGGTGTTGAAGGTTGGATCGGTGTTCGTGGTTCCATCCAGAAGAAAGTAGTTGGCATTGGGCCGGTTGCCACCAATGCTGACCGCCGAGCGCTGCCCCGGCCGCCAGTAGAGCGGGTTCATGTCTCCGGTCTGCGCGCCGTGGCTGATATGGGCTCCGGGAACCGTGAGCACCAGATCAATCAACATTCGCCCATTCAGAGGAAGGTTGGCAATCGAAGTGGGCTCGACTACTTCTCCCAGCGCCGCTTCATTGGTATGAATAACTTCGGCAGCGCTGCTGACATCGACCGTTTCCTTGCGCGACTCTACGCTCAAGCGAAGATCGATGGCCAGCTTCTGCGCCACTTCCAGCCGGACGGGCTGCTTCTGCGTGGCAAACCCGGTCGCCGCGATCTGCAATTCGTAGTCGCCAGGCTGCAGGCCGGGAATCTGGTAGATGCCTTGTTCGTTTGTAGAGGCCCGGCGAACAGCTCCTGTGCTTGCGGACGTCAACTCGACAGTCACTCCGGCGACCACCTGCGATTGCGGATCAGTGACTGTGCCGCTCAACACCGCGTAGTTGCTCTGGCCATCGGCCACTGCGGAGAACGCAAAAAAACAAAAACAGAGACAGGAGAAAAGAAACTTCTGGCGCAAATTGCCTCCACTGACTTGGGGAAAGAATTGTCAGGGATGAACGAAAAGCGGCCAACGCGCATTGCCAGTCGCTGAAAGAGCCCAACCCCGAATGTCAAGCACTGTAGCTGGGGTAGGGAAGCGCAAGCAATAATGCAAAAAGACTAGAGTTTCTCCGGGCGTACTGCTGTGAGGGCGCGTCGTTTGTTCTTCAGATCGTTGTTCGCGAGAGCGTGGTTCGCAGAGGCGGCCCTACCGGTCGCGGTCGGGCGCGGGAACCACCACCCCGCCCTCAATTTTCGGAATGCCGAAGTGACCAGCCAAATGCAGCAGGTCAATCGGGCTGATCGATCCCGACACCGCGATGAAGTTAAGCTGGTTCTCCCGGGCAAAGAGCACGGCAATATTGCTGATCGCGTTGTTCTCGTAATGGACCCAAAGATCGGTCGCCCCGGGCCCTCCATCCTTATCATGCTTACTGACCATATGTTTCCATCCTGCCACGTGATACTCCTGCCGCACCGCATTCAGCAGTTCCGGATCGTACATCCCCGGCCTCGGAAAACGGTAGCTGTGGACTGAAACACCGCTTACCCCGGCAATCACCCGCCGCAGATCCTCATCGTCCAGATCGGCTTTCGATGCCATCACCAACATCGAATGGTCCAGCGTAAACTCAGTTCGCGAAGAAGCATTCCGCCCCAGTGCCTCGACGGATTGGGGAGTCCAGTCCGGCTGGCGCCTGCGCCAGCGCGGCGGACGATGTGAGCATTACGGCGAAAAATACGAGCGGGGAGAGCCTCATTCAGCACCTCGACAGGTTAGACAGATCCTGAGTTAGACAAATCATGGCCGGTGCGGGAAATCCACCAGGCCCATAATCAAACCCAGTACCGGGAGATTTGTTGCGCGGCCAAAATCAGGTCGAAACCGCAGCCCTCCTTCGCCACACAAGCCATTACCGCTTCCGCGCATATAATACGGAGGTTTGGCCGGAACCTCTGCCGCAGTCCGGTCGGCGTTGCTGCAGGATGACGCCAAGAACCAGTCGTCGTACTTAACCTGGGGAGAAAAAATGTCGCGCGAGAAGGTGGCTCCCATTCTTCGCCGCGATTTCCTGGTCACCGAAGAGCGCGCCGACAAGCTCTCCGGCGCGTGGGGCCAACATCCACTCCTTGGGAGAATGTATCTTCCCGCCTACCGTGCAGGCACCGAGCGAGTCGCGCAGTTGCGACGGACTCATTCGCCTGATCGCATTCTTCCCGCAATCTACGGATGCTCAGGTTTGGTTGATATTGTGACCATCGACCAGGCGTTGAAGGGAAAGTAGATCAGGAAGCCTCGTCGAACTTCTGATTGCCAGTTAGCGGCTTAAGAGTCCTGAGCGGACATACTCGGTTGCCCCCGGGGAATATCCGGTAATCCCCTGATTGTTTGATTTCTAACAAACGCGAACACTGTGGTTCTGGCCGGGAAAAGCGAGGTCGGGAACCATGGCAGACGTCCCGTTGCGCTTGGAAGCTGAAAATGGTTCAGAGATTGAAGAATACCGCGTTGACAACGGAAAAGTTGAGGTCCGAAGACTGCGCTCTTTCGGCCTTAGCGGTCTTCATGAGGTTAGCTGGCGGCAACTCACTTCCCAACACCTGAGATCTCACGTCGAGCGCAACACGGTGGTTGCGCAGTGGCTGGAACGCCGCCTCGGGTGGAGGCGATTGCTGCAAGCGTGTGTCGGTCAGGAACCGCAAAACGTGAAAGCCCAAGCCGAAGAAGACTACGTCGAGCGGAACGCTGCCTGAATTTGACAACGAAGCACTCTGCGCGGCAACGATTCTTCTCTTTCGTTTCAGGATTCAAGCCAACTCTGGGCGTCACCCGGTTCATCTGAAGATGCTTGCCCGCGCGGTTTATGGCTGCGTGCCGTCAGGTGTTTCCTACTCCCCACTCGTCAGCAAAGGAGCAACGTGCGAAATCTTCTTAGATCTAAATCAGTCTTTTTCATTTGTGGATTGGCCTTTGTCTTGAGCCTCGGTCACCTTGCGGCCGCCCAAGATGCAGCGCCCACCCCTCAACCTCAGGCAGCTCCTCCAACCCAGTCCACTCCTGCCCCCGGCACGGAGCGGCGGGACACACCTCCTCCGCAGGCTCAAGCGCAGCAAACTTCAGTCGATGATGAACTGCAACTGACTTCAGACCAAAAAGACAAGATCGCTGGCATCGTTGACGATGAGAACAAAGAACTTGCCGTCGTCCGTGGCGATAGCTCACTGACCCTGGAGCAGAAAAAAGCGAAAGCGCAACAAATCCGCCAAGATGCAGTGCCCAAGATCAAAGGGGTGCTGACACCGGAACAGTTGCAGAAACTCGCCGCCATCCAGGAGCGAAATCGGCAGAACCAGAGCAACCCACAGGCTTCGCCGCAAGAACCTCCGCAGCGTTGAGCAAGCATCGGCCTTTCTGGTGTCTGCCTGTGGTGGCAGGCACCGGGCCAGGTTCGCGCCCAGCGGCGTGCCCTGAGGCGCTGCTAGTGTCCACTCGGGTTGGCTGGAGGATTCAATCCCGTGGCGTGAACTTCAATCTCCACTGATTCGCTCACCCGCAGCAGGAAGGTGCTGGGATTCTTGATGCCCCACTTCACATAGGGAACGGTGAAGTTGGTGTCGGCGATCCAGTGGTCCGGAAAAACCTGTACCCGGACCGGTATGGTGAGTTCGTGATCCGTGCCATGAATGGAAAAAACGCCGTGCACCTGCACGGTTGACGTACCCGGGTTCTCGAGCTTGCCTTCGACGCGGTCGGGACGGAAGGTGATCTCCGGGTAGTGGTCGGTCTCCAGGATTTCGCGGTGCATGCGACGGTCACGCATGCGATTGTTAGTCTGCCCGGACGTAGCGTCCACGACCAGGCTACCCCGCACCCCCGCGGTCGCAAGGTCGTACTGCACTTCACCACTCTTCAGATTGAAAGACCCATGCACGGTATGCAAGAGATCGCCCAGAGTAAAGGTGACCCTGGTGCCGGGCGCGGAAAACTGCAGCCGTAATTCCTGCGATTGTGCAGCAGCAACCAGAGAATAGAAGAGCAGAATTGCAGATGCCGAGAATAGAAAGCCACGCCTCCCGATGCGGCTCCATACCATCCTGCAACGGAAGGGCATTTCCTCTCCTGGAACCTTAATTCGAAGGTGCCAACGGCAGCTGCATCAAATTCCGGTGAGACGTCTACGGGGCATGGTAATCCTAGGCCACGCAGCGAGCGGAAATTGTCGTAGCAATGTAAATTGCGTCAATGTAAACTGCAGCGACCGCAAAAATGCCAACTCAATTCCCTGAGCGTTGCTACTTCAAATGCTCCACCAGAAACAAATCCGACAAATCGCGGACGTAGCCAAACGCATAATGCTGTTCATCGGCTGCGAGTCTGGGACACGAAACGCCGGTCACACCCGCAACATCCGCCGGCGAGACCGTTTTCCACGGAGTTCTGGCGCCGGTTTGCAAATCAAGCTGCCACATCGGGCAAGAGGTCTCGCCGCGACGACCGACCAGTAACGCATTTCCGCCTTTAATCCACAGCAGCGGGGTGTCGCTGGTCTCGGAACCTCGGACGGGTTGCAGAGCGCCGCCATCGATAGAGACCAGAGCAACCCCCTCACCGCTCACTACGGCAATCCTCTGGCCATCTGGCGAGACTGCGCGCGGATACGATCCCAATCCAAAGCCTTCGGGAGTAATCGGACGCGGCTGCCCACCATCTGCATTTGCCACATAGACCCGTGAGGCGTGTCCGGGTTCGTTCCCTTGAAACACGATCCGTTTAGAGTCGGCGAACTGTCCCACATTTGGAATCACGTTGCCGGTCGAAACCGATTTTTGCTCTCCTACCCCGGTGGGGAGAAGCACGAAGTCCGGTGGTGACACGTTTTGCCGCAGCACCAGAACCCACTTCCCGTCGGGTGAAAAAGCGTTCGCCGACCCCTGGCCCAGGCGAACCGCAGACGTCCCAGTCGTGTCGCGGCTAAATACGGCGTACTCACCGCCCCCGGCCTCGCCGGCCTCAATAAAGAGGACCAGTTTCCCATCTTGTGAGATGTCGATGGGCACGGTCCAGTCCTGCCAGCTTAAGTCGCGCTCCTTGCTTTCGCCCGGCGCTAGGCCAATAGCCCCTGCCCGCATGGCGTCGCGTGAAATTAACGCCCGTCCGCCGGCGCCGACATCGTGGAGAGTCAGAGTCCCAGGAGCGCTCAATAGCTCTCGAACTTTGCCGCCTAAGGTAACACCCCGTAAAGAGCGGCTGAAGCCGGTTGCGGTGGCCGTGAACCAGATCTCATCTCCCGAGGGTGACCACGCGGCTCCGAATGCGCTCGCCCAGCGCTCGGTCAAGTCGGACTTCTTGCCGTTCAGGTCGACCACGCTGATGGTGCCCCCGTCGTCTCCCAGCAGATTGTGATCAATGAATGCGAGGCGATCTCCCTTGGGAGAGAAGCGCAAATGACTGATCCAACCCGCAGTTTCATAGAGAACTTTTCCAACTGGGTACTCGATTCGGCTTTGGCCGTTCACGACATGGACTACGGCCAGCGTCTCTGCGCCGGGCGCCCAATCTGCGCCTTCGACACTCTCGAGCAGATCACGCGGCGCATCTGCGCCGATGGAAACCTGAGCCAGTGTCCCGCGATGCGTAAAGTGGTTGGGGCTGACTCCGAAGCGCCGCAACACCGCAAGTTGCCCGCCGGGTGAAACCGCCAACACTTCGGTTTGGGGCAGGCTCAGATCGCGGGACTCGGTTGAATTCGCAGAACTGATAAAGACTGCTTCGGGATCGCCCTCCCACGCAGCGCTGTAAATCGCAGACCGCGGATCGGGCGCAAACCTGGCCGCTTGCAGCGCGCCTCGCCGAAAGCTTAGTTCACGAAACGTCGGCACGGTGGGCGTAGCTGTCCGCTGCCCGAACCAGACGCCGGCAAGCGCGCCAGCGCCCAGGATCAAAACAGCCGCGCCGGCCAGTGCGGGGATGCGAGTATTCTTGCTGCCCATCGCGGCGCCCGCTCGGTCGCTTGGCTGCACCGTTGCGGGCGTCACGGACGCCCCAGAGCCTGCCACGACCTGGTGGCGCGACGACGCAAGCCAGTCACGCTGTAAGCGCTTCAGATCGGCTCGCACTTCAGCCGCGCTCTGGTAGCGCAGATCGCGTTCCTTTTCGAGGGCCTTGTTGACGATGCGTTCCAGTTCCGCCGGGAGATCTGGATTCAACTGCACGGGTGCCGTTGGAACTTTATTGAGAATAGCGTTGAAAATCGCTGCGGAGGTGCTTCCTTCAAACGGCAAGCGCCCGGTACCCATTTCATACAGAACCACGCCGAACGAGAAGACATCCGTGCGCGCATCCAGCTCTTCGCCGAGCGCCTGCTCCGGACTCATATACGCCACGGTCCCCAGCGTGGAGCCGGGAGAAGTTAGTTGCTCGGGGCTGACTCCGGCCGTGGCTGCCGCCGTCGCCGCTTCAGGTTCCAGAACCCTGCCGCGCTCGGCCATGACTTTCGCCAATCCAAAATCCAGGATCTTGGCGTGATGACGTCCGGTCACGAATATGTTGGCGGGCTTAATGTCGCGATGAACAATGCCTTTGGAGTGGGCGGCATCGAGCGCATCGGCAATCTCGATGGCGAGTGTGAGCAGCAGGCCCACGTCGAGCGGCTTCTGCGTAATCAGGTGCTTGAGCGTGGTCCCGTCCAGAAACTCCATGGCGATGAAGGACTGGGTATCGCTCTTGCCGATTTCGTAAATGGTGCAGATGTTGGGATGGTTCAGGGCAGAAGCGGCGCGCGCCTCGCGCCGAAAACGCTCCAGAGATTGCGCGTCCTGGGCGACGCCGTCGGGCAGAAACTTCAGGGCCACGGAGCGGCCGAGTTCGGTGTCTTCCGCCTGATACACCACTCCCATGCCACCGCCGCCGAGCTTGCCTGTAATCTTGTAGTGGGAAAGGGTTTGCCCGATCATGCGAAGTGCAATCTTAAGGTGCGGTCAAGGATGCCGTCAATCGCAATAGATAACCGCGATTTCCAGATTTGTAAGAGAGCAGACCAAAAAAATCGAGCGGCCCATGGTGAACGCGGGCCGCCCACAACGCGATGGTTTATCTAGCCTTGGTATCCGCGTAGTTCGAGCGCGACGAAGTTGCCCTCGGAACCTTGCGGTTGAAGCGGTGTGACCGGCCCATGAGACTCGAAGGCACCAGTTCCTGTCGCCGATCCAGGTTGACCGCTGCTTTCCAGATTATCGCTGAACTTCGAGGGCTTTCTGGCTTCATAGCGATCAATCTGCAGCTGGTCCCCAATTTGGGTACGGCTGCGGAAGATCGAATGTGCCGGCAGTTCGAGCACGCTTTCGGCCTCTCCCTTCGGCCAAGTGAATCTGAACGGACGCACCAACTCCCGCAGTCCCACCACCTTGAAGTTCTTGTCGATCAACACCAGGTCGAACGAAAAGAGCATCCCGACAGTGTGAACCGCATTCGCTGGCACGATCCATACGCCGCTGTCCGGCTGGAGAGATCGTTTGCCCAGCAGTCCGCGAAGGCGACCGAAGATGGAATCGCAGACCTCGACGCGGAAGGCCAAAAAGGTCTCCTTCGTCTTGTTATAGACAAAAACATGCCGCCGCTTGCGAAACATTGCGTGCCCTTCCAATGGGGATTCGAAGATTCTTCTTAACGAGGTGCTTTTTTCTTCATCCGGTACACCAGGGTGATGAATACCACCACCGCCAGAATGCCCGAAACCACGCGAATCAAAGTTACGTTGTCCATGTCTCACCTCAGATCAAATTGAACTCCCAAAGCTTACAGATACCGCCCTACATCTACCCCAACATATGTTCAAAGTTCTTCACCAACGACAATCGCCGCTGGTCCCAGCAAAACAATGCCCATGGCCGGAGCGATGAAGATGGCCAAGAGGAAAGAGCATTTTGATGGTGGTCTTTGCCGCCTGTTCTTCGGCCAGTTGTCGGCGCTGGGTCCGCAACGAATCGGAAAATGTCCCCAGCGATTTGGAAAGTCGGCGTCCCGAACCGGTCGGTCTGAATCAGCATGGCGACGAAGGAACGAACCATTTCCAGATCCACGCGATCGGCGAACGACCTCCAGGCAGTGATTCGTGGTACTCCCGCACGTTGTTCGAAATTGATTTGCAGCAACTCCTCCGCAAGAGAAGGATGGCTGACTCGCAATTCCTGGCCCAGGCGAACAATTCCCTGGTCGAGACCAAGCCCTGCCTCGAGACAGATCGCTAGAAAATCCAGACCGTCCGGTAAGCTGAGTCGGATACGCTCCCTGCGCCTTCTTGATCTGACCAGTTGAGCCAAAAGTCCGGGAGGAAAAAGCCCATCGCCGACAGCGATGATGAAGTACATGATGGCGTTTTCGCTGACGAACAACGCGATGAGCAGTCCAAATGCCGCAGGAATCGCCAGCCGGGCCCCCAGAAAGATATCGGCACTGGCTGGATTGCGATATCCCGCGAGCATCAACCTGCGCACCAGCTGCGGATCCGGCTCAGGCGCAAATAGGCTCCGTACCAGCGTAAAAGGCTTGGCAAGGACGTCCACATCCACGGCGGTCCGCCAGGCTGGCATCTCAGGCTGGGCGCGACCCTGGCTGGTGACTTCCTGTAGCAGTGCTCCTGCTGCCGACTGTCGCTGCGTCAGCAACAGGAACAGAAACAGGAAGCCCACAAACAGGCATACGCCCAGAATAATGAACGCCATAGCTTAAACCTTCACATCAATGATCTTGCGTATCGCCAAGACTCCAAGAACCATTAAGCCAAGACCGAAATAAACCATCTTGCGGCCTAGCTCCTCAGTAAAAAGCAATTTCTCAAAGTCCCAGTTTAATAGGCTCAGAAGCCCGAACATGATGAAGGGCATAAGGCAGAGAATCCACCCGTGACGCGGCCCTGCGCCGTGTAAATCCTCAGTTGACCTCGTAATCGCGCACGTTCGCGAGCAACAGCTGCTGTCTTGTCGAGAATGACCGCCAGGTTGCCGCCCGTCTCTTTCTGCAAGAGGATCGCGGTAGCCAGAAAACCGCATGTCGTCCCGGGGCAGTCGGGCGACGAGGTTCATGGTCGCATCGCGCAGTGTCACTCCCAGCGAGTGCTCTTCGGCCAGGCGGCGAAACTCGGAGGCGATCGGATCAGCGGTTTCACTCCCCACCATCTCTAAGACGGCGGTGAGCGCGTGTCCCGCACGCAAACCGCGCGCCATAAGATCAATAGCCTCGGGCAGCAGTTGGTCACATTTTCGAAATCGCTGTTCCCGCATTATGACAAGCACGATATAGGGAATAGATCCGGCACGACTCCCGCAATGACCGCCAGGAACACGTCTGGCAAGAAAAAAGATGCAATCCACCCGGTGACTCACCGTAGCCAGCAGGGAAATACCCATAACCGAGCCGACAGTCCAACTCTGTCCCGCCTGCCTGATCAGATTCAAAGTACCGATGGCGCCGGGAATCTCTCGTATGATGGCACTGTACTCCGCATTACGGCTGTAACCCTCCGCCTTTAGAATGCTCTGACCTGAGTCTTCCTTCCGACGATCCTGGATATCCTCCAAGCGCTGCTGCACCGTAGATTCGGTCTTCGTCGGCCTCAAAAAATAGAGCGACACGCCGAAAGTGACAATCATCAGTAATAAGAAGAACAATACCGGCATCGTTTTTCCTTCACTTAAATGCTAAACGAATGATCGAACCACGACCCAGGAACATTGATTCCAGAGGCCTTCAGCCGCTCCGCGAACTTAGGACGAATTCCGGTCGCCGTAAACGCACCCCAGCACCCGCCCATCCGGAGAAACGCCCTGCTTCTCGAACACAAACACGTCCTGCATGCTGACGATGTCCTCTTCCATGCCGGTGATTTCGCTCAAGTGCGTAATGCGTCGGGTGCCGTCATTGAAGCGCGAAATCTGCACGATCAGCTGAATGGCCGAAGCAATCTGCCGCGGACCGCTTTTTCTGGCAAATTCAAATTAGCCATCATGGCCATGGTCTCGATACGGGCAATGGCGTCGCGCGGGTTATTGGCGTGAACCGTAGTCAAAGAGCCATCGTGGCCGGTGTTCATGGCCTGCAACATGTCGAGCGCCTCTTCGCCACGCACCTCGCCCACCACGATCCGGTCAGGACGCATTCTGAGGCAGTTGATCACAAGTTGCCGCTGCATCACTGCGCCCTTGCCTTCAATGTTGGCCGGGCGAGTTTCGAGGCGCACGCAATGCCGCTGTTTCATCTGCAATTCGGCGGAGTCTTCCACCGTCACGATCCGCTCTTTCTCGGAGATGTAGCCGGAGAGGACGTTCAACAGCGTCGTCTTGCCGGCGCCCGTTCCACCGGAAATCACGATATTGAGGCGCGACTTCACCGCTCCGCGCAGCAGTTCCAGCATGGGCTGGGTCAGCGTCTGGTTCTTGATCAGATCATCTTCGCTGATCGGAATGTGTCCGAAGCGGCGGATGGAGAGGTGCGCACCGTCAATGGCCAGCGGCGGAATAATCACATTCACGCGCGATCCGTCCGCCAGGCGCGCGTCCACCATCGGCGACGATTCATCCACGCGCCGGCCAACCCCGGACACGATCTTGTCAATAATGTTCATCAGGTGCGCGTTGTCCTTGAACATGATGTTGCTCTCTTCAAGCATTCCAGCGCGCTCCACGTAAACCTGCTTCGGGCCATTGACCAGGATGTCGTTGATGGTCGGATCCTGCAGCAGCGGCTCCAGTGGGCCCAAGCCGAAGACTTCATCCAGAACTTCCAGCGACAGCCGCTCTCGCTCGCGGCCGCTCAACGGGGTCTTGAGATTGGCAACCAGGTCCTGAATTACCGAAAGAACTTGCGCGCGAGTGCCTTCGTCGCGCTGGTTCGCCACTCGTTCCAGGTCCACCCGGCTGATCAGATCGCGGTGGACCGTGGACTTAAGCTCCTGATACTCCTTAAAGCTCAGGCCGGTTCGTTTGACCTCCGCGCCCGCAGCCGTGCTGGCCGCTCCCAGTTGCGTCGAGATCGAATTAAACTCCCCCATACTTCCCCCTTACGACCGGCCCAAAAGACCGAGAAACCCTGAACTTTCTTTCTTCTTCTCTCCGGACGAAGGCCTGGCCCCCAAGATCGAAGCCAACTCCTTCAAGTTCTTGGTAACGTCCGAACTGGAAAGCAGTGCAATTGGATCGCCACCGTTAATCGCCTTTACCACGTGGGCATACTGGTTCGGGACCTTCCAGAAAATCTTCTGACCCAGGGTCTTCTCGATCTCGCTGTCGCTGATCAGCGCCCGTTTCTGATGACGGTTCAAAACCACCCGGAACCGTTCACGGGGGATTTCCTTTCGCGTCAGATAGTCGAAATGGCGAACCACATTGCGCAGCGCCGAGACTTCGGCGACAGTCACCACTTGCAGTTGGTCGCAATGCCGGATCATCTCCAGGTTCTCATCGCTGAGGCCGGGAGCCATGTCCACCAGGATGTAGTCATAGCGCATGCGCAGGAAGTCGAAGGTTTGCGCCACGGCTCCGGGAAGAATCCGCCGGGGCGCGTCATTGCCCTCAGGCGCGGGAATCAATTCCAGGCCGCTGGAGTGGCGGGCCAGAAAACTCTGCAACAACTCAGCGTCCAGCCGGTCGTTGTTCTCGACCAGCTCAAAGAAGTGGTAACGATACTTGGTGAGTCCCAAATACAACGCCGCATCGCCGAAGTCGGGATGCAGATCCACGATCAGCGTCTTCTTCGAAAACGAGTTGGCCAGCAGCGCGCCCAGTTGTGTCACCAGGCTGGTGACCCCACACCCGCCTTTGGCTCCCATGAACGCCAGCACCTGGGCTTTGAAAGGCTGAGTCCGCTCCCGGCGCCTGCCACCCACCCGCGCAACTGCGTTCAGAAGCTGTTCCTTGCCGACCGTCTTCAGCAGATACTCGCTGCACCCGCTGCGCATGGCCTGGATAATCAGGTCTGGCTGGGCGTCGGCAGAAACCGCGAAGATGGCGCATTCCGGCGCCGCACTGTGAATGTTCTCTGCTGCCTGTGCCGCCTTGCGCCGGTCACGGTCGAAATCGATCAGGCAGATGTCGGGCGGCGGATTGCCCAACCACTCCCCTGGCGAATCCGAATCCTGCACCCGGTACTCCGAAATATGAGAGCGCAACTTAATCAGAGGCGCAGATTCAGCGAAGCCCTTTAAGCACCGTCCAGGTTTCTTCATCGAGACAAACCCCGACCACGGAGAGGGGTTCACTGGTTGAGAAACTTTCGCGGGGTGCACTGTTAGCCGCATCTCTGATGGACATCGGATTCATTTCGTACTCGGTGCTGGCTGGCCGATATTGCCATTGTTGTTTTCTGGATGCGGCGATGAGCGCCGGCATGCCGTGATCAAAGCCAGGGTTGTCCAGGAACTTAATCGGATTGGCCGGTGGGCACCGGAGGAGGAGTATTCAGTTTCACGGGATCAACGATCCGCGGTGTGACCAGTACCACCAACTCGCTATTGCTACGGCTTACGTTCCGGGAGCGGAACAAGATTCCCAAGAATCGGGATGTCGCCGATTCCGGGAACCTTACTCAGTTGCACCTGGGCGCGGTTATCCAATAAACCGGCGATACCAAAAGATTGGCCATCCTTCAGTTCGATCTCCGTCTCCGCGCGGCGGGTCGAAAGCGCCGGCACCGTGAAGCCAGAAATAATCGCTGCATTGCTGAAGTCCAGAGTGCTTACCTCCGGTGCTACATGTAGCCGAATCACCTTGTCCTTGCCTACAAACGCGGTGAAGTCCAGCTTCACGCCAAACGGACGGAACTGGATGGTCACTACCCCGACGCTCTGACCGCCCTGGACGACTCGGCACCGGAAACTCGCCGCCAGCCAGAAAGCTCGCTTTTTGCCCGCTGAGAGCCAGCAAATTCGGTTCGGCCAGGATTTGCAGGACGGACTTGCTTTCCAGGTCTCGAATAGTCACGCCCAAGTTAATGTCAGGCCGGAAGGCAAAGATATTGAGCGGATCGGTAACGTTTATCGTACCCGTTGCGGTCGTGCCGCTCGCCGGAGCTACCGGAGGTCTGTAAGGTCGGCGGCGAGAACTGTTGAGTTCCAACTGTACCGATGGTATTTGCCGCGCCAGTGCTGAAGATATTGACCCCAAACTGCTGCAGTTTTGTCCGGTCAACTTCGGCGAACTTTACCTCCAGCAATATCTGTTCCTCGTGCACAGGAGCCACCACGAGCGAGTTCACTACGCCGCCCGAGTAAGCCGTTGCCATCCTTCCAACATCATCCGACAATCTTTGCGTCTGACACCGTCCCCGTCAGAATCAAATGCGCCCCATCCGATTGAATGGTAATCGCCTCTCCCGGATACGTCTGTTCAAGCGTGGTCCGTAAATGCGCAATGTTCACGTCCACGGTGACGTCGAGCATCTGCGAGTGTCCGGTAGCATCCCACAGGATCAGGCTGCTCGATCCCGCGGCTTTGCCCTCCACTACAACCTGGGTCGGCGACGTAGCCAGGGTGTCAATGACCGCTGGATTGCTCGACAAAATACGGGTGACCGGCGATTGCAGATTGATGACCACCGACTTCCCCACGAAAACATGCAAGGCCTGTCCTTCGCTTGGGCGGCAGACCGGAACTCGGGCAAGCACCACTGCTAGCGCCGAGAATGAGCAACGAGGTCTTAACTTGTCCCAACGCAAAGGTTCTCATCGTCTTGAGCACAGCATCCTCGCTTTAGAATTTCTGAACCGTACGCTGCGTGCCCTGGATCACTTCCATCAGTAAATCGGCGACGCTGGTGTCGCCTTGCTCGGACGATGCTTGACACCGGGCGCCGCAACCACCGGTGGCCCCGGCATACCCGCCGGAACGAGCTGCTCCAGCCGGGTGGGACGCAACACTGCACTGCTCTGGTCCGCGCCGCTGCGCAGCACGAATTGGATAGTGCCTTGCGCGCTCGCCAGCTGCAACTTCTGGGAATCCTCTGGAGTGAGCAACATCGTGATTACATTGACCTGCTGTGGCTTGCCCTGCGGATCCGGTTCTATCGTCTGACCCGCCGTCAGTATTTCAACATTCTGCAGTACGGTTTGGGTGAGGGGAGTGCTGTTGCCTCCAGGCGGAGTAAACGTCATCAGCACGTCCACCTTGGATCCGGGATACAGGAAGCCCGCTACACCGACGAGTTCATTGGAGCGGATGGCCGTTGCGCGCATTCCGGCTGGTATTTTTCCGGCGAGCCCAATTCCGGCTCCTTCGACGCCGAGGTCCCGCAGCAGGATGGGTTCCTTAGCCGAAAGCGGGTACAGCAGGGGTCGCCCGACGACCAACTTGATGTCGGTGAAGGCGCCAGCTGGCGGGGCATCCGCGTACCAGTTATCAAGAGCCACGTCATTAGCAGAGAGAGTCGCACCCATCGACAGGTCTGCCTTCGCTACAACAATCTGGATCGCCTGATGCTGCTGGGCATTGGTATTACTCACGCGCTTATAAAAAAAATACGTGATGCCCCCGGCAAGCAGCGCAGCGATGGCAAACGCTGTTAGTAGTCTCTGTACGCCCGTAAATCACCTCCGCAAGAACGCTGTACCAGGCCCCTCTCGTCAACTACCGCGAAAGCCAAAGCAGGCGGAACCCGAACTTACCTAACTGGCAGGCTGGATGGTTTCTCACCAATGAATGTTAAATGATTGTGAGACAAGTCAACAGTATTTCGTCGTGTACATGGACTTTTGGCCCCGGTCAGTTCCCCGGTCTGTAGCTGCCCGCATCCCAGTAGATTCCAAACCACAAACAGAGGAACTTCTCACAGCGCCGGTCCCGTCCGAGTCTCGGATTTCCAAAGTACAAACCAGTGCCTGTTCGCCACTGAACTCGTTCCCCCAGCGCGAACGGGACCCACAGTCTTAGGTGATATAGGCCCCCAAAATGCTGCCGACTGAATTGAAGGCGCTGTTCAACCCGCTAGCGAGTTGTCCCATTCCAGCCGTGGCAGCGAAAGCGACCAAAGCCAGAATCAACAAGTATTCCACCAACCCCTGGGCAGTTTCGTCCCGATGAAGGCGGAGAATTGCTCTTAAGACAATATTTTTCATGGTTATACCCTGTAGTTAACTGGATTTTAAACCAAACCCCGCTCCGGCAACGGACAAGCCGATGCCGGAGCGGACCCCTTACGCACAGAATCAGACTATGTGATGTAAGCGCCGAGAATGCTGCCAACTGAGTTGAACGCGCTGTTCAGTCCGCTGGCCAGTTTACCCATTCCAGCCGTCGCCGCGAAGGCAACCAGGGCCAGGATCAAAAGGTATTCAACCAAGCCTTGGCCAGCTTCATCTTTGTGCAGGCGCGCAATAGATTTCAAAACGAAAGTCATCATTGATGTAGTCTCCTCAGAATTTTAGAATCTTGAGCTCCCAACGCCTTGGGGCCTGCGATGGGTAACGCTATGTCATAGCTTATGGCAAGTGGGTGGCCAAACTAGCCCTCGAACACCTCCTGGGGAAACCTGCCTTCAGTATTGAAAATAAATGACTTAGGGTGGCAGCCCTCCTTCTTGGTCGCACCAGTCGTCCCATTTCTGGATCTCGCCGAGGGAAGACATTTTCCGTGTGGAAACTTTTGGGACAGCACGGGGCCTCGACCTGAATACTTTTGTTTACATCGGATTTCGCCCCGGGCGGCTAGAAAATCGTGTCCTTGCGGCTGGATCGTATCCGACGCTTCGTCGTTTCTGCGCTTCGTCTTATCAGAAATCCACGAGGTTGAGACACGACACCACGCTGGTACAAGACACCACCCACCACGCTTCAGGTGTTGACAACCGGTGACTTGTTGAGGTCAGCGGTTCGCGTCCAGCGGAGCGCTGTATAAAGAAACGCACATAGCGCCAGCGAGACAAGATAAAAGCGCCCTGGCGAGAAAAGGAAAAGCATTGGACTTATAAACGCTACGGTGGCGACCTCCACGGCCTGCCGTTCAAGAGACCTGCTCTCACTTACGCCTCGGATGCACTGATTTAATATGACCAAAATCGGCAGCAACAGGATCGACATGTCATGAATGAGAGAGTGATAGCTGATGACCGTGCCGGCAACGACAGCTATCAAGAATTTGCCTTCCGGCTCCTGTGTCCTTGAGCCCCAAAAGAAAGTTGCCAGCACGCAAATAGCAGAAAGGATCAGAACGGTCATCTGAATCCCGACCGGCGACATCACCGAGCTGAACAGGCCAAACGTCAATCCTCTGAGATTGGGCATCATCAAGGGCGGAACGCCAAAAGTCGCTTGCTCCGACTGCGAGCCTAAATGCACGCTGATGGAAAGAAGCAACCGAAGGTACGACTTGGCTCCTTCGATTCCCACCATGGCCAGCGATCCTACGGCCAGAGCGAGTCCGGAAAGAGCAAACGCCGCGGAAAAACGCCACCGTCTCCAACATAGAAACAGGAAGGCAATTGGCAACACAATTTGAAATTTGAATAAACCGAGGCTGAGGAGGATTCCTGCCAGTTTTTCGTGTCCGCGTTCGAGGGCTGCGAAGGCACCCGTTAAACAAAGCAGCAAGACGATGGAGTCCTGTCCTTGCATGAAAGCGACCACAGTGGGCAGGAATAAGAACATCATCGCAGCGCTAAGCCACGGATAAATCTGATCGAGGGTCGAGGTCCAAGGTCGCATCAGGCGTGCTGAAATCATGACCAGGGCGACATTGAATAGCAGGAATGCGAAATAGGCGCTGCGAAACGGAAAATAAGAAAATGGGACGAAGAGGACCACTTCATAGGGTGGATGAATGAATGGCAGGGCCATGGTCCGGGCGGACACTGTTTGGTTCTGAAAAAGAACCTGGGTCGAGTAGTCATAGAGCTGGTGCGAACGTCCTGTCCGAACCAGATATCCCGCTGTGTAAAATGACCGGAAGTCCACCCTGCCCTGCTGTGCGGCGCTGATGGCAAATACCCATCCCGAAATCTGAAACCCAAGCAACACCGCGAGAGTGCCTAGGGTCAGGGACCTCACATAGTGGGGCGCTTCCCACCCGCCACTCACACCGAGGTCGAGGCTACCTGCATGTGATCGCATAGTACTTCGGGCACTTAACATCACTATCTTAGGCTACGGGTCCGGCGTGACTTCGCCTGCCATGCCCAACGCTTCAAATGGTAGATTGATCTCCCCTGACGTTTTGCCTTCTCTTGTCTGGTCGCAATTGTTGACAAATTCTCGCAACAACCACGCTCCTAAGTTGCACCGATCTCTCGCTCTTGCTCTCGTCCTGGGCGACTCTGTAGCGCAAGAAGAAGCAAAAGCGGGACTGCGATTACGAACGGGCGAAGATCAGAAAGGGCGATGACCGCCGGAGCAGCGAACATCAGAGCCCCTGCCACAGTCAGTGTTGGCCCAGACGGATCTCTAGCGGAATAATGATTCAAGACGAACAGCACAGGAATCAGCAAGATCGAAAGATCGTGAATGAAAAGGTGGTAACTCAGGGCTGCACCGGTCGTGATCGCCAGCGCCAGTTGTTCTGGCAGGCTGGATCTCATTCCTCGTCTGGCAATCCAAACCAATATCGCCACAGAGGCGGCCCCAGTTAGGATCTGGACCCCGATCGCCGGAACAATCCCTCCGATTGACGACGAAACGAGACCGCGCAGATTAGGCATCATGTTGGGGTTCACGTTAAATTTTGCCTGGTCGGCTATGGTCTCCCGCACGCTCATCGACAACAAGGAACCGGCATAGACATTCATCTGAGGTGTCCCGACGAGACCCCAGGAGATCGCGAAAACAGTAGCGGACGAGGCCGCGAACCCGACCACGAATCGCCATCGCCGCCACAGCAAGAAGAGCAAAGCAACCGGAAGTACGATCTGAAACTTAAAGAGTCCCAGGCCAATCAGAAGTCCCGCGACGAACATCTTTTCCTGTGAGAGCAACAGCAGCGCCCCGCAAAACAGGACCAGCAAAACAATGGAGTCCTGCCCCTGCATGAAGGCGGCGGCAACCGGAAGAAAAGTAAAAAACAGCGCCGTGGGCAGCCAGAGGAACATGCCGCGAAGATGTCTTGTCCAAGGCGCGAACAAATGTATCGCCAATGCCAGCAGGGCAATGTTCGTCGCCAGGAAAAGGAAATACGCGGCTCTGTACGAAAGATAGGAATAGGGGACGAAGAGAAGTGCCTCGTAAGCCAGATGGTTGAATGGCAAGGCGATCGCCTCGCGGGATACGAGGTTGTCCTGAAACCGATGCTCAAGGCCGTAGTCATAGAGTTCACTGCGATGGCCCGTGCGCACCATGTACCCAGCTGTATAGAGCTGGCGAAAATCACAGTGGCCTTGCATTGCCCCCCGCAAGAAAAAGACCCAACCGGAGATTTGGAGGCCAAGCATGACCGCTGGCAGCGCCATGGCAAGCGCCTTTACGTAGTACGGAATTCCGGTCCGTGTTCCGTTGATCTCCGTTGGGTTGTTCAAGATGTTTTCTCGAGCACGAGCGCAGGGTCGGATCGCCATTCCTGTTCGAAAGAAACGCTGGACTTCACAGCAACACTAACGCCCAACAGTAGAAAAACAACCGCTATTGCGACGAGATAGAAATGCTCTGGAAAAAAAGACTCGGCGACTGGAGCGACAAACATCAGCGCCGCAGATCGGCTGATCCATCGTTCCCTCTTTTTACCCTCCTGACCTTCGTAGGGCAAAAAGAAATTGAGCAACACCACCATGGGAAGTAGCAGGACGCTGAGGTCGTGGATAAATGCGTAGTAGCTGACCAAAACGCTGCACGGCAGTGCCAGCAAAAGCAGGTGCGCGGGATTGGAAATCCTCCGACCTCGGAGCGCTGTCCATAAGATCACGGCGCCGGAGAGCAAAAACGTGACAACTTGCACCCAGACTTGCGGGACCTTACCCCCTAAAACGCCGAACACCAACCCGTGGAGATTTGCCATGGTTTGCAGCGGAACGGGATAACGCAAGAGGTTTGAAGCCGGGACGGACGCGCCAGCCATCGAGAACAACGATCTGACGTAAATGCCAGTCTGGTCGGAGCCGACCATCCATGCGGACACGGACAGAAGAATCACCAGGGCCGCCGTAAATCCCAAGACGAACCGCCAGCATCGCCACAACAGGAAAAGCACGGCGATGGGAATAACGAGTTGGAATTTGAACAGCCCCAGGCCCACGAGACCACCGGCGAGAAAGTCGTGCTCCCTGGTGAGCAATACGAACGTGCCAATCAGAACCCCCGCGAGAAGAATCGAATCCTGGCCCTGAATCAGCGCTGCGGCTAGCGGAAGGAATCCTAGAAACAGGCTTAACGGGAACCATCGGTACACGGCTATCAGATTCCGCATCCAGGGCAAGAGCAGAACAACGAGGACACTTAGAACCGCCACGTTAATCGCAAGGAACACAAAGTACGCCTCGCGATACGGCAGATAACTGAGCGGAGCGAACACAGCGGCCTGGTATGCCGGACGAATGAACGGCAAAGCGATCGGCTCCGGGGAAACGAGTTTGTCCTGAAAGAACTTTTGCGCACCGTAATCGTACAGTCGATTCGAATGCCCGGTTCGAACCATGTAGCCTGCTGCGTAGAGTTGCCGGAAATCTGCGCGTCCTCCCAGAAAAATAGAAAGCGTGAACACCCACGTCCATAGATGAACTCCGATTAGGTATGCCGGAATGCCGAGCGCGCAGGCCTTGACGTAATACGGAGTGTCGATAGCCGAAGGCATGCTGTTTGACTCCGTCGTTTGTGGGGTCGCTGTTTTCATGGGCAAGATTCTTCTCTCCGCACCATGTACTCGAACTGCCATCCCGCCGGCGAACTAAGCATTCGACAAACCCGATAATTCCGCACAACGTAGTTGGCCACCGGATCGCTGGCAATTGCGCTAAGTGGAGTCTCTGGCCACGAACTCGCAAACTTTTCGACGAACCATGGCTCGAACAATACAGCCCGAACATTCTGCGATTCGAGTGAAGCGATGATCTCCTGAGCTTGTTCGGGGGGGTTCATCCCGGGCTGGAAATAGTCGTAGTGTGAAGGGCTACGGGTTCCCGTCAAGTAGTAGTAAAGCGGGAGATACGGATAGACCAAAATCTTCTCGTCGGGCTTGACGTGGGTCTGGACATATCCGATAACAGTGTCCTGATTGTGTGTCCGAATTGCTCCCCGCGCGGTTGCAACTTGTACTTTCGCGCCAGTGGCAGTGGTGAGAACTACCCAACCCATCAGCCCGAATGCGATCCCGACGTAGGCAATCAGGAGTGGGCGGAGCGTTGCTAGGAAGCGCCCACCGAAGTCGCTGGACCCCACAATCCATGCCAGCACTAGGTACAGAAGCGGCGCAAGATACATGAAGTGGATGATGTCTGCCCTCACAATCAGAACCGAGATGAGAAGACCGGATAGAACCGAGCAGATCAGAACGTAATAGCTGCATTTCTCCGACGGCACTCTCCGTCGGCGCATTTGAAGCGTCCAGTAAACCAGCAAGCCAACTGCGACCAGCGGCACTGCGGGCACGACAAAGCCTGGGCTAAGGAGCAGTACCTTGACGATTCTGAGCCACACCGGCCCGCTGTGAAAAATCGCGTCGCGCGCAGTGTCCGACCAATTCTGGTATCCGTAAGGAACTCGATTCGCTTGGGTGTAATGATGTAGCGGCCACAGCCAGTCTTGAACCATGATTGTGCCGGCCTGCTGTGCACCAAAGTATGCGAAGGTCAGCAAGAACGGCCAGGCAAGTCCGGAGAGATGACCGAGACACTCCAGTCTGGACGGCACACGCTCATGGCCAAAAGCCCACAGCATCAGACAGCCCACTCCAAGTCCCAGAAGAAGCCCCGCGCCCTTGGATTGCTCGAAAAGGATCGTCAGTGAAGTAAACGACCCCACGGCGAAAGCCCACGCCGTTTTGTGAGTCTCTAGCGACTGCACTGCGGCATATAAGGCGAAGCATGCCAGCGCGGTGCTGTACCAATTGTGTAAAACCAGAAATCTGTAAGGCACACCGATGACGGTCGCCAGCAGGGCAGCGAATATCGCGATGTTGCGAGGGCAGACCCGCCGCGACAAGAGATAGGTCACAACCGAACACGCAGCTCCGGCGAATGCCAAACTAATTCGCGCTACGGCGAGCGAGTCGCCGAAAATCCTGAACAATAGAGCCACAAGATAAAAAGACCCTGGAGTGTAAAAGGAAAAGAAATCGCGGTAGGGAACTTCACCGCGAAGGATGCGTTCTGCTCCAACTAGGACGATCCCTTCATCCGGCTCGAGCGAAGCGTAACGGCGGAACATGCAAAGGTAGGCCACAGAAAACAGGAAGATCAGCAGCGGGATGACTTGTTCTGCTCGTGTCTGGCTGGCCAGTGTTAAGACGCCGCCTTGTGCTCCGTTCTCGTCAAGACGTGGTTCGCTGGGCATAGTGGATGGCATCGAATACCGGCTATCCCGCTGCTACGCACTCTACCTCAGCTTGCCGCTGCAGGCCTAAATACTTCGCTCCCAGGAGCGCCGAATATGCAAACAGCAACAGAGCCGGACACATAAGGTAGAGGCAATGCCACGCGACAAAAAGAAAATAGATTGGAAAGAACCAGAACAACACCAGCGTGATCTTCATCGTAACGCGCAAAGCCCCATGACCTGCTTTACTAGAATTCGAAAAGCCGGCGGCCGCCAGAAACATCGCCAGCATCAAGGGGCTGAAATCGTGAGTAAACATATGCGAACCTGACAGCAGGGAAGCGGCGATAGCTGCCGCAAACATCAGGTTGAACCTTGAACCATCTTGCGACGAATCTTCGCTCACCGCTTGCCAACGTACGGCTACAGCGGCCAGCAGCAGAAAAGACAACAGCGCCACCGTGATCGCCAACCCGCTCCGGCCAATTGATTTCCCCAACATGGCGTACACAAACCCGTGAATGGTGGGCATATCAACCCCGGACCCGTAAGACAGATTCTGCGGATTGTTGCCGATCGTCCACAAAAGTCGGACGTAGCTCACAATCCCCCTCCAGCCCACCGCCACGAAAGATAGCAGGCCGACGAATACAGAAGTAAGCCCGAATCCACCCAGAAATCGCCACTTCCTTCGAACGAGAAAGATGAAGGCGAAAGGCAGCACGAACTGAAACCGGAAAAGACCTAACCCCAGGCACAAGCCGGCAACAAACTCATTTTCTCGTTTGAGGCTGGTAAACGTTAGCGCGTAGATCGCCAGCAGTAATAACGATGGCTGGCCTTGATACACGGCAACTCCGAGCGGCGCGAACAAAAGCCAAAGCGACAGATACCCAAGATCCTCATGCGGCGTGGGCAGATAGGGCCGCAAGACCCAGATCAACGAAAGCCACACAGTGGCATTAAATAGTCCCCAAATCAAATAGGCAGTCCGGAAGGGAAGTGCCGCCAGCGGCGCCAAAAGTAATGCTTCGAATGGCGGATGCTCAAACAGGAGTGGATTCGGGTGCGCGAAGAGCGAGTCTCGGATCTGCTTTTGCAACGTGATGTCGTAGAGCCTCGCGCCGAATCCCTGATGCACAATTCGCGCGCCCACATACGTCAAAGAAAAATCCGTCTTTTCAACGTTCGGTCCTCGCGCAGACCAAAACACCCCGGCACACAAGAAAATGGCCGCGGCTACCAGTCCCAGCGTGCCCTCGTTGAATCCCAAAATCAGGCGGGAGGCGGGCAGAGCGGGGCTGCTATTGGGCATAGGGCGATAACCTGGGAGGATTGTAGTCCGGCTCAACCAACCACACATTCCTGGTTTTGAAATACTGAAGCAACTCAGCGTTGTCAGGCCCCATGTCACGCGCCCAAATTACCTTGGAGCCATCTATGTCTGCGTTGTTGAACACCCATTCGTTGAGTATGAAATCATGCGTGGGGCCGTAGCGCACGATCACAAGCTGCTCTCCAGGCGTGTTTTCCAGTTGCTTCAGAAGGCGCGCCCGCTCCAGGTTTTGCGCGTCTTGTGAGCACCAGGTGCGAATCCAACTCGGCGCGGGCGTAATGTGCAGGGCTGGCGCAGCCAACCTCACCAACAGGAGGACCGCGCAAATAGCTGGAACCGACCGCACCAAGAATTTGCCGGAAGTTCGGCCTTGCGATTGCCAGCTGAACAGATCGCGCATCACCAGTAATGTTCCGGCGTAGAAAACCGCGGTCAGCGGCGCCGCATAGTGTGGCTGTCCGACATAGATGGTCAGCGCGAACGAAACCGATGTCACCAGCGCGAGCAGCAGCAGAAAGCGAAGCTCAGGACTGAACGATTTCCAGAACTCTCCGCGAGGCCTGGTAAACAGCCACGCTAGCCAAGGTAGTGTTAACACCGGACCAAAATAGAACAGCCAGATGACGAGCTGTTTCGAGATCTGGAGCCGAATCGGGTGCAGGCGCGCAAAGTGATACATCCCAACTACTGCTCCGCCACGGTACAGCATCTCCATGGCGGCGTGATGAAACTTAGGCACCTCCCCGATCTTCTGCCAAGGAAAATACACCAGCCCGTAAGTGCGCATGTTCACTTGATACGGCGTAGTGAACGGGCTTCCGGTTACCCGCCAGAAATAATAACCAAGACCAGCGAACGTTGCTGCCATCACTAGAACAATCGGTAGCACGATCCGTGCGAACGAAGTCTTCAGTGATAGCGCACGTTCATTAATGATCCACCAAAGGAGCGCAACCAGGATGGGAATACAAAAGAATAGGCCTTCGTAAGGCCGGGTGACGGCCAGCATGGCCATTCCCACTGCCATGATCACTGCATCCTGCACTCGTTGGCTCCCCTTGATTCTGGGTAGTGCTCCGAGTACCAACGCGCCGCCTAGCGCCGCGACCGTTCCTCCCCAATAGCTGTCAGCCCAATAACTGAAAGTCCCCAGGCGAATGACCGCCAGCCAACCTCCAAGGAGGGCCCATCCCGGTGGCATCCAGCCTTGCAACGCCCAGCAAATCGCGGCACACATCAGACCCGAGCTCAGCCAAACGCCCCAGAATGGATGCCCCATAACCACCTGTCCGAATGCCAGAAAGATCCCGTGGCCCGGGTAATACATCGAGGCATATGTCGGACGCATGTTCTCGTGGAAGGTCTCAAAGTGCTGCCACATCGGGTGGGTAGGATTGGCAACGCGCCCGTGCGCCAGCGTGTCAGCGAGAAGAAGATAACTGTACTCGTCGTGAACCTCCGGCTGCGGCACGGGCAAAATCGGCAGCAACGCCAGCCGCAGCGTCAGGGCCAACAGTCCAACCGAGACCACGGCTAGACTGCGTCTTCGCGCAAATGTCGCAAACCCCCGTTCGAGCGCTGAAAACCATCCTTCCCCAAGCTCAGGGTGAATGAATGCCGGTGCCGCGCAAATCGCTGTCAAGCAGAGCTCAAGAGCCAGGAACATGGATTAGTTAGCGGGATCAATCGACTTGCCGCTACAAGCACTCCTATTCTGCCTTAGGTGGCGAATGAAATCATTAGCAAAAGGGATTGCCGGTCGATGCCAGTCTCCGGAGTGATGTCTGCAATTTTGGAAGAATAATTTCCCGCAAGGTGAATACAATTGGTGGCAGGCATCGCGCTGCAGATCGGTTTTGTTGGGGCAACCAGCTGCAGCCCTCACGAGTAACCCTCAGCTGGGCTGAGAGTTACTCGCCGCCCGCAGCAAATTCTGACGAGTGGCAGGGCGGCTGCAACTGATTAGGCGGGACCGACATAGTTGTTTCGGTTTTAATGGATACCACGCTAAAGACCGTCGTCTCGGAACAGTCTGCCACCGGTGGGCGCCCCAGCGTTCGCCCGGAAGTCTCGGTGGTGATCCCGTGCCTGAACGAGGTGCGGTCCATCGCGTCCTGCATTGACAAAGCTCTTGCCGCATTCCGTGCCCATGCAATCGAAGGCGAGGTTATCGTCTCCGACAACGGCTCAACCGACGGTTCGATCGAAATCGCCGAAGCGCACGGGGCGCGAGTCGTTCATGCCAAAATCAAGGGATACGGAAGCGCGGTTCGCGCCGGCATAGTGGCAGCCCGTGGCGACTTCATCATTCTCGGTGACGCTGACGGCAGCCATGATTTCTCCGAGGTGCCCAACTTCGTTGCGAAATGGCGTCAGGGCCACGATTACGTTTTGGGGAGCCGGATCCTGGGCGAAATCAAACGTGGGGCGATGCGATGGCATCATCGGCATCTCGGCACCCCGGTTCTTTCTGCCCTGATCAATGTTTTCTTCGGCGCACGGGTCACTGACATGAACAGCGGCATGCGTGGCATGTCGAAGGATCTGGCCCAACAGCTCGATCTGCGCACGAATGGTTTCGAGCTTTGCTCGGAATCGCTTATCAAGGCAGCCAAGGCTGGCGCTCAGATCACGGAGATTCCCATCACCACATGGCCGGAGCAGCGTGACCGCCCACCGCATCTGAACACGTTTCGCGACGGCTGGCGGCACTTGCGATTCATCATGCTCTCCGCGCCCGACTGGCTTTTTCTCTTACCCGGAGGCGTCCTCATGGCCCTGGGCTTGGGGATTGTCCTCTGGCTTCTGCCCGGCCCTGTTCTGGCAGGAAGAGTGGGACTGGATGTGAATACTCTGTCGTTGGCGATGATGCTCATCCTGCTGGGTATGCATATTTTCTCCATCGGTCTTTTCGTCAAGGTGTTTTGCTACACGGAAAGATTGGCGCGCAATCAACAGACGCTCGTGCGCTGGCTGAAGCGTTTAAGGCTGGAGCACGGACTCCTGCTGGGCGCGGCCTTTCTGCTGGTCGGGTTTACCGGGGACGCATTCGTCTTCTGGCAATGGGCCTCTCGCGGATTCGGGCGTCTCGCGGCTGTGCGCACGGTGTTCTTCTGTTCGCTTTCCTTGTTCCTCGGAGTCGAGATTTTGTTTTCCTCCGTGTTCTTGAGTATGTTGGGGATCAGCCGGGATACCTATATTGGCGAACAATAAATGCACTGAATTGACGGAGGCATTCTTCGGAGCGAGCATTGGAGGGCAAAAACAATTTTCCCGGGACGGGGAGGGATGCCGGCTAGTGTCGAACGGTACGGATTCGGTTACGCCCTCGAAAGCGTTGCGCCGCTATCAGACTCACGGCAATTTAGGTCGGTCGTCCAGCTTCAAGAACCAGTATTCCGTTGGGCCCAGCCTCTGCCACCCCGATGCAGAACGTGGAACTTTCCAGCCCAACACCCCATCGCATCCCGCTCGCCGAAAAGCTTCTAGAACCGCAGATTGGGTCGACGCCGGCGAAGCCCAAAAACGATCCGGCTGGTTCACCTGCGCGATTATCTGCAGCCTGGCAAGCCTGCCAACAAACGCTCCGCCTGCACCGAACGGTTCGGGTGTAACCGTTGCGATTCTTGCTCCCGGCTGCACACCGTGATCATTCAGAGATTTCGCGACCAGCCAGTAAACCGGAGCAAGCCCCCTGGCGGCTATGGCGTCGGAAACGACTATTCTGCCGGTGAATCCAAGCGTAGTCACAGCGACGGCTAACAATGTCAGAGTCAGAAATCGTCGCAACTCCGGAGACTCGCGGAACCGCAACCCATGAAACGCGATCAACCCAACAATGGCGATGAAGCCTGCAACATACCGAGGCTCCGTATGAACCAGGGAATACAAGATGAATGCAGTTGCGGAAGGGACAATAACCTCCCAACGCTCAACCGCACGCGCCCAGAATCGGATTGGAGCCGACGAAATAAGCAACAGAATTAAGAACGGCGCGAGGACATTGAGATAAACGGTCTTGAGCAAGTCCAGGTAAATCAGGAAGCTTCTGCCTATTGTCCACAGTTGCGTGCTCCCATCAAAATGCCCCTTGACGCCATCCTGCCAGTAGGAGGGGTCATACCAAAACGGATAGGTCCCGGTGATCGGCTCGTCAAACCAGTATGCTGCGGGAGTATCAAATATCTTCTTTACCGGATGGCGCAACGAGCCCGCCAGTGCTACCGATTGTCCATCAATGTCTTGCACCCGTCCTGTGCCAATACAAATTATTCGGCCTCCATCACCCGGATACCACGGGTCTACTCCGTTAATGCACCATGTGAAGTTAAGTCGTCCGCTGTCGCCGAAAGTGGTTCGTCCCTTAGCATACGAAATCGCTGCAATAAACGGGCCCGCGACCGCCACAAATGCTAGAGTCGCGATCGCCGCATTTCTCAACCAGTTCGGCCACGGCCTACTGGCAAATATTGCGGTGCCAAGAAATACCAATCCCAAGGGAAACATGACAGCTTTAGCCAGATAGGCAAACCCGAGCACGAGGCCGAGAGCAACAAAGGTACGGTGGCCAGTGCTGCCGGCTCGAATTTTCAAGACCAGCGCCGATGCCAAATATACAAAAGCGGCGACGCACATGTCGGGTGTCACGAGGTCCGCGCCGATCAGGAGAAGAGATGAACAAAGAAACAAACTGTAACCGAGAAGCCACCATGCGGATTCCGGCAACCCCATCTGTCCGTCATTCAACAGCTGCAAGCTGCGTTGTCTGCGCTGTGTTATGAATGTCGTCAGAAAAAACTCGAAGCACACGAGCGCGGCCAGGTAGATCAGAAAGTTGGCCAGACGGACGGTTGGGTATTCCCAATAAGCCGACGGTCTGCACAGCTTGAGGAAAAAACCAAGAACCCACGAGTACAGCGGGCTCCAGTATGCATTGACGGCATTGTGCCAATCGCCGCGCCAGTAGGCGTCCCCGATGTCGAGGTAGGATACGCCGTCGGGATCCATTTCGAAACGCTTCGCCCAGGACTGGGCTGCGCCGAGACCCAGGGCCACAACCCAACAAGAGATCCGCAATAGCCTGTAGTTCGCGGTTGAGGGTGCGAATGTCTGGATCCGCCATTGACTTTCGGAGACTGTGCTCACTTACTGGGGGCCTCCAACGGCCCAGCTTCGGCGTTTGTTTGCCTGCTCGAGCAAACAGGTCCGCCGATCTTCAAAGTAATTGATTAGCTTCTCATTTTCTACATTGACCTGCGCTTTTGTTCCTAGTCTGGTACTGTAGGCGTCGTGCGTCGTCGGGACCGGGGAGGGCAAGGGAACTGCGGGAGCAGGCCGGCGTTATTGCTGCCGGATAGCCGACCATTAAGATGATTCCATTCAACGCTTCAGGTTTTGTACAACGGCATCCCCCGGTACCGCGCAAGAAGCCTTTCTGGCCGCGTGAACTGGTCCTCGGCCTGCTCCCGCTGTTGATTGGTTTCGAGATGTTGATCTGGATCGCGTACCTGCCACTTGGCCTGCGCGGTGTCGCCGTTTTTCGCACGCTCTACACCTCCGGGTACATGCTGCGCACGCATGATGCCCGCGATATCCACGACCCCGAGAAGCTGGCAAATTTGTCGGACCAGTTGGTTCCGCTGGGGCTGACGTTGAATCAACCGATGGACCATCCAGCTTATGAGGCGCTGCTTTTCGCGCCGCTATCACTGCTGCCCTATTCGAGAGCGCTTGCTCTGTTCCTGGTCTTGAATCTGGGCGTCATCGCTTGGTGTGTGAGGCTTCTGCAACCCAGCCTGAGAGTTCTGTCCGAGAGATGGGTTTTGTTCCCAGCTCTTCTGTTTCCCGCGTTTTTCCCAGTCACCTACTCGCTCACTCGCGGAGCTGACTCCATTCTGCTTCTCGCCCTTCTGGCAGGCGCGCTGGCTTGGCTTCGCACGGGAAGAGATTTGCCGGCAGGTTTGATGGTCGGACTCGGAGTTTTCAAATTTCAGATCGTGATACCGATTGCTGTTGTGTTCCTGCTGTGGAAGCGGTGGCGTTTTGTGCTTGGATTCGCAATCTCCTCGGCGACCGCCGCATTCATCTCCCTGCTCCTAGTTGGTATGCAGGGAGCCAGGCAGTATGCGTCCATGTTGCTGGGAATGAGCGTGAACCTTCGATCCGAGGCTGACGCCATGCGCTACTCCCTTTCTCCCAAGACCATGCTCAATCTCCGAGGACTGCTTTCTGCGCTGTTAGGCGGCCGCGTCCCTCACTGGTGGGTGCAAGGACTGATTCTGGCGAGCTCTTTCGTAGTATTGCTGATCGTTGCCCGATGCCGGCCGTCTCTGCCTCTGTCCATCGTTGCCGCTGCGTTAGTGAGCTATCATCTCAATGCTCCGGATGCCACCATCCTGCTTATCCCGATAGGAATGTGTCTCTGTAGCAACTCCGTTCCAGTAGCCTTGGCAGCCACCGCTGCTCTCATTGTTCCCGCGATTGCGATCGACCCCTTCTACGGCTTCATTGGCGCAATCCCAATTCTGGGGTTGTTCTTTGCCTATGCGTTGCGCAAAGGAGTCATTTCAGTGGACGAGAGCGTCTCTCCGTTGTCTCCTTTGAGTCTTCCAAGTCGGTGACGCTTTCTGAGTAGTTGTTGCGGCTAGACTAATTGGGTCAGAAACATCACTCTGCCGAGGAATGACGAATTGAACAGCTCCGCGCGAGAGATCCCAGCGTTCAATCTGCGTTGGTACTTTAGCTTTTTTGTGGTCTCCGGGTTCTGCGGCCTGGTCTACGAAGTGGTTTGGCTGCGACTCGCCATGGCCAGCTTCGGTGTGACCACGGCACTAGCTTCCATCGTGATTTCGATGTTCATGGCTGGCTTGGGTCTAGGGTCATGGGGCGCGGGTGTCTGGACCCGAAGAGTTTTGCAGGCTCATGGATCGCGAGCGTTACGCCTCTATTCAATCGCCGAGTTGCTAGTTGGAATCTCGTCACTAGTTGTACCCCTCGAATTGAAGATTGGGCGCGTTCTGTTGCAACACATGGGAAGCTTCGGGGCGTGGCAAAGCTCGCGCTACTACTTCATCGTTGGTCTGTGGATCGCGATCACGCTCGTCCCTTGGTGCACGTGTATGGGGTCAACATTTCCTCTGCTGATGGCGGTCATTCGTCAGAATGCTCGCCCTGCTTCGGAACGCTCCTTCAGCTATTTGTATATGGCGAACGTATTCGGTGCACTTCTCGGCACGCTTGCCTCGGCCTTTGTCTTAATCGAACTGCTGGGCTTCCACGGCACTCTGTACGTAGCCGGCACTCTCAATGCAACGCTTGCGCTGGTTGCCTTCAGGATGAGCTTCCGCACAGTCTTATCGCCTTCTAGTGGCTCAGCGACTCCCATACAAGCTCTACGATTCAGGCTTTACGGACTTCCGAGGGGATCAGTTCTCATTATGTTGTTCACAACCGGCCTCGTGAGCATGGGGATGGAAGTTGTCTGGATTCGTCAGTTTACTCCCTACCTGGGCAATGTTGTGTATGCGTTTGCAGGCATCCTGGTCGTGTACCTGCTCGCCACTGTTGTGGGATCGCACGACTACCGCTCATGGGCCCACTCTCACCAACCGGGAGAAAGCGCTTCGGCATGGAGTTTACTGGCGTTATTCGCCGTGATCCCGGTAGTGGCTGCTGATCCGCTGCTGCCGCTGCGGCTTGGCGACGTCGAGTTTGGTGGCCTGCGCCTGTCCGCCATCGTCCTGTTCTGTGCCTTAGCCGGCTTCCTTACTCCGTTGCTTGTGGATTCCTGGTCGTCAGGAGATCCCGACCGCGCCGGAACTGCCTATGCGGTCAATGTGGCGGGATCGATTCTCGGACCATTATTGGCGGGCTTCTGGCTCTTGCCATGGCTGGGAGAACGCCGCGCCGCGATGCTTCTCGCCGTTCCGCTGTTCGCGATTGCCGCGCTCACAGCACTTCGAAAGCCGTCTTCCGATATGGTTCAGGCCAAGCCCGGTCTCAACCCGAGGGTGAAGTTTGCCTTGGCGGCCATCGTAGCGATCGTGCTCTTTCGGATGAGCCACGACTACGAAAAGAAATACGCCGAACGCGAGGTTCGCCGTGATTACACCGCGACTGTGGTTGCGACGGGGAAGGGATTCGATAGGCAGCTTTTGGTGAATGGAGTTGGGATGACAACGTTGACTCCGGTTACCAAATATATGGCTCACCTTCCGCTCGCTTTCATGTCGAGGCCGCCGCGCAACGGACTGGTCATTTGTTTTGGAATGGGAACCAGCTTCCGCTCAATGCTCTCGTGGGGGATTCCTACCACGGCGGTGGATTTGGTCCCCAGTGTCCCAGCGCTGTTTGGGTACTTTCATCCCGATGCCTCAAGAGTCGTGAGCTCTTCATTGGCGCGAGTTGTTATCGATGACGGCCGGCGCTTTCTCGATGGCTCAACTCAAACCTACGACGTCATCGTGGTGGATCCACCTCCGCCGACCGCAGCACCAGGTTCCAGTCTGTTGTACTCAACCGAGTTTTATGCGGTGATCAAAAAGCATTTGGCAAATGATGGGATCTTGCAAATGTGGTACCCCGCCTCACTTGGTGATGCAGCCACTGCTGCTTCGGTCGCCAAAGCCATCAAGCAGTCCTTTCCCTACGTGCACGCCTTCGCGTCCTTCGATAATCTCGGGATTCACTTCCTGGCAAGTATGGAGCCATTGCCCGCTCCCTCCAGTTCAGTCTTGGGAGCACGCCTACCCATCGCAGCAGTGCATGATTTTGTGGAATGGGGGCCGGAGGCAGACCCTTCGAGACAATTCGAACGGCTCCTCTCGCGCGAACTAACCATGAAGGAAATAATCGACATCGATTCGCGTGTTCCCCCAATACGGGATGATCAACCTATCAACGAGTACTACTTACTGCGCAGTTGGTTTCATTCCTACAGATGATCCAGGTGACGGATACCTTGTGAGTCGTGGCGGAACGTCATCGGCCTCCAGTAACCAGGCTTGTCGATCTTTGAAGTAGTCAACTAAGTCCCAGTTCTTCGCGGCTGGATCCATTTCGCGTGCCCAAATCACTTTCGCGTGATCAATGTCGGCGTCGTTGTACACCCACTCCCGAAAGGGCTTGTGGTCCGGACTGTAACGGACAATCACAAGCTGGCCGCCCGGCAGCATTTCCAGTTCCTGTTGCACCGCGGCCCTGCCAACTTCCGGCGGACTCTTTTGGTACCAAGCGCACTCGAAGAATTCGCTTTGCGGAATGTGCAGCGGCGTGGCAGCAGCACGCAGCCCGAACATCAGCACACAGATCACAGGAATGCAACGCGCGAGGAACAGCCCCGCTGCATTCCAGCGACGCATCTGCCGCATCGCCAGCAGTACCACGGCCAAGAAAGCTCCGGTTGCAGGAGCGGAATAGTGTGCGCTGTAGAAATTCACCAACAGCGATCCGGCGGCTGACACGCCGAGCACCGCCAACAATGTGAGCTTGGAGCGATCCTCCCCGCCCAAAGAAAAATCTCGAGGCAAGGTGACCGCAAGCATAAGGAGAGGGAGCGCTAATACAGGCCCGCAATAGAAACTCCAAGCCAGATAGATCCGGGCCAGCAATCCGGCTGGGGACCGAAAAACGCTGCGGCCATACAGTTCCTCATCAACGAACATCTTTCTCATGACTGCGTGGTTGTATACCGGCTCAGGCCGAGCGTGTTGCCAGATCATGTACGGAGCAACGGCGTAGGTTTGCCGCTCAACCTGATAGGGCATTCGGAACGGACTACCGGTGACTCGCCAAAAATAGTAGCCCATGCCGGCAGCGGTCACCGCCAGCATCAGCGCCAAAGGCAAAACCACACGGCGTATCAGGACTCCGGTCCCCGGTCGGTTGCTCCCGCGCATCCACACAGCCAGCACAATCGCAATCGGCAAGCTGAAAACAAATCCTTCGTAAGGGCGGCTGTTCGCAAGAACGGCCAATCCCAACCCCATCAGCAACGCATCACGGACTCGTTGCGAAGCCTTGATTCGCGGTAATGACCCAAGGACCAGGCATCCTCCTATCGCCGCCACCGCTCCTCCCCAATAGCTGTTTGCCCAGTACCCGAACACGCCGAAGCGCATGATGGCCAGCATCCCCCCCAACAACGCCCAAGGCGGCGACAACCACCCTTGAAGCATCCAGGTGATGGCGGCGCACATAACCCCGACGCTGAGCCATACCCCCACAAAGGGATTTCCTGCAATCAATTTGCCAGCTGCTAAGACCAGTCCCTGGGCCGGAGGGTAGATCGAAGCGTAAGTCGGATGGAACATGACGTGAAAGGTTTCAAAATGTATCCACATCGGGGGCGTGGGATTGGCGAGCCGGCCATGCGCGAACGTGTCTGCAGCGAGGAGATAGCCAAACTCGTCGTGAATGATCGGCTCCGGAATCGGCAAAATTGGTAGAAGCGCACCTCGAAGTCCAAGAGCAGATAGTCCGACGACTACAACTGAAAGAGTCCGGCGGCGGGCGAGTCGAATGAAGCCTTGCTCCAGTTTTCCGAACCAGCATGAACCGAGTGAAGGGTGGATGAAAGCAATCAGCAACGACAACAACACGAGGCCGGTTTCGATCCACAACATACGCTAGATGACCTCGCAGGGTGGGCATGGCATCACTTCTCTCATTGCACAACCTTCTCATTTGCCGGTTGCGTTGCCGCTGTACCAGCGACCGGGTACGGCGTCAACTGAATCTCATGTTCCTCCGGGTTAAGCAGCCACACTTGGCGATCAGGAAAGTAGCGAATCAGTTCTTCGTTCTGGGTCGAGCCCATATCGTGTGCCCAGACAACTTTCGCGCCGTCGATGTCCGCAAGGTTGTTGACCCAACTTGCACTGGCGTCATGCTGCGGGCCATAGTGCACGAGCACCAACTGGCGTCCTGGCAACGCCTGTAAACGGCTCTCAATCTCGGCCCGCGGATAGATTTCCGTCCATGGGGAACACCACGTCATGGGTGCGCCGGAATTCGTAATCCGAAGATGGAAAATCGGGATCGCAATGCGCAACAGCAGCAGTGCCACCACTGCAACCGGCACCGATCGCACCAGCATAACTCCGGCGCGCTTGCTCCCAAAGCGCCAGCGCCGGATTCTCCGCATCGACATCGCAACCAGTGCATAAATTGCGCCCGTCAAGGGCGCGGCATAGTGAGGATTAGTGTAGGCGGGGAGCAGCACACCCACCAGAGTCACACCGCATACGATGAATAGAAAACTGACCTTCGGATCCAAGTCTTTCAACGACATTCCGTATGGCAATACAAAACCCAAAGCCAGGAAGGGAAGACTGAGCATGGGCCCCAGATAGAAGAACCAGAGCATCACAACCTTGATGATGGCAGCAAAAACCGGGTGGGTGCGCGCAAATTCAAACTGGCTGAGACCGAAGCCTTGGTAGTAATTCTGCAAGAACTCATGATGGTATGCAGGAATCGCTCGAGGGTGCATCCAGGGAAACCCGGGATCCACAAAATACGTGCGCAGGTTCACCACATATGGGGGAAGTAGAGGGTTGTGGGTGGTGCGCCAGAAGTAGTACAGCATAAAACCAAGAGTTGCAGCGAACACCAAGGCAAGAGGAAATACAACGTGAAACACCCGTCGCCTCGGGGTTTCTCCGCTACCCCGCAATATCCAGACCGTCAGTGCAATCAGTACAGGAATACTGAAGAACAGGCCTTCGTACGGGCGGCTGTTGGCGAGAATGGCGAAGCCCGCTCCCATCAGAAGAGCATCCCTCACCCGCTGATTTCGCTTGATTCGTGGCAGGGCGCCGAGAACCAGTGCCCCGCCAATAGCTGCAACTGCGCCTCCCCAGTAGCTATTGGCCCAGTAACTGAATCCGCCAATTCGGACTGCGGCCAGCAAGCCGCCGACCAACGCCCAGAAAGGTGGTATCCAGGCTTGCAGCATCCAACAAAACGCCGCACACATGAGTCCCACACTTATCCACACCCCCCAGAAGGGATGTCCGAAGACAGCCTGGCCGAATGCCAGAAACATTCCCTGCGCGGGGTAGTACATGGAACTGTAGGTCGGGTGCTGGTTGACGGCAATGGTTTCAAAATGCACCCACAGTGGATGTGTCGGATTCGTCAGTCGCCCATGAGCAAATGTGTCGCCCATCAATAAATAACTGAATTCATCCTGAAACACTGGATATGGAATCGGCAATATCGTAAGCACGGCTGCACGCAGTCCAAGCGCCGCCGCCCCAACCGTGAGTACGGCCAAGCGCCGCCGACGTGCCAGCCAAGCGAGGCGCCGCTCCACTGGCCGGAAGAGAGATGAACCGGCCTGGGGAATGAGGAACGACAGAAGCAGGGCAAGCAACATCAGGCCTGATTCGGTCAGCAGCATTGGCGAGCAGTCCTCTGCGCTTTTAACTGAGACAAGCCGGCTTCGACGCACAGCATCGCCATCTAACCTCTAGTTCACAAAACCGCTTTGAGGTTCATTCGCATTCGACTCGTAACCTGTTAATTGGATAAGACAGCGAGTCCGCATGTATAAGATCCTAGGAAGAATAACAGGGAGCGGTTATAACGACTGGAATGATGGACAGAGCGCGTTGGGGTAAATTCGCTCATGCGGCTAATCCTGCGCTGGTCATGATGTTGTGCGCAGGACGCCTGTTTGGCATCATTCGCACCTATTCTGTCAACGTATTCTTCGGCGATCAGTGGCTTTACGACGAACCTCTCTTATTTCACCCTCAATCAGCCTGGACTATTTTTCGTTGGCAGTCGCACCCGTGGCGGCAAGGCTTGGGCGGGCTATTGTCAGCCTGGATCGGCTCGGCGACCCACTGGAACAGCCGCGTTGAATCTTTCGTCGCCGGCGGATTTGTCATCGCAGCGTGTTTTTTGGCATTGGTCCTCAAGGTTCGAGTCAGCGGCAAACTCACGGTCTGGGATTCGCTGATCCCGCTTTTCCTGTTGACTCCCGTTCAGTATGAGACCGAGATCGGCGTGACGAGTTTATCTCACGGCCCTTTGCCGCTGTTGTTCATCATCCTCTTCTGTCTGACGTGGACAATAAAGGCCGTTTGGCTGAGATATTCAATTCTGATTCCTCTCACATTTGTCGCCACCCACACCGGTTTCGGCATGTTTATTGGCTTCCTGTGTCCATTGATGATCGTTTTTGACTGGTGGACGCGTCGGCATGAGATTCCGGAATCAGAAAAGCTGATTCGCGCCGTCGCGTTGGGTCTCGCTGTCTTGTCGCTGGCATTTTTCTTCACTGGCTATCAGACTGCGGACGGCGTGTGTGCGCCCCATGGTTTGTATCCACCGCTGAATTACTTCTTGTTCACGGCTTTCATGCTCGCTAATTTTCTAGGCCTTAAAGCGCCAGTGATACTTGTGCCCTCGGTCCTGGGTGGCAGTTTGCTTCTGATTTTCGTCGTGGGCATGCTGATCTTTGCCTTTCAAAAGCGAGCGACTATTCCGTTATTCCTGATTTCCTATTCACTCCTCTTTGCCTTTGGGGCCGGCCATGGCCGCATGTGTTTGGGATTAGGCGCAGCCGTCGGATCGCGGTACGCGATTTACTTAGCGCCTGCATTTCTTGGGATGTATCTTCTGCTGAGCGACAATGTTTCCATTCGCGATCCCCTGGCTCGCCCTTTGGTGGGTGCGGTACTGATTGCCGTTGCTCTGTGCAGTTCCTTAGTTGTTCATGATGCCGATCGCGTGGGAATGTCTGCCATCCAGCGACTCAAGAGCGATTGGAAGACTTGCTACCTGGCGGAGCGCGACCTTTTGGATTGCAATCAGAAGACAGGAGCCGCGCCCTACTCCTATCCCGCCACAATCCAACCGAAACTTGATTTCTTACAGGCGCATCAGCTGAATTTGTTTGCACCGTAATGAGCAACAGTATCAACGGTTATCAGTCTGCTACCGTAGTGCATATTCCTCCTGGACTGTGCGATATATACGGTAGGTTGAGTAGGACAGAATGGATTCGACTTTCGATCCCGCGGGTCACGGCGACTCCTCAGACGGCCACACCGGAAAAGAACTCGTGTCTCCTGCAAATGCTGAAGTCTCGGTGGTAATCCCTTGCCTGAACGAGGCCAACTCTATCGCCATCTGCGTCAACAAAGCTCTGGCATCCTTCGCCAAGGCCAACGTTCGTGGCGAAGTAGTTGTCGCAGACAACGGTTCTACCGATGGATCGATTGAGATCGCCGAGCAGCATGGCGCACGCGTAGTCCGCGTCGCCACGCGCGGATACGGAAGCGCGCTCCGCGCCGGAATCGAAGCCGCGCAAGGCGATTTCATCGTCATGGGAGACGGTGACGACAGCTACGACTTCGCGCAAGTCCCCGAGTTTGTTACCAAATGGCGCGAAGGCGCCGACTTCGTCATGGGCAACCGCTTCATAGGAGGCATCAAGCCCGGCGCCATGCCCTGGCATCACCGTTATCTCGGCACGCCAGTCATGTCGAGCATCTTGAATCTTTTTTTTCGTGCCGGAATTCGCGACGTCAATTGCGGGATGCGCGGCTTCACTCGTGATCTCTATAATCGACTCGGCCTTCGCACTACCGGCATGGAATTCGCCTCTGAGTTCGTAATCAAAGCCGCAAAAATGGGCACCAGGATCGTCGAAATTCCCGTCACCCTGTGGCCCGATAAGCGCGGACGTCCGCCCCATCTGCGCAGCTTTCGCGATGGCTGGCGCCACTTGCGCTTCATGTTGATGTTCGCGCCCAACTGGCTGTTCCTGGCTCCCGGCGCGGCCATCGCGCTGTTCGGCCTCGCCCTCGTGGTCTGGCTGCTGCCCGGTCCGCAGCAGTTGGGCAAGACGGTCATCGATGTCCACACCATGCTCTTCGGCATGGTCTTCACTCTGGCCGGGACCCAGATTCTCGCTCTCGGCTTATTCGCCAAGGTTTTCAGCTACGCCGAACGCTTCGCTCCCGGACAGCGTTCTCTGGAGCGCTGGCTGAAACGAATCAAGCTGGAACAAGGCCTCGTCCTCGGCGGGATTCTCACGTTGGCCGGCAGCGCAGGAATCGCCTGGATCGTCTGGCAATGGATAGCCAGCGGCTTCGGTCCCTTCGCCCAGTTGCGCGCCGTCATCTTCTTTTCGCTGTTGTTCCTGCTTGGCCTGCAAGTAGTCTTTTCTTCGTTCTTCCTTAGCATGTTAGGAATCAGCCGCGGGACTTACATCGGTGATTACGAGAAATATGACTGACCAACAACGCCAAGGGAGTCTCATAGGAACGGTCCACGAAAAGTTTATCTTCAGCCGTAGGACCCGCGTATTGGCCGACCATCTCGCCAGCCTGATTTCACCCGGCTCTCGAGTTCTTGACGTTGGTTGCGGCGACGGAACAATTGATTGCCTCATCAAGGAGCGGAAGCCGGACATCGAAATCGAAGGCATCGATCCTCTTGTTCGGCCCAGGGTTCACATTCCAGTTCGCTCCTTCGACGGAGAAAATATTCCATACCCGGACCGCACCTTTGACGCGGTCATGTTCGTGGATGTGCTTCACCACACCGCGGATCCCCGCAACTTGCTTCGCGAAGCTGCCCGAGTCGGTAAAACAGTGATAATCAAGGACCACTTCTGCGACGGACTCTTTGCGGATGAGACCCTGCGCTTAATGGACTGGGTTGGGAATGCCCGCCACGGTGTGGCCCTGCCCTACAACTATTGGCCTAAGTCCAAATGGATCGCTGCCTTCGAAGAGTTCGGGCTGCACGCTACCGCGATCAAGTTCAAATTGAATCTCTATCCGATCCCGTTGTCATGGTTTTTTGACCGCGGCCTTCACTTTATCGCTCTCTGCGAAAGCGGCAACCCCGCCCGCTAGTTGAGACGTTGCATCCAGGGCCAATCTGATGCCATTTCCTTCCGGAGTCCGTGACCGTGACATGGACTCGTCAAAACTGCTTTGCTATCTCATCGGTGTCCGTTCACTCGCGGCTTGGGTCACTGGATAGACCGAGAGTTTCGGCGGCATGAGATCTGGTTCCAATAGCCAGACCTTGCGACTTTTGAAATAGCGGATGAGTTCCTGGTTCCTGGCCTCGCCCATGTCTCTCGCCCAGACGACTTTGGAGGCGTCGATATCGGCGCCGTTGTAAACCCATTCCTCAAGGGAATTGTGGTTGGTGTCGTATCGCACTATCACCAGATGTAAGCCGGGTTGCCTGTCAAGCCAGCTCGATATTTCTGCCCGGTTGGCGTTTTCATCGCGTCCCGCGTACCAAACGGGAGCGAGTTCGCTATTGAATGGAATGCGCACAACTCCCGCAAACGCTCTGAGCGCCAGCAAGAAAAAACAAGCGACAACCAGGTAGCGGGTGATGAATCGTCCCTTTCGCTTGCCATTTAAGTCCCAGTAGCGAACCCGCCGAATCGCTTGAAGTTCGAGTGCGTAAAATGCACAGCAAAGAGGAGCCGCGTAGTGCGGTGCTGCCCAAACCGGCAGTGCCAGTCCCATGATTGCGCTAAGACAGATTTTCACCAAAAGACCTGTCTTGGGTCCCAACTGACGAAAAGACATCCCGTAAGGGAGAATTGCGACAAGGACAAGCCATGGAAGCAGAAGAATTGGGCCGCTGAAAAACGATGCGCCCTTTAGTCCTCGAGCGAACAGGCTGACCACCGGAGCGTTACGTACATCTTGGTATTGCTGGATTGCCCAGCCCCGGTAGAATTTTTCCATCATTGGATGGTGATAGGCAACCTCGGATTTGATTGCTTGCCATGGGAAATGCGGGGCAGCTTGGTAGCTTCGCATATTCAGCATGTATGGGGTCCGAAACGGAGACCCGGTGCATCGCCAGAAGTAGTAACCCATTGCTGAAAGAGCGATCACCAGGACGATCCCGAGCGGCAGCAAGGCGCGCCGCGCATACGCTGCGCGATCGTTCGATCGAAAGATGAACAACCCGAGGGCAATCAGTATCGGTGCCGAATAGAACACGCTCTCATACGGACGGCTATTTCCAAGAATCGCCAGGCCCAGGCCCAGGATCAAAGCATCGCGAATTCGCCGATGGCGTTTAATTCTCGGAAAAGCTCCCAGCACCAGTGCTCCTCCGATGGCGGCGACTGCGCCTCCCCAGTAGCTATTCGCCCAATAACTGAACGTGCCGAGGCGGATGATCGCGAGAATGCCTCCGAGGAAAGCCCAGCCCGGCGGCATCCACCCCTGGAGCGCCCAGCAGAAAATTGCACACATCAAACCCACACTCAACCACACTCCCCAGAACGGATGTCCGAGGACCACTTGGCCAAGCGCTAGAAACAAACCCTGAGCGGGGTAGTACATGGAACTGTAGGTCGGCAGCTGATTGACGTGGAATGTTTCAAAGTGAACCCACATCGGATGAGCGGGATTGGTGACACGTCCGTGTGCGAAAGTGTCAGCCATAAGCAGATAGCTGAACTCATCGTGGACGGCTGGCTGCGGGATGGGCTCGATAGGCAGCACTGCGACGCGCGCAGCTAGGGCGAGAAGAAAAACAGTCAAAACCGCCAGCCTGCGGCGCGCGGCGAAACGCGAGACGCAACGCTCAATGGGTGTGAACCATTACTCCCCGAGGCGAGAAGCGAGAAATGCCATTGGTAAAGTCAACACCGTCAGGCATAACTCAATCAGCAGCATTCAGTTAGGGCGTTCCTCGTGAATGAGTGGAGACAGCGCACCTCGATTCAGCCTCCACTCCAGGATGAACGACGTTAACAAGGTCTCTTTTAAGAATATTGGCTCTTAGGGACAGATGAATGATTTTTCGGCGGGCTGGTATTGTCGGTCGTGGTGCGCCAGCACTGCGATACGAGAACTCCAAACAACCACAGCACCGGCAGCGCGACCACATAATCGTAGGCAAAAAAGCACAGCGGGGTAGAAAGCCACACCATCGGTATATTCCACAGGCCTCTGGGGATCTGTCGGTCCAGGAGCATCGCCATCGGGATTAGCAAGATGCTGAGGTCGTGAGTTAAAACGTGGTATCCAACAATCACGGACGCCGAGATCGCGATGGAGAGTTGCCAAACGGGAGGAGCGTTGCGCCCCGCCCACCCCCCGAGCACCACAACTAATAACGACAGGATGAGAGTGAGAGCGAGCATTGTGTGGCTCGACTGCAAATGCAAAACCGAAAACAGGAACCCGCGGAGGTTTGGCATCCGGCTAACGGGCACGCCATAGAGGGCCTGCCCCGCTGGAGTCAGTTTGACGCTGAGATCGAATAGCAGGCTCATGTACAGCTTCAGTCCGGCCGTTCCCGCCACCAAAACAGACAGCGCCAATGCAGGGATGGCCGAGATGCAGAACCCACCCAGGAACCGCCATCTCCGCCAGACAACAAAAAAGAACGCGATTGGGAGCACGATCTGGAACCTGAAAATACCTAAACCGAGCAAGATGCCCGCGATTAGGTCCCAGCCTCGCTCCAGATTCGCCAGCGCGGCCGCGAGCAACAGGAAAACGATGAGCGAGTCCTGGCCTTGCATGAGCGCAGCGGCGACGGGCGCAAAGCCGACAATTAGCAGCAGTGGTAACCACCGCCACAGGGAGTGAAGGCGCCAAAGTCTTCGCCGCAGCAATTCGTAACAAACAAGAATACAAATCAAATTTAGTCCCAAGAACCACCAGTAAGCGGTGCGATATTGGAAAAATGCAAACGGAACGAAAAGCAGGGATTCATGAGGTGGGTGGATAAATGGAAGCAGAGTCGTCGAGTGCGAAATTACATTGTTCTGAACCGTCCTCTGCAACTCGAAATCATAGAGTTGATTTGCGTGCCCTGATCGCACTAAGTATCCAGCCGAGTAGTACGCTCGAAAATCGGCATTGCCTCGCAAGGCAGCTGGGAGATACACAATCCAAATCAGGAGTTGCAAGCCCAGAATCAACGGCAGTAATCCGAGGATGACCTCAAGGCTGCGCAAGCGTGTGCTCTCGACGGGCGCTGATTCTGCGCGGTCCGATTTCACTCGCACGATCCAAAGAACTCCTAACGAGATCCGTTTCCGAAGGCTAGCGGGTGATCGCCGCTTTCTTTCTCGTCCCAAACGCCTCCTGGATTGTACTCACTAAGCTTCGGCGGCAGGTAATCGGGCTCTACTGTCCAGACCTTGCGTTGATTAAAGTAGCGGATCAATTCCGAGTTTTGATCTGGGCCCATGTCGCGTGCCCAGACAATCTTCGCGCGATCAATATCCGCGGAGTTGAACACCCATTCCGTGACCGGGCACGTGGTCTGGACGATAACGCACAATCACCAGGTGCTGTCCGGGTTGTTGCGAAAGTTGAGCAATGATTCCGGCGCGATAGGAATTCACAACGATCGGTGAGTACCAGGTCGCCAACTGCGGAACCTTGCTGTCTCGAATCACCGGCCGCGCACAGAACCAGCATCAACACGGCGATCAGCGGCACCGACCGAACGATTGCTACCCCAGCGGGCTTGCCTCGTGGCTTCCATCGTCGCACGTTCCTCAGGGCAATCAATATCAGCGCGTAGATCGCGCAGGTAATAGGAGCAACGTAGTGAGGGTTAAAATAAACCGGCAGCAAGGCGCCAAACAGCACCGAACCGCAGACCAACATGAGCAGCTGAGTGCGGCTGCCGAACTGCCGAAACGAAATGCCGTAGGGTAGTACGAAGCACACGGCGAACACCGGCAGGCTGAGTAACGGTCCCAGAAAGAAAAGCCAGAAAATGCAATTCTTGAGCAGAAACAAGAGCAACGGATGCGTCCGTCCAAATTCATACTGCCGCATCCACCAGCCCAGGTAGAAGACCCGCATCACCGCAATGGTGATACTCAGGGATCGGCTTTCATCGACTGCCAGGGAAAGTACGGTACCGGACTGTAAGTCGCGACGTTGACCTGGAACGGCGTGCGAAATGGGTTACCCGTCACTCGCCAGAAGTAGTAGCCCATGGCCAAGCCGCGGTCATTAAGAGCACCGCACTCAAAGGAAGAATGATCCGCGTCAGAGAAATCCGCTGACCGTTCTGCGTTTCGGCTTTCGCATCGACCAAAGAAGCGCGGCAATGACCGGAACCGCGAAGAAAAAGTCCTTCATAAGGACGGCTGTTGGCCACAATCGCGAAGCCGACGCCCATCAACAACGCATCGCGCACGCGTCGATGACGTTTGATCCTGGGGCAGAGCCCCGAGCACCAGCGCTCCGCCCAGCGCAGCGACCGATCCTCCCCAATAACTATTCATCCAATAACTGAATGTGCCGAGCCGGATCACTGCCAGCATTCCGCCCGAGCAGTGCCCAAGGCGGAGCCAGCCAGCCTTGCAGCATCCAGCAGATCGCGGCGCACATCAGTCCGGTGCTCAGCCACACTCCCCAAAAAGGATGCCCGAACACGACTTGGCCAAAAGCAAGAAACAGTCCCTGCGCCGGATAGTACATAGACGCATATGTAGGCTGTTGGATCTCGTGGAAGGTTTCAAAATGTATCCACATCGGGTGCGTGGGATTGGTCAAACGTCCATGCGCGAATGTGTCAGCGGCGAGCAGATAACTGAACTCATCGTGAATCGCTGGATCCGGGATCGGTAAGATGGGCAACAAGCAAGAGTCGCAGGCCAAGTGCCGTCGCGCCGACAATCACGACCGAAAGCGTTCGCCTTCGTGAGAGTCGAGCGAAATTGCGCTCCAGACGATTCGAACCATCCCGCTCCCCATCGCGGACAGGCAAACGCCGCTATCAGCGCGAGTACGACTAGGCCGCATTCGATGATGAGAAGCATTCAGCGACGGATACCATCTTCCTAAATCTACCCGAACTCGGGAGAGAAGTAGGTACCAAGAAGTGAACAATCTTTAAGTTTGCCGCATTGCTGCAGACGATTTTGTCTTGCGTAAGAGATAATGATGAGTCGCATGAACGTTCCATACTTTGATCTGAAGGCCCAATACGCGGAACTGCGCGGCGAAATCTGCGCCGCCATCGATCGCGTGTGTCAGAACGCCTCATTTATCTTGGGAGAAGAAGTAACCAAGATTTGAGGAGTCGTTCGCCAGCTTATTGCGAGACCAAGCACTGCGTGGCGCTCAATTCAGGTACCAGTGCCCTGCATCTTGCGCTTGCTGTCGCGCAGGTATCGGCCCCGGTCGATGAGGTGATCACCACCGCGAACACCTTCATCGCCACCGCCGAGGCGATTTGCTTACACCGGCGCGACTCCGGTATTTATTGATATTGATCCTGCCACCGCCAATCTTGATCCATGCGTTGATCGAGCGCGCGATAACCAGAACGGACCAAGGCGATCGTTCCGGTTCATCTTTATGGCCGACCTGCAGATTTGGATGCGATCCTTGAGATCGCCAAACGCCACAAGCTTGATCGTGATTGAAGACGCCTGTCAGGCCCACGGCGCGCGATACCGCGGCAAGCGAGTCGGCAGGCTTCGGGCATGCCGCAGCGTTCAGTTTTTATCCCGGCAAAGAACCTCGGTGCCTACGGTGAAGGCGGAGCGCTCACCACCAACGACGACGCGGTCGCGCAATTTGCCCGCGAGATGCGCAGTCACGGCGAAGCGAAGCGCTACTTTCACGACCGCATCGGCTACAACTACCGCATGGACGGCTTCCAGGGCGCGGTGCTCAACGTCAAACTAAAATATTTGGATCGCTGGACCGCCAAGCGGCAGGAATTTGCCAAGCTCTATCGCGAACGTCTTGCCGGAAGTCAATATTCGGATTCCCGACAGACCGACCCAGAATGTGAAAGCGTCTATCACTTGTTTACCCCGTGGGTGCAGAATCGTGACGCCGTCAGGGAAGAACTATGCACGCAGAGGAGTGCAAACCGCGGTGCATTATCCGGTGCCGGTTCATCTCCAAAAGGCCTACTCGCATCTGGGATACAAACCGGCAGTCTTCCGCACACTGAAACAGCCTGCGCAGAAGTGCTCAGCATGCCGCTGTTTCCGGAAATGAGCCGCGAGCAAGTCGTGTACGCCGCCGAGACTTTGGCTGACGTAGTCACTTCAATCCCGTAGGCCGCAAAACCGCTAGTGAACCGTGAACAGCTTGCCGACGCTGTCGCGGATCCACTGGCCGGCGTTGGCCAGTGGGTCGCTGGCCCAGTTCCAATCCCACTCGTACTCTTTGTTCCACGTCTCCGGCGAATACCAGACCTGCTGCAACCGATGCCAGTAAAGTGCTCTGTGTCGCTGGATCGGACGCGACCCGCGCCCAGCGCCGGAGCATCAATTTTGAACTCCGGCGGCGGATCCGGCGGCAACGGATGCGAATATGGATACTTCCACTGCACATCCATCTGCGCGCTTTCCCAGTATGCCGACGCGATTCTCTGTTCCAGTCCGTGCTTCTGGCCCGGAGCGGAATTTGCTCTCCGAGAAAAATCGCTGCAGGCATGTCGGCGCGAAGGTGATACTTCGGCCGATAGGAGATGATCGCCAGTAGCACCACCGCGATGACCGGGTAGATCAACTTATCCAAGATGACTGCGAAAAAACATACTTCCTTCTCAGTGGCCAGAGGAGGCTGCCGGAGTTTGCCGCTCCAGCAGGATGCAGACCTTATCTTTGTACAACGTCTTCCAAGCCGGGTCGTGTTCCAAAACGTACACTAATTGCCCTCCTACGTGAAGGGGGTTGGCGCTGTCGCTGGGAGGGAAGAGCACGTACTGGATTTTATACTTGTTCAGCAACGCATCCGGCTTGTGGTCCGAGATTGTCCACGCCAAGCAAATCCAGATAGTCCTTCAGCACGCCCTCGTACTCGAAAATATCCACGCGGCTGTCCACAAAATCCTTCATGTCAGGATCGTGCCAGCCCAAGTATCCACCCCACAAATAAAAATTCAGTACGTTCCCTTGTGGTGGATTCGCCTTCAAATACGGAATTATTCCCGCGGGATAACTCTCCGCCACCGATTTCTCAACTTTCGCCTCGCGCGGCCAGAAGTACGCCATCAGGCCCAGCATCAACAGAATCACCGCCGTATTGACCCGTGGAGTGTCGTCCAGCGGCCGATACCGGGGAATGAAATCCAGCGCGCTCGCCACCAACGGCGCGGCCACTATACCCGAGCAGAACCAGAAACCGGATGTAGGTCAATCCGCTGTAGATTCCGAACAGCAGTACCAACACTTCGCCGAGATTCCAGCGCCGATTCCGAATCAATGCGCTGACTAGCAGGCCCAGAATGAGTATCAGGACCATCTTGCCGCGCAAGTCGTGGAAGTCCACCGATACCCATTCCGCCACATGACGTGATGTTCAGCTTCTGCTTGAACGCGAGGTCAAACGGGTAATAGACCAGCCGCCACCCAAAGGGATTCACAAACAACGCCGCGATTGAAGCCAAGCCTGTGATGACCAGCTGGCGGAGTTGCGGCGGCGTCCAGTGCACTGATTCAATTCGTCCCCAGGTGCCGCCGACTAAGCCCGAAGCCGCGATCAGAAAAAACAGAATCAGCCCCAGCGACCACGACCCGTGAGTGTTCGCCCACAAGCAGAACAGCACTGGGATCGCCCACAGCGGCGCCTGTCCGCGCTGGCGAAACCTCTGCAGGATGATCAGCAAGATCACCATGTACACATAGCCGAAAAGAATGGTGCGGGGCCCGAACGAAACCGTGGCCAAGAACGTCGAATAACAGCACGCCACGAACGATGCCTTGAAGTTCCGGCTTTCCTGGTAGCTGAGGTAAAGCAAGAGAAGAAATATTGCGTCCAAGACAAAGAAAGTAAGTGACTTCAATCCGACAAGCCCAAACGCCCGGTACGCAAGATAGTAGGGCACTTCGCTCAGCCACTCGTGGTTAATCCACGGATGCCCAGCCACCGTAAACGAAAACATGTCGAAACGCGGAAACTGATGATGCTGGAACAAATACTGCGCGTTCCGCATGTGCCACCAGATATCCGGATCGTTCATGTCCGGCTTGTACATGGAGTAGATGTACTGAATCCCGATCATCACCAGGGTCAGGACGGCGAGGAAAGATGTTCCCGCCCGCAGCCAGCCTCGCGGCCCCGACCCAAAGTCCATGGGATCGCCGACCACCGCTTCCGCGACGGTAGCCTGGGGGTTAACCACTTCGGTAGGTGTGGTGGAAATCATTCGGGTATCCGGTAACCGGGTTCCAGCAATTGCCATTCCACCCCAAAAGCATGATTTACCTGAGCGGATGGAGCAAGTGTCAAATCGGACACACTCGCTCGGACGGAGCCCTCTTCTTCACTTTCCGCTCATCGGTGAGAGTTCCATTAGCTACAGTGGGCTAGGACTTGTATGCAAGAGTTTACACTCCTGCCCCAGCCGCCCCCAGACGGCTGGGCCTGTTTGCAACAACTTTCAGCATCTTTTTTTGGCATCTCTATTGCCCCTAAAGATGTTCTGTATTATCCTCGCCATGCTTTACTTTATGCGGGTTTGTGAATGTTGAGGGCTTTTCGCTGTAAACAAGTGATTACGGTTGTCGCAGTCGCATCGCCTCCTCCGCAAGACCATCGATTTTTCGAGTTACGTAGCGCCCGATGCGGGAAGGGGTAAGTATTTGGTCAGTCCTGTTTTGGATAGAACCAAGCGCGTCCTGTTAGTTGATCCGGACGAAGCCTTCGGCAACGTCTTGGGAGAAGTTCTCGCGGACGAAGGCTACAGCATCCGCCAAGTCACCAGTCCGCAGGCGGCGCTGATCGAGATCGGCCAAGCCGATCCCGACGCCGATGTTGTCCTGCTCAACCTCGACTACGGCAATGGCAATGGTAACGGCAACGGCAGCGCACAGTCTCATCGTGCCCTTTTGCGCGCAGTCTCCGATCTTCCGTTCGCCATTCCCATCATCAGTTTTGGATGGGTCAAGCATTCCCGCTCCGCCCTCGAACTTTTTCAGGACGGCGCGGTTGATTTCCTTGAACAGCCACTCGACGTTCAGGAACTCCGCTTTGCCATCAACCGTGCCTGCCGTCGCGCCCAAATGGCCCGCGACCTCGCGGCTGCGCAACGGATTCTTTCGAGCAGCAATCGCGTCGAGGGCCTCCTCGGAAACAGCAAGCCCATGGCCCGCGTCTGCGAGGTCATCCGCAAAGTCGCCGGCGTGTACACCACCGTCCTGATCACAGGCGAGAGCGGCACCGGCAAAGAAGTTGTAGCCAACGCCATCCACCGCATGAGCGCCCGCGTTGACAAGCCCTTTGTGGCCTTTTCGGTCTGCTCATTCCCCGACACCCTGATCGACGACGAACTGTTCGGCCACGAGAAGGGTGCCTTCACCGGCGCCAGCCAGGTCCGTCGCGGACGCTTCGAAGAAGCCAGCGGCGGCACCATTTTCATCGACGAAATCGGCGACCTTGCGCTTCCTCTGCAAGCCAAGCTGCTGCGAGCTTTGCAGGAGCGCGTAGTCGAGCGCCTGGGTTCCAACGTCCCCCGCCCCGTGGATGTCCGCGTAATCTGCGCCACCAACCGCAATCTGGAGCAAATGGTTCGCGAAGGCACGTTCCGCGAAGACCTCTATTTCCGTATTTCCGTAGTCAAGGTCCAGATGCCCACCTTGCGCGACCGCGCCGAAGATATTCCTCTGTTGGCCGAATACTTCCTGCGCGTGTTTGCCAAGGCCCACAAGAAAGGCCAGCGCAACATGACCCCCGGATACCTCGGCGCCCTGGCTCGCCATGCCTGGCCCGGCAACGTCCGCGAGCTGCAAAACGTGATCGAGCGTAGCATCGTCCTGGCCAACGGCAATGAGCGCCTTGGCGTGGACGACCTCCCGCCCGAGTTGCAAGGCTTCAGCGTCTCCGACGACTTGCCTCGCGGCTCCTTCCACGAGGCGGTTAAGGGATTCAAGCGTGAACTAGTCCGCTCCGCCCTCGCGATGCATAATGGAAACAAGTTGAAAGCCGCGCGCGAGCTGGGAATCAGCCGCTGCTACCTGCATCGTCTGCTGAACCAGCTAAACGTAATCGAGGGCAGGGAAGCCGCGGAAGTGGCCGAGGCTGAATTACTCCCCGCCGGGGCAGAATTGAACGAAGAGGAAGTCGAATTGCAGGAAACAGATACGGATGAAGAGATTATCGGTGATGAGCCCGAGGTCATGACCCCAGCCGCCCTGCGCGCATCGGCTAGGATCGCCTAAGAATTGCCCGTGTAGGGGCAGGTGCCATCATCTGCCCCCCACCGGGGCAAGGCTCGAGGCAGTACAGATTGAAACGAGACGCGCAGAAGCAGAAGAAGATGAGACTCACCACGAAATCCCGCAGCACCCGCGGCCAGAGCCTGGTAGAGACAGCGCTGATGCTGCCCCTGCTCATCTTGGTTGTGCTGAACGTCGTGAACCTCGGCTACTTCTTCCTGGTGACTCGTGAATCTGACTGGCGCCTCGCGGACAGCTACCGATGTACTCGATCGAGGGGCCTTCCACGCCTGCTGCATCAGCCTTGCCGTCACCGGGGGCGGCTCGAAGCGAACTGCGGTCGGTAACTTACCTTGCTTTGTCAGGACATGACCGGTGCGCTTTGGAATCCGACCGGTGCGACGATTCAGGTTTGCAGTCCGATCAACGTCAATGCGGTACGGTCACGAGTCAACATCCGGGGCAATCAGACGAAATTGTGAGACCTGCACTAGCGTGCAGGCTGTTCGCTGCCGTAAATAGCGGGAGTCCGGTCCCCCGTGCCGATCCCGAGGCGGCCAATTTTGTACTGAATCAAGTCGACATTACCTACAACTTTCAAACTTTGATTCCGGGAAGAATATTTAACATTCCGCTGCAGGCTTCGGCGACTGTGCAACTGCGGCAGCTTGTACATTCATTCGGCGCGCCAGAATGCGGGCCATGAATAGACATGAACGGCAGACTCACATTCCGGACGGCAGGGTGCGCAACGCGCCAGGACTCGGGCCAGGCAATGGTGGAGTTCATGCTGGTCGACTTGTTTCTTGCTCATCTTGTTCGTCAGCATGCTGCAGATGATTCTGCTGCATGCATGCCTATAACACGCTCGCCGATGCCGCCAAAGAAGGAATGCGCTACGCAGATTGTGCACGGGACTGGAAACAGCCAACTGCAGCGGGCCGGGTACGTCCTCGGACCGCCTGCCGTCGCCTGCCCGACACGCACGGGCAGCAATGTGAAGACCGTGGTCACGAATTTCGCGTCGGTTGTCCTTTCAAAACGTTACGGCGAGCAACGTGACAGTGGACTACAACCCGAACAGCGCCAACGGTGCGCCTGCAACGTGCCGGGGTGTCTGGTGAGAGTGACCGTGAGTTATACCTACCAGCCCTTTTTCGGTTTGGGCTGGCCGAGTTCACGCTTAACGCCGCCGCTGACGGCCGAATTATGAATTGAGGATCCGGAGACAGGTGATCGAGGTGAAAACCATGAACAATAATTTCACGAGCCGAGCTAGACGAGCGCGAATCCGGTCAGGTAATGCTGTTTACTCTTTTGGGTCTCGGGATTTTTCTGATCGGCGCGATGGCGTTTGCGATTGACATCAGCAACCTGTGGTTCAATCGGCAGGCAGCGCAGACCGCGGCCGATGCCGCGTGTACCGCCGGCGCGATGGATCTGCTGGTGGACGCCACGAACGGCACCGTCAATCAAGGTGGGTTCAACACCAGCACCAGCGCGAATCCGTTCGACTGCAGCACCAGTCAGACCCCAGCCCCTTGCCAGTACGCCACCCTGAACGGTTTCGGCAGCTCGATTGCCAGCGGCAGCACGGCATTAGGAAACAATGTGTCCTTCGATTGGTCACCGCGCGACTCCGGCGCCGGCCGGAGTTACCGCTCCGCCAGCCACGATTGCGCCCGCTCCTTTCATGCGGGTCACCGTCACCGACAACATTCCCACCTTCTTTGCCGGGATGCTGAAAGGAATGAACAAAGCAAAGTGTCCGCGCGATTGCGATATGCGGTGTATCGCAGTCTGCCGCTCCAATTCCAATTCTGGTGCTGGATCCGAACAGCCCGAAGTCGACTCCGCAGCAGTCCGCCCTCAACATCCAGGGAAATGGGGCGATACAGATCTTCGGTGGCCCCAGCAGAAGCATTCAAGTTAACTCCTCGGCAAACGCTGGGTCCTGTGGACAAAGCAACTGCTCGGTGAATTCGCCTTGGGGCAGCGCGACCATTGATCTTCAAGCGGCGGGTCCACTTGGCCAAGGGGCGGACATAGGCCTCAGCGGGGACCCGACGGCCGCGATGAGCGGTTTCAATGGCGGCACGAATGGCCACTGGATTGCGCCGGTAGCTCCAATCATGGATCCGTTTGCCCAAATGTGTTACCCGGGGCAGACCACCAATTGCACCACGACGATCAACACCTATACCGCTCCAGGTGTCCGGAGCGCTCCTTCCCGCGAGTTACTGCGACCAATGGCAGTACATCCACGGTCTGCACGCGGCACCAGTCTTAAATGGCAATTGCCACGTGCGCTATACGGAGAACGGGTGCCCCGACAGGACGAGCGGGTGCACCTTGTACAACCGGGCGACTATTCGACCAGTACACCGAAGGAATAAAAGTACAGGCTGCACGATAACCGCGATCTTCGATCCCGGCCTGTCTACTCCGCTCTAAACGGGTAATCTCGATCCTCGAACCAAACTCACTTGTTCGACCAGGCACAGGAGCAGGCGATGGAAGCGGTGGAATAACCTTTTACTTCGAGGAGCACTAATACAGGTTCGGGTAAATTCGAACTCAGGAACTCGCTGCTCTACGTAGTCGATTCGTTCAATACCTTGAAAGGGCCTGCTCTGGCTGGAACTAGGTATGCTGGTGTCGTCGCAGACATCGTTACTTCGACGGTGTGAAGTGTATTCCAACCGGTTCAACTGGCGCTTCCTATTAACGTGCCGGCTAACCTTCAGGGTGGAGGTGCTGGGGTTAACATAACGGCGAACATACTCCTCGGTCCCTGTACGGGCTACTACGGAGACCCTCTCGGTGCGAGTCCGAGCCTGCCACCATCGGCGAGCAACGCTGGTTCCTTTTCTTCCAGGATCGCTCGGCCAAGGGCGCAGCCGTGTTGGGGTGGTGGTGGTCAGTTCCTGCTGGCGGGTACCATGTACTTCCATTCATGCAATGCAAGCGGTCGGGAGTCAGCTGCACACCACCGCCGGTGCCGGCGACCAACTACGTCATATTACCAGGATATCCTGTTCCCTCAGCGGAAGCTCGGGAGCTGGAACCTACGTGCTCGGTGAGATCGTTGCGGACAATTTGAACGCTCGGCGGTACTTCGGCATCATACTATGGACCTGAATCCGACCACGACATTCAATATTCTTAAGGCCTCGCTTTTCCAATGACCTCATTCCCCAACCCGTTTCCCGATGCGGGCCGCTTCGCGGTCCGCATCCAGCCGTATCCCGATCCTCGGATGTAGTGACTAATGCCTTTCCTTTCCCTCGGACTCAGTGACCCCGAACCGCAGAGTGAATCTCCGCGCGAAGATTCCACCGCCATCGCGACTCCTCCGCAAGATCTGCAGAAAACTGAAACGGCTGGCTTGCAAACCGCGCCCGCCAACACCTTGTCACCCGAAATCGAAGCCCTGCGCCAAAAGCTCTCCGACGAAAGCGCCGTAAAGCCCATCGCCACTCCACTCACCGCTTCCGTCGATGCGCTCTCTTCGTCCGAGCGCTACGGCGTCCCGACGTTCTCCACCTTTAAATTCGGATATCTCCCCGCCCGCGGCCTGCTCTACTCAACCATCTTTCACGAACTCGCATTGTTCGGTCTGTTCCTATTGTTCACCTATGGCCTGCCGTTTTTTACTCCGGAGAAAATCACGCTTCGCCCCAACACGCAGGACCACCTGATTTATCTCCCCGAAGTTGGCGGAGGTACCGAAGGCCAGAAGAGTCCCGGCGCAGGGCAGAGTGCTCCTCAGCAACCGTCGGCCGCGCCTGCGCACGCCAGCAAGGGATTCGCCTATCCCGGCCCACAAGCAATTCTCTCCGACCCACCGAATCCGACGAACGCATTCCAGACCATTCAACGCCCGCTGCTGGTTCACCCTGAGACGATCAAAAAGTTAATCCCTCTGCCCAACATCGTGCAGATGGCCGAAACCCGGCTGCCCAGCGACTTGCTCGCTCCGAAAGCCGCGATGCCGCAGCATCACGAAGTCCCGCAGGCAATCCGCGTGAAACAAGATTCCACCACGCATCGCGAGGCCAAGTGGAAGGTTCCCGTCAACGACGCGCCCAAGCTGATCGCCAAGGCAGAAATGCCCAAGCTTCCCGCCGCCGAGCAGCCATTGCCCGAAGCGCCGAAAATTGAGCCGAAGAAGCAGGAAGAAGTGAAGCCGGTCGAGAAGCCCTCACCCAAGCCGATCAAGGTGGCCACCGAAAAGCGGGCCGAAAAATCGGACAAAGCCGCCGCGCCCCCATCTTCCGCGCAGATCGCGCGCATGGAGATGCACGGCAAGGCGCTTGAGCCGCTGGTCTCGCTCAGCCCCATGCCGCTTCCGCCGGGCAGCAATGCAAAAGTTCCCAACGGCGAAGCCCGCGGACGCTTCGCGATAGCCCCCGGCGGCACGCTCAATCCGAATTCGCTTACGCCCGGAAAATCCAACGGCACGCCTTCGACTTCTCCCGCGACCGGTCAAGGTGGATCGCAATCTCCGAACGCCGCCACGGAAGTCGCCTCCAACGCCGGAACCGGCGCCGGACACAACCCAGTCACCGGCGGCGGCTCGGGAAACGCTTCGGCTAAAGATGCGTCGGGCACCGGTTCAACGGGAACCGGGACAGGTTCAGGTAACACTGCTGGCAGTGGAACCGGTGGCACAGGCACCGGCAAAGGCCGCGGCACAACCGGCACCGGCAAAGGCACAACCTCAGCCCCCGGACGCGGCGCCGGAACCGGCTCCGGCGGCGGCAGCGGATCAGGCACCGGATCGTTCCCCGGAATCACCATTCAAGGCGGCGAAGGCAATCCCGCCGAGGCCCCATCGTTCACCATCGCCCAACAGACTCCCTACAACATGACCGTCGTCTCAACCGCCAGCAGCGGTGGTGGGCTTGAAGACTTCGGTGTCTTCGACAACGAGCGCGTATTCACAGTTTACGTGCCCATGAAGCGCACCCCAGACGCCGAGGACCCGACCTGGACGCTGCAATATTCCTTACTGAAAGATGATTCAGCCTCGGTTGAGGCCGGCCAGCAGGTAGTCGCGCCATCGGCGGTCATGCGCGAGTGGCCGCAAGTCCCCGCCGATCTCGAAAAGAAATACGCCCAGCGCCAAGTGGTGATCTACGCGGTCGTTGACGCCGAAGGCAAAGTGACCCACCTCTCAGTGAAGCAGACTCCAGACGCGCGCGTAAGCGATGCGATCGTGCAAGCCCTCAGCAAATGGGTCTTCCGCCCCGCCCAACTCAATAACAAGCCCATCGCAGTGAAAGTGCTGCTGGGGATTCCGCTGTAACTTTTATTTTAGCCATACGCATCCGGGATATGGACGACGATGATGCCGAAGACCGCTCCAAGGTAAGGGAGGTTCGCACCTTGTTCCCCGTCGGAAAGAAGCACTGGCTGTAAGGCTTCCGCCTTCGACAGGATTACAGTAGGCCGAGCTCGAATTTCATCACGACCGTTGAATCTTGTTGCGCACGCGAGGCTCTTGTCACCGGTATAGATGAAACCAATGGCCCAGTAAGAAGTACTCGTTGACCGGCTGATCATCCGCAAGAGCTGGCGCACGAGGGTCTTCGGCGATGATCTTTTCAATTGAAAGCTCGCGCGAAAGGACCCGGTCAAATTGATTCTGCACAGTTGCCTGCGGACCCCATTCGAGGAAATCAGCCGCTGCCGCGGGCTGCAAGCGCGCCGCTAAGACTGTGCTAGAGATGGCAGGTAGTGGCTGCATACTTGCAAGGAAGTGGATCCCGAACCCGTCGTAAGACTGAAACGCCCGAACATTGGGGAAGGATTGCTGCAACGCCTTTGTAATTGAAGAAGTGGTAGACACATCGCCTCCCCCTGCCGGATACCACATTTGCAAGATGCCGTCATGGCGCAAATGCCGTTTTACAACTGTGTAGAACTCTCGGGAGTAAAGCAAGCTGGAACCTGCAGCTTCTACAGGAGGCGGTGGATCCACGACGATGACGTCATAAAAATCACTCGACCCATCAAGGAATCGTCGGCCATCGTCTACGACGATTCGCGCCGACGGCGAACTTAGGACGCTGGTTGCGTCTTCGTGAAAGTATCCGAATAGTTTCGGGACACTGGGAACCAGTTCTACGGCAGTGGTGGGTATTCCCCATGACCGCATCGAGCGAAAGCTAGTTCCCATTCCGAAACAGATTACTAGACCGTTCTGAGGCGGCCTGGACATAAAAGCTAACGGCAAGTGCGCCATATATTTCGTTATCGGCGTGAGCACCGTCATCCCGATGCCGTTTACCAAGAGCTGTCGATCGAATCCCCGTCCTGTCGCAATTACGGTGGCGGTGTAATCCCGTCGTATCACTCGCTGGGGGTATTTGTTTTCATAGTCGTGACTAAATCTGACCAACAGGATCGCCGCCAGGGCTGCCAGCATATACTTCGCCTTGGCGCCGATACGGGGTCGGACTTGGGACGCTTCGCCCAGAGATTTTCGAAATGTGAAAACGGCGGCGAGTCCAAACAACGGAATTGAGAGCACAACGAGAGACCAACGTTCACCCAACCAGGGTAGGAGCCAGAAACTCGCCACCAGAGGCCCCAGTAGTGACCCGAGTACGTTCACTGCGTATGCTTTTCCCGCTCGGTCGGGAGCTCCCCTTGACCAGGAGTCCACCAACAGCGGAGTTAAGAAACCAGCGTATGCGCAAAAAAGTACGATGGCTGAGAGCCGCAAGCCGCCCAATTCAACCCCTCCTGTTCGGAGAGGTAATAAAGGATCCGCAGCCGCGACCGGAATCACAGCAAAAACTGCCAGCAAAGTCCATGCCGGAGCACTCTCACCTGGGGAGTGTGAGTGAGCCCAGGAGCGGTAGTCCTGAGATCCCCAAAAAGTTGCCAAGAAGTATACGGCCAGGATACCGGCAAAGGTGTAAACAACGTTTCCCAGGTAGGGTGCGAGTTGGCGCATCCAGATTACTTCCATACCCATGCTGACGAGGCCGGTTGTGAACAAGATGTAAAGAATTGCGTTCTCTGGAAGGCCGTATAGTCGTTGCTGTAAAGAAGTTTTCGCAGCAGAAACCACGGTTGAACCGGAGGTTTCGACGAGACCAATACGCAAGGCAGACAGCGCGAGAAGGACGTTTAAGCCGCTGGCCACATACAGCGTTTTTTGGAATCCCAGCAGTTCGACCAAGACGAAAGCCGACACCAGCGTCCCGAGAAGCGCTCCGAGAACATTTGCCACGTATAAATAGCTGAACGAACGCTCGGACGTGCTTGTTCTCCGAATGGCCGTCATGAGCAGTGGAAAAGTAGAACCAATACAAGTACACCAAGGTATGAGGGTAATCCCAATCCAAGCTCCTGATTGCCAGTAGTAGCTCGACGACTGCCAGGCTGCGGAACTGCTCATGCTTTGTAAAATATGGCGGCCAAGCTTCAATTCGTACGGAACCAGAAGGGCTGAAACAGCGATAAGCGACTCCGCGAGGGAATAGAGCCGCAAGGCGGTTGACGCCTTTATTTCCCGCCGGACAAGAACACCAATTTGCCAGGAACCCAAGCCAATCCCCGCCATGAATATTGTCAACACGATCGAAACCATCGCCGTGGTTACACCGAAGCTAGCCATCGAAAGCCGGATCCAAACAACCTCGTACACCAAGCTGCAGAAGCCGGAGATCACAAAGAAAAGAAAATACCAACGCATTCTGGACAATCTATCCTCCGGTAGCTAACTGCGCAATCTGACATCACCCATTCTGACAAACTTTGAGGAGTTAATGCGATTGAACTCCCCAAAGTGACACGCCCGAACCCTGCGAGACAACCACTGGCTTCATCTGCCGTGCTCTGCGGAATGGCAGTCGTGGCACAGCGTGATCAGATTTTCTTCCGTGTCCTCGCCTGAGTGGCTGCGGAACTGTTGGTGATGAACTTCGAGGCTGGCTCTCGACCCGCAGCCCTGGCATCGCCAGCCGTCGCGCCGCAGGATGCCTCGCTGCAGTTCCGTGTACTGTGCGCGATCAATCCTAGTTGGCCGGATTTTCGGCAGACAGCTCATGATGGGCTAGTCACTTCGGCGATGAACCTCTCTTGCTGCTCGCGACCAAGAAACCGGAAAAATCGCCGCTGCGACTGCAGCAGCAGCTCGGGATCGCCGCCGTCAAGAGTAGCTCCGGCCAGGAAGTCGGCGCAGATCATTTCCAGGCAGTAGCCCCGCGACTTATCGGTACCGAGCATCAGAGCCGCGGTCTCCAGCGCCTGCTCAACCACCGGAATCTGGCTCTTGTAGAGCTTGAAGTACACGAGTTCCGAGGGCTCCTTGTCTTTCCCCGTCAGCTCTTTCTCCACCGCGCGGCGGAACTCTTCTTTCGGCAGCTCACGAGCCTTGTGCAACCAGGTTGCACAATCGAACTCCTGCCCATCTCTTCGTCTGGCTAACTTCGCCAGTTCCAGCCCTTTGGTCCAGCCCACCTGCTTCAACTCGTGCTTGACCGGTGCCGGCAGGTGCTCATGGATCGACATCAGGTAATAGGCCTTGCGCCTCGATTCCGGAAACCTTCGCTCCAGAAACTCATCAAAGGATTTCAGCTTCTCGAGGCGCCAGTACTGGCCGGCCCGGACTTCACAGAGATATCTGCCCAGTTCCACGAAGTGGGTGTCTTTCTCCGCTTCCTTGCGCTGCTCCCAGGCGAGAATCTCATCGATCTTCGAGAGCACGAACAGGGCGCGCCGCGGATTGAGCTTCGGTAGCATGGGCGGATTCTTAGTAAGTAAGCTCGTCAAGCCAACCAAGGTTTTCTGCTCCTGGCCGCCGGACCAGCGACGCCGCGGCGAGTTCTGGTTTCCCCAGGCACAGGCCCACATAGGGGCAGCTGCTGCAGGGGTTCTGCGGAAAGCGAATACCGCTGTGCGGCAAGAACTGCGCCGACTCGATCTGCTGGACGGTCGAGGAGACCAGTTGCCCGAACTCCTGGCGCTGCTCGTCGGTGATGGTAGTGCGGAAGTACTGGATCTCGATCAGGCGCTTGCGCACGAACACCACCTGCGCAACTTCCGGGATGCCGGTGATCCAGGAGTAGCAGACCAATTGAGGGTCGAGAGCCAGCAGTCCCTCCGGTTGTTCGGGATAACGGCTGGAGGTGGTCTTCCACTCGAGCAGGCAGTCGGCGCCATCAAGCTGCCCGATGGCATCGACATAGGCGACGAAGTCATTGCCGGACGGGAGCGGCCGCGTGAACTTGATCTGCTGGTTCTGTCGGGGCTGGCGAATACGAATGCGATCTTCCTGGCAGAAGCGGTCGAGTAGCTGAACACCTTGCTGCAACATACGGTCCCAGCTGTCGCGCTCGGAGTAATGTAAATCCTGCTTTTGATAGCTCACCCACTCCTTGTAAAGAGCAACCGCAGCGTCCTCGCGACGGAAGTAGGCGGCCAGGGCTTGTTCAAAGGCGCGCCCGAAGAGCATGGCGGCCCGGGTGTCTTTCTCCTGCCAACCGTCGAGGTAACGGTGGCGATACTTGCGTGGGCAGCTCATGTACTGGCTGATCTGGGTGTAGCTGTAGGTCATGACGCCACCTGCGAACCGGAGAGGTGAGTCTCGATCCCTGCGGAGAGGACTTCCCACTGACTGGCTGGAGCAAAGCCGTCTAGGTTCAGTAGGGAAGTGCCATTGACCACCGAATGGCTGATCTTGACCACGCCGTGCAGGCCGACCAGACTCTTGTCGTCGATCTCGTCGCGTCCAAGCAATTCGCTGTCGTAGCCGAAATCGCGCAGGAACCAGTTCACCTTCCAGAGTGCCTTGGGCGTGCAGTAGAGGCGGCCGGTGATTGATCTTCCAGCCAGAACTTTGGGTTCGAGCACAACAAAGCGGAGAAGGTAGTAAGGCTTCTGTCCATGCCAACGATGTTGGGCGCGCTCGACGCGTACCAGGAACAGTCCATCGACCATGCCCTCGGTGCTCGAGGCATTGGCCTGGTTGAGACCTGAAATATAGCGTTTCATGCGGCACCTTCCTGGGAACGCTGATAACTGTTCAGTTGGCAGAGCAGGGCAATGCGATCTTTCTCAGCCCAATCGGCGAGGTGGACGACGAAGGCTTCGACCTGTTCGCGGGTGGCTTCGCGCAGAGTCTTGGTGCCACAGAAGTCCACGGCATAGGACTTAACCAGAGTGGCATCGAGCTGATGCTGGCGGATGATTTGGCAAAGGCGGTCGCGGACTCGCGTCCCGTTCCCGTTCGAGCCGTTGCCGTTCACCGGCTGGGGAGGGAGTTTCCTGGTTTCGTGGTTCGCTTCGCGTTTGGTTGGGGACTGGCCTGAAAACGCTCCGATCTCCTCGACCGAGCAGATGCCGATGCCATAGGCCTTGCGCAAAGCACGATTGACGGCCCGGGTTTCAGCGATGCGCATCTCTGCGCCGCGGACGAGCGGAGAAACGTTGGACGGATCGGCATCGCCGTAGCCGGTGAAGCCCTTACAGGCACGAGACTTGAAGACCGTGGCTTGGAATGCGTAACGACCGTTAGTCGGATCAGAGAATTCACGCACGGGTCGCACTCTGATACCGCAGCAGTGTCTTCGTTTGGCGACGCTCAGGAGGCCGGTATGCGTTACGTACCAACGCTGTTCGAGGTACAGCAGGTCGCCCCTCAGGACCGAGAACCGATACTGCATTAGCAGCAACTCAAGGGTCATCTGAGCGATTTCCGTAAATGGTCCCCACAATGCTTTGGCCTGTGCGAACTCACGTCGTGCGTTTCTTCTCGTAGAACTTGTTGTTGCCTTCACAGTAAGCCACCTTTCCATGCCAGACCGCTCTAGTACAATTACTATACTAGAGCGGTCTGGTGTCGTCAAGGACAATTCTGCGTGGATCAGTGCGTGCCCCGGAAGCTAAGAACTAAATAGATTTTCGAATCGCCTATCGCGTATTCTGACCAGTATGTCGAAAACGAAAAAGGGAAGAAGCAAGAACCCCAACGCTGTCGCGCTTGGTCGATTAGGGGGACTCAAGGGCGGAAAAGCAAGGATTGCTTTGCTTAGCCCGGAAGAGAGACGCGCACTTGCCCGCAAGGCAGTTCAAGCAAGGTGGGCAAAGGAGAGGGCACGTAAGCAACAACCCTGACCCTAGCGATCCCAACCGCCTATCAGGGGCAATACGCATACAACAGCTAAAGTGGCAGGGCCCGGAAACGAAAACTTTCTGCAGCGCGGCGCCGGGAAATCGATCGGAAAGCGGCCGAGGCCCGGTGGAAGAAGGCCAAAGAAAGCGACTTGGCTAGTTAGACGCCGATAAAAGAGGCGTCGGTCTTTCAAGATAGTTGCTGCAACTTTGCCAAACGACTGAAATTCCCTCCATGTTCAAAGTTTGTCATGTTCCAATCTAGCCATCTCCCAAGACGCAAAGCTGTTTGATATACCTGAACCGGAAGGCCGAAAGGTTTTGGTACCGGGCAATCGTTTTAAGAGGGAGAGACGTCAATCGTAGAACCAATCCCGACATTTATTCGCGGAGCTGGTTTGTCGACGTCGTTGCGTGAGTAGAAATGGGACTATCAGAAAGATTAGATCGAATAGATCGCACCGTGAGGATCATAAGGGAAGCACGCGCGCTGGCCGCGTGCACGTGCAGAGGCAAGGGCCGGAGAATTTGCGAAACCAACTATCACACAGTGGAGGAACTGGAAGCGATCCTATACGTGCCGTGTCCGGTGCATGGGCTGCGCACTCCTGGAATGATCTTTGAATCTCCACCTAGCTCACCTTTGCAGCGGCCAGATTGGGAATTCTGTAATTGGGAGTTCGGTAAGTGTCCGCCGAATTGCGGCCGGGATTATTTGATGGGGAAGCGTCCAATGCCAACGGAAGAAGAGCTACGAATCGAGAGTGCGCGGCGCAATGTCTTGAAGGCGCCCGTTTTATGGAGAACGCCGCAAAAGACCCGGAAGCCGCCAGAATAGAATTTGCCAAAGGAAATGCGCGGATTGATGCGGTGATACAAGAATTTCGCGCAAAGCTTCGGGCCGCGAGGGAGGCATAGGGGCCATGTCGGAGACGAGCCGCTGCGGAGGTAAAACGAAGCAAGGGAACCCATGCGCGGCCGCGGCCACGGACAGCGGATACTGCTACTTCCACACGAACCCGGAGATGGCGGCACGACTAGGCCAGGCCGGCGGCCGCAAGAATCGTCATGTGGTCAGCGACGCACCTCGCCCTTTGCCTCAAATCGACTCGATCAGTGCCGTTAAAGTCGCTGTCGCCCAGATGATCGATGACGTATACGCGAAGCGTCTCCATCCGAGGACGGCCGCCGGCCTGGCGCCCCTGTTCAACACCATGCTGAGGCTTCTGTCCGCGGAAGAGACGGAGCGCAGAGTGAAAGAACTGGAGAAACAAGTTGAAGAGTTGACGGGCTCCGCGGTCGCCTCGCAGGGGAGCGGGCGAAACAGTTGACTCGGATTGGGCACAGATCGACCGATTGTCTGCTTCCGTTGCAATTGGCGGTGCGAACGAGACCAAGGAGGATCAAAATGGCCAGGCTTGAGCACCGCTTCGAGATGAGATGCTGTCTAGCTTGGTCTTTTAATGGGTGAGGAAATGATAGCTTCACACCGGTTAAGCTATGAGACACGATCCAAGGTCCGCGAAAAATTGGAAAAATGAAAATCGAAAAGGGGGCTCTACCGGAAGCTGGCACCGTCGCGAAGCTGCCGGGCGATGTTCTCTAGGAAGTCGTCATCCGCTTGCTCCGCTGGCTTCGGCGTCCCGGTCTTTTGCGTGACCATGGCGACAATGCGCTGGGCCGTGGTGATGCGCACCACCGGGTCCACCTCGTATCTGCGGCTTAGGTAAGTCTCGATCAGCACCAGGTCGTCAGGAGCCAGCTTGCGCAACTCCAGCAGCGCTGGCTCGCTCGCCACGCGGTTGCCCCAGCTCGGAGCCACCGATTCCTGCGCCTTGTCATGGACCACGATAGTCCCTGCCACAAAGTCCCCCACCCGGCGGTTCTGTTTATTGCACATCATGCAGATCAGGCCAACCCCGTACACGCCGGGAAGAAAGTCCACTCCCCGCATGAGGTTTCGTCCAATACACTCGACCGCCGTCATCGGGCGCCCGCTCTGGTGGATGACGCGAATCCCGGCCAGCCGCTTGCCCGGCGTCTTCCCGCCCCAAATGATTTCAAAAAACGCGAAGTACCCCCAGTAAAGACAGAAGGGAACCAGCACCAAAAGAATTGCGCCAACCGTCTGCGAGAAGAAACGGCCATACTCTCCAAAACCCAGCGGTGAACTACTTGTCGCTGAAACCACTGCCCCAATAAGAAACAGCACGAGTACGAAGACCACTTGCAGTAAACTATCGGTCGCGATGGCCAGCAGGCGGCTGCCGATGCCTGCCAACGGCAGCTCCAGCGCAATTTGCTCCGGAGTATCTATATCGAACCGGTCAAGGGACTGCACAATTGATCTCCACTCACTGGATTGAAAAACGCAAACCGTACTGGCAGAAGCTGGAAGCCCTGGTCGCCAGCGCCAGCAGAGGCGTGAAGTCGCTCAGCCACGGCGAACTTCAGGAACTCAGCCTCTTATACCGCCAAACTGCCGCCGACCTCGCTGCCATCCGGCAAGATCCCAGTTCTGTCCATTTTGCGCGTTATCTCAATCAATTGATGACGCGCGCCCACAATATCATTTACGTAGGCCATCGCGCGAGTCCGTGGGCCATTTTTGCGTTTTTCAAGGAAGAATATCCGCGCGTCTTCCGCCGAAACCTGAAATATTGCGCCCTCGCCGTGGCCGTTTTTGTGGCTGGCGGCCTCGCCGGAGTCGCACTCACCCTGCAAGACCCGGATTTCCAGTTGCAGGTCCTCGGCCCCAAAATGGTGCAGACCATCCAGCGCAAAGAAATGTGGACCCATTCCATCATCTCGGTGAAACCGCTGGCCTCGAGCGAGATCATGACCAACAACATGAGCGTCTCGTTCATGACCTATGCAACCGGAATCACCGCGGGGCTGGGCACGATCTACATGATGTTTTTCAATGGGCTGCTCATGGGAGTGATCGGGACGGCGTGCAGCCTGTCGGGAATGAGTTTGAGCCTGTGGAGTTTTGTCGCTCCACACGGGGCTCTGGAACTGCCTGCAATTTTTCTTGCCGGCGGCGCGGGATTCAAAATCGCCCATGGCTTGTTGTTTCCCGGAATGCTCCCGCGGAGAGATTCGTTGGCGCTCGCCGGAAGGGAAGCGACGACGCTGGTGCTGGGAACTGTTCCGATCCTGATTATCGCGGGGACGATTGAAGCTTTCGTGTCTCCGACTGGGTTGGCGGTGCCGCTGAAGTTTGCGATGTCGGCGGCGCTGTTTGTGCTGCTGTGCGCTTATTTGTTCGGGGCGGGACGAGAAGGTTCCTTGGAGTCACCGATTGCCTGAAGTAACGAAGTGAAAATAGGCTTCCTTACCCAACGGCAACCGAACGGGGTGTCTTTGGTCATCGGGGGAGAGATGGGAATTGCTTTTGGCAGCTTGATGTAATCTGTGCAAACCCTTGCAGCGTCTCCGCATTGATCTGCGATTTCCTTTCCACTAAAGACACACTCATATGAAGTCATCATCGCGCTGTAACCTTGGTTGAAAGTTTCCTCGTAGTGAATAGTTCCGTATCCAGATGCTGCCGGCGTCTTCGGATTCAAGGGCTCGGATACCCTGCGAAGGAACACGAAGTATTCCGATCCGAGCTCTTTTCCAACATACGGACCGAAGTAGATGACCCGCCCCGATGCGGAGCCCTTAAAACTCCTTACCACCTCGGCTTTGTAGACCGCTATCTCGTATGCTTCTGTATCGCCGGAGACGATTTTCACCAGGGCAACGGTGTCAGCCCGCCTGAACAAGTCCGCGAGAACATAAACTCCCGGCTCGGTATTGGTGATCTCTCTGGCCTCTTGAGCAGGGTTTGACCTTGCGGCCGCAATGACCCATGTGATCAGCAACAATGTCCGTAAACTCTTTGCCATCGACGTTCCCTCTACAGCAAATTCCTGTGCTTCACATCCAAGTAAGAATTCACCACCGTAACCGACGCCGCGGCTGAACTGACTTCCACCGCCAACGCTCCCCGCTGCCGCAGCTTGGCGAGCAGTACTTCTCGTCGATGCATAGTCTCCTGCGCCGCTGTTGTTCGATACATGTTGGTCACTGAATCTGGATCGCCCGCCGCCAATGCAGCCAGGTCCGGCTGGCCGATGACTACGAATAGAACCAAATGCTTTGACGCAGCCTCGGAGGCCGCATCGATCACTTCCGGCGTCATCGCAGTTTCAGGAAAGTCTGTCAGCCACACCATCAGGCTGCGCCGCTTCTGTGTGTTCAACAGCGCGCTGACCGCTTGCAGGTGATCGCCTTCGAGCGGGTCTTCCTTGACGTATGCCAACTGTTGAATCATCTGCCGCAAATGCGCGCTGCCGCGATAAGGCAGCATGCGCTTCTGCACCTGCCGTCCATAAGCCAGCAGGCCGACGCGGTCTCCGGTTCCGAGCGCGACCTCGGCCAGGCTGAGCGCGGCGTTCACCGCAAAGTCGAGTTTGCTCAATCCCGAAACCCGCGCCCGCATCAGGCGGCCGGCATCGAGCACCAGCCAGATGGTCTGGCTGCGTTCGATCTGAAAGATGCGAGTGACCAGTTTTCCGCGGCGGGCAGCTGCCGTCCAGCAGATGTCCCGAAACTCATCGCCTTCGCGATACTCGCGCAGGCTTTCAAATTCACGCCCTGCGCCGCGAATCCGCGTATGCCGTTTTTCCATCTCGATCTGCCGGCTGCGCACCAGGTAAATTGCCTGCTGCCGCGCTTCTTCGAGATTCGGATAGACGCAGACCTTCTGCTCCACCCTCGCCCTCGCCCAGCGTTCCGCCAGCCGCATGGGCGTCTGATAACGCAGGTAAACCGCCCCAAGCTCGATATCGCCACGCCGCATAGGCGTAATTTGATAGGAAACTACAGCTTCGCCTCGACCGCGGCACTTGAGCCCAAGCTCGGGCGCCGCCGTCCGCAATTCCGGCGGAACATTGTCAATGAGCGTCGCCACTACCGTAACCCGGCTGGAATTTTCCAGCAGCAACTCAATCGTGTTGGGCACCGAAAGCGCCGCCGCTCGGCTCCAGCGACGAGTGATAGAAAGACTCTTGGGAGAGGGAAGGCTGGCCAGGTCAATTCCCCATGCAATCAAGACAAGAACGTCCCACGCAGCCATCGCGTAGAAGAATCGCGGATCATGGAACGCCCCGCCAAGCCAGACCAGCCCGATCGCCATCAGCAGAAAAAAGCGCGGGCCAAAAGCTCCGGCTAACCGCTTCCGTTTCTCAGCCTTCGCCGTGGTCGCGGGCGGGACGAGCGTGGTGGCATCCGTCACTTCGGGACCTCAACCGCGCGGAGAACATCGGCAATGATGAGGTCAGCGCTAAGCCCTTCCAGGTCGGCCTCCGGCTTGAGCACCAGCCTGTGCCGCAGTACCGGGGGCGCAGCGGCTTTCACGTCATCCGGAATCACATAATCGCGAGCGTCTATGGCGGCCATCGCTCGTGCTACCACCATCAAACTGATGGCTGCGCGCGGACTTGCTCCCAGCGACAGCGAAGGCCAATCACGCGTCCGCCGCGCAATCTGCACAATGTAATTAAAGAGTGCCGGTTCTACTTTGACGGCCTTCACCTCTTGCTGCGCCGCCGCCAGCAGACCAGCGGGCAACGGTATCAGCCCTATGCTGTCCAAATCGCGGGCCTCAAAGCCGTTCTGCACATTCGTCAACATCTGTACTTCGTCATTCGCCGCTGGATATCCAACGCGAATCTTCAACAAGAAACGGTCAAGCTGCGCCTCGGGAAGAGGATACGTCCCCTCAAACTCGATCGGGTTTTGCGTGGCAAACACGCTGAATTCCGCCGGAAGCTGATAACGCGTGCCATCAATCGTGACCTGATATTCCTCCATGCACTCCAGCAGCGCGGCTTGCGTCCGTGGAGGCATGCGGTTGATTTCATCCACCAGAAGCAGATCAGTGAATACCGGCCCCTTGTGCAGATTGAAGCTGCTGGTCGCCATATTCAGAATGTTCGTGCCGATGATGTCCGCAGGCATCAGGTCCGAAGTGCACTGCACCCGCTGAAATTCCAGCCCTAGAATCCGCGACAGCGTTTTTACCAGCAAAGTCTTTGCGACCCCAGGTACGCCTTCCAGCAACGCATGGCTGCGGCAAAGCAGAGTGACCAGGCATTGGTCGCGAAATTCTTCCTGGCCAACCACGACTCTGCCCGTCTGCTGGCGGAGTTGATCGAGTAGCTGCGAAACGGCTTGCATTAATGTTTCTCCTTTGCGACGGGGAAGAGCTTCAGCGTGACTGCATAAGAATAAAGCGCCTGAACGATCTTCAGTGCGTCTTTCTGGGGAAGGTCGGGTTGATAGCGTGCTGACGCCGCTGCCAGCAGCGTGGGCAGGAATTTGTCGTCATGCAAATTCCAGCGTTCGCGGACCGCGCGGTCCAGATCTTCCGGAGTCGCCTTATTTGCGATGCCCAGTCGGCGGGTGGCCCAGTACTGAAAGCGCTGGTAATAGACGTCCACGGCGACCGACGCCGCATGCGCCTGCTGATACAGGCCGCCCAGCGTCTCCACAAATTCCAGCGGCGCGAGGCGGGATTCGGCGGGCATGGGCCGAAGCGGCCCACTGCGGCGGGAAAACGTCAGGATCGCCGCCAGTCCCAGCACCACCGATTGCAAAAGCAGCGCCGTCATTAACGGATGGCTTCGTTCCGGCTCATCCCCTTCGTTGTAGCCGTGAACATATTCATCGAAAAGCACCCGGGTTCGTTGCTTATCGCCGATTGCCGTAAGGAGAAACTCGAGATTGCCTGGTTCTTTGATTCCAGCATTCGTCATCGGCGTGGCCGAGGCCATCCAAAGCACGTCGCCTTTTCCGTGTGCGAAGTGTGTGACCACAGTGTGATCGCTGTCCCCGTAAAGACCAGTACCTGTGCCCGACCAATGCGCCACTGGTGCCAGAGTAATTTTCGGCGCGGCCCGGGTGATTGCCGACGGCGTCAGCGCTTTGAACTCGGCCCACGGTGTTTTCGGAGCTTCGTCGTATTCCGACGAGTCTTCCGGAAGAAATTTGGCGCCCCTCAGTCCGGTGACGATCACGCGTCCGCCGCCGGATATGAATTGCTCCAGCGCAGCCTTTTGTTTCCCGTTCGGAATCATACTGGGGTCCGCGATAATCACAACCGTGTTGCTGTCCGCCTTTAGTGACGTGGAAGACTGCTGCCAGCGTTCCACGTGATACCCCGTCTCCTGCAGCAGCAGATAAGCGGCCTTTGCGCCTTCGGAAGCAGTGGAATAAGTAGTTGCCGAGTTGGCTCCAGCGTCGCCGGCAGGCGCCAGTAAGAATCCCAGAGCGATGAGCAGCAGAAACGCTCCGCCCGCCACGAACAGGATCTTGCGGTCTCCCGCGCTTACTGCTGCCGGCATCCCATTTCCTCCAGGTGCGTGAGAGTGGCAGCAAAAGTTTCCGCTCCCGCCGGCTGATTTCCATACCACGTGACTTCGAGTTGCCGTGTCAGCGTGGAAAGAGCTGTACGATGCTGGCTGTCGGCGGGCAGCAGACGCAAATACTCGCGCGGCGTACGTGCCTGATCCGGACGCCACATCCCGCTCTCTTCCAGAGATGAAATCCCGCCCCAGTACGCCAGGTGGATGGCATCGCGCCACAAGCCTTTTGCCGCGGCGGCCTGCGCCTCTGCCAGCCATATTCGCCACTGTTTGGCCGAAACCGGCAAGACCTCCGGCATGATGGTTTCAAGGCGCGCGTTGCGTTTCATCTCGCGATAGATAAACCAGGCCAGCGCCAGCACCGCGACCGCCACCAGCCCCCAAACCAAAACCCATCCCACTACCGGAGCGGAAGAAGCCCCGAACGCTATCGTTAGCATGCGGACAATCCACGAAATGATCCTCGCCTTGAGCCGGTCGAACCAGGTGGGGCCGCGGACCTGGTGGAACTCGCTGCGCGCAAGAATCTGGGCAAGGGAAGCCCGCGCTGCTGCCGAATCCTGTGGCGTCTGCTGAAAAGCTTGCGCGTCGGCCTTCATGGTGGTAAGCCGCTCCAGCAGGCCATCGCGGATCTCGCGATCCGGGTGCTTTTGCAGCTTTTCAAATTGGTCGAATATCCGGTCAGTCGGGATGGCAAACTCACCGCCGTCAGTCTGCACTTTCCAGCCACCACGCAGTTCCGCGATCGCAGTGGCAGCGGCATTTGAGTCCTGGTCGGCCTGGCCGGCCAACACGGTCAAACGATCAAGTTCGGATACGTATTCGGCAAATGAAAGTGCCCGGGCTTGGAACACCTGTACAGGCTGCACGTCGCTACTCTGCGCACCCGTAGCCATGCTCAGGCACAGACAGCTCAGCAACAACGCGGTAGCGTATCGGGAAAGGCTCATCACGAAGCGGGCGCGGCGGCGGCTGTCGGTGCGCCGCTCTCCAGCGTGGACATCATCAGTTGCAGATCGAAACCTTCCTTGCGCACCCTTTGATCATAGTAGATGAGGCTCAGCGCGATTGTCGCCAGCGCTCCGACCAGGGTCGTGCTCACGAAAATCCCGATCGCTTGCATCCCCAGGATGGCAGCTTGGATCGTGTGCAAATTGCGTATGTGAAAAAATTGTGGCAACAGCATCAGCAGGAACTGAATCGTAAAGCTGGTAACCGCCACAAACAAACCCATCAGCAGATACACCACAAAGATACGGAACCGGCTCCCCTTGGCGAGGGTCTTGCTTCGCCGAATCGATGCTCGAAACCATCCACCTTCAAGGACGGTGGCGGGAACCACCAGAGACCAGTTCAACACCCAGCGCAAGGCCCAGACAACCGCCGCGGTAATGGTGACGAAAGCAACCGTGCCACTCACCCACGGCGACCCAGCAGCGCTCGCCGCGCCAATCAGCATTCCTATCGCGATACCCATCACCAGGAAAAAACCGCCCATCGTCACGAATATCAGGAACACAATCCAAAGCACGCGCAAAAGACTGCCTTTCGAAGAGGAATACGCAGACCCGATGCCCGTGGGCTTTTCCATTTGAAGATTAGAAACCGCAACAATAGTCGGCGCTTGCGAAATGAATATCGCGAGGTAGAACAACAGATATCCGCCAAGAATCATGTACACGCCGCCGGGCCCTCGCCGTCCAATGACCATCACTGCGCCGCCCAGTTGCAGCGCCAGAATAAACAGTTGTGGAATGGCAGTGATCCCCGCGAAAACCAGGAAATTGTTGCGGTACAGGTGGAACGTCCGGTCCAGCAACTCGCCGGTCGAAAGCGGCCGCAACACCGTGATCATGGAATCCGCTCCTAAACACCGGTGCCTGCCGGCGCCGCAGCGACATTCGGCGCGCTGCCGCTCTCCAGCGTGGACATCATCAGTTGCAGGTCGAACCCTTCCTTGCGCACACGTTCATCGTAGTAGATCAGGGTCAGCGCAATGGTCAAGAGCGGTCCCACCAGACTCGTGCTTGCGAAGTTCCCAATCGCTGACATCGTCACGCCAACGTTGCTGATACTAGCCTGGCGCGACAGCCCTCGCCATCCGGCGATGTAATAGAACGGCGTTTGAAAGAGTATGCTGACGATCCACGTAAGTGCAACGACGAGGATACAAACCGCAAAGATCCGCGTGCGGCGGTCTTCCGTAAGCAATCGACTCCGACTCATAGTAGGACGGATGGCGCTTCGCTCGAGAACTGCAATTGGCACGACCAGGGACCATCTTGTCCACAATCGAATAGCTAAAAGAAACGCAGCAAGAAATGCGAGCAGTGCTGTCACTCCTCGAATCCAGATTGCAACCCTAAGACCAATAACGAAAAAGCCGACTCCCCATATCAACATTGCGAAAACAACAAATCCGAACAGGAGGGGGAGCACAACGGCAATAGAGGCGCTCGTGACGGCGCGAGGCAGGCTTCGGGCGGAGGAGCCATAGGCGGATGCGATGTCTGCGGGTTGCCCCAAGTGCAATCTGGAGACGGCGGAGACTGTCGCCGCGTGCGCGATTTCAACGGCGAGGAAGCCGGACAAATAAAAAATCGCGGTCCGTATGCCTCGGCTCGGGATTACTTGTCGCAATAGTAGAGCTGAATCTGTCAATCGCAAACCGAGGACCGGAATCTGAGGTATGGCCGCAATTCCGGCGAACATGAGGAAGTTGTTCCGATACAAATGGAACGTCCGATCCAATAGTTCGCTGGTGGATAGCGGACGCAAGATGGTGACCATCAGGCTCACTCCTTGTTCCCGGTAGCCGCGCTAGGACACGCTAGCGGGGGCAGAGGCGGCTTGCCCCCCGCCCTCCAAAGTGGACATCATCAGTTGCAGGTCGAAGCCTTCCTTGCGCACCCGTTGATCGTAATAGATGAGAGTCAGAGCGATCGTAGCCAGGGATCCGACCAAGCTTGTGCTAAGGAACACACCCGCAGCTGAGATCGCTTGTGCCGCTGCGGTCATGGTGCCAGGCTCTCGGAGGGATCGAACTCCTATCAATGCTAACAGCGGCAGTTGGATCATCCATGAAACGATCGCAACGAGGATACCAATCAGCAAGTAGATTAAGAAGATTCGGCCCCGACAGCCTTTGGTTAGCGCTTTGCTGCGGCGCATGCTAACCCGGAGCCCACCGCCCTCTAGCACCGTGACGGGTACCACCAGAGACCACGCCAGCCACCATCGCAACGCGATGAGCGGCACGATCAGCACCAAAGAAAAAGACACGAGCCGAATCGCTCCGACGTTGCCAAGTCCACCGCCAACAACTCCGCCAGCGATTCCAGCCACAACCCCTACAACGATCAGAACGGGAATTGCAAACAAGATGGGAATAAACAGCACGGCAAAAGAGACCCATATTACCCGCAGAAGACTGCTTTGCACGGAACGAAACGCATCGCTGACGCCAGCGGGACGGTCGAGCTGTAGGTTCGAGACGGCCATTACGGCCCCCGCCTGGGAGGTCTCCGCCGCAATGAAGCTGACGATCGCAACACCGACCGAGACGAGAAAAAACTCGCCGATTTGATTTACGTCTGGCGTCGCCCTGACCACAACACGGAGCGCGAGCACGAACAACTGTGGAATCGCCGCTATGCCTACAAACACGACGAAGTTGTTCCGGTACAGATGAAAAGTCCGGTCCAGCAACTCACTGGTGGAAAGGGGCCGAAGTACGGTGACCATGGGAGCCTCCACGCGAAATTTGCGGGATGCTATCACCTGCCGCAACTTCCAGCAAGTTAATTTGTGGGCCGCTTTCCCGGCGTATTTTTAATCCTTCACGTGCCGTCTTCGGGGTGTGCCGCAGGCTGCGGCCTTCGATCAGCCGGAACAACTCTTCCGCCAGGTTCGTGGCGTGATCTCCGGCGCGCTCCAGCGACTGCGCCATTAACAGCACGTCCGCGCTGTGTTGCATGTTCTTCTCGCCGCTGTTGGTCACGTGACGGCGAAACAGCGCCCGGTACACCCGGTCGATTTCACGATCGGCGCGCAATACGTAGCTCGCCGGCTCCAACTCGCGCTGGGTAAATCCCTCGCGGACGCTTTGCAGCATCTTCTCCAGAATGCCGGTCATCTCCATCAGTTCCTGCGCGTCGGCCTTGGGTATCCGGACGGGCAAACTCTGTGCCCGCTGCGCCACCCACCACAGCAGGTCGCCGATTCGCTCCAGTTCGTTGCTGAACCGCAGACACGCCAGCAGTTCCCGCGCTTCCAATTCGCTGACCTGGGTGATGGCCGCCGGAAGCTCCTCATCCATCTCCTGCTCAATGCGGTCCAGTTCTTTTTCGCAATCCCGCACCGCCAAAAACGCCATGTGCGAAGCGTTGGCCAGAAAGTCCCGGAAGTTAAATGCGGCGTCGTTCGCCACCAAACAGGCGCGCAGTGCCAGTTCCGTCAGTTCATGGGTTTCGCTGGAATGCGAAGCCTTCGCCTTCGGGCGTTGCGGCTTCTGCTTGCCGGAATTTACCGATCGCGGTTCTCGTGACATAAAGTGGAAAACGAAGCTGCCCTCTGAAATCTGAGCCATCAAAAATGAAAAATCTAAAGATCAAACCCGCATGAGCTTGGACAAAAAGTATCGCTGCCCGCCCTGCGGATTCGCAAGTGCGCACAGGGATTCACGCCATCACCAGATGAAAGGCATTTATCCAATGCCACAAGACTCGCGGCCGGCAGAAGTCGGCGCAGTCCCGAAGCCTTGTTTGAGGTGATCAGAAGGGTTCTCACCCAACCCTGTTCGATCAGCCCCGGCCAGCAGGATGAAAAGTGCAAAACTTTGCATCACATTTCGCGGTGCGGTCACTTCGCGCCTCCTGAAGAAACACAGGATTGGAACGTAAACTAAACGCAGTGTTGGCCGACGCGGATAGTCTCATCCCGCCGAACGGTGCGTCAAACTGGCCGTCGAAATGCGTGGTGGCCGTGCCGTCAAGCCAGGAAACTCAGCCCGGTCGTTGCGATGGTGCCCAGGGCCACCCAAATCCCGCGTGGGACGCCCATTCCGGCTCTGTTTATCTTGACTTTGAAAGGATTTTCGACTATCAAGGATGGACGCGTGGCGGGCTCTTTCCCCTGGCCTCTTCCCGCTATCGCGCTCCCAGGAGGAACCATCATGCGCTGTCTTCGTCGCTTGCTTGTAACCGTTGTGTGCTTTCTTGCCGCTCAGGCGTGGGCCGGATCGCCCACCGTCTTCGTTTCCACCGGCACTGCCGGAAACATCTACAGCATTGACACTGCTTCGGGCAGCGAGACGCTTCTGGTTTCGACCCTCGGCGCCGACTATGAAGGCATGGTTGTCGCGCCGGACAATTCGGCTGTCGGGAGCACACGTTATCTGGTTTACGCCTGCGATACGGCGAATAACAAGATCGTCAGATTTGATCCGACGGCGACAGCACCCATCACTCCGGAGGCTATTTACTCGGGAGGGGCGCTAACTCATCCGCAGTGTGGCCGTATCACCGCGACGGGTGACCTGATTGTGACCAGTCAAGACGTCAACGGGGGCGGCGTCTGGGTGGTGTCGGCTAGCTCGACTATCACGTATCCGTATAGCATCACGAGCATCCCACTAGGATCGGCTTCGGGTGCGGTGGCCGTCAACCAGGCGCCGCTCACAACGCTCACAGCCAAATATCAAGGCGTCGCGCTGAAGAACACCGGGGACCTGCTGATTGTGGACAACGCGAACGGCAATGTCCTGCACGCGCCGGTCTCACTCGCCAGTATTGATCCGACTCCGCTGATTTCTGGACTGTCGCAACCGTTGGGCATCGCCAGAGGAGCTTTTGGCGATCTCTACGTATCGGACCAAGGTGGCAAAGCGAATATTTTGCACTTCAATTCCCAGGGTCAAGGTTCAACCACTTGCCAGACCTTCAAAGGCAAAGATGTGCCGAACTTCCTGCAGACCGCGTTGGACGATACGCTTTACGCGGCGGTGGCCTCCGGAACCAAGGGTTCGGTGCTGACCGTTAAGGGATGCAAGCTGCTTGCGACCACATCGGTTCCGTTCCCTGCCATTGGACTCGCGCTTGCGCCTTCAGCCACCAGCTTGCCACTGACTGCCGGGCCGAATGGCGACAAGATCGCTAATTTTGGATTTGCCGCCATGGAGATCAGCCAAGTTGCGAATTCCTGCAGCGGACAGATTGCCGTAAATCTCTATAACCCAACCTACGTCGCCGGCCTGATCAATACTTCCCTGGTTGGCGGTGCCGCTGACCCGATTGTGAATCTTGGCTTGGATGGGTTCGTCGCTGGCATTGGGACTGCAGGCCTTCACATTACACCTGGCACCACTTTTAACAACGACCCCAACTGCAAAGCGAAGGACGGCACCACGTTGAACTTTGAGGTTGCGCACCAGTTTTCTGCAAGCGCGGCCGACTCGCAATTGCTGGTTTGCTCCGACCTTAACGACGATTGTCAGCCAGGTTCGGTGAGTCTGGCTCAACTTGGCACTTGGCCGATTAATGGTTACCTACCCCAGGATTCCAGCGTGGGTGGAGTTAAAAAAACCGACTGCAATATCTTTCTGATGAATTCGAAGCCCAACACCGCTGCCTCGCCGGCCGGTGCGTTCTGCGGATTTCAATCGCCGGTGAACAATACCTTTAACACTAATACCCTGGCGTGGGACTTGCCGGCATCAAGTTTTTCGGCCGGGAAGTCGGTGCCGGTGAAAATTAAGCTGGCTTCCGCCGCGCCCGGCAATTCGTGCCAGTCGGGATCTTATGTTACGGGCGCGACGGTGCTCCTGGCGGTGGCACAAACCAAAGATACCCACAACAACCAAATGTTCGTTCCAATTGGATTGGTCTCGAATGGAAGCTCAGGCTTGGCGCAGCCTTTGTTCAAGGGCGATAACAACCAACAGTACCTTTTCAATTGGGACACCAGCAGTTGCATTCTGCCCTCGGGTGCGACGGGAGTTTGCCCCAAGGGTACATACAGCGTGTCGGTGGAATTCCTGACCGACAACACCGCGACCACGATCGTGGCGCCGCTGACCGTTCCTCAGAGTATTTATAACGTGCAAACAACGTTTGTGATTTTGAAGTAGCCTCGAAGAAAGTTGCTGAGACTGGGCGGGCCTGATGGCTCGCCCTTTTTCATTGGGGGATCAAATTTATGAGGCTTTGGCTTCTTGAGCGATCAGCTTGAGGTCTTCTCTCTTTGGCAGATCGTCGCTGTGGGACTCATTTCGCATTTCTTGCAGTAACTTCTGCGCTTGCTGAAAATGATCGGCTGCTTCTGATTTGCTACCGCTGCTGCGAAGTACCACGGCCAGCCAGTACTGTGCTTGCGGTTGCAATGACTTTAATCCTTGATCTTGTGCTTTGCGCAAAACGTTTTCCAGTTCCTGCCTTGCCGGCGCGAAGCTTTTTGACTGCGCCAACGCGACGCCGAGATATAGCGAGCATTCCAGGGAGAGGTAGCGCTGGTTTGCGCCATCGGCGGTTTTCACCAAGTCTTTGAGACTGCTGATGGCGGTGGCCGCGCGTCCGGAAGAGATTGCGAGACGGGCTTCGTTGAATTTGATCTGTAAGCTCTCACTGCTGTCCTTCCGGCGAGAAGCGAGTTGGAGGGCCTGGTCGAAGAGAGGCCGTGCGGCAGCGAAATCTCCCTGGTAAACGAGGCGCTCGCCTTGCAGATTGAGGATGGTGCCAATAAGAGGATCGTTGTGCAAGGAGCGCGCAAGCGTCAGCGCCGAGTCGAGGTTCTTCTGCGCGTCGTCAAAATGCCCGATTAGGGCGAGTATCAGACCATAATGCGCCTGAATTTCAGCGGAATCGACGTCTTGCCGCTGCATATCTTGCATGTTCTTGAGCGCATCCTGCTGTGCGCTGAGTGCGGCGCCGTTTCTGCCTTGAAGCACAAACAGGGCAGCCATGCCATCGGAGGCTTCGGCCACCAGAAACTTGTCGCCGGCATTTCGCGACACCTCCAGGGCATGGAGATAATTCTCCAACGCTTGATCGAGCTTGCCGAGCTTCAAATAAGTTTCGCCAATGTTGTTCAAAGACCTTGCGATATCGGTGGACACTTTCAGCTTCTGCTGCAAATCGAGACTGCGCTGGAAATAGGTGAGGGCGTCATCGTAGTGGCCCTGCTCAATATAGAGATTTCCGATATTGTTCAGGCATATGCCCTGAGTGTCTTCATCGCCCAATTGCAATTCGATCTGCAATGCCTGCTTGGTGATGTCTAGCGCCTGGTCATATTTCCCCTGAGATTCCAGAAGATTGCCGTAGTTCAACAGCACGCCCCCGAGCCCGACCTGGTTCCCGAGTTGAGTCTGGAGCTTCAGGGCCGCCTGGTAATTTTTAGCGGCTTCGTCGGGCTTACCCTTTAGAACGTATGTGTCCGCCATCTGACGGAGGCTGAACGCCATGCCACCTTGATCGCCGATCTGCTTTTGAATATCCAACGCCTGCTGAAGATTTTGCAGCGCGTCATCCGGCTTGTTGGTCAGGCGGTACGCCGTCCCGATGGTCTTCAGGGCATTTGCCTTGCCTTGTTGATTCCCTTGCTCGACAGCAAGACTAAGCGCGCGGTTCAAGTAGTCGAAGGACCCTTGAGTATTGTCGCGTTCAATTTCAACCCCCCCAATGGCCAGCAGAGCGTCGACATTTTTCGGGTCGCTGGCGAGCACTTTGGAATAGTATTCAAAGGATTTGTCGTAGGCCCCCTGTGCCTTGTATAACGCTGCCATCTCCGACCAGACTTGGGGATCCTGCGGCATCAGTTTGCCCAGGTTGTCGTAGGCTTCCAGCGCTTTAGCAAAATTGTTTTGAATGCGGGCGCCCGCGGCTTCAATCATGTACCTCTCGGCGGGCGGCAGGTTGGCGTCGAGATCAACCGCTTTATTCGAATATTGCTCGGCCTTTGGGCCGTAACCGAGCGTCGAGTAGGCCTGCGCTAATCTGGTGTATGCGAGAGCGAAGTTAGGATCAGCCGCGGTTGCAGCTTCGAATTTCTTGACCGCTTCCAATTGATTGTTCTGGCGCGAAAGCTCGAGCCCCTCGCTGTAGGCCCGTAAGGCGTCCACGGACTGGGACGAGGGCGTAAAAGCAGCCGCCTTCATCTGTTCCAGAGCTTTCGGAGAGAGCGTCAGGTTCTCCTGGACAGACTTCGCCAACTGATCGACCGCCTTAATCAGATCCTTCTGGGTCGGCGCTTCGGCCTTGATCGGAATCGTTCGCCCTGTTTTCAAATTTTCCAACTGCGCATCAATCCGGATCTGGTCTCCCAGCTTGACGTACTCGCCCCAAACGACCTGGTCGGCGTTGGTAAACTCAGCAATCTGCTTGATGGCGGCGGCGTCGAGTTCCGTGTCGGCAGAAATTCGCAGATCAGTCAAAATCTGGTGCAAGCGTTCCGGCGCGACAGTATGCACGTTCTCCGCCTGCCCGATGTCAGTTCGCAGCATTTCCCCTAAGCTCTTTCCCATCCAGTCGAGTGAAGCGTCTCCCGATGCGTTCCGCAACGGCAGAATGGCAAGCGAAATCTGTGGCCCAACAGGTCCCTTTTCCGAGCGGAACTTGTCGCGCAGTAAGTATCCGGCCACCGCCAGCACCAGAACCGCGGCCCCGATCCCGATCGCCGGCCACGGAATAGTGCGCCCCCATGGCCCTACCGAAGCTTCAAAGCCGAGGGTGGCCGCCGCGCTCTTACCTTGCCACGCTTCCAGGTCGGCCAGGACCTCGGTCACCTTCTGATAGCGATGTTCGACATTCGGTTCCAGGCACTTCGCCACCATATTGCTCAACGAGCGCGGAATGCTGGCGTCGTGTTGCGAAACCGGCACCGCGCGTTCCTGAGTCCGCTTCAACAGACTGGCCAACGCGCTGTCGGCCTTGTACGGCATCTTGCCGGTCAGCAACTCGTAAAAAATCAATCCCGCGGCGTACAAATCCGAGCGCTCGTCGAGCGTCTTGCCCAGCCCTTGCTCCGGCGACATGTACTCCATCGTTCCCACCACCGCGCCGGTTTGCGTCATGCCGTCGGTGCTATCGATCGTGCGCGCCAGTCCAAAGTCCATCACCACCACGCGCCCCTGGTTGTCGCGCATGATGTTTTGGGGTTTCAGGTCACGATGAATCACTCCCACCGCGTGAGTGGCTTCCAGGGCGCGGCAAATCTGCACCATCGTTTCCACCGCTTCGCCCTGCGGAAACGTCTTTTTTTCCAGGATCAGCGTGCGCAGGTCCTTGCCCTCGATGTATTCCATGGTGATGAACTTCACACCATCGGCTTCACCGATGTCGTAAATGCGCACCACATTTTTGTGGGTCACCTGGTGCGAAAGGACAAGTTCCTGCTTGAACCGGTCAATGATCGAGGAATTTGCCGCGAGGTCGGGGCGGATCACTTTCAAAGCAACGGTGCGGCTGACTTCGCGATCAACTGCTTTATAGACCGCACCCATCCCGCCTTGCCCCAGCACCTGCAGGATTTCATAACGTTGTCCCAGAACAGATCCCGGAAGCAGGAGCGACTGATTGCCCGACGCAAAATTCGAAGCGGGGGCGACTCTCGGAGCGGCCCCCAACAGTGTAGGAGTATCGGGGCCGAACTCCATCGTCGCCATTTCCAACTCAGGGTTGGAAGAGCTTGGCCTGGCACCGGCGGGATCGGAGGGGGCCCGTACAGCAGTCCCAGCGTCGGCTACGGTCGCCAGGTCGTCGTCAGGACGGAATGGATCGCGTCCTTCCATGGGATATTCCAATGAAGCCAAGTCCTCAGACTGAATGAGCGGTGTTGCAGAAACTGACTCTTCCGTGCTGGCTTTCCCCGCGCCGTGAGCGGAAGAGTGCCCTCGTTAGCGAAGTATATAACACGCAGGAACGGTTCAGAACGCCGACGCGCCTATTGTTGCAATGCCTGCTTCAGGCTGGGTTTGACGCCGACTGCCGCGATGCTGGAACTGTCCCAGCCTCCGCCCAGCGCCTTCACCAACAAAACTGACGTGACCAGCCGTTGTCCCTGAATCTGAGTCGAGAGGCGTTCGTTGGTGAGGACTTGCTCTTGTGCCGTGATCACGTCGAGGTACGTGACCAAGCCTCCGGTGTAACGTGCATTCGCCAGTGTCAACGTACGCTCCGCATCGCCCACGGTGCGTTGTTGCGAGTCGGACGCGCTCGCCAGAGCGTTGAGTCCAGAAATCGCGTCTTCAACCTGCTGGAACGCCACTAACACCGACTCGCGGTAGTTCGCAACATTTTCGTCGTAGGCTGCCCTGGCGTTCGCTAATTGCGCGCGGTTGCGGCCTCCCGCAATCACTGGCTCCAACAGCGACAATCCGACGGACCACACCGCGCTCGGCGCGTCCACCAGTTTGGCGATGTCCTGGCTTTGAAACCCGAAACCAGTGCCGCCCAGAGAAAGGCTGGGATAAAACGCAGATTTCGCCACTCCGATTTGCGCATTCGCCGCAGACACTTCGCGTTCCGCCGTCGCGATGTCCGGACGCCGTTGAATCAACTCGGAGGGAACCGCGACCGGAATCACCGGCGGCTGCACATCCAACCCGCGAACCGGAGCCTTGAATTCCGACGCCGGTAACCCCTGCAACGCCGCCACCGCATGTTCGAACTGAGCGCGTTGCTGTTGCAGCAATGCCAGTTGCGTGTACGAGGAATCGAGCACCGTCTGCTGCTGCGCAACATCCAGGCCGGATACCGCTCCGCCGTTGTGCCGGTTCTCGACTAACTGCAGTCCCTCTTTCTCGAAGTCAATTGCCTTCTGCACCACCGCCATCTCAGCGTCCAGCTCGCGCAACTGAAAATAATCCGCTGCCAGCTCTGAGGTGACCATCAGTCGCACATTTTCCAGATCGGCAGCCGAGGCCTGCAACGATGCGTTGGCCGCCTCCAGGCTGTGCCGCACCCGCCCAAACAAATCAATCTCGTAATTCAGCGTGAATGGGATATTGAAAACATTCTGCGTGACCGCGTTTGGGACGAGCCTCGCGCCATTCGTCGGCCGGTTTGCCGACAGCCTTTCTCTCTGTCCGTTTGCCCCCGCGTCCAACTCCGGATACAGGCCCGACGAGGTCACTCTGGCAAACGCCCGCGCCTCAGCCAGACGCGAAGTCGCGGCTTTCAGCGTCTGATTGCTACCCATCGCCCGGTCTTCATACTGGTCGAGCTCGGGATCGCCAAAAAGTTTCCACCACGCGTTCTTCGGAAGCGCATCGAGCGGACTCGCAATTTGCCACGGCACCGGCGACTGCCAATTCTGCGGGTACGGGTGCGTCCGGTTTTGTGTACTTTGGCCCGCCGGCAAACGCCGCGACACTTAGTGTCGCAACCCAGCACAAAGAAGCCGCCGCCCAAGGCAACCGAAATCTCATGAGCGTCCGCCTGTTTTCGCCACATGCACGGTCTGTCCATCCTCCAGCGAATCGCTGGGATTCAGAACGATGTTCTCGCTGGGATCAATCCCGCTCAGGATTTCCACCTCCGTACCGTAGTCACGCCCAATCACCACAGCCTTCAGGTGCACTTTGCCGTCGCTGCCCACCACCGCCGCCCGCGGCCCTTCCGCACGAAACAGCAGCGCATTCACTGGCACCGACATTCGTGTTGCCGTCGCCTTCACCCCAAAGTGCACCTGAGCGTAGGAACCCGGCAATAGCTGGCCATCGGGGTTCGGCACATCAATCTCAGTGCGCAAAGTGCGCGAGGTGGGGTCAATGGCGTCCGCCGTCCGCGCCACGCTGCCGGAGAAATGCCGCCCCGGAAACGCCGGCAATTCGATCGACGCTTTCAGATGTGCGCGAACCGAAGGCGCATCGTTTTCCGGGACATCCACATAAACGCGGATTGGATTGATCTGCGCCATCACAAACAGCTCCTGATTGGTTCCGCTGTTCCCGGCATTGATCAATGCGCCGATATCGGTGTTGCGTTTCGTAATGACTCCAGAGAACGGCGCATAAATATGCTTGAACGACTCCAACTGCTCCAGCCGCCGCACGTTGGCCGTCGCTGATGCAAGTGCCGCCTGCGCCTGGGTGTAGCCGCTCGACCGCTCATCGGCTTCCTGCTGTGCCACTGCGTCCATCTTGCGCAGCGTGTCCCAGCGCTCAGCTGAGGTCTTCGCCAGATTGAGCTGTGCTTCCGCCTGATTCCGTGCCGCCCGCGCTTGCATCAATTCCTGATCGACTTCTGGAGTCTCAATATCCGCCAGCAACTCCCCTTTTTGCACGTGACTTCCAATGTCTTTGAACCAATGCGCCAGATAACCGTTGGTGCGGGCGTAAATCGGCGATTCAATATAGGCTTGGAGCGTAGAGGGAAGCACCAAATCCTCCTGCGGCGGCTCGATCTTGGGCTGAATCACCAGCACGCTCGGCACCGCCAGAGTTTCAGTTTCCTTGGCCAGCGCGCGGCGCTCTCCCAGTCGCGCCACCAGCGTCACCACGCCCGCCGCAAGCAGCAATACCCCGACCACTACCAGCACCAGATAGCTTGGTTTCTTCTGCGCCCTCGCAGATTGCTCCGACGCTCGTGTTTCCGCTGGGGAAATCACGCCATTTTCATAAGCCATATTTAAGCCTCACTCAAAAATAAACTCAGGATATTGCCGGCGATGACGACGAAGCACGCTTCAGCCGCCAACCGTGAAAGATGCTGAACACCACGGGAACAAAAAACAGAGTCGCCACGGTCGCCACCGTCAGTCCGCCGATCACCGCTCTACCCAACGGAGCATTCTGCTCGCCGCCTTCACCGAATCCCAGCGCCATGGGCAACATGCCAAGAATCATGGCCAGGGCCGTCATGATTACCGGACGCATGCGCGTGTAGCCGGCTTCGAGCGCCGCCCGCACCGGGTCCGCGCCCGCCGCCATGCGTTCGCGCGCAAACGAAATCAGCAGAATGCTGTTGGCCGTGGCCACGCCCATGCACATCACCGCTCCGGTCAGCGCCGGCACGCTCAACGTGGTATGGGTCAGGAACAGAATCCAGAGAATCCCAGCCAGTGCTCCCGGAAGGGCCGTAATAATGATGAAAGGATCCAGCCATGACTGAAAATTGACCACAATCAGCAGATACACCAGCACGATCGACATTGCCAGCCCGATCAGCAATCCCGCATATGACGACTGCATGGTTTCGACCTGGCCGCGAACATGCAACTGCGTGCCGCGCGGCAGGTGCTGTGAAAACGGCTTCAGGAGCGCTGCCGTGTCGTCGGCGACTCCTCCCAGATCTCGGCCATCCACACTCGCATAGATATCTACCGTCGGCGCAATGTTGTAATGGCTCACCACCGCTGGTGCGGTTTCCGGAGTCGCGGTCGCCAGATTCGCCAGTACCTGCGGAGTCGTCGTTCCGCTGCCGCTGATCGGCGTATTCATCAAGGCCTGCAACGTATCCACCTTGTACTGCGGCGACTGTACCGCCACGCTGTAAGTGACGCCATTTTTCGGATTCACCCAGAAAGCCGGCGCAGTCTGAAAGCTCGAACTCAGCGACACCAGCACGTTCTGCGCCACGTCGCGTTCCGTCAACCCAACTTCCTGCGCTCGCACCCGGTCCACATCCAGGTGCAGCGTTGGATTGTCCATCAATTGCTGCACATGCACATCCACTGCTCCCGGCACATGCCGCATGCGGTTTGCGATCTGCTGCGCAATCGCATAGTTTGCGGTGTAATTCTGGCCCGACAGTTGGATATCAATCGGCGACGGTTGCCCGAAGTTCAGAATCTGGCTGACGATGTCCGCCGGTTGAAAAAAGAATTCCACGCCCGGAAAATCCTGCGGCAGTTCGTCTCTTAACTTGCGAACGTACTCTTCCGTTGGGCGGTGCCCCGGATTCAACGCCACCAGAATCTCCGCATCAGACGTGCCAATCGTTCCCCCATTGCTGTAAGAAAGATTAATTCCGCTGTAGGGAAGCCCGATATTATCCAGCACCGTATGGATCTCCGACTGGGGAACCTGATGCCGGATTTCCTGCTCGACTTCATCCACCAGCCGCGCAGTTTCCTCAATCCTCAACCCCGCGCGTCCGCGAACGTGAAGCCGGAATTGACCCGCATCAACATTCGGAAAGAAGTCGCGTCCCAGAAGAAACGTCAATCCCCCCGATAGCAAGCACACCCCCAGGAAAGTCGCCACAAACATGCCGCGATGCCCCATGATTGCTTCCAGCGTGCCCGCGGTACGATTCCCGCAGTTCCCCAAACCAATTGTCGAACCGCTTCTGCATACGTCCCAAGAAAGTTGTTGGCTCGCGGTGCGTGTCCTCTTCATGTCCCTTCAGCAGATACATGACCAACGTCGGCACCAGCGTCCGCGACAACAAATAAGAAGCCAGCATGGCGAACACAACCGCCTCCGCCATGGGCACGAACAGATACCGCGCCACTCCCGTCAGAAAGAACATCGGCACGAAAACAATGCAAATCGCAAGTGTGGAAACAAATGCCGGTACTGCAATCTGTTGCGCGCCATCCAGAATGGCTTGCTTTAACTCTTTCTTCATCCCCAGATTGCGTTCGATGTTCTCCAGTTCAACCGTGGCGTCGTCCACCAGTACGCCCACAGCCAGCGCCAGACCACCAAGAGTCATGATGTTGAACGTCTCGCCCAGCGCGCTCAACAGGATCACCGAAGTAAGAATCGAAAGAGGAATCGAGATTGCGATAATCAGCGTGGTCCGCCAATTTCCCAGGAAAAGTAGAATCATCGCCGCAGTCAGGCAAGCCGCGGTCACCGCCTCCTTCAGCACTCCCTGAATCGCCGCCCGCACAAACAATGACTGATCAAACAGCGGCGTCAGCTTCATGTCCTCGGGCAGGGTTTGCGCCACCTGCGGCAGCATCGCGCGAATATCTCTCACCACATTAATGGTGGACGCGCCGCCATTCTTCATTACCGACAGCAGCGTTCCGCGGACTCCATCTTGCCGCACAATATTTGTCTGCGGCGAATAACCATCGCGCACGTGTGCCACATCGCGCACATAGATGGTCGCACCGTTTACGGTCTTGATCGGCAAATCATTCAGTTCAGCAATCGTTTGCGGACTGGCATTTAACTCAACCTGGTTCTCAAGCGATCCCAGTTTCACCGTGCCCGACGGCAGAATCAAATTCTGCACGCTGATCGCATTGACCACATCCACCGGCGTCAAATGCTTGGCCTGCAGAGCAACGGTGTCGAGATCGACTGACACCAATCTCGACTTGCCGCCATAAGGGTAGGGAATTGCCGCTCCCTCGACCGTAATCAACTGCGTCCGCACAAAGTTCAGGCCATAGTCATTCAACTGTTGTTCAGGAAGCGTCTTGCTGCTCATCCCGATTTGCAGAATCGGAACGCTCGACGCCGAATATTGAATGATCAGCGGCGGAGTCGCGCCTGGAGGCAGGCCGCGAATGACCGTCTGCGATATCGCCGTTACCTGTGCCAGCGCCGTCTGAATATTCGCCGACGGACGAAAGAAGATCTTTATCACCGCAACCCCATTAAGCGACTGCGACTCGATGTGCTCAATGTCGTTCACCAGCGTGGTGAGGCCTCGCTCCGTCTGCGAGGTGATTCGGTCCGACATGTCCTTCGGCGAAAGCCCGCCGTAATTCCAGACGATGCTGATGACCGGGATGTTGATTTCCGGGAAGATGTCGGTCGGCGTGCGCAGCACCACCACCGGAGTGAGAATCAGGATCAGCAGTGCCATCACGATGAAGGTGTAGGGCCTGCGCAGCGCTAATGCAACAATCCACATGAGTGATGAACTCGGCTTCGTTTAAGGAACTGGCAACCGGCCAAACGGGCTATTTGCGGCCGCGACTTCAGTATAGAGAGAATAGATGCGATACGGTGCGTATCGGATTTATTTTTGATAAGGTGACAGGGTCATGCCAAAACCCAAACTCGCCGCGGCAGTGACGGTCCGCCGGCCTGGCCGCCCCCGCAGCGAAAAAGCCCGCAAAGCGGTGTTGCGAAGCACTTTGGCCCTGCTTAAGCGGGTTGGGTTCGATGAACTCAGTATCGAATCAGTTGCGGCCCGCGCCGGTGTGGGCAAGGCCACGGTTTACCGGTGGTGGCCCAACAAGGCGGAGTTAGTAATCGCCGCGTTTGTTTCCGCGGTCGAACCAGAACTGCGGATATTCTCCACCGGGCCGGGATTGGAATCGATTCACCAGCAAATGAGGAGATGGGCGACGATCTACCGCGGCCCTCTCGGCCAGATTGTTGCCACCGTCGTAGGCGCCGGACAATCCCAACCTGAGATACTGCACGCCTTTCGTTCGCATTGGATTGAACCCAGGCGGGTCGAGGCCCGCCGGCTTGTTGCGCCGTGCCATTAAGCAAGGTGAGATTCGCGCCGACCTCGATCCCGATGCCGTCCTCGACTTGCTCTACGGTCCCCTCTACATTCGTTTTCTTCTCAAACATGCGCCGTTAAATCGCGCTTTTGTGGATACCGTTTTCAAGGTTGTGACTCCGGCGCTGGTCGGACAAAAAGTGGTCGGACAAAAGGGGCGACGAAGCAATCCCGCCTGAATTGATGTCGAGCAAGAGTCGAAAGCCTGGGAGCTCACTTCGCGGTGACTTCACAAGCCCCCGACGTTTGAATGGATGTCGGCTGACCTTTCAAATACGTGTTCCAGAATGCGGTCGTTTCTTGCAGAATGCAGGTACGAAAGCGCCCGCCCACCGCGAAGGTCAGATGCTCGGCGCCGTTCACGATGACCTGATATTTGTTTCCCGCCGGCATGTGTTGAAACGGCTGCATTAGCCACTCCGGCGATTGTCCGCCGATTCCGCGATCTCGCGTTCCGCTCATCATCAGCGCGGGGACCGCCATCTTGTCCCACGAGTGGTCGCTGAAGCCCTCTTCGCCGGGCCCTTGCGGCGACATCGCCATCGCCGCCCGCACATGCTTATCGCGCAGCGATTGCGGGACGCCATTGGGCGCGGCCGCGGTTGCGCCTCCGATCAATAGCGCCGTTCCCGCCCCCATCGAATGCCCGGCAACCCCGATCTGCTTGCTATTGATCTTCCCGTGAATGTCGCGCACCTGGCGGTCAATCAACTTCAGCGAGGCCAGAATGAATCGGACATCCGCAGTGCGCTGCCGTTGCATTTCGAACGAAGCCGCGGGATCGCCCGCCGGACGCAGGCCCAATTGCGCAAACGCGTCACTGTCGCTGCCAATGTGAGTGGGAAAAATCACGATATACCCGGCGTCCGCCCATCCCCGTCCCAAATATTCGTAACCCTCGCGCGATCCGCCGTACCCGTGCGAAAAGACAATCAGTGGAAGCGAGCTTGAAATGTGTCCGGGATAATAAATCTTGAGCGGGATTTCGCGGTTGCGGTCTGAATCGTGCAGCGTCAGTTCAGCCGTCAGCGAAGAAGATGGCGGCAGCGGTGCCGCTACTTCAGGAGTCGTTTCCGGCGCGGCCTGCTGAGGCGGTGTCACTGGGGCAGCAGGAGCGTGCGACTGAACCGCCTGCACCACCGAGGCCGGATGGCTTGCACTGGTAGAGGAATTCGGCGCCGCCGGCGCCTGGGATGAAGATGACGACGCCGGCGATGACGGCGACGGTTTCTCGATTGGCGCCGGAGTGTTTGTGCTGGCAGCCGGCGGCGCTGCAACCGTGTTGACCGGCACCGCGGCAGCGACCGGCGTCGGCTTCGACGAGTGAAACCCCACCAGCCGTCCCGACAAAAATCCAAAACCCAAAAGCGCGATGGCCACAACCGCCGCCAGCGCCGTCCACATCATCCGCGGCGAAATCTTTGTATTCTTTGCCGCCGCAGGCGCGGCCTTCGTTGCTCCCGAGGCCACATCATCCGCCGCAGGAATCGCCACCATCCCGCTGGTCGTGTCTCGCAGCAACCGCTTCAGGTCGGCCATGATTTCCGACGCATGCTGATACCTCAGCGTCACATCTTTTTCCAGCGCCTTATTAATGATGTCTTCCAGCTTCGCCGGCAGCTCCGGATTTAGCCGCACCGGGCCCGCCGGCGCGCGGTTCAGAATGGCATCGAAAATCACGCCGGAAGTATCCCCGCGAAACGGCGTCACTCCGGTCGCCATCTCGTACAGCATCACCCCGAAAGAAAAAAGATCTGTTCGCGCATCGAGAAGCTTGCCCCGCACCTGCTCCGGAGACATATACGCGATCGTCCCCAATGCGGTGCCGGGACTCGTCAGTTCGCCAGTGACCCCAATCGTCACATCGCTCATCCCCGGCGACGATCCCGACCCATGCCGGTCAGGCAGCGTAATCTTGGCCAACCCGAAGTCGAGAATCTTCGCGTGCCCGCGCTTTGTGACCAGAACATTTCCCGGTTTAATATCGCGATGCACAATCCCCTCGGCATGGGCCGCGTCGAGCGCATCCGCGATCTCAATTGCCAGGTTGAGCAGGACGTCCATCTCCAGCGCCCGCCCGGCAATGCGATGCCGCAAGGTCACGCCGTCAAGATATTCCATGGCGATAAACCGCTTGCCATCATGCTCGCCAATTTCGTAAATCGTGCAAATATTCGGATGGTTCAATGCCGAAGCCGCCCTCGCCTCCCGCCGAAACCGCTCCAGCGATGCCGGGTCCTGCGCCACGCTCTCCGGCAAAAACTTCAGCGCCACAAAGCGCCCCAGAGACGTGTCCTCCGCCTTGTAAACCACACCCATACCGCCGCCGCCGAGTTTCTCGACGATGTTGTAGTGCGAGATGGTTTCACCAATCATGGTTAACTTTGTGTTCGCGGGTCGCAGTTCGCCCAGAACGGCGCGGGACAATCATGGTATGGGTAGCGCGGCAGGAGAGTCAATTTGAAGCGCTTATGGCGGAAAAAATAAGACTGGCGGAGAGGGGGGGATTCGAACCCCCGATACCCGTTAAGGTATGTCCGCTTTCGAGGCGGATCGTTTCAACCGCTCACGCACCTCTCCGAAGTGCAGCTGCTCGCTCACCACTCAAAGCCACAGCTCAAAAACTCATTGCGCCCGGCGCGCCCGAAAGAACTCCTGCACCAACTCTGCGCATTTTCCCGCCAGCACGCCACCGCGAACTTCCATCTGGTGGTTCAAACGTCGGATGATTTACCACCTGCATTACCGAGCGCACGGCGCCGGCTTTGGGATCGTCCGCGCCGTAAACCAGGCGCCGAATGCGTGCGTGGACCAACGCTCCCGCGCACATCGCGCACGGCTCAATTGTAGCAAACAGCTCACAATCTCCCAGCCGATGGTTGCCGATTGCAGCGCCCGCCTCACGCAACGCGACAACCTCCGCATGCGCCGTCGGATCAGAATCAGCGATGTTGCGATTGAACCCTCGCGCGACGACCTTACCGTCACAAACCACAACCGCGCCAACGGGGACCTCTCCCGCTTCCAGCCCCCGCTGCGCAGCCCGCAGCGCTTCCTGCATCCACAACTCGTCCATCTGAAGTGCGTCCATTCGGAGTGCGTCCGTCGCAACGTTGTCGTGTTTAGGCATGAGCTTGTATCGGGGCACGGCTTCAGCCGTGCCGTAAAGGAACCCCAGGACTTCAGGCCCTGCCCGCCGCTCGCAGCAAAGATTCCAATTCCTCCAGCGACTCCACCCGCCGCACTCCATTGTTCTTATAGGCGCCCGCGACATCGAAAAGCACCGCCCCCATTCCCACCCGCGTCGCGCCCAGATAATCCACCGAATAGAGATCGCCGACGTAAAGACTTTCCTCTGCCGCCACTCCCATGCTCTTCAGTGCAGCCTCAAAAATCGCCGGATGCGGTTTCTCTTTCCCAACAATTCCCGAGTCGGTGATCGTCTCAAAGCAATCCGCAATCCCGCAGCGCTCCAGAACGTCACCAATCTTTCCGTCCGCATTTGAAATAACTGCTAGCCGATATTTCTTCGCCAGCCGCAGCAGCGCCTCGCGCGTCCCCGGCCGAATATCGCTCCAGTTCGCCGATATCCGCGTGCGCGTTACCAAATCACGACAAATCGCTTCATCCGCTGCACCCAGCCGTTCCAACAAATGCGAGTAGTAGATCTGCCAAAAGCCGTGGTCCACGGAAGCATCACTCTCGACCAAACCATCGAACTCGTGCTTGGTCTCGCGCTCGACTTCCCGCAGCAACTCCTCAGCAGGGAAGATTCCACGCTCATGCAGCGGCCGCAGCATCTTCTCGCGATTCGGAAACAAAAGCGTGTTTCCAACATCGAAAAATAGCGCCGTAATCCGCATGACCAAGTGTAGCGCAGGCTCTACCTGACGACTGATGGCTGACGGCTGACAGCTACTTCATGTAATATCGCGCACACGAGGTTGTTGCGGCGGACCCCTGATTCATGGCGACCTGCGCGGTTCTTCTCCAGTCCGTGGTTGGTGGCGGCAGCAGTTTTTACGACCTGCTCTGGGCCGCTGTCTTCGGTTTCGCCACCCTGAATATCCTCGGTCTGGTCGCCCGCCGCTTCGAACCCGGCCGCTCCTCCATGACCTTTGGAGAAATGCTCGCCATCGGCACCGCCGTAATTTCCATCCTCATGCTGGGCGGAGAATTGCTGTTCATGTTCCACGTTTTGCCGATCCGCCTGCAGTCGCGGTGAGAGATTCCCACGTTTGCGGTATCATTCCTCGAGATGGCGAAGAAGTCCAATTTCGATATCACCTGCCCTTGCTGCGGCGCGTTGATGAAGATTGACCCGGAAACTCAGGCGGTCATTTCGCACACCGCTCCCGTCAAGCCGAAAACGTACAACGATATGGAAGAAGCCGCTCGCGCCATGAAAGAGCGGGACAGCCGCCGCGATTCCATTTTCAGTCAATCCATCGAAGCCCAGAAGCACTCGGCCGATTTGCTGGAGAAGAAATTCCAGGAGGCCGTCCGCAAAGCCAAAGAAACGCCCGACACCGGACGTCCCATTCGCGATTTCGATTTGGATTGAGAAGACCTAGGTCTAGAAGAACCGGGTTCAGGAAGAACTGCGAGCCCAGTTTAGCGTGCCGTAGAAGATGCGACCACGCCCGGTCATGACCCGGCAACCACCCGCTCCAGCGACGCCGCGAATTCCTTGGCCACCGATCCCCAACTGTATTTCGTCTCTACCAACTCGCGAGCTGCATTCCCCAGCCGCCGCCGCTCGGCACCGTTCCCCAATAATCTGACTACGCTGTTCGCGAAATCATCCGGCGAATCCGCCAGCAGCACGTCCTCTCCATGCCGTACCGGAAGCCCTTCCGCGCCAATCGTCGTCGAGACAATCGCCTTCCCCATCCCCATGGCCTCAAAAATCTTGAGCCGCGTCCCGCTGCCCACGCGCAGAGGCACAATGCACACCTCGCTCTGCGCCAGATACGGACGAATATCATCCACCCATCCGGTCAAGTGAAGATGATGGGGATCGGTGGCGGCCAACCCTTTCAGCCGCGCCGAAGGCTTCCGTCCCACCACCGAAAGTCGCGCATTCGGCAGCTTCTCGAAGATTCTCGGCAGGATCTCTTCGGCGAAATAGAAAATTCCATCCTCGTTCGGCATCCAGTCCATCGATCCCGTAAACACCAGGCTGTTGGGCTCTTCCTCCACCGCCATGGGACGAAAATATTCGACGTCCACCCCGGTAGGAATTACGGTCAGTTTTTCCGCCGGCAATTCTTTTGCAAAGAAATCGCTGTCTGTCTGCGAGACCGCCAGCACGTGATCGGCTTTGCGCAGGTAGAGTTTTTCCGCCCGTTCCATGGCCCGCCACTCCCGCCACGAAAGCAGCTTCCACAGCGGATTCCGTGCCACCTCATAATGGCGCTTCCAAATGAGCGCCTCAACGTTGTGCGTGAAAAGCACCTTAGGGCAGGGAAGGTCCCAGGGAATCACCCCCGCGGCCACCAGAAAATCGCAGACGATCACATCGTAGCTTTCCGTGTGCACCAGCTTTCGCAGTTCGCTCGCCACCCAGGGCTGGCAATACTTGCTGATGGCGTAGGGGTTGCCTGAAAAAATCTCTTTGCCGTACTGCACCAGTTCTGCGAAGCTTTTGGCCGCTGGCAGCTTCAGTGGACACCGCACCACGCGCTCAAAAATTCCGTCTAGCTCGGCGTGAGCGGCGTCGTCCTGCTCGGCGTGAAAGCCAAAATAGGTGACGCGATGATCGCGCGCCAGTTGCCGCAGAATGTTGTAGCTGCGGATCTTGCCGCCGCTATCGAGCGGCACCAACCCGCCGGCCTTCACCCAAAGTATTCTCACGCCATCCCGCCGATTTCCTTCGCGCCTCGAGCCAGGCCCGTTGCGAGCCAAAGCGTCTTGCCAGGTAAGATGTTCCCAGTCATTTCACACTATAAAGCGTTTGCTTGAGAAGGTTACGCCGGTGATGGTTGGGCGCTCCCTGCAAAAAAAGCCGCCCAAAGGGCGGCTTGTGGTTGGCGCAAATTCTTTACAGGGTCGATTCGATTTCGAAGCCCCAGGCTTCCAGCAACGGCTCCGGGATGTACTTGGAGTTCTTGTTGCGGCGCGCCCACTCGCGCAGCCGGGTCGAGCGCAGGTACTGATCGGGGGTCAACTTATACTCCTTGACCACCTGCTCAAATTCGGTGACCGTTGGGATAATCGGCCCAATTGGCTCGGGCTTGCCCCAATTCGGATTTCCGCGTCGCTTTGCCATGAATGAAAATGCCTCGCCTTTGAAATGAATTCGCTAAGTCTTAGATTCAGATGACTTGGCGAAGGATTCCGAATCCCTCGCCCTACACTCAAGAATAAACAACAATGAGAACCGCTCAGACTGTGTCAGCCAACCCAAAAGTCATTGCGGAACCGCCCGATTTTACTTCAGCCCGACTCAAAGTCAATGGCAAATCGGGAGCCTGCGGTGGAAGTGGTTGAAGAATCATCCTTTAATCCCATTCTGGGATTCACTCTTTTCCGAGATTACTATCGTAACCCGTGAACCGCCGTAAGTAATTGATCTACAAGGATATAGCTGCTAGTTTTTGTTTGTTGTAGCTGGGCTCCGGTTGCCCCAGGATTTATGGAACCAGGCCTTCAATCACTCTTGCTTTGCACCGACGACACCGTCGTCCGTGTGCTCCGCCGCGTACTGAGCGAAATGGAAATCGGCGTCGAGCAGTGCCCCGACCTGGATACCACCATCCAAAAAATGACCCGGCAGAGGTTCGAGGCCGTGATTGTGGACTGCACCTCGCCTGAATTAGCCTCAAAAGTTCTCCGTGGAATCCGTTCCGCCCCCGCCAACAAGCGTGCGGTGGTCGTGGCAATCACCGACGGCCAGACTGCCGGTCGAGGCGCGACTGAGCTCGGCGCCCATTTTGTCCTTTTTAAGCCACTTTCCATCGAGCGTACCCGGTCGAGCTTTCGCGCCGTTCGCGCCTTGATGAAGCGTGAGCGCCGCCGCCATGCCCGTGTCCCCATCGAGCTGCCCGTCGAGCTTCAGTTCGACGGCACCCAAGGCGCCATGCGCACTGTCACTTCAGACCTGGGCGAAAATGGCATCGCCGTCAAGACCAAGAACCACAAACTGCCTTCCAGCTTCCGCGTCCGCTTCACTCTGCCCGGAAGCACAAGCACCGAGATTGAAGCCCGCGGCGAAGTCGCTTGGGAGGGCGCGACGATAGTAGGCGTCCGCTTCCGCGATCTAGCGCCCGATATGAGCGAGCAGCTAAAGCTCTGGATCGGCCGCCAATTTGCCGGTGCTGAAGCCGACGAGCCGACCGTCAGTTGCAAACTCACCGACCTGAGCCTGAGCGCCTGCTACCTCCAGACCGAATCGCCCTTCCCCGTCCGCACCCGCCTGCAACTGATGATGAAAGTTGCCGAGCTGGAGTTGCAGATCGAGGGCATCGTTCGCCTCATGCATCCGGACGCTGGCATGGGAGTGGAATTCACCCAGAGCACTCCCACGCAGAAGGCCCGAGTCGAGCAGTTCATCCAGACTCTGGTTACCACCACCGGCGCCGTTCCCGACCTTCAGGTAAAGCCCGACACCATCGATAACAGCCCTTCCACCTTCTCCGCCGAGCGAATCGGCGACGACCAGGGCGACCCTCTATTGACCCTTTTCCGCGCCCAAGCCGACCTGCCCGTGGAACTATTCCATGCCCAATTGCGTAAACAAAGGGGAGTGGTAGAACCGGAAGCGGAACTCCTGGCTACCTAAATTCAGGCGTCCCTGCCCCCTATCGCCATTTATGCCACACGACACGTCGGCAACCGGGGCCATCGCCTGCTTCCGTAACCCCGCCACTGGCGTCTAAAGGTACAATGACCTAGATATGCGGACTTTGGCTGACATCTTCGTGCAAATCTTCCGCAACCTGTGGGCGCACAAGCTGCGCTCCTTCCTGACGATGTTCGGCATCGCCTGGGGCGTGGGATCTCTGCTGCTGCTTGTAGGGGTGGGCGAAGGCTTCCGTTCCGGCAACCAGCGCGAGATGGCCGAGTTCGGCAAAGACATCATGTTCATCTTTCCCGGCCGCGCGCCTGCGGTAAAGGGCAACATGAACTCGGCGCGCTCCTATTTGCTCACCTACGACGACTATCTGGATATCCGCAAAGCGCCGCATGTACGCAACGCTGCTCCCATGCTTTCGCGCAACGATCTCCACGAAGTCAGCGAGTTCGCCAGCGGCAGCGGGGAAGTTCTCGGCACCGAGCCCCAGCTCAACGAGATCAGCTACATTCCCATTCAAGAGGGACGCTGGCTCAACCAATTGGACAACGAGCAGCGGCGCAATGTCATCGTTCTCGGCAGCGAGCTGCAAAAAACTCTGTTTCCGGGACGGCCCGCACTCGGCGCCACCGTTTTGATCAACGGCCTGAGTTTTCAGGTTGTCGGCACCACGCCACATCTGGGCCACGGCGACAATCTGTGGCTGAACATGCGCGGCTACATTCCGTTCCAGGTGATGCAGGCGAATTTCCCGGTCAAGGGCAACAGTCACGCGAACTCCATTTCGTTCGTCGAGTACCAGCCGCAGGTGACCGCCGAGCACAAGCTTTCCCAGGAGGACGTGCACAAGATCGTAGGCCGCAATCACGGCTTCGATCCCAAGGATCAAGACGCCTTCGACGAATGGGATTCCATTCAAGAATCGAAGATGATGGGCACCATTTTCGATGTCATGAACATGTTTCTGGGCGCGGTGGGAATGGTGACGCTGGCTCTCGGCGCTATTGGCGTCATCAATATCATGCTCGTGGCCGTCACCGAGCGCACCCATGAAATCGGACTGCGCAAGGCCCTCGGTGCAACCAATCGCAGCATTCTGTTTCAGTTCTTCCTTGAAGGATTGCTACTGACGTTAGGCAGCGGCCTGCTCGGCATGGCGTTCGCGGGTCTCTTGATGGGGGCGATGAGCACGGTTCACGGCCCCGGAGGATTCGATCCACCCAAATTGGTTCCCATGTCGGCCGTTCTGGCAATCGGTAGTCTCACGCTGGCCGGAGTGATCGCCGGACTGTACCCCGCGCGCAAGGCCGCGATGCTGCAACCGGTAGAAGCGTTGAGACAGGAATAACACGATGTTCAGGGACTTGCTCCAGGAAGCCTACGCGGCCATGCGTCATAACCGCCGCCGCACTGCGCTCACCATGCTCGGGATGGCCTGGGGCATCGCCACCGTCGTCATGCTGCTCGCCTACGGCGACGGATTCGGACAGGCCTGCACCAACATCTTCGCCAACTTCGGCACCAAGATGGTCATCGTGGTTCCCGGCACCACTTCCATGCAAGCCGGCGGCACCAAGTCGGGCGCCCCCATCCGCTTTACCATGGATGACGTTGACGCCCTGACCACCAACATCCCGCAGATTACCCATATCACCCCGGAGGTCGGCAAGCAGGCCACCGTTCAGTACGACACGCGAGCCTTCACCTGGTCCGTCACCGGCAATTACCCCAACGTCCTCCAGATCCGGTCTCTGAAGGTTGATCAGGGTCGCTTCTATAACGCCGAAGAAGAAATGCAGCACGCCCGCGTCGCTGTCATTGGTTCCGAAGCCAAGGAGAAATTGTTTTCCGGCCGCAACGCTCTCGGCGACTACATCCGCCTCGACGGCCTCAGCTTCCAAGTCATCGGCGTGCTCACCGCCAAAATGCAGGAAGGGAATGACGACATCAACCGCACTGTCTATGTCCCTTTCAGCAGCATGAGTGATCTGACCGATACCCACTTTCTGGGGACCATCTGGTTCAACTACGACACCCCACAGTACGCGCTTTTGGAGCCTGAGGTCCGCTCCGTTCTGGCGACTACGCACAAGTTCAGTCAGGCCGACCGCCAGGCCGTGCGCGTGTTCAACATCATGATGCAAGTGCACCAGTTTGAAATCATCACTCTCGGATTGAAAGTCTTGATGGGTTTCATCGGCACGCTCACGCTGGGCATTGGTGGCGTCGGCCTGATGAATATCATGCTGGTATCGGTCACCCAGCGTACCCGTGAGATCGGCGTGCAGAAAGCGCTCGGCGCGCAGCGCAGATACATCCTGACCCAGTTCCTCGCGGAGGCCCTCACCATCACCTTCATCGGAGGCGTGCTAGGCGTGATCCTTGCCTACGCGGTCGCGCTCTCCGTCGGAAGACTCACCCTGTACAGCGCCTTCGCCAAAAACGGCGAAGCCGGCGACATCCGATTGATCATCGCTCCCAGCACCATCATCGCCTCCACCCTGATTCTCGGCGCCGTCGGCCTGATCAGCGGCATGATCCCCGCCTTCCGCGCCTCCCGCCTCGACCCCATCGAAGCCCTGCGCCACGAATAGACGCGATCCCGAGAGAATCAAGGGCATTCGAGAAGGTAGCCTGCCGGAGCGTCCATTGCCCTCAGAACAATGACATGTATGAAGGCCGCACCCTGCAGGGCTAACTCTTCGATACAACCGGAGGCCCTTATAGCATTGCTGCAGCGTGGACGAGATCCGTGACCGGCGAAATGCGATCGTCGGAATTGCAGACCGGACAAGCCGTAAGCTCCGCAGCATAGTACAGCCTGCAATTCGCGCACGGCAGACCATACCGCAGCGGCCGTCTCCCTGGCTGTCTGCTTGCGCCTCCTTCTCGAAATGCTGGGTTCCGCTTTGGATTCGCGATTCCGGCGTTCGTGATCTCGTCCATTCTCGTATCCTCTCGATGGCAAGCCAATTCCCGTTCTTTCCGGCCATCTCCTAGTTGATGGTGAAGTTCAGCGCCGCCGAAGTCGCAGCCTGGGTGCCACCACCGTACGGACCGCCGGGAATAGCGGGATTGGTCACGGTTACCGGTACGGCGCCCGCAGTCGCGATCGATGCCTGCTGAATCGTGGCCGTGAGCTTGGTCGCGCTCACCCGCGTAGTGATTTGGGGCGCGCCGTTGAAAGTTATGAATGCACCTGCGGCAAAGTTGGTGCCATCAACCTCGAAGGGCACGGCATTGCCGCCGGCGATTGCGTTGTTCGGAACGAGTCCGGTAATGGTGGGCATGGTGCCTGGCTGAACCGGCGTGGTGGACTTGGAGTATCCACAGCCGACGGCAATGGTGGAGAGTAACAAGATTGCTAAGAGTTTCATGAGAGTTCTCCTGGATTGAGACAAACACTTGGCTCGAAGACGATCCGTCCGTAACTTCGTGCGAATCAAAGTGCCTTGCATCCAACGAGTCGGTTGTGTCTGCTCTTTTTTTGGGAGGCGTAATCGGCCTCACTAGACATCACGAGATTTCGGGGGAGTTTGCTTTTCGTGGGAGAAGAAATATTGGCGGCATATCTGCTTCATTGGGACGACGACGACCGCCTGACCGATGCAATTCGGCGGTACGAGGTATGGGTCGAGGTGAATCGTGCGATGCGACAGATCCAGGAAGAAAAGCAGCTTTAGTTCTGGCGACGGCCCCCCGCGCGTGGCGGTTGCTAGGCCGATTTCTTTATCTGTGGGGCGAACTCAATAACCTTCCCACGTTGTTCGGGGGAAACCCATTTCACGCTTTTTCGGAATCTGTTCGGTATGTAGAATTCGATTATTTTTACCACAGTTGTCCCTGTCCTCTTCTAAGACTCCCTCACGTCATTCACAGGATTGCTCCCGACTTTCGATTCGTATCGCCCTGCCACTCCCATCCGCACTGACAGCGCACTGAGTGGCTCAGATGGGACTTCAACATCAGGTTCTTACACACTGCGCACAATCTCATCCACATAAATCTGCTTCCGATCCGCTCCCACGACTTTTCGTAAGAGAAAAAACGCTTCCCCCGGTTTACTGCTCTTCCCGAGGGAAGCTGGCATAGTTCTATTTCCCGATCTTGCTCTTAACGCTCCCGATTCCAGTGCAGAGGTCCCACCCTAACTTGGTCGAGAAGCCGGCGGTGGGGCCGCAAACGCCGCTGCTGATGTCGTTGAAATCCGTGGTAATCGCTAAATTGTTATAGATGAGGTTCAATTCCGCGTGGCTGGAGCCGAGCTTGTTTCCAGCTGCGTTCACGATTCCTGCCAGCGCGGGCGAAGCGAGGCTGGTCCCCCCCACAATGAACCAGCCGCTGCCCGCGCCTTGCACCGGCGTGCTATCAAAGACCCACGCGCCGGTAATCGGATTGGAGTCGAACGACAAGTCTGGAACTCCCCGCCGAGTTCCCACGATCGACTGGATGATGTCCTGATAGACAGGGCGTGCTTCAAAAGTGCTGACACCGCTGCCGGCCAGTTCCCAGGACCGTTCGGACAAAAAGTTTCCGTTCGCAGGGTTGCGGGACGTGGTTGTGCCGCCCGCAGCCACCACGTTGGGAGACGCTGCTGGATATTCCACGCCCGGCTGATCTCCCGACGATGCGAAATACACTACCCCTGCAGTTGTGAAATTAGAGTCGAATGATGTTTCGCCGGAGAATTCGGTGCCACCCCAGCTGTTAGACACTTCGCCACCCCCGGCGCTCGCCACCAGATTGCCGGCAACCCTCTCGGCCGCCAGAAGATCACTGAAGCTGTTCGACCTGGCCTCTACCAGAAAGAGTCTTGCATCGGGCGCCATGGCGTGGGCCCATTCCAGATCGAGCGCTTCTTCCAGTTCCCAGCCTCCGGTTGGGTCCTGCACTGGCTTCACACCAGATGCGAAAACCACAGTCAGATTCGGGGCCTTCAAGCCGAACTGAGTGGAGAATGTTTGCAAATCCGTCAAAGCCGTCGGATCGTGAAATGCATCGACCAGGGCGATGGCGCCGAATCCGCCTGTGGGATTCGTGAAGACCAAATTCGGATTGCATGCATTTATCCTGGGTGCGAGCGAGTACACACAGGCCAGCGATGCCGGGGTCTCAAAACCCAAACCAGCAAAGGGCGGCCCAGCGAACGGCGTCACCGCCTGCTCGGGTACAAAGACCTGCAAGTGAGTGTGTGCGCGCAGCCCTGTGTCGCCCGTACGCGCAATGCTGGACCCAGGAGCCATCACTCTGCCATGTGGAGATCCGCCTTGTGCTATGGCGGACGCGTTGGGATTCGCCAGTCCTTGGCCTTGAGCTATACAAATGGTTGACAGCGCGACGGCGAAAAACATAATGGCGGAAACTACACGAAAGCTCTGTGCCTGCACGATAAATTCTCCTGCTTTAGTTGAGATTGTTCGGCGAGATACGCGCGAAGAGCGTAATCGGCCTCACCAGACATAACGAGATTGCTTTGAAGTTTCCTTTTTCTGCGCCGATGATCTATGTTGTTCCGCCTTGGCTCTACGCGTGATAGCATCCGCCTTTCCCCAATCCCATAAGGAGCTGGACATGAGACGATACGCTTCGGTAACTTTGTTGCTTTTGAGTAGCGCGCCGCTGTTCGCAGGGGTCCGCAAGGACAGCTATCAAATGCCTTGCACCGCTTTGTGGCCCATCGTAAAAGGCACGGTCCGCAACTCCGGAGAGTACGCCGTCGTCTTCCTCGATAACAGCGACATGATCGTCTCGTTCGCGCTGGGATCGGGTCAGAGCTTGCGCATTGGTTCAGCCGTGCTGAACCCTCAGGGTGACACTTGCGAGATGCAGGTGCAGATGCACGAACCAGGAGCTTTCACCGACGATACGGGCAGCTTCAAAAAGCGTGTAGATAAGACCCTCTCTGATGTGCTGGCTGCGAAGAAACCATAGAATCCGATTGCAAACCCGCACCCAGACTCTGCTAACATTTCTCTCATCCGGGCTTCGCGGAGGTCCCCATGTCCCATTTCACCCGACGTGAATTCCTGAAAACCGGACTCGCAGCCGGAACCCTTGTGGTCACCGGAAGTCTCCCGCTACTTGCGCAGCCACAGACAGCCACTGACTACGTAACCCTGGGAAGATCCGGAGTGAAAGTCACGCGACTTGCCTTTGGCACGGGAAGCTTCAGCGGCCAGGTGCAGCGCGATCTCGGCCAGGACGGATTCACCCGGTTGGTGCGCTACGCCTACGATCGCGGCATTCGTTTCTTCGAAACTGCCGAATCATACGGCGAGATGCACAAGATGCTGGGCATCGCGCTGAAAGGCATTCCGCGCGAGAGTTACCAGCTCATGTCCAAGGTGACTACCTTCCACGACGGCGTGAATCCGCAGCAGAAATTCGACGAGTTGCGCAAGCTGGCGAACACCGAGTATTTCGACATCATGTTGCTGCACTGGCAACACACCGCGACCTGGCCAAGCGACACCAGCCGCTGGCAAGACGCGATTCTAGAAGCCGAATCGAAGAAGGTGGTCGTGAGTCACGGCGCGTCCGTCCACGGCCTGCCTGCCCTGCGACGCGTCCCCGGGAATGGGTGGCTCAACGTAGCCATGATCCGGGTGAATCACAAGGGCAAGAGCATGGACGCCGAGGATTACGCAACGTTCGGGCCGGGCAACGTCCCTGAGGTTGTCGATCACGTAAAGGAAGTCCGCAAAGAAGGCATGGGTGTGATTGCGATGAAGTTGATCGGCGAAGGCAGCTTTAACCGCGAGGACCGGCGGCAGGCAATGAAGTTCGCGTTCAAGAACGCCGGCGTCGATTGCGTGACCGTCGGCTACAAGGACACCGCCGAGATTGACGAAGCCATTGAAAATCTGAATATGGCGCTGGCGTAGCTAGCGGAATAACTCTGATTACCTCACGCCTGTGCCGCCCCGCCCAGCGCCGCAATGGCTTCTTCCGGAGTCGAAAAAATCAGAAATAAATCCGCCACCCGGGTGACTTCAAACAGCCGTTGCACCCGCGGATTAATCCCGCTCAAAATCATCTTCCGTCCCGCCTTTTGCCGCGACACATGCGCACTCACCAGCAACCCCAGCCCCGCCGAGTCTACATACGGCACTTCGCTGAAGTCGAGAATCACCGTCTCCGCGGGCTCTTCGCGGCGCATGGCATTCTGAAATACGGCGCTGTTATTTCCCGTGAGGGGGCCGCTCAGCGTGAGCACCTCCTCGGAATACGACTCGGAACGGTCAACCAGCAACGGCTCGGACATGGGATGGGGATTCTAGGACAGACCGAGGGGAATTATCAAGGTCTTGTTTGTGCAATTAATCCACAAACTTCGCCAGCACGTGCCACACATGATTCCGCCAACGATGACTCCGCCAGCCGCGCCAGTGCCCAGAATCGGCGCGTATGCCCATTTTCAATTCGGCTGCACATTTGACAAGTCGGTGAGCACAATCACTTTGCCCGGCGGATAGTCGGCCGTATTGATCGGCATCTCCGGGTCGGGGTTCTTGATCGTCAGCACCTTCCCGCTGACAATCCCTCGAACCGTCAGGCTGTCGGCTTCGACGGCGACCACTCTATATCGCTCGTTGAAGATGGACGTCGGCGGCCCGGTCACGCGCCTGCCCGATCGGGTTCGATAGAGTCTGGTTCCGAAAGCCAATCCAGACCATCACTCAGACGTGGGAGTCGCTCAATCTGGTACGGAATCGCGCTAGGTGGCATGGAAGAGCCAGCTTTCCTGTGAGCCTAAGGAGGGCAAACTTCAGATGAGCTGACTTAGTTCAGGAGACCTGAAAGAGGAGAAGCGGCTAGCCACCTCTAGCCTCATCATATCAGGAACCCCCGCGGCTGAAATCCCGGGGTTGCCGAGGAATCCGGTTTGTGTGTGTTTGGTGCCCGGGATCGGAATTGAACCGATACGTCCCTTTCGGGACCCGGGCTTTTAAGTTGAGCCGTTTAGCGGGGCGTTCGAGCCCCGCTGGCGAAATCCCGAGGCTTCCGAGGGATCTGCTTTGCTGTGGTGCGTGGTGCCCGGGATCGGAATTGAACCGATACGTCCCTTTCAGGACCCGGGATTTTAAGTTGAGCCGTTTAGCGGGGCGTTCGAGCCCCGCTGGCGAAATCCCGAGGCTTCCGAGGGATCTGCTTTGCTGTGGTGCGTGGTGCCCGGGATCGGAATTGAACCGATACGTCCCTTTCAGGACCCGGGATTTTAAGTTGAGCCGTTGTAGCGGGGCGTTCGAGCCCCGCTGGCGAAATCCCGAGGCTTCCGAGGGATCTGCTTTGCTGTGGTGCGTGGTGCCCGGGATCGGAATTGAACCGATACGTCCCTTTCAGGACCCGGGATTTTAAGTCCCGTGCGTCTGCCAGTTTCGCCACCCGGGCGCAGCCAATCGCATTGTACAGGACGAAAAATCCAGCCTGCCGCGTGGCCCACATAGCCGGTCAATAGAATGGGTGCCCCATGTCTCGCGGTGTTCGACACATGGGGTTTTCCCCGAACCCTATTTTGCTCGCATCTTCTGCGACAAGTGGATTCTGACGCCTGTTGTGCGAAAATCATCCACACTCAATTCAGGACCTCTACATGAAGATCGTTGACGCCAAAGTGATCGTCTGCTCTCCCGGACGCAATTTCGTCACCCTCAAGCTCACCACCGAAGACGGCATCACTGGCCTCGGAGACGCGACGCTCAACGGCAGGGAACTGTCGGTCGCCAGCTACCTCACCGACCACGTTCTCCCTCTCCTCATCGGCCGCGACGCCCGCCGCATCGAGGACATCTGGCAGTATCTCTACAAAGGCGCGTACTGGCGGCGCGGCCCCGTCACAATGACCGCGATCGCCGCCGTGGACACCGCCCTTTGGGACATCAAAGCCAAGAGCATGAATGTGCCGCTCTATCAGCTCCTCGGTGGCGCATCGCGCGATGCCGTCATGGTCTATGGCCACGCCAGCGGCGCCAACGTCGAGAAAACTGTCGAGGCCTTCTCTCACTTCGTTAACCTGGGATACAAGGCCGTCCGCGCCCAGGCTGGAATCCCCGGCCTCGCCAGCACCTACGGCATCGGCCGCGGAGGCATGGCCTACGAGCCCGCCGAAAAAGACGCTCCGCCGGAAAATCAATGGTCCACCGAACACTACCTGCGTTTCGTGCCTCACTTATTCGCCCGCCTACGCAAAGAGTTCGGCGAAGAAGTTCATCTCTTACATGATGCCCATCACCGCCTCACTCCAATCGAAGCCGGACGCCTCGGAAAAGAACTCGAACCCTACCATCTCTTCTGGCTCGAAGACCCCACCCCCGCAGAATTGCAGGAAAGCTTTCGCCTGATCCGCCAGCACACCACCACTCCGCTTGCAGTCGGCGAAGTCTTCAACACCATTTTCGATTGCCAGCAGTTAATTCAGGAGCAGTTGATCGACTACATCCGCACCACCGTCGTTCACGCCGGAGGCATCAGTCATCTCAAGAAAATCGCCAGCCTGGCAGAGTTGTATCAGGTGCGCACCGGTTCCCACGGCGCTACCGACCTAAGCCCCGTCTGCATGGCCGCCGCGCTGCACTTCGACCTGAGCGTGCACAATTTCGGCATCCAGGAATACATGCCCCACACCGCCGAAACCGACCGCGTCTTTCCCCATGCTTATTCATTTAAGGATGGGTTCATGCACCCCGGCGACGCCCCCGGCCTCGGCGTGGACATCGACGAAGCCCTCGCCGCAAAGTATCCGTATCAGCGCGCGTATCTGCCGATCAATCGCAAGTTGGATGGGACCATGCATAGTTGGTGAAAATGGGCCGAGCCAGGGTTCGAAATTCTTGACGATGGGAGAAGGGAACTATGGCTTACATAAAGGGCGTTCTCGCTACAATCGCCACACTGTTTTTGTCGCTATTCCTTCCGATGTTCTGGACCACGTTCCGCGGCATCACTCAGAGAAGGCAACCGGATTAACCGCGGTCGCTGGCGGATTAGCAGAAAGCGTCATGTCACCGTGGTTTTGGATTCTTGCGCTGCTATTTTCGGTGTTCTTCTACTTCTCGGGCCGCTTCGACAATAAGGCGTTAAGGATACTGCTCTTCTGGATTCCCACGATCACTACCTCGACGCTGGGATTCGGATTCTGCGCGTTGGTTGCCTTTCTCGTGATTCGGTTCAGGAATCAATGAATGTAAACTTCGTGCAGAGTTCCGGCTGCGAATTTTAGGTCTGCGGAAATTCCAGCCCTAAAAACCTCCTCGCATTCTCAAAGCAAATATTCCTCACCATTCCCCCGACCAGCGCCTCATCCCCCGGCAGCTCCCCACTCTCCATCTGCGACCCCAGCAGATTGCACAGCACCCGCCGAAAATATTCATGCCGCGGAAACGACATGAACGACCGCGAGTCCGTCACCATGCCCACAAACCGCGACAGCAGCCCGGTATTCGCCAGCGCCTTCATCTGCCACTCCATCGCTTCCTTCTGGTCCAGAAACCACCACCCGCTGCCCAACTGAATTTTCCCCGCCGTTTCTCCATCCTGAAAACATCCCGCCGCCGTCGCAAAAACGTAATTGTCCGCCGGATTCAAGTTGTACAAAATCATTTTCGGCAGCGCTCGCTCCCGGTCGAGCAAATCCAGATACGCGCACCAGCGCCTGCGCCTGCGGCCAGTCCCCGATGCAGTCAAACCCCGTGTCCGGCCCCAGTTCGCGCAGCGCCCGCGTATTCACCGACCGCAGCGCGCCCAAATGCAGTTGCTTCGTCCACCCCTTCTCCGCATCCAGCCGCCCAAAGAACAGCATTAAGAAAGACGCAAACTGCTCGTACTCATCCCCGCTGGCCGCCTTGCCCGTACGCGCCTTGTCAAAAATCGCCGCCGCTTGTTTCTCGCTGCAAGGCGAGGCAAAACAATGCGCCAGACCATGATCCGACAATCTTCCGCCCACCTCATGAAAGTGATCATGCCGCCGCCGCAGCGCATCCAGAAAAGTGTGGAGGGAAGAGACGTTCGTATCGCTGGCTTCTTCCAGCCGCGACACCCAGGCATTAAATTTCTCCGGTGCGTCCACCTGCAAGGCTTTGTCGGGGCGAAACGTCGGATACATTCTCAACTCTCCCGGCGCCGCGTTCACCGCCTGGTGAGGAGCCAGGTCATCGCACGGGTCATCCGTAGTACATTCCACCCGCACCCGGAATTTCTTCAGAATCCCCCGCGTGGTCAGTTCGCCCGCCAGCAAAGCATTCGCTCGCTCCCAAACCGCCTTCGCGTTCTGTTCACTAAGTAATTCGTCAATTCCGAAATACCGCTTCAACTCCAAATGCGTCCAGTGATAAAGCGGATTGCCAATCGTCGCCGGCGCCGTCCGCGCCCACGCCAGAAATTTCTCGTACGCCGACGCATCGCCCGTGCAGTACCGTTCCGCCGACGCCATTGGCCCGCATCGCCCGCCATTTGTAGTGGTCGCCTTCCAGCCAAATTTCGTGCAGATCGCGAAACCGCCGGTCCCCAGCAATCTCCGCCGCCGGCAAATGCGAATGGAAATCCAGAATCGGCTCCGCTTCCGCATACCCGTGATACAACCGACGCGCCGCCGCCGATTGCAGCAAGAAATCCTCGTGGATGAAACTCAAGGTGTGCTCCAAACAGCAAAGTTATTAGTCGGACGATTGTGCCATAGATGTATGTCGCCGGAGCAACTGCATCATGCGCCACCCCTCAGTCATCCCGAAGTCCCCGCGTTTTCTCCAGCGGGGCGAGGGATCCCGCGCGCAGCGTCTCAACTCTCCGCACGGAGCACGGCCACCTGCGCTACCGCCAGCAATATCGTTTATTTGACTTCCCCGCCAACTTAAAGATAATGGTTGCTACGAATTTCCTGGGGCTGTATTGGAGCAAAAACGTTTTAGAAGCGCACCGCAACCTCAGTAAGGCAAACCGGCGAAACCGATCTCGCAACTTCGCAGGCTGGGAAGATTCCTGCGTCCTGTGCAGGCCTGCCGGGGAGATCGCTTGTTCGTGCCGCAAAAACGCACCGCATGCTAGCGTAGGAATTTCAGTAAGTAGCTAACGAGCTTCACAAAAACGAGAGGACTTTTTCATGACCGATCAGTACCGTCCCAAACCTGAGCACAAATTCTCCTTCGGCTTGTGGACCCTCGGCAACCGCGGCCGCGATCCCTTCGGCGACGCCGTCCGCGCCACATTTCCGCCCAACGACATCGTCGCAACTCTCGGCGAAATCGGCGCCTGGGGCGTGAACCTGCATGACAACGACCTCGTCCCCATCGACGCCACCCCCGCCGATCGCGACCGAATCGTCCGCGAATTCAAGAAGGCCTGCTCTGACAGCGGCGTCGTCGTTCCCATGGCGACCGTGAATCTTTTCTATCATCCGATTTTCCGCGACGGCGCGTTCACCTCCAACGACCCTGAAGTCCGCGCCTACGCCGTGCAGAAAACTCTGCGCGCCATGGATCTCGGCGCCGAACTCGGCGCAAAAGTTTTTGTCCTCTGGGGCGGACGCGAAGGCGCCGAAACCGACGCCTGCCGCCGCGCCGATGACGCCGTCAAGCGCTTGCGCGAAGCCGTCAACTATCTTTGCGAGTACAGCAACGCCCGCGGCTACGGATACAAATTTGCCCTCGAAGCCAAGCCCAACGAGCCCCGCGCCGATATTTACATGTCCACCACCGGCCACTATCTCGGATTCATTCCCACGCTCGATCATCCGGAAATGGTCGGCGTCAATCCCGAGTTTGCGCACGAAACCATGGCCGGATTGAATTTCGTTCACGGCGTCGCCCAAGCCTGGGAAGCCGGCAAGCTCTTCCACATTGACCTCAACGACCAAATGCCCGGCCGCTTCGATCAGGACCTCCGCTTCGGCTCGCAGAATATCAAGGCCTCATTCTTCCTGGTCAAATTCCTGGAAGACGTCGGCTACTCCGGCTCGCGCCACTTCGATGCCCACGCCTACCGCACCGAAGATAGGGAAGGCGTAAAAGATTTCGCTCGCGGCTGCATGAGAACGTACCTGATCCTGAAAGACAAAGCCGCGCAGTGGAACGCCAATGCAGAAATCCAGTCCATCATCCGCGAATTGAGCAAGCCCGTGCCCGGATCGCCGCCGGTAGGGAAGTACTCGAAGTCGGGCGCCGAGGCCCTGCTCGGCCACGCCTTCAATAAAGATAAAATCCTCGAGAAGCGCCTGCCCTACGAGCGCCTCGATCAGCTTACGATTGATATCCTGTTAGGTTCGCAATGCTGATCAACACGGAAGAACTCGTTCTTCGGTAAGATTTATCGCATGGGACTTCCATCTCTCGATCTGAAGTCAAAAGTAGCGGTAGTGATCGGCGGCACCTCCGGCATCGGCCTCACGCTGGCCAAAGGCCTCGCCGAAGCTGGAGCCGATGTCGTATCCACCGGCCGCCGCGCTGACCTCGTACGCTCCGCCACCGCCGAAATTCGCGCGCTGGGCCGCCGCTCGCTCGACATTCCGACCGACGTGACCGACCGCGCCAGCATCGAAGCTCTCTGCGCCACGGTGGAAGACCAACTCGGCCCGGTTGACATTCTACTGAACTCCGCCGGAATCACCCGCCGCACTCCCACCCTCGAAGTCAGCGAAGCCGAGTGGGACAACATCATGCTCACCAACTTGACCGGCGTCCTTCGCGCCTGCCAGATTTTCGGACGCAAAATGGTCGAGCGAAAATCCGGCCGCATCATCAACATCGCGTCGGTCGCCTCCGGCCGCGGATTCTACGAAGTCGCCGCCTACGCCGCCAGCAAAGCCGGAGTCGTCTCGCTCACCAAAACTCTCGCCGTCGAGTGGGCCAAGCACAACGTCTGCGTCAACGCCATCGCCCCCGGCATCTATCGCACCGACATCAACAAAGCCTTGCTCGATGGCACCGCGCGCGGCCAGGAGTTCATCACCCGCACGCCCATGCGCCGCTTCGGCCAACTCGGGGAACTCGTCGGCGCGGCGGTTTTTCTCGCGTCCGATTCCGCCAGTTTTGTGACGGGACATGTGCTCGCTGTAGATGGCGGTTTCCTAGCCAGCGGCGTCACGCAATAATTCGGATCGCATCTCCTGATTCACGGTTTAGACTGACAGCCTCGCATGGCTAGCTCGAACCCCGATCCCGCGACGCCTGTCTCCGAATCAAACCGCGGCGTGATGACTCACATCGGCCGCTTCCGCTGGGTCGTCTGCACTCTCCTCCTCTTCGGCGTCACCAAGAACTACATGGACCGCCAGGTGATCAGCGTCCTAAAGGTCACGCTGCAGCACGACCTCCACTGGGACGAAAACGCCTACGCCAACATGGTTTTTGTTTTTCAGGGCGCCTACGCGCTCGGCTTGTTGCTCGTTGGACGCTTGATCGACCGCCTTGGAACGCGCATCGGATACGCTCTCGCCATGGCTCTGTGGAGCCTGGCTTCGATGGCGCAGGGCCTGACGACGTCGCTCACGGGATTCGGCGTGGCCCGTTTTTTTCTCGGCTTCGGCGAATCCGGAGTCTTTCCCGCCAGCCTCAAAGCCACCGCCGAGTGGTTCCCGAAAAAAGAGCGCGCCTTCGCCACCGGAATTTTCAACGCCGGAAGCAACCTCGGCGCGATGGCCACGCCCCCGCTAGTAACGTGGATTACGGCGCACTGGGGCTGGCGCTGGGCCTTCTTCTCAGTCGGCGCCGTCGGTTTCGTCTGGCTCGCGGTCTGGCTGCTGATTTACCGCAAGCCTGAAGACCACCCCGGCTGCTCCGCCCCTGAACTCGCGTACATCCGCAGCGATCCCGCAGAACCGCCCGCCCGAATCAGCTGGCTCAAGCTTGCCGCCTATCGCCAGACCTGGGCATTCGCGGCCGGGAAATTCATCATTGACCCCGTCTGGTGGTTCTATTTGTTCTGGGTACCCGGCTTCCTGCAACGCCGGCACGGACTGACTCTGCCGCAAATCGTATTGCCGATCATCGTCGTGTACCTGATGGCTGACGGAGGGAGTGTCGCAGGCGGATGGTTTTCCTCATTCCTGATTCATCGCGGAAGGAGCATCAACTCGGCTCGTAAAGCTGCCATGCTGATTTGCGCGGTCAGTGTCCTGCCGGTCGTTTTCGCACCCCTTGTGGCGTCAACGTGGGCATCAGTTTTGCTCATCGGGCTGGCGGCGGCGGCGCATCAAGGGTTCTCGTGCAACTTGTTAACCTTGCCCTCGGATGTTTTTCCGTCGCGCGCGGTGGCGTCGGTGGCCGGAATGGGTGGCATGGCCGGAGCCGTGGGCGGAATGCTAGTCTCGAAACTTGTCGGCTACCGACTCCAACATACCGGCAGCTATGCGATGCCGTTTCTGGTTGCAAGCTTGGCTTATCTGGTGGCACTGGGAGCCATCCATCTCCTGTCACCCCGGCTCGATCCGGTACGCTTGAGCGCGGCGGAAGTGTAAAATTACCGATCCGCCAAACCGCACAACTATGAGCCTTCAGATCAAACCCAAAGCAAATTGCCGCTGGGACATGGTCAGCCTCGGCGAAATCATGATTCGCTTCGACCCCGGCCCGCGCCGCATCTGGACCACCCGCAGCTTCGACGTCTGCGAAGGTGGCGGCGAATACGACGTCTCTCGCGGCCTAAAGCGCTGCTTCGGACTCGACGCCGCCCACGTCACCGCCTTCGCGGATAATCCGGTCGGCAGGCTACTACAGGATCTGATTTATCAGGGCGGCGTTGACCAGACCTACACCAAATGGGTCGAGTACGACGGCATCGGCCGCCAGGTCCGCAACGGATTGAACTTTGTGGAAAGAGGCTTCGGCGTCCGCGCCCCGTTGGGATGCAGCGACCGTGGCCACACCGCCGCGTCGCAGTTAAAAAAAGGCGACTTCGACTGGGAAGAAATTTTCGGCAAGCACGGTGCCCGCTGGTTCCACACCGGAGGAATTTTCTGCGCCCTCTCCGAAACGACTCCCGACCTGGCCATCGAAGCCATGACCGTCGCCCGCAAGCACGGCGCCGTCGTTTCCTACGATCTGAATTACCGCGAGTCCTTGTGGAAAGCCATCGGCGGCAAAAAGCGCGCGCAGGAAGTCAACCGCCGCCTCGCCCCGCTGGTGGACGTAATGATCGGCAACGAAGAAGATTTTTCCGCCTCGCTCGGCTTCGAAGTCCCCGGCATGGACGAGCACATCCTGAAAATCGAAACCGAATCTTTCAAAAAGATGATCGAGTCGGTCGTAAAAGAATTTCCATTCAAAGTCGTTGCTACAACTCTGCGCAAAGCGAAAAGCGCCAGCGTCAACGACTGGAGCGCCATCTGCTACGCCGACGGCAAGTTCTACGAATCCAAACGCTACGAAGATTTGGAAATCTTCGACCGCGTAGGCGGCGGCGATTCTTTTGCCTCCGGCCTCATCTATGGATTCCTGACGGAGCAAGACCCGCAGTGGGCGGTCGATTGCGGCGTAGCCCACGGCGCTTTAGCGATGACGACGCCCGGCGATACCACGATGGCAACGCTAAAAGAAGTGACGCAGTTAATGCGCGGTGCCGGCGCCAGAATCGCGCGGTAGGAAAATCATGACCCGAGACCAAGCCGCCGCCAAAATCCGTGAAGTTGGTCTAATCCCCATCGTCCGCGCCACCTCGGCGAAGCACGCGCTCCAGGCCGCCGAAGCCGTCTGCGCCGGTGGCATCCCCATCGTCGAAATCACCATGACCGTTCCCGGCGCCGTGGATTTAATCGCACAACTGGCGAGAACTCTCGGCGGCGAAATCCTGATTGGCGCGGGCACCGTTCTCGACGCCGAGACCGCCCAACGCTGCATTGACGCGGGCGCCGAACTCATCGTCAGCCCCGGCCTCGACGTGGAAACCGTGCATCAGGTAAACCGCCTCGGCAAGCTGATGGCCGCTGGGGCCCTCACTCCAACCGAAGTGATTCAGGCCTGGAAAGCCGGAAGCGATTTCGTCAAGATTTTTCCCTGCGGCTCGGTCGGCGGAGCCAAATACATCAAGTCCCTGAAAGCCCCGCTGCCGCAGATTCCCATGATCCCCACCGGGGGCGTGAATCTCGAAACCGCTGCCGACCTCATCCGCGCCGGAGCCGAAGCCCTCGGCGTGGGCGCAGAACTGGTGTCTGCGGCAGCTCTGCAATCCGGCAACACCAAAGAAATTACCGAGACCGCACGTAAATTTACCGCCATTGTTCGCGAAACCCGCGCTAGTATGGGGAAGCCATGAGCTGGGCCAGCAAGCTGTCCAAACCCTATCGCATCGACCACGGGAAGAATTTCCGTCTAAAGGATTTCGACTCCGCCGCCACCACCCACATTCATTCCAAGCCGCAAGCCGAAAAACTTCTCGCGCAGAGCATCACCGAGATGTCAGAGTTCCAGGACAAGCTCTACGCGCAAGATCGATGGGGCGTTCTCCTGATTTTTCAAGCCATGGACGCCGCCGGAAAAGACGGCGCCATCAAGCACGTAATGTCGGGAGTCAATCCGCAAGGCTGCCAGGTCTATTCCTTCAAGTCCCCATCGCCAGAAGACCTCAATCATGACTACCTCTGGCGCAGCACCAAGTGCCTACCCGAACGCGGTCATATCGGAATCTTCAACCGGTCTTATTACGAGGAGGCGCTGGTAGTGCGCGTGCATCCTCAAATCCTGAAAAACGAACGCCTCCCCGATTCGCTGGTCGGCAAAGACATCTGGCAAGACCGCTTCGAAGACATCCGTGGTTTTGAGCGCTATGTTTCGAATAACGGAATCGTAGTCCGCAAGTTCTTCCTTAACCTCTCCAAAAAAGAACAGAAGCGACGCTTCCTTGAGCGCCTTGATACCCCCGAGAAGAACTGGAAGTTCTCGCCCACCGACATAGCCGAACGCCAGTGCTGGGACGACTACATGCACGCCTACGAAGAAATGATTGCCGCCACCTCCACCAAACACGCACCCTGGTATGTCGTCCCGGCGGACAATAAGTGGTACACGCGGCTGGTGGTTGCCGCCGCCATCGTAGATACCTTGAAAGATTTGAAACTGGCCTATCCGACAGTGGACCCCGAAAAGCGCAGGCAGCTCGCCGCCGCAAAACGAGAACTGCTGCGGAAGAAATAATCGAACCCACCGCCCGGACGAACTCACACCATGCACCCGCCCACCATCGTCGGCCTCGGCGAACTCCTCTGGGACCTCCTCCCCTCCGGACGCCAACTCGGCGGCGCTCCCGCGAACTTCGCCTACTGCTCGCATCTGCTCGGCAATCGCGCCGTCGTTGCCAGCCGCGTCGGAGCCGACGGTTTGGGAAGAGAAGCTCGCGAGACGTTACTGCACTCCGGACTCACTGATCGTTTCCTGCAACTCGATCCCGACCATCTAACCGGAACCGTTCGCGTTCAGCTCGACCCAACCGGCCAGCCGAAGTTCGAGATCGCGGACGCTACCGCCTGGGACTTTCTAGCCTGGACCGATCTCTGGCAGTCCCTCGCCGAATCCTGCGACGCGGTGTGCTTTGGCTCATTGGCGCAACGGTCCGCTCCATCCCGCCAAACAATTTTGAGGTTTCTCGACGCAACCCGGCCGGATGTGTTGCGAATCTTTGATGTGAATCTCCGTCAGGCGTTCTACTCCGGTGAAATCGTCCGCGAATCCCTGATCCGCGCAAACGTGCTCAAACTCAATCACGAAGAAGTGCCTTGCGTAGGGGCACTGCTCGGAGTCGAAAGTCGCGACCCGCTCACGTTCTGCCGCGAACTCCTGGAGAAGTTTGGCCCGCGTGTCATCTGTATCACCCGGGGAGCCAACGGCAGTCTTCTGTGTAGTCGCACAGAGTCAGACGAGCATCCGGGATTCATGATTCACATCAGGGATACAGTCGGGGCTGGCGACGCCTTCACCGCCGCCCTGGTTCATGGACTTCTCCGCCAGTCACCCCTGCCGGAGATGAATGATCTGGCAAACCGGATGGGTGCGTGGGTAGCGTCGTGTTCGGGAGCGATGCCACCGCCCCCGGAAGAGGGACTGCCCGCGGCGCTGTCGCAGCTTCAGAAGTAAATCCCCAAGCGAAGTAATCGCTACGGGAAGTCTGGAAGAAATTCCGATGCTGCAACAGGGTCTCAATCCCACGGACTACTTCGCTTCCCGTGCTCTTTGAAACCGCGCCGCGGAATCCCGCGTGGGCTGCCTGCGTAGTGAGCTCCTTCGAAACATTCTGCACGGTCAACAAAAGCATGGGTAGTTCGGGGCGGCTACGCGAGATTTCCCGTGCCGCCTGCAATCCGTTCATTTCCGGCATGGCCAGATCAAGCACCACCACATCCGGCAAAAGATCGGCAGCCTTGTCGATGGCGTCCTGCCCGTTGAACGCATCACCGCAGACCGTCCAGTCCGCGTGGTTCTCAATTAGGCGCCGCAACAGGCGCCGGATAGAGGCGTCGTCATCGGCGATCAAAATGCGCACTGCCATAACCCCGGGGATCCCGAACACCCTGATTATGCTGCTTCCAACTGTCTTAGTTTCAATACCCTTCATACCCGATTACCAGCCCCATTACCCCCGTAAATGGGGCTAGATTTCGGACGCCCCGGCGCCCTCGACTTACCCGATTCGCAGCCTCACGCCAACTGGCCGTTGATAATCTGCATCGCTTTTTCGATGCGGCCCATCTAAACTTTCAATGGGCAATCGCCTCAAGTAACATTGACAGCGCGGCCCAGGGTTTCTAACATCACAAGAACTAATGCGTCTGTCCCGCCAAATGCGAAGCCAGTGTTGTCGCTGCTGTTGTATGTGTCCTCACACTGGCGCGGGAGAGCTGCTGACCTGAACAATCAGTAATACCGGTACAGGAAAAGCCCATCGCCAGTGCAAGCGGCGATGGGCTTTTGCTTTGTCCCCAGGAAATTCAAGGCGAACCAAACATGTTTCCGATGTTCATAAAACTCGAAGGCCGGCGGTGCCTGGTAATCGGCGCAGGCACCATCGCCGAAGGCAAGATTCGAGGCCTGCTCGACGCCGGTGCGTCGGTGCAGGTAGTCGCTCCCCATGCGGTCCTGCAAATCCAGAAGTGGGCTTGGGAGGGAACCATCGGCTGGAACGCCCGCGGATTCCAGTCCCACGACCTCGACGGCGCTTTCCTGGTCGTCACGGCAACTTCGTCGCCCGAGGTCAACGCCCAGGTGTTCAAAGAAGCGCGTGAGAAAAAAGTCCTGTGCAATTCGGTGGACGATCCCGAGAATTGCGATTTCTACTATCCCGCCGTGGTGAAACGCGGCGACCTCCAAATCGCCATTTCCACCAACGGCCGCAGCCCCGCGCTCGCGCAACGTCTGCGCCAGGAACTTGAAGAGCAGTTCGGCCCCGAATACGAAGCCTGGATCAAGGAGCTTGGCGAGGCGCGCGACCAGCTGACCGCGAAAAAGGTCCCCCTCGCGCCCCGACGCAAATTGCTGCATGAAATCGCAAGCCGCGAGGCCTTCGTGAGCTGGAACAAACCGCCGCAGGGGAGGATCAACTAGTGCCCACCGCCAAAGTTTTTCTCGTAGGCGCAGGCCCCGGCGATCCCGATCTGCTCACCCTCAAAGCCGCAAAAGCTCTGCGTTCCGCCGACGTAGTCCTCCACGACGAACTGGTGAGCGATGAAATCCTTCGCCTCATTCCCGCAACCGCGCAACTCATCAACGTCGGCAAACGCAGCGGCCAGAAAAGCACTGCGCAGGATGAAATCAATCGTCTGCTGGTGCAGCACGCCCTGATCGGATTGCAGGTCGTCCGCCTGAAAGGTGGAGACCCATTTATCTTCGGCCGCGGCGGCGAAGAATTACAGGCGTTGCGCGAAGCCGGAATCGAAGCCGAAATCGTTCCCGGCATCACCGCCGCGCTCGGAGCCGCGGCCGCCACGCAAATTCCGCTGACTCATCGCGACGTTTCTTCCGCGCTGATCTTAGTCACCGGCAGCAGCAAGCATCCCGGCCAAATCGCCAACTGGCCCGACCGCCTGCCGTCAAACGCGACGGTGGTCGTCTATATGCCAGGACGCGATCTCGCATCGCTCTCAGCCCGTCTGCTCGCGTCCGGCCTGGCCGCCGAGACTCCCTGCGCCATCATCGCCAGCGCAACCCAGGAAGCCGAGCAGATTTACATCACCACAGTTGCCGGTCTCGCAGCGTCGCCGCAACTACCCGCGCCGCGCCTGCTTGTCATCGGAGAAGTCGTCCGCCTCGCCGACGCCGCCCGCCTGCGTCAGCAGTTTAACGAGTTCATCGCCTCAGAAGAATCTGTGCGTGAGGTCGGTTCGCGGGTCACGGAGAACGCCGAGTGAGCGTGAACGGCAAATCCAATTCCAAAGACGATCTCGATCAGATCGGAATCGCCGCTGAAAGTTGGAAGCCCGAACAAGTCCTCGCCTGGGCCTTCGACACCTATGGCGACAAGATCGCCATCGCCACCGGCATGGGGGTGGAGGGCATGGCGCTGCTCGACATCGCCGCGCACGTAAATCCCAACCTCAAACTTTTCACCGGCGACACCGAATTCCTCTTCCCCGAAACTTACGACCTGATGGACCGCGTGGAAGAAAAGTACGGTATCAAAATCGAACGCCTCTATTCGCAACTCACGCCTGAAGAGCAAGCCGAGGCTTACGGAGAAAAACTCTGGGCCCGCGATCCCGACCAATGCTGCGCCCTCCGCAAAGTCGAGCCGCTGAAGCGCAAACTCGCCACACTCGATGCCTGGGTCACAGCCATCCGCCGCGGCCAAACCGCCGACCGCGCCGCCGTCCGCAAAATCGCTTGGGACGCAAAATTCAATCTCGTAAAGATCAGTCCGCTGGCCGACTGGACCCGCGAACAAGTCTGGAGTTACGTCGTCCGCAACGACGTTCCCTACAACCCACTGCACGACCAGAATTATCCCAGCATCGGATGCACCCATTGCACCCGCGCCGTCAAGCCCGGCGAAGACCCCCGTGCCGGCCGCTGGTCCGGCTTCCGCAAAACCGAATGCGGTCTGCATACCGCGGCCCCGCAGCCCGCAACGCCACTGGTGCAGCTGGTGCCAGTAGGCGCCGAAGAGTAGTGCCCATTCCTGCTCGTGTAGGGCAGGTGCCCCCACCTGCCCGGTCGAGCAAAGCTCGACAAGCTTTTGGCAGCACCACCGCCGCCAGACATCTTCCCGCCTTGGCCAACGACCAACGACGAACGACCAACGACGGGTCACAAACTAGCAACTAGCCACCAGCCACTGGTCTATAATTCACACGCACCCATGGACTTCGACCAACTAGCCACATTCCTGGAAGTCGCCAAGCTCGGCAGCTTCTCGCGCGCCGGACAAAAAGTCTTCCGCTCGCAATCCGCCGTCAGCGCGCAAATCCGCCAACTCGAGCAAGCCTACGGAGACCGCCTCCTCGACCGCACCGGCAAAGACGTCACGCTCACTCCCGCCGGACGCGTCCTCTTCGCCTACGCCGAGCGCATGCTGCAAATGCGCGACGAATCCCAGCTCGCCGTCGCCGACCAGGGCAGCACCCCGCGCGGCACCATCACCGTCGGCGCCAACGAAGCGACTTGTCTTTACGTTCTGCCCGACGTCTTCGCCAAATACTGTAGCCTCTATCCCGGCGTCCAGATCAGCATCTACCGCAACTTCAGTTACAAAATTGTCGAGAAGCTCGAGAACGGCTCCATCGACGTCGGCATCGTCACCATGCCGGTGAAAAGTTCAAATCTGAAAGCCCACCCAATTTTCCGCGACCAGCTCATGCTGATGGTCGATCCCCAAAGCCCTCTCGCCCGCCTCGAAATCGTGCCCGTCAGCGAGATCGCCAAACACCCGCTGCTGCTCCCCAAAACCGGTTTCAGCCGCCGCGTCATGGACAAACTTTTCCGCCCCTACGCCGCCCACCTGCAAATCCGCATGGAGCTCCCCAGCGTCGGCATGATCAAAAGCTTCGTAGCCGCGGGCCTAGGAGTCTCCATCATCAGCGCCAGCTTCGCCCGCGACCAGGTCCTGGCCGGCCGCGTAAAGTTGATTCCGATCAAAGGCGAAGAACTCTGGCGGGAGCTAGGGGTCGCCTACCGCCGCGACCGCACTTTGACGAGGGCCACAAATACTTTCATCAGCACAGTGCGCCAGTTGGCCGCAGTGTCGAAGTAGAAACCCGTCGTTGGTCGTTCGTCGTACGTCGTTGGCCAAACCTCAACATAGGTCGTGTAGGGGCAGGTGCCCCCACCTGCCCAGTCGAGCGCAGCTCGACAAGGTTTCCTTAGCGGACTCCACTACTCTATTCCGGGGGATCGCGGGAGGGCACGGCTTCAGCCGTGCCGCCAAAGCCCTAGAATGACGGGGCTTTAGCCCCGAGGGTTTAGCCAACGACGTACGACGAACGACCAACGACGGGGTCCCCATTAATTTTCCCTATCCTATCCATCACAATTTCCAATTTCTAACCCGCCCCGCAAATTGTTAAGGTAGAAGTAGTCCACAGCGGAGGTATCCCAATGACGGAATTGGAGACGAAAATCAATCAACATCCTCGAGGAGCACCAGCACGAAAGCGGCCTGCACATGATCGGCGGACGCCGTCGCCTGATCGACCGCCTGGTCCAGTTCTACGAAGAACAGTCCTTCGAATCAGGCCGCCAGAGCGAGTCCCAAAGCTCCTCACGAGCCAGCTAGCGCGAAGATTCCTTCCTCCTGAGAAAAGCCCGCTGCGCAAGCAGCGGGCTTTTGCTTTTTGGGATGGTTCTGCACAGTGCTTCGACTGCAAGGTTTGCGGTTGGATTACGCGGGTGGGCAACCTTGGACTCCTGAGCCGCGCTGGCGACCTGTGACCGCAGATCCCCTATGTTCGCTGCGGGCCCACAGCGGCCGTGCCAAATCGGTTTCATCGTGTCCGCGGAAGTCAGTTTGAACAACGCCAGAGAATACCAATGCCCTAATCCGCCGGTTTCATAGTGAACGAAACACTTATCCCCGGAAATTCCAGCAAAGATCAATCGCTCTCTAGGAATGCTTGCGTCAATTATGAAGTCGGTCGCCTCAAATTTCTTCCCTGGGTTCGCCATGACCGGCCTGGAGCCTCCGAGTTCAGTGAATGCCTGCAGGATGGGCTTGGGAAAGGCGTTCACGTCTTTGATGATCTCGAAATCTCCATCTAAGAATCGTCGCACCGCCGCGTCGGGAGCGGAGGTACTCTGATACTGAATTGGAGGGGCTTCGCCCTAGAGGCTTGGAGCTTTTTACGTGGTATGTCAGTCCGATCGCTATCGCCACAATTAATAGCGCGAACGCGATCCTGATTAGCGGTTTTCGATTGGAAGACATTGGTACGAGTCTCTCCATTTATCGAATCATAAGAGACTTGAGATTACGTCGTCCACAGCATTTCCGACCAATCCTAGCCCTCTGAAAACAATCGTTATTCCCCCAATTTCCCCTTGACACCCCCGCCCAATCCTATACACTAAATGAATAATTATTCACTAGAGTGAATATTCATCCATGAGCAAGCTGTCACGCCACAAAGCGATTCTCGAGCTGCTGCACGAATCCCCGGTCCCCAGCCAGGAGGAACTCCAGCGCCTGCTGCACCGTCGCGGGTTCGATGCCGGCCAGGCCACGCTCTCCCGTGACATCCGCGAGCTGGGCCTGGTGAAGAGCTCAGACGGATATGCTTTGCCCGGCGGGGAATCGACTGCCGAAGCCGATCTGCCGTAGCGTTTCGCGCCTGGTGCGCGAGTTCGTCACCAGCGTCCGCGCCGCCGAGAACCTGCTGGTCACCAAGACCAGCGTGGGCAGCGCGCAGCCTGTGGCCGCCGCGCTCGACGAAGAGAACTGGCCTGAGGCCATTGGCACCATCGCCGGCGACGACACCATTCTGATCGTCTGCCAGGACCGCCGCGCCGCCGGACGCCTCGCCGACCGCATTCAGGGAATGCTCGCGTAATGCCGGCGAAACTCAAAGTCGCAGTGCTCGGCGCGACCGGCTATTCCGGCCTGGAATTGACGCGCCTACTACTGCGCCATCCGCAGGTGGAGAAGCCCGTCCTGCTCAGCCGCCCCACTGATTCGAAAAACGGCCAGGAATCTAAAACACAAGGGGTGCCCCATTCTTCTCGCGTACTTGGCGAGAAGGGTGGGCCGTCCGAAAGCGTAAATCTTGCAGATCTTTTTCCAGTGCTCTCGGGCAACGGAAGCTATCCCGCTGCAGCCGCTTTCGTGGAGTTCGCTGAAGCAGCAGGACGTAGAGCTGCTTTTCCTCGCGACTCCGCATGAAGTCTCGCGCGCGCTGGTTCCCGAAGCGGTCGCCGAAGGAATCCGCGTCGTCGATTTGAGCGGAGCCTGGCGCCTGAAGCAAGCACAGCATCGCGCCATTTACGGATTCAAGGACGAAGACGCCGCCACCGCCGCCGAGCTAACCGCGAAAGCCGTGTACGGACTGCCGGAACTGAACGCCGACAAAATTCCGAGCGCGACCGTAGTGGCGAATCCCGGCTGCTACGCGACCACGGTGATTCTCGCGCTGGCGCCGCTGCTGAAAGCTGGGGTGATCGATCGCGAACGGGGAATCATCGCCGACTCAAAATCCGGCGTCTCCGGCGCGGGCAAAGAGCCGACTTCGCGCACGCATTTTGTTTCCGTCGCCGACAATCTTTCCGCCTACGGTGTTTTCACCCATCGTCATCTGGGCGAAATGGCCGAGCAACTCAATCTGACGACGAATGAACTGACGTTCACGCCGCATCTGCTGCCGATCCCGCGCGGAATTCTGTCCACCATCTACGTGCATCTGAAGAAGCCGATGCAGCCAGCGGAACTTGAAACCTGCTATCGCGATTTCTACAAGGGAAAGCGCTTCGTCCGCGTGTTCGGAACGCCGAAGCTGCCGGAGATCCAGTTCTCGCTGAACACAAATTATTGCGACATCGGCTTCTGCCTGGCGCAAGACGGCCAGCGCCTGATCATCGTTTCCTGCGAGGACAACCTGATCAAAGGCGCTGCCGGACAGGCGATCCAGAACATGAATCTGATGTATGGGTTGCAAGAAGAAGAGGGCTCTTGAAAGAGCAGGCTGTGAAAATCGTCATCAAAATCGGCGGTGTCGCGCTCGAAGACGAAGCCACGCTGCACAAGTGCGCGCGCGCCGTGGTCGATATGGCGAAAGACGGCCACCGCGTCGCCCTGGTCCATGGCGGCGGCAACGCTCTGACTCGCACGCTCAAGCTCCTCGGCAAGCAAAGCGATTTCATCGACGGCCTGCGCATCACCGACGCCGAAACCCGCGACGTCGCGCTCATGGTGCTGGCTGGCATGGTGAACAAGAAAGTTGTTGCGGCGGTCGTGAAGGCGGGATTGCCGGCAGTCGGCTTCTGCGGCGGCGACGGCATGACTTTCCGCGCGCGCAAGAAACAGACGCAAGGTTACGACCTCGGATTCGTCGGCGAAATCTGCTCGGTCGAGCCGCGCTGGTTTGAGGCCATCTGGAACGAAGGCGGGATTCCCGTGCTGTCGTCGCTCGCGCTCGGTTCCGACGGCGAGTACTACAACGTGAATGCCGACCAGATGGCGTCCGCCTGCGCCGTCGCCTGCCACGCCGACACGCTCATCTTCCTCACCGACGTGCCCGGCGTCAAAGACGCCGACGGCGTAGTGATGCCGTGGCTCACCACGAAAGCATGTTCCCGCGCTGATCGCCGAATCGGTCGTCGCCGGCGGCATGCTGCCGAAACTCGAAGCCTGCAGCAATGCGCTGAAAAAAGGCGTAGGCCGGGTGCGCATTCTTCCCGCCGCGCAGGCCGAAGTGCTGCCGCAATTTTATTTTCAGAAGCTCGAATACGGGACGGAGGTCATCGGCGCATAATGACGACCCTCGCCTCCGTAATTCGCGCTGAACAAGAATTGCTGCTGCCCACCTACGACCGCCACAAGATTCTCTTCACTCGCGGCCGCGGCGTTTATCTGTGGGATTCAGAAGGCAAGCGCTATCTCGATTTCCTCAGCGGCATCGGCGTGAACGCGCTCGGCCACGCGCATCCTGCGATTCAAAAAGTCCTGAAGCAGCAAGCAGGGAAGCTGATTCACACTTCGAACCTGTTCTATCACGAGTATCAGTCGGAGCTGGCGAAGCGGCTGACGAAAATCTCCGGCCTCGACCGGGCGTTTTTCTGCAACAGCGGGACCGAGGCCTGGGAAGGCGCGCTGAAACTGGCCCGCGCCTACGCCCGGGAACACAACAGCAATGGCCACAAAGCCAAGTGGCGTTTGCTGGCGCTGGAAAATTCTTTTCACGGACGCACGTTTGGCTCGCTCGCGACCACCGGCCAGGCAAAGTATCGCCATCCCTTTGCCCCGATGATGCCGGGAGTGAATTTCGTCGCCTTCAACGATGTCGCCGATCTCAAGCGCCAGTTCGATGGCAGCGTCTGCGCCATCTGCATGGAGACGATTCAAGGCGAAGGCGGAATCAATCCCGTGAGCCAGGAATTTCTGCAACTGGCGCGCGACCTGACGACAAAATCCGGCGCGCTGCTGCTCGTCGATGAAATTCAGAGCGGCCTCGGCCGCACCGGAAAGTATTTTGCCTATCAGCATTACGGGATCACGCCCGACATCGTCACGGTCGCCAAGCCGCTGGCGGCAGGGCTTCCGTTGGGCGCGCTTGCTCACCACCGATCGCGTCGCCACCGGAATGCATCCCGGCATGCACGGCACAACTTTCGGCGGCGGTCCGCTGGCTTGCGCGGTGGCCATCGAATTCCTGCGTCAGCTCGACGGCCTTGCTCGGCCACGTCTCGAAGCTCGGGAAGTATTTCCTCGCGCAGCTTCAGGAATTGCAGGCGAAGCATGCGTCGGTAAAAGCCGTCCGCGGCATGGGCCTGATGCTGGCCATCGACATCGATTCCGCCGACACCGCGAAAGCAGTCGTCGGCCAATTGCTAGAGCAGGGAATTCTGATCAATCGCACCCACGACACGGTCTTGCGATTTCTGCCGCCTTACATCATCGAGAAGAAGCACGTAGATCAAGTGATCCGCGCGCTCGACCGTGCGCTCAGTTCGCAAGCGGCCAGCCGGGCAAAGCAAGAAGTCTGAAAGGAGCCACTAAGTTGAGCAGCCAACCATTCACCACGCCAGCCCGTCGCGCAGCCCGCGCCGACGATTGTTCCCGGACGCGACCTGGTCTCGATTCGCGACCTCTCGCCGATCGAGGTGGAATCGCTGTTTCATCTGGCCGCCATGATGAAGGCGCGCCCCGAAGATTTCCGCCAGACGCTCGCCGGAAAACACATCGCGATGTTCTTCGAGAAGCCATCGCTGCGCACCCGCCTGACGTTTGAAGCCGGCATCTGCGGCCTCGGCGGATCGGTTATCGTTCGTCGATCAACGCCACGAGCGCCTCGACGCGCGCGAAACTCTCGCCGACATCGCTCACAATCTCGAACGCTGGGTGAGCGCAATCGTGCTGCGCACCTTCGCTCACGAAACCGTCGAAGGCATGGCGGAATTCGCCTGCTGTGCCAGTGGTTAACGCCCTGAGCGAAGTCGAGCATCCCTGCCAGGCACTGGCCGACTATTTCACGCTGTACGAACGCTTTGGCAATCTGAAAAAGATCACGCTCGCCTACGTGGGCGACGGCAACAACGTTATGCATTCGCTACTGCTGACTGCGGCGCTGCTAGGATCGAAGATTCGTATCGCCACGCCGGAAGGCTATGGTCCCAACCCGCAAATCCTCGCCGATGCCCGCGACCTCGCCAAGCAGACCGGAGCGAAAATCGAACTGATGACCGATCCGCACAGGGCCGTGCGTGGCGCCGACGCGGTTTACACTGACGCTTGGGTCAGCATGGGCCACGAGACTGAAACCGAAGAACGCAACAGAATCTTTCCGCCGTATCAGGTCAACGACGCACTGATGGCGGGCGCTGCGCCCAATGGCGTGTTCATGCACTGCCTGCCCGCGCATCGCAACGAAGAAGTCACCGACGCCGTGATTGACTCGCCTCGCTCCGTCGTCTTCGAGCAAGCGGAAAACCGCATGCATATTCAAAAAGCTATCTTAGCCATGCTGATCGGCGGCAAAGACAACGGCCGCTTACCCATTAGGAGCGCTCATGCCTGAAAAAGTCGTACTCGCATATTCCGGAGGCCTCGATACCTCCATCATCATTCCCTGGCTGAAGGAAAACTATTCCTACGACGTGATCGCCATGGTCGCCGACGTAGGTCAGGGCGACGACATTGAAGCCGTCGTCGAAAAGGCCTACAAGACCGGCGCCAGCAAAGTCGTCGTCGAAGATCTGCGCGAGGAATTTCTCACCGGATACGTGTTTCCCGCGCTGCAAGCCGGGGCAGTTTACGAGCACAAATATCTGCTCGGAACATCGCTGGCGCGTCCGGTGATCGCGAAGCATCAGGTCGAAGTCGCGTTACGCGAAGGCGCGACCGCTGTGTCGCACGGTTGCACGGGGAAAGGCAACGATCAGGTCCGCTTCGAGTTGACCTATCAGGCGCTCGCACCGGAGTTGAAAGTGATTGCCCCATGGCGCGAATGGACTCTGAAGTCCCGCGAAGACTGCCTCGACTACGCCGAGTCGCACGGCATCGCCGTTGCCCAGAGCCGCGAAAAAATCCACAGCCGCGACCGCAACCTCTGGCACATCAGCCACGAGGGCGGGGAACTGGAAGACGCCGCCAACGCGCCTTTCGCGAGCACGTGGCAGATTTCGAAGTCTCCGCAGGAAGCTCCTGACCGCGAAGAGCAAGTGCAGATCGAATTCGAGAAGGGAATTCCGGTCGGCGTGAACGGCATGCGCCTCGATCCGGTTTCGCTGGTCGAACTGCTGAACGAAATCGGCGGCCGCAACGCCATCGGCCGCGTGGATATCGTCGAGAACCGTTTCGTCGGCATCAAGTCGCGCGGCTGCTACGAAACTCCCGGCGGCACTCTGCTGATCGCCGCGCATCGCGAACTCGAAGCCCTGTGCTGCGAGCGCGATGTCATGCACTTCAAGCAGCACATCGCGCTGAAGTATGCCGAGCTGACGTACTACGGACTGTGGTTCACGCCGCTGCGCGAAGCGCTCGACGCATTCGTCGCCAGCACGCAGCAGGAAGTCACCGGCACGGTCACGCTGTCGCTCTACAAAGGAAACGTCTCCGTGGTCAGCCGTCAATCCGACTTCTCGCTCTATCGCACCGACCTGTCGTCGTTCACCATGGGCGAGAGCTACGACCAGAAAGACGCTGCCGGCTTCATCCGCATTCTCGGCTTGCCGTCGCGGTCGCGCGCCCGCAGCCGTGCCGAAGCCAAGCCCGAGGTCGCACGCTCAGGAGTCAAGGAATGAAAATGTGGTCGGGCCGCTTCCGCCAGCCTCTCGATCCCGCGTTCGAGAGCTGGCAGCGGTCGTTCGAATTCGATTGCCGTCTGCTGGAGTGCGAGCTGGAGGCCAGCTCCGCGCACGCCCGCGCCCTGCACTTATGCGGAGTTCTGTCCGCTGAAGAGCTCGTCACCATTCTGCAAGGTCTCGATCAAATCGGCGAGAATGCCGCGACCTCGCACGAGTTCGTGAACGATCCCGAAGCCGAAGACATTCACCATTTCGTCGAAAAGCAACTGGTCGCGCTCATCGGCGATCCCGGGTACAAGCTGCACAGTGGCCGCAGCCGCAATGAGCAAATCGCGACCGACCTGCGCCTCTACGTCCGCGCCGGATGCGACGAAATCGGCGAGCAGATTTCAAAGCTGATCGTCGCACTCATCGATCGTGCAGAAAAAGCCGGCACCGCCGCCATGCCCGCCTACACCCACCTGCAGCGCGCCGAGCCGGTGCTGGTTGCGCACTGGCTTCTGGCCTATGCAGAAATGCTTTTCCGCGATCTCGACCGCCTCGCTGATTGCCGCAAGCGCGCCAACGTCTGTCCCCTGGGTTCGGCCGCAGTCGCGGGATCAACTCTGCCTCTCGACCGCGAGCACATGTCCAGCGAGCTCGGCTTCACCGCTCCCACCGCCAACAGCATCGACGCCACCAGTGACCGCGATTTCGTTCTGGAATTCGTCAACGCGCTCTCGCTCCTGGCGCTGCACCTAAGCCGCTGGGCAGAGGAGATGCTGCTGTTCTCCTCGCAGGAATATGGCTTCCTGCATTTGCCCGAGGCCTACTCCACCGGCAGCAGCGCCATGCCGCAAAAAATGAATGGCGATCTGCTCGAACTCACCCGCGGCAAAGCCGGCCGCGTCATCGGCGACGCCACTGCGCTCCTCATCACCATGAAGGGCCTGCCGCTCGCCTACAACAAAGACTTGCAGGAAACTCAAGAGCCACTCTTCCACGCCACCGAAACTGTGATTTCATTACTACCGCTGGTCACCGGATGGATGGAGTCAGTCGACTTCAATCTCGAGCGCATGCAGAAAGCAGCCGACACTGGCTACATGAACGCGTTTGCCGCCGCAACTTATCTCGTCCGCAAAGGCGTGCCGTTCCGCATCGCGCATGAGCAGGTCGGTAAAGCAGTTCGCTCCGCGCTCGACAAGTCCTGCGAGCTGCAGGATCTCTCGCTCGCGGAGCTACAGGCCATCGACTCTCATTTCGACCGAAGACTTCTACGATTTCGTGAAGCTCGACAACGTTCTCGCCATCCACGACGTCCCCGGCGGCACCGCACCGGCCCGCGTGGCCCAGGCGATTGCAGCAGCCCGCAAGAGAGCGGGTGCGCTGCGCGAGGAGGCCCATGCACACGCGTGAAGCCTTCCTGCCCGATGCCGAGCGCATCCACGACCTGATTTCGTCGTACTCCAGCGATGGCACTCTGCTGCCTCGCACCCTCGCCGAAATCTGCGAAAACGTTCGCGACTTCATCGTGCTCGAAGAGGCCGGCCACATCATCGGCTGCGGCGCGCTGCACCTTTATGGTCCGCACCTCGCGGAAATCCGCTCCATCACCGTCGATCCCGGCTACCAGAAGCGCGGCGGCGGAGAACTGCTGGTGCAGTCGCTGATGTCCGAGGCCCGCAAGCACGAAGTCAGCTGCATCTGCCTTTTTACGCGCGCCCCCGAGTTCTTTTCCAAGCTCGGATTCGGTGTCGCCCAGCGCGAAGACCTTCCCGACAAGATCAACAAGGATTGCTGCGTATGCCCGCGCTATCACAACTGCGATGAAGTCGCCATGGTCAAAGGCGAACTGCCGCGCTTCGCTATCCTGCCCGAGCCGGCGAATTTTCTGGTGAAACTCCAGATATGAGCGCGTCCGGACCGATTTTTCTTCCCAAAGGATTCAAGTTTTCCGCCGTCACCGCCGGAATCAAAGCCAGCGGCAAGCCCGATCTGGCGCTGATTCTGGCCGAGCCGCGCGCCACCGCCGCTGCACTGTTCACCAAAAACCTGATCGTCGCTGCGCCTGTCGAAGTCGGCCGCGCCGCGCTCGCGAAGAGCAGCGGCCGCGTGCGCGCCGTACTGGTCAACTCCGGCAACGCCAACTGCGCCACCGGACAACTCGGCCTCCGCGCCTGCCGCGAGACGTGCAGCGAAACTGCGCGCCTGCTGGGCGGCAAAGCCGCGCAGAAGTTTTTCCCTCCTCCACCGGAATCATCGGCGTGCCGTTTCCCGTGGCGAAAGTCACCTCCCAACTAAAGCCTCTCATCGCCAGAGCCGGCGCATCGGTCGACCATCTCCGCCAATTCGCCGACGCCATCCTGACCACCGACTCCCGCGCCAAACTTGCCAGCGTTCCATTGCGCTCCGGAAGCGGCGCGGTCACCGGCATCGCCAAAGGTTCCGGCATGATCCATCCCCAGCTCGCCACCATGCTGGTTTATATTCTGACCGACGTCGCCGCCACGCCGTCCGAACTGCGGCGCGCTCTGAAGAACGCCTGTGATCAGACCTTCAACGTCATTTCCGTGGACGGCGATACCTCGACGAATGACACGGTTCTTCTCCTCGCCTCCGGGGCCAGCCGAATCCGCTTGCAGAATGTCCGCAAAGAATTTGAAACCGCGCTGCTCGATGTCTGCCGCTCGCTTGCCGAACAGATCGTCGCCGACGGCGAAGGTGTACAGCATGTCATCCGACTGCGGATCGAACAGGCCAAGAATCGCACCGAGGCACTGCAAGTGGCGCGAACCATCGCGCACTCGCTTCTGGTCAAGACCGCCTGGGCTGGCGCCGATCCCAATTGGGGCCGCATCCTCGCCGCTGTCGGAAGAAGCGGAGTGCGCATCGATCCCAAAAAGATCAGCGTCACCATCGGCGATCAGACCGTTTGCCGCGCGGCCGTCGCCTGCAAGTTCGACGAGCGCCGCGCCCACGAAGAACTCTCGCAGGCACAATGCAGGGTAGGAGTGCGATTGGGAAGAGGGAAGTCTTCGCTGGACTTCCTAACGACTGATCTGACCGCCGAGTACGTAAGAATCAACGCCGATTACTCGACCTGAGGATCTCAAGAGCCAAAAACCAAGAGCCAAGAACCGTTCTTCAGATGGCGTGGCCCGGACTGACATCGTTCGGCTTCATCCGGGCCCAAGCGGGGAAACGATAAAAACCCGCGCCGCCATCTTTGGCCGCCTCTTCCGCGGCAAGATCGTCCGCCCCCCGTCACTTAGATGCCTCACTTGAGATGATAGAGCGTTCCGAGGAGTGCTCCAAACACAGCATGCGATAGAAAGACTGAAACCGGCGTTCGATACCCGTAGTTCAGCGCCATGAACCCCGGGGGCTCCAACTGCCGGCGCGCTGTCGGACCGTGGTGTTCGCTGGCCATTCGAGGGTGCACGCTTGGCAACAACTGCACGCCGACAGTTAGCACCAACAACGCATGCGCCAGGCCAATCAACAAACCCAATCGCCAGTTAACCTGGCCCACGGCTTGAAAAATCAGTACGTATACCATGGAAAACACCCAGCCGTTCAGAACATGGGCGGCGAATCCATAGAGTCGCGCCTTGTCGCGGTCCGCCGTGATGACCGTTCCCAGCAGGTAGGGGATGTTCATCCGCGTGGCACCCAGGCCCTGACTGGTAGCTAGCAGCGCCGAAAGCGCAAGTGTTGCCACCAATCCGCTAAGGATCCAACTTGGCCAGTTCATGCGGTCATTGGATGCAGCGGCGAGGGCACCGCGCTTTCAGAACGATGTGCGAGTTGCCGCTCGCCTTCTTCTCGCTGCCACAAGGAAAGCGCCGCGCCAATCAATCCAACATGGGTGTAGGCCTGCGGAAAGTTCCCCAGTGTTTTTCCTGTGTCGCCTTCGATTTCCTCTCCGTAAAGGCCGAGATCGTTACCATACTTAGACAGGGTCTTCATCAGACGATGCACTTCCTCGACGCTCCCGCCGCCTAAAGCAAGGTATTCCGCTTCCCAGAAGCTGCAGATGGCGAATGTGCCTTCCTGGGGCTGCGCTGGATAGCGATAAAGCAGTCCCTCGGGAGTGCTGAGCGTGCGTCTGATCGCGCGATAGGTGGAGCGCATTCTGGGCGAGTCGGCCTTTTCGAATCCATACCAGCAAAGCAGAAGCAGGCTGGAATCGAGCTGATTCCCGTCAAGTTCGCTGACGTAGCTCTGCAAGGATTCGTTCCAGCCTCGAACTGCGATTTCGCGCCGCAGTGCGTTTTCATGCTTCTTGTACTCATCCACCGGCGCCGCAGTCAGCTTGCCTTGCTCACATAAACTGACCAGCCGGTCGAGCGCCACCCAGCACAGCAGCCGCGAATGGGTGTGATGGCGAGGCTCGATCCTTGGTTCCCAGATCCCTTGATCGGGAAGCTGCCAATGCTTGACGACGTAGTTTCCCATCCCAATCAGCGCCCTCTGCATTTCGCGGTCGAGCCAGCCACCGCGAAATGCATACTGCGCGGCCGCATCAATTACCTCGCCGTAAACGTCGAGCTGCACCTGATCGCGTGCAGCGTTGCCGATTCGCACGGGCGCCGATCCCCGATATCCACGAAGCACCTTCGATTCCCGCTCCTTGGGCGCATTGTTGCCAAAGACGGTGTAGAGGACTCTCAGTTCGGGTTGGGTAAGGCGGGTGGCGTGGAGCATCCAATCGAGGAAGTGAGTTGCCTCGTCCCAATACCCAAGGTCCAGCCAGGCGCGGAGCGTGAGCGCGGCGTCGCGGAGCCAGCAATAGCGGTAATCCCAATTCAGGCTGCCGCCAATATGTTCCGGCAGGGAGGTCGTCGGCGCTGCGATCATTGCCCCGGAAGCTGTGAAGCTAAGCAGTTTCAGCGTGAGTGCGCTCCGCCGCACCTCGTCGCGGAATTCACCGTCGTACTTTGCCTGTGCCGACCACTGCCGCCACCACTCTAGGCACTCTTGGATTCTTTGCGGGATGAGTTCGAGCGGAGGAAGCACGGCGGGAGCATCTTCCGCGTAGCTGAGAGAAAACAGCAGCATGTCGCCCGCCCGCAACAAGGTTCGTGAGACCGCGGTGGCGTGTTTCACGAGTAGCGGAACATTACTGCGCAGCCAGCAAACGCCGCGTCCGCAATCTGTCCGCAGACCCAGTCGCCCAGCCTCACGAATGGGCGATACCTTCTCGCCATATTTTGCCCGGGGCGTGAAAGCGGTTTCCACCTGGATCTCGCCGGAGACGCATTTGAGGCGCCGGATAATCTCATGATCCGGCGTCATCGACGAATTTTGAACCGGCATGAGGTCGGTTAGGACGGCCGTTCCCCTACTGGCGGTGAATTTTGTCTCCAGCACATTGGAATTCGACAGATATTTGCGTTCGCCAGAACAGGTTTCGACGGGTGCAATTCTCCAATGGCCTCCCCGTTCGTGATCGAGCAGGGCAGCAAAAATGGATGGAGAGTCGAATCGGGGCCAGCAAAGCCAATCGATGGAGCCATAACGGGAGACGAGTGCCGCCGACCGGCAATCGCCTATAACCCCGTAATCGGCAATCTCAGGGTATGGATCGCACTCATCCTTAGGACCTGTTGTGAATCTGGAGTCGGATTCGACCATCGGTGAATAACTCGGTCGGCTTGGATCTGTGCCTGACGTGTAAGTTGATGCAAATAATAGAGAAAAATTTGTCTTGAAAAGATTTGTGCAGAAGACGCTCCGAAGTTAAAAAATACAGTATCTCCCTGATAGCGCTTCGCGTACGGGCTGGTTTACATATACTTCAGCCCCAACGCGAAGGAGACGGAAGGCAGGCGTCGGTTGTACCTCCCCTTTATCCGGCGTCTGCCGCCTCCCTTTTTAAGAGTCTGAACGATCCCTCCCGATCCCTCCCGAACACACCCGAAGCGACGGTTTCTTGCAATCCTTGGAGGGTGAGCCTCGTCGTCGGCAGTAGTTCGGTTTCTCGGCGAACTTAGCGGTATTTCTTTGCGATCTTCGCGGTTAGAGTCTTTTGACTTTCTCGAAACCGAACCAAAAGACCGTGACGTAGCCAAGAAAGGCCGCAAAGGCCTCACTCAGCCAGATCAGGACAACTACAGAAAGAAATTAACTCAATTGTCGAGAGAGTCCCCGCCGGATTTTGCAGGGAAAAATGTTCCGCCGTGGAGCACGGATCGCACCGCGTCCAGCAGGTCTCGTGCCGCTTCGCTTTTAGCCACGGCGCCACGGATGCTGCCCGTCTTAAAGCGTCCAATGACATCTTCGGAAAGGTGCAGCGAAAACATGATCACCGGGATATCCGGGCGATCCCGGCTGATTCTGGCCGCCGCTTCCAGGCCATTCATCTCGGGCATCGTGATGTCCATGATGATCACGTCGGGGGACGATTCAAGGGCTAGAGCTACTGCTTCCCGGCCAGTCTTGGCCTCGGCATAGACCTTCCAGTCAGGATTCGACTCCAGTAGATTGCGGATTCCCATCCGCATGACTTCGTGGTCTTCGGCCACCAGGATTCTTACCGGCCTGGCCTCGAGGCCTCTGGCAGGTTCGGTTACGGACATAGCAATCGCACTCATAGGATACACCCCTCAACCCGCCTACGAACACCACATCTGCCTTAAGCTCGGCATCTCGCGGCCTGAGAGCGGCCCAGAGCCAGAAGCCAGAAGCCAGAAGCCAGAGCCGGAAGAACGACCAGAAGGCCTTGTCCGCTCCCCTTGGCCGGGGCCAAACATGAGAGGTGAGAACAAGAAACCGCAGTCTAGCCCTGCCGCCTCCTTCCCCGCAATCCAGCAAACCCTGTAGGCCGGGGGGACACCCCGGCTGGGCCACGCTCTTAGGCCCGCTTACAGAATTGTGAATTTCGAAGTACAGCGTGAGCCTGATCGTCAACGGCCAAGGCACGCGCTACGCTTCGAATTGCTTCAGGCTCTACTGAGCCGAGTGGAGGATGAATGCTATATTGGGCGCTCGTATTTCTGATCATTGCGATTATCGCCGCGGCCTTTGGGTTTGGCGGCGTCGCCGTTGCGGCCGCTGGGTTTGCCAAACTCCTGTTCTTTATCTTTCTGGTCGTATTCGTTCTGACCTTGATAACCGGGCTCACTCGTCGAGGCCGCACCGGAATGTGACCAGAATAATCGTCGGAGCCTACTTGCTGCGTGAGACTGTGCACGTGGCGGGCTCCGGCGAACACCTTACCCGCTGGAAAAAACGACAAACATAAGAATAAAAAAAGAGCCAGGCGCGAAAGCCTGGCTCGCAAGGAGACTACTCGTTCGTTTACTGAGAATCGTGAGAGGTGGTTGCGGGCGGAATCACGCTACCTTGCTCTCGCGCCTGCGATGCATATTTCTGCACCACCGAAAGGAAGGGTTCGCTACCTTCAGGTGGAGTGACCTTGCCGCCCAGAATATCGGCGAACGGGACCATCTTCCCGAACAGCAGTCGGGTCTCATCCTGGTCCTGCGCGATCCTGGAGCCGTTCAGGTCAATGCCGGCGAAGACGCCGCGCGCGCGCGAGTAGGTCAGCACTTCAGCCTTCATCTTCCAATCCGTGCCCGCCGCGGTTTCTCTTCCAACCGGGCCCGCTGCCGCCGATGCGTCGGCGCCAATACTGAACTTGCTGGATAGCATGGCGTCCATGCCTTTCTGGTTCATGACCAGCATGACCAGATCAATCGCCTGCCCACCAATCTGCAAGCCCCAACTGCCGCCGGCAATCGTGAAGGGCGCAGGCGCGCTCCAACCGGTTGCCGTCTTGCAGGTCGCCACGCCTTTGCCATGATTACCGCCAATCCCGATCGCGATTTTCACCATCGAGGGAACCACCGCGATGCACTCCGCGTCCGCCATGATCTTGTCGGGAATCGCCTTGTCTTTCACCGCCATAATTTCGTTCAGCACGTCGGCGGAATTTTGTATTCTTTTCTGAATGTCCGATTGATCCTTTCGATCCTTGTCCCCAGCCCACCCCAGGTTGGCACACAGCAAAACCGAGGCGAACGCCAGCAACCAACTCGTGATCGTCGTTGTTTTTCGTCGCATTTGTCTATCTCCTTCCTCGTGCCTGATCGGCACAGACCCACATGGCCCTGTCGGAAAACATTCTAGCTCGACTACGTGCCGGTTGCGTGCGCGGTACGGGCGGGAAAGGCCAGCGGGTAGTTCGTCAGCTCCGCCACTACTTCCGCGCGGGCCCCGTTTGCCTGCGCCCGGCGCCGGGTTATGCGCTCTTCCAGTGCTCGCGCTGGCCTGGCGGTTTCCTTTTGCGACTGTAACAGCAGTTCCCGGATTCGCAGTTTCGCCTTGTGCAACTGAGACTTCGAATTGCCCACCGAACATTTGAGCAACTCGGCAATCTCCCGGTGTTCGTAACCCTCGACTTCATGCAGCAGAAAAATCGTGCGGTACCCGGAAGGCAATTCGGCAATGGCCCGCGCCAGCGCCATCCGATCCACGCAGCCGGCAAGTCGATCGTCTCGCTTGCCATACTCCCGGCGAACCGTCTTGGCATCTTTGCTGTACGGTTCATCAAGCGACGTCTGTCGCAGCGTCTTCTTCCGGAAATACATCAACACGGTGTTCACTGCGATTCGATACAGCCAGGTGGAGAGAGCGGAGTCACCCCGAAAAGTCGCAAGCTTGCGGAACACTTGCAGGAACGCGTCCTGGGTCAGGTCTTCCGCTTCCGCGGTGTTGTTGGTCATGCGCAGACACACAGAATAGATTCTCGCCTTGTGCGCATGAAACAGAGACGCGAATGCGCTGGAGTCGCCTTGCTGCGCTCGCCTGATCAGATCCAGGTCGGAATTGAAGGGCATCGTGGCTGTATCTTCGTTGGTGGCCATTTGTTGTTTCTCCTTCCTCGTCAAAATGTCCATTTGTGTTGCTGCCCAGCGAAGTGGTCCTGCTGTAATTCTTGAGTGAGGCTAAAGCCTTAACCTGCCAATCGTCTATCCGGTGAGGCCTGTATCCGGCTAACGGGGTTGCTGTATCGGCAAGTCGTTGCATCATTACTCCCATCCCTGCACTACGTGCACAATGTTATTCCGCACTGCATACAACACCAGATCGCTCACCGAATGCAGTTGCAGCTTGCGCATGATGTTGGAGCGGTGCGTTTCCGCGGTCTTGACGCTCAAGCCTAGATCCACCGCAACTTCCTTCGTACTTTTTCCTTCCGCCAGCAATTGCACGATCTCGCGCTCGCGTGGCGTCAAACGGCTTCGCCCCGCTGACGGAACGGCCCCCGGCTTGTCCGCCTTCAAAAATCCTTCCAGTACCATGGACGCGACTTTCGAAGTGAAGTAGGTCTTGTCGTGGCGCAACGCGCCAACGGCCGCCACCAGATCGCGCGCCGCATCCGACTTCAATAGAAAGCCGCGCGCTCCCGCATTCAATACTTCCCGCACCACCTGGTCGGAATCGTGCAGTGTCAGAATCAGCACTCGCGCTTGCGGATTTGTTTTCAGGATTTGTCGCGTTGCTTCCAGCCCGTTGAGATTGGGCATTCCGATGTCGAGAATCACCACATCGGGTTTCAGTTGGAAAGTTTTTTCGACGGCCTCACGGCCCTCCGCCGCCTCGCCGCATACTTGCCAATCCGGTTGCGCTTGCAACAGGGCTACCAGCCCTTTGCGAACCACCTCATGGTCATCTGCTACAAGAATCCGAAATGCTCCCATCATGACGCCTCCACTAACATTGGCGTTCAAACCCACAAAGACCCAGGATTGTTATTTTTACGAAACAGCACTATTGTTGCCAATCCCCTAAGTCCTGTACTGTAAACCACTCACGCATACCGAGGCCCTGTGGGAGTGTAAATCTTACTTGTAATAGATACCTGCCCGGCTCAATTTCATGGGAACCTGCTATAGAACACCCCAAATTCAGAATCCCTGGCGCCCGAAATAGCGTCTGTTATAATGACAAAGGTAAGGAAACACAGGCACAAAGGAGATTGAATGGCTACCACGACTGCTACCCCGGAAATCAAGCCCCAGGAGGCCAAAAAGGCCCCCGTGTCGTTGACCCCGACCGCGATTGCCAAAGTCCGGGAGATCATGGCGCAGCAGAACCCCGTCCCCGCTGGATTGCGCGTAGGCGTGGTTGGCGGCGGTTGCTCCGGCTTCTCCTACTCCATGTCCTTTGAAAACGCCTCCGGCCTGATGGACAAGGTTTTCGACATGGAGGGCCTCAAAGTTTACGTCGATGCCACCTCGCTGACCTACTTGAACGGTTGCACCGTGGACTACATCGAGACCCTCGAAGGCGCCGGCTTCAAATTCGATAATCCGCAAGTCAAGAGCACCTGTGGTTGCGGTTCTTCGTTCAGCGTTTAAAAGCAGGCTTCGGGCTTCAGGCTCTAGGCTTCAGGAAATGAAAAAGCCCCTCGATCGAGGGGCTTTGATTTTTGCGACGCCCTATTTCTGATTCTCGCCCAAATCCCGACCGTCTGACGCCCGCCGCCCGAAGCCTGCCCTACTGATCCGGCGGCTGCGGATTCGGTTGTACCGGCGAGTTTCCCGGCCCTTGCTGTCCGGCTCCACTCTGCCCAGCTCCAAACCCCGAATTCTGCCCCGGCGCTCCCGGTGGCCCATTCTGCGGATTGACCGCAACCCCTGCTCCCTTTAACGGCGGCTGGTTCGGCGTCATCAACAGCCCTCCGCGGTCTGAGGTTGGGTCATAAATAAACTGCCACTGGTTGTAATGATCTTTCTTGTTGAACTCGCGGATGGTCTTGTCCTTGCTGGTGCTGGCAACGCCAACAATTGGTCCACCCCCAAAGGTTTGCGACGTCAACTGGTTTGATGTCTGCTGACTCGATCCGCTTGCCGATCCCGCTTGTTGATTTGGAGCCCCTCCGCCCGCCGCCGACGAATTACTCTGATCGCCAGCTCCGCTCTGACCTCCCGCTCCGCTCTGATCTCCCGCCTGCGGATTCTGCGCGTTCGGATCCTGTCCGCCCGGCCCGGGCCCTCCGTTCACTCCTCCCGCTGGCGAGGTGTTCAGCCCTCCGGGCGGCAGTCCTGCGCCGGGGACGCCGCTCGCAAACGACATCTGCACATCCGTAATATGCAGCAGCCTGAAGTCTTTGCCGGTCAGCGGATCTTTATAGCGCTTGCGCAAAAACCGGATGTTATTGGTGTTCTCAAGTTCCTCGATCCGGTTCGGGTAACGTCCGAACTTCTTGAAGTAGTGCTGCATTGCGCGCGAATACTGCACTCCGCGATGAATCATTTCCTCTTCGCGGTCGCGCTTAATCTGCATCTCGATGTTCTGCACCATCGCCAGCATCCCAATGGTGAGCAGCGCCACAAACAGCATCAGCGTGAGCAGAATGTACCCACGCTGATTGCCGGCCGATTGTCGTAATGGAAATCTCATAGACCGCCGTTCCAGATCACCCGATGACCCGATCGCCAGATCACCCGATTCTTCTTCATCCCGACAGCGGAATGCTCTGCCGGTTATTGCTCAGCACATCCAGAATCTCGACCGCATTCGGACTGATGCGGACCACTTTGTAGCGCCGGTCCACAATGTCGCCTTCCTTGGCGATGAAAACATCTTCTCCATTGATGAGAAAAATACGTTTCGACTCACCCGGCTTGCTGATGGCAAAGCCGTAAAACTTCAAGTCAATCGGCGGCAGGGGCGGCGGCGGAGGTGGGCCGGTCGGTACTTGTGCCTGGGTCTTGACCACGGGGGCTACAAGCCTCGGAGGGGGTTCCACAAACACGCGAAAAACATCCCGCCCCGCGCCTTCATACTTAGTGTCTTCGCTGGCCTTCAGCAGATCGAAGCGCAACGTCGGATCGAGGGAACGGGCGCTAACCGGCTTCTTGCCGCTGGCACGGCTTTTCGCAGCCGCCCGCGGTGCCGGCGTATCGGGAAGGGAAGCACTCGCGGTGGTCGCCACCGGAGCCGCCGCACTCGACGACGCGCCGCCCAGCGACCCCACAAAGCGCGCCCCCAGCGCAACCGCGACAACCAGCAGCGCCCCCGCCACCACCAGCTTCGTCCGGTTTTCTGCGCCCAGCTTCACTACAGCGACCTCAAATAGGTTTCCACTTTGATTTGCAACTTCACGTTTCCTTGTTGTTCATTCCCCAGCTCAAGATCATCCACAATGAAAAATAGCCGGTTGCGTTCGAGCGCATTGATAAACCGCACCAACTGCACATAGTCGCCCGAAACGTCGGCCTCAATTTCCATCCGTTCCAGCCCGTCCAGGCCGGCGTCTTTCTGGTCGTACTTCACGGCGGACAGCCTGACGCCGTTTTCCGACGCGAGTCTGCCCAAGTCTGCCGAAATGGCCGAATCCTCAGACGGAAACCGGTCGCGATAAAAATCTTCAATCTGCTTCTGCGCAATTGGGATTTTCTTGTCCAACCCGCGCCACGGCGCCGACTCGCGCGCCTTGAGCTGTAGCCAGCTCTGCTGCAGGTCCTGCTGCCGCGCTTCCGCGGACCCGGCCACTGGAGTCATCAATACGGCCACCGCCGCAATGTCCACCAACACCAGCGCCGCAATCGCGATCTTGATCCGGTTTCGCATCTGCCGCAGGTCCGGCATCAGTTCACGCCTCCGCTGCTGTCCGCGCCCGCCGCGGACGGTATATAAAGCGCGCTAATATCAAAGCGTACCCGGTCACCGTTGACCGGCTGGGTTTCCGACCGTTCTGATTCAATCTGGGTCCCCTTGAAGCGCTGCGACCCTTCCATCTTCCTGACCAGATTCAGCGCCTGCTCCCGCGACTCGCCCGCCACCACCAGCTTGATTTCCAGATTATTGTCCTTCGACATGTCGGGATGGATGGACACCACGTGCAAATGCGCCGGCATCACCCGTTCCAAATCCTCAAAAACCTTGGTCCAGGAAAACTCCTTGCGCTGAAATAAATCATTCAAAAAACGCGACTGGTCCCGCACCACCCGGTTCTGCGGCAGGCTCAGCATGGCTTCGGCGCTGGATTTGTCCTGGTCGTAAGCTGCAATCCGTGCCTGCAAACCCGCTATGGTCGCGCGCTCCCGGCTCGCCTGCACGAATCCAGTGACCGCCAGGTACACCAGCAGTAAGGTGAGCAGCGACAACAACCCCAGGCCCGTTCCCCAGTAAACCCAGAAGTTCCGGGAATCCTCGTAAGGCGTAGTCGCGAGATTGATTTCAATACGCATGATGATCCAACAACGTGGCCGCTACGAAAGCAGCGCGCCCACCACTCCCGCCATCCTCCATTTCGGAATCGAACCGCCACCCAATCCCAGTTGCGATGCCTTCACCAACTCCTTCACCTCGGCGCCAGTCTGCGCATGCAGCGCCGGGGATGCGGTTGCCATGTCTGAGACTCCCGCCACAAAAATCTGGCCAATATTGGTGCTGTAAGTGTCCTGAAAAAACACCACCGAGGGATACACATCCTCCGCCAGTTGTTCGCCGCTGATGGCGACGCCGCGCGTGTTCTCCAGCGTGCGGAACAGAAGCAGTTGCTGATTGTCCAGAATGGCAATGCTGGTAGTGCGCACATCCACTTTCACCACCAGGGTCGCGTGCTCCGCCGGAGCGCCTCCCAGCGCCGCCAGCATCGAAGGCAAGACCACCCCGGGGGTGAATCCCGCTTCCACAAACGCCGCTTCGTAGTCTTCCACCACGCTGTTCAAGGCCACCGCTGCCACCACCCGCACCCCTGCCGCCGAAGATTGCGCCTGATACGACACTTTAGCTTTGTCCACGTCGAAGGGCAGCGATTTTCGCAGTCGAAAGCGCACCACGCTTTCAGCCTCGTCTCGCTTGGATGGCAAGGTTTCAAAATCGAGGAGAACCACGCGAACCGCCGCGTCGGGAAGAATCGCCACTACGTCCCGCGACCGCCCGCCAACATTTCCCAGCGCCTCGCGCAGCGCGCTTACCACCGAATTCCGCTCACGCAGATTGTTTTCGGTCAGGTCCGGGACCACGCACCCTGGCGCCAGTTCGCTGGTGGAGCACAGTTCGAGCACCTGCCCCGAATCAGCCACGCGCGCCGCGATCACCCGGTCAGGAGCAATCTCGCACGCCAGACTCGGCCTGGCGGAATGGTTGTTAAGGCTCATGTGGAATCGGGGCTGGCAGCCGGTGTCTAGTGGTTAGTGGTCAGCAATCAAGGTAGCGTAGCCTCAATTGTACTCACCAGCCACTAGCAACTAGTCACTAGCCACTGCACTACCGCATCGTCTCAATAAACGTGACCTTGTTGATTTCCTTCAGCGTGGTCATGCCGTTGCGCACTTTATCCAGCGCCGATTCGCGCAGGAAGCGCATGCCTTCTTCGCGCGCCGCCCGCCGGATTTCCGACGTCGGCTTCTTGGCCAGAATCATCTCGCGGATTCGGTCGCTCAAATCCAGCAGTTCGTGGATCGCCGTCCGGCCGCGGAATCCGGTGCCCGCGCACTCGATACATCCCTGGCCTTCATAGAAGGGAACTTTCCCCCACTGCGCCGGGTCAAGTCCGCTGGCTTCGAGCACGTCGGCGGGATAGTGCACCACAGTCGCGGCACGTGTTGCAGATCAACCGCACCAGCCGCTGCGCCAGAATGCAGTTCAGCGCCGAAACAAAGTTGTAAGGCTCCACTCCCATATTCAGGAAGCGCCCCAGCACGTCCACTACATTGTTGGCGTGGACGGTAGTGAAAACCAAATGTCCCGTTAGCGCCGACTGGATCGCGATCTGCGCCGTCTCATTGTCGCGGATTTCGCCCACCATGATCTTGTCCGGATCATGCCGCAGAATCGAGCGCAAGCCGCGGGCAAACGTCAGCCCCTTCTTCTCATTCACCGGAATCTGCGTGATCCCACGAATCTGGTATTCGACCGGGTCTTCAATGGTGATGATCTTGTCTTCGTCGGTCTTGATCTCGTTGACCGCAGCATAAAGCGTAGTCGTCTTGCCGCTGCCCGTCGGTCCCGTCACCAGCACCATCCCGTACGGCTCGGCAATATAACGCCGGAATTTTCGCAAGTCGTCTTCATCAAACCCAACCACGTCCAAAGTCAGCGAGCGGAATTTCTCGCTCATCGATTCTTTATCCAGAACACGCAGCACAGCGTCTTCGCCGTGAATCGAAGGCATGATGGAAACACGGAAATCAATCGGCCGCTCCGGCTGCCCATACTTCACGCGGAAGCGTCCGTCCTGCGGCACCCGGCGCTCGGAAATATCCAGTTCGCTCATCACCTTAATGCGCGAAATAATCGTCGAATGATGTTCCTTGGCAATCGGCGGCATCGCCTGCGTCAGCACGCCGTCAATGCGGAATTTGATGGCCACCGAGTCGTCGCGGGTTTCAATGTGAATATCGCTGGCTCGCCGCTGCAACGCAGTAAAAATCGTCGTGTCCACGAGCCGGATGATCGGACTCATGTCGCCTTGCGCCGTCAGCTTGTCGATCGAAATGCTCTCGTCGCCGCCTTCTTCTTCACGAACTACGTCAAGCGTAAAACCTTCGCTGGCGTCTTCCAGCACCCGCTTCGACTGCTCGGTCTTCTTCAGGATTTCTGTGATCTGCGCCAGGGTCGCAACTTTGGTGACGATCCGCTTGCCCAGCAGCAGGCTGATCTCGTCAATCATCATCAACTGGCTGGGATCGGCAATCGCAATCGCCAGCCGCCCGTCATGCGTCTCTTCCAGCGGCACAAAGTTGTAGCTGAACATCAACCGCGGCGGGATCTTCGTGAACAGATCGTGATGCAACTGAAAATCGTGCAGATCGATAAACTCGCAGCGATACCGCCGCGCAATGTCTTTCGCGTGCTCGAGCTCCGAGGCGTGGGTACCCGTCCCCACCTGGCCGTTTCCGCCCACAAAAACCGATTTCTTTTCTACCTTCTCAATCTTCTCTGCCATGCTTCCCATTTCAACCTGCCTCAAGACTAATGTATGGTCGCACCCAGACTGAATATCGGCAGGTACAGCGAGATCAATACTAACCCCACAAACACCGCCATAATGATGAGGATAACCGGCTCAATCAGGGCCATCGCGGCCCCCAGAGCGGTTTGCACATCCTCCTCGTAAAACTCCGCCACCGAGTTGAGCATCGCCGGCAATGCGCCCGTCGATTCGCCCACCTCGATCATCTCCACCGAAAGCTCGGGAAACATCTTCTGCTCTTCCAGGCTGCGCGCCAACGTCTGACCTTCGCGCACCCGTATCGCCGCGTCCTTGACGCCGTTCAGGATCTTCCGGCTGCTCATCGAGGCGCCCGCGGTCTCCAGGCATGTCACCAGCGGCATGCCGCCGGTCAGCAGCGTCGAGAGCATGCGCGAAAACGTCGCCACCTGATATTTCAAAAAGATGTCGCCCACCACCGGCATCCTCAGTACCGTCCTATCGATCTGCTCGGCGCCGCGGTCACTCGCCTTCCACCGCCAGAACAGAAACCCTCCCACCGCAATCACCACCGCCGCCACCGGCGCGTAGCGCTGCGCATGGGTGCCCACATCGAGCATGAACAGCGTAATCGCCGGAAGCTGCGCGTGCAGATCTTCGTATAGCTTCGCAAATTGCGGCACCACGTAGATCATCAGGAAGATGAACATGCCGGTCACCATCGTGACCAGCAGCGCCGGATACACCAGCGAAACCACCAGCTTCTTCTTGAAGGTCAACGCCAGGCGCTGCAAATTGATGAACCGGTTCAGCACTTCATCCATGCTGCCGCTCTTCTCGCCCGCCATCAGCGTGGTCGTATAAATCTTGGGGAAAACGTTCTGCGCCGAAAATGCCTCCGACAGCAGCTCTCCGCCCTTTACCCGTTCCCGCACATTCACCAGCAGCGAGCGGAAGTAAGGGTCCTTCTGCCGCTTAATGAGCAGATCGAGCGATCCCAGCACCGGCAGCCCCGCCTTCAGCAGCGTCAGCATCTGCTGGTTAAAGACGAGAAAAGTGCTCTGCCTGACTTTTCTTCGGCGACCGCCACCCCCGATCAGACCCTTGGGCTTGACCCAATAGACCAGGAATCCCTGCTGCGCGAAGCGCTCCCGGACTTCGGCTTCGGAATAGCCGTTCTCCACTTGCTGCGTCAGGCGCCCGCGCTCGTCGGCGACTTTGACCAGAAACTCAGCCATCGTTTCCCTAAACTACGTCCCCAAACTACGTCCTTAAACTATGCTAAAACTGCTTCGGAAAAAACTGTCGTTGACCACAGTCTAACATCCTGAAATAGCGCATTTACCGTCACTTAACACTTTGGTGTATCAGGAGTAACGGCCAAAACGGGCAGCGAGGTTCCCCGGATTCCATTACTGCCCACCCTCCTCCTCCACCACTTCACTCCCTGCCGGGGCAGAGAACCGAAATCTGCCGTCCGGCACCTCCAGATTCTCCTTCTGATCGCTAAACCGGTATTCGGTGATCGAGTCATCCAACCCGTGAATCAGAATTCGTGCGATCTGATGGTTCGGGGTAATCTCCAGCAAAACCTGGCTCACCCGGTCCTCCAACCCTCGCGGCACGCCTCGCAGAATCACGTCCTCCGCCTTCCACGGCCGTACATCAGGCGCAAAAGACAGTGTCTGTAACTCCTTTTCCAGCTTGGTCTTGCCCAGCAAAAACGCAAGTGGAGAACGAAGGTCATCCAGGTTTTTCATTGAAGACTTCCTCACCTGCTTCTCCGCCGGCAGATATAACCAGGCATCCTTACCGTCACCGACAAACAGCTTCTCCTCTGGAGAACGGTACTCCCACCGCATCTTGCCAGGTTTTTTCAGCCACAGCGTCCCCGACTCCACCCGCTCCATCCCCGTCCCCTGGTAGATCTCCGAGAAGTCAGCTTGCAGCGATTGCAGGTGGTTGTAGTGCTCGTCGACTGCTTGGGCGACCGTATGCACGTTAGGCAGGGCTACGGCCGAAGTCGAGAGGACGAGCCAGGCAAGTGCAAGAAGCTGAATTGGGGCTGGTGGTTTCATTCGACACTAAGTCTTTTCGAAGGGATTCTAGTCTTTAGATGCTTCGCACGCCGTCACACCGTGCTTCCTGCGTCTTCAGCCTCACTGTCATTTACGCAATGGGTCTCGAGAATCAGTTCGACACCCATGTCCGCCAATGATTTGAGTAGCTTCGGAGTCAACACAGGGCCACCATCAAAGCTCGACGTAAAATGGCCACACCACAGAAATATCCGGTTCGTAGCCGAGTACTGGCCGAGTCGGCTGCGGATCGGGAACGCCACCCCTAGAAGCGCATTCAAGCCGTCTTCCAGGGACGACCAATCATCTTGCCCAGGTGGGAGCACTTCAAACGCCCACGTGCTTTCCGCCCACTTGGACGTCTTGCTTCGAGGCTCACCCTTTCGACGGATCCGCGTCGCCAAGATCCCCAGGTCGTTGGTGACCTGTTCTGGGTCGAGATCCGTTCCGACAATTCTCAACTCTACGGTATAACGATGCATCTAGGCTCCGCCAGACAGTACGCCAGGATCACACCGGCTTTTCAGTGTTCTTTGGTTCAGAAGTCGCTGCGAAATTCGATTGTATCCGAGCAGCTAGGGAGACACTGATTACATCTCGCTGCGGAAGTTGACGAATTGGTGTGTTCCGCGCATTTTGGTCAGAGTGCGACAACCTGCCACAATCCCCTCGAACTCCGGGTTCACATAGATCACATACGCGGGCCGCGGATTCTCTCGCAACGAGCCTTCCAGATTTCCCACCAACTTCCGCAGCCCCCCTTCCGGCAAGGGATTAAACAGGAAAACCACCAGCGCCTCCGCCGGAAACACAAATTCCGTAGCATCCCCGCAAATCGCCTGGACGTCGTTGCAAGCCCGCTTCTCGCTCGAAAACTTACGAATGTTCTCCTGGGCCACAAGATTCAATTCCGGCAGCAACTCCACGCCCAAGACTCGCCGAAACGGATACTCCGCTGCCAGCAGCAAAGCGCGTCCTTTGCCGGACCCAATATCAACAAACGTGAACTGGCTGAAATCAATCTCGAGCGACGCGACGATTTCGCGAAACAATTCCGGCTCTATCGGTTGATAGGCGGAATGCAGCAGCCCGAGCAACCGCGCCTGCCACGATACCGTAGCGCTGGTCGTGTCCACCCGGAATTCCCAGTCGTAGTCCACATCCCCGTAGCGCCGCCGCTTGCGCGCGGGCAGGGAATCGCGCAGAAACTCCCATCCCACCTGTGCCAGACTGCGCCCCGCCGCCAATGGGCCCGCACTGGCCCGCTCCCGCTTCCAATACTCACGAAGCGAGCGTCCGATGCTGATGTGAGGTTGATTCAAAACCGAGTCGCAGCTACTTGTCAGCCGGAAGAATCTTGGGCGCCGCTGAAGGCACATACCCCTCCGGCAATCCCTTCTCGATAAACGGCAGATCGTCGGGGTCAGTCACCTCAACATTCCCACCCGGCGCCAATCGAAAAGGACTCCCCAACGGGTCTGCCGGAGTTCCACGCAGCAACCCAACCGCCGCCATTTCCTCAAAGCTGGAAGGCGCGCGTCCAGTCCGCTGGCGATAAATTCCGATCAACCGCTCCAGTTGAGTCACCTCGTCATCCACCATCAGCGCCCGCAAATGCGACGCTGCATTGGCCTTGACGTTATCGTCGTGCGTGGTCTGATAGGTCGCCGTCCACAACATGCGCGCGGTTTGCAGTTCGCCACCGTGCTCGGCCATCTGCGCTGCCAGAATTCTCAGAAAAGGATGTGCGCCCGGCACTTGTGAGCCGCGCAAGAAAGCGTCCGCCGCCCCGTGGTAATCCTTCAAATCCATGTAGTAGATAAACCCAAGGTCGTAGTACAAATGCCAGTCTGCGGGATTATTGCGAATCCCATACTCGACCAGTTCCACCGCTTTTTCCGGCGTACCCGCCCCATTGGGCGGCTTCGCAGACAGAAACGTCCCCCCAAATTGATAGGCAGGAATCAGATGCGGATCCAGTTGGGTAGTGATGTTCAGCAGCGGCGCGAGCAATTCGTAACGTCCGCCGCCGTTGTGGTGCGTTCCGCCGTAATATTGCACCGCGCGCGTCCAATAGATGTCCGCCAGCAGCCCGTCATATCCCAGGCTCAGCCGCTTCAGAAGTTTAGGCGAAGGAATGTATAGGACCTCTTGCAGCGTGGCCCCGGTGCGTACCTGGTCCACCTGCCGCAACAGCAGAACCGACGCCGCCATGCCCAAAAGCAATAGCGTAGCGGCGGCAAGCGTAACTCGACGCGATCTCATTTCAGGTTCCGGCGCTCAAAGATCAATACCGCGCCGCCCAGCACCGCCAGCGTATAAACCAGAGCATACGCCGTGTTGTAGGCAATCAATTGCGAACTTATCGGGTCGCCATGCGCCACCTGGTTGATGACATTCAGCGCCGAGAAATTCGGCACCAGATAAGCCGCACCCGTGGCCAGCCATCCGGCGATGCCGTGTGTCATCTTGGCAAAGCTGCGCAGGTCCTCCGCAAAGCTCCCGATAACGAACAACGAGAACGTAAACACAGCCGACAGCAGCGGCGAGGAGAATGACGAAAACAGCAGCGCCAGCGCCGTGATCACCACGAATTGCAAAACAATAAAATACAGCGCCACCAGCACCCCGCCATCGGACGCCTGCAAATGGTGCGACACATACGCCAGCGCTCCGAAAACTCCGATCGCCATGAAGAACGTGTTGACCACCAGCGTGCCTGCCAGGCCAAAAAACTTGCCGGCGATAAACTCCCAGCGCCTAACCGGTCGCGACAACACCGTGTAGAGCGTCCGCTTGTCGATTTCCTTGGCCACCAACCCAATCCCGATAAAGATCGCGATCACAATTCCGAACAGCGAAACCGCCGTCAGCCCCAGGTTGATGACTACCAGGCGTTCGATATCCAGTGAAATCTGTCCCACCAGCACGGCCGCGGCTGAGAGCAACAGCGCGAAGGCAATCAGGTTGTACAGCACGCGGTCGCGCACCGCCTCGCGGAACGTGTTGGTCGCAATGCAGTAAATACGAGAATTCATGGCCGGCCCCCCGCGGATTGCGCCCCAGACGCCACCGCTTCAAGCGCGGGTTTCGTGCCGCTCCCCGCCTGATTTCCTAGCTGCGCCATAAAATATTCTTCTAGCGAAGTCCGAACCGGAGTCACGGAAATCAGTCGCATCCGTTCCCGCCGCAGTGCTTCCAACGCCGCATCCTGATTCTCTTCTGCCAGCACCACTCGAATCGTATCTCCGGCAACGTGGCACTCCGCGCCCAGCGCCTGAATTGCCGCCGGCACAGTCGCACTCTGCCACACAATTTCGACTTTCCCGCGCACGCCCGAAGTCAGGTCCGCCACCGCGCCCACACCACGCAATTCTCCCAGATGAATAATCGCCACCCGGTCGCAAAGCGCTTCCGCATCAGACAAAATATGCGTGGAAAAGAAAACTGTCTTCCCCTCAGATTTCAGTTCCTCGATCAGGCTGCGCACTTCGCGACGCCCCATCGGATCCAGCCCCGACATCGGTTCGTCCAGAAAAACTACTTTGGGGTCGTGCAGAATCGCCTGCGCAATTCCCGCGCGCTGCAACATGCCTTTGGAAAATTTCCGCAACTGCACGTTTGCCGCATCCTTCAATCCGACTCGGGTCAACGCCTTCTCCACTTTGCCGGAGAGCGTCCCCATATCCACGCCCGAGAGCTGTCCGTAATACTTCAGCAGCTCACGCGCCGTCAGATAGTCGTAGAAATAAGGCTGCTCAGGAAGGAATCCGATCTGCGCCTTCATCTTGGGATCGTCAAGTTCCATCCCCAAAATCCGCGCCGTTCCGCCGCTAGGGAAGGCGAGCCCCACCAGCATTTTCAGAGTCGTAGTTTTGCCGGCGCCATTGGGTCCCAGAAAGCCGAAAATCTCGCCGTCTTCCACCGTGAGCTGCAAGGGTTTGAGCGCACACTTGGGCCGCTTGCGCCAGAATCCGACGCTATAGGTTTTTTCCAGACCTAGGATTTCGATCGCTGCCATGGGGAGTCAACAGTTCTCCGCCCAGTATATGCAATCGGCGCAGCGTCTGAAATGCTGGAAGAGGTGCGGGTAGTTACCAACGTAAACACGCCAATGTAGGCCCGGCCGTCCCGCCCGGGCGGCGAGCGTAAGCTCGCCCAGCCTTTGATTTTGATTTTGATTGTTACTTCAGAGAAGAACGACCTACTGCTGCTCCGCCAGCCCCGGCAACCCGATACTCGTAATCTCGCGCAGCGTATCCCGGTGTGACGTTTCTTCGGACAGCATCTTATTCTCGCGCCAGGTGCCGTAATCGCCGGAAACCATAATATGGAAGCACCACTGCCGCCGCTCTTCTTCCGGCTCAACCAAGCCCAGTTCTTTCAGCGGACGCATGTATTCTTCCATCCACTTCACTTGCGCCTTGCTCATGCCGCGGCGCTGCAAGTCAACCGTGAGGCCCGCCAGATGCGACGACGCCGTCTCGCCTTTTTCCGGGGCCGCGTTGCGATTGTGGCGGCGCAGCTTCTTCTGCACCAGCACCGTGCGCACCGCCGAGTTCACTTGAATCTGCTGATGAAATTCTTTGTAGTAGGCTTCACTGATGTCCTGGACAAACTGCAGCGTCCACGGGCGGCAATAGCGCCGCGCTGGGTCGAGCGCTGGCTGTATCCGCAGTGTCTCATTGGGGACGATCGCCACCAGCTCCTGGCTTGCGATCAACCGGTTCATTTCCTTGTCGTCGTAAATCCGCGGCAGGTTCAGGCGGTCAATTTCCGCGTTCTGTAAGAGCAGCGATTCATGAGAAGGCTTGAATACCGGGTTCCACGCCACGCGATGAAAGCGGTGCATCCGGTGATAACGAGGCGAGACCATTGGCCGCACAGCCAAGGCCTGGCCGGCCAGAGCCAAAATCAGTAGAAGAAGTGGGGCGCTTTTTCTCATTTATTGTCTTGCAGCAGGGGCCTATTCTAAGCGAGTTCCATAAAAAACCAAGCCCAAAATTGCGATTCCGGCGATTACTTTGGGATTACTACTCCGGCCCTTGCTGGTTACCTCCGGTTACTGAGCGTTGCTTACGTAACATTAGGTTGCACCTCAGATGCCGTTTCCAAAAAGCAGACGGCCCGGCGGATCCTCTTTGAATTCAGTGCGCGATTCTAAAGCATGAAGGCAAAAAGTGGCAAACTTTTGCCCTCGAGGGCCGGAAACAGTCATGTGCTTCTCTGCGGATCGCGGGGATTTCTCTTGGTGTTCAAGGCCGGTCTAAGGACGCCAAAAAATCACTTCCGGAACAAATCCCCCACTGCCTGTTTCATCACCGCCCCACTCACTTCGGAGATCGACGTCGTCAGCGGAATGTCCTTCGGACACGCCTCCACGCAGTTCTGCGCAAACCCGCATTCCTGGATTCCCCCATCCCCCATCAGCGCCGCCAGCCGCTCCCGCTTCAGCGCCGCCCCCGTCGGATGCGTATTAAACAGCCGCACCTGAGAAATGGTCGCCGCCCCCACAAACCCGGTGTCTTCGGTGAACTGCGGGCAAACCTCCATGCAGATGCAGCACGAAATGCACCGCGACAGCGGATACGCCTCTTCCTGCGCCTCCATAGTCACCCGCGGCCCCGACCCCAGGTCGTAAGTCCCATCCACCGGCACCCAAGCCTTCACCCGTTTAAGATTCTCAAACAGCACGCTGCGGTCCACCGCCAAATCGCGCACCACAGGAAATTTCGAAAGCGGCTCCAGCCGGATAGGCTTTTCGAGATTATCCACCAGCGCCGAGCAAGCCATCCGCGCCTTGCCATTGATCAACATGGCGCACGATCCGCAAACTTCCTCCAGACAATTCGAGTCGTAAGTGATTGGCGTAGTCGCCTTCCCGTCGCGGGTAACGGGATTGCGCGCAATCTCCATCATCGAGGAAATCACATTCATCCCCGGGTGCCACGGAAGTTCAAACTCTTCCCAGAGGGGATTGTCGTCGGGGGAGGCTTGGCGCCGAATTTTGAAGACTACCGATCTCACTTCCGCTTCCTCCAATAACCCGGCCGCCGGTGCCCGTGCGCAACTGCGAACACGACAACTTCAGAAAGCAACTCCTGATAAATCACGCTGAAAGGGAACTGACGCAAAGTGTATTTTCGAAACGCGTCAAAATAAACCGGCCATCGTCGCGGAGCAGATGCGATGGTTCCCAGAGCCTCAGTAATTGCAACTTCGAAGTCAGCGGCAGCGATGGAACTGCGATCTCGATACCAGGTCAGCGATGCCAGATATTCTTCTTCGGCTTCGGGATGAAACCTAACCGGTCTACTGGCCATGCAGCAGCGTTCGCGCCTTGCGCTGGACTTCCTCCCACGCAACGGTGCCTACCGCGCCAGAACGCACCTCTTGCGCGCGACGAGCTACTTCCGCCTGCCACGCGGCATCGGCATCCGCATCCACCGTTGTATCAAGGCTCGCAATCAGATTGCCCGCCAATTCGGCGCGCTCGTCATCTGGCAACGCAAGCGCCTTCTCCAGGAGTGCCTTGGCTTCGTGAGTCATCGTGAACATTATATCGCTCGCCCAGGGTCGGATACCTCGCCTTTTCCATCAGTACTTCCTTGCTCTCGGCGCAATCAACGACACATCCACCGCCTCAAACTCAAACTTCGGCTCATCCGCGTCCGGAGCGAAATATGCCTTCGTAGTCTTCAACCAGTTTCTGTCGTCGCGCTCCGGGAAGTCAGGCTTGTAATGTGCCCCGCGCGATTCGTCTCGCATGCGCGCGCCCTGCGCAATCACCCGTGACAGTTGGAGCATGTTGTAAAGCTGCCGCGTGAACGCAAACGATGTATTTGCCCACTGCGAGCGGTCACTCAAGTTGACGTTCTCAAACCGCTCCAGCAACTCGACCAGCTTCGCGTCCGTCTGCTGCAAATTCTTGTTGTAGCGGATGACGGTACAGTCCTTTGTCATCAACTCGCCCAATTCGCGCCACAGCCGGAATGGATTCTCATTCCCCTCCGACCGCATCAACCCGGCGTTGATCTCTTCCTGCCGCTTGCGCTCCGCCTCGAAATGCCCGTTGGCCGCCGCAGCCTGCTGCGTGCGAGCATAGCGCATCGCGTTCGGCCCAGCCTTAAATCCGCCGAAGATGCACGACACCAGCGAATTCGCCCCCAGCCGGTTCGCGCCATGATACTGATACTCGCACTCGCCCGCCGCAAAGAGTCCGGGAATATTCGTCGCCTGATTGAAATCCACCCACAGCCCGCCCATGGTGTAATGCATGCCGGGAAAAATCTTCATCGGCGTAATCCGCGGATCGTCGCCCACAAACTTCTCGTAAATCTCCAGAATTCCTTCGAGTTTCCGATCTAATGTCGCCCGCTCAATGTGCGTAAGGTCGAGATACACCATCGGCTTGCCGTCAATGCCAAGGTTGTGCTCGAATACCACCTTGAAAATCGCCCGCGTCGCCACATCCCGCGGCACAAGATTCCCATATTTCGGATACCACTCTTCGAGGAAATACCACCGGTCTTGTTCAGGAATCGAGACCGGATCGCGCTTGTCGCCAAGCGTCTTCGGCACCCAAACCCGCCCGCCCTCGCCCCGCGCCGACTCCGACATCAACCGCAGCTTGTCTTCGCCCGGAATCGACGTCGGATGGACCTGAATGAACTCGCCGTTCGCGTAATAGCATCCCTGCTGATACAGCGCCGACTGCGCCGAGCCCGTACAAACCACCGAATTCGTGCTCTTGCCAAAAATTGCGCCAATTCCGCCAGTCGCGATGATGACTGCGTCCGCAGGAAACGTACGTACTTCCATCGACCGCAAATCCATGGCGCAGATGCCGCGGCAAATGCGATTCGAATCCAGCACCGCCGACAAGAATTCCCATGCCTCAAACTTCTTGACCTTGCCCTCAGCCTCATACCGCCTCACCTGCTCATCGAGCGCGTAAAGAAGCTGTTGCCCCGTAGTTGCCCCGGCAAACGCCGTCCGATGATGCAGCGTTCCGCCAAAGCGCCGAAAATCAAGCAGACCCTCGGGCGTGCGATTAAACGGCACCCCCATGCGGTCGAGCAGATCAATAATCCCCGGCGCAGCGTCGCACATGGCCTTCACCGGGGGCTGGTTGGCGAGAAAATCCCCGCCATAAACCGTATCGTCGAGATGCTGCCAGGTCGAATCGCCCTCGCCCTTCAGATTCTTAGCAGCGTTAATCCCGCCCTGTGCGCAGACCGAATGCGACCGCTTGACCGGCACAATGGAAAACAACTCCACCTCGCCGCCCATCTCCGCGATCTTAATGACCGCCGAAAGCCCCGCCAGCCCGCCCCCGACAACGATAATTTTCGGATTCGCCATTTTTAGGTTTTGTCTCAGTGACCCTCTGTGTCCTCTGTGGTTCAAGCTCTTTGTTTGAGCCGCCGATACTCAGAGGTTCACGACAAAGTCATCGCATCGTGAACGCATCGCTTCCGCCGCTGCTCGGCAGAAACGGCTGCGCCGGTGCGCTCAAAAACGAATACATTGTCACCGCGCCCACGACCATGAATCCCACCGCAATCAGGAAGCAAACATATCCCCATCGCCGCCGCGCGACCGGCCCTTGCGTGATGCCCCACTTCGCCGCGAACAACCACAACCCATATCCAAAGTGCCAAGACGCACAGAAGATCCCCACCGCATAAAACGCCACCGCCCACGGATGCCCCAGCATCTCATTCTGCACCTTGCCAAACGCCGAGCTGGGATAACTCAACAAATGTACGCCGCTGAACCGCAAATGCCAGGTGTGCCACACCATGTAGAAGAACGCTACCGCGCCGGTCCACCGCTGCGCCGAGTACATCCAATTGCCCGCCCACGGATATTCAGCAACGTTGCTCTCGCCGCGTCCCCAAATGTAAAACCCGTACAGCGAGTGATAAAGAATCGGCAGCCAGATACCGAACAGCTCGAGCACAACTACAAACGGAAAGCTGCTAAGAAACGCCACCTGATTGGTGTAAGCCCCCGGCCCCTTGGTGGCAAACGCGTTTGAAACAAAATGCTCAATCAGGAACAGCCCGATGGGGATAATTCCGCTCAGTGAATGCAGCCGCCGCAGCAAAAAAGACGTCCCCTGCCCAGCCCGCAGCGGAGCCACACCTTCTTTCACTTTGACCGGAGTTGTATTTGGAACCGACGCCACGGAATTCCTTGTGAGTTCAGAAATGACGGAGGAACTTTTTATTATGTTGGCGCAAGAGAAGGGAAGTCAAATCGCCTTGCACCATTCCAGGAATTTCCGAAACGCCGCCCCGCGATGACTATGCTTCGCCTTCTCCTCGGCGCTCAACTCGGCAAATGTCTTCTCGATCTGCGGAAAATAAAACAACGGGTCATACCCAAATCCGTTCGTCCCGCGCGGCCGCTCAAGAATCACGCCCTCGGCCTTTCCTTCAAAAACCGCCAGAGTCTCGCCATCGCGCGCCGCCGCAATCACACAAACAAATCGTCCCGTGCGCTTCTCAGCCGGAACCAGCTTAATCTCGCGGATCAACTTGCGGTTGTTGAGTTCGTCGTCCGTATTGCTCTCCGCCAGATGCGGTTCATCCGCCGCATACCGTGCCGAATGCACTCCCGGCGCTCCACCCAGCGCATCCACTTCCAAACCCGAGTCATCCGCGATGACGATTTCTCCCGGCACATGGCGGCTGTACTCCTCGGCCTTCTTGCGCGCGTTGGCCTCGAAGGTCGCACCGTCCTCCACCACTGCCGGCAGCGACGCAAAATTCGGAATCGTCCGCACTTCAATTCCGTAGGCCGATGCCGCCCCCGCAAAATCGCGCACCTTACCCGGATTCGAGGTCGCGACAAGAATGTGCTTCATGCTGTGCGAAAGCCGTGCCAGAATTCTTTTATACTCCCTGCATGAGGTCACCGCTGCTGATTGCGCCCGTTCTCTTGCTTGCGACGTTTTGCTGCGTTCCAAGCTCATCGCAGACCGCCCCCAAGTTTCTTCCCCTGGAACAATGGCACGCGGCCGTCCTTGCCCACGATTCTCAGGGATTGCAATCGCTCTATAGTCCCGGCATTCAGGTCAGCACGGTCTCTGGCAAGGTCAGCGCCGACTCTGACGTAGCGTTCTGGACCGACTTGAAAGCCAAGTCATTCCAGATGACCATCACCCAAGCCGGCGCGCCGCAGCCCGGCATCTGGGCCATCTCATTTCAGGCCAAAATCACCACCGCTCCCTCCGGACACGTCATGCACATGGTCGTGGAGCAGTACTGGCAGCAACAAGGCCTCATCTGGCGACTGGTAGCGCTCAAGCGCGACGTAACCAAACTCGCCCAACCAGTCTCCCTCGACGCCAAGATCTACCCCACCGGCGACGCTCATCAGCAAATCGCCGCCGCTCAAGCCCGCGCCGCCGCAGCCCGCAAGCACATCCTCCTGGTCTTCGGCGCCGACTGGTGCTACGACTGCCATGTACTGGAAAAAGCCTTTCACCGCTCCGACATCGCCGCGGTCTTGAATCCAAACTATGAACTGGTGAATGTGGACATCGGTAAAGGCGACAAGAATCAGGACCTCATGAATCAATATGACGTGCCCATGAAACGCGGCGTCCCCGCACTCGCGGTTCTCGACTCAAATGGCAAGCTTATCTACAGTCAGAAGAATGGCGAATTTGAACGCGCCCGCGCCTTGGGGCCGGAGGATTTACTGGCGTTCTTAAAGAAATGGAAACCCTAGCCTGAACCGGCTCGGGCTAACGACGGCTTCCTAATTCCGCACAAACTCCACCCCGTTGGCTCCTCAGCGCTTCCACAAACATTTCCTCGCTGAAGGACTCATGATTACGCAACAGATCCAGCAGCGGATCATCTATGTCGTCATTCTGTTGGTCGTATGCCTCGCGCGGAATCTCCGTGTTGTGCGGTGTTGCCGATAACTGCGGATCAACTCCCGGCCGGCTGGTCAGGAACTGAATGAACTTCTCCGTGTGAGCGCGTTGCCCGGAAGATCCTGCCGCAAACTCGATTCCCATGCCTCGCGAAGGATGCATCACCCGCACTAGCCCCATGGTTCGCATTTCGGCGCCGTCCGCTCGCAGGATCAACACAACTTGGGTGCGCTCGGGGAAAGGGGCCTCCGTTTCAATGTAGCAGCCGCCCAGGCTCAAGTCAGTCAGCTTGCAGTCCGCGACCGGCTCCGGTTCGGCAGTTGGCGCCGCCTGCGAATTCTCTCGCAGCCACAGACGCAGCGCAGCGCGCACATTCTCCGGCGTAGCCGTAAACCGGACCCCGCATTCGCCATTGGGATTCGCCCACGCCACTTCTGCCAGCACCTCGAACTCCGCCGGCGAATTGGGAAGCGTGAAGCGCGCATGCAGGCTGCTTCCCGGGCAAAGCGATTGCGATGCCAGCACATCCATTCCCGTGTCGCTCAGATCCAGAAGAATGCCTTCGATTTCAATAGGTCGATCGGCGGTTGCCACTCGCAGCCTCACCGCCACCTGAATCGGTACCCGGTACGAATTGCGGCGCTCGTTCTTGATCAGCGCAGTCGCGGCGCGCAGCGTAGCTTCCGCCTGTTCGCTCGAGAGCGGTTTATACAGAACAAAATTCGCGCCCGCGCCAAAAGCGCTGCGAACTCTTTCCTTGTGGCTGAGCAATGCAATGGTGACTGGATGACTGGCGGGAGCGTTAAGAGCGTTATCCAGCACCAGGCTCGCGCTGTGTGGATCGTCGAAGTCCACTACCACCGCCTGGAACCTCTGTTCCGTGACCAGGCACACCGCCTCGGAATATCCGCAGCGCTCAACCGCAAGTGCGTAGTGGGATAAGACTGGCGCCAGGACCTCGGCCGCCAGTTCGTCTTTAGTGACCAGAAGTGCGCGGAACGCCATAAGTCAACTGGTTTACGGCCAGCGAGGAGCTACGCCACGCGCGACCGGCTTAGCCGGCGCTGGCGAGTTCGCTTGCGATTGCGGGGCCGCTGCAGCTCGGGCAACAGCCGGAGTCGGTTCATCTACCTCGGCCAGAATCGCGGCATCGTCATCGTCGTTCTCGGCCAGCAGTGGAGCAACTTCGCGCAGCTTCTCGGCCGCCTGTTGCAGCATCTCAATCTGCTTGCCCAGTTGCGCGTACTTGGCCTGCTTGCGCCGCAGAACCTCGTGGATATCCTTCATGCTGTCCCCCAATGCCAAAAGATCGATGCGAAAGAAACAACTGAAAACGACTAACGATCGAAAGGCCGCTAAGCCCCTGCGTTGAATCTAAGAAGGATACCGGCCGGGGTCAACGAGGAATGCCTCGGCAAGGATTACCGCGGTAACGCCAGAGGCCAGAGTTTTCGCGGGATAGGGACGAGGTGGCAGTGCCGGGGGAGGGCACGGGCTTCGGGTATGGGGATAGCCCTGCCGTTGCCGGCAGGGCTATGAGACAAAGCAATTCGTTGGTTAAAGGTTGTGGTTGAACTTAGGCGCGTAGTTTCCGGCGAACAATGCCCGCCAGACCTACCAAGCCGGTTCCGAGCAATCCAAGGGTGCCGGGCTCAGGAGTGACCACCGTGTCGCTGCTACCGAAGTAGCCGAATCCCGACAGGTTGACAACTCCAGCTACCGTGACTCCACCAGTGGTTACGCCGCTGATGCTCAGTATGCCACCGCTTTGGAATGCTGTGCCGCCGCTGAACGTTCCTTGGAACAAGGTCGCGTTGCTGGCGTTCATGACGGTGACTGTGCCGCCGGTGATGGTCCATACGCCGCTAACCAGGGCGGTAGTGATCGAAATATCGACGGTGCCAGCCGTGGCAGCGCCGCCATTAATGGACAACTGGTGGAAGGTCAAATCAACTGCGCCGCTCGACACGCTGCCAGTTACCGTAGCAGGGGTTGTCGTGGCGAAACCGCCGTAATCAACGGTCGTTGCCATTGCCGCTGTGGGCAGTGCAATCGCCAACAGCGCCAACATAATTACTCGTCTCATAGAATGCTCCTCCGATTTACTCTTGTTCGATTTTGCCTTGTGGGGGAGTTCCGTGGCTTTCTGCGTTAAGCCATCCCCATCGCGTTTACCGCCGCAGACTACGCTGTTACCCTGCATGCTCGTTACCAAAGTAGATGACCTTTGGCTGCATTGAAAACAAAAGACTTACGTTCGAAGTTCGGATTCCCACAGATGCTGGTATGCAAATCACTTCACATCTTTTCCGTACTCGAACCACAAGCTCAATGCCAGCTAACTATAGAGTTTTCTTGTAATTGCTGACAATGGCACGAAGGTGGGGGATGCTCAAAATGGGCCTCCAAGCCCAGAATCCCTTCCCGCCGTCTGAAGTGGAAGAGGATTTCTCCTCCAAGGAAAACGCTTCCACCGCTCAAAAATCCAATCCTCAGACCTCCTTAGAACCTGCGACTCCCACCTCAGCCCTACCCGCTCGTAGTAAAGTGGAAGTATCCCTCTTTCAGGAAAACCTACTCTTTGACTTCCAGTATTCGCAACATCGCCATTATCGCCCACGTGGACCACGGCAAAACCACTCTCGTGGACGCCATGCTTAACCAGAGCGGTACCTTCCGCGCCAACGAAGCCCACGTCGAGCGCGTCATGGATTCCAACGAACTCGAGCGTGAGCGCGGCATCACCATCCTCGCGAAAAACACAGCGCTCTTTTATCAGGGAGTGAAAATCAACATCGTTGACACGCCCGGCCACAGCGACTTCGGCGGCGAAGTCGAACGCGCGTTAAAGATGGTCGACGGCGTAATGTTGCTGGTTGATGCGAGTGAAGGCCCGCTGCCGCAAACCCGGTACGTTCTCGGCAAAGCCCTCGAAGCCGGACTGCCGCCGATCGTGGTGATCAACAAGATCGACCGCTCCGATGCTCGTCCCCAGGAAGTGCTCAACGAAATCTACGATCTCTTCATTGATCTCGACGCCAAAGAAGACCAGCTCGATTTTCCCGTTCTCTACACCAACGCCAAAGCTGGAACCGCAACCACTCACCAGGCAGGAGTAGCTGAAAACTTACAGCCGCTATTCGAAGCCATCGTGAACACGATTCCGCCCCCGAAAGGTGACGCCACCGGCCCGCTGCAAATCCTGGTCGCCAATCTCGATTACAGCGACTACCTCGGCCGCCTTGCCATCGCCCGCGTCTTCAACGGCACCATGCGCACCGGCGAAGATGTTGCCATCGCCAAGCTCGACGGCACCATCCTGAAAACGCGAATCACGAAACTGTTTTCCTTTTCCGGATTGAAGCGCACCGACATCACCGAAACCGAACTCGGCGACATCGTTGCCGTAGCCGGCGTCGAAGGCATCACCATCGGCGAGACGATCACTGACGCCGAAAATCCCTCCCCGCTCCCGCCCATCACGATCGACGAACCGACCATCGCAATGCTCTTCACGGTGAATACGTCCCCGTTTTCCGGACGCGACGGCACCTATGTCACGTCGCGCAATCTCCGCGACCGCCTGGCGAAAGAGCTGCTCACCAACGTCTCGCTGCGCATTGAAGACTCCGGCACCACCGATTCATTCAAAGTTTTAGGACGCGGCGAGCTCCAGCTTTCGATTCTCTTAGAGATGATGCGGCGCGAAGGGTTCGAACTGATGGTCGGCAAGCCCGAGATCGTCACCAAGCGCGATAAAGTAACCGGCAAGCTGATGGAGCCGGTCGAACACCTCACCGTGGATATCCCCGAAGAATTTGTCGGCGTGGTCATGGAACAGCTCGGCACGCGCAAAGCCGAAATGTCGAACATGCACAACCACGGCTACGGCCGGGTGCGTATCGAGTTCAAAGTCGCCAGCCGCGGCCTCATCGGCCTGCGCAGCCAGTTGCTGACCGATACACGCGGCACCATCGTCATGAACGCCCTCTTCGACGGCTACACCGAATGGCAAGGCGAAATTCCGCATCGCCTGACCGGCGTTCTGGTCGCCGACCGCGCCGGAGTTTCAACCGCCTACTCGCTGTGGAACCTGCAAGAGCGTGGCGAACTTTTCATCGGCCCCGGCGTGGACGTTTACGAAGGCATGATCATCGGCGAAAACGCCAAAGACACCGACCTCGATGTAAACGTAGTCCGCGAAAAAAAGCTGAGCAACATGCGCGCCAGCGGCGCCGACGAAGCCATCCGCCTCGTCCCCTTCCGCCAAATGAATTTAGAGCAGGCCATCGAGTTCATCGCCGATGATGAATTCGTAGAAGTGACTCCGAAGTCGCTCCGCCTGCGCAAGAAGGGCTTGCAGTCAAATATTCGCCGCAAGAAGAGCCAGATGGCCGAAGTCGCGGAGTAATGTCAGTACCCACCTAACCGGGATCGTGTAGGGGCAGGTTGCCCTCACCTGCCCCACCACAACCAATGTGGGTTCGCCGCACAACTTTTCGTTATAATTAAAACTCACCGCGCGATCGCGCCCTTAGCTCAGCTGGATAGAGCGTCTGGCTACGAACCAGAAGGTCGGGAGTTCGAATCTCTCAGGGCGCACCATTCGTAGATTCTGCCCCACATGGGATGTACGCCGCTAGGCGGAAGCAATCGGCACAACAGAAAAGCTGGGCGGGTGACCAGAACTTAGAATCCACCACGGGCGGCGCGTTCGCGCTGCAACCGATCTTCTTTCTCGTCCAGCATTCGATTTAGTTCTCGAACAAGTTCAATCATCCGACCAGGGTCTTTTTCAATTGCCACTTTTTCGCACAATTCTATCCAATCTTCCTTGACTTTCCCTTGCATGGCGCGGAGCCTCCAATCTGTAAACGTGATCGTGCCAACAGACTGTATGGCGCTCATATCTTACCTCCTTGCCGCATCACGGCCATTCATAATTGCAAGGGTCGGCCCAAACTTCGCCGCCGTCCAGAACTAACGCTCCTACAGGGACTTACGGCGGCATACGAAAGACGTTTTAGAAAGCACGACAGGCAGGACTGGAAAGATTTCCCCTATTACTAGGCACTATCGCCCTACAGCGGTTGCGGTATCCCGAAAGGGCAAGTCAACGCTGAAATATTATGTAGATCAATCCCGCCACGGAAACAACGATCATGGCCGCAAAGACGACATCCGGCCATCTGCTGACGTGGTTTGAGGTTCCGTGTTCCACTGCATCTTCCATTTACCCGGCAGTTGCCGCGCGGGCGTTGGCTTAACCAGATTTCCTCGTAGGGATCACCTTACCGAACCTGAGCAGTTCGTACGCTCGCCGCAGATCGGCGCAGCTTTCACAGTTCGGATCTGCGCAATACGGCGGGTTGGGTTGTGGTTGCTGATTTGGCTTAGGGTGTGCAGGGCTTGCCATAACGACGCCTCTCCTCCCACCTTCTTTTTGGTTCGTCTAGAACGGGCGGCCTAGCAGATTAACGCGGCGGAAACCAAAAAGTTGCGGTCAATGTACACCCACCATTAAGCAAAGTCTGTACGGGAGCGGACACAGAAACAGTTCGGCGAAATTCGCGCGCTCCCAGCGACGATGACGTTGATTTTCTGCGCCATCACTTGGTTGCGTTCTATTTGAATAGCCTCTAGAGCCTCGCTTCTAACATAAGTACGCGAGAGGTAGGGCACACTCGCGTTCTATTCATCTACAATTCTCCGTTCCCCAAACCACCACCCATGCGCACCGCAGAAGTCGTCATCGTCGGCGGAGGTATCGTTGGCTCCAGCATTGCCTATCACCTCACCGCCGCCGGATGCAGAAATGTTCTGGTGGTCGAGCGCGAGTCCTCGCAGGGCAAAGGCTCCACCGGCAAGAGCATGGGAGGCGTTCGCGCCCAGTTCTCCACTCCAGTCAATATTCAGATGTCGCTGTACTCGATTCCTTTTTATGCCGCCTTCGACGAGGCCCTTGGCTACCCCTGTGGCTACCGCGCCCAGGGATATTTGTTCTGCGCGACCAACACCCAGCACATGGCCTATCTGCGGACGAATCACGAATGCCAGGTCCGCCTCGGATTGAAAACCGCGCGCCTGATTTCCGCCGACGACATTCGCAGCATGTTCCCGCAACTTCGCTCCGATGACATTGTTGGCGGAGCCTTCTGTTCCACCGACGGCTTCGTCGATCCCTATAGCGCCATGAACGGATTCATGGCCTCAGCCAGCGAGCACGGCGCCGAATTGTGGAAGAACACCGAGGTGACTGCGATTCAGCGCGATGCTCAAGGAATTTCCGGCGTCGAAACCACTCGCGGTCCGGTGAGCACAAGAAAAGTGGTGAACTGCGCCGGAGCCTGGGCGGCAAGAATCGCAAAGATGGTAGGCATTGATCTACCCGTCGAGCCGCTGCGCCGCATGCTGGTTCCGACCGAACCCTTCGATCAGTTTCCCCACACCGCGCCCATGATCATCGACATGTCCAACGGATTCCACTTCCGTCCCGAAGGCCTGGGATTCCTGCTGGCGTGGAACGATCCCGAAGAAACGCCGGGATTACAAAACTGATTTCGATCCCAACTTCGTCGAAAAAATTCTGACCCGCGCCGCCGATCGCGTTCCGATGTTTGAGAACCTGGCAGTCAATCCCAAACGCGCGTGGGCAGGTCTCTACGAGATGACCCCCGACCACCATCCCATTCTTGGCCCGGTGCCTGAGCTGCCAGGATTTTTCCTGGCCAACGGTTTCAGCGGCCACGGCGTAATGCATGCACCCGCGACCGGGAAGATTCTCTCGGATTTGATTCTGGAAGGGAAGACCGACCTGATCGATGCGTCGCTTGCTAAATCTGGCGCGATTCGCCGAAGGCCGGATGATTGAGGAAACGGCGGTGCTGTAGAAAGCACTCAGCATTCAGCTGTCAGCAACCGATTCGGGGTCAATGAGTGTTATGGGGATCTTTCGCCAATCACTTGCATGAGCGGTTGTTCCAAGTGACCACGGCTACCATATCGGCACCACCTTTTTCGGTTGTTCCAGTGAAGTCGATCGTGATGTTCTCGTAGATATAGGGCGTGCTCATCGAATGCCCAGTGAATACCGATAGCTTCTCAGCGCCGAACAAGCCCCCTTTCCTCTTCCCTCGTTCGGTCTCCGGCACAATTTCCTCCACCACACGAACGGTTTCATCCTCCGATAATGGGAAGAGCAAGACAGTGTCGCCCATCCAGCGCACTGGTTGCAGCGCCATTTCGCAGACTCGCCCATCGCTGGAGTATCTGGCGGTGAGCAGAATGTTCGGCCGCACGAGGTAAGCATTCACTTTCGGATATTTTTCTTCAAGTTGGCGCTGCGTTTGGGTGAGACCCATGGTTGGAAGAAACATGATGGATGGTGGGATTTGGCTGAATGCTGAGTGCTGAATGCTGAGCGCTAAGTGTGCTACCGTTAATTCGCGGCCCCGTAGCTCAACTGGATAGAGCATCAGACTTCGGATCTGAGGGTTGGGGGTTCGACTCCCTCCGGGGTCGCCAGATTCTCGGCGGAAGATTTCGCCAGCACTTTCCCAACCAATCCAGATGGCCCAATTCTGCTAAACGGCCAGCCGTAGCCAGTAATTCTTTCCGTGTGCCCAGCAATTCCTACCCAGAGTTATCCACAGGCTATGTCCTGTTTTCAACCACTTGCAAATGGCAGAAAGGGTGCTATTCTCTTTGGCAGACGAAGTGGCGCGCAACGGGGCGCACTTGAGAATAACTTCGGCCAGAGGTTTTCTTGGGCGCCCCTTGCATTTTCTGGAAGCCCCCCCAACTCTAGCGCTAGGCCAGAACCAGTTCCTGAACGTCTAACCCTGCCCCTCGCAGCAACCTCGCAACCACTGGCTCCTTGAACCGCGAAGCATCGTACTCCACGCGCACAATCCGTTCCTTCTCGTCAAAGCGAATGCGCCGCACCCCATAAACTTCGCGCATGTTATCAACCGCGCGCATAGCGGCCTCGCTCGGTGGATTCGAATAGCGGTACGCGACTTCCATCTGTGTCATTTTTGTCTGAGTCCCTCCATCAGTAAGATACATCAGATTAAGTCCTTACCAGATAGCTGAAACCATGACAGATCCAGTCTGCGGAATGACAGTTGATCCGGCGACGGCCAAAGCTTCGCCGAGCACGCCGGAACTACGTACTACTTCTGCTGCGCCGGATGCGCCACAAAATTCCGCGCCAATCCCGATCAGTATTTGAAACCGAAGTCGGCCGGACCGGTACTGATAACGCTCGGCGCACCTAAGTCCGCCGCGTCGCCGTCCCACGCACTCAACGCCAGCGAAGTTTCCGGTAAGCCTCGGAGAAATCCGCCCGCCCGCCTACGTCTGCCCCATGTGCCCCGAAGTCCGCGAGCTCAAACCCGGCCCCTGTCCAAGTCTGCGGCATGGCGCTCGATCCTGAAACTCCCGTCGTCCTGACCAAGACCGAATACACCTGCCCCATGCATCCGGAGATTGTCCGCCCAGGCCCGGGCAACTGCCCCATCTGCGGCATGGCGCTGGAGCCGCGCACCGTCACCGCAACCGAAGAAGAAAATCCCGAACTCCGCGACATGTCGCGCCGTTTCTGGGTCAGCGCAATCCTCACCGTTCCGCTGCTGGGTATCGCCATGGCCGACATGCTCCCCGGAATGCCTGTGCAGCAAGCATTACCTGCGGGATCGCTCCCCTGGCTCGAACTTTTTCTGGCAACGCCGGTAGTCCTATGGGGCGGATGGCCGTTCTTCCAGCGCGGCTGGACATCACTCGTAAATCGCTCGCTCAACATGTTCACGCTGATTGCGATGGGCACCGGAGTCGCCTACCTCTACAGCCTGGTCGCGACCATTGTCCCGGGGATTTTCCCGCCCTCGTTTCGCGAGATGTCCGGGAAGCCCGCGGTCTATTTTGAAGCCGCGGCCGCCATTGTCACTCTGGTGTTGCTCGGACAAGTCCTCGAACTCCGCGCCCGCAGCCGCACTGGAGCCGCCATCCGCGCCCTGTTGGATCTCGCCCCCAAGACGGCGCGCGTGCTCCGCGTGGCATCAGAAACCGACATCCCGCTCGATCAAGTGCAAGTCGGAGACCGCCTGCGCGTCCGTCCCGGCGAAAAAATCCCCGTCGATGGCGTTGTCCTCGAAGGCTCCAGTTCGGTCGACGAATCCATGGTCACCGGCGAATCTCTCCCCGTCGAAAAACATCCCGGCGCAAAAGTCATCGGCGCCACCGTGAACGCATCCGGCTCGTTCATCATGCGCGCCGAACACGTCGGCAACGAAACCATGCTGGCGCAGATCGTTCGCATGGTCAGCGAAGCCCAGCGCAGCCGCGCGCCAATCCAAAAACTCGCCGACAAAGTCGCGGGATGGTTTGTTCCCACCGTGATTGCCATCGCCATTGTCACATTCATCGTGTGGGCGATCTTCGGCCCCGAGCCGCGCTTCGCCCACGCCATCGTCAACGCCGTCGCCGTCCTCATCATCGCCTGCCCCTGCGCTCTCGGCCTGGCGACGCCCATGGCCATCATGGTCGGCACCGGACGCGGCGCCCACGCCGGTGTGCTGATCAAAAATGCCGAAGCCCTCGAAACCATGGAGAAAATTAACACTCTCGTCGTGGACAAAACCGGAACCCTTACCGAAGGCAAGCCGCAGGTCGTCTCGGTAAAACCGGCGCCTGGTTTTTCCGAAGCGGATCTGCTGAAGGCTTTGGCCGCCTTAGAGCAGGGAAGCGAACACCCGCTTGCCTCCGCCGTACTTAACCAAGCAAAAGACCGCGGACTCATGCTCGCGAGCGCAAACGAATTCCGGGCCTATCCCGGCCGCGGCATCGGCGGAATGGTGGACGCCCGCGCGGTTTTCGCGGGGAATGAATCCCTGCTTCAGGAAATGAAGATTGATACTCAGTCCCTCGCCGAGGCGGCAGAGGTTCTGCGCGCACAGGGTCAGACGGTCATTCTTGTCGCGGTCGGCGGCCAACCCGCCGGTGTCGTCGGCATCGCCGACCGCATAAAGCCCACAACCCCCGCCGCTCTTGCAGACCTTAAGCACGAGGGCATCCGCATCGTGATGCTTACCGGCGACAGCAAAGCCACGGCGGCCGCCGTGGCGCGTGGGTTAGGCATCGAAGAATTCGAAGCCGAAGTCCTGCCGCAACAAAAAGCCGAAATCGTCGCCCGCCTGCAGCGCGAAGCCTGCGTCGTGGCCATGGCCGGCGACGGCATCAACGACGCCCCCGCCCTCGCGCAAGCTGACATTGGCATCGCCATGGGCACCGGCACCGACGTCGCCATCGAGAGCGCCGACATCACTCTGCTCAAGGGCGATCTCGCTGGAATCCTCCGCGCCCGCAAACTCAGCCGCGCCACCATGAAGAACATCCGCCAGAACCTGTTCTTCGCCTTCATCTACAACGCTCATCGGCGTCCCCATCGCCGCCGGCGTGCTCTACCCGTTTTTCGGATTGCTCCTCAGCCCCATCCTGGCCGCCGCCGCCATGAGCTTCAGTTCGGTTTCAGTGATCACCAATTCGCTGCGGCTGAGAAGTATCAAGCTGTAAGGAATTCAGGGGGTTTGTGCGCGGCGGGCGACTTCCGACCCGACCCGGCGAAAATGGGCGAGGTTCCACGTGTAGATCACCGTGGCCTTGCCTTTAAGCGCGCACCGCGCGATGAGTGCATCGTAAATGGTGCCACCCAGAATATCCTCTCCGGCGGCGTCGGTAATAACCGAGTAATACTCGTTTTCGTCGAGCGTGATCGTCGTGAGCCGTTGTCTTATATCATCGACCACCAACAATGCTTGTTCGCAACTCATGCGTTGCCTCCCCGGAAACCGCGTCAGGGTTGCGTAAACTTCAGCGAGACTATGGGCTGCGCAACTGGAATTGTTCCTGCTGGACGCAAGATAGGCGGCTTGGCTTGGAGCGTGGTGGATGTGGTGCACAGAAACCGCAGCCACCAGAACTGACGTGTCGAAGAAATACTTCACCGGAGTTTTCCGCGATTGCGACGGTCTCGCTCCTCCCGCACACGGCGCAACGTCTTGTCCACAACCTCGACGGTCAGCGGTTCTCCCGAGTCAAAAACCCACATGCCCTGTTCCTTGTACATGCGCCCCTTGCCTCGCGCCGGACGCAGCACAACCCGGTCCTCGGACGCCTCCAACTCGATGGCGTCGCCCGGTCCGAGCTGCAACTCGTCCCGCATCTGCTTGGGCAGCACAATCCGGCCGGCTTTGTCGATGGTGGTAGTGGCATTCATAATGCCATTATACCATCCTGAATGCCATTCCTTGGCCAATTAAGGATAGGTGCCGAGCCACTTCACCGGAAGGTGTGCCGCCAGGGCATTTGCCAGCCGTTCATCGGCTGTGACCAGATCGGTCTTTGCCGCCAGCGCCGCGGCCACGTAGAGACTGTCGTAAACACTGCGATCAAACGCCGAGGCGATGCTAAAGGCGTCGCCGAGCAACGGAAGCGAGGGGAGGGTGGGAAAATTACGATCGCGAGCGCTGCCCAGAGCGGCCTCAGCTTCGGCCTGTGACCAACGTTGCTGGCGAACCGCCTTCCAGAATATGTTGCCCAATTCCGGCCAAAAAAGATCAGGCACCAGGAATCGCAGGTCGCCGGCGGCGTAACCCTTCAATAGTTCCAGCGCTTCGTCTCGCAGCGGCTCGCTGGCCGCGGGCAGGAACCACTTCGCCGCCACGCTGGCATCCAGCACCAGGGTGTTCATCGCGCCCGGTCTTCCCGCTGCATCTCCTCGGAGGAAGAGAACGGACCCGCCGCGCCCGGCTTGCGTGCTCGCAGCCTTTTCACTTGCCGCAGAAATGACTCCCTCGCTTTCCGTTCCGCCGGAGTGACCACATTCTGCTCCAGCAGCGCCAGGACTTCGGCGGCAATGGATTTCCGATGCTGTCGCGCTCGCTCCCGCAACGAGTCGTACAAGTCATCGGGTACGTTCTCGACATAAAGAGTTGCCATTGTTATCTCCTAGTGATAGTCTAGCACATACCTAGTCAAACGGGGCCGGCATCGTTTTGGAGTTGACATTGCTCATTTGAAAGACTTCATTCAAACTAGCTTGCTCATAACCTGAGGTCTCGAAATGTTTCCCGGAACCCACGTCATCCTCCAAATCGTTCTGCGCACCATCATCATCTACCTGGTCGTGCTCATCGGCGTCCGCCTCAGCGGCAAGCGCGAAGTCGGTCAGATGACTCCCTTCGACCTGGTCTTGCTGCTCTTGATCTCGAACTCCGTCCAGAACGCCATGACCGGGCCGGACACATCCGTGCTGGGCGGAATCGCGGCTGCGACCACGCTTCTGCTGGTGAACCGACTCGTCGCCGCTATCTCGGGCAGCAATCGCCGCCTGCGCAAAGTGATCGAAGGGGAACCCGCCCTGTTGGTCCATGATGGACAGATCATCAACGCCAACTTGGCAAAGGAACATGTCAGCATGGACGAATTGGAGAGGGCGTTGCGCGAGCACGGAATCAACAGTTGTCATGATGTCGCGCTGGCCGTGCTGGAAGTGGACGGCTCGATCAGTTGCCTGAAATACGACGAACTGAGTCCCGGCGCGAACAACCACCTGGTGCGGCGGAAATATCTACAGAAGCATTGAGAAAGGGGAACTGCTGAGTCTCGCTGGTGGAGATTTTTCGGACGCCTATGGACATTCTGCGAAAGACTCTTCGGGTCTTCTAGGATCGTAGCGCACGTGACAGGATGGAAGTCTTGCCGGGACGCTCATCTGCACGTCGGTTTCGTTTTCGCCGCGAATACCAGAGTCTTTCCAAATCGCATACTCGCGATCCAGCACTGAGTAAACCACCCTATATTCTGCCCTCCACGTTAGTTGGTTGCCCCGTTTCCACTCCTCGGCATGATCCGGAACTGTCCTCGTACTTTGAATGACTCCTGGGGCCGACTGCCATTTTTCCTCGCGCGAGTCCCGAAGCAACAGAAAAAGTATCGCCGCGACCAGCGCGCATCCCGCCGCAACCTTACTCCAACCACGCATCCCCCGAACCCGCTTGCTCGAGTGGTGGGGGTCTCGCAAACCTGCGGAGGTTTTGCGTTCTACTCTCCTCACTTCGTCATCACCACCGGCATTTCATAGTAAGGCGTGACCGTCACCGTCAACGATTTCCGCGCCGCAAACGCGTCCGCCTTCACCGGAAAGCTCACCACCACCGTCCCCGACAGTTTGTCCCCGGGATTCATCCGCGTTTCGATTTTCAGAATGTCCAACGCGTGAGCCTTCAAATCAGGAAAGGCCTGAAAGTACCGCTGCGCATCCACGTCCGGCGCGGCGTCATCGCGTGAGCGTGCTGCTGCCCGTATCGATCGAAGCCTGAATGGTGCGAATAATCGACGGCTTGTCCGAGTTGTTCTGCAGCGACACGTTGACCGCTACCATCACCATGTCCTGCCCCGGCACCGCAATAGACACAATGTCAGTGATCGATCCCGTCGAGTTCGCGTGCGCGCGATGAGTCAGCGCGTACCATCCGACGACCGCAACCAGCAGAACGATACAAATCGCCACAATTCCCGCAGGTGGAAGGCTCTTACGCGCAGTGCCGTACTCCTCACCAATATCGAACGGAGTTTGTGGCTGCGACGATAGTTCGGAGGATGGTTCGGACGAAGCTCCTGGAACTGGCGTAGGAGGCGTAGGGGACTGACTCGACATGGTCACCTCGATTCGAAGCGATTCTACTCGCAGTCTGAGTCAAACGCTTATTGCGGCCACGCGTGCTTCATCGCCTTGGCAAACTTCTCTACCGGCAGCGTGTTGAGCACGTCCTCCTGAGTCAGCCAAGCCCGCCGCGCCTGCAAAATCCCAAAGCGGATCTTCTCCATGTGCGAAGTGTGGTGCGAGTCCGTATTGATCACGATCTTCACTCCCAACCGCTTCGCCAATCGCAGATGCCTGTCGCAAAGATCCAGCCTGTCAGGATACGCATTCAATTCCATCGCCACTTTATTCCGCGCCGCCGCCTGCAGGACCGCATCCATATCGAATGCGTAGGCGTCGCGCCGGAGCAGAAGCCTCCCGGTCGGATGGCCGATGATCGAGGTATTCGGATTGCTGACAGCCTTTAGCAGCCGCTCGGTCATCTCCTGCGGCGTCTGATTAAAATGCGAGTGCACGCTCGCGATCACCAGGTCCATCTGCTCCAAAACTGAATCTGAAAGATCAAGCGTTCCATCGGCCAGAATGTCCACTTCAATTCCGGCAAAAATCCGAATACCTCCAACCGATTCATTCGCCGCCCGAATTCGCGCGATGTGCGCGACCGCGCGCGTGTCGTCAAGTCCGTTAGCGAAAGCCAGGTTCTTCGAGTGGTCCGTGATCGCCATGTACTTGTACCCGCGATCCCGCGCCGCTTCGGCCATCTCCTCGATGGTGTTCTTTCCGTCCGTTTCCACCGTGTGCATGTGCACGTCGCCCTGCAAATCCTTCTGCGCGATCAGATCAGGAAGCCCATGCTTTTCCGCGGCGTCAATCTCGCCCAAATTCTCCCGCAGTTCAGGCGGAATAAAATCCAGCTTGAGCGCAGCATAAATATCCTCTTCTGACTTCCCAGCCACGATCACGCTCTCGTCCTCCAGCTGCGCCAGGCTGTATTCGTTGAGCGTGTAACCCATCTTCAGCGCCCGTTGCCGCAGCGCGACATTGTGCGCCTTCGATCCCGTAAAGTACTGCATCGCCGCGCCGAAAGATTCCGGCGGCAGCAGCCGCACATCCACCTGCATCCCGCCGCGCATGCGAAAGCTAACTTTGTTCTCGCCGCGCGCAATGATCTCCATCAGACCCGGCAGCTTGATGATGTGGTCGATCAATTTCTGCCGCTCCGCGTCATCCCGGCAAACCGGCCCCGTCACCAGAATGTCCAGATCGCCAACCGTTTCGCGCCCCCGCCGCAGCGAACCCGCGGGCGTCACCCGCTCAATTCCCTGACACTCGCGTAGGTGCTCAATGATCTTTTCTGCCTGCGCCTCCGCGGTATCCAACAAATGCCTTCCCGCAATTCGCTGATAATCCTCGACCGCCTTCAACAGCTTCTGTTCGTGTTTCTCGCCCATACGCGGCAGAATGCGGATCTTGCCCTCGCGCGCCAGTTTCGCCACGCCTTCCAGATCACACACCTGGTACGCACTCCAGATCAGGCTGATGGTCTTCGGCCCCAGCCCCTGGACTTTCAGCAATTGCAGCATCGAAGGGTGGTACTTTTTCAGCAGATCGGCATGAAGTGTCAGTTGCCCCTCGCCCAGCATCTCTTTCAGGTTGGTCAGCATGCCTTTGCCGATGCCCGGAATCGCCAGCACCTGCTTGGGATCAGCCATCAGATCGGCAATCTGTTGCGGGAAAGCTTCAATGGCCTCGGCAGCATTGCGGTAGGAACGAATTCGAAACGAATCCTGCCCGTCAATTTCGAGCAGGTCGGCGGTTTCGTACAGAATTCCGGCAAGCGCCTGGTTGTCCACCGAAGAAGATTAAACAATCTGGTTGCAGATAGGAAATCGCCGGTCGCGATGGCCCAGACTGTGCAGGTAAGGGTTTTACGTCAAAGTAGATTCGAAGCAAGAATTTCCTTCTTGCCAACGTCAGAGCATCGTTCTGCGAAGACCGAAGCCGTTCACGAAGCTTTGCTTACGTTCGCTGCCTGCGGTCCCTTTGTGCCTTGCACGATCTCGAATTCGACCGGATCACCTTCTTGAAGACTCTTATATCCGTCGCTGGAGATCGCGCTGTAGTGCACGAATACGTCGGGCCCATCGTCGCGTCCGATAAATCCGTATCCTTTCGCATTGTTAAACCACTTCACAGTACCTTTCAAACGATCCACGTACTTCTCCTGGGGAAGTGTGCTCTACCGTACACAACCCCTATTGACGCAATTTTGCGTCCGCTAACCGGGACTGTCAAGGTGTGAACCCTACAAGCGCGGCACAGCCCGCCGTTGCTGGTCCAGCCACAGCACCCCGGCAATGGTCTTGGCATCTTGGATGGCGCCACTGACCACCATGGCCACAACTTTCTTCAACGGAACGAACTGAATTTCAATGGCTTCGTCCTCTTCCGGCTGCGCCGCCCCCGCTCGCAGATCACGGGCCAGGAACAAAGACATGGTCTCCGCCACAAATCCCGGACTGGCCCAGAAGCGTAATATCCGCTTCCACTTGCGCGCCGTGTAGCCGGTCTCTTCCAGCAATTCGCGCTTTCCGGCCGCCAGCGCGTTCTCGCCTTTATCAATCCGCCCCGCGGGTAGTTCGTATAGAAACCGCCCCGCTGCGTGCCGGTATTGCCTTTCCAGCAGCACCCGCGATTCCTTGTCCACCGCCAGCACCACCACCGATCCCGTATGCCGCACCACGTCGCGCCGCACCCGAATGCCCGACGGTTCCAGCACCTCATCCGTTGTGACCCAGAACGCCGGTCCACGATACGCTTCATGCGACGAAAGCAGCCGCGCCTTTCGCGAAGACTTTGAGTTGGCCATACAGACAATATAAGTGAAATTGACGCTGGCTAGGCCGGGGCCGGTCGCTTTTAACACGCTCCTCCTGCTATGCTCCCCGCCATGAAGCGCCCCTCTCCGTCTATCGCAATTGTCGGCGCCGGTCGCCTCGGAACCACGCTCGCGCAACGGCTGGCGGACGCCGGCTATCCCATCGCGGAAATCATCGTGCGCAACCATTCGCGGTCGCTCGCCTATGCCAGGAAATTGGCACGCCGCGTCGGCGCGCGATTGGTTACAGCACCTGCCACTCGGTTGGATGCGGATCTGATTTGGTTTTGCGTTCCCGATTCCGAGGTGGCAAAAGTCGCGGCCTCACTTGCCAAGAGAAATTGGCAGGGGAAGATCGCCTTCCACTCCAGCGGTGTCCTGACCAGCGACGCTCTCCGCGTTTTGAAAAAAACGGGTGCCGCAGTGGCTTCCGTCCATCCCTTAATGACTTTTGTCGCCGGGTCCGCGCCCGATCTTCGCGGCGTCAGCTTTGCTATTGAGGGAGACATCCCCGCCACTCGCGCCGCGCGCAAGATCGTCCGCGACCTGGGCGGAGAGGCCGTCCGCATCAAGAAAAAAGACAAGGCTGCCTACCACGCCTTCGCCACCATGATTTGTCCGCTGTTGGTTTCGCTGCTGGCAGCTTCCGAAGCGGCTGCGGCCTCCGCGGGAATCTCAAGCGGCAAGGCCCGCCGCCGCATGATGCCCATCATCCGCCAAACTCTGGAGAATTACCTCAAGCTCGGTCCCGCAGCCGCTTTCAGCGGTCCGATCGTGCGCGGTGACGCAGAGACGATCCGCCAACATCTCCGGACGCTGGCAAGAACCCCAGCCGCGAAAGATGCCTACCTCGCCCTGGCGCGAGCGGCGCTGGAATACCTGCCCTCGCAGAACCAGAAAAAGTTAAAGAAGCTCTTGCAGCGGCCTAACTCAACATGAGTCGCTGAATTGACGTCGCCTTGCCGGTCACGTCATCGCCTTCTACCACCACCGCGCACAGCCGCGCGTCCTCCGTGGCCGGCTCAAAGCGGACGGGCATATTGTTCAGAAAGCGTCCCACCACCAATTCCTTCTTCACCCCAATCACCCCGTCATACGGCCCGGTCATGCCCACGTCCGTAATGTAGGCCGTTCCGCCCGGAAGCACCCGCTCATCGGCGGTTGGAACGTGGGTATGAGTTCCAACCACTGCGGTCACGCGCCCGTCCAGATACCAGCCCAGCGCAATCTTTTCTGACGTGGCCTCTGCATGGACGTCCACAAAAATAATTTCCGCTTTGATCTTATCGAGCAGCTTGTCGGCAGTACGGAAGGGATCGTCGTTGGCCGCCATAAAAATCCGCCCCTGCAAGTTGATCACCGCGTAAGGGACATTATTCTTGCGCCCTTCATAAAATCCGTGTCCGGGAAGATCGCTGGCATAGTTCGCCGGACGTAGCACCCGCCGCGCCGGCCCGTGCGCGTCTCCATCCACCGACGCGAAGTAATCCAGAATCTCGCGCTTGTCCCAGACGTGGTTTCCGGTGGTGATCACATCCACGCCCAAATCGAACAGGTCTTCCGCCAGCGACGGCGTAATTCCGAATCCGGCAGCCGCATTCTCCCCATTGGCCAGCACCAGATCAATGCGCTGTTCGCGCACCAGTTCCCGCAGCTTTTCCCGAACAATATTCCGCCCTGGCCGCCCAAAAATATCGCCGATAAACAGAATGCGCATGTAGTTTCGATGGTATCACGCAGAATTTGCGCGCAGATTGGGGGGAGGGGCCGAAGGTTCGTGGAGCGGCGGGCGTCCCCGCCCGCCCCCCGCCGCAGGCGAGGCAAACGTCCCTAACCGCACAAGGGTTTTCTTTGCGTCGTCAGCGTTTTCTTAGCGACCTTCGCGGTGAAAAGCTTTTTGCGCTCTACTGCGCCACCAACTCCGCCGTCCGCAAGAAGTCGTAGTTCCCGGAAGGATTGAGCCGCAGATTCCCGACCCGCGCCGAATGCACCATCACATTGTCGAAGTACCAGAGATTGACGTAAGGCAAGATCCTCGGCGAGGATCTCCTGGATCGCGGCATAGTCCCGCTTGCGCGCGCTCTGGTTCAGTCTCAGTCCTCGCCTGATCAATCAGTGCATCCACCCGCGGATTGCTATAGAACTGGCGGTTCGCGCCTTTGGGGATGAATGCTTGCAGAGTGAAAGGCGTACCCGAAAATATCCGGATCTTCATTTCCACCCACCCAGCGCAACGAATATACCTGAAATTCTCCGTGAGTCACGTCAGAAAAGAAAGTCGCAAACTCAAAGCTACGGATGTCGAGCGCAATCCCCACCTCCCGCAGTTGCTGCTGGAACACCGCCGCCATGGCGCGCGAGCTTTCTTCCGTCGAGGTCTTCATGACGAGATGAAAGCGCACGCCGTTGGTCGCCGGATATCCCGCCGCATCCAGCAACTGTCGCGCCTTTTCCGGATCGTAGGAATATTGCGCAACCTCGCCGTCGTAGGCCCAGCTTTCCGGAGGCAGAACACTAGCCGCCAGTCGTGCCGAATCCCGCCACAGGTAATGAATCTGCGGCTGGCGGTCGAGCGCATAGGCGATCGCCTGCCGCACCCGCACGTCCTTCAGCGTCGGGTCGCGCAGATTGAAAGCCAGATAGGCGAGGACCGTCCCCGGCCCGCGAAGCACCCGCAGCTTCGGCTCCCGCTCCAACGTCAGCACCATGTCGGGAGGAAGCGCGTTGATGGCAAGGTCGGCGCTGCCTTTACGCAGTTCCAGAGCTCGCGTCGTGGTGTCGGGCACCACCAGGAAGCGCACCCGCGCAAGCTTTGCCTTGTCCCCCCAATAATTGTCATTGCGGGCGATGACGACATCCTTGTCCTGCTCGGCGCTGACCAGCCGAAATGGCCCCGACCCGACCGGATTCTGGCTTATCTCGCTGCCGCTTCCGTAAGGAACAATCCCCATCCCCGCGCCGCCGGCCACGTTCCACAACAGCGCCGCCCACGGCTCCTTTAAATGGAAAATGACCGTCTGATCGTCGGGGGCATCAATGTGGTCCACAAAGCGGTAGGTGCCGGCCTTGGTGCTGCGGATTTTCCCTTGCAGCAAGGAATCGAAACTCCACTTCACGTCACGCGAGGTCAGCGGCCGGCCATCGGAAAACTTCACCCCCGCGTGCAGATGAAAAACGTAAGTCTTCGGATCGGGAATCTCCCAACGGTCCGCCAGTCCCGGTTGCACGCTCAAGTGCTCGTCGCGGGCAAGAAGATTGTCGAACAGCAGGCTGTCAATTCTTTCCGACTGCGCGTCGAGGCCGACCCGGGGATCCAGATTGCTTGGACTGGACTCGATAATCATCACCAGGGTGTCCGGTTCAGGCGGCCGCGAGCACGCTGCAAGCGCCAGCAGCAGAATCATTCCGCCCAGCAGTCTTCCCGTGCGCCTCATTCCATCTCCTGCGCCATCGCCAGCAGCGCATTCACCGTCCGCCAGTTGCGCGTGGTCGCGGCCTTCAGCAGCCGCCGTTCCAGCGGATTGTGCAACAGGCTGCTCTCGGCGAAGCCTTTGGGAAGATGGAAGTAGATTTCCCGCTTGCCGCAATGCGTTCGGTCGGGCAGTGTGGTCAGCTTCTTCATTTCCTTGCGCACCGCGGGCAGAGGCTCCTCAGCCAGAAAGCAAACGTGGTGCTTCGATCCGTCCACTTCCTTTTCAGTTGCAAAAGGGTTGTGGCGGACCAGCGCCTCAAATTCCTCCGAGGTTCGTGTAATCACCAGCACGGGAAAGCCAAATTCGCGCAGCAGCATGGCTCCAATCTTCTTCGACCACGCGTCGGGCGATGACTTGCGCGCCCGAAACACCAGGTTGCCGCTTTGTATGTAAGTCCGCACCCCGGTGCCCCCGAGATCTTCGACCGCGGCCCGCAGCTTGTCCATTGCGACCAGCTTGTGCCCGCCCAGGTTGATGCCGCGCAGCAATGCAATGTACACAGGCATAAATAGTTGCTAGTGGTTAGTTGCTGGTGACTAGTAAAATCTCGTCGTTTCAACCCTCGGCCAGTTATCCTGCTTTTACTAACCACTAGCCACTGCCTCCACTGCTTCACGGATACGAAACCTTCCCCAGCACCGCCGCCCGCTTCGCCCCCGTCGCCGACGGCACATTCGACGGCCGCCGGTTCCAGGTTTCAAACGCCAGCACCGCAAACGCCACCGCTTCCTTGGCTTCCGAAGGAATCCCGAACTCATCCGACGAGCGCAGTTGCAATCCGAGTTCATGGATTTCGTTGGCCAGCATTGCCATCAGCGTGGGATTTTTCGCCCCGCCTCCCGAAACAATCAGCTCCGCGTAGTTGCCTGCGGGCAATACAAATCTCTCAACCGCATTGCGAATCGACTGCGCCGTGAACGCCGCCGCCGTCGCGATCACATCGGCCTTATTTGCCTTCCCGCACGCCCGCAGAAACTCTTTCGCAAACTCCCGCCCAAATTCCTCGCGCCCCGCCGTCTTCGGAGGCCGCTGCCGAAAAAACTTGCCACGCAAAAAACGTGCAACCACGTTCTCCAGCACCCGCCCGGAGGCCGCAATCTTTCCATCGCGATCGAACGATTTCCCAAGCAACTTCTCGGTCAGCGCGTCCATCACCATGTTCCCCGGCCCGGTATCGAAGGCGATGATGTCAGCGGATCCCGCGCCCGCCGGAATCGCCGTCAAATTGGCGATTCCGCCAATATTTTGCGCGATGCGCCCCACTTTGGGATCGCGATAAACAATGTAGTCCAGATACGGCACCAGCGGCGCGCCCTTGCCCCCCGCCGCCATGTCCGCCGGACGAAAATCCGATACCACCGGAATCCCCGCCCGCGCCGCTATAACTGCCGCTTCGCCCGTCTGCCACGTGACCGCCAGCCTCTTGCCGAGAAACGCCGCCGCCGTCCCCTGGTGATAAATCGTCTGCCCGTGGCAGCCCACCAGCTCCGCCTTCACCCGCAGCTTCTTCTGCGCTGCCAACACCGCATCCGCATACAACTCGCCCAGCAGGAAATTCAGCCGCGCCAGATCGGCGACGCTGGCGTGCGAAGAGTTCATCGCCCCCAGCACCGCCCTTCGCACCCTCGCCGGATAAGCAAACTCCGCATGCCCCAGAAGCTCCAGACTCGTGCCACTGGGTGGCTCAGCGCAGAACACTCGCACCAGCGCCACATTAATCCCGTCCGCCGAGGTCCCGCTCATCACCCCCGCGACGATCATTTTTTGACCTCGGCCCCGGCTTCGGCCCCGCCCTCTGCGGCCGCTCCCGACAAAAGTTGCCCCAGCCGTATCCGCTCGCTGAATTCCCAAAGCTGAGTCGAGACCCGGTTGATTTTCTCCGCCGACGGCGCCGCCGTCCACCGCTTCAGCTCGGATGATTTCTTCTTGAACGCCGCCACCCGCTTCACCGATTCCCGCGCCCGCCGCCGGAACCTCGCATCCCGCTCGCTCTCGCGCACCAGCGCCTCAAACGCCCGTTCTACAAATTCCTGCTGATGGCAGATCAAACCCAGGTCCCCGCCGCCGCGAATGAACTCGACCGCCGCCCGTTCGACCGGCGCCGTCTTCAGCACCCCGCCCATCTCGAGGTCATCGGACACAATCAGCCCGCGATAGCCAATTTTTTTCCGCAGCACTTCGCCCATCCATTTTTTAGAAAGCGAAGCCGGCAACTTGTCCCGCGTGACCGCCGGATAATTCGCGTGATTCACCATGACCATGGCCAACTCGCGCCGCATCATGCGGTAGGGGACCAGATCTTCGTCCCAAAGGTCCTTGAAGGACTTCTGAATCACCGGCAGGTCATGGTGCGAGTCCAGATTTCCTTCGCCGAGCCCGGGGAAGTGTTTGCCCGCTCCCATCACCCCCGCGGCTTCGAGTCCGGCAAGAAATTCCCGCGCGTAGAGCACCACTGTCTTGGGGTCGGTCGAAACCGCCCGCGAACTCATCACGCTGCGCGAAGCTGGAAAGGCCAGATCCAGCGCCGGAGCAAAATCCACGTTGAATCCCAAAGCCCGGCAGGCCTTGCCGATGATCTGTCCATGCCTGCGAAAAAGCTTGCGGTCGCCGGTCGCGAATACGTCCGCAGCCGAAGGCGCCGGCCCGGTCACATTGCGGAAGCGGTCCACCTTGCCGCCTTCAAGGTCGACGCACGTGAACAGCGGCTCCCGCACGTTGCTCTGACAATCTTTCAGCAGCCGGTGCGTCTGCTGCGCATTGACGATGTTGCGCGCAAAGAGAATTACCCCCGCAGGCTGAATGCGCGCCAGCAGGGAAGCCAGCGTCGGCGACATCTCGGTGCCGTCAAAGCCCACGATGAGCAACTGGCCGACGGGCGTGCCGGCCGTACTCTTCCTGCTTCTTTTTAACTGTGGCGTTTTCGTGCGGGCCATGAGTTTGAGCTAGGGCTTGGATTTAAATCAAAGACGGCTGCGCAGAAAGTTTAATCTACTTGCCGCTTCAATTCCGATAGCAAGTTCAGCGCGTCCAGGGGCGTCAGCCGGTCAAGGTCCACCCCGCGCAGCCGCTCCAGCACCGGCTGTGACAGCGGCGTGAAGATGGTCAGCTGCGCCGTGCGCTTACCCTGGGTAACCCCCGATTGAAGATGCGCGCTCAACTCCGCCTCGGCATTTTCGTGCTCCGCCAGCACCTCGCGCGCGCGCCTGACCACTTCCTCCGGCAACCCGGCCAGTTTGGCCACTTCAATGCCGTAGCTGCGGTCGGCGGCCCCCGGCTCGACCTTTCTGCAGAAAAACAATTCCGCCGCCGGTTTCTTTCACCGCCACGTGATAGTTCTTGACGCCCGAGAGCTGTTCCCCCAGTTCCGTCAGCTCAAAATAATGCGTAGCAAAAAGCGTCTTGGCCCGGGTGCGCGCATGCAGATACTCGACCGCCGCCCAGGCGATGGCCAGACCGTCGTAGGTTGAAGTCCCGCGGCCGACTTCGTCCAGCAGGATCAACGACCGCGGAGTGGCCGTATTCAAGATCGCCGCCGTCTCCGTCATCTCCACCATAAACGTTGACCGCCCCCGCGCCAGATTGTCGCTGGCCCCGATGCGGGTGAACACCCGGTCCACAATTCCGAGGCGCGCCCGGTTGGCCGGGACAAAGCTGCCCATCTGCGCCAGAATCACGATCAGCGCCGTCTGCCGCAGATAGGTTGACTTGCCGCCCATGTTGGGCCCGGTCACCAGCAAGATGGTGTGGGTAGTCGAGTTCAGGAAAAGATCGTTGGGCACGAAGCGGACATGCTCTGTTCCCACCGTTCTTTCTTCCTTCAACCCAAGACCGGCAAACTCCTGCTGCTCAATCACCGGATGCCGACCGCCCACAATCTCAAGATCGGAAGACTCGTCAAACTGCGGCCGGCAGTAGTTGCGCAGGGCGGCAATGTGGGCGAACCCCGCCAGCACGTCCACTTCGGCCAGCGCCAGCGCCGTCTGTCGGATGCGGCGCGCTTCTCCGGCAATCGCTCCCCGCAGCTCCGCGAAAATCCGCCGCTCGATTTCGACGATCTTTTCCTGCGCGTCCAAAATCTTGCCTTCGTACTCCTTCAGCTCCGGAGTGGTAAAGCGCTCGGCATTGACCAGCGTCTGCCGCCGCTCGTAATCCGCCGGGACCAGATGCTGATTGGCCTTGGAAATTTCGAGGTAGTATCCGAACACCGAATTGAATCGCACCTTGAGCGACCCGATTCCGGTGCGCTCCCGTTCGCGTTGTTCCATCCGCACCAGGAACTCTTTGCCGTTGCGGCTGAGCTGGCGCAGTTCCTCCAGCTCGCGGTCGGCCTGGGGCTGAATCACCCCTCCGTCGCTCAACGAGATCGGCGGCTCGGGAACAATGGTCTGCTCAATCCGCAGCCGCAGGTCGCCCAGTTCGTCGATACTCGCATGCAGCGACTGCAAGCGAGAGGAAGACAGCCGCCCCAGCGCCGTTTTCACCGCCGGAATCCTCGCCAGCGACGCCCCCAGCGCCACCAGGTCGCGCGGATTCGCGGTCTCCAGCGTCACCCGGCTCAGCAGCCGTTCAAGATCGAGCACCCCTTCGAGCGCCCGCCGCAGCTCCTCTCTCGCAATCGTCAGCCGGGCCTGTTCCTCGACCGCATCCAGCCGCCGGTTGATTTCGCTCGCGTCCACCGACGGCCGCAGCATCCACGCCCGCAACAACCGCTTGCCCATGGGCGTGATGGTCGCGTCGATGGCCCGGAAAAGCGTCACCCCCGCGTCGGTCCCGGCAAACAGCGGCTCCATCAACTCCAGATTGCGCACCGTGACCGCATCCAGCACCAGGCACTGGTGCCGCTCGTAAAACCCGATGCGGTCCACATGATCGAGCGAACCGCGCTGGGTCGAACGGACGTAATAAAGAATCGCGCCCGCCGCCGCCGCCGCCGCCGGTTTCCCCGCCAGGCCAAAGCCTTCAAGCGACAGCACTCCGAAATGATTTTCCAGCAGCGGAATGGCGTGGTCGGGAGCAAATATCCAATCGTCGAGCGGTGTCGAGGCCCACGAAGACTCCCCTGGCTCGCGCCTCGCGCCTCGTTCGCGGTCCTTGGTGGTTCGGCCCCTCAAACAGCGGCGCCGACGAACCATACAGCAACTCCTTCGGACGCAGTTGCAGCAGTTCATCCTGAATCCGCTGCTCCGCGCCCCTCCCCCAGAAACTCGGTAGCGCGGAACTCCCCGGTCGAAAGATCGAGCGCCGCAAATCCCGCCCGCTCGCCCCCCGCCTGTCCTCGCAAAGAAACTACCGCCGCCAGAAAATTGTTTTCCTCGGATCCGAGCGAGGAGTCCGCCGCCGTCCCCGGCGTCACCACCCGGGTCACCTCCCGCCGCACCAGCTTTTTGGCGAAGCGCGGGTCTTCGGTCTGATCGCAGACCGCGACCTTATATCCCTTGCGAATCAGTTTCCCGATATAGCCTTCCGCCGCATGGTAGGGCACCCCGCACATGGGGATGGCCATGCCCTTTTCCTTATTGCGCGAAGTCAGCGTGATCTGCAGCTCTTTGGCCGCGAGCACCGCATCGTCAAAAAACAGCTCGTAAAAATCCCCCAGCCGGAAAAACAGCAGCGCGGAGGGATGCTCGCGCTTGATCGCGGAATATTGCCGCATCAGCGGCGTGGAGGGTTCAGTCATGGAAAAGCGGCTCTTAGTTTTTAGCTCTTAGCTCTTAGCCTCTAGCTCCGCCATTGCGTAAGCGTCAGCGAGTGCCGACCTGATTTACCTCGGTCAGAGGCAAGAGCTAACAGCTAAGGGCTAAGAGCTGTTCTTGCGCGGATTATAACAATCACCCTGCCTGTGCCTTGCGTGGAAAACCAGTCCCTTACTCCCTTCGTGCGATAATTCTCTCCGCCAATGGAACTGCGCAAAGACCCCCTCACCCGCTCCTGGGTGCTCACCGGCGACGACATCCCCGAAACCGCGCCCCGTCCCGCCTCCGAGTGCCGCATCTGCCCGGGCTCGCGGGACACGGACCGCCTGCAGCAAATTTCGAGCCGCGCCGCTCTCTCCAGCCACGGAGGCCCGTGGTCGGCGCGCGCCGTCGTCCACCCCAGCGCCATTTATCACATTGAGGGCGAAGCCGAGCGCCGCGGTCAGGGACTCTACGACCGCATGCCTCCGGTGGGTGCGCACGAAGTTCTGGTCGAGAATCCCAAGCACGACCGCCAGCTCTGGCAGGCCGATGACTCCGAAATCGAGCAGTTTCTGCTGCTGGCGGCGCAGAGAATTCAGGACCTGAAAGGCGACCAGCGTTTCCGCTACATCAGCGTGTTCAAAAATCACGGGGCCGGTTCGGGGCAGGAATTCGAGCATCCCACCTCGCAACTGACCGCCACCACTTTCATCCCCCGCCGCGTGCTCTACGAACTGCGCGCGGGGCTCGATTATTTCAAACAAAAAGAACGCTGCGTTTTTTGCGACATCCTGGCCCAGGAGATGCAGCAGTCTCAGCGCATCGTCGAAGTCCGCGGAGACTTCGTCTCCCTCTGCCCCTACGCCACCCGCGCCCCCTACGAAACCTGGATCCTGCCCCGCACCCACGACGCCGCCTTTGAACGCTTCGCCCTGTCCCACCCCGGCGCCATGCGCGACCTCGCTGGCTTGCTCAAGCGCACCCTGCAACGCCTGCGCACCATCTCCGAATCTTTCCACCTGGTGCTGCACACCGCCCCCAACCGCTCCCACATTTCGGCGAGCCTGGGATACTGGAAGACCCTCGACGACGACTACCACTGGCACATCGAAATCCTCCCCATCCTCGCCGCCAAGGCCAAGTCCTACACCTTCAAAGAGGTGTACTACTCCCCGGTCTCGCCCGAGACCGCCGCCAAACGCCTGCGCGAAGCAACAGTAGAGATTTAGGTTCTGCTGGCGACGGACAGAAAATCATTTCACCGCCGAGCACGCCGAGAGCGCCGAGAAACAAGAGCAAAAGGTTTTCTTTGCGATCTCGGCGTGCTCGGCGGTAAATCGCTTTTGACTTACAGCCGTTCGAAGAACAAACAAATCGACTCAATCCCGCGATAAAAATTCGGGATATGAAACTTCTCATTGGGCGCGTGCAGATTGTCGTCCGGCAGCCCGAACCCCATCATCACCGACGGAATTTTCAGCACATCCTGAAAATCGGTCACAATCGGAATCGATCCGCCGGAACGGATGAAGACCGTGTCTTTCTTGAACACTTCATGCATGGCCTCCGTCGCCGCCTTGATGTAGCGATTGTCCGTCCCCACCACGCACGCCGGCCCCTTGCTCCACAACTTGATCTTCGTTTCGATCCCTTTCGGCGTGAGTTTCTTCACGTAGGCCTGATAACGCTTCAAAATGTCGTCCGGGTCCTGATTGGGCACCAGGCGCAACGAAACCTTGGCCTGCGCCCGCGCCGGAATCACCGTCTTCGCCCCCGGCGCCGTAAACCCGCCCGGCATGCCGTGCACTTCCAAGCGTCGGCCGCGCCCACGTCCGGTAGAGCACCGAATATCCCGGCTCGCCGGTCAGCTTCTTCGATCCCACTTCCGTCTTCCGGTAATGTTCCTCATTAAACGGCAGCCGCTTCCACGCCTTCAGTTCCGCCGCGCTCGGCGCCTTCACATTCTTGTAGAAGCCCGGAATCAGCACGTGCCCCTTCGCATCTTTCAATTTGCTGATGATCTCAATCAGCGCGAAAAACGGATTCGGTGCCGCCCCGCCATACATCCCCGAATGCAAATCCGTCTTCGGCCCCGTGGCCTCGATCTCGGTATAAACCAGCCCTCGCAACCCGACGCACAACGTCGGCAAATCCGGCGCAAACAATTCTGTATCGCACACCAGCGCAAAGTCGGCCTTCAACTTCGCCTTCTGCTTGCGGACATATTCCGCAATCGACTCGCCGCCCACTTCCTCCTCGCCCTCGATGATGAACTTCACATTGATCGGCAGCTTCCCGCCGTGCCCGCGCATCAGCGCCTCAATCGCTTTGATCTCCATCCACAACTGCCCTTTGTCATCCACCGCCCCGCGCGCATAAATATTGTTGTTGCGCTCGGCCGGCTCAAACGGAGGCGAAATCCACTCATTCAGCGGGTCCGGCGGCTGCACGTCATAATGCGCGTAGCACAGGACCGTCGGCTTGCCCGCGGCATGCAGCCAGTCGGCATAAATCAGCGGATGCCCCTTGGTCGCGATGACCTCGACGTTCTCCATCCCGATGCGCCGCAGCTCGCTGGACACAAACTCGGCCGCCTTCTGTACATCAGACTTATGCTCCGGCGCCGTGCTGACGCTGGGAATGCGCAGCAGATCTTTCAATTCGCTAAGAAACCGTTGCTGGTTCTGGCGCGCAAAATCAACTGCCGGGGAGGCCATGAGGAATCCTTTCGAGGATGCGAAAACGTCTCAGTATAGCGAAAACCCTTTCACCACGGAGACACGGAGAAAAGCATGGCCTCGGATTTGCGCGGATTCACACGATCAAGCTCTCGAGACAAAAAGAAAAACAAAGAACGGTTTCTCCGCGTTGATCCGCGAAATCCGTGGTCGAACTTGGCTTTGTCAGTTGCCGAATCGAGCCGGCGAAAAACTCCCCAGATCATAGCCGGGAGCCTTCCCCAAAATCACATCCGTCATGACCTGCGCCGTAACCGGCGCCAGCAAAATCCCGTCGCGAAAATGCCCGGTAGCGAGAAATATCCCTTCAGTTCCGACTCCCCCAGAATCGGCAAATCATCCGGCGTCCCCGGCCGCAGCCCCGCCCAGTCGTCATGAATCTTCGCCCGGCAAGCCCCGGCACCACTTCAAGCGCCGCATGAAGTAGTTGCTGGATCGTGTTAACATCCGTCCGCTTGTCGTACCCAGCCTCTTCGAGCGTCGAGCCAATCACCACCCGCCCGTCGCTGCGCGGCACCAAGTACACCTTATCCGCCCGAATCACGTGCCTCAACCTTGGCCCGCCGACCACGGCCAACATCTGTCCCTTAACCGGCCGCACTGGAAACCTAAGCGGCCCAATGCAACCCGCCCAAGCCCCCGCGCAATTCACCACTACCGGTGCGGCGTAAGAAGTCTTTCCGTCTGGACTCCAGTCACGTATCCCTGAAACCAGCAGTCCCCTAACTTCGCTGCCCGAAGAAATATCCACCTCGCGATGATGCGCCGCCTTGATCGCCGCCGCTATCAGCGCCCGCGGATCCACCGACCGCTCGCTCAAATACGCCGCAGAAAACTCCCCAGGATTCCGTCGAGCCTAATTGCGTCGCGCCCGATTGCACCCCACTCGATTCATGGAGCGCCGGACGTCCCCGCCCGGCCACCGCTAGTCCAGGCTCAAGCGCTTGCAGCTGCTCGAAAGAAATCCGCTCCGCCGCCTCCGGAAACTCCCCAGCCGACGAAATCAAAATCGTCCCCTGATCCCGCAAATCCACCCGCACCCCCGACTCATCCTCCAGCTCATGCACAAACTCCGGATAAATCCGCGCACTTTCCTCAGCCAGAACTCGCAACGCCGCCGGAATCTCCCCGCCCGACCCCGCCAGCATCCCCGCCGCCGCATGCGACGCCTCCCGCCCCGGCTCCCCGCGCTCGACGATCAACACCCGCAGCCCTTGCTTGCGCAGCGCAATCGCCAGCGAAAGCCCAATAATCCCCCCGCCGACGATGATTGCGTCCCAGGACTTCACAAGAGTCAGTTGTAGTGAGAGTGTGGGGGCTAAAGCCCGGTCAAGAACGGCAGCCCGGGAGGCGAGACGACTAGAGCCAAGCCAGCCAACAACCACTAGCCACTAGCGGCTGTCTCACATCCGGCTCAAGTACTCCACAATCTCCGCCTGGCTCCAGTCGATCGGCCCAATGAACTTGCGCTGCACGATCCCGTTGCGGTCAATGATGTAACTCTCGGGAATCTTTGACGTGCCGTAAAGGTTGGCGGTCGAGGAAATAACTCCCGCGTCTGTCTTTTGCCCGCCTTCGCGCACCGTCAACAGATCGACTTTGTACTCCTTCAAAAATTTGTGATAATCGTCCGCGTCGTCGTCCACGCTCACCGCCAACACAATGACGCCCTTATTCAACGTCATCTTCTGCATCTGGGTCAGCGACGGCATCTCCTCGACGCACGGCGGACACCACGTCGCCCAAAAATTCAGCACCACAATGTGGCCACGTAACTTGCTCAGCGTGACGCTGCGGTCCGAATCCGTAACCGTAAAATCCGGCGCCGCCGCCCCAATGCTAGAAGGCTTCGACCCGTGATAACACCCCGCGAGACCGATGGCCCGAGTGTCAAAAAGAGCAGTAAGAAAGTAGCAATCCGCACGCAGCTATAATAAACGTTCCGCGGCGTTGGGGAGAGAAGCAGTGAGCGTGCGACGATTTTGGGTGGAGCAGCGCTTTCAGCGCTGCATTTAGTGGCCAGATTCTTGCAAGTGCCGGCTTCAGCCGGCAAGGTTTTCACAGACCGGCTCTGATCAGAACTTTATGAGCGACAACAATCCCGTCGTCTCCATCATCGTCCCCGCCCGCAACGAGGAATCCAACCTCGCCGCCTGCCTCGAATCCCTAGTCGCCCAAACCGGGATCGCATACGAAATCATCGTCATTGACGACGCCTCCACCGACCGCACCCCCGAAATCGCCCACTCATTCGCGACGGAGAAAGAGCATCGGGAGGGCACGGCTTCAGCCGTGCCGCAAACCGCCCCTTTTGATGAAGGGGGCTTTAGCCCCGCCGTCCGCATAATCCCCGCCGGCCCCTCCCCGAAAACTGGACCGGCAAAAACAACGCCATGTCCGCCGGAGCGAAGATCGCAAACAGGGAACTGGCTCCTCTTCACCGACGCCGACACCGTCCACGCCCCCGGCTCCCTCGCCCGCGCCGTCGCCGAAGCCGACCAGCACGGCGCCGCGCTGCTTTCCTATTCCCCCGCGCAGGAAGTCCACGGCTTCTGGGAAAACGCCGTCATGCCCGTGATCTTCGCCGAGCTTGCCACAACCTATCCTCCGCAAGCCGTCAACGACCCCGCTTCTCCCATCGCCGCCGCCAACGGCCAATATCTGATGATCTCCCGCGAAGCCTACGACGCCGTCGGCGGCCACACCACCATCGCCGCCGACCTGCTCGAAGACGTCGCCCTGGCCCGCCTGGTCAAACGCTCGGGCCGCAAGATTTTCTTCCGCTACGCCCCCGACGCCGTCCGCACCCGCATGTACCGCAGCTTCGCCCAACTCCGCGAAGGCTGGACGAAGAACCTGGCGCTGCTGTTTCCGCGCCCGCGTGCCCTGGCCTTATTGCGGATGGCAGAGTTTCTATTGATCATCGGGAATCTATCCACCGCAATCTGGGCCAAGTTTTCCGGACGCCCCAACCTCGCCCTGCAAACCGCTTTGCTTACAATTATTCTGTCCGGCTGGTTCGCGATGCGAATTCGAAAAGCACATTTTCCGCCGTTGTCGAATATGACCGCAGTTCTCGGGCTGCCTTTGTTTTCGTATTTCCTGTTAAGGTCATTAAGATTCCACCGGAACGCGGGCGTGACCTGGAAAGGGAGAAGGTACAAGCGTAAGGACGAGAAATCTGTGCCGCAGCCGAGGGATTGGTCGTCGTATCTCTCCAAAGGACTTGTGGCTTCGGATTCGTTTATGAACGGAGTCGAACACCTTCCCCCGCAGGAGCGTAAACCTTAAGATATTCATGAGTCCGTGTGAAGGTAGTCGGGTTACTCTTAGCCTGAGTCTTTTCGGAGGCCAGTGATGGAACGCGAGCAACTTCAGGGTCAGCAAGGTGATTCCAGGATGCACTGGATATTTTGGATCGCGGGGCTTTGTTGGTCATTTGCTGCCGCGTATAGCATCTGGTCGCATGGTCTAAGAAGTTGGGACTGGGTTCAGAATGCGGCATTTGCACTGCTGTCTTTTTCCCTTGCGCGAAGTAATGGACAAGAAGGCGAGTCGAGTTGGCGCTCGAGAGTTTTCTGGTTGGCCTATGGAGCGGTGTTTGGAGCATGGATCGGCCACGAACATGGGTGGGTTCCCGGCGCATGCATAATCCTGTTTTTTGCATTAGCTGCGACCGCGCATAAAAGCGGTTGGTGGAGCGTTGGAATTAAGAAACCGCTCGGCATCCTGGAATTAGGTGTAGTTGCAGTTGGCATAGGTTGGTTTATTCGGAACGTCAACGAGTGGCTTCCGTTCGCTTGCCTCATTGCTCTGGCATCACTGCTTGGTTCCGAAAGACAGGGTCGTCGAAGCATACGACAAAATCTGTGGAGGCCCAAGTCGGTTGCTTGGATTGCCACTGCTGGAGCCGCATTCCTCTGGCTCTGGAAGGAGCCGTCCTTTGCAGGCGTGGTTCTATCATTGGGTGTCCCTGTACTGTGGTTTGGGAACTTCCTGATGCACCTATCCTCCGGAGAACCCCTTGCTCTATCTCACCCGCAAAGCTGAATTCGCCGCCTCGCACTACTACCACAACCCCGACCTCTCCCCGGAGGAGAACCGGCGCCTCTTCGGCAAGTGCAATAACCCCAACGGACACGGGCACAACTACGTCCTCGAAGTCACGGTCAAGGGAGAGATCGATCCCCGCTCCGGCTTCGTGGTTGACCTCAAGCAGCTCAAGGAAACCATGCACCGCGAAGTCCTCGACGCCATGGACCACCGCTTCCTGAACAAAGAAGTCCCCGAATTCCTGACCCACATTCCCACGACCGAGAATTTGGCCGTAGCCATCTGGCAGCGCCTCGCGCCAAAAATGAAGACGACGAATGCCAAGCTGCACCGCGTCCGCGTGTATGAGAATCATGATCTGTTCGTGGATTTTTACGGAGAGGAGTGATTGGATTAAAAAAACTCTGTCATCCCGAGCGGAGTTGATTCGTTCGTTCACGAACGGATCAACGCAGTCGAGGGACCTGCTGTGAGCGCGCCGCAGGCGCTCGGCGCCGCGCAGGCGAGAATCCGCTGCCAGCGAAAGCAGGTTCCTCCACGCGCCGTTGGATTGGCGAAGCCAATCCAACGCCTTGGTCGGAATGACAGTGATTGAAAAATGAAAGCCTATTTAAATCGCCGCTATCGCTTCTCCGCCTCGCACCGCCTGCACAGCGAGCACATGTCCGACGCCGAAAATCAGGCGACCTACGGCAAATGCAACAACCCGCACGGCCACGGACACAACTACGTCCTCGAAGTCACGGTGAGCGGACAGGTGGACTCAAACGGGATGGTCTGCAATCTGGTCGATCTCGACGAATGCGTGCAGCGCGAAGTCATCACCCGCTTCGACCTTGAGAATTTGAATATGAGCCCAGAATTCGCCAATTCCGTCCCGACCACAGAGAACCTCTGCCTGGTCATTTACGATATTCTGAAGCGGAGCTTCAATCAGGCACATCTAGAGAAGGTGCGGCTGGAGGAGACGATGATGAATTCGTTTGAGGTCAGCTTCTAGCTGTTAGCTCTTGGCCTTTAGCTATTTCCGGATGGATTCAAGCTAAGAGCTAAAAGCTAGAAGCTAAGTACCCATGCCTAAACTCGACACTCCGACCCCGACCCTAACCTCCGCCACCTTCGAGGAACTCGTCCGCGAAATCCTCGTCCGCCTCGGCGAAGACCCCGAGCGCGAAGGCCTCGTCCGCACACCTGAGCGCGTGCACAAAGCCTTGGAGTTCCTCACCCGCGGCTACAACGAAGATCCCGAAGGCATGCTCAAGAATGCGCTCTTCACCGTCACCTACGACGAAATGGTGATCGTGAAAGACATTGAAGTCTTCAGCCTGTGCGAGCACCACATGCTGCCGTTTTTCGGCAAAGTTCACGTGGCATACATTCCCAACGGCAAGGTCATCGGACTCAGCAAAATTCCGCGACTGATTGAAATCTTTTCCCGCCGCCTGCAAATTCAGGAACGCCTGACCACCCAAATCGCCGAAACCATCCAGAAAGTAATCCAGCCGCAAGGCGTCGGCGTGGTCATCGAAGCCCGCCATCTCTGCATGATGATGCGCGGAGTCGAAAAGCAGCATTCCGCCGCCGTCACATCGTCGATGCTAGGCTGCTTCCGCGAAGAACAAGAAACCCGCACCGAATTCCTATCGCTAATCCGCCAGCGCCCCAACGGGGTTTGAGCGCATCGGAAAGCCGCTTCTGACGACAGCCCAAGCGTATATTCCACTAACGCCCCAGTCGCGAAGCGACGGCACGTGAAAGCCCGGCACGGAAGTGCCGGGAAAGGGAAACACACCACCATTGAGCCCCCTTCAGGGGACGCCACTCCCGCGCGTCGCGAAGCGGAGCGCCCTCACCCCGCCAGCTTCCCCTCCGCCAAATCTTTTACCAGCGTCAAATCCGCTTCCAAAAAATCGAACTTCGGCAACTCGCCCGGCGCTTCCCACCGTATCTCGCGAAAAATCCGGTTCTCCATCTCTCCCGAAAATTCGTGCACCCCATAAAACCGCAACTCCACCGAACTGCCATTCGGATAAACGTGCCGAATCCGCCTTACCTCATCGCCAATCACTGCCGTAATGCCCAACTCCTCATCCAATTCCCGCCGCAACGCATCCCGCGGCTGCTCGCCTTCTTCGATCTTGCCCCCAGGGAACTCCCACTTCAGCGGCATCACTTGATGCTTCGTCCGCTGGCAAATCAGTATCTTCCCGTCTTTCCAAATCAGCGCCACTACAACTTGTTTCATGTGAGATTTTCCATGTACGGAAGATTTTCAGGTGCGGACGATACATCATCCGCCCGACAAAAAGTTCAGCGCGAGGTGATACATCGTAGCCCCTCCGCCTGTGGAAATACTTCCGGATGAATCGCCGCCGCCAACGCATGTAGTCCACTCATCAGCGTCGGCGCCGGCGTGTTCAGCGGCCTCGGTGATGAAGGACTTGCTTCCTGTCGATTAGAATGTCACCGTGTACTCCCGCCAGGTCCTCGACCACTTCGAGCATCCCCGCAACGCCGGAGTCGTCGCCTCCCCCGACGCGTCCGCCCAAGTCGAGAACCCCGCCTGCGGAGACATTCTCAAACTGACCGCGAAACTGACCGCTGGCCGCATCACCGAAATGAAATTCCAAGCCAAAGGCTGCGTCCCCGCCATCGCCTGTGGATCGGCTTTGACGGAATTGTTGATTGGGAAAACCCTGAAAGAAGCTGCCGTCCTCAGCAGGGAAGAGTTGGTACTGGAACTTGGCGGTCTGCCCGAAGCCTCAACACATGCCGGTCATCTGGCGATCGACGCGCTAGCCGCGCTTCTGAAATCTAAACTAAACTGATCGTGTAGGGGCGGTGCCCTCGCCTGCCCCTACACAAACATTTCTAGCGCGTCCCCTCCGGCCAATAAACCGTCCATCCTCTATCCCGCGCCACCTGTTCCAAATCCGGATTCGGATTCACTGCAATCGCATACCGCGAAATCGCCAGCATCTCGATGTCCCACTTCGAATTCCCAAACCCCGCATCCGGAGGCCGTCCAATCACCTCCAGAATCGCCCGCGGTTTCCCAATCCCCGACGGCACTCGCACCAGCCGTGTCGGTCACCACGCCGTTTTCAATCTCAACCGCCGCCGCCAGAATTTTCGCCGGATCAATCCCTACATGCGCCATGGCCTCGCGGATCACCCATTCATTGGTCGAAGAAACCGCCCACACCTCGCACCCCGAAGCCTGCAACTCCGCGACCAGCCGCTTCATCTCGCCAAAAATCCGTCCAACAAACTTCTCCGCAAAATATTCTCGCGCCAGCGCAAGCACCTCAGCCTCGGCCATGCCTTTGTGCATGGTCACCATCTCCCCGCACATATCGTCTTCATAAACCTTGCCCGCCCTGTACTCGGCGTAGCGCGCCCGCATCCTGCTTGCGGTCTCCTGCGAGACGATTCCGCGTTTCAGCTCCCAATCAAAAAATCCCTCGCCCGCATCCCCAGACCACAATGTGCCGTCGCAATCAAACACCGCCAGCCGCGGGCTGAGGCGCAAAACAGATTCAATCAAAGAAGGATTTGGATCTGAAGAAGTCATGTGAGGTTGATTGTTAATTCACAGATATTGAAGCCTGAAGCCCAGGGCCTGAAGCCTAAAGCCCGATCTTGGCATACTCCTCCGGCGTATCCACATTCGCCGCCACTGCCGGATCATCCACCGCGAGGTACACAACCCGCTCCTGATTCGCGTGCTCAATCTCCCGCGCATTCGCCGTCGCCGGAGCCCGCAAAAACGCCTCCATCATCTCTCTTCCAATCAATATCGGATGCCCGTGTTTCCCCTGATACTCCGGAACAATCGCCCACACGCCATGATCTTTTTTCTGAAACTCGCCAGCCAACCTGCTTAGTGTGGAAGCGGCCGCTGGAGGCCGGTCAACCAGCGTGATCATCGCGTCGCCCCGCCCGCGATTCAGCACATCGTGCAACCCGGTTTGCAACGAGCTGAACTGCCCCAGTTCCGGCTGCGGATTTCTCACCAGAAAAGCTCCGCCACCATAAACCACCGGCTCCAGCGCCAAGGCATTATTCCCCGCGACCACAATCACCAGATCGCAAACCTGCGACAACGCTTGAATCGCAGATGAAAGAATCGTCCCTGAAGCGACCTCCGAAGTTATCCCCGAAGCAGCCTCCGGAGGCCAAGCCAACAGAGCCTTGTCCCGCCCCATCCGCGACGAAGCCCCCGCCGCCAGGATCACCCCCGCCAGGCCCGAGTCCACAGCTACTCCGCCTCGCCGTTCAACAACTTCCCCAAATTTCCCGAAGCACACCGCAGCCCGACATAGAATGTCCCAAACAACGCATACACCGCGCTCACTTCATCAAACCGCATCTCGTAAATCAGCTTCTTGAACACCAGCGGATCATCGGCAAACAAATCCACGCCCCACTCCCAATCGTCAAACCCAATCGACCCGCTGATAATCTGCCGCACCTCTCCCGCATACCGACGCCCCACCAGCCCGTGCTCATGCATCTGCCGCGCCCGTTCTTCAATCGGCAGCGTGTACCAGTTCTTGTCCTCGCCCCGCCGCCGGTCCATGGGATAAAAACAAACGTACTTCGCTTTCGGAATCTCTGGATACAGCCGCGGCCGCATCGCCTCTTTCTGCCGCGCCAAAACTTCGCCCAGCGCCTGCTTCCATTCGTCCGAATGCGCCTCCAGCCCACGCTCTGCGAGTTCGCGATACGTCTTCACACTCGATTCATATAAGCCCAGCTCAATCATCGACAGATACGAAGCCGCCGGCTCCAGATAATCATTCAGCCGCAGTTGCGATATCTGCATTTCCGCCTGATTCAGTTCTTCAAACGACGCCCGGAAATGCACAAACATCAAATCGCTCTTATGCCCCAGCACTGAAAAAAGCGCCGACTGCCCACCCGCACCAGCAGTAGGTGAAGAAGCCCCGCCTTGCTCCATCTTGTTCAACAATGCGGCCGCTTCTGCAACAATTTCTTCCTTCAAGGCCGCGGACACTTGCCGCCACGCCGACCAGCGAAACCGCATCATCTGATGCAGCACGCTATATCCCTCAACAGTGAGCGGCATAGCCGGAATCTCAGCCGAAGCAGTTTGCGGACGAACTGTGCGGGTCGCAGTCATTGATGGAGTTGAACGGCGTGAACCAACTATTGTATCCACAAATATGATTGGCATCGCCTCGGATGCGATCCGGTCAACAACTCACCTGGCAACCGCCGACGACACGAGGGAAGGGGTTGCCTGCCATCCTCGAAAAATTTGAAACCGGCACTGAACAATTTTCCGTTTCCCCGCAATCTTTGCACTGTACAATTCCCGTGCCGCGTGGCGTAAGTTGCTGTAATCACAACCGCTTATATCGCATTGTCACATTGGAATGGCAGTTGCACTTCTTAATAACGCGCACCCTTTGTCTCGGAGGCATAGCATATATGAGGAAGCTAGGAACCGTACTAGCAACTCGATGCCGTCGGCGATCATCATAAAGAGCTTTCTTAATCAGAACGTGAATACACCGGTGCTGTCGATGACGGTCACCGGCGCAATTCTCGTGACCGCAAGCGACCCAGTCTGAAAAGAGAGAGAGGCGGCCCGCGCCTCCGTCTCCCTCTCTCCCACCTTCGGAAATCGTTGTTCCGGCGCCACCTGGTCTGTCGTCCCAGGAACATTTCAAGACTGCAGGAGGTTCCAGTATGCGGTTGTTGAGTGTTCGACTGATTATTTCGCTGATTGTCGGCATAACCCTGGTTTCGCTTATCTTCTCCTACTACCAGGTGGTGGGAGAAAAGCGTGCTCTGCGTGCGGACTTGGAGCGCCGCGCCGATACGCTCGGCGAGAGTCTGGGCGGCAATGTTGAAAAAGTATGGGGAACGGGTTCCGAGCAGTCGCTCCAGCGTTTGGTGCAACGCTTCGGCAATCGCGAGCACTTGATTGGAGTCGCCGTCTATGACCGTCAGGCTGAAGTCGTTGCCATCACCCCAGAACTGGCGAAGATGCTCACCGCGAGTCCGGCGGTACTGAATCAGGCCCTTCACGAAGATAACGACGAGCGCGCGTTCCTTAAGTTGGGAAGCACTCCGGTTCTGATTTCTGCGATCCCGCTTCATCGCCAGGATGAGTTGGTGGGCGGACTCGCCCTGGTGCACGACACCACCTATATTCACGTGCAAATCCTGCGCCTGTGGCGGGATACTTTTCTCACTGCCCTCGCACAGGTAGTTCTGATTGTCTTCATTACCCTGTTGATTGTTCGTTGGAGCATCAGCGGGCCCATCGCGCAAGCCGCGCAATGGATGCGGGCGCTACGGACCGGAAAGATTTCCTCAGCCCAGGGAATGCCGAACCTCGAGATGTTCCGCCCTTTGGCCCGCGAGGTTGCCACCATGGCTCAGAACCTCAGCCAGGCCCGCAGCGCTGCGGAAAGCGAGGCCCGTCTGCGCGAAGCAGGGGAGTCCCTTTGGACCGCAGACCGGCTCTCCGTGCATCTGAGAACTCGCCTCGAAGGCAGCCGCCTCTTCGTCGTCTCCAACCGCGAACCCTACATTCACCTGCGGAATGGGAAGTCGGTGAATGTTGTGGAGCCGCCCAGTGGCTTGGTGACCGCCCTCGGCCCCGTTCTCAACGCTTGCGACGGCACCTGGATCGCTCACGGCAGCGGCGATGCCGACCGCGAAACCGTGGATGCGCGCGATCGCCTCCGCGTTCCTCCCGATGACGCCCGCTACACCTTGCGCCGCGTCTGGCTAACCAAGGAGGAGGAGCAAGGCTACTATTACGGCTTTTCCAACGAGGGCCTGTGGCCGCTCTGCCATATTGCCCACACCCGCCCGCTTTTTCGGGCATCCGACTGGCAATACTATGAGGAGGTCAATCGCAGATTTACCGACGCCGTGCTGGAGGAAATCGAAGACATTCCCAGCCCGGTGATCCTCGTCCAGGATTACCACTTCGCCCTCCTGCCGCGGATGATCAAACAGAAGAGGCCCGACGCCCGCGTCGCCATCTTCTGGCACATCCCCTGGCCGAACCCTGAAGCCTTTAGCATCTGTCCCTGGCAGCGGCAGTTGATAGACGGCCTGTTGGGCGCCGACCTCATCGGTTTTCACGTGCAAGCGCACTGCAACAACTTCTTGCAAACAGTGGACCGGACGGTGGAGTCGCGCGTGGACTGGGAGCGCTTTTCCGTTCTGCGCCAGGAGCATCACACCATGGTTCGCCCGTTCCCCATCAGCGTCGATCTCACCGACGACGAACCCGCGGAAGCCGACAGTCCGGCTTTCTCCTATGAGGAGCGCGCGTCGCTGCTGCGTAGTCTCGGCGTCGAGGCAACTTTCCTCGGCGTCGGTGTTGACCGGGTTGACTACACCAAGGGAATTCTGGAACGGTTTCTGGCGATCGAGCGGTTTTTGGAAAAGTACCCTGCCTATCAGGGAACTTTCACCTTTGTGCAGATCGGAGCGCCCAGCCGGACCCACATCAAGCGTTACCACGACCTGCTGGCCGAAGTGGAAGCCGAGGCTGACCGCATCAACTGGCGTTTCCAGAACGGCAACTGGAAACCCATCGTGTACCTCAAACGCCGGCATAGCCACGCTGAAATCGCGCAGTACTATCGTGCCGCCGATCTCTGCCTGGTGACATCGTTGCACGATGGCATGAATCTGGTGGCCAAGGAATTCATTGCCGCTCGGCGCGATGAACGCGGTGTATTGATCCTGAGCCAGTTCACCGGGGCTGCGCGCGAGTTGCGCGACGCCCTACTGGTAAACCCGTACGACATTGACCAAACTGCGGAAGCCATCCGGGTTGCCCTGGAGATGGAACCGGAAGACAAGCAACTGCGCATGCACCGCATGCGTCGAAGCGTCAAAGAACGAAACATTTATCGGTGGGCTGGCAATCTGATCACCGAACTCTGCGAGGTCCGGCTGGATGTCGAGGAAGATTCACACGAAAAAATCGGTGCCAGCTCCCACGAGAAGATTCGTGTCAACGCATCCATCGCGTAATCCGGATCACGTTGTAAGGCGGCGCAGTAAGAGAGGATAAGGTGAAACCAGAGACACAACTCCATCTTGATCGGTTTTTCCGGACCCTCGAGCGCGCCCCGCAATCGCTGCTTCTGCTGGATTATGACGGCACCCTGGCGCCATTTCGCCAGGAGCGTGACCAGGCCTTTCCCTATCCGGGCGTAGCTGAACTGTTGCAGCAGATCATTCGCGGCGGCCACACCCGCGTGGTGATCGTCTCCGGGCGGGACGCGAGTGAGACCGTTCCCCTCCTCGGCATCACGCCCGCTCCCGAGGTGTGGGGACTGCATGGCCTGCAACGCAGAAAGCCTGATGGGAGAGTCGAAACCGTGCGCCTTGAAAACGATCATCTCGACGCCCTCTCCGACGCTTACCGCTGGCTCGACTATCAGCAACTCGGGCACGCCGCGGAGATCAAAACCGGCAGCATCGCAGTCCATTGGCGAGGCCTGGACGACTGCGAAGCCGAGCAGATGCGAGGCCGCGTGCTGCTCGGCTGGAAAGCCCTCGCCGAAAGCTCCAGCCTTGAACTGCTTGATTTTGACGGCGGCGTCGAGATTCGCGTCGCCGAAGCCGACAAAGGTGATGTGGTCCGCCTCGTGCTCGATGAAGAAGAACCGGGCACCCCGGCCGCATATCTGGGCGATGACGCCACCGACGAGCACGCCTTTCAAGCCATCTCCGGCCGCGGCCTGGCAGTATTGGTGCGCCCGCTTTGGCGCCGCACAGCCGCCCAGCTATGGTTGAAGCCCCCCGACGAACTCCTCGACTTCCTGACTCGCTGGCAGCAAGCCACCCGCCGCCGTGGCGCCAGGGGCGGCGAAGTGGTCACCGCAGTGACCGGATGATGATTGCGGGTGCCCACGTTTTAAGAGCAAACAAAATCGAGGGTGCGGAGAAGTGGGCCGCCTTCCCAGCTTCCACTTTCTCTTTCATTCTATTTTCCCTCCCGGCTTTTTGAAGTGGTTTGGGTCAATGTCGTCCCAAACAGTCAGACAAACATCTCTGGCCGTGAGTTTCGCTGACGATTGAGCCCCCATTCCACCCACACCGTGGGTCTTTTTGTCGACTGGACCTGGGTCGCCTGGCCAAGCCAGAACCCACGTCCATGTCTGGTCATCAGGGTGGTCATCGTGACCAGTGATGCCAATTTGGACAGTGAAGGCAGGGTTCTTGCCTTCTTTCATATAGAAGGTGATGCCGTTGCACTCTTCGGAGTCCTTAAAGCCCTCAATGAAGTCGTTCATTAGACTCGCTTCGTGCATGGCACGCTTGTCGTGTACGAACTGATTGCCGGGAAGCTTCTTCTCCATCTTTAATTCTTCGGAATAGGCATCCATGTCTAGAATGGGAGACACATCTTTGAGATGGTTGAAGCCCAACGTGGGAACAGTCTTCGGCGCGGTTTCCCCAATGGTTTTGTGTTCTTGAGACGGTTGCTGACCCAGCGATGGAGCAATCAGCAGCAGCACGGCAAGCAGCGTGATTGCGCGCTCTGAAGTGGCATTCATGCACCCGATACTACCACTGGAACGCCGGCCATCAGACACCCACAAACAAACGAGACTCATTCGCGAACGGGAACGGGCGTCACTCCATCAGGGATGCTGTACAGGCGTGCAAACTTTTCAAGTGCTGCGAGATCATCCCCTAGCCTCTCCCGAGCGCGTCGTACGATATTACGTCGGCACTTTTCGGGCGCATTCTCAAAGCAAATCCACTCTATTCTTGAATCGGAAATCTGTCGGTCGATGGCCTGCTGCAAGTCCGCCCTCCGTTTGGGATCGCAGAACGCAATGTCTGCGATCACACAGTCGCGTCCCGCTCGGATATTCTCAAGCAGAGCGTTGTAGTAGCGACTGTTTTCGGCCAAGGGAGAATCTTGAATTGCATCCGCGTGAAAATCCTCGCAACAGAGGCCTGTAGTGGAGGGTCGCATCGCGTTCACGCGAGTGGACTTCCCGGCACCTGGCAGCCCGACGACCACAGTCAACTTGCCTTGACTCATTCTAAGAAAAAGTTTACCCCATGGTACCTTCGACAAGAGCGAAAGCGATCTCAGGGGCATTAGTTACGCTGCGCGGTGCTACCGCAGACCCAACACACAGCCTGGAAGACCCTCAACTGCTCACGGCCTCTTGTACACCACCCCACCCTTCATCACAAACTCCACCTGCCCCAGCACCCCAATATCCTCCAGCGGATTCCCCGGCACCGCCACCACATCCGCAAGATACCCCGCCTTCAGCTCGCCAATCTGCCCTTCCCAGTCGAGCAGCTTCGCCCCGTTGATCAGATCAGCCTGCAACACCGCCAGCGGGGACATCCCATACTTCACCATCAGCACAAACTCCCGCGCCTGCGTCCCATGCGGAAACGGGCCAACGTCGGATCCCAGCGCCATCGGCACTCCTGCGGCCAGTTGTTTGTGAAATTCCTGCACGTGCAGATCGAGCAATTCCTGCTCATGCGGCCCGCCGCCCGGCGTCAGCGGATGCGCCACAAAATATTCCGAAATCGTAAACGTAGGCACCGCGAAAATGCCCTTCTCCTTCATCAGCCGCATGGTCTCGTCGCTGAGCTGATACGCGTGGTCCACCGACTCAACTCCCGCCTGCACCGCGTATAAAGTCCCCGGCTCGCCCGTCGCATGCACCGCCACGCGCTTGCCCACACGCGCCGCCTCGTGCACCGCCGCGCTCAACTCCGCCTCCGTGTACTGATAAGGAGTCGAAAGCCGCCCATCGCGCACCGTGTCCGGCCCTGTCTCATAAATCTTGATAAAGTCCGCACCCTGCTTAAACTGCTCGCGGATCACCTCGATCAGTTGCTCGGTATTGTTCGCGTAGTCTGCATTCGGCAGCACATGCTGCGCCGGGTTGTAGCCGATGGCGTCCTCATGGCCGCCAAGAGTGTTAACCGCATTCCCGCTGATGCGCAGCCGCGGCCCAGGAATCTCTCCCCGGTCAATCGCATCGCGCACCGCAGTGTCAGCCGGCCCCGCGCCTTCCGTCCCCATATCGCGCTCGGCAGTGAACCCGGCCATGAGGTCGTCCCGCGCTCCCAGCGTCGCCATGATCGTCCGCTGCGGCACCGACTCCAGGACGGTCTGCAAGTCCTCCTGGCCGGGATGCAGGAACAAGATGAATGTGCGCGTCAATCAGCCCCGGCAGCAGCGTCCGATCGCCAAGATCAATAACCTCAGCCCCCGCCGGATGCTTCACCGCCGTCCCAACCTCGACGATCCGCTCCCCGGAAACCAGAACTTCGCCCGGCTTCAGGATCTTCCCCGAGGCAACATCCAGCAGCCGCGCCGCATGCAGCACAATGACGTGATTTGGTTTAGGATTCTGCGCCCAGCCAGAACGACCGAGCGCGAAAATAAAACTCAGCAGAAGTAACGTGCAAATTCGATGGCGATTCATAGCTCGGAACGCGATGATATCACCGTTGGCAGGAAGTTATCATCGCCGAGCTTTCCGCGCAGGTGCGGATTGTTTTTAGCTGAGAGCCAAGAGCTAAAAGCTAAGAGCTTCTTTCACCACACTCGGCAAGCATTCTCCTTCACCATAGCCTGTCCCGCCTTGCAGCCCCACGCCTGCTGGAACTCGGGCATGTTCTCCAGCACCCCATTTACGCGATACTTCCCCGGCGAGTGCGGATCGACGCTCACCATCTCGCGCGAAAACTCCGGACGACGCAGTTCACACCAATCCCGCGCAAAGCCTAAAAAGTACCGTTGCTGCGGAGTGTATCCGTCAATCTTCTCGCTGCTCTGGGCCGACGCCCCGAGGGCCGCATTCAGCGCCATCAAACCAATCCGCACCCCGCCATTGTCCGCAGTGTTTTCGCCCAGGGTCAGCCGCCCATTCAGCTTCAGGTCATCCACCGCCGTGAATCCAGAATACTCATCGGCGATGCAACTGGCGCGCTTTTCAAATTCCTTGCCATCCTGCTCCGTCCACCAATCGCGCAGGTTGCCCTTCGGATCGAACTTGCGCCCCTGATCATCAAAGCCATGCGTCAGTTCATGCCCGATCACCGAGCCAATCGCCCCGAAATTAACCGCGTCGTCCATCGTCTTATCAAAGAATGGTGGCTGCAAAATGCCGGCAGGGAACACGACCTCATTAAACGACCCGCTGTAGTATGCATTCACCGTGGGCGGCGTCATCCCCCACTCCAGCCGGTCGAGCGGCTTGCTGATCTTCGCAATCTGCCGCCTCGTTTCAAACTCGTTCGCCCGCAGAAAATTTCCCATCAGATCGCCGCGCTTAATATCGAGCTTGCTGTAATCCCGCCACGCATCGGGATAGCCAATCTTGTTGCGGATCGCATCCAGCTTGATCTTGGCTTGCTTCTTGGTATCGTCCGTCATCCACGGCAGTCCCTGAATGTCCTGATCCAGCGCCATCTCCAGCGCGTCCACCATCTTCAACATGCGCTGCTTGCCATCGGCCCCAAACGTCACCTCAACATACTTCTGACCCAGTGCCTCGCCCAGCGCGTTGTCCGTCGCATCCACGCAGCGTTTCCAACGGTCCTGAATTTGCGCCTGCCCGCCCAGGTATTGCTGCATCTTGAAATTGGTATCCACAAACGGCTTTGAAAGCCACGGCGCCGCTCCATCCAGCAGCCGCCAACTGACGTAAGTTTTCAAGGCATCGAGCGATTCCGATTCGATGACCCCGTTCATTTGCTTAAAGAAATCAGGATTTGAAACATTCAGCTCGGTAAAGGCCGGAGTATTGCTAGCTGCGAAGTAGCGATTCAGATAGAAATTCGGTGCCAGCGCCACCGCGTCATCGCGCCCCATCTTGTGATCGCGCACCTTGGGATCGCGCCGCAGCGTGCGATCCATCGAGGCCTTAGCCAGCGCGGTCTCAATACGCATCACCGTCTGCGCCGACTCCGCCGCCTGCTGTGGCGTCTGACCCGCCAACGTAAACATCTGCGTTGCATATTCAACGAAATGCTTCCGCATCTCCACGTGCGACGCGTCATCCTTGATGTAGTAGTCCCGGTCAGGCAGCGTCATTCCGCCCTGGTCAATGTAGGCGATCACCATGTCCGCGTTGTGCAAGTCTGACTGCGAGTAGAAATTGAACAGCGGGCTGGGCGCGATCAACTGCACCCGCGCAACCGCATCCATCAGCGTGGCCTTGTCCTTCACCGCCGCGATCCGGTCCAGTTCCGGCTTGAGTGGATCCAGCCCCTTGGCGTCCGCCGCCTTCTCGTCCACGCAGGCGCTGTAATAGTCCCCAATCTTCTGTTCGACCGGCGTGCGCGAGGGGCTCGCCACCGCCGCCTTTTCCAGAATGCCGCGCAGCGTGATCAGATTGCGCTCGTAGATCTCATTGAAGCTGATCCACTCCGACTGATCGGCGGGAATCTCACTATTCTTCAGCCAATTCCCGCACGCATATTGATAGAAATCCGTGCACGGCTCGGTGGATTTGTCGATGTTGTCCACGCTGAAGCCGGCGGCGACCGATGGCTTGGGCGTGGCATGGGCCTGACTGAAGCCCGGCGTAATCGAAAGCAAACTGGCGGCTAACAAAAAACAGGCATAGCGCATCGGAGAGGTCCTCGCAGAGAAGGATAGACGATTTTGGGCCTTCGGGTTTAGACGGCCACCTCCCCCGAAGGTTAGGCCCGAAAAAAGAACTCGCCGGTAAAGTGTTGTTAGAAAACTCCTATTTCCATGTTTCTTCATTGACACTTTCCCCATCTCGCGACATTCTCAAGACATGAGCACCATCGCCCTCACCGAGTTGCTGGGCCTGGCGGTGACCGAATCCTCCGGCGCGCATTGCGGACGTGTGCGCGAGGTCGCCCTCACCCCGGCCGAGGACCGTGCTCGTGTGTCAGCGCTGATCGTCCGCACCCGCAACGGTGACCGAGTTCTCCCGTTCGCCTCGGTGGTTTCGGTCAATGGCGGTGTCCGCACCTCTTCAGTTCCCGCCGACTGGTCTCCGCCCGAGGCCGAGGGCCTCTTTCTTCTCGAACGCGACTTACTCGACCAGCAGATCATCGACGTCTTCGGCCGCAAAGTCGTCCGCGTCAACGACGTTGACCTGCACGAAGAAACCGGAAACGGCCAGTTCAAGCTGAAAATCGGCGCCGTGGATGTCGGCGTCCGCGGCGCTGTCCGCCGCCTGCTCAAAGGCGCTGTCCCCATGGTCGCCCTGAGGCTGTTACTGCAAAGGATTCCTCCCCGCCTGATCCCCTGGGAGTTCGTGGACCTGATCGAAACCGATCCCGCCCGCCGCGTCAAGTTGAAGATCTCCAACGAGCGTCTGGCCCGGTTGCATCCCGCCGACATCGCCGACATCGTCGAAGAACTCGCTCCTGACGAACGCGAAGCAGTGTTCGAAACCCTCGACGAAGGCGTCGCCGCCGAAGCCCTCGAAGAAGTTTCCGCCAAGGTTCAAAAGTCGATCGTTGAGTCTCTAGACTCCGACCGCGTCGCCGAAATCGTCGAAGAAATGGATCCCGACGCGGCCGCCGACCTCCTCGCTGATCTGCCGGAGGACCGCACCACCGAAATCCTCAAAGAGATGGCGCCCGAAGACCGTCAGGAAATGACCGACCTGATGGAGTTCGGCGAAAAGACCGCCGCCGGCCGCATGAACACCGAGTACCTGGCCCTCGATCCCTCCGCCACCGTAAACGACGCCATCGAAGCCCTGCGCAATTTCGAAGGCGGAGTCGAAACCGTCAGCACCATTTATCTGGTGGACCCGAAAGGCCACCTGGCCGGAGCCGTTCCCCTCGCCAAAATCGTGCTGGCAAAATCCACTGACCTGCTCTCATCCCTTACCCAGGACCCGCTCATTTCCACCCGCGCCGGCGCCCGCGAAAAAGAAGTGGCTGAGTTGTTCGACAAATACAACCTGGTCACCCTCCCTGTGGTTGACGACGACAAGGTCCTCACCGGCGTAATCACCTCGGACGATGTCATCAGTCTGCTGCGGGCGAAACTCTAGAGGCTGTAGAGCGGACGCACACCAGCGCGGCAACTCGCCTCGTTAGGGATCGAGTCTCCGCAGTCTGGCTCGTGCCCGCTCGGCCACCGCCGGCGGAAGCGGAAAATAGTTCAGCCCTCCCATCGAATGCTGGCCATCTTGCAGCGCCCAGGTTACGAATTGCCGCACCGCTGCCCGCCGTTCCGCCGTCACACCGGAGAGTGGCACGTAAAACCAGGAAAAACTAACCAGCGGATATGAGTCTTCGCCTTCCGCATTGACCAGAGAGACGGGGAGTTGGCTCGAATCTCTCCCCTGTTTGGCTGCGCACGCCGCCATTATGCTGGCGCCCGACGCGTCCACGAACCTTCCCGCGCGATTTTGCACACTGCCATAACCCAAGCCGTTAGTGCCAGAAATATCTCGGTCCACGTATCCGATTGCACCGGGTGTGAGCGCGACCCGTTCCACCATTTCTTTGCCGCTGGCGGCCTCGACTCCGCCTTCCGCCTCACGTTTCGGCGCTTTGACCCAATCGCGAAATTCCGGACTGGTTTGGCTCAGAAAGTCGCTGAGAATATAGCGCGTCCCGCTACCCTCCGGCCGGTGGACGACCACAATCGGCAGGTGCGGCAGAAGGATGCTCGGATTCAGCGCTGCAATCCGGCTGTCATTCCAGCGCGAGACCTTTCCCATATAGATCTGAGCCAGCAACTCCCCCGTAAAACGCAGCCGCCCGATCCCGGGAAGATTGTAAACCGGCGCCACCGCCACAACCCCAAGGGGTATTTGGCCCAGTCGTGAGTTTGGGTCCCTGATCTGTTCCGGGCTGAGCGGGAGTTCGCCGACTGCGAAGTCCCCGGCGTGCCGCGACATCGCGCGAATGCCTTCGCCGGAATTCGTGGCCACATACGCCACCCGTATAGCGCTTTGCTTCCGATTGAACTCGTTCTCCCAAACCGTCAGCAGAGGCCCTGCCAAGCTCGAACCTGAACCCGCCAGCACAATCTGATCCTGACCAGCGAAGGGAACCAATAGCACAAGCCAGCAGCAGATCCCCCAGCCCAATGCCGAGAGTGGAAACCGGGGTCTTGTGGCCACTCTTTTCCCTTTGAGCCTTGGAAACCGTGAGGAATGCACATTGTATGTAGTCGGCATTTTTCCGCTCGGGCTGGAGTCAGCTTTTAGCGTATTGCCGAAGCCTTTAGTAACCGCAATCTCAAGATTCGGTCCTTAAGCTCGCCCCCACCGAAAAAATGTTTTTCGCCCTACCCATATTCCCCATCCCCATTTATCCTAAGTTGCCGCAGTGAATCGCGTTTCAATCCAAATCGACCGTTGGGCACATGAAGTTCCTGAGAAGCTGGAAAATCCGGTTGCTGCTGTTCTTCGCCGTCGTCGGCCCCGGCTTCATCACCGCCAACGTTGACAACGATGCCAACGGCATCGTCACCTACTCGCAGGCCGGCGCCCAGTTCGGATACCAACTCCTTTGGACCATGATCCCCGTGACCCTGGCGCTGATCGTGGTGCAGGAAATCTCCGCCCGCATGGGCGCGGTCACCGGCAAAGGCCTCAGCGACCTCATCCGCGAAGAATTCGGCCTGCGCATCACCTTCTTCATGATGATCGCCATCCTGATCATCAACTTCGGCAACATCCTGGGCGAATTCGCCGGCATCGCCGGCAGCCTTGAACTGTTCGGTCTCTCCCGCTACTACACAGTTCCCGTCTGCGCGGTCATTGTCTGGCTGATTGTGGTGAAAGGCCAGTACAAGAGCGTCGAGAAAATATTCCTCGTCGCCTCGTTCATCTATATCACTTACATTCTTGCCGGGGCGCTTGCCAAACCCGACTGGATCAAGGCCACCGTCAGCACCTTCAAGCTGCCGGGCAGGGAACTGTTCCAGCACGACTACCTGTTCATGACCATCACCGTCATCGGCACCACCATCGCGCCGTGGATGCAGTTCTATCTCCAGTCGTCGATCGTGGAAAAAGGCGTGAGCAAACGGCAATACAAAGCCTCCCAGCTCGACGTGATCTTTGGCTGTATTTTCACCGACGTAGTCGCGTGGTTCATCATCGTGGCCTGCGCCGCTACGTTGTACGTTCATGGCATCCACAACATCAACGACGCCAAAGACGCCGCCGAAGCCCTCCGCCCCTTTGCGAAAGATTTCGCCTATATCTTGTTCGCAGTGGGATTGTTCAACGCGTCGCTGTTCGCCGCGTCCATCCTGCCGCTTTCGACCGCTTACACAGTTTGCGAGGGGTTAGGTTTCGAATCCGGCGTAGGAAAGAAGTTCCGCGAAGCGCCAGTCTTCTACTGGCTCTACACCCTGCTGATCGCCGCCGGAGCTGGATTGATTTTGCTACCGCAGTTTGCACAACAAGGATCTGGAAGCTCGCCGCTGATCAAAGTCCAGCTATATTCACAGGCTTTGAATGGCGTCGCCATCGCCCCCGTACTGATTTTCATGTTGTTGCTGGTCAACAAGAAAGAGCTGATGGGAGAGTACGTCAATTCCCGGCTCTTCAACATCGTCGCCTGGGGTTTGACCGCGGTGATGGTTGCGCTCTCCGTGCCCTTCGTGTGGAGCACGGTCCGCCAGATCTTGCACCCAAGCTAGAGCGCCATCAGCACTACGCCGCCCGCCACAAGCAGCGCCGCCGCCCATCGCCGCCCGTCCACATGCTCGTGGAGAAAAATCCTCGCGGCAAAAGCGTTGGCCACAAACGTGAGGGAAGCCGTCGCGGGTCCGATCAGGCTGACGTCATTCCAGGAAAGTCCGAATAGCAAGCTGTAAAAGGCCAGCGACATGCACGCTACGCCCGCCAGAAAATCGCGGCTGCTCAACGCCATCCTTACCACCGCAAAAATCCCGTGGTGTTTCCGCAACTCGCCAACGTCGCCAATCTTTTTCATCGCCCGCGCCAGCAGCACGTCGCCGCCCGTGGAAGCCAGCACCACCGCGGCAATCGACAGCCACGCGTTCACATTGCTGGTCCCGTGCGTCATTGTCATTGTCATTGCGATTGCCCCGCAGTCACCACACGCGCGCTGCTCTCCGCGGGGTGCCGAGTTACTTCCGGCCCCTGGGTCACAAATCCGACTCCGCAGGAGACCAGTGCAATCCCCAACCAACGCGTCACGGAGACATGCTCATGCAGCGCGAACCGCGCAATCAACGCCAGCAGCACCAGCCCCAGCGAACTTGCAGGAAGAACATAAGTGAGATCAGCCCAGGAAAGAGAAGAGGTGTAGCAGGCAAAAAATCCCAGCAGCAGAAGGATCCCCAGCCCCACCCAGGGATTGGTAATCGCCAGCAATAGGCTTGAGAGATGGTGCAGAGAAACATTCCCCACCTGCTTCATCCCATACGAAAGCAGGGAATCGCCCACCGGAGCAAATATCCCAATACCCGCCAGCACCAGATACTTGCGGAAAGTCACAAGCCTTAGACCTGCACCGGCTCCACCGGCGGAGGCGCCGCAGCAGCCGCATCGGCCTGGTTCTTCTTTACCAGCTTGTTCCGCATCGAACGCACTTTCAGAAAGGTCTTGGCCTCTTTGTACAGCCGCTTGCGATCGTTCGAATTGAACATCGATTTCCGAAGAATCCGGAAAACCGCCTTAGGTCGGAAGTAATACTCGTCGTAGAAGCGATGCACCGAATGCAGAATCTCATCCGCCGGCAAGCCCGGATATTCAATGTGCGCCAGCTGGTGCCCGCCTTCATCCACCATACTGCCCTTCACCATGTAGTCGTTCTTCACTGCGAAATCAAACAGCTCGGTTCCCGGGTAAGCATGCGCCACGGAAACCTGAATGGTCTCGACATCCAGCTCTTTGGCGAACGCGATCGTATTGTTGATGGTCTCCCGCGTTTCGCCCGGAAGCCCCAGAATAAAGTCGCCGTGAATGACCAATCCGAGCTTGTGTGCGTCCTTGGTGAACTGCCGCGCCCGCTCAATGGTCGCGCCCTTCTTGATGTTCTTCAAAATTTGCTGATCCCCGGATTCATACCCAACGATCATCAGGCGGCATCCCGCTTCCTTCATCGCCTTTAGGGTTTCGTAATCGGTGGTCACTCGTGAAGTGCAAGACCACGTCAGCCCCAGCGGCTTCAACTTCGCGCACAGCTCAACCGTGCGTGCCTTCTGAATATTGAACGTATCGTCGTCGAAGAAGAATTCTCTTACGTACGGCCAGTATTCCTTGGCCTTCGCCATCTCAGCCGCCACGTCATCGGTGGACCGCTTGCGCCAGGCGTGTCCGCTGGTCGTCTGTGGCCACAAGCAGAATGTGCACTGCGCAGGGCATCCGCGCGTGGTGTACAGCGAAACATACGGATTCAAAAGAAACGGCACGTTGTAGCGCCGCACATCCAGATCGCGATGATAGACATCCGTCACATGCGGCAGGGAATCCAGGTCCTGCAACTGCGGCCGGTCGGGATTGTGCGCCACGCCACCGTTCTTCCGGTACGATGCCCCCAAAATATTTTCGAGCGGCACGCCATCGGCGAACTCTTTCACCGCATAATCGAATTCCTTGCGCACCAGAAAATCCACCGCCGGAGCGTCCTGCAGGCACTTTTCCGGCAACACCGTCACATGCGGCCCCACAAAGCAAATCTTGATCTTCGGATTCGCGTCGCGAATCTTCTGCGCCAGCCGAATGTCGCCCGGGAATCCCGGTGTGCTGGTGTACAGCACCAGAAATTCGTACTCCTTCGCAATGTTGATGGTCTCTTCCGCCGAGACGTAGTGCGGCGGAGCATCCAGCAGCCGCGCCCCCTCAATCATTCCCGCGGGGTAAGCCAGCCATACCGGATACCAGTACGACTCAATCTCGCGAGTCGCCGGCCAGCGCGAACCCGCGCCGCCATCAAAGTTTTCAAACGAAGGAGGATTTAAGAACAGTGTCTTTAGAGGCATAGGTAAGTCTTTATTTTACCATCCACAACAGAATTCACGTCGCCGCGGGTATCCCTTAGGTCACCCGCCTAAACGCATGCATCTTCATTGTCTTTTTGTCTTTCCGTGCTTCCAGCCTAAGGCCCCGGTCACCCCGCAGCAATCGCTTTGCCCTGAACAGACGTTTTGACGCAGTGAACAGGGCAAAAGCCCCTTCCGCAAGCGTCGGTCACAAGAATCACACAAAAGCACTGGGTTTTGACTCAAATGCTGTTTGCGCCACGCCTCCCGATAGTTCTCGTGAATTTCTGCGAACTGGCATAGAAAAAGCTTGACACATCACTAGTGATATAGTTAACTATAACAGTGCAGTTAAGGAGAATCACCCATGAAATCCCATCGTTTTATGCTGTCCGCGGTTCTCATCACCCTCTCCACCCTGGCTTTCGCCCAGTCTGATACGTCAAACGTTGACACGCAAAAGCCCGACGCCCAGAAGTCCTCCGTGGCTCCTGCGCCGTCCGAAGCGGAGAAGTCATTCTCAACCATGAAAAGCCTGGCCGGGGAGTGGGAAGGCCCCGTCACTGTCGCCGAGATGCCGCAGATGTCCGGTGGCAAGATGCATGCCTCACTGCGCGTGACCTCGCGTGGGCACGTCCTGGTGCACGAGTTTCAGGAAGCAGGAACACCGCTGGACGCGACCAAGTACGATCATCCGGTCACCATGCTTTACCTCGACGGCGACCAACTCACGCTGATTCACTATTGCGACGCCGGAAACCGGCCGCGCATGACTGGCAAGATGTCACCCGACGGCAAGACGGTCGAGTTCGAGTTGAAGGACATCAGCGGAAGCACCGAGATGCACATGCACCACTCGGTGTTCACCATCGTCGATGCCAACCATCACACCGAGGATTGGACGTTCATGATGAACGACAAGCCGATCCACGCGCACTTCGACTTAACGCGGAAGAATTGACCGCGGGGACGTAACTATTCCCGCAGGAGGATGACATGCACGACACAAAGGAGCGGTTGTCTCTATTCTGGCTCTTCGCGTTATTGAACTACCTGTATGCGGACTGTACTGCCCTGTTTGCTATTGTTGGCTCGCCAAATCTTTCCGACGCCCCACATTTCCCACCATGGGTTCTGCTGGCTTCATCGGTCTTCATGGAAATACCCATCGCCATGATTGTGGCGTGTCGACTACTTCCGTTTAGGCCGAACCGGCTGGCGAATATCATCGCGGGTGCAATTGTGACCCTTATAAACGGCGGCCTGACCTTTATTCCGCCCCTTGTCGGAGCCCGGACTCCCGCTCTTCCTGCGTACTTGTTCTTCGCGACGATCGAAACCGTATGCACCTCGGTCATTGTCTGGAAAGCGTGGACTTGGTCAGGGGTTGAAGCCGCAGTTAGTCCGGAGCGGATCTTCGGGAACCCGGGACGCGCAATACAAGACCAGGGCACTCCAATCTAACAAGGAAAATATCTAATGAAACACAACATCCTGTTAGTCTTCGCATCTGTGCTCTCGATCCTCTTCATGACGGTTCACCTGACGGACGACATTGTCCGCGGGATGGAGCCAGGAACGCTTTTAGACCTGATTGCGGTACCAATCCTGGTCGTCTGGCTGTACGGAACGCTGGTGCTAGCCGAAAAGCGATCGGGGTACATGATCATTCTCCTCGGGTCGCTCCTTGGATTGGTTGTCCCCGTCATCCACATGAAGGGGCCGGGAGTCGGCGGAGCGATCGCCAAGTCCAGCGGGGCCTTCTTCTTTATCTGGACACTCCTCGCGCTCGGCGTGACCGCGCTCTTCTCCGTCATCCTCTCGGCGCGTGCGTTATGGGAGTATCTGCCACGGCGGACCGACGTGCAGCACAAACAAGGTGCCCGTGCATGAGGCGCTGCTCGCGGAGATTCACCGAGTCCTTGCTACGGGTCAAGTGATGGAACGCGTCTTGGGTAGGCGATTTGGACACCATTATGGACCGTGAATGGAACGACAGTCAGCCGATCTACCGCCAGCTTCGCGACCGCGTGGTCGCGATGATTCTCGACGGTGTGCTCAAAGAAGGTGACGTGCTGCCTTCGGTGCGCAGTGTCGCGGCCGAATATCGCGTCAATCCGCTCACTGTCCTAAAGGGTTACCAGCAACTGGTGGACGAAGGTTTGGTCGAAACCAGACGCGGCCTCGGTATGTTCATCAATACCGGCGCCCGCAATCTTCTACTCCAAGGCGAACGCCAGAAGTTCCTTGGCGAAGAATGGCCCCGGATCTACGCCAACATTCAGCGCCTCGGACTGAAACCCGAGGAACTGCTGGAGAACGGCACAGGCCGCCAGCCGAAGTCGAAACCCAAGAAAGAGGAGGAGCGCTGAAATCATGCCCTGCATAGAAGCCCGCGGTCTTCGCAAAGCCTTCGGCACAACCATCGCCCTTGACGGCATCAACCTGCGCGTCGAAGAAGGACGAATTCTCGGAATCATCGGCCCCAACGGCGCAGGCAAAACCACTGCGCTGAACGCCATTCTCGGCCTCACGCCGTATCAGGGAGAACTGAGAGTTCTCGGTCGTGACCCCTGGGCCGAGCGTGATCTTCTGATGCGCGACGTCTCCTTCATCGCCGACGTTGCCGTCCTGCCGCGCTGGATGCGGGTTTCGCAGGCGCTTGAATTTGTCGCCGGAGTGCATCCGCGATTCGACCGCGCAAAGGCCGAGGCCTTCTTGGCGAAGACCACGATCCAGTCCACCAGCAAAGTCCGCCAGTTGTCGAAAGGCATGGTCGCGCAACTACACCTCGCCCTGGTGATGGCGATTGACGCGCGATTACTGGTCTTGGATGAGCCCACGCTCGGTCTCGACATCCTGTATCGCAAACAGTTCTACGACTCCTTGCTGAATGACTACTTCGATCGCAGCCGCACCATCGTGGTGACAACCCATCAGGTGGAAGAGTTGCAGCACATACTGACGGACCTGATGTTTATCGACCGCGGCCGAATCGTGCTGAGTTGCAGCATGGAAGAGTTCGAATCGCGCTACACAGAAGTGACCGTCAATCCCGATCAGTTGGTTGCGGCGCGCGTTCTCAAACCCATGAATGAGCGCCAACTTTTCGGGCGGAGCATCTTGCTGTTTGATGGCGTGGAGCGCAGCCGGCTGGCAGCGTTTGGCGAAGTCCACACCCCAGGCATCGCTGATTTGTTTGTCGCCGTGATGAGCAGTCAGGCCGGCAGGGCACAAGGACCCGGCGGAGCAGAAGGACAACAACAAGGAGCGGCGCAATGAATACTCAATCCAATGCCAGCGTTGAAGCTTCTCCGCAGTCGCAGGGATTCCTGCCGACTGCCGTAGCCGCGGCCCGCCCCTTCTACTGGTCAGTTCGACGCGAACTCTGGGAGAACCGCGCCATCTACCTCGCGCCGCTGGCGGCGGCCGTTGTCTTTCTGTTCGGTACCGCGATACACATACTCACGCTGCGGCACCAAATTCAAAGTGGATCACCCCTCGACACGGTGGAACAGCACCTACTCGGCACGCATCACGAATTAGGATCGGCTCTGATCATGGGCATAGCCTTTATCGTGGGAATTTTCTATTCTCTCGACGCTTTGTACGGAGAGCGCCGTGATCGCAGCATCCTTTTCTGGAAGTCGCTCCCCGTATCCGATCTCACGGCTGTCCTCTCCAAGCTGACCATCCCCCTGGTCATTCTGCCGCTTCTCAGTTTCGCCATTGCCGTTGCTGCGCAGTTCATCACTCTTCTGCTAAGCAGCGTCATACTGCTCGGCAGCGGGATAGACATCGCGCGGCTGTGGACCGAGACGTCCTTCTTCCGCGTGTCCCTGGCGCTGCTTTACCACCTTCTCACCGTCCACGGTCTCTGGTATGCGCCCCTCTACGCCTGGATATTCCTGGTTTCAGCGTGGTCGCGTCGCGCACCGTTCTTATGGGTTTTCTTGCCGCCGTTTGTGATCTGCGGGCTGGAAAAGATTGCGTTCAATACCTCGCACTTCCTGGCCTTGTTGCAGTCCCGCGTGGCCGGCCCGGGCGACACGATGACGGGTGACCATGCCTCCATGGATCCGGTGGCAGCTCTCATTCCGACCCACTTCTTCAGCGAGCCCGGTCTGTGGATCGGCCTGGCAGTGGCTGCGCTATTTCTTTTTGGCGCAGTCCGCCTGCGCCGCTCTCAAGGCCCCATCTGAGTCAGACGCTCAAGGCAAGGATTACCGGTGTGTTTTTATCGCCTCACCTTCCGTGCCAATGAAGTTGGCGGTTGAACATCGGTCGCCGTTCCCTGAACACTCCTGCTCAGGAAAGGAAGTAAGAGAAAAGAAGGTAGATAAAGATGCGATTCTCACCCATCCTGCTTCTTCACATCTGTGGCGGAACCCTGGGCGTGATCTCCGGCTTCGTGGCCGTGTTCCTCCGCAAAGGTTCGCGTCGTCACGCCCTCGCCGGAACCGTCTTCGTAATCTCCATAATGGCATTGGCCGCCAGCGGCGCTTTCATGGCAATCCTGAAATCCCAACCTGGAAACATCTTGGCAGGCACTCTGACTTTCTACCTGGTAGCCACCTCATGGCGGACCGTTAAGCGCAAGCAAGGGAATCCCGGCCTGGTTGACTGGATCGCGCTCCTTGTTGCCGCAGCCATTGCATCGGTCACCCTCCCCTGGGCATTCGAGGCAGCCACCAGTCAGACTGGGTTAAAAAATGGAATCCCCACAGGCCCCTACGCGGTTTTTGGCTCCGTAGCCTTGCTCTGTACGATCGGTGATGTCCGAATGATCGCGCGCCGCGGCATTTCCGGCGTCCCGCGCATCGCCCGCCACCTTTGGCGCATGTGCTTCGCCTTCTTCGTCGCCGCGGCGTCCCTATTCCTTGCTCGGGCGCACTTATTCCCCGCGATCATGCGCAAGACCGGCGCGCTCTACTTCTTGAGCTTCCTACCGCTGATATTGATGATCTTCTGGCTGATTCGCATTCGCTTCAAGAGTGCGTACAGAAAAATGGGGTTAATCGCGCCGAGTACAGGACGGTCGCTGTCGGCGACTGGACTGCCGGCGACTGGACTGCCGGGGCATGGAATGCTTCAAAGTTCTCCCGGCAGGATGGTGAACCCATGACCACCGCCGTAATCACCACTCGCTTGGGCTCGCGTTCTCTGGCGGAGAGCTCCTTGAACGCCGCCGCCGGCTTCTGGCTTGCGGTGACCGTCGTCGGCCAGTTCGTTTTCGCCTTTGCAGTCGCATCCTTTTACGGCCTTACCGCCTTGCGCGGGGATTACTACGTCTGGCACAAATTCATCAGCCGGGGCCTCATCTCCGGTGACACCATGGGTAATTCCTCCGTCGCCGCCCACGTCACCTCCGCTGCCATCATCATGTTCGCCGGATCGCTTCAGCTCATTCCGCAAATCCGCAACCGCTTTCCCGTCTTTCATCGCTGGAATGGACGCATCTATCTCTCGGTTGCGGTCCTCGCCAGCGCCGCCGGTCTTTATCTCACTTGGATTCGCGGAACCGTCGGCGATCTTTCTCAACACATCGGCTCCAGCCTCGCTGCCGTGCTGATCTTCCTTTTCGCCGCTCTCGCCCTGCGCTACGCCATGGCCCGCGAGTTCACCGCTCATCGCCGCTGGGCGTTGCGTCTGTTTATGGTGGTAAGCGGAGCGTGGTTCATTCGTTTGATTCTTGCCCTCTCTGCGGTGATCTTCAAAGGTCCCTTCGGCTTCAACCCGCAGACATTTACCGGCCCTTTCCTTACTTTTATTAGTTTCGGGCAATACCTGATTCCCCTCGCCGTTCTCGAAGTCTATTTCCGCGCTCAGGACCGCCCCAGCCCCATGAGGCGTTTCGCCATCGCAGGTCTGCTTTTTGTTCTGACACTGGTGATGATCGGAGGAATTTTCGCGGTCACGCTAACTACGTGGATGCCCCAGGTGAGGGCGGCGTACGATCGGCGCAAGTCGATTGCAGAAACTCTTTCTGCCACCATCGCTTCCAGCGGCATCAATCAGGCCGAGAAGCAGTACCACGATCTGCGCACCAACCACCCCGCCAACTACAACTTTGGCGAAGACGAACTCAACACTCTCGGATACCAATTCATTCGCGCCAAGGATTTCAAAGACGCGATCACAATCTTCCAGCTGAATATCGAAGCCTACCCGAGATCCAGCAACGTGTACGACAGCCTCGGCGAGGCTTACATGGACAACGGCGACAAGCTCCTCGCCATCCCCAACTATCAAAAGTCCCTGGAATTAAATCCCAAGAACCACGGTGCGATCGAAGCGCTGCGAAAACTCAACACGCCGTAGTGATGGCCCACATCAAGACGATGAACAGAACGGGTGCCCCATGTCTCGCCGGTCTCTGGCGGGAGACATGGGGCTTTCCCCGGAACGCTGTGCGGTCCTGGGTTTCGCATTCGTAAAGCCAAACAGAGATCCCTACTTCACCTGCCCCGCCCACGACTCCAACTCCCCCGTCGCCCGCAGCAGCCCGATCTTCGCCCGCGCCAGTTGAAAATTCGCGTCCTGCAAGCGCGCCGTATTTCTCTGTCATCTCAGTCCGTGCGTTGGCAGCGTCGTGTACGCTCGCCGTCCCCGCGTTCATCTTGATGTCCACCGCATCCACGTCGGACTTCGCAATTTCATATTCCAGCTCGCTGACTTCCTGCGCCGCCGTCAGTTGCTGGACCGCGCGCTGTAATTTCAAAGTCTCCTGTGAAACCTGGTTCTTCGCGACCTCAACTTCTTTGTTAGCGTGAATCGCTTCGGCGTCGGCCGCTTGTGCGTGCGCCTTCTGAGAAAAATTCAGAAACGGAAATCGAATCACCACGCCGACTGTCGCGTTGTTCCGCTCAAACGCCTTGGCCGGGAAAAACTGAGTCCAATTATTGAAGGTTGCCAGCACCGCGTACTGGGTCGCAAAATCCATCGACGGCCACAGTGCCCGATGCTCGCCTCGCGCCCGGAATCCCTGCGCGATGGCATGTTCCCGGGCGGCGAAAACCGCCGGACTGGTACCCACTGCTTTTGCAGTCAAGTCCTCTTGTGGCGTCTCCGGCAACGCCGGCACCGTGTCAGGATCAGTCTGAATTCCCGTCGCCGGCAGTCCCGTCAGTTGTGACAGCGTGCTGCGCAACACATCCACCGCGCCCTGCGCCTGCGTAATCCTCAGATGAGCGCGCGCCGTCGCCAGCTTGGCCTGCGTCCGCATCTGCTCGCTGTCCACGCCTTCCTGAATTCGCTGCTCCACCACCTGCTCCATCTTCAACGCGTCGTCATGCTGCTGGCGCAAGTGGTCTGTCATTTGTTCCCACTTCACCAGCTCAAGATAAGTCAGCGCCGTGTCTTGAATGATCTGATTGCGCCGGTCCTTACTGGTTTGTCCTGAGGCCCGGTACTCACTCCGTGCCGCCCGCACAAATTCCCGCAACGCCGGATTGAACAACGCCGACTGTCCCGTGATGTTCACCAGCGAGGGCGCCGACCCCTCCAGGCTCAACGGATACCCAAACGAATCGCCCAGCCCCGAACCCACCGACACCTGCGGAATATACTGGTCCCGCGCCTCCTGCATGGATGCAAACGCCCGTTGTTCGTCCGCGCTGCTCTCCGCCGCCAGCGGACTATGCGTCAGCGCCAATTCCACCGCACGCTTCAGCGTCAACGGTTCTCCCAGCGCGGGAATCGCAAAACAGGAAAGAAAAGAAAAGATCAGTACTCTCGAAAAGAATTCGCCAATCAGATGCCAGGCAGGTTTCATATCTCCACCTTCATGCGGGACAAAGATACACTTCTGCTCGAAATAACTTCCGCCGGAACAATTATTGCTGAGTCGGTCTGGGATGAGAGGACCAATGGTGATTGAGCGACGATCAATGAGCAATGAACAATGATGAACGACCAGCGAGCAAGATAACGATTCACGACCGGCTACCGGTTCACCCGCTCCAGCGCCTGTTGCGCAGGCTGAAACTCGTGTGCCAGGTCCAACGCTGACCTATATTCTGCCGCCGCGCCTTCCCGGTCGCCGAGCTTTTCATCCGCCGTCCCCAAAAGATAATGCACCTTGAACGCTGGGGCCTGTTCAACCTTGGCGCTGGATTTCAAGTATGCTCGCAGAAGTTGCACTGCCTCCGGCAAGTTCCGCTGCGCCCGGATCAGCACATCTGCCGCATCCACTAACGCATCAGGACGGTCCAGTGGAGCGTTGCGCACGTGAGTCAGCGTCTGTTCCATCTCATCCCATCGCTCCCGGTGTTTGTAAAAAAGCCCCAGATTCAGCCAGTTGCTGGCGCTTCCGTGAGCGGCGTCAAGCGCATCGCGATACTCCTTCTCCGCGGCAACATAGTCTTTTCGCTTTTCCGCCAGCCGCCCGTTTACCCAATGCCCGCGCGCCGGTTCAAGCCGCAGCAATGCATCCGCCTGCACTTGCGCTTTATCTTTCCCTCCGCCCACAATGCCCGGGGCCTCCAGATAAAACTCCGCCAGGTCGGTGCGCGCCTCCACGTTATTCGGGTCAAGTCGCACCGCTGCTTCAAATTGCTCGCGGACTTTCCCCGCCAGTCCGGCTGCGGTCATAAAGCCCGCCTTGTCCGCCTTCTCGCCGTAAATCCTGCCCAGCCACATATGGAATTGGCTGTTGTCCGGAACCAGCGCCACCGCCTTTTCGCAGTCGGAAATTCCGCGGTCCCATTGTCCCAGGCTGAAGTAGGCGCGGCATCGCAGATTGTGCGCCACTGCGTCGTTGGGCGATGAATTCAGCTCACCTCGCAGCGCCGCCAACGCTTCATCTACCCGCCCGGTGGCCAGCAGCCCCGGCACCGCATCATCCAACCCAGCCGCTGGAGCAGCCACCAGCAACGCCAGCGTAAAAACAGAAACCAGCATGAAAACCGAAAAAAGATGCCGCATCATTTAATGATTCACCCTCACTGACAAGCCGTCGCGCAGCGGTTTCGAATTCGTCGATCCCAGCGCCACCAACGCCCGCTCGTCGATCCCGCCGGTAATCTCCGCCTGTGTCAGGTTCGAAATGGAAGTCTGCACATTCCGCCGATGCAAAACATTGTTCACGATCTGATACACGTAAGGCACGGAATCATCCTGCCGCAGTGCCTCGCGTGGCACCGTCAGCGCGTTATCATGCTGCGCGCTCACAATCGTCACTCCCACGTTGATGTTGGGCAGCAACTTCAAATCTCCATTCGCTACAACGCAAGTGGTCTCGCCCACATTCCGCGTCCCATGCAACTTCACCGCCGCCGGAACCGCGCTCACCGCCCCGCTCCATACCCGCCCCGGCATCGCGTCCCACGTGACTTCGATCTTCTCCCCCGGCGCCAGCCGCGCCACATCGGGCTCGTCCACAAACGCCCGGATCAGTACCTTCGACAAATCCGCTTCCTGCAGCACCAGGTCTCCAGGATTCACGTACGACCCTCGCTTGACCGGCAGCGCATAAACGATTCCATCAAACGGCGCCTTGATCACCAGTTGGTTGAGCACATCCAGCGCCGCGCTGTAAGCGCTCTGCGCCTCCGATTCCTGCGCCTGCACCCGCGCAATCTCCGGAGACGAGTAGCGCTCCTTCTGCTTCGACTCCAGCAACTTCACCTCCGCCGCCGCAGTGTCCAATTGATCTTGCGCCGCCCGCACCTCGCCCGGAGACGCCGCGCCCGTTTGCTGCAGCCGCTTCAACGAATCCAGATTGCGCTGCGCCACGTCATGATCGGCCCGCGCTTTTACCAGTTGCGCTTGCAGCGTGAGAACTTCTTCCTGCGTCCCACCATGGGCCAGAGCGTTAAGGTCCGCTTCTGCTGCTCGCACCTTTGCCTGCGCCTGCGCTACCTGACTGCGCGCGGTGGCCGCATCCAACTCCACCATCAGTTGGCCTTTCTTGATTTGATCGCCTTCCTTCACCAGCACGCGCTCCACATTCGTCCCCACCGGCGCGTGGGCTTCGAAGTTCTGTACCGGCTCAACTTTTCCGTTGGTAGAAATCACGCTGCGAATCGTCGAACGCGAAACTGTCGCCGCCGTCACCGGCACCGAATCATCCCGCGAGGCAAAAGACGCCAGCAGCACCACCGCCACAATGGCTCCGCCCGCCCACAGCAGCCATCGCCGCCGAGCGAGGAACCCCGCTCTTTTACCGTTTTGAGTCATTTCCAGTTGGTTAACGATTAATGTAACACTCGCGCCCGCCGTCGCGGAGAATCCGCTGGTCTTAACCGTTTAGATGCAGAGAGTTGCCGAAACAACTCGAAAAGTCTCGGCAGGTCGCGAGCAAGCCACCCCGCTCGATGCTGGTTCTCACCGATCTTGGTGAACCCAGAGACTCTGGCTACAATGCCCCTATGCCGAAGTCGCCACGCTACACCCCCGAACACGCCAAAGCCGGTCTCGATGCCAAATTTCCCGAGATCGAAACCTGGCCCAATCAATTCCCAGGTTACGAGATTGTCATCGACGACCCCGAATTCACTTCCGTCTGTCCCAAGACCGGCCTCCCCGACTTCGGCGTCATCACCATCCGCTACATGCCCGCCAAGCTCTGCCTTGAACTCAAGTCGCTAAAAGAATATTTGCAGTCCTACCGCAATCTCGGAATCTTCCAGGAAAACATCGTCAACCAGGTCCTCGATGACGTCGCCCGCTGGGCGCGCCCGGTCTGGGCCGAAGTCAAAGGAGACTTCCGCCCCCGCGGTGGAATTTCCACCATCGTGATCGCGAAATGGCCTCGGCCGAAAGCAGCAGGGAAGTAGTCCCTATTTTCTTTTATGCTCGCGATGTCCGCGATGAAACAGGCGGGAGTCGTAGTTGAGGGGCAAGACCTCCCGAACCGTTACCTTGCGGAAATCCGCATGCAACGGATTGATCAACCAGTTGCGCTCACTCGGCGCCAATGCCGACGGAACCAGCAGCAGTACGGACTCACCCCGCTTCACAAACTCGTCCCCGTAGCGAACCAGTTCGGAAGGAGCGGGCGTGTCGCGCCAGTTGGGCGGCAACTTCGCCGCCACGACCTGCTCTCGTTTCAAGTCGTCTGGAACGTCCGCAACCGCGAGCACCAAGTCCGACGGCGGGTCATCCGCATCCAGGTGAACAAAGTACTCCAGCATCGCCAGGGACTCGTGTTCCGACGCATAGGCGATGCGGGTCCCCGGACTCGACCACCTTCCCCCGTAGCGGTATGCGCCTTCGCCGTCGAAAGGCGTCTCGGCGTAAGGACGCCGTAACACCCGGTACACTCGCGTCAACTAATCCCGCCGTACGCGATTCGCCCAAGCACGTTCTCTACCTGGCGCGCTCCCGGTTCCGTATCAATCGCGGCTATCGGCGCAAGTCCGCCCAAGGCTCGATTCGCCCTCTTCAACCATCGCATCGCCAGTTCTTGGTTCCCCAAACTCTGCCGCGCCAACGCCACAATGCGGGCCAGGCGGTAGAGCCGGTCCGACTCGAAACGCGCCAGTCGTCCGCTGCGCCGCCGTCGCTGCAAGCTTCGCGGCGACAAATCCAGCGACTCCGCCAGTTCCTTCAGCGAAAGCCCTGAAGCGCGCATCAGCTCTTCAACCACCGCCGGCGGGAACCCTTCCCGAATCGCATCGCGCAAATCACGGTCACTGGAGAGCGTTCGTCCCAGGGTCTGATGCCCTCCCAGCTCCTTCACCACGGCCTGCAGTTCGTTTGCCATTTGTCGCTTATAGTAGCGACAAATGTCGCACTTGTCAACCTGGAGACGCCCTCCCGGAACCCCATCCTCGCCATGCTATATTCCTTTCTCACACGTGACCAATGACCGATGACAGATGAAAGATGAAAGACGACCGGCTCCATCCTCGCACCACCTTGCTGCTGCTGACGGCGCTCAATCTGCTCAACTACGCCGACCGCAACGTCTTGTTCGCCGTTCAGCCCCTGGTGCAGAGCGAGTTCCACGTCAACAAAGCCCAGATCGGTTTGCTGACCAGCGCATTTCTGATTTGCTACATGATCGCCGCCCCCTTCGTCGGCCCCCTGGCGGACCGCTACTCGCGCAAACTGATCATTGTTATCGGCGCCATTTTCTGGAGCGGCCTCACCCTGCTCACCGCCGTCACCCACACTTACACCGAGCTGCTCATCCGCCACACCCTGGTCGGAATCGGGGAGGCAACGTTTGTCACCATCGCGCCAACCTTTGTCGTCGATCTATTTTCCGAGCGCGTCCGCGCCCGCATTCTCGGAGTCTTCTATCTGGCGATTCCCGTGGGCTCCGCCGCCGGCTACCTCCTCGGAGGCCGTCTCGCCCCTCACCATGGATGGCGTTTCCCGTTCTATATCGCCGCTGCCCCGGGATTTCTAATCGCGTTGGCGGTTCTATTTTTGAAAGAGCCGCCACGCGGGCAATTCGATAGCCTGAAGGAAATTCCGCGCGAGATCGTTGCTCGTGGCGACTCCGCGTTGGCGTATGGGATCAAAGTCGTGATTTCGTACGTGAAATATCTCTGGACCCATCTAATCTGCAACCCTGCATTTCTTACCGCTACCCTCGGCATGGCCGCCATGACCTATTCGCTCGGCGGCATCCAAGTCTGGATGCCCCAGTTCCTGTACAGCGAACGTCACTACTCGCTCGAATCCGCCAATTTCATCTTCGGCATCATCGTCGTCGCCGACGGAGTTCTGGCCTCTCTCGCTGGCGGCTGGCTCGGCGATTATCTGCTTCCGCGGATAAAAAGTTCCTATTACCTGGTTTCCGCAGCCAGCATGTTGCTTGGCGTTCCCTTCATGATTGTCGCCTTGTCCACTCGCGGTCGGGCCATGGTCCCCGCCATCGCTATCGCGGCGTTCTTCCTGCTCCTCAACACCTCACCGCTGAACGCCGCCGTCATTAACTCCGCTGGCGCCCACATCCGCGCCACCGCTATCGCATTAAATATCTTCATCATTCATATTCTCGGCGATGTCCCCTCGCCCACCATGATGGGATGGGTCGCCGACCGCCATTCTCTGCAAACCGCTTTCATCCTGCCGGTTGTCGCTATGGCCGTCTCTTCTGCCATACTGTTTTACGGAATGCGTTTCGCTCCCCCAGTCGCCGTCGAACGTAAGCCCCGTCCTGCCCCGGCCCATATCGGATGATTTATTTTCATTGGATCGCAGGATCTATCCTCGCCCTGATCTGGCTCTCTCGCGTTATTGATGCTGGTCTCGGCGTGCGCAGGCTAGCCGACATTTCTGAGCCACAGTGGGACCGAAGGCCGCCGAGTAGCGAAGGGAATCGGGTCGCAATCATTGTTCCCGCACGCAACGAAGAAGATTCAATAGAAAAAGCTCTTCTTCGCCTGCTGGCACTCGACTATGCCAACTATGAGGTAATCGCAGTCAACGACCGCTCCACCGACCGAACCGGCAAGATCATGGACGAGGTGTCGGCATCATCCAAAAATAGATTGTGGGGCGACGGGCGCCCCCGCCCGTCCACCCCAGATCTGTCCACCCCAGACCCATCCACTCCCGACCTGAAAGTCGTCCACATAACCGACCTCCCCGCTGGCTGGATGGGCAAAGCCCATGCCATGTACACCGCCGCCAAAGCCGCCACCGACGCTGACTGGCTCCTCTTCACCGACGCCGACGTGATGTTTCGTCCCGATTGCCTCCGCCGCGCGATTTCTTATGCCGAGGCCGATCGCGCCGATCACCTCGTGGTCCTGCCGCACGTGATCATGAAGCGTCCGGGCGAGAAGATGATGCTATCGTTCTTTCAAGTATTGTTTGCCTTTGGACACCGCCCGTGGAAGGTTGCCGATCCAAAGACCAAAGATCACATTGGAGTCGGGGCGTTTAACCTGGTGCGCCGCAGCACCTATGAGGCAGTCGGTACCTACGAACGGCTGCGCTTCGAAGTCGTAGATGACATGAAGTTGGGCAAAGTCATCAAGAATGCCGGATTCCGGCAGCGCGTGGTTTTTGGCGACAACCTGATCGAAATCCGCTGGGCGCGCGGAGCACGCGGCGTGGTAAACAACCTTACGAAAAACTTCTTCGCGGTAATGTCATTTCAGATCTGGCGAGCCCTGCTGGGATGCGCCGCTATGGCGGTCCTGAACCTGTTGCCCTTCGTCGGCGTTCTGCTCGCGCCCGGCTGGGCTCGAGCCCCTTATGCCTTAGCCCTCGGATCTATCTTTCTCCTGTACACCGGCCTTTGGCGGCAGGTCGAGATTCATCCTTGGTATTTTTTATTACATCCGGTCAGCACCCTGCTCTTCATCTACACCATGTTGCGCTCCATGATCTTCACCCTCTGGCGCGGTGGCGTAGAGTGGCGGGGTACTTTGTATCCCTTAGAAGAACTCAGGCGCGGCCTGGTTTGAAGGGGTTCCCAATCCGGCGAAACCCTTACCAGAAACAACCCTTGCGAAAATGCCTAACATCCGAGTACCCGCGTGCCGCTTGTCGATTTCAAAATAAGGCTAAAGTCCCATGAAGAAATCAGTATTGCTATTGCCTATAGCAGCGCTCGTTGGAGTGCTGTTTGCGGGAACCGAGGCTTACCCAGCCACAACTACATTCCAGGCTAACGGAACGTCAGCGATGACGCTCGTTTGCGCTAACAATTGTTCCAGCAGTCTCTTCCTGATGCTTAACCAGAATGGTAGTACCTGGACGGTTTTGTTCGGAGTCTTCGGCTCCGACAGCTCCGGGAATCCGACCTCCATCATAGGTTCTGGCCAGATCCCGGCGAGCATGATCTCAGGAAACCAAAACAACAACCTCACGCTGAATTTGGACACCAATGCGGCAGGCCTTCAGGTTCAGTACTGTGTTGCCGACCAGAATTTCAACTTCACATGCACGCCATTTCCGGGTGGGGTGATCACGGTGAATTGGCAGACGACGGGCCTGTTCAACAACCATATTGTCCAACAGCAGCAAAACACCTTCGGTCCGACTACCGTCCACGTGAATGCGCAAAGCGATGTGTCATCGGCGACGGCTCAATCCAATGCTTTCGGGACGCAGTTCTTAGACCCGTTTGCGCAGCTTGGTACCGCGCACAACGGCACCGTTTCCATTACCCACCCCTAGTACATGCGCCTGAATGAATGACTTAAAGAAATTAAGTTGAGAGGTTTTGAAATATGAAGAAATCGATATTGCTTTCGTCGTTGGCCGTATGCACTTTGCTGATTACGGCAACCAACGCTTATTCCGCAACCACGTTCAAGTTTCAGACGCAGGGTGTAACCGCTTCTATGACGGCATGTCTGAACAATTGTGATGGCCTCGCCGGGGTCACGCTGGATTCGGGCCAGAGCAATGGTCAAACCACCTGGCTCGTGTTCTTCGACATCTACGGCCATGACAGCCAAGGTAACCTCACGGTTATCGAGGGAGTCGGGCAAATTCCCTCCAGCATGGTGTCCGGAAATGGCATCACCAGCCTCACCCTCAACCTCGACACCAATGCCGCAGGTCTGGACGCTCAGTACTGCGTGGCCGACGCGTTCGATAATTTCACTTGCACTCCTTTTAGTGGTGGAGTGATGAATATCACCTGGACACCGACCAAGACCTTTAGCGGAAGCGGAACCACGGTGGATCAGGGGACGTCGGGCCCGCTCAAACTCCAGTTCAACATCAGCGGCGACTTTTCGTCGGCAAATACGGAGTCCAATATCTTTGGGCAGCAATACCTGGACACGGGATTTTCTCAGCTCGGGAACGTCCACAGCGGCCAGATCGCAATTACCCAGCCCTAGTTCAATCCGACTCTACGTCCTCCGGAATCTCGGCGGGTAGAGTCGGATGCCCTTTCTTCTTGCGCGTGCTGCGTTTGCGCGAAGCGCGCGACTGTCCCGCGCTGAAGTGTCCCCGCTGTTCAACATCGAAACTCTTCGGCAAAGGAGCTAGCCGCAAAGCCTCTCCCCCCAGTTGCTTCGCATTGTCCAGAACAACCTCCGCCCGCCCGTCGTACTCTTTCACTTCTCCGCGAATCTCCACCGTCTTGCCCGCCAACTGATCCACGTCGCCCACTCGCTTCAGGTCCGACGCAAACACCACCACCGAAAAAGAGCATGATCCGTAGTCTTCACAGAAATCCAGATAATGCACTCCGCCGTTTCCGCTCTCCACCCGCAACACTTTCCCGCTGACGCACTGCGTCTCCCCAATATGCTTCCGCGCCTGATCAAAGGGAATACACGCAGCCGCAGAAAATGCAGGGAAGCACAGAGCGAAGAAGAGCACCGTGAGCGCGACCAGATTAGCAATCACGCAGAAATTCTAGTCCGCTGCCGCCAGGCGCGACGCAGAATCGACAAATAAATGTGGGGAATTTCCCAGAAGGGAACTGCGCGAGGCCAGCCCACTGAGGACTGGCCTCCACCAAAACCGATCTACCGGAAGCTCTTTACCGCCGTGGTCTCGTCGTCCCGCACATCGAACACCGTATAGAGCTTGGTGATTTGCAGCAGGTCGTGGACCTTCTTGGTCAGGTTCAGCAGCTTCAGTTCGCCACCCTGGTTCTTCACCGTGGTGTAAGCGCTGACCAGCTCGCCAATTCCCGAGCTGTCAATGTAGTTAACGTCGCCCAGGTTGAGCAGGATCTTCTTCTGTCCCTTGCCCAGTAGGTCTTTAATGGAGTCGCGCAGCACCACGCTGCCTTCGCCCAAGGTGATGCGTCCGCTGCAATCCACAATCGTGATTCCGTCCACTGCCCGATTACCGAGTTTCAAGTTCACTGAGAAGCCTCCTTGCCGCCCGCGGGTACTCCGTGGACGTGCTTGATAAGTTTGAGTTCAGTGCCCGTTTGCGAAGGGTGTATCTCCACCACATCCATAAACGAACGGATTAGGAAAATACCGCGACCCGATGTTTTTAAAAGATTTTCCGGCGACAGAGGATCCGGTATCCTCCCCAGATCCATCCCCTTGCCTTGATCGCGAACCGTAATGACCAGGTCCCCTTTGGTGCGTTCAAAATCTAGCTGGACCTTCTTTTCCGGATCGTAGGCATTGCCGTGCAACACCGCATTCACCGCCGCTTCGCGTACCGCCATCGCGATCTGCAAAACTTCGTCTTCGCCAAAGCCATTCGCGGCCGCGATCTCCCCGGCTGTCTGCTCCGCAATATCAACCGTCTCCAGGGTCGAGTCGAGCGTGTAGGAGCGCCGGTCTTCACTCATATAAGGTTAGGTTAAGGTTCAGTTCAATGAATGCGCGAATCTATGATGCCGGCCCATCTGCTGCGTGCGCGACGGCGCCAGCAAGCAGATTGGCTAGTTTGCCTCTGTCCTGTAGAAATGTCAACGCGGATGTCTTAGCATGGCCGCAGGCTCGGCGCCCGGGGCAATCGGTAGTAGGCCCGGACCCAAAGCAGTCAGTGGTAAATCAGCTCGTGGCAGTTCTGAAAACCCTGCCGCAGTTGGAGGAAGTGAAGTGACGAACTTCCGCGCCGGCTTACCTACTGCGATCGTGTTTGTCTTAGCTTTACCTGGCGTTCAGCGTGCTGGCGCGCGCTCCTGATTCGGTGGTCGAGCGCAACCTTCAGTTTCTCTTGGATAGTCTCGGACGAATAACGTCTTCCTCGCTGCAACGGCACAATGGCCGAATAGAGCGGCACAACGACGAGCCTGCCAGTTGCCTTGTTGACGTACGAGATCGCGCGAAAGTGCAACGCGGGGATTATGAAGCAGAAAAGATCCTTGTGCGCGACTCTCGACTGAAAGAACCGCGCCACAATTGCATGTTGTGCGCTTGCCGACGGACCGATCGCGAGGCTCACGAGTCTGACTCCCCTGCCCTTCCTTTGAACTTCGGCAATTCCGAGAAGCCCGTCGTTCCAGTCAAGAAAAAAGAGCCAGCCACCGTGAAGCTGGGTGGCATCCGCCAGCGAGTCAAGCTGCGAAAGATCGGTGAGGTGAAGCGGCAGCGTCCAGCATCTCCTTGGTTTCCCCATGCCTCGCCGAATCTGACCACGAGACAACCTGCGTCTGCGCCGAGCATGATAGCGGCGAACATGCGGAAGGTGGGTTGCCTGAAGATGCAGATCAGTCATTTCCGAGAGACGAGATTCGAACCGATCTAGTGAGGCGATGGCGGTCGGTTTCATAGATGAACCTTAAGATTGTGGCGGAACCGTCGTGAAGAATCTCGACAGTCTCCACCTTGAATGACTTCCATTGCCCGGCGGGTCTAGTAGTTCGGAGTACGAGTACTGGGAGCAGCTTCCGTCTGCCGGATCAGCGACCTTGAGAGTGTCTGTTCCGGAGTAACCATACACCACCATTGCGTGCGAAAGGTCGGCGTTCGACTTGTCCTCCACTTGGATTACCACAACGCTCGACTGGGCAATCTGCCCGGTAATCGTCAGAAAATCTCCCAAGGATGGTACCTGCCCGTCCATGCTGCCCGTTATCACGCCATAGTCCGCGAGGGCAGAACCAATGGGGCCGGTCGTGTTACAAGGGCATTGTGAGTCCTTCGAAATGCAGCGGTTCGTCTCACTACAGCAGCCCGGGCTAGGGACGGATGGTGAAAACGCTTCGTTATCGACGACTTCACATTGCCTCGGCTGTTGACTAGCGTTAACAAACACTGCTATTGAAGACACCACAGCAGCCCAGCACCACTCCGAGCATTCCTGCTCCTGAATATTGAAAGGCAGAGGATTCTGAGCCATATGTCATGCCTCACGGTTTAGTAAAGGTAATGGCAAATCCAAACCCCGTCGTGTAGGACTTTGTGACCTGGACGCTGCTGATATCGGAGGGCACTGTATCGCCGACTTTGAACCCGCCGGCGAGAGTCGACCGAGTGCCGATGTGCAGGCCCGCCGTCAGAAACATAGTTCGAAAGAAGGAAATGCTTCCGCCCGTCAAGAACTCTGCTGACGAGCCGCCGGAGTTCTGCCCCTGAATGTTTCCAGAAGCACCAGCACTAGCCTGAATTGCGAACTTGTGATCACAAAAGTCCCAAAGGCGTACATGCGCCAAAGCGATCGGGAGGGGGTGAACCGAAGAATCTGCCGTCAGCCCAAATTTATTGATGGATGTGTTGTTCGCTCCGCCTGAGCTTTTGATAATCGCAAACTCTTGCGCCGGAATGGTACTGAACTCGATTCCAGCGGAAAGGGTGAACGGGCTCGCGCATGTAAGGCTAAAAAAATTCTGGTCTTGATGAGGGCTGGGAGTGGACATATTCCCAGTCAAACTTTGCGATTCATCATAAATCGTAATCGAGGCCGTTGTTGTACTGGACTGATTGAAGATGTTCTTGCAATTCAGCTGCGCAGAGTCAAAGAATAACTGGACGATACTCAAAGTTGCAAGCTCGGCATCGGTCATGTTTGTTCTCATGCCGATTTGCTGGAAGCGGCCATCCCAGAAATTGAGGATAGCTATGTTCTTTGTCAGATTGGCCTCATCCTGGGATCCGCATCGGTACTTGCTTGCTAGTGTGAGGGCGGTGTCCACATCTTGTTGGTTAGCTGCGTAAAAGGCGGAGTTGGCTTTGAAAGCTTGCAGAATTCCAATCGTGCTATCGGAAGGTGGCGTTCCCACCGATGTGCCTGTTGCGGGGCAGCTCGTTCCCGGGGAAAGATCTGTTGGGAGTGCATCGGACGGCCTTGTTTGAGCTCGCATTAGCACCGGCTCAAGACCCTTATAGCTGTTCGCAACGGCTTGGGCGGGAAAGGTCTTACCAGGGCCGAGGTTTGCGTCTATGAATACAAGTAGACTGGAAATGTTTGTGACGCCTTTGGCGAACTTGTCCGCGTCGGCGTCCAGGCTCGTGAGCCAATGGAGGATCGCTTGAAGTCTCGTCGCGTCAGTACTAACACTTTCTGCACTTAGCGCGGCGCCTGGTTGTGCCTTCGCCGCTTGACCAGTTAGTGCGGTGCTTAGGTCGACTCCCTTGCCGTACGTCGTTTGGAAATTCAACCCCAGATTAAATCGCAGTCGATTATAGTGAACCTGAATGCAAGCGGGCCCTTCCGAGCTCCGGCCGGTATCGGTAATATCGCCGTTGCTGTTGACGTAGAAGTCCTGAACAGGAATGCCCGAACCGCAGGTGGCATTTGCGGACGCCTTCTTCGCCAGCAGGGGCACCGGCAAAACAGCGATCACCAACGCTGATGCGCAAACCACGTGAAAAGCTAGTGTTCGTAGGCGGCCGACACGGTTATCCGCGATTGTTGCATGGTATAGCATAAATATCCTCCCTAGATCATCGTTTCAAATAAGAACCAGCGCTTGACCTTTTTACGACGTCCCCAAACTCCCCACCGCCTTCTTCGTCAGGTACGCCCCTTGCCCCAGCCCAAACGTCGCCAGGATGGTCGTATCCACATCCGGCAAGTTAACGACCTTGAGATACTCGACCGTCGCCAGAAAATGGAACACTAGAAGAACGTAGCTAACCGCGGCGATGAGCGTGATGACCAACATCTGGAAATCGCCGAAATCAAACTGGCCAACATCATTTTGGGTCAGGTCGCGGAAGAAGCTCGGCGCCGCCGCCGCGGGTTTCACCATCGCAGGTCCAATTGCTGCAAGTTTGTTCGCAGTGATTCCCTTGGCCCCGCCAAACGTCAGCGCGCTCATCCCTGAAAGCAGGAGAAGATTTTGCGGTATATTGACGCCGCCGAGAAAATCCCAACCCGCCGAGCGCAGCCGCAGCCAGCACACTGCGATGTAACTGGTGATCAACACGAAAAACCACAATGCGATTTGAAATCTCGAATTGCTGTACCGGTTGTCCTCCGCAATGATCAGCTTCGAGGGATCGAATCCTGAGAAGATCCCGTAAAGCAGCAGGCATGCGCCGGCGGACGTCAGTAGCACCCAAAACGGGGAGTCACTTGCGGAGACGTTGTAGGTGCGAATTGCCTTCAGCGTATTCTTGGTTGAGTCTGCCGAATACACCACCCGCACATAGTCGCCCTTGTGCAGTTGTTTCAACTGGTCTTTGACAATATTTTCCGCCACCACCAGGTGAACCAGTTTGCAGCCGGCGTCCTGCGGATTGCTCTCGCAGCCTTTCCCCGTAGGGGTCTCTTTAGGCAGAACGTCAAGTGATGTTTGATCGCTGGCTATCGCCTGGATCGACGTGCGGACTGACATCTCGACTGGTGGGGCGTCCGCCAACGCCGGCATAGCTGAAAGCGCGCAGAAAGAAAACCACACTCCTACCGCGAGGCCCTTGATTCTCACACTTCACCCCTTCGGGCCGGCCCCCAGCCCACCATTTGAACTCGCCGTTCTCACTTCGCCGCCACGCGCACAAAAGAACTTCATCCCACGCGCAGCGATCAGCGAAAACACTTTTCCCAGCTACACAGCTCTTTCTTGGACAAACGGGGTCCCCAAAACGCGGATTCAAAACGCAGGGGAAGAGGAAAGTGATGCGTTGAAAATCGAACGGATTATGCGCGTGCGTAAAACTTGTGTCAAGTATTTTCTGCAACAATCATTAATTTTCATTCTCCGGTCACGTCGCACTCCCCACATGTCACCGCGCCACCTGTGATACAACCCTGACGTGCCGGAACCAACTCACCCGCCCACCACGCAGCCCTCGCTTCTCCGCGCCATCGGCCGCTGGAGCCTCGCCGCGCTCATGGTCAACTGCATCATCGGGAGTGGAATCTTCGGCCTGCCCTCGATCATTTCCGGATTGCTTGGCAACGCCAGTCCCTGGGCCTGGGTTTTCGCCGCCGCCGGCACCGCGCTGGTCATGGCCTGCTTCGCCGAAGTTTCCTCGCGCTTCGATCAAACCGGAGGAATTTATCTCTACACCCGCACTGCCTTCGGCCGCACCACCGGCATTGCCGTCGCCTGGCTGGGATGGCTCACCCGCCTCACCGCCGCCGCCGCCAACGTGAATATCTTCATCATCTATCTCGCCGAATTCTGGCCCGCCGCAAAAACACCTCTCCCGCGCTTCGCCGTGATGACCATTCTGATCGCCCTTCTGGCCGCCATAAATTACATCGGCGTTCGCAGCGGAACCCGCCTCAGCAACGCATTCACCGTCACCAAGCTCCTAACCCTGGCCACTTTTCTTGGCGTAGGATTCTTTTTCCTCACCTTGAAGCATCACCCGCTCGTCATCGCGTCACCTTCAGGCCATCTCGAAACCTGGCGCCACTCCATCCTGCTGCTCATGTTTGCCTACGGCGGATACGAAGCCGGTCTCATGCCCGCCGGCGAAGCTCGCAACCCCCGCCGCGACTATCCTTTCGCGTTGTTCGCAGCCCTCGCCACCAGCACCTTCATCTACGTCGCGACCCAGTGGCTGATCATTTCTGTGCTTCCCGCGGCTTCAATTGGCGACCGCCCTCTCGCCGCAGCCGCACAAATGATGCTTGGCCCGTGGGGCGCCAGCCTGATCACTGTCGGCGTCCTCGTTTCCAGCTACGGCCTGTTGAGCGCCAACCTCCTCGGTTTCCCTCGCATCCTGTTTGCCCTCGCCCAGCATGGAGACCTGCCCGCCGTCATGGCCAAAGTCCATCCCCGCTTCCGCACTCCTCATGTTGCGATCGTTATCTTCGCGATCTGTCTCTGGGGATTCGCCCTTGCCGCCAGCTTTCAGTGGAACGTCACCATCTCAGCCGGCGTTCGCCTCATTTATTACGCTTCGGTCTGCGCCGCGCTTCCTGTGCTTCGCTGGCGTAAAAACTCGCCCGACGCCCGCTTCCATCTGCCGGCAGGATTTCTTTTTGCCGTTCTCGCAATCGCCGCGTCGTTGTGGCTGATTCCCAGCTTGGATAAACCTGGGATATGGGTGCTGGCTGTTCTGGCAGCGCTCGTAATCGCAAACAGCCTATGGGCGCGACAACAACAAGCGCCTGCCAAATAGCAGAGGCTTACGGCTCTACGCTAACTCATGTATCCGCATCTCACGTTCCCTGTGCTAGACTTCCCGGCATAAGGAGGTTCCATGCCCAAGACTGTCAGTTGTAGAGATGTCGGCGCGGACTGTGATTTCGTCGCCCGGGGCGACAGTGAAGAAGAAGTTCTCCGGCAAGTCACCGAGCACGCCCACACCGAGCACAAGATGATCGAGATCCCGGCCGAAGTGGTTGACAAAGTTCGCGCTGCCATCCACGACGAAGCTGCGTAAAGACGAAGCTGCCGAAATCGAAAACATAACCACAGAGGGCACGGCGAACCGTCGAAGGAAATCGAACTCAGGCGATGCAGTGCCCTCCTAAGTGTTGTCCTCTGTGGTTGAAGCTTTTTGCCCTTCGCCATCACACCTGAACTCTCGCCAGGTCCCGGTCCCGAACTCCAATCAAATAAAGCAGACTGTCCAGCCCCAGATGCGAAACCGCATGGTTCGCGCTCTCGCGCACCAGCGGCTTGGCGTGGAAAGCGATCCCCATTCCCGCCAGATTCAGCATCGGCAAATCATTCGCTCCATCCCCCACCGCGACCACCTGGTCCAGAGAAATATTTTCCGTCGCAGCAATCGCCTCCAGCAGCTGGGCCTTTTGCTTCCCGTCCACAATGTCGCCCACAACCTTCCCGGTGACAACTCCGTCTTCCATCTCCAGTTCATTGGCGAACACGTAATCAATCCCTAATCGCGATTGCAGATATTCGCCGAAAAACCTAAATCCGCCGGAAAGAATCGCCGTCTTGTATCCCAGCATTTTCAAAGTTGAAATCAACCGCTCCGCTCCCTCGGCCAGTGGAATCGTTTCCAGCACCGTCTTCAGGCTCCGCACCGGCAATCCTTTCAGAAGTCCCACTCGGCGCGTAAAGCTCTGCTTGAAGTCCAATTCCCCTCGCATGGCCGCCGCCGTAATCGCCGACACCTGATCGCCCACCCCATGCAACTTCGCCAATTCGTCAATCACTTCTGCCTGAATCAGCGTTGAATCCATGTCGAACACAAACAGCCGCCGGTTGCGCCGGTAAATGCTCTCTCGCTGGAACGCCACATCCACCTCAAACTGATGCGTCAACTCCATCAACTCGGCCCGCAACGCCGCCGCCGTGTCGCTCTCCCCGCTGATTTCCAGCTCAATGCAGGCCTGCGCGTTCTCCACCCGCCCGCTCAGCGACAGCCGCCCCGAAAGCCGCTCAATCCGGTCAATGTTGAATCCGTGCCGCGAAATCCCAGCGCTGATCTTCGCCAGTTGCTCCGCCGTAATCTCTCTCCCCAGCACGCTGATCACAAAGCGAAACTTCCCCTGCGACCGCACCCAGTGGCGAAACGCTTCTTCACTCACCGGCGTGACCGTGATTTTCAAATCCAGTTCGTGGGCCCGCACGATCAGGTCTTTTTTTAGCGGAGTGAAGTCGACACCGGCAGGAACTTCCACCAGTACCGCCAGCGCCAGCGTCTCGTGCACTACCGCCTGCCCAATATCCAAAATGCGGACGTGGTAGTTAGCCAGGATCTCAGCCAGCGAACTGGTTTGCCCCGACCGATCCCCGCCGGAAAAATTGATCAGAATGACTTTGCTCATGGAGAAAACTTCAGATAATAGATGATGAATAGATTAACAGGCCCACCCGCCCGCCCTTGAGCGAACGGACTCTCGGCTAGCGTACTGATTTGGGTGATTGAATCCTTTGCGTCCTTGCCGGCTTTCCTTCACGACCTTCGCGGTCAAAATCTTTTGTACTTGCGGCAGCACAAGCGCTGCAGGACGCAGCCCTACCACGCACCTTGATTGAAGCGACTTCGCATCCGACTCTGGAAAACTCGCCGCAGTCGACCGTCCGCTAACTCACCGCCGCAGCCTTCTGCCCAATCAGTACCGCTTCCTGCATCTGCTTGAAGAGATCACCGATCGCCGACGGCGAATGCGACATGAAAAGCGTGTTGCTCTTGTCCGAGGCGCCAATCTCCTTAATGGTGTCCAGATACTGCGTGACCAGCACCAGCATCATCACATCTTTCGCCGTCGTCCCTTCCACCGCCGCCGAAAACGCTTCAATCGACTGCTTCAGTCCTTCAATGATCGCCTTCCGCTGGTTCGCAATACCCTGGCCCTGTAGCGCCTTGCTCTCCGCTTCGGCCTCCGCCTGCTTCACCTTCAGGATTTTCTCCGCCTCGCCCCGCGCGCTTGCCGCCACCTGCTCCCGCTGCGCCGCGTTGATCTCATTCATTGCCGCCTTCACCTTCTCGTCAGGCTGAATGTCGGTCACCAGCGCCTGATCAATCGCATACCCGTATGTCTGCATCACATCGTCGAGACCTTGCTTGATCGCAATCGCAATGTCGGACTGCTGCAAGAATGCATCGTCCAGATTCATTTTCGGCACGTGCCCCAGGATCATGTTGAACACGTACGAAGAAATCTGCTGCTTCGGGTTCGCCAGTTTATAAAAGGCCTCATACACTTTGTCCGGGATGACGTGATACTGCACCGAAACTGGAATCTTTACGAATACGTTGTCTTTGGTTTTGGTCTCGACGTCGAGCGCCAGTTGCTGCACTCGCAAATCCACCCGCCCCGCGATCTGGTCCAGCCACGGCAGCTTGAAGTTCATACCCGCGGTGGCGACGTGCTCGAATTTGCCCATCCGCTGCACCACCGCCGCCTCAGCCGTCATCACCTGAAAAAACCCGCTGAGAATCGTGCCCAGCACGAATAGTGCGACCACCCCATAGAAAATGTAAACCGGGACCTGACTGGAATCCATTAGAGCCTCCTCGCAAGTTGCGCCGCGGAAAATGCCGAACGCATTGCGAGGCATGATAGCGGTTTATCCCGCCTTAAACAACGTGTTCCGAAGCCCGCCCTTCGGTTTTTTCTCAGCCGCGCTACCGCTTCGGCTCCAGCCCGCATGCGTTCCTCATCAGGCTCAGATCCACTCCCGCCGGCGAAAACTCCGCGATCCGCGGCCCGTCCGGGGTTTGAAACTCGACCCTGAACAACCGCGCTCCCAGCAGTTCACGCGTCGTGCCTTTATCCATCGAAAGGAAATGCCCGTTGACCCAATTCCAGTTGTGATCATCGTGGTGATCGTCCGCCCGCACTCTCACCCGCATCTGCGGCTGTCCCCAAAACCCAGGCCAGTCCGGCCGTCCCAGCCTCACATTGGGACGGAAATCCGCCAGCTTCAATTTGCCATCTGTGCAATAGAGAACGATTCGCGCCTGGTCCTCGCCGTCGGCGGAATCGTCGGCGGCCAGCTCAAATCGGCTGCGCTTCGCCGCCGTCATTGGATCCTCATTGCGATACACCATCCATTTGCCGCCCGCGCTGGCCCCGTTCTCGCGGCTCTCCTGACGGTCTTGCATGCTCGGACGGTCTCGGTCCGGCCGATCACCGTCCGGACGATCAGGCGGCCCTTGCTGCGCATTCACAATCCCGGCACATAAAACCACCAGTCCTGCCGCGATGATCCCCGCGACGATCCGCGCACTGATCTGCGCACTAATGGCCCGCGCAACTCGGTTCCACTTAATAAGAGAGTTATTGCTTCGTGCTCGCATAGTTGTCCTCTAGCGATGGGAACACTTCGCCGCGCGAAAAGTTGCTCAGAAACGATTACTTTCCGCCCTCGACCCACACCGTCTTGGCATTGGCAAACTCGCGGATCCCGTACGGCCCCAGCTCCCGCCCATGTCCCGATTGCTTGATGCCTCCAAACGGCAGCCGCGGATCAGACGCCACCATCTTATTAATGAACACCATCCCCGCATCCAGTTCGTCGATAAACCGCTCGCGCTCGTGGGGATCGTTCGTCCACGCGCTCGCTCCCAGCCCAAACCGCGTGTCATTGGCAAGTTCAATCGCATCATCAATGTCCTTGATCCGAAACAAACTCGCCACCGGCCCAAACAACTCTTCTCCATACGCCGGAGAATTCCGCGGAATATCCACCAACACGGTCGGCGCATAAAAATTTCCCGGACGGTCCAGCGGCTTGCCTCCCGTCAGCGCCCGCGCTCCCGCCGCCACCGTCTTGCGAACATCCGCATCCAGTTCCGCCACCCCGTCCTTTGTCGCCAGCGGCCCTAAATCCGTGTTCTCATCCATTGGATCGCCCAGCTTCAACCCTTCCATCTTGCTCACAAACTTCCGCTCAAACTCATCGGCCACACTCTCCGCCACAATAAAACGCTTGGCCGCGATGCACGATTGCCCGTTGTTCACCATGCGCGCCTTCACCGCCGTGGCCGCGGCTTCGTCCAGATTCGCGCTCGGCATCACAATGAACGGATCGCTTCCTCCCAACTCCAGCACCACCTTCTTGATTCTCTTCGCCGCCCCCATCCCCACTTCAATTCCTGCCTTCTCACTCCCGGTAAGCGTCGCGGCCACAATCCGCGGATCATTCAAGATCCTGTCCACTTTTTGTGACCCAATCAGCAGCGTCTGAAAAACTCCTTTGGGAAATCCGGCGGTCAGCAGGATCTCCTCAATTGCCAGCGCGCACTGCGGCACATTCGACGCATGTTTCAGCAGGCCCACGTTGCCCGCCATCAGCCCCGGCGCAATAAATCGAAACACCTGCCAGAAAGGAAAATTCCACGGCATCACCGCCAGAATCGGCCCCAGCGGCTGGTAGCGGATAAAGCTGCGCGTGGCCGGTGTCTCCACCATCTCGTCCGCCAGAAATCGCTCCGCATTCTCCGCATAGTACCGGCAGCCCGATGCGCACTTCACCGCCTCATCCATTGCCGAGCGCAGGGTCTTGCCCATCTCGGTGGTCATCAGCCGGCCAAACTTTTCTTTATCGCCTTCAAGAATTTCCGCCGCTCGGATCATCATTCGCCGGCGTTCCGCAAAAGTTGTGTGTCGGTATTCCGAAAAAGTCGCCGCAGCCAGCGCGATCTTCTCGTCCACCTGCGCGTCCGAAAGCGGCTCAAAAACCTTCAGTACCTCTCCCGTCACCGGATTGATCGTGGCAATCGCCATCTGGCTCGACCTCCGTGGCTAGCCTCAAAACCATACCAAATATTCATTTGCCGGGACAATTCACAAGCCGTCGTTTCGCCCGCCTATAAACCGTCCCGCCGTCACTCAATAAGAATGTTCAATGAGGAAAATCCCGTCGCATCATTTACTCTGCATCCACTCAGTCGCATCGCCACTTCCACGAAAGAGGGGGATCGAAGGCCGGAAAGCTTTCCTTCGAACGACGAAGTTACGAAGTGTGCGCTCCGTCGCGCAGCGTAAGTCTCTCAATCCGACTTCCAAGCAAACATGTCAGATACCCTGGACCTACAGGAGATCCTCGAGCTTACCTACGACAAGTTCCGCCACGTTAACGAAGGCGAAGTGGCCACCTACATCCCGGAACTCGGCAAGGCCGACCCGGGCGACTTCGCCATTTGCCTGGTAACCGTGGACGGCCAGGTGTTCGCCGTCGGCGACTGGGACAAAGAATTCACCATCCAGTCTATCTGCAAGCCCTTCGCCTATCAGATGGCGCTCGAAGAATTGGGCCGCGAAAAGACTCTTTCCCACGTCGGTGTCGAGCCGAGTGGCGAGGCCTTCAACTCCATCGAACTCCATCCCAAAACCATGCGCCCGTTTAACCCCATGGTGAACGCCGGAGCTATTGCAGTGTCGTCGCTGATCAAGAAAGACTCTTTCGCCGCCGGTGTCCGCAACTTCGTCGACAAAATGCAACTCGCCGCTGGCCGCAATCTACAAATCGACAGCTCGGTGCTTGCTTCCGAGTCCGCCACCGGAAACCGCAACCGCGCCATCGCCTATCTGATGCTGAATTTCGGCATCATCGACGAGGACGTCAACCACACCCTGCACCAGTATTTTTCGCAGTGCTCGTTGCTGGTAAATTGCCGCGACCTGGCCATGATGGCCGCCACCCTGGCCAACATGGGCACAAACCCCGTGACCCGCGAGCCGGTTTTCAATTTTGAATACATCAAGGACGTTCTGGCCGTGATGTTCACCTGTGGTCTCTACGACCACGCCGGAGAATGGGCCTACCGTGTTGGTCTCCCCGCCAAAAGCGGTGTCGGGGGCGGGTTGCTGGCCGTAGTCAATCGCCAGCTAGGTGTCGCCGTCTACTCACCGAAGCTCGACGCCAAAGGCAACACCGTCCGTGGAATCCTGGTTTGCCGCGAGTTAGCCGCCCGCCTCGGCCTCCACGCCTTCGAGTTCACCAATGTAGGATCAAGTTTCGTACAGTCGCTGTTCTGAAACTTGCCCCATTAGTTGTGAAGTAAAGGCCGCAGCGCCCAGCCCTGCTCGTGTAGGGAGGTGCGCCCGCCCCAGGATGAACTCTGCGTTAGCCCCATATCCGCGACTACCCTTTTTGATCACACAGCCTCGCCTCGGCCCCCCTCACCCAGCAAGCAACAACCGCTGACGACGCATTCAATCAATCCGCCTCGCCCACCCCCAGCCGTTCCTGCAGCTCCTTCCGATACCGCCGGCTCATCCGCAGTTTGGCCCCGTTGTCGAGCAACACGTCGTATTCCCCGTCCTCGTTGACCTTCAACCCCCGCACCCGCTCAAGATTCACAATCGTTGATCGATGAATCCGGCAAAACACCTTCTCATCCAGCTCCCGCTCCAACTCCGCCATGCTCCGCCGTAACAAATGCGCTTTTGACCCAACATGTAGGCACGCGTAATAGTCAGCCGCTTCAATCCAATCAATCTCTGAAAGTTTTACGAAAAAGACTTGCCCGGCGCTCTTGATCGCCAGCCGTTCAACTTTCCGCGTCTGTGACTTGCCGTTTCGAACCCGCTCCTTGGCCCGCGCCAACGCCAGCTCAAAGCGGGCATCGTCGAAGGGCTTCAAAACATAATCCAGCGCCCCCGCCTCGAAAGCACGCAACGCATACTGATCGTAAGCCGTGACGAACACAATCGCCGGGTCCGCATCTCCGCCCAGCATCTCCAGCACGTCAAAGCCGTCACACTCCGGCATCTGCACATCCAGAAAAATCAGGTCCGGCTTCTGGCTTCGAATCTCCGCCAACGCCTCCATCCCCGAACCGCATTCGCCCGCGATTTCTATTTCCGGATCGCGCCGCAACAGCACCATGACGCTGCTGCGCGCCAAAGGCTCGTCATCCACCACCAGCGCGCGCATCTTTGCGAAGCCTCGATCCGGGCACACAATCTATTCCTTCACCGCCGTCGCTCCGACGAACGGCACTGAAACCGCAACCTCCACTCCGCCCGGCTCCCGGTTTCTCATCGTCAACTCGAAGGCCTCGCCATACAGACCTCGCAACCGTCCCCGCACATTCGGAATTCCAATTCCCGAATCCGCCCAATCCGTCGGCAACTGCGGCCCGTCGTTATACACGCTCAGCGTAAGGTTGCCGTTGTCACGAAACGCCGAAACCCGAATCGCCCCGCCCTGCGCCCGTTTCGCAATCCCATGCTTCACCGCATTCTCCACCATCGGCTGCAAAATCAGGCTGGGCACTTGTGCTGAAAGAAGTCCCTCCGGCACATCAATACTTACCTCAAGCCGCTCCCCAAAACGCACCTTCTGGATGTCCACATACTTCCGCAAAAACTCAATCTCTTCGCCCAGTGGCACTTGCTGCCGATTAGAGTCCTCCACCACCCGCCGCAAAAAGTCGCTTAGCCCCACAATCATGCTCACCGCCGCATCATTCCGGTTCTCCCGCACCAAACCGGCAATCGCATTCAGCGTGTTGAACAAAAAATGCGGCTCAATCTGCTGTCGCAGCGCATGCAGTTGCGCCTTCGAAAGTTGTTCGTTGAGCTTCGCTGTCTCCGTCTGCTGCCGCGCCAACCGTTCCCGCGAATCCACCACATAGCTGATTGCCAGAATCGCGCCGTAAAGCATCACATCCGCCAGCAGCCCATTATAAAAAGTGTCCAGCCAGGCATGCAGATACCCTCCGCCCGGCGTGGGAGTCAACCAGGGATTCAACAGCATATCCAGCCCCGCGACCCAGCCCGCGAAAGCCAGTCCAATCCCGGCGCAAGCGCCCAGATGAATGCCCCACACAATCAGCGGCCGCAACTTCGTCGGCGGATATCGTCGCCCCAGGTAAAGCACCAGCGGCGTCCCCAGCGCCCACGGCAGCCACGCAATGAACAGCCGTAGAAACAACCGCCCCCACGCGTGATGCATTCCTTCCGCCCGCATCACAAAAACATTCTGTGCCGCATCGAACAGCCCTACGCCGGACCAAATCACCGCCGCCCAAAACCACTGTGACGATCGCCATGTGCGAACCGTATCCATATTTGAGAATGTTATTCCACCCCGCACCCCAGCGGACAGAAATTGCAGCCAATCCACGCCAGCGTGCAGCCACCGGGCTGGTATTCTGCCTCCCGCAGGGCGATACTTCCGCAATGCGCCCCTCAACCAAACTCGCACTGCTCGTCGGAATAGCTTTCGTTTCTCTGTTGGCCCTCAACCAGACCGCGACCGCGCCTGCCGCCAACACTCCGCAATACACCAGCGACGGCCAACTCAAGCTCCCCGAAAATTATCGCGAATGGGTGTACCTGAGCACCGGCTTCGACATGAGCTACAGCCCCGCCGCGAGCCAGATGGACCACCACATGTTCGACAATGTCTTCGTGAATCCCGAAGCCTACAAGTCGTTCCAGCAAACCGGCACCTGGCCCGACAAAACCATGCTTGCGCTCGAACCTCGGATGGCCGCAAGGCAAAGGTTCCATCAATCAGCGAGGCAATTTCCAAGCCGAACGCATGGGCCTCGAAATCCATGTGAAAGATGAAGCCCGTTTCCCCGGCAAGTGGGCCTTCTTCGGTTTCGATGACAGCAAGACCGCCACCATGGTCCCCACCGAGGCCGCCTGCTACTCCTGCCACGCCGCCCACGCCGCCGTGGACACCACCTTCGTCCAGTTTTATCCAACGTTGTTGCCAATTGCGAAGAGCAAGGGCACACTGAGTGCGGGTTATCAGAAGGAAAGCGGGAACTGAATGTCGCGCCAGGGCAGGGAATTAATCCATCCATCCGACACTGTGGTTCGCGCGAGCTTCTTTTTCCTGGTGCTGTTCGGATTTATCACAACCGGATTCGCCCGCGAGCGCGGACCGCGTGTTGAGGTAGTCTGCCCAGCCCCGCCCATCCCCGTCAGGATCGACACCCGACAAGTATTGGTCTATGAGCTCCATGTCACAAATTTCGACGCCGTCCCGTTAACCCTGAAGCGTCTCGAAGTCTTTGCAAACCAGGAAGCCAGCACACCGCTGCTCACACTGGCCGACGCATCTCTATCCGCAACCATTACTCAAGTCGGCGAAGCCATGGCCATGCCGATGTCCAAGCCTGACTCAGGCGCCGCTGCGAAAGACGCGCGAATCATCGCGCCCGGAAGCCGCTCCGTCATTTTTCTGTGGATCGAACTGCCCACCACCCGCTCCCTGCCCACCACCCTGAAGCACCGCATGGTCTTTTCCGCCGCCGGCTCCGCCACCGACGCCACTCTCGAAGACTTTCAAGTTCCCGTGAGTCAGGATTCCGTTCCGACTCTGGCCCCGCCCTTCAACGGAGGGACCTGGCTGGCTGGCGACGGCCCGGTGAATGACTCCAACCATCGCCGTGCCATCACCGCCATCGACGGCCATACCTATTCCGCGGAACGCTTCGCCATTGACTGGGTTAAAGTCGGCCCCAACGGCGATTCCCGTCATGACGGCGCAACCCGCACCAAGAATGACGATTGGTGGGGATGGGGCGAACCCGTCCTCGCCGTCGCCGATGGCGAGATCACCGAAGTGGTGGACGGAATTCCAGACAACACCCCGCGGGTTCTGCCTCCCGTCACCCTCGACAACATTGCCGGAAACCACATCATTCTTCAGATCGCGCCCAATCGCTACGTCGCCTATGCGCATTTGCAAAATGGGAGCATCAAGGTTCACCTCCACGATCATGTACATCGCGGAGACCCGCTCGCCCTACTCGGCAACAGCGGCAACACCACCGGAGCTCATCTGCACCTCCAGGTCACCGATCGCAATTCAGTCTTGCAATCCCAGGGTGTCCCCTTTGTGTTCGAGCGCTTCACCTACCTCGGCCCCGGTTCCGACTACGAACTCAACAAGCACGTCTCATTGCCCTGGCAAAACTCCATCCCGCCAGGGAATGCGGTCGTCCAATTCGATCCGGTGAAAAAGTAAGATTCTCCGCGGCCTATGTCAGTCGCACATCAAACAGCGCCAGCCAATACTGGACCGACTGCATAGCGAACCCGCAAAGAATCAGTCCAATACCGAATGTCCCCAGCCGCCGCTCCGGCAGATTATCGGCATAGTATTCAATGTACGGATTCACCGAGGTTCCCACGCCAGTGACAATGCCCGTCACTAATCCCACGCGAATCGCAAACCACCAGGCGTGGTCCACGTGATGACTGAAGTCAAACAGGCTACAGATCAAGGCCGTGGCCGTGTAACCAAGCGTGCGCACCACCGTTCCCCACAACTGGCGCCGCGTAAGCCGGGGTCGGCGGGCCGCCACGTAATCGAGCCCAGGACGCATTCCGCGCGCGTAAGCAATTACCTGACCGACGGTCACGAGAATGGCGAATGCAATGGCGAATCGAGCTCCCAGAATTCTGTACAGTCCAACCGCGAAGCCCAACCCGCGTATCGCGGAAAAAACCGCTTCCCACACCAACGAATAATGATCCAGCCCGCGCGATGCACGATTAAATTCAATCGCCAGCGTGATACCCGTAGCAATGCCCGCCGCCAAGCCAAAAAAAGGCCCAAGCCCCAGCCCATAGCCAACGCCGAACACAAGCGAATACGTTACCGCACGCGTCAGCAGCCGCAACGGCCCATGCTGTCCCCCTAACAAATCGTAAGCAAGATACAGGCTTCCCAGCACATCGAGACACGTCCCCGCAATGCTGACAGCCGCAACCGTATGGTGGTCCATGCTGAAGATTGTAAAACCGACAGGAAATAATCGCCGAGCTCGACCAGGCGCGGAATGCGCAGGTGATGCGCTTATCGACTCAACGACGGCGTCTCGCCTTCGTCCCTGCGGCAATTTTCGCCAGCGCCCGGGTGTAGGCGCCGATGGTTTCAGGAATGGCCTGGTTATACACAAACTGCCCTTCACGGTCGCAAGTGATAAGTTTGGCCTCGCTGAGAACCTTGAGATGGTGAGAGACCGTCGCCGGCGTCACGCCGCGCATGGAGACGATATCGCGACAGGTCAAGCGGTCGGTGGCCGAGATGGCCTCAAAAATTCTAAGCCGGGTCCTGTCCGCCAGGGCTTTCGATATTTTCTCAATTTCAGAACGGTTCATGGCTCAACCTGGAGTCTAGCGAAGTCGTTGACCTCACGGCTACAAAGCGTCTGCAACGAATGTATCAGAAAAACTGCGACCAGTTAGTTCGATAGTCATCTAAATGTCTAACTCTGGTGAGAAAGGCGCGAAAGCGGGATTGCCTCTCGAATTCCAGACGATTCAACCAAACCAGGAGAGTGACATGAAGAGGCTCGAAGGAAAAGTGGCGGTAGTAACCGGCGGAAACAGTGGAATTGGACTCGCGACAGCCAAACGCTTTCAGGAAGAAGGCGCCAAAGTAGCCATCTTGGGGCGAAGCAAAAAGACCCTGGATGAAGCAGTGAAGGCCATCGGCAACGGTGTAGTCGCGGTGCAGGGCGACGTGGCCAACTTCAAGGATGTTGACAGACTCTATGCGGAAGTTTCCCAGAAGCTGGGCAAAATCGATGTCCTGTTCGTGAACGCGGGAGTCGCGAAGTTTGCGCCTTTTGCCGACACATCGGAAAGTATCTTTGACGAGCAGTTCGATACCAACATTAAGGGCGCATACTTCACCATCCAGAAAGCTCTGCCGCTGCTGAATGACGGCGCATCCATCATCCTGAATACCAGCGTCGTGGACCAGAAAGGTACGGCAGGCACTAGCGCCTATGCGGCAACCAAAGCCGCGCTGCGTTCTTTGGCGCGAACCACAGCCGCAGAACTGGTAGGACGCGGTATCCGCGTCAACACCGTCGCGCCCGGCCCCATTGTCACGCCAATATTCGGGCGCACCGGCCTGCCAAAAGAAGCCATCGACGAATTTGCGAAGGGGGTCATTACGCAGGTCCCGATGAAGCGCTTCGGACAGCCGGAAGAAGTGGCAGGCGCAGTGGCTTTCCTGGCCTCGCAAGATGCGTCCTACATCACCGGCGTCGAAATCAACGTTGACGGCGGCCTCGGACAAATTTGAACCGGCCCGTGGTTGCCAAAAGGTGGCGGAGCACACTCCGCCCCTTTCTTCTCGCCCCCGCGTAACGAGAATCCCCGGACGTGCAGGACATCTGATCGCTTTCGCCTGCGTTTGACACCCATCAAATAAATATGCCAGAATAGCAAGCATAAGCAGTATGAATGGCGTTTTATGAAGAAGGACGGCTCAAAATCGGTCTCCGACACCGTAAGGCAACACGCAGCCGATGCCTACGTGCGGCCCACCGTTCGCCGGGGCGCTCGTACGGTCTCGATCAATGTAGGTGAGGTGCACCGCGCGGTTGCTCTCCGCAATCGCGTGCCACTGGTTTGTCAGGCCCTCGAATCGGACAAATTCCTGCGCGCCAACCATCTGAAATTGGTGTCCAAGACCGGTCCGCCGTCCGGCCAGAGCACGACCGTCACTTACACCTATGAGTTCATCGACACCCAGCCTTCCTCCCCCAAAGAAGAACCCTGGTTGCGGCTGCGCGGGGCGTTACGTGGCGCTTTTGCTGAGTTGGGCGGCGGGGAACCGTATTTGCGCTCCGAGCGAGATACTTTTTACGGATCTGGGAAGAGCAAGTGAGCCGAATTTATTGGGACACCATGCTCTTCATCTACTGGCTCGAGAACAACCCGCAGTATGCAAAGCGTGTTGGCGCAATCCACACCCGCATGGAAGAACGCGGAGACCAACTCATAACCGGAGCCTTTACCTTTGGTGAGGTTCTGGCCGGCCCCTACCGTGTCGGCGCTGTTGCTGTGGCGGACGAGGCCAAGCATTTGCTTCGTAGTGTGGTCTCCGAAATCGTTCCTTTTACGATCGAAACCGCAGAACACTACGCGCGTATTCGGGGGACGATGGGTATCGCCCCAGCGGACGCCATTCACCTCGCATCCGCTGCTCAGGCCGGTATTGACCTATTCTTGACCAACGACAAGAACTTGCTGGGCAAGGTCGTCCCCGGCATCCAATTCATTGCATCCCTCGACACGCAGCTCTTACAAAGGACACGCAGCTCTTATAAGAAAAGACACGCATCTCTTGTGACGAGGCGAAAGGCGCCGTGAAAAAACTCCCCCGCAAACATCGTTCCAGTTCCGGCGCGCAACCTCGCCGCCCACCTCGTTTCTCGCGCGAACTCGCCATCCTGTATGAAGATGACGCAGTCATAGCCGTTAACAAGCCTGCCGGCCTTCTCGCCGTCCCCATCCCCGGCTCCGACGCGCCGTCGGCTTTATCTTTGGTCGCGCAACACCTGAAGCCCCGCCATCAAAGCGCTTTGATCGTCCATCGCATCGATCGCTTTGCCTCCGGAGTTCTCCTCTTCGTCAAGACCGCACGCGACCGCGATTCTTTGATTAAACAGTTCCTCGCGCACACTCCTGTCCGCCAATATCTGGCAGTCGTCCGCGGCCACCTGGCTGCGAAAGAGAAAACCCTGGTCCACTATTTCCGGAAAGAAGGCATGCATCAAAAGCTGAGCACGGACCGTGACCGCAAAGCCACGCGCGCCGAAATGAGCTACTCCGTCGAGCGCTCCCTCCGGGGAGCAACACTGGCTCGAGTCGCACTGGAGACAGGGTTGCAAAATCAAATTCGTGTCCAGTTCGCAGCTCTTGGCCACCCGGTGATCGGCGATCGTAAGTACAGCCCAGACGAAGCCACCGAGAGCCGCATCGCCCGCGTCGCCCTCCACGCTGCCAAGTTGCAATTCGCCCACCCCGTACGAAAGAAATAATTACCGTAGAATGCCCCCCTCCGCCAGATTTCCAATCTCTCCTGAAAGCCCTCTCCCCGCCGCCGCATACTAGCAACTAGTCACTAGTTGCTGAATTGACATCCACCCGACGCCCCGCGATTCTAAACACACGTGACCCACGACTTTGACGTCATCATCCTCGGCGGAGGCGCCGCCGGCCTCATGTGCGCCATCGAGGCAGGGAAGCGCGGACGCCGCGTCGCCGTGCTCGAACGTGCCCCGCGCATCGGCAAGAAAATCCTGATTTCCGGCGGCGGCCGCTGCAACTTCACCAACCTGCATTGCCAACCGGAAAACTTCATCTCCGCCAATCCCCATTTCGCCAAATCAGCCCTCGCGGCTTACACCCCCGCGGATTTCATTCGCCTGGTGGAAAAACACGGCATCCGCTATCACGAGAAAACTCTCGGCCAGCTTTTCTGTGATGGCTCCGCGCAACAAATCGTCAGCATGCTCGAATCCGAATGCCGCCATGCCGGAGTTCAAATCCTCACCAACGTCGCCGTCGAAAGCGTCGAACATAATAGCGGTTTCAAGATTCACGCAGGCCCAGTCGAGTTCCAGGCGTCTGCGCTAGTCGTCGCCACCGGCGGCCTCTCCATCCCCAAGATGGGTGCAACCTCCTTCGGATACGATTTGGCGCGCCAGTTCGGAATCAAGATTATCGAACCCCGCCCCGCCCTAGTTCCGTTGCTTTTCCAGGAAAAAGACCGCCAGCACTACTCCGACCTAACCGGACTCTCCGCCGAAGTGGTGACATCAACCGCCAAGCAGCATTTCCGCGAAAAAATGTTGTTCACCCACCGCGGCCTCAGCGGCCCCGCCATCCTGCAAATCTCGTCTTACTGGAAGCCATCTACTCCCGTGAGCATCGACCTCGCTCCCGGACACGACTTCACCGCACCGATTCGCAGTAACAACGCCGCCCGCCGCGATCTCACGACCCTGAAAGCTGCGTTCCGCACAGTCTTGCCTCACCGCCTAGCCGACCGCTGGCTCGATCTCCACCCTCCCGCAGCCTGGACCAACCACGCTTTAGCCGATCTCGAACGCCACGCGCACAACTGGACCATCACCCCAGAAACCACCGCAGGCTACGACAAAGCCGAAGTCACCGCCGGCGGCGTGGACACCAACGAGCTTTCCGCCAAGACCATGGAGACCCGCAAAATCCCCGGCCTCTATTTCATCGGCGAAGTCGTGGACGTAACCGGCCACCTCGGCGGTTTCAACTTCCAGTGGGCCTGGGCCTCAGCCTTCTGCGCCGGCCAGTCGGTGTAGATCTGAAACGCCTTACTGATTTGCGAGTCAATGACGGGATAACGCCTGTAGCCGACAATGGTCCGCAAGTTTCCAAATTGAATCGCGGTGATAGTCTAACCGCCAGTGTTCCAGTCCCAATGTTTGAACTGATCGGTGCCAAAAGAGGTCCGAATTGGAAGCTGCGTCTCAGTTGCGCAGTGGTGGTTCTGGCACTGGTCGTGGCTTTAGGGTGGTTGTTGCGAATCACCCAGATGCCGCTCCGCTCATACAAAGGAAACCTGCCTCCCCTGTCGCACGAGCAGATCGGAACTCGCCGACCGCCTCTTCGCAGATGTGAACCACCTCTCGGCCGCCATCGGCGAAAGAAGCATCCTTCGAACTGGGTCACTAAAAGCGGCCTCTGAATACCTGAGCGAAAAGCTCCGGCAAGCCGGCTACGCCGTTTCGGAAACCAAATATTCAGTAGACGGCCAGGAGGTAAGCAATGTTGAGGCTACTCTGCCCGGAAGTGACAGCGCGAGCGGCACAGTGATCGTGGGCGCTCACTATGACAGTGTCGCTGGAACGGTTGGCGCAAATGACAACGCCAGTGGCGTCGCTGCGACATTGGAACTGGCGCGACTGCTTCAAGGGAGCAAACTACGCAAGACGGTTCGCTTCGTATTCTTTGTGAACGAAGAGCCTCCGTACTTCCAAACCGACAACATGGGAAGCTTGGTTTATGCTCGTCAACTACACCGTGACCACGTTCAGGTCTCGGCCATGATTTCGCTTGAGACGATTGGCTTTTACTCCGACGTTTCGGGCAGCCAGAAATACCCGCCGGTCCTCAGCCTTTTCTATCCCAGCCGTGGCGACTTCATCGGATTCGTGGGGAATTCAGAATCGCGTGATCTGGTGAGGAAGTCTATCCGCACATTTCGCGAATCTACGAGCTTTCCTTCTGAAGGAGTGGCCGCACCGCCCGACTGGCCTGGCGTAGGGTGGTCCGACCACTGGTCTTTCTGGCAAGAGCAATACCCGGCGATCATGATCACCGACACCGCTCTATTCCGATATCCCTATTACCACACCCCACTGGACACCTCCGACAAAATCGACTTCAAGAAAATGGCTAGAGTGGTGGACGGCGTTCGGCGAGTTGTCGAATCCTTGGCTGACGAACGGTAATCATTACGGAGATCATTCAACGACTTGGGGTTTACAATGACGCGGTCTTCCAGGAGCTATCGATTGCGGATTACTAACGAAAGATCCACAGAAGAAGTGTCTGCCAAAAAGTGCTGCCTCATCCTGCACGGCACACCCCTGAGCACCTATTGTCTGCTCATCATCCTCGAGCTCCCTTTGCACTCCAGTCCTGCTTGCTCGCAGTAAAGCGCCCGCGAAGCCCGAAGTCATCGCCTACGTCTTCAAGCGCAACGACGTGATTCAGCCCGGCGAAATCGCAGCCCAACAAATTGACCCGAATCAACTATGCCTTCGCGCTCATACGAGGAGGCGAGATCGTCAACGGATATGCCAACGATGATCAGAACCTAGCCGCGCTGGTCGCGCTGAAGCAGAAAAATCCTTCCCTGACCGTCCTTATCTCAGTCGGCGGATGGCTCGGGTCAGGCAATTTCTCCGACATGGCCCTCACAAAACAGAGCCGCAGCCTGTTTCATTGAGAGCGCGGTGAAATTTATCGAGCGCAATCAATTAGACGGTCTCGATATCGACTGGGAGTATCCCAGCTCAGATGGGTGCGGGAAATACCTTCCGTCCCGAGGACAAATACAACTACACCCAACTTTTCAAAGAACTTCGCCAGCGCTTTGACCAAGAGGAGAAGCGCCTGCACCGACGTCTGTTCCTGAGCAGCGCAACCGGCGCCTCAACCAGCTTCCTCGAGAACACCGAAATGGGGAAGGTGCAGAAATATCTTGATACCGTCAACCTGATGGCCTACGACTACTACGAACCCACCGACGATGCGATCACCGGAAACCACGCGCCTCTCTTCACCGATCCCTCAGACCCCAAAAAAATCTCGGCCGACAAATCTGTCCAAGAGTACGAACAAGCAGGTGTTCCCGCGGCCAAAATCGTTCTCGGCGTCCCGTTCTACGGACACGTGTGGGGCGAAGTCGAGGATGTCGATCACGGCCTGTTTCGCCCTGGCAAGCGCGTCCCGAACGCTTTTGCCCCATACGCCGGCATTCAAGCAATGATGATTAACGCAACAATGATCAACGCCACCACGATCAACTCGACAATGATTAACGCGACAACGATCAACAACGGCTACACCCGTTACTGGGACCCCGCCGCTTCCGTGCCTTATCTCTACAACCCCGAGGCAAAGATTTTTGTTTCGTATGAAGACCCCGAGTCACTCGCATTGAAGTGCAAATACGTTCTGAAGAACCGCCTCAAAGGAGTAATGTTCTGGGAATACGCTTCCGACCCCACGGGAGCTTTGCTGGACACCATCCACACGGGCCTCCGGCAGAACTCTGGCACGAAATGACCACGACAATGCCGACGTTCGCGTATTTGACCTTCTGTCCGCCAAATCCTCAACGAGTGAAATCGCCTGTTTACAACACCTAGGCTTGCCTTGAAATGTGCTGAACTGACTAATGAGGTAGTCCCGGAGGGAACTCAAGCCCGGATTGTGTTCGATCCGTCCGTAATCTTGCTTGACAACTCCCTGCCGGAGCGTATTCTCATGTTGTTCAGCCGAACCCACTCTTCCAATTGGCGAATGCTGTCCGACTGAACCAGTCCCTTCCCCGCCATTCTCACAGGCACGCCAAGAGGAGAGAGTATGCAATCCACAAAACATTATCTGTCTCTAAGAATCGTATGTCTGGCCTGTTGGCTTGGGACAGTGCTGCTTGCTGTTCCGGCGCAGGCTCAGCCTTTCGCCTACGTGACCAATGATTCCTCCAACACTATCTCGGTCATCGACACCGCGACCAACACCGTGGTTGCGAACATTCCTGTTGGCCAAACTCCTTTGGGCGTAGCCATCACGCCGGATGGAACCCGAGCCTACGTAACCGATGCAAACTCCAGCGCCGTTTCGGTCATCGACACCGCGACCAACACTGTGGTTGCGAACATTCCTGTTGGCCTATTTCCTCTTGGGGTATCCATCACGCCGAATGGAACCCGAGCCTACGTGGCGAATTTGGTGGATAGCAACGTCTCGGTCATCGACGCGGCGACCAATACCGTGGTTGCGACGATTCCTGTTGGCCAAAATCCTTGGGGGTTAGCCATCACGCCGGATGGAGCCCGAGCCTACGTGACCAATACAAATTCCAACACGGTCTCGGTCATCGACACCGCGACTAACACCGTGGTTGCGACCATTCCTGATGGTTCAGTTCCTGAGGGGATAGCCATTACGCCGGATGGAACGCGAGCCTACGTGACGGATCCCGGAGACGACACGGTCTCGGTCATAGACACTGCGACCAACACTGTGGTTGCGACCATTCCTGTTGGCGCATCTTCTCAGGTGGTAGCCATCACGCCGAATGGGACCCGAGCCTATGCAACCCTTTCAGGCCTTTCGGTCTCGCCCGGTACGCTCGTTTCGGTCATCGACACCGCGACTAACACCGTAGTTGCGACCATTGCTGTTGGCCGATTTCCTGAGGGGGTAGCCATCACGCCGGATGGAACCCGCGGCTACGTGGCGAACCTCTTGGACAACACCGTCTCGGTCTTCGACACCGCGACCAATACTGTGGTTACGACCGTTCCTGTTGGCCTATCCCCTTTTGCGGTAGCCGTCACCCCCGCACCACGAGCACCGAAGAGCAAAGAGGAGTGCAAGCATGGTGGGTATCTGAAGTTCGGCCCGCCTGCCGGACCTTTCAAGAATCAAGGTCAGTGCGTGAGCTTTGTCAACACGGGAAAGTAACGCGTAACCATCGCGGCTGGACACCAATTAGCCCGGCCGCGACACCGCGCGGCTGGCGAACAAAGCCAAGATGAAACTCGGGCAAAGCTCACGACGCCTTGCTAAGTATTGCAACACCGGTCACGGTCGGATCGTCGGTAGCTCGCAAGCTACGCGATTGTCGGCGAAAAATCGCGATTACACTCATTATCCGGCCAAATGAGCAAAATCGCCTGCTAGAATGACCGCTGCATGCTCGACGTGGACAGGATTATTCAGTTGGTCAGGGGCGTCTGTCCCGCTGTGGACGTTCAGCAGCTTAGTGTGTCCCATCCCGGAGCAGATGACGATGGACTCTGGTATTTCGGCCAACCTGCAGGCGAATTTCAAGTCCAAATAGAGTCGCCGAATGGGATGTGCCCTTTTCTTGTCGAGACGGACGAGAATGACGACCGCCTGACTGGTCGCTCAGTCGAAGAAACCGTCGAAATCCTCACTCGGCTGCTCCACACTTAGTTGGCGTTACATCCCCATAACACTCACTGACCTTTCCTTGGCAGTGCGGGACTCCGTCTTCTCGCATGATGCAGTAGCTCGTCTGTGGAAAAGCCAACGCAAAACGCAGCATCCAAGTGGAGGCAGAGCGTCTCTCTAATGTCTCTCCAAGGAGGTACTAAAGCGGCTCATGCCAATTCCCAACTGCTTCACTGTGATTGTTCTGCTGACGTGTTGTGGTGAGCTGCTGGCTCAGAGCCCGCAACTGAAAACCCCTGCGGGCTCGCATTTCCCGACTGTGATTTTCACCTCTGTGCTCTGGAGCGCAGATCCTTCTTACTACTCGATAGCGGTGGATTCAACCGGCACTTCTACATACCAGTCTGCTCCTGAATCTCTTGCACGAACCGGCGTCCCCTACAGCATTGAGTTCCACGTCAGCGATAGGACCAGGAGGGCAACATTTAATCTCGCCCGTCAGCTCGACTTTTTCCGTGGCGAAGTGCAGGAACAACAGCCCTCCACTGCGAAAAGCAGGGTTCATACACTCATCTACCATGACTTGCAATTTAGCAGTCAACTCATATATGGCAGTTCATCTAGTTCCGACATCGAAGAGCTCACATCAATTTTTGAAGAAATCTCTGAGACCCTGGAGTACGGACGGAGGTTGGCATATCTTCAAGAGCACGACAGGAATGCCATCACGCCTGAACTTAGGCGATTACAGGCGAACGCAGACCGGCATATGTTGCGGGAACTGCAGACTATTGCTCCGGTCTTAAGAAGCCTGGCAGCAGACGCTCGCCTCGACGGCGAGACACGGCACGCGGCACAAGTGCTCCTAGATCCTCCGCGTGGGCAGATGGGAACTGTTCTCGGAGGGAAGGAGGCACCAAGTCAATGAGTGTAATCGCCGGTTATTCGACAAGTGAGCATACCGTGTCGCCGCTGCTCTAACCCGTTGACACGATCTTTCGCTGCAGGAGTTGATCTCGGCTCAGTAACTTCGCACTTGGGCGAAAGCACCTCTGGGAAGACGAATCAAAATCCTCAGCGCGAGACGAAGCGTGAAGATGTCGTTCGACTCTAGGCGACGCCGTACAAGATGCCGTCCCATTTTACTAGTAAATCCGAAAATGGTGTGATGATATGGGTACCGTCTCTGAGATCGTCGGCGGTGAACTCGAATGCTTAAGGCGATGATCTTTCCGATAATCACGGCGAAGTCATTGTCCGGAGCGCGGATCCGTAGACAGGTGAGACATGCCCACGCGAGACCGATCCCTTGGCGATGTCCCTGCGGGGTCTTGCTTGACGATAAGGTGATACGCTTCCGCTTTCAGTGCGCAGGCGCCAAACTATCGCAGTGAGCAGCGAGATACTCCCTTCCGCGTCAAGCCGCGAGAAGAAGTATGCGCGCAACAGTCCTTTTCACTAACGCGATAAGCAATGTCCATAATTGTCAAGCCACTGATGCACATGCTTGAGCGTAACAAAATCGCGATTACACTCAAAACCCTCCCTGGGCTGGCCGAGGTCGCTGCCTGATCCGCTCGATATGAAAAAGGGCGGAGTCCGCTCCGCCCTACTGACCAAGCGGCGAGAAGTCGGCACCACATATGTTTTCTTGGTCATGAAACATATCAACCATCCTCGGCGCTAACGACTCCGCTCATCTTACCGCTGGGGCACCGTTTGAAACCCCGTACCGCTTCCAGCAAAAACAGTCGCCGGCCAGCGCCGCGCCTGCGCGATATTGATAATGTGCAGGATGAAAAACACTGGCACCGCGAACGTCGTAATGTAGCTCATCGGCAGGACGGCCATGGGCGCAGTGGAGATCCCATGCGGATCGATGAACCCGGCCAGTGTTCCCAAGGCGAGAGCGTTGACCAGGTCGGCGATTCCCAGGAATTGCCAGAAGATGAATCCTCTGCGATGCGCCGGGTTGGCCAGCCAGAGCGCCGCGAACGGTGCAGTCGCGCCGATGATGATGTCGCCCCATCCCGCCGAGAGGGCGAAGTACTCAGGCAGAATCTTATAGGCGCCGAGAGCAAGGAAAACAATTCCAGCGACGCGTACGCTTTGCACCAGCGTGACGGCGCGCGGGCTGAGCGACAGAATGAACTGCCGGAACCCCGCCGACGATGCAAACCAAATCAGAAACAGCACAACGGGCGTGACCACCGCGAGGCCAAGCGCGATCGGCGGCGTGTTCGGAGCGTTCTCGTAGAGGTGCAGCGCGGACGAGGACAGGGCAAAGACTAACCAGCCTGCTAGCAGGCCAGCGCTTAGTTTGGCGTATTTGGACATGGCATATCTCCTTATTACTCGTAAGTTTCAAATTGCGACCTCTGCGGTCACTTGGTTGGTTAGGTTGAAAAGTTCATTCCAGCGATTGTTCCCGAATCGCGCGCGCAACTCCTGCTGGACTTTTTCCCAGCGGGGAAGGGCGCGCTTGTATTCCGCCCCTCCGGCCTTGCTCAGGGAAAGCAATCGTTCCCGCCGGTCCCCACCTGAACGCCTGGCGATCCAGCCTCGACGCTCCATAATCGCGAGCGTGCGGGTGAGCGTGGTGCTGTCGATGGCCAGAATCTCCCCGAGCTTTCCCTGAGAAACCTCTCCGGCAAGGGACAAGGCTTGCAGCAGCGTGAATTGCGTGCCCCTCAGACCGAGTGGCCGCAGAGCCGTCTCGTAGTGCTGGGTCAGCACCCGCGACGCCCGGCGAAAGCTGGCGGACAGGCAGGGAAGAGGGACAACGGTCGGTTTACTCATGCTCACTAGATGTATATACATCTATAGCGATTCACAAAAAGATTGCGATCAATTGAGTCGCGTGCAACCCTGGGTTGCGCCAGGCGTTTTTTAAGCGAGTTCAGCACTCTTTCCGCCTGATTCGCGCCGCCCATCCAACCTGGGAGCAGAAGCGTTCACCATTTTCTGCTGCTAGTATTAAGTTGAAAATGATGCGCATTCTTCTACTGAACCTCGATTCCGATTCCACCCAGAAGGTGGAGGAGGCGCTATCGGGCCAGGGCTATGAAATCACCACCGGTCGCAGCCTGACGGTTGACGATATCCTCGCCGATTCCCCAGGTGTTGTGATCACGCAAGCAACACCATCGGACCTTAGTTGCTGTGGCATCATCAGCCAAATCAAGGCGAGTCCTGGTCCGCGGACGCCCAGGATTGTGATGGTTGTTCACGGTGGCGCGCTCGAACGTGCCCGCGCCTTGGACTTGGGCGCCGATGACGTCATTTCCGCTCCCTTCGAGCCGCTGGAATTCGCGGCCAGGATCAGGACTCAGTTTCGTGAGCGACAGCCGGAGCTTGCGCTCGAAGCCAAGCTAAACGACGCGCTTAAGAAAGAGCGCCTGGCGGAGAGCGCTGTGGAAGCCCTCAGCGGCACGAGTGGCAAACGCCGTTTCGGATTAACCCAAGCCATTGTCGTTCTCGCCGCGGCAGTGGTTCTGGCCGCACTCGCCTTGGTGGTTTCGAACCGGCACAACCGCAAAGATACCCTGCAACTCAAAGCCGAGATTGCGCGGCTGAATGGCGGACTCCTTCAGCAGGACGAACTCCTGCGCCGCGCAGACCAGGCGCGTGCATCTTTCGCCACAAGTGACGCGCTGGGAACTCGCGAGGGTCTGAAGGCGCAAGCCGCAGAAATCCGAAAGAAGATGGCCGCCGACGGCGACGCCAACGCCGATTCCCTCAAGCAGCAGCTTCAGGAAACTCAAACTCGCCTCAGCCGGCTTGAGAATGAAGGCCGAGTCGCAGAAACCATCGTTCACACCTATGGGCCCAGCATCTGCCTGCTCCACGTGGTCATGCAGTTTCGCGACAATGACTCCGGAAAGTTGATTCGCATCCTCACCGACGCAGCGGGTAAGCCGCAAGTGGACGATAAGGGGATGGTGTCTCTCGATACCGAAGGAACCGGCCCGCTCTTGCAGGTCGACGTTTTCGGCACCGGATTTCTCGTATCGCGCGATGGCCGTCTTCTCACCAATCATCACGTCGCCGAACCGTGGTGGAGCAATGACGAATTGAAGCCGCTTCTCGACAAGGGCGCCAGTGCCTTTGCGGCGTCTTATACGGCATATTTCCCCGGTGCCGCAGGCATCACGGCCAAGCTCGACCGCGTTTCGGCGAAGGCCGATGTGGCGACCCTTAAGTTAAACGCTGCGGCTCCGCCCCACACCGCGCTTCTGCAACTCGATGATCGAAAGGAAGCCAGTGTGTCAGGCGATCCAGTCATCCTGATCGGATACCCAACCGGAATCGAAGGCATCCTCGCCCGCGCGGGCAGCGATACCACGCAGAAACTCGTGGAAAATGCCCACGAAGTGGGCCAGATTGTTTCCCAGTTGGCCGCGCAGCACCTCATTCGGCCAACCACCACTCAGGGACACATTGGCGACGTGTTGACCGACAAGATTGTTTACGATGCAGCCACCACCTCCGGCGGCTCCGGCGGCCCACTCTTCAATCGTGAAGGCAAAGTCATAGGCGTCAACTTCGCCATTCTGACCGATTTCGGCGGTTCAAACTTGGCGGTCCCCGTCCGCTACGCAGATGAGCTTGTAAAGTGAGCTCCCGAAATCCTTCACGTCAGCAACGTCAAAATATCCCACCCTTTCGGCGGTTGGCCGAGGTCTGAGGTAAACAAAATCGGGGTGCCCATGTCTCGCGGTGCTCGAGACATGGGGCTTTACCGGCCCTCGGCACGAATTGATGTGCCTTTCGCAGGTTGCCCCACCCCTTTGCGCTTTTCAAAGGGTGGGTATCACGACTGCTTGAGTCGAGATAACGGACTCGGTCCCGTGGGACTTCATGACGAAGCCTCAAGCTGGGCAAAACATCTGCGAGCCGTAACGTGCGTATCAATCCGAAACATAGTCACGTTTGCCAGGACGCAGCGGCGCAACACTTAGACCTGCTGCTGTTTCAATTCGCTAAGGCGAGGAAACCTTCCTGCCTGATACTCACTAAAGAGTCTGGCAATGTCTTGTTTCGAGTCTCCTATAAATGGACCATAGGAGACGATTGGGTCTCCCTGGGGTTGTCCCGCGTATAAAACCAGCCGCGCTCCAGATTCGTTGGCGACCACACGCAACACGCTCGTGCCCTTGTCAGTCGGGCGATCGAGCCAACCTACCTGCCCAGTCTTCAGCACGGTGTCGCCGATTTGAACCGAACCATCAATGACAAAAGCAAAGCCGTTGTATGAAGTAGGTATGTCCTGCTCGGCGGAGGCGTGTGGCTCTAAATTGATCTCGACCATAATCACCGGCACATGGTTTCGGGTGCCTGAATGAAGCCCGCCGGAGGAACCGCTATAGACTTGGATCTCAGCGCCGAGTTCGCGGCGCACCGGAACCGCATCGACATTAATAGCTTGAAAACTCGGGGCAGTCCAGCGTTTGTCCCTCGGTAAGGTGAGCCATAACTGAAGCAGGCGGACCTTTCCCTTGGTCCTGACATCTTCGCTGTGAATAATTCCGCTGCCCGCGGTCATCCACTGCACTTCGCCAGCGTTGAGTGTGCCGCCTTCTTCGCGGTCAAAGATCGCGCCGTCCAAAATGAGCGTCACGGTTTCAAAGCCTGCGTGCGGATGAGGACCGCCAACGGGCCGGTCGCCGATGTCAAGATGATCGTCCATCAACAAGATGAATGGATCGTTCATCTCAAAGTTCTCTGGAGACACGACAGGTGCTGCCAGATGCCCCGGACCCACGAATCCATCTGCCGGTGGAGGAACGTTCACTACGCGACTAATACCGCGTTGTTGCAACATGTTTTCTCCTTCTGAAATCTTTTCCCGTTCATTGGTAACGTTCTGCTCGGCAGGCGCTTTCGCCATTCGAGTAGTGCCGTACCGGCGGGCTGGCCCAGCATTTACACAACACGAAAGCTGAGGCTGCCCCACCCTTCGCGGTTTTCGAAGGGTGGGCTCTCCGACCGATTGCAGCTGTGGGATCAAGCGGTGCGAATCGCCCAATTCCCCCGCCGCCCTTTATCCCTGCGTCGCAGCCTTCGCGCTGAAGATGCTGCTGAAGCTTTCGCGGTACTGAAGGAAGACCAGTACCCACAGCACAGCGGCTACCAGAGCCGGAGCAATGGTCGCCGGCGCCATCGTCAGATGGAACGCGAGGATGTTGTAGAGCACCGCAGCCAGCAGTGTCAGTGCCAGGGGCACGAAACGGCCGGAGAGCAGCAGCAGTCCACCAAGGACCTGCACGGCAAAAAAGAACGCTGCAAAATGCGATGCGCTGACGGCAACAAAAAACTCAGTCGCCAGCGGATTCGCCGGCGGCGGCTGGTGGATGAAGTTGAGAAATCCGTTTAATCCAAAGACCGTAAACATCAGGCCCAGTAGATAGCGAGCAACAGTTGAAGTAGTTTTCATGCGAGTTCTCCTTGAGATGTCTGCGCATACGTCTGCACAGTCTGAAGATGTGGTGCAAGAAATGCGTTCCGGTCATGCCCCTGGTTGAGCACAGCGGTCCCTCCTGCGGTGAGGAAGGTCGCGTCCGTCACGCCAAGAAAACCAAATACAGAGCGCAGATACGGCTCCACGAAATTGAACGAGGCCATCCGCGTCTGCGCGTCGTAGATCCCGCCGGTTGCGATGATGAAGGTCGCCTTCTTGCCGGTAAGCAGGCCCTTCGGCCCTTTTTCCCCATAGGCAAAGGTCTTGCCGACCCGCGCAATCTGGTCGATCCATAACTTGAGGACGGAGGGCACGCCAAAGTTGTGCATCGGCGCTCCGATAACATACTCGTCGGCCTGCTCCAATTCGGCGAGCAGGGAATCGGAGAGCGAGAGCAATTCTTTCTGCTGCGGAGTGCGGGCCCGCTTCCGGCGTGTAGGCGGCCCCGACCCATTCCGCATTGATCGGTGGGATTGCCGTGGCGTTGAGGTCGCGCTCTATGACCCTTCCGTCCGGGTGCGAAGCCTTCCATTGGCTGACGAACGCTGCGCTCAGCTCGCGGGAGACTGACCGCCCGTAGAGTGGACTGGAATCGATATGAAGCAAGGTTGACATTCGTGAAATCCTCCTGCACGACATATGATTACTAATCAACATATGTCGATTCAGAAAATAAACAAGTGTCGCTTTTCTCGGCAAGAAAAGGTATCCTTAACGAAGGAAAGGGTATCTTCTACTGTTAGGAATGGCTCAGCTTCTTCAACCCGAGATCGAGACGACGGATCCGCGCATTCTGCGCAGCCGCCGCATGCTCATGGAATCACTAGCCAAGCTATTGATGAAGAAGGAGTTGGAGGACATCTCAATCCAGGAGATCGCCGACGAGGCGACGCTAAACCGCGGCACCTTCTACCTGCACTATCCGGACAAGAACGCCCTGCTGCAGGCCATGACAGAATCCCGCTTCCGCGATCTGATAGCCCGTCGCGCCATCACTTTTAACGACTGCGGCGGAGCGCTGCGCGCCATTGCGCTCGGCGTTTGCGACTATCTTGCTGAGTCCACGGGCTGTCCCACTCAGTTGACTCGGATGTCGCTCGAAGGCTCCATCGTCCCCGTCGTCGAGGCCATGTTCAAGGAAGGCCTTGCCCTTCATGGATTGCCACCCGGATGTCGATGCGGCGCTGCGGGCGACCACCGCAGCCTGGGCCGTCTTCGGTGCCGCGCGCCGCTGGTTTCAGACCCCCAACCGTATCCCCGCCGAGGAGATGGCAGCCAGGATTGAAACCATGGTGTATCCGGTCCTTTTCGGCGCCTCTCACTAGATCGCCTCTCAATAGGTGAAGAGCGGCAACGCTCGCTGACCCGAAGTGAGTGAAGGTGCCTGTACCTCCTTCACCCGCTCGGATTCGTGGAGCCTCTAACTCACGGCAGAACGATGATTCTTCCCTTCATTCCCAGATCATCGTGTAGCGCGCAGATAAACGGGTAAACCCCAGGATTCGTGAACGTGACGCGAAAACGTGTCGTTCCCACTGGAGCTTCCGGTAATCCGATTTGACCTATCGGCGAGGAAACGATGAAACCGGAGTGCACGCTGTCGGAAGTCGAACTGATGGTCGCGTGCAGTGCGCCGTCCGCATCCGGGCTTACATTGCCTGAAGGAGGGAAAGGTAGCGCTGGTTCCGTTCCAAAGGTAATGGTGTGGGGCATGCTGGGATCGTCATTTGTCCATTCCACGGTGGCCCCGGCGTGAATGATCAATTCCGGTTGTACAAAACGCATCAGCGAGATCGCGTTGTGCCCGCCGCCGGTGGCTAGAGTCTTTCCCGCTCCAACCACAATGGCATTCGGAGAAATCATGTGCTGATGGGCCTGCCCCGCATTGATTTCAGCCAACAGATCATGGGTTTGGTTTGCAGCCTGTTGGTCGTAGAAAGACTGCTCGTGCGGGAGCGGCGTGGCCAGGTCTAGAACGTGAACCGTCGCGGTCATGTCGGGATGTACCAGGCAGACAAGCTTGAAATTGCCTGCGGTCGGGAACATCACGTTGAACGTCTGACCCGAAACCATCGGCGGAGTGCTGACGCAAGTCGAGCCGTCAAAAGACGCCGCGCCCACCAAAAATCCCGGACATCCGACAAAAAACGGCGGGCGCACCTGTCCGGCCGTCAGGAATGTGATGGTGTGGATCTCGTCGGCGCCCACCGTCCAATTAACGGAATCGCCGGCGTGAATCCAAAGCTCATTGGGAAGGAAGGCGATAACCTGCCGTCCCTTGTCCGCGCTCTGGGCGCCTACGTTTGCTTGCCATTGAGCGCCAAATGCCGGAACGAAACTGAGAACTGCGAAAACTAATCCCGTGAACGTGGAAAGTGACCTCTTCATGATTCCTTCTCCTCTTTGTGAACGAACCAACGCCCGAGTAGATTCGCCCAAGCCGGTTACGTAAGTCTTTGGAGTTTCATGAAGATTTCTGAGAAGATATGAAACGCCCGTGCCTCATCCACCCGCCCAGCTCTACGAATTCGGCTCCTTCCGCGTTGATGCCAGCAAGCGACTCCTGGCTCGCGACGGCACGCCTGTGCCCCTCACTCCCAAGGTGTTTGACACCTTGCTTCACCTGGTAAAGCACAGCGGAACCGTACTTGCCAAAGACGAGTTGATGCGTGCGATCTGGCCTGACGCCGTCGTCGAAGAGAACAACCTCAATCAGAACATCTCAATCTTGCGCCGCATCCTCGGCGAGGCTAGCGGCGGGCAACGCTATATCGCAACCGTCTCAGGATGCGGCTATCAGTTCGTCGCCGAAGTGAAGCTATCCAAAGAACGTTCTGGAGAGTTGAGCGCCGCGGATGGCGCCTCCATTGCCGTGCTGTCCTTCGCCAACCTGAGCGACGACCCCAGCAACCAGTATTTCTGTGACGGACTGGCCGAAGAACTGATCAACGCGCTGGCCAAGCTTGAGCAGATTCGAGTGGTGGCGCGGACTTCGGCATTCTCCTTCAAAGGCAAAGAGAAAGACGTGCGCGAGATCGGGCGGAAACTCAAAGTGAGCACCGTTTTGGAGGGAAGTGTCCGGAAATCAGGCAACCGCTTACGGATCACGGTGCAGTTGATCAATGCCGCGAACGGCTACCACCTCTGGTCAGAACGTTACGACACCGAGATGCAAGACATATTCGAGGTGCAGGACGAAATTACGTTGGCAGTAGTTGGCGCGCTAAAGCTGAAACTGCTTGGCAAGGAAAAGTCGGCGATCCTGAGGCACCATACCGAGAATTCCCAAGCCTACCTTTTTTACCTGAAAGGGCAATACTACCGCTGGAAGACGGAGCCGGATGAGTTCAGGAAATGCTGCGAGTACTTCGAGCGCGCGGTCAACGCTGATCCGTCTTTCGCCCTCGGCTACTTCGGATTGAATAGTTTTTACGGGTATGGTTCGGCCTGGGGCGTACTACCCCCCGACGAAGGCTGGCCCAAGGCCCATGCCGCGCTGACGAAAGCCCTGCAGTTGGACGACACCCTACCTGAAGCTCATCTCTCGCTCGCGGCGTTTCTTCTGGTTCACGATCGGAATTGGGTCGGAGGAGAAAAGGAGATCAAGCGTGTTCTCGCCTTGAATCCCAAGCTGGCCGAGATACACCACCTGTACTCTTTTTACTTTCTGACCATGGGTCGATTTGACCACGCCATCGCCGAGGGCAGGCGTGCGCTGGAGTCCGACCCTCTCTCGCTGATTTACGGTCGTTCCCTGGGCATGTGCCTGTACTTCTCGCGTCGCTATGACGAAGCGGTCGCGCAGTATCGCGAAACCCTTGAGCTGGATCAGAACGACATTTCGCTTCATGAGCTGCTGGGTAACGCATATGAACAACAAGGACGGCACAGCGAGGCCATTGCCGAATGGCAGAAGGCGACGGCCCTCACCGGGGACAACGAGCTTGCCGCAAGGTTAGGCAGCGACGCCGCACAAGGTGACCTCGAAGGCGCCGTCTCCGCGCGGGCACAGAAAAGTGTGGAACACGCGAATGAAAGGGCGAGTAGGGGCGAGTATGTTCCAGCTATCGAATACGCGCGGGCCTGGGTCCGTCTAGGCGACAACGATCAGGCATTCTGTTGGTTGGAAAAAGCAAGCTCCGAGCGCAACGTTTTTTCCCTGCTCTTGAACGCCGATCCGCTATACGACACCCTGCGCGCCGACAAGCGTTTTGACCCTCTTCGGCAAGGCATCGGATTTCCAGCGTAAAAAGGGATGGATGTGCTGGCGGTTGGCGGGTGGCCCATTCAAGCCCGCCTTTGGCTTGAGTGGGGATGTCGCGGAATTTTGGTGGAGGCGGCGGGAGTCGAACCCGCGTCCGAAAACGTTACTGGTCAAGAGACTACATGCTTATTCCAGTTCATGCCCCAGGCCTTCAGCGTTGCCGCCTAGCCCAAGACGTTCGCGACCCCCGCTCAGAACGGACAAGAAACGGTTGCCGCTAGCCTGAGATCTTAACCTCTCTCCCCAGACGTAGAAGAGAAGAGCAGCCCGCTGTGTGACGTCCGCTCGCAGCCCACGGGCAAAGCTGCGGAAGACGGCAACTTAATTAATTAAGCTGCGTATGCCATTTCTTGATTGGCAATTATCATTGTGCACGCGATTACGGGTGTGTGCACCCCGGCATGCCTCTTGGCCGCAAGCATCTCCGTCGAAACCGTGACGCCCCCAGTACGGGATGGACCATTCAAAGAACTGCTTCCAATCTTAGTAGAACCAGACTGGAAGTCAAAGTACCTAAGGCATTAGATGCTCGTAAGCTACTGAAAGCACCAGGATTCCCCGACGCAGGAATCGCGCGCTCCTTACTGCTTCCTGTTCTGGTCCCCCGCCCCATGCATCGCCCCATCAATCGGACACCGCGTCGCCGTCATGGAATTATCCACCCGGTGGTGGACCGGCTTCAGCGTTTTCAGATACGCAAAAATCGCGCTCAGATCATCGTCCGTCATGCCGCGGAAAATCGACCACGGCATCAGCGGATTCAGCGCCCGCGACCCCACATACCCAGTCCGAATCGTCCGCAAAAACAAAGCCTGGTCATAGTACGGAATCCCCGACGGATCCGGCGTCAGATTCGCGCTCGCCACCTTGCCCCACGGGCCCTCGAATACCTGCCCTCCGCCGAATTCCATCCCTGGAACGAAATTATGGTCAGCGCCCACAGGCGTATGGCAGTCCGGACAGCCAATCAAATGCGTCAAATATTCGCCGCGCTTCTCGGGGCTCGAAAACGTCGGCTCCGCGACCGGCGCGGTGAGCGGCTCCGGAAAATTCCGCATGATGTACTTCAATGGAAAGCTGATCTCAGTCTTCGGCAACGGATTATGCACCGCCGGCAATGACCGCAAATACACCACCACCGACGCCAGGTCTTCGTCAGGCAATGAACCTTCGGAAGGCATCATCGGAAACAAAGCGCGACCGTCATGCCCAACCCCCTCGCGAATGGCCCGCGCCAGCGCATCATCAGACCAGTTTCCCGATCCCGTCTCAACATCCGGAGTCAGATTGGGGGCGACCACCCGGCCAGGCAGGCCCGCACTTTCAATCACGCTCCCCGAGAATGCCCGTCCCTCCGGAATCGCCGGATCATGCTGCGTCCACTCATGCGGAGAATGGCAGTGCCTGCAAGTCAGCACGCCCTCCATCAGATACTTCCCCCGCGCCAGCCGCGCCGGAGTCCGTTCATAGCTCCGCGCCGTCAGCGCACGCGCCCTCGGCCCCAGAAATGCCCGCGCACCGAGCACCTTATACGCCCCAGCCGACAACACCCCCAGCAGAACCACAGCCACGATCAAAACAATCTTCACCCAACGCTTCACAATAAAGCCCTCCCCAATCGCGACCAAACTCTAGCATTATGGGAGCGGAAGTCAACGTGAAAGTTCCTGCCGCGCAGGCGGAGCACACCGTGGCGTCATCCCGAAGCCCCACGCTTTCACCAGCGGGGCGAGGGATCTCGCGCGCATCTGCACAATCGCCCTCGCTCCGCGTTGCCGCCCGCCAACTGCTCCGTTATGATTGGTTACATGAGCTTCGGCGACTCGATCTTCATCTTCGTGCTGGCCCTGCTCATCTTCGGCCCCAAGAAACTCCCGGAGATTGCCCGCCAGGTCGGGAAAGCGCTCAACGAATTCAAGCGCGCCTCCAACGAATTCAAGGCCCAGATCCAGTCCGAGATCGACCAGCTCGAAGTGAAAGAGAGACAGAAAAAAGCGGAAGAAGATCAAAAGATCCTGCCTCCCGCCGAGCCGCCGCCCGGCGCAGTCCATTCCTCATATATGTCGCCCTCCCCGGCACTCCCGCCTCCGCAATCGACCTCGCCGGAAGCAGAGACTTCGCCGGAGCCACCCATCCACTCCGACTCTGTAAATCCACCCGTCCACGACACCACCAATGTCTGACCCTACTATCGAGGTTTCACCCGCCGACTCAGCCCCGGAAGCCATGCCCGCTATGAGTTTCCTCGAGCATCTCGACGAGCTCCGCAAACGTATTTTCCATTCCCTGGTCGCGGTCGCTGCGGGCGCCGTGGTCGCGTGGTTTTATCGCGAGCGACTCGTCGGGTACATGCAGAGACCCATCGTTGACGTCCTACGCAGTTACCACCTTCCCGAGCAGTTGGTTTACCTGAACCCCACCGAACCCTTCAACCTTTACTTGAAGATTTCCGTTCTTGCTGGTCTATTTCTGACTTCTCCTTACGTGCTCTACCAGGTCTGGCTGTTCATTTCGCCCGGCCTTTATCGCCGCGAAAAGCGTTACGTCGGCCCGTTTCTGTTCTCGACCGTCTTCCTCTTCACCGCGGGCGGCTATTTCGGATACCGCATCGTTTATCCCCAAGCCCTCAAGTTTCTGATCCATCTGGGTCTTCAGTTTTTGCCCATGATCACGATTCACGAATACACCGATCTGTTCCTGGCCGTGATTCTGGGTCTCGGCTTGATCTTCGAAATGCCGATTCTGGTTTTCTTCCTCGCCCTGATGGGCGTAGTCAGCGCCGGTTGGATGTGGCGCAACATCCGCTATGCGATTCTGGGAATTTTTGTGGTGGCCGGCGCCCTGGCCCCCAGCCCCGATATTTACAGCATGTGCGTCTTCGCCGCTCCCCTACTGGTCCTATATGGCTTGAGCATTGGCATCGCCTGGTTCGTGCATCCAACCCAAAGAAAAGCCCGCGAATCCAGAAGGGCGCAGGCGTAAATGAAAACACTCTCCACATTCCTGGCCTGCTTCCTCATCACCGCCTGCGCCCACGCTGCACCCGCACGTCCGGCCCCCGTCTCCGACGCTCCCCCCGCCTTCAACTCGACCCGCGCCATGCAGTACGTAAAAGAAATCTGCGCCTTCGGCCCTCGCCCCATAGGCAGCGAGGCCCACAAAAAAGTTGAGAACTACATCCTCGCCCACCTGAAAGGCGACACCGTCGAGCAAGACAATTTTGAAGTCACCACGGCCGAAGGAAAATTCCCCGTCCACAACATCCTCGCCAAATTCCCCGGCACTCGCGACGGCATCATCGTCATCGCCAGCCATTACGACACCAACTGGCCCCTCCGCAACATCAATTACGTAGGCGCCAATGACGGCGCATCCTCCAGCGGTCTTCTTTTAGAAATCGCAAACCAACTAAGAAGCGCCAAGCGCGATGGCTACACCGTCTGGCTCCTCTGGGACGACGCCGAAGAATCCATGAAACTCCCCTGGGACGATCCTGAGAGCCTCTACGGCGTCCGCCACCTAGCCCAAAAATGGCAGGACGACGGCACCCTGAAAAAAATCAAAGCCTTCATCCTCGAGGACATGATCGGCGATGCCGACCTCAGCGTTGACCGGGACCAGCAATCAACCCCTTGGCTGGAAGACCTCATTTATCAGGCGGCAACCCGCGTCGGCTATCAATCGCATTTCTTCCGCAGACAAATCTACGAAGAAGACGACCATGCCCCCTTCATCCAGCGCGGCGTCCCCGCCGCCGACTTGATCGACGCCGACTACGGCTACAACAACGTCTTCTGGCACACCGTTCAAGACACCCCCGACAAACTCAGCCCTAAGAGCCTAGCCATCGTCGGCACCGTCACGCTCGAAGCAGTTCGCCTCTTGGATCAAAAATAGTTTTGGAGCAGAGAAGAATAGATTGTGGGGCGTCGGGCGTCCCCGCCCGCCACCTGCCGGGAGCACACCGCAATGCGAGCCGACTTTCTCTTTCGTCGCTTTTCAGTTCTAATTCTGTCTGCACCCGAGATCGATTGTGAATCAAACTCTACCCTGGATTCTCTTCAACGCCTTCGTCGCGGCCATGCTGGCCCTCGACCTCGGCGTCTTCCACCGCCGCGGACGCGCCCTCACTCTCCGCCAGTCGCTCGCCTGGAGTGCCGTCTGGATCTCCCTCGCCGCCGCGTTCGCCGTAATTCTCTACGCCTGGCAGGGACACACCGCCGCCCTCGAATTCTCCACCGGATACGTCCTCGAACTTTCCCTCAGCGCCGACAATCTTTTCATCTTTCTCCTGATCTTCCGCTACTTCCAACTCCCCGAGCCGCAGCAATATCGCGTCCTCTTCTGGGGAGTCCTCGGTGCCATCGCTCATGCGCGCCGCCTTCATCTTTGCCGGCGTCGGCCTCATCCGCCGCTTTCATTGGATCATTTACCTCTTCGGATTGTTCCTCATCTACACCGGCATCCGCCTGCTCTTCCAGCGCGGAGCCAAAGTTGACCCCGACAAAAACCCCGTCCTCCGCGCATTCCGCCGTATCTTCCCCGTCGTCGAAGACAATCCCCACGCCAGCTTCTTCGTCCGCCGCGACCGCCTCTACGCCACCCCGCTCCTGCTGGTCCTGCTCCTGATCGAAACCACCGACCTCATCTTCGCCGTAGATTCCATCCCCGCCGTCCTCGCCATCACCCTGAACACCTTCATCGTGTACACCTCAAACATCTTCGCCATCCTCGGCCTGCGCTCCCTCTTCTTCGCCCTCTCCTCCCTGATGGACGCCTTCAAATACCTCCACTACGGCATCTCCTGTCTATTGATCTTCGTCGGATTCAAAATGCTGCATCTCGCACTACTACGCCATCCGGACCGACGTATCGTTAGGGATTATTGGAGGAATTCTTTTGATGACGATCGCGGCCTCAGCCCTACACCGCAAGCAGCCAACCCCTAGCTCGTGAAACGTTTCCTAAAAACCGCCTACCTCTCGCGCGTGAAACGATTTCGTTGGCTACAGACAGCCCCGCGCTCTTGCTCAGCCGGTTCCGGACTCTCGATAACCTGCCTGCCTGCTACTTTGGTACGACGATGCCGTAGTAGCCCTTGGGCGCCCGTAGTTTCAGGTCCGTTTTCAGGGCGGGTTTGAGTTGGAACGAGCGATGTTGGGCGCCTTGGCTGTCGTCAGCAGGCACAAATGAAAGGAGGTACATGTTGTCGATCTGCTCTTTGATGGCCGCGAATGCTTTGGATACGCCACCTGTACCGACGCGAAGGAATGCCATCCCCCCGGTTTCCTCCGCCAACTCCAGCAATGTCGCAGACCCACCGATCGAACGTCCGAAATCGGAATCAGGGTCTTGATCAGCCCTGGACGTGTCGACAGCAAATATCACAACGCCTGCACGTTGAGCACTCGCGAGGACTTGTTTCAGATTACTGTGGCTATGATTGTCGTCACCGTCACTTAGCAGCACTATGACTCGTAAAGCATCGCCTGAAGAGTTCTCCTTCATGCGGTCGTCGCAAGCGAAGCGCAGCCCATCGTAAAGCGCGGTTAATCCGTAAGGATTTAAGTCAATTTTCAGTGCTAAGAATTCCCGTCTAGCCATCAGATGGGTTGCTTCCGGCGCAGAGGCAAATCGTTCAAAGAAAGCCTTGTCATCACTCCCACTCAGGACCTGATTGGAGAACTCGGACGCAGCTTTGACGGCAACCGGGTATACACTGCTGGCCGTCTGTGATCCGCTCATGTCCACCAGTACTCCCAGGAGTAGAGGTAACTCGGCCCTGCCCCGTATTCCCAAGACTTGGCGGGGCGCTCTCTTGTTATCTAAGACCACCAAATCGGAAGGAGATATTCGCGACGCTGGCTTGCCATGGCTGTCGTTTGCGAAAAATGCCACATCGACCTTCGGACTTCTAGAATCTTCTGCTCTCAATTGTCCGGGGGCCTTCAACGGGAGTAGAAGGCAAATTATGACGGTAATCGAGACAAGGGAGGTAGTTGGCATAACTCTATCTCGCGCATCCACATTTATATATCCGGATCCGATCCGGCAACAACTGTCGCCATCAGGCGATTACACCCATAGAGTTGCCCCCACTTATTACCAAGTGCTTGGGTGCTACTCAAACCGTATCCCCGCCCCCACCGCCACCGAATGCTTCTTAAACTTCACATCATTATGGTCCGGGATAATCCGTCCGATAATGTGCTCCCCGGCTTTCTTCCCGCGCCAGCGCCGACCGCGCCACCAGTAACCCGGCAATCTGCAAGTTCCGCGCCTCATACTCCCGCCGGCTGCGCGGCTTTGAAATCTGCTTTCCAATTTCTTCCAGCCGCAACACCGTCTGCTTCAGTCCGTTTCCGGTTCGCACAATACCGACGTCCTTCCACATCAATTCCTGAAGCTGGCTAACCGCCGCCTCCACCGGCACCGGAACCGGCCCATTCGAATACGCCGCCGGTGGCAACACATCAGCCTGATGCGGCCGAGCCTTCAATTCATCTCGCATTTTCTGTCCCGCCCGCGCCCCAAACACCAGTCCCTCCAGCAGGGAATTGCTAGCCAGCCGATTCGCTCCATGAACTCCCACGCCCGCAGCTTCTCCCGCGGCATACAACCCCGGCAAAGTCCCGCGCCCGTGCAGATCTGTCCGCACCCCGCCCATCGCATAATGCGCCGCTGGACGAATCGGAATCATCTCCTCGGTAATGTCAATGTTGTACTTCAGGCAAGTCGCATAAATCCGCGGAAACCGTTCCCGCACATGCTTCGCTTCCAGATCGGTCAAGTCCAGATACACCACCGGGTCCTTCGCCCGGCTGCGTTCCAGTTCATGCATGATCGCCCGCGCCACCACGTCCCGAGGCGCCAGCTCGCCCATGGGATGATACTTACCCATAAACCGCGTCATCTCCATGTTCCGCAGACGCGCCCCCTCGCCCCGCAACGCCTCCGAAAGCAAAAATCGCGGCGCCTTCTTCAAGTACAACGCCGTAGGATGAAATTGAATAAACTCCAGATCCGTAACTTCCGCCCCCGCGCGATAAGCCATCGCCACGCCATCGCCAGTCGCCACCGGAGGATTCGTAGTATTCAGATAAAGCTGCCCCATCCCGCCAGTGGCCAGCAAGACCGCCGAAGCGCTGATCGAGCTAAGCTCGCCGCGTTCGTTGATCACACGAACGCCGCAAACCCGCCCATCATGAATCTCAAGGTCGGTTGAAAACTCAAACTCGCGCACCGAAATCTCCGGCAGCGTTTTCGCCTTGGCGTACAACGCCCGCAAAATCTCCCGCCCCGTCGAATCCCCGTGCGCATGAAGAATCCGATTCCGGCTGTGCGCTCCTTCGCGGCCAAATTCCAGCTTGGTGCCCTCGCGGTCAAACTGTGTGCCCCACCCAATCAGTTCTTCGATTCGCCCCGGAGCATCCTCCACCAACACCTTCGCGGCGTCCGGATTGCAAAGCCCATCCCCAGCGTTAAGCGTGTCTTGAAGATGTAAGCTGATTTCGTCTTCGTCGCTGAGCGCGGCCGCAATCCCGCCCTGCGCTAGTTGCGTGCTCGAGTCCGTGACCTCGCGCTTGGCGAGCACCAGCACCCGTCCCGCGGGAGCCAGTTCAATGGCGGCGCGCAATCCCGCGACTCCCGCGCCAATCACGAGAAAATCAGTTTCCGACGCAGCGGCTGGCATTGCAGGAATGGTACCACCGCCAATCCAAGACATTCCAGCAAAGCCGGAAGTTCGGTTTACCTCGCATTGGAAAAATAGCGTGCGTCATCCCGAAGTCCCCGCGCTTTTCACCAGCGCGGCGAGGGATCCCGCGTGTAGCTGCTCAGTACTTGCGCTCGCCACGACCCTGGTTTACCTGACGCCTGATGGCTGACGGCTGATGGCTTATTATGATGATTCCATGGTCCGCGTCCCCATCCAGACCGCCAGCGCCAGCTACGAAGCCGTAATCGAGAACGGCCTGCTCTCTCGCGTGGGCGCAATTCTCCGCGAACTTCTCGGCGGAACGCCGCCGCTATTCGTCGTGACCGTCCCTCCAGTCCGCCGCCGCTGGGGACAACCGCTTCTCCGTTCTCTAAAATCCGCCGGATTCTCCGCCCAAGTAATCGAGATGCGCGACGGCGAACGCTTCAAGCGCCTCGCCACCGTTGAAACGCTCTCCGAGAAGCTCCTGAAACTCGGCGCCGACCGGAAGGCCGTCGTCGTGGCCTTCGGAGGCGGCGTAGTCGGCGACGTCGCCGGAATGCTGGCCTCGGTGTACATGCGCGGCGTAAAACTCGTCCAGATTCCCACCACCGTCCAGGCCCAACTCGATGCCGCCATCGGCGGCAAGACCGGTGTCAATCTGCGCGCAGGGAAGAACCTGGTCGGAACTTTCTATCAGCCGCAGACCGTACTCATCGACCCCGCAACTCTCTCGACGCTTCCGATGCGCGAATTCCGCGCCGGAATGTATGAAGCGCTAAAAGCCGGAGTGATCGGCAATCCTGAACTCTTCGCGCGCCTGGAGAAGTCGTCAATCTCAAGTCTACGCAAAGACAAAGATTTCCTGACCTGGGTCCTCGCCGAGTCCGTCCGCCTCAAGGCCGAAGTCGTTTCCGCCGACGAAAAAGAAGGCGACCTCCGCCGCGTCCTCAACTTCGGACACACAATCGGCCACGCCCTCGAAGCCGCCACCAACTACCGAACTTTTCTTCACGGAGAAGCCGTAGCCTGGGGCATGATCGCCGCCACAAAAATCTCCACTGACATCGGCCTCTGCGACACCGCTCTCTACGGACAAATTGCCGCGGCCACCCGCTCCTGGGGCAAACTTCCCAAGGTCACAATCCAAACCCCGAAAGCGCTCGCACTGATGCAGTCCGACAAAAAAACCGAAGCCGGATCCATCCACTTCGTCCTCCCCCGCGAAATCGGCAAAGTAGAAATCGTGAAAAATGTCCCGCAGAGCGCGATCGCCGCCGCCCTCTCAGAAATCAGGCAGGCATCGCGTGGGTGAAACTCAGGTGAGCGAAATTCCCAAACCGCTTGCAGACGAACCGGTCATCGGCGCAGCCCCCGAAGGCGCCACCGACCGCGAATCCGCCTCCCGCGCCGTCCGCGAGATGTTCACCGCCATCGCCCCGCGCTACGACCTGCTCAACCATTTGCTCTCGGCGAACATCGATAAACTTTGGTGGCGCCGCACCGCCCGCACTTTCTCGACAATTCTCAAGAAGCCAGGCGCCCAGGTTCTCGACCTCTGTTGCGGCACCGGTGACATGGCCTTCGCTCTCCGCCGCGAATCCGTACAAGCCCGAATCACCGGCGCAGATTTTTCCCACGCCATGCTCGTCCGCGCCGCCGCGAAATCCGCCACCGCCAGGTCGATGAACGGTGACCCAAACCGCCCGCCGATAAAACCACCGATCCAATGGATCGAAGCCGATGCCCTCCAACTCCCATTCCCCGACCAAAGCTTCGACCTCGTGACTTCCGCCTTCGGTTTCCGCAACCTCGCCGACTACGATGCCGGCCTCCGCGAAATCCGCCGCGTACTTCGCCCCGGAGGCGAAATCGGAATTCTCGAATGTAGTGAGCCGGAAGGATTACTAGGAAAGTTCTACGATGTGTACTTCAAGTCCATACTGCCCAGGATCGGCACCATGATCTCTGGTGTCAAAGGCGCGTACTCATATTTGCCCGCCTCAGTCGCCCGCTTTCCCCTGCCGCCCGAAATGCTGTCGCGAATGCAGTCCGCTGGTTTCCGCGAAGCCTCGTGGACCCCCTACACCTTCGCCACCGCCGCCCTATACCGCGCCAAACGGTGAGGGAATACCGCCATCCTCACCCCTTAAAACACTCCCCAAACGCCTCCGTCACCGGATACCTAACCACATTCTTATACTCAGCCCCCAAAAACTCCGCCAACCGCGTCGTATCCATCATCGTGTCCGACGTCATATACGGCACCACGTCCGGAGGAATCGTCGAAATCTTCAGCTTCCACAAAAACTGCAGCACCAGCTTAAACAGTCCCACAGTCGGCACTCGCACCAGTTTCGCCTTCGCCATCCCGACGCACTGTTCATAGGTCATTGCCGCCCCGCGTCCCGCCAGATTCAGCACCGTCAAACGCCGCCCCTCCGGCTCCTTCTTTTGCAGAATCGTCGCAATGACTCTCGCCACATCATCAATATGAACAAACTGAATCCGGTTTTGCAGATACTGTTTTCCCGCCGGCAACATGCAGGGAAGTCGCGTGCCTCGCTCCCGCATCCGCGCCGCCCGCTTGCTCACGCCGCCAGGAATCCCACGGAAAGCCTCCATGAAGTAGTTGTCCACGCTCGCCCCGGCAAAAATATGTGGCCGCAGAATATACACACTGCACCCGCGCAGTGACGGCCCACGCTGCTGCACCACCCTGTCCGCTTCCATCTTGTGAATACCGTACGCGTACGTGTGCGCGGCAAGCGGGGTCTCCTCCGTAGCCGGCTTCGAAAGATTCGGCCCATACGCCGACACGCTGCTGATGAAAATAAACTTCTCCACCATCGGCCATTCCCGATTGGCCTCGGTGATCGCTTCCATCACCCGCGCCGTGCCCGCCACATTGATCTGCCAAATTTGGTCAGGGTCCAAAACTCCGGTACGCACCGCGTCCATCACAAACGCCAGATGCACCACCGCCACCGGACGCACCTCGCGCAGCAGTTTCAACAACTGCTGGCAGGACGCCTCCTGCCCTAAGTCCATCTGCACAAATTGAATTGGAATGTCGCTCTGCGGAGGCCGGAAGTCCACTCCCACCACGCGGAACCCCGTCAGCAGCGGCAGCAGCCGCTGTCCCAGGTTTCCGGAAATTCCCGTCACCACAATCGACGGAAGCGCGTCTGCCATTAATTCTTACCGGGTGCCGGTGTCGCCGCCGGAGCAGCCTCGCCGGGATTTCTCAAAGTCGGAGGCGCTGCCTGCGCTGGCGGCGCCGGCGTCGCGAAGTACGCGTCATCCAGTTTGGTTGACTTCTGCACCGAGTCAACTGCGTTCTTCTCTCGCTCCGCTGCCAGCTTGCGCGAGATTTCGTCATGCACGCTCGCCACCGGCAAATCCTCCACCGCCTGGATTTTATACACCACAAATTCCGCGGGATCGTTGAACACTTGCGACACCTCACCTACCTTCAATTCAAAAATCGATTGGTCGGCCGCTGGAAAGCCAGCTTTCTTTACCTGATTCATTCGCGTGTCCCCACCCTTGATCTGGGTAAGGCCGGCAGCGTCGTAAGCCTCCTGCTGCAGCTTGGCAAAATCCTCTCCCGCCGCGGCGCGCCCACGCAGCTTATCCGCTTCCGCTTTCATTTCCGCTTCGTCCGCTGCCCGCTTTTTCTGGAGATCGGCAGGTGCCGCTGCCTTTTGCGCCGCAGGATCCACTTGCTTCTGCTTCGGTATCCGCAGCCGGTCGAAACTGATGGTTTTGTAATCCGCGATGTGATCGTGATAGTAGTTCTCGATTTCGCCATCAGTCACTTTGGTCAGATCTTGATGCGCGCGTTCTCCGCCCATCTGCGCCAGAACCTGCAGCCGGGCGACACGCATCTTTTCGTCAAAATCAGGTCCTTGGTCGAGCCCGAATTCATGGGCCTTTTCCGCCAGGTAAAGGGCCCATACGTAACTGTTGGCAAAGTCCTTTCTTCGCGCAGCGGGCAAATTTGGCCGGGCCGCATTTACGACTTTCTCAAATTCCGCCCGCGTAATCACCGTCTTACAATCCGCAGGCGTCGCACTGCTGCCGCCAGGCTTCTCGCACAGCCCATCAATGGTAATCACCGCCGCATCCGGCGCGATGCTCGATGTTTCGCTGGCGCTAGCTGGACTTTGCGATGCTGCCGCGCCCTGCTCCTTCGCCGCTGGCCGCTTCTCCAGCTTCGGAGCAGACGTATTCGTTTGCCCAAGCGCCACGCCGGCCAGCGCCAGGCAGGCCACTGCAATTTCAAGCTTCTTCAAGGGGTTCCTCCGGAAAGTGATAAACCAAAGACCAACACAGAATCCTAGCACAGAGCACTGTTGGTTCATCCGCCCCCTACGCCTTGGACGGAACCCCGCCACAAAGCGATAATGCACTCATGGGCGCGCCCGCAGTCTCCACTCCAGAGTTCGGCTCCGAGGCCATGCAGGCCGAGAAGCGCTCCGTCGCCACCAACTCGGTGGTAGCCGCCGTCGCCATCACCACGCTAAAAGTTTTTGTCGGTGTCACCACCGGCAGCCTTGGCATTTTGTCCGAAGCCGCCCACTCTTTTCTCGATTTGATCGCCGCCTCTATCACCCTCTTTTCCGTCCGCGTCTCCGATAAGCCCGCCGACGCCGACCACCAATACGGTCACGGCAAAGTCGAAAATTTCTCCGCCTTCATCGAAACCGGCCTCCTGCTTCTGACCTGCGTAGTCATCATCTACGAAGCCGTAAAGCGCCTGTTCTTCCATCACGTCGAAATCGAACCCACGTTCGCCGCCTTCGCCGTGATGCTGGTTTCGATGGTGCTGGATTTTTGGCGCTCCCGCGCCCTGGGGAAAATCGCCGACAAGTACGACAGCCAGGCCCTGCAAGCCGACGCCCTCCATTTCTCCACCGACATCTGGTCCACCGGCGTGGTCGCGATCGGCTTGGCATTGGTCCTCGTCGGCAGAAAGTTTTCCATCCCCTGGCTGGTTGACGCCGACCCTGTCGCCGCCCTCTTCGTAGCCGGAGTCATCGTCTTCGTCAGCACTCGCCTCGCCCGCAAGACGGTTGACGCCCTGCTCGATACCGCCCCCGCCGGCGCTCGCAGCCGCATCATCAACGCCGTGCGCAACGTTGACGGCCTCCTCGAAGTGGACCGCGTCCGCATCCGCCGCGCCGGCAACCGCTACTTCGCCGACGTTTCCATCGGCCTCGCCCGCAGCGTCACCTTCCAGCGCTCCGGCCAGGTCGCCGACGCCGTCACCCGCGCCGTCCACGGCGTTCTGCCCAACACCGACGTCATCGTTCGCTCCGTCCCGCGCCCCGCAGTCGCAGAAAATATTTTCGACCGCGTCCGCGCCGTCGCCACTCGCCACAATCTCAACGTCCACGACGTCAGCGTTCAAGATCTCGACGGCAGCCTCCACGTTGAACAGCACATTGAAATGGACGAACAACTCCCGCTCAAAGAAGCGCACGATCGAGTCAGTTCCATGGAAGACGAGATTCGCGAAGAAGTTCCCGAAATCGCCTCCATCCTCACTCACATCGAAAGCGAGCCCGCCACCATCGAGCCGGGTGAGCAAATCGAGCGCAATGCTGACCTCGAAGAGCGACTCAAAACCGTCGCCGCCGAATTTCCCGAAATCCTTGACACCCACGATCTCGAGGTCAAGCGCGTCCGCGATCATGTGTACGTCTCCTGCCACTGCACCTTCCCCGACGACCTGCCGCTTGCCCGCGTTCACGATCTCTCCACCGCACTCGAAATTCGCTTCAAGCAAGCCGCCCCCGAATTGTTCCGCGTCTTAATCCACCCCGAACCCAGCACCGACAATCGAAGGTGACCAGAGGTGAGCAAAAGATGACCCACGCCAGCGCCAAATGGACTACCGAAACCAAGTTCGACGCCCACGCCAGCCACCCTCTCACCATGGACGGTGGCAGCAAGTCCGGCAATAGCCCGATGGAATTGGTGTTGATCGGCTTGTGTGGATGCACCGCTTCCGATGTAGTAACTATTTTGCAAAAGAAGCGTGAGCCTTTTACCGCCGTAGAAGTCCACGCCGAAGCCGAGAAAGCTCCCGATCCGCCGCGCGTCTATACCGCCATCAAGCTCCTCTATCGCGTGAAGGGAAGTGTTACCCGCAAAGCCGTTGAGGACGCTGTCCGGCTCTCCAATGAAAAGTACTGCTCCGTGGGCGCTATGCTCAGCAAGACTGCGAAGATCACTCACGCCATCGAACTGGACACCAAGTGACCGCCGTCGCCACCGTTCAGCCTGGGCCAGTCCCGGCCCACCATCCTTACCGCGGCTACCTTTATATCGCCGCCTCCGCCGTCTTCTGGGGAATCTCCGCCACCCTAGGCCGCGCCGCCTTCACCGGCCGCTTGTTGCCGAACTCCGACATCCGTCGCGTTGATCCCCTCATCTTGTCGCAGGCGCGCACCACGTTCTCTTTTATCGCCGTGCTCCTGTTCCTGCTTCCCACTCGCGGATGGCACCGTCTCCGCGTCCCCCTCGCCGATTTCGGACGCCTCTTCATGCTCGGCCTCGCTGGTGTGGCAGCGTCCAATTATTTCTACTACCTCGCCATCCAGCGCACCAACGTCGCCACCGCCATCATCGTGCAATACACCGCGCCGGTGTGGGTGCTGGTCTATATGGCCGTGCGCGGCATCGAGAAGCCTACCGTCCCCAAAATCACTGCCGTCCTTCTCGCCATCACCGGCATCGCCCTCGTCATCGGACTCTTCGGCAGCCTCTCCGGAAATGCCAGGCCGCATCTCGATCCCATCGGCGTCGGTGCCGCCCTGCTCGCCGCATTTTCATTCACCTACTACAACATCGGCGGACACTCCGTCCTCTCCCGCTACGATCACTGGACCGTTCTGCTCTACGTCACCCTGTCCGCCTCCGCCTTCTGGATCGTCATAAATCCCCCCACCAAAATCGCCGCCGCCCACTACTCCTCAACCACCTGGATTTTTCTCGCGGCATTCTCCATGGTTTCTGTTCTGATCCCGTTCTCGTTCTATTTCGCCGGACTCCAACACCTTGAACCGACCAAAGCCATCGTCGCCAGTTGCCTCGAGCCCGTCTTCTCCATCCTGATCGCGGCCGTCGCGCTGAAAGAAGTCGTCAAGCCGCTTCAAGCCCTTGGCGTCGGCATGGTCCTCGGCGCAATCGTCGTAGTCCAGCGCCCCGCCCGCGGCCAGCTCCCGCCCCCCGCAGCAGGCCCCGTGGATTAGAACCGCGTTGCTTTAATCTCGCGCGATGCCAAAGGTCGCCGCGCACATCGGATGACCTCAACCGCGTGCGCCTCCGTGGAAGAGCGGCGCTTCAGCGCCGCGTCACTGACGCAATTCCCTCCGGCTTTAGCCGCTGGGGCTCCCCACCGTTTAACAATCTATTTACAAACCGAAACTCTTTCGCCACTTAGACAATCCGCCGCCTTGCGATAACCTAAAACCATCTCGACCTGCGAGGTTAACGTGAAACGCCTGCTCCTGTTACTCTCCGCCCTGCTACTCGCCACCCCCTGCTTCGCCCACCACATGGCCGTCGTCGTCTCCAAAGACACCGCCGTGGACAACATCACTTCCACGCAACTCGGCAAAGTCTTCCGCGCCGAGTCGAAGAAATGGCCTGACGGTAAATCCGTCGTCCTGATTTTTCACCGCGCATCCCCTGGCGAAATGATCACGCTGCAGCACCTGAACAAAATGTCCGCCGCGCAACTGCAAGCCTGGACCACCGAGCATCGCGACATTCTGAAATTCGTGGATTCCGATCAGGACGTTCTAAGCGTGGTAGAAACCACCCCCGGCGCCATCGGACTTGTGGATGTCCGCTCCGTCACCGACCGTGTGAAGATTGTTCGCGTGGACGGCAAGGTGCCCATGGAAGACGGCTACCTGCCTCACTAGGACCGCATCTTGGCTGCCTGCGTTCCCTGTTTCATTAGACCAAAGTAGTGTTGCGCCTTGGCAATGTCCCGCCCAATCTGTTCCTTCAATTGCTCAATCGAACCGAACTTAATTTCATCGCGCAGACGCGAAAGGAACGTGAGTTCGATCTCCGTCTCCGGCGTCAGTTCCAGCGGATGAAAGTCCAGGAGATGCGTTTCAATGGCAAACGAATCCGCCCCAAACGTTGGCCGGTTTCCAATATTCGTCACCGAATCAAAACACTCCGAACCAACCCGTGTCTGCGTGATGTAAACCCCATCCTTCGGCACCAGCTCTTCATAGCGGCTCAAGTTGATGGTCGGCACCGTGTACTTCGCCCCGTATCCGCGTCCCCGTCCCGGTGTTGAAAGAATGCCGAATGGCCGCCCCAGCAACACCCGCGCCTTCTCGACATCCCCCGCGCAAATCAGCTCGCGAATCCGCGAACTCGAAACCGACTCGCCCCGCTCCCGCATTTCCGGATAAACCACCACCTCAAACCCCATCTCGCGCCCAAGTTCGGTCAGCAGATTCACGTCCCCCGCCGCCTTGTGTCCAAAATGAAAGTTGTATCCCTCATGCACCTCGACCGCATGCAACCGCTCACACAAAATCTGCCGCACAAATTCCTGCGGACTCATCAGCGAAACATCGCGCGTGAAGGGAAGCAGCAGCACCGCATCAATCCCCGTCTTCTCCAGCAGCCGCAGCCTTTCCGCCGTAGGCGTCAGCAGCTTCAGCCCAGAGTCAGGTCGCAATATCTTCATCGGATGCGGTTCAAACGTCACCACGAAGGACTTGGCGCCGCGCCCTCGCGCCCGCACCACAATCTCGTCCAGCACGCGGAGATGAGCCAAGTGCACTCCATCAAAATTCCCCACGCTGACCACAGACGGCCCAAATCCGCCAGGAACCTCTCCGAGTTGTCGAAATACTTTCATCAAACTGCTCGTGTAGGGACGGCCGTCCCGTCCGTCCCCGGGCCACAGGCCCGGCCAAGCGTCGCGTCAGCGACCAGCGCCTGTTCGAATCCGAAACCTCGACCCGCGCAAACCTTAAATCTCAAACTCCAACTTCATCCCGTCGTACGCCAGCCGCACATTCTCCGGCAGCTTCGCATTCGTCTCCTCATGCGGCAAATCGTGACAAATGTGCGTAAAGAATGCCCGCCGCGGCCTCAGTCGCTCCACCGTCTGCAACGAATGCTCCACCGTCGAATGCGTAGGATGCGGCTTATACCGCAGCGCATCCAAAAACAGCACATCCAGATTCTCCAACTGCGCCAGCGACTTCTCCGGGATGTCGTTGTGATCGGTCAAATATGCCGCCGACCCAAACCGAAACCCATAAATCTCCGCCTCGCCGTGAATCACGCTCACCGGCTCAAACCGCGCCCCAAACAAATCCAGCGCGCCATCAATCGTCCGCATCTCCACTTGCGGCAATCCACCGAACTTATAGTCCGCGTCAAAAATGTAGCGAAACATTTTCTTGATAAACTCCGCGGCCTCCGGATGCGCATACAGCGGCAGCCGCCCCGGCTTGTGCAGAAAGCTCAGCGGCCGCAGATCGTCAATCCCCAGAATGTGATCGGCGTGAGTGTGTGTGTAAATCACCGCATCCAGGCTGCGAATGTTCTCGCGGATCGCCTGTTCGCGAAAGTCAGGAGTGGTATCAATCAGCACCGCCCGCCCGCCGTATTCGATCATCACCGAAGGCCGCGTTCGCCGGTCCCGCGGATCAGACGAATGACAAACGGCACAGTCGCACCCAATCGTCGGCACTCCCATCGAAGTGCCGCTCCCCAACACCGTCAACGTCGCTTTCATTTTATGATTGGCCCAGCTACGGTCGACCCAGGGATGGATTGCCCAGCAGGAACCTGCGGGCCCTTCGCGATGGCGTTTGTCACTTCCACATACGCCATTCGCATTTCGTAGAGTGCATTCTGCAGGAAGTTTTGCTCGACTGAAGTCAGATTCCCCTTCGTCTTCTCCGCCAGCAGCGCCAGCGAATCAATCGTCTGCCGCGCCCCAATCAAATCCAGTTGCGGAGGCTCGCCCTGTTGCCGCATCAACCCCAACTGCAACATGCCCGTCATATACAACGAAGCCAGGAATCTCTCGAAAGTAATTTCCAGATCCTTCGCCGATTGCCCCGCCTCCTCGACGCGCCGGTCCATTTCCGCCGACGAAGCCTGATAAGCATCCGCCTGCACCTTCTGCTCGGCAACGCTGGGCCCTGGCGGCATCTGCTCCAAAGAAGGCTCCGCCACCGCCGTCTCCACCGCTGGGGCCGCCGCCACGTCAACCGCCGGTTTCGTCACCGCTACTTCCTGCTCCTCAGACGTTTCCTTCCGCAACTCGCCATCAGAAGTAAACAGCCGCCGATCCGTAACCGTAAACGTCTCGTTCCTCTTCTCAGCCATTAAGCTCCTCAACTAGTACAGCAATTTGGCGCGGGCGCCCTCGCCCGCGAAATGCCTGCAAGCGCTCAATCCGTCGCAGGAAAAACCCCCGCAAACGGCAGCGCACTAACCCGAACCTTAGTCTCGCCCACCACAAACTCTCTCCCCGCCACCATCACTTCTCGCCGCCCATATCCCAGCGCCAAAACCCGCTCACCGCCCTCAGCCGGGATACTCGCCACGCTGGTAATCTCCGCCACATCCTTCCCCTCGTCCTGAATCCTAAACCCCGCCTCCGGCCTTTGCCCCGAAACTTCAAACCCCGTCAGCATCCGATGCACCGCCCCCCGCGACCGAATCCGCTCCACAATTTCCTGCCCGATGTAGCACCCCTTGGTGAAGTTCAGCGCCCGTTCCTGCCCCGTCTCCTGCGGCAAATCCTTCTGCCGGATGTCCACCCCAAATTTCGGAATCCCCGAAGCAATCCGCACCGCCTCTAGCGCCAAGGCATGAACTTCTTCCGCGCCCGTGCTGACCAGAGCATTCCAAATAGCGTCAGCATTCTCAGAAGAAACCCAAATCTCGTAGTTCGCCACCGCAGGATTGTCCCCGCGAACCACGGTCGCATCAATCCCATCCGCGGTCTCGACAACAGACTCAAGGGTGCCCCGTCCTTGTCCCTGCGTTTGTTGCAGGGACAGGGCGGGGAATTTGATCTCAAGAGCCCCCAACGCCTTCGCCCCCGCCACCCCAATCACCGCGAACTTTCCCGTCAGATTCTCCACCTCCACATCATCCATAATGATGTAGCGGTCGAAAATCTGCAGCACCGTCTCCATCTGCGTCGCGTCGGTCTCAACCATCAAGCTCTCCCCACGATTAAACGCATACAAATCCGCCTGAATCTTCCCCTGCGGATTCAGCAAAAACGCATAAACCCCATGCCCCACCGCCAAATCGCGGATGTTATTCGTCACCATCCCATTCAGCCACCGCACCCGGTCCTCGCCCGTCAGCGCAATCTGGACCCGCTCCGGCCGGTAAATTCCACACCCTGATACCAGGGCCTGAAACTCCCCGCGCAGATCGCCGGCAGTCGCCACAACCTGCTCGTCTCCTGTAGCAATGCCCATGATTCTTTTGATTATAGCGGAGCAGTTACCGTCGCATTTTGCGGGATATTCTTCGCACCTACGGTTGTAGGCTCTGTTCTTTCATGGCAGCCGCGAGCTCCGAGCGGTCAGGGATGGGGAGTCCTTGCTCTTTTGCCTCCGCTTCCAGCAGTTCGTAGAGCTCGGGCGCATAGTAAAGAAGACGCGCCTGGTTCCACGGCCGGCCACTGTGGAAAACGCTGTACCCCTCGGCATAAAACTCGCGCTCGGATGACTTCGAGTAACCGTCCCGCGTCGATGGATTGTCGAAAGATTGTTCGCGGCGCTTCCACCTTCTGTAGCGCGCAAGCATCTCCGACATCGGCAAGCGAACGGCGCGCACCTTGCCATCATTAGTTTCCTTGGTAAGCCGCTTCTCTTTCGTCTCGGAAGAAAGCGGTGGCGTCTGTTCGACAGCCCGCACCAGGTCGTTGTCCTTCAATTTTCCCAGCGGCTTAAGCTTCCCGGCGCGCGCATGGTCCCAGGCGTGAGCAATCTCGTGGCGGATCGCATCTGTGGAAGCGTTTGGCGCCATGCGAATGACGTGAATCACATCCAAATACTCCGCGGGTGTCGAAATCACCTTTACCTCAACCCTTCCGGCAAACTCCGGCGGCAGACTGTCCCCCTGCCAGAATCGCAGTCCCGCGTTCCGCATGGCCCGCAATTGATGCAGCGAGAATCCGCGCATGGCTCCTTCGATCCGGCCGACCTGCTGCGCGGTTAGCGCCGATCCATCGGTGGAGTCTGCCAGGATCTTCTCGCGCTCTTTTTCCTCCTTCTCTTCTTTGCTCTCCTTCTTACTCTGGCTCTCTTTCTTGCCCTCACCCTCCTTCTTGCTCTCGCTTTCCTGCTTGCCCTCGCCCTCTTTTTTGCCTTCATCCGGTTTCCGGCTCAGGATGTGCGGCGCACCCGCTGCTTGTTGTTGCACCACGTGCGTCAGCTCGTGCGCCAGAAGTCGCTGGCCACCTGCCGTCGCCGGCGCATATTCACCCTCGCCAAACACGATATTGCTCCCTACGGTATAGGCACGCGCCCGCACCGCGGCCGCGGCATCTGCTGCCTCGCCATCCGCATGCACCCGCACTCCGCTGAAGTCATGCCCGAAGCGTGCCCCCATGAAAGCGCGTGTCGTAGCGCTAAGAACCTGCCCCGGCGAGCGCAACACTTCATGAACAATGGGTGCAATGGGCGGCGCCGCCGTCTGCCCCACATCGCTTCCACCCATGCTCTTCATCTGCACCCGCACATGCTCCGAGCCTGGCGCCGCCGCCTGATATTTCGCTCCCGGTGCGACATCGCCTTCTCGCTGGCCCTCACGCACGCGCATCACCTCATCGGAAACCCGCTCCGCTTCCTGCTCGTACGTATCCCCGGGAGAACTCACCGCCAGCTTCGCCTGAAATTCCGCTGCCGACTCGGAGTGGATGGGTAGGTGGCTGAAATCAATACCGGCGGGAGTGGCTTCATCTACGCCAAGCCGAGCTTCATCGCTGTCGGACTTGGCCCTCTGCAGCGGCAGTTGCGCCTGAGGATCGACTGTGCGCGACCAGCGCCAGCGTGAGGCAACCTGCCCCTGCGGTTGATATCGCTTTGTCGCAAACGTCTGCATAAGCATTCGCCCACGCAGTGGAAATTGTATATCGCTTCGTCCCAACTCGAACGGCCTCGAGCCTCACCGACTGAAAAGAGTTAACAGGGTTCCGCCTGAAGCAGTTTCGCTCATCCGCCTCTCGGCCCTGTGATACCTTTTCACCCGTGGCTGGAAACAAGAAAATCGCCGTCATCCCCGGCGACGGCATCGGCAAAGAAGTCATCCCGCAAGCCGTCAAAGCCATCGAAGCCACCGGCGCTCCCGTCACGCTCACCTACTTCGACTGGGGAGCCGACCGCTACCTCAAAGACAAAACCACCGTCCCGCCCGACGGTTTCGCCATGCTCGCCCGCGACTTCGACGCCATCCTCGCCGGAGCCTTCGGCGACCCTCGCGTCCCCTCCAACATCCACGCCAAAGAAATTCTCCTCGGCATGCGCTTTCAAATGGACCTCTACGCCAACGTCCGCCCCGTCCGCCTACTCGACGCGTCTTTATGTCCGCTGAAAGGATATCGAACCCAAAGACCTCGATTTCGTAGTCATCCGCGAAAACACAGAAGGCGTTTACGTGGACAAAGGCAGCATCACCGGGCAGGGAACTGACGACGAAATCGCCATCCAGGAAGACATCAACACCGCCAAAGGCGTGCGCCGCATCATCCGCTACGCCTTCGAATACTGCCTGCACCACAAGAAAGCCGACGGCACCCCGCGCACCCGCGTCCTCATGTGCGACAAATCCAACGCCATGACCTACGCCGGAAGCCTCTGGCAGCGCACCTTCAAAGCCATCGCCGCCGAATATCCTCAAATCAAACCCGAGCACATGTACGTGGACGCCCTATGCGCCGCCCTCGTCCGCGACCCCCGCCCCTTCGACGTAATCGTCACCAACAACATGTTCGGCGACATCATCACCGACCTCGCCGCCGGACTTCAGGGCGGTCTCGGCATGGCCGCCAGCGGCAACATCCATCCCGGCAAGACGTCGATGTTCGAGCCCGTCCACGGCTCCGCCCCACCGCTGGCAGGAAAGAATGTCGCCAATCCAATCGGCGCAATCCTCACCACAGCCATGATGCTAGAGCATCTAGGATTTCGAGAAGCTGGGTATAAGATCGACGCCGCCGTCCTCGAAGCCGTGCGCGAGAAAAATACAACATCGGATATCGGCGGCGATCTAGGGACGAAGGAAGTGGGAGAGTGGGTCGCAAACAACGTTGCCGTGAGGAATTAGAAATGACGTCTAGGGGTGGAAGTGGACTATGCCCAAGTGCACAAGGGAGGAATATGAATCTCGGAGGTCGGAAAGAGTAGCATGGGGCGAGATATAGAAGCCGCAATGGAAGAACGAGGTCGGCGAAAAGTGGCTACTGGTATTTGGCTCTATGACCGGACCACCCCGATGGAGTTAACGGTCTGGGCCAAGCCCGCTCATCTTGCGAGTTCGCGTTTTGATGAGGACGACCACTTCATTGAAACCAGCCCAATTCCTGAAACGAAGGATGGCTTTCTCTATTTCTACTGGCCGGGTGGATTTCGCGAATACCTGACCATCGAAGAGGCGAAGGCAGCGGCGGACGCCGAACCTTGGGGGCCTATCAAATGGGATTAGCCGAAAAGCGTCAACATTCAAAGTAGCCCACTACCCTAGTGGCGTTTGTCTTCCGCCCGTCGTTTATGTCACCCTAAACCCAGGTTCTGCATATGCTAGACACTCTCACCCTCCTTCCCACTCTCGACGAGATCCGCGAGTCCCAAAAGCTGATCTATTCCGTAATGCCGCCCACCCCGCAAATCTCCTGGCCGCTCATCAATCAGCGCCTCGAAACCGAGACATGGGTCAAGCACGAAAACCACACCCCCACCGGCTCATTCAAAGCTCGCACCGCGATCGCGTATGCCGCCGAGCTGTTCAAGCATTCGACAGGAATCAAGGGCCTCATCACCGCCACCCGCGGAAACCATGGCCAGTCCGTAGCCCTCGCCGGACGGCGCTTCGATGTCCCCGTCACCATCGTCGTCCCTCACGGCAACAGCTCCGAAAAAAATGCCGCCATGCGCGGACAAGGCGCAACTCTGATTGAGTTCGGCAGCGATTTCCAGGCCGCCCGCGAGCACGCCCAAGAACTGGCCAACGAGCAAAGCCTGCAGATGGTCCCCGCCTACCATCGCGACATCGTGAAAGGCGTTGCCAGTTATTGGGTCGAGTTGTTCCAAGCCGTGCCCGATCTCGATGTCGCGTACGTCCCCATCGGGATGGGTTCCGGCATCTCCGCCGGTTGCGCCGTCCGAAACGGAATGGGCCTCAACACAAAGATCGTCGGCGTAGTCTCCGAAGGCGCACCCGCCTACGCGCTGTCCTTTGCCGCTGGAAAAAAGATTGAAGCACCCGTCACCACACAAATCGCCGACGGCATGGCCTGCCGCATCCCTGACGACGAGCCCCTCGAAATCATCCGCCAGAATGTGGACCACATCGTCACCGTCAGCGATGACGAAATCCGCCGCGCCATGAAAATCTATTTCACCGACACCCACAACGCCGTCGAAGGTGCCGGCGCCGCCTCCCTGGCCGCTGCTCTGAAAGAGAAGCCCTCGCTCCAAGGCAAGAAAGTGGGATTGATCCTGACCGGCGGCAACGTGGACCACGACATCTTCGCCAAAGTGCTCCAGGACTAACCGCATCGCCGAGCCAAAAATCCGCCCTGAAGTGGTATTGACGCCCCCCATCCGAGGACTAGAGTCGCTCGTAGCTGAGGTGATTTATGCGCGCACCAGCTCTCATTGACGGGCATTCTGCTATGTTCCGCGGCGGCATTCGGCCAAGCCACAGTTGAAGGCGCGCTCACCCATGCGCTGTCCACCACCACCGGCACCGCCATGGGCAAGGCCCTGGGAAACGTCACCAATCAGATGGCCACCCGCGTCACCGGCCAACTCGGCCAGCAGACATCCCACGTAGTTCCGAAATCCAAAATCCAGACGGTGAAACCGGTCGCCCAAACCGCCTCCGTAGCCCCGCCCTCAGGCACCACCGCGGAACCCCCAGCCGGAGGCTCATTGATCGCGTCTATTCAGGGCGCGAAGCTGCAACCCGCGTGCGACCCAACCGCCAAGGATTCCCCGGACAAGCCGGCTGACTCCGCTTCCAAGCCGCCTTCCTGCCCCGCCACCACCGACGCCCACCCATCCGAGATCACCTTAGGCGCGCCACAGTAATTGCCACCAACAAAAGAATTGTCATTCCGAGCGAAGCCGAGGAACCTGCTTTCCGTCCGCACCGCCCAAACTCTGACCCACGCCGTTATCACGCAGGTTCGCCGCGCCGAAATCCAAACCAAACCCATGCCAACAATGGGATGATTCCATCAATGAAGCTTCTCCTCGTAGTCGGCGCTCGCCCCAATTTCATGAAGGCCGCGCCCATCCTGAAAGCCATTCGCCAGTTCAACGCCACCCGCGGAGAATGGTTCGCTCCCATCGTCCCCGTTCTCGTCCACACCGGCCAGCATTACGACGCGCAAATGTCGGACGCCTTCTTCGCCGACCTGCAAATGCCGCAACCCGATGTCTTCCTCGGCGCCGGCTCCGGCTCCCACGCCGTTCAAACCGCCGAAATCATGAAGCGCTTCGAGCCAGTTCTAGTCGAACACTCTCCCGATGCGCTGCTGGTTGTCGGCGACGTAAACTCCACCCTCGCCTGCGCCTTAGTCGCCGCGAAACTTCCCGGCGAAACCCGTCCGCTGATCGCCCACATCGAGTCCGGCCTGCGCTCCTTCGACCGCTCCATGCCCGAAGAAATCAACCGCATTCTCACCGACCAGATTTCCGATCTCCTCTTCGTTACCGAAGAGAGCGCCCTGCAAAATCTGCGCACCGAAGGCATTCCCAGCGCTCGTATTCATTTCGTCGGCAATACCATGATCGACTCCCTGCGCGAATACGAATCTCGTGCTGACTTGTCGCCCATCCTGGAAACTCTGGCCCTCGAGCGCGGCAATTACGCGCTCCTCACTCTGCACCGCGCTGCCAACGTTGACGACCGCACCAGCTTCATCGAAATTCTGGAAGGCCTGCGAGATTTAGCGCATTCGCATCGCATCATTTTCCCCGCCCATCCCCGCACCCAGAAGCAAATCCAGGAGCACCAGCTCGACACCTACTTCAGCGACCAGAGTGCAGGCATTCAAATGCTCCCGCCGCAAGGCTATCGTGACTTTCTTTGTCTGATGAAAAACGCGAAGCTGGTCGTAACCGACTCAGGCGGCATTCAGGAAGAAACCACAGCCCTGGGCGTCCCCTGCGTCACCGTCCGCGAAAACACCGAGCGCCCGGTCACCGTCGAGGTCGGCACCAACATTCTCGCCGGCACTCGCCGCGACCACATCCGCCACGCTATTCAACAGCAGCTTGCATTTCGCGGCGTCCGCCAGATTCCTCAGAAATGGGACGGCCTCGCCAGCGTCAGAATCGTCTACATTCTCGCCGACAAGGTCATGCCCCAATCGCTGAACGACGCCCCCGTCGCTTCCGCCCTCGAAACCCCCGCGTGGCAGAAAAATGCATGATAATGTTTTGTCGTAGCGCACAAGTCCCAAATGCAGGCAGACACCATCCTGGTGACCGGCGGAGCAGGATTCATCGGCTCCAATTTCATCCTGCACTGGATCGCCGCCGAATCTTCCGCCATCGTCAATCTCGACAAACTCACCTACGCGGGCAATCCTGCCAATCTCGCAACCGTCGCCAGCGATCGCCGTTATAAATTCCTGCAAGGCGATATCTGCGACAGGGAACTGGTCGCCGAATTACTCCTCACCCACCGCCCTCGCGCCGTCGTCCACTTCGCCGCCGAAAGCCACGTGGACCGCTCCATCCACGGCCCCGATGATTTCATTCGCACCAACGTCAACGGCACCTTCAGCCTGCTCGAAGAAGCCCGCTCCTACTGGTCTGGCCTCGAAGACGAAGCTAAAACTTCGTTCCGCTTCCTGCATGTCTCGACCGACGAAGTTTACGGCTCCCTCGCCCCCGCCGATCCCGCTTTCACCGAGAGCACTCGCTACGCACCGAACAGTCCGTATTCCGCGTCCAAAGCCGCTTCCGATCACCTGGTCCGCGCCTACTTCCACACCTACGGACTGCCTACGCTCACCACCAATTGCTCCAACAACTACGGCCCCTTCCAGTTTCCAGAAAAATTAATTCCGCTCGTCATTCTGCACGCCATCGCCGGCAAACCCATCCCGGTCTATGGCGACGGCCAAAACGTCCGCGACTGGCTCTACGTTGCCGACCACTGCGAGGCCATCCGCATGGTCTTGGCGCGCGGCCGCGTCGGAGAGACCTACAACATCGGCGGCCAAAATGAATTGAAGAACCTCGATGTAGTGAACGAAATCTGCTCGGTGCTCGACGAGTTGCAGCCGCAAACCCAACCCCACAACAAATTGATCACCTATGTCACCGACCGCCCCGGACACGATCGCCGATACGCCATGAACATCGGCAAAATTGAATCCGAACTGGGCTGGCGTCCCCGCGAGACTTTCGCAACCGGCATCCGCAAAACCATCCAGTGGTACCTGGAAAATCCGGCCTGGATTCAATCAGTAACCACCGGCGCCTATCGCCAATGGATGGCAACACAGTATTCTTTGTAGGTAGTCTGAAACTTGAAGTACGTTTTGGAAGGGCACGCCTTCAAGGCATGCCGCGGGGAGTTTTTCGGGAGGGCACGGCTTCAGCCTTGCCGTAAGTGCCGCCGGAGTGACCCGCGGCTTTAGCCGCCGTCGTTGTGGGGATTGAATTTTGGACTCAAAAATTAAACTCTGTCATTCCGAACCGTAGCGAAGCAAAGCGAGCGTAGGGAGGAACCTGCTTTCAGGCAGCGCCCAACTCTCCGCTCGAGCACGAAGCTCTTGAAACTCGAAACCCGAAACTAGAAACCTGTTCTTGCCTATGCCCAACCCGTCCTCAAAATACAAAGGCATCATCCTCGCCGGCGGCTCCGGAACCCGCCTCTACCCCGTCACCCACGCCATCGGCAAAAGCCTGCTCCCCATCTACGACAAGCCCATGGTCTATTACCCGCTTTCCACCCTCATGCTGGCCGGAATCCGGGAAATCATGCTCATCTCCACCCCCGAAGATCTCCCTAAATTCCAGCAGCTTCTGGGCGATGGCTCACGCTTCGGACTAACTTTCTCCTATGCCGCCCAGCCCAAGCCCGAAGGCATCGCCCAAGCCTTCCTCATCGCCAAAGACTTCATCGGATCTAGCCCCTGCGCCCTTGTCCTCGGCGACAACATTTTCTACGGCCACGACCTCGCGAAAAGTGTCCAGTCTGCTGCTCAAGTCACACGCGGCGCGCGCATCTTCGCTTACCCCGTCAACGATCCGGAGCGCTACGGCGTCGTCGAATTCGATGCGCAAGGCAAAGCAGTCAGCCTGGAAGAAAAGCCGCGCGCGCCAAAGTCGCGCTACGCCGTAACCGGCCTCTACTTTTACGACTCCCAGGTCGTGGACATCGCCAAGTCCATGAAGCCCTCCGCCCGCGGCGAACTCGAAATCACCGACGTCAATCGCGAATATCTAAAACGCGGCCAGCTCGACGTCGCCGTCATGGGACGCGGCATGGCCTGGCTCGATACCGGCACTCATGAAGCCATGCTCGAAGCATCCTTATTCATTCAAACCCTCGAAACCCGCCAAGGCCTCATGGTCGCGTGCCCCGAAGAAATTGCCTACCGCTACGGATACATCACCGCCGCCCAGGTCGAAACCGCCGCCGCAGCCATGAAAAATAACCGCTACGGCGCCTACCTTCTCCAAATGCTCAAAGAGCGAGTATTCTGACCCTCACACGTCCATGAAAGTCCTCGAAACTCCGCTCTCCGGCGCCCTCATCCTCGAACCGAAAATCTTTCAGGATTCGCGCGGATTTTTCCTCGAGAGCTACAACGAACAACTTTTCGCTGAAATCGGTATTCCCGACAAGTTCGTGCAGGACAATCATTCCTACTCCGCGCACGCCGTCTTGCGCGGCCTGCATTATCAGGTCCAGAAGCCGCAAGGCAAGCTGGTGCGGGTAGTCAGCGGGGAAGTGCTCGACGTTTTTCTTGACCTGCGCCGCAGCTCCCCCACCTTCGGCCGCTGGCACACGGTTAAGCTTTCAGGCGAGAACAAGCGCATGGCATGGATCCCCGCAGGTTTTGCGCACGGCTTCTACGTCCTATCCGAAAGCGCGCATGTTCTCTACAAATCCACAGAATTCTATTTCCCCGAACTCGAACGAACGATTCGGTGGAATGACCGAGACTTGAAGATTAGTTGGGAAAACTCAGAAGAACCGCAGTTGTCCGACAAAGACCGAAACGGAGTTCGCTTTCGCGATGCAGAAACCTTCGACTAGCGCCCCTATATGCCAGCGCCGGAGACGTGGGCCCGGGCTTTCTTTCCGCCCGCTTCTTGCTTGATCCATTGCGCTAGCTTCCTGCGCGCATAACTGGCCATATCTGTAAACCGTATCCCGGCCGCGCCTTCGCTGTTTTGCCAAACCAATTCCGCCGTCACGTGAACGTGATCCGAATCCCCCGGCAGCAGGAAGTCCACATGCACATTGCCCGTGTACGGTAGTTGTCCGCCCGAGCAGTGAATCGCAGCCCCGGTGTCGCTGATGTCGGCGATGAATACCTGAATCCCCGCTCCCCTGCCATGCCGGACGCGTGCCGGAAGCATTGCCGGAACCCGAGTCGCTCCCCGCCGACGCTCCCGCGCCATCAAATTACGCACCGCCCGCAATCCGTGCCGCACTCGTTCCGCTGACAGCGGCTTGTACAGAATTACCTGCGTCCCCGTCTTGAACACCGTGTGCAGCGCCGCCACTGGCTCCGCCAAAACAATGCGCACCGCCTTGTTGCAGGAGGGAAGTAGTGCCACTTTCTCCAGAATCGTCGCCGCTTCTTCAATCTGATCGTCCAGCACAATGGCGTCGTAGCGGTTCTTGCTCAAGGTTTGAAGCGCAAGGCTTGCGTCCGCCTGGAGCTCGAATTCGACCTCAAGGTCTTTGAACACTCGCCCAATAATGTGCGCAGTTTTTTCGTCTTGGCTAACCAGTAGGCTGCGGAGCATCACAGATTGATGCTAGGCGGCACTGTAACCACCCGCAAGTTACCGAAGTGACTTCAAAACGCTGGAAAAGAATTCCGGGAGCGCAATCGGGACTTCGCCACCGGGAAGTGCCGCGAGCTAATCGGGCGAGCAGCCGGGAGGGTAATCGGGAGGGCACGACTTACAGTCGTGCCGTTCGTAGCTGCTCCACCCCCCGGCGCGAGCCACTGCGAGCGCCTGCCGCCACGATGAGAAATGTTTGAGTTAGAAAAGCAATGTCATTCCGAACCGCCGCAGGCGGAGAGGAACCTGCTGTTCGCACGCGCCATCCAAACTCTCGTCCGCGAAACAATGCCGGCGCGAAATGTCCGTCACACCCTAACCCACTCCCCCGACCCCGCCGCCTCCTCGACCCTCTCCATCGCCCGCTGCACCCAAACCCCGTCCTCAAAATTCGGATGAAACTCCCCACCCTTCGTCATCCCTAACAAAAAATCCCCCAGCGTCGCAATAAACGTATGCTCGTATCCAACAATGTGCCCCGGCTTCCAAAACACCGACGCATACGGATGGTCCGGCCCCGTCACCAATAGATTCTTCTCGCCCTGCATCGCCGCGGCCTCGGTCGCGTCAAAAAATCGCAGCCGGTTCATATCTTCCAAATCGAACGCCAAATTTCCTTTCGATCCGTAAATCTCAAACCCATTCCCATTCCGCCGTCCGACTCCAAACCGGCTGGCCTCGAAGCTGCCCAAACTCCCATTCGCAAAGCGCGCCATCACTTGCACCGCGTCATCGACTTCGCGCCCCGGGAAAAACGTGTGCTTCGTCGCCGCCAGCTCGCGAATGTCCCCGTTCAAATACCGCGCCAGATCGAGACAATGCGAAAGCAAATCCCCAATCGCCCCCGACCCCGCCTCCGCCCGCTTATACCGCCAAGCCTGCGCCTTGCTCGCGTCCACTCCCGACTGGTTGAAGTAATACGCGCGGTAATGGAACACCTGCCCCACCCGCCCCTCCTCGATCATCCGTTTCGCCAGTGCAATCGCCGGGACCCTCTGGTAGTTGAACCACACCAGATTCGGCAGCCCGCGCACCGCCGCCGCCATCGCTTCCGCTTCCTCCACTGAAACTGCCAGCGGCTTCTCACACAACACAATTTTCCCCGCCCGCGCCGCTGCTAGCGCGATCGGCGCATGCAGCGCATTCGGCGTCGCAATGTCCACAATATCTATATCCGGCCGCCCAACCACTGCCTCCCATTCCGTCGCCCTCTCCTCCCACTCCCACTGCCGCGCAAATCCAGCCAGCCGCGCCGGATCCCTCCCGCAAACCACCTTCGTCCGCAGCTTCACCGGCAGGTCGAAAAAGTGCCCAACCTGGTGGAACGCATTCGAATGCGCCCGAGCAATGAACCCAGTCCCCACCATCGCGATATTCAAGGTCTTATTCAATCCCATTAACCTATCGTTCCACCGCTAACCCACCACTAATCCATGTCATTCCGAACCGTAGCGAAGAAGAGCGAGCGTAGGGAGGAACCTGCTTTTCGGCAGCGCTCAACAGCCTTAGCCGCCCCACGTCTCAGGAACGACAGAATACCCTATCCCCCATCCCCGCCCCAGAGCTGCAAAACTTTGCATCTTACCCCAAAAACACTTTCGTGATCTGGTCGGGTTTGAGCTATTTGGCAGTAAAATGGGCTACCTGTGGACGCCGATTATCCAAAGAAACCGACTCGCGCGAAAAGCGATCCGCCAGAGAATGCTGGCGACGATCCGCTGCCCAATTCCGCCGTGGACGATTTCTTTGTCAAGATGAATCACGATTTTCGCCGTCCGAAGCCCAGCGAGGAAGCCGTCGCCGCAGCTCTTCACGCGATTCAAACCCTGACTGGAGACGCCGCCGAACGTGACGCCGAGTCCGCCACGCTCGACGATTCTTCCGCTGAAGACGTCGCAGGCGAACCCTGCCCCAAGTGCCGTGCCGTGAATTCCGCCACCAACCGCTTCTGCGGTTTCTGCGGACAATTGCTCGCCCGCCGCGACAGGCCCGCAACCCAGGCTGTTCCTCAGACCAACGCCTTACTTCGCGAACGCCCTCACCCTGAGCCGCCGCCCGAGCAACACATCCATCATCACCACCACCACTATTTCTCCGAGTCCACCTCGATCGCCAAGCACACCTTCGGAGACGCCAACGCCACTCTGACCGGCGAACTAGCCGCCCCGCAAACCGACGCAGCCGCCGCCGAAGCCGCCATCCAAAAACTGGTAACCGACTGGACTCTCTGCTGCAACTCCAAACGCCTCGACGATCTCCTGGCGCTCTATTCCTCCGACGCCATCGTCCTCCGCGCCAACGTTGCGCCCGCGCACGGACGCACCGCCATCCGCCAACTGTTGCAAGCAGCACTGCAAGCCGGATTGGGCGATGTCGAACTCGATCCCGCCGACGCCGGCGTCCTCGGCGACATCGCCTGCCTCACCGGCAAAAGCCGCATGCTCGTCCCCACCGCCCCCGGCCAGCGCCACGAAGAAACCGGTAAATTCCTGCTCATAGCCCGCCGTGAATCCGACGCCTGGAAAATCCTCGCCGACTCCTGGTGCATCGACGTACTCCCGAAGGCCCCTGCCACTCCGCCCGACTACCCCGGTCGTTCCGCGCACCGCGCAGCAAATAACAACCAGTCGATTCGAGCACAGCGCGGCATCAGTGCGACGTTTCCGTCTCGATGGGAAACGTGCTGGTTCGAATTTCAACAATAGTGGGAAGTCTCAGCGTAATGGATGGGTTCGCGTATCCGTACGCCTCTGTCTTATCGAGACCATAGAGAAATGTAATCGTGAATGAGGTCGCCTTATGAGGATAGAAGAGCCATGTTCGAACATTTTGCTCGGCGGAGTTCGCCAGCAGCTTATTGCCGGTTGCTTCCACCCTTACAACTTTCGCGCCATCAGTCCAGACTTGCAATCGTATCCTTCCTTCAATCCGCGCAACCCGAGCAATGTGCGGGTACATGGGCATCTCGGCCGTTTTGACGACAGGAAGATCGGACTCGGACTGAGGAGCCTGCGCTGCGTTGAAACGCGAGGTGCAACAAACAACAATTACAGTCGTCAACAGCGCGAACGCTTGCTTTTTCATGACTGGCCGTCCTTTCACTGCTCCACCCTCATCTCCTGCAACTCCCTCCGCAACTGCTCCGCATCCTTTACCAGCACTGTCCTCATCCCCACCTTTGCGGCCACCTCAATATTCCCCGGACGATCATCAATAAAACAGCATTCCTCCGCCGTACGCTGACACAAATCAAGCGCCAGCCGGTAAATCCGCTCATCCGGCTTGCGCAGCCCCACAAAGCACGAACTCACGAACACATCAAAACATTCCGCCAGCCCAAACGTCGCGATCCGGTACTGATTCAACTCCCGCGACTCATTGTTAAGCATCGCCATAAAATATCTCCCGGACAAAGCCCGCGCAATCTCCAGCACCCCCGTCTTCGGTTTCGAAAGCGAAAACATAAACTGCTTAAGCTCCTCCCGCGAAAAATCCCGCGCCTGATAAAAAACGCTGCGGTCCAAATACTCATCCAGCGTGATCCGGCCTTCTTCAAACGCCGGCACCATTTCGTTATGGCGCGCCTCAAACTCCTCCCGATCAATCCCAAACCGCGCAATCGCGAGATCGCGCTCCTCATGGTCCCACGCATTGTTCAACAGCACCCCGCCCACATCCCAGAACAGCGCCCGAATCTCTCCCACGAGCCCTCCACATTTCCGGACACAGTCAAATTCCGTGTCACGGTATTATGCGCCACCGTGCGTGCCACGGCATTATGCGCCACCGTGGAAGAGCGGCGCTTCAGCGCCGCGTAAGCGTGGAAAGGGTGGAGCAGGGCTTCAGCCCTGGATGGGAGCACGACAAAAATACGGCTTCAGCCGCCGAGGTACTTTGTTACTGTCTGAGATCCATCAAGAGAGGAAAATCTAAGAGCTATCCGAGAGCCGGACCTACCCTCTCGCCGCTCTCGCTAACGGCTTGCTAGCCGCCGGACGCCGCGTACTCGGCACATACACGCAAGACCGGAAATCATAATGCTCGCCCAGGCATTGTCCGCACAAGTGCAATTGATGCACCCGGCAATTAATCACTGGAGAATCCGTCCCGCACAAGTCGCAACCGCCGCGTACTCGCTTCGCCTGAGTGGGGGTCGAAGGGGCCGCGCCCAAAGCCCGAGCCTTAAGATAAAATCCGCCCGAAGCCACCAGGGCTCCAAACGCCAGCAAACAGACTCCCGCCCCCAGAATCTCCGGATCGGGGTGCTGTCCGAGGGCCGCGGGCAAAAATCCCAGCCCCGCCACCATCAGCACACATCCCGCAACAATCGCCCACCCACTGGCCTTCTGGCCCATCCGGATACCTTCTTCCAATTGAGACGGTTTTTGCTTCCCCAGCGCAGAATTCGGCTTCACCCTGACCATATCGGCTTCCTCCCCCGAACTCCAGATGACCGAAGTAATGACCGTGTGGGTCGGATATTCCTGTCCGACGCCTTTGATTTTGACTTTGGATTTCAGCTTGAGAGAGGCAGTTGGGATACAGCTCTAGACAGGGGTAACCACCGCGAACCTCAGACCCGCACCACCGCTTCCGCCGCCACCGCCTCGCGGAAGTACTCCAGCGACATCCGTAGCCCGCTGTCGAGATCAACTTTCGGCTCCCACCCCATCAGCGTCCGCGCCTTGGTAATATCCGGCCGCCGCTGCTTTGGATCATCCTCCGGAAGCCTCTCGTAGCGAATCTTGCTCTTCGAGCCCGTAATCGCAATCACCAGCTGCGCGCACTCCAGAATCGTGAACTCATTCGGATTCCCGATATTCACCGGCGCATGCTCGTCGCACTTCGCCAGCCGCAAAAACCCGTCAATCTCGTCGCTCACGTAGCAAAAACTTCGCGTCTGTGACCCGTCGCCGTAAACCGTCAGGTCCTCGCCCCGCAACGCCTGCTTCATAAAATTCGGAATCACCCGCCCATCATTCAACTGCATCCGCGGCCCATACGTATTGAAGATGCGCGAAATCCGCGTGTCCAGCCCGTGATAGCGGTGGTAGGCCATGGTCAGCGCCTCCGTAAACCGCTTGGCCTCGTCATACACCGACCGCGGCCCAATCGGATTCACATTTCCCCAATAAGTTTCCTTCTGCGGATGCTCCAGCGGATCGCCATAACATTCCGAAGTCGATGACACCAGATACTTGGCGTGATATTTCTGCGCAATCTCCAGCGCATGCATCGTCCCCAGCGACCCAACTTTCAGCGTATCAATCCCGTGGATCATGTAATCCACCGGACTCGCCGGCGAAGCAAAATGAAAAACGTAATTCACTTCGCCGCAATCAAACGGCCGATTGATGTCCAGTTGCAGAAACTCAAAGTTCCCCTCGCGCCGCAAGTGCGCAATGTTCGACATCCGCCCGGTCAGCAGATTATCCACCGCCACCACCGAGTAACCTTCCGCCAGCAGCGCATCGCAAAGGTGTGACCCCAGAAATCCGGCTCCGCCCGTAACTAGTGCCCGCGGTTTCATCAGTGAGTGGCCTTTCTAGCCGGCGGCGCCGCCACTGCCGCCGCAGCTTCTGGACTCGAAGCGCTCCGCCCCACGCTGTAATACGTGAACCCGTTCGCCGCCATTACCTCAGGATCATACAAGTTCCGCCCATCAATCACGATCGGATATTTCAGTTCCGAGTGCAGTCGCGGTAAATCCAGTGCCGCAAATTCCTCCCACTCGGTAAGGATCAACAAAGCGTCCGCGCCCCGCGCCGCATCGTACGCGCTCTCCGCCAGCCGCACGCTTGACTTCAACACTTCCCGCGCCCGTTCATGCGCCGCCGGATCATACGCCGAAATCTCGCACCCCTCCTGCAGCAGCGATTGAATCAGCAGAATCGCTGGCGACTCCCGTACGTCATCCGTCCCGCCCTTAAACGCCAGCCCCAGCACACCCAGCTTCTTGCCCCGCAGAGTCCACAGCGCGCTGCGCACCTTGCGGATAAACCTCGCCCGCTGCTCCTCATTAATCCGCATAACTTCTTCCAGCAGCCGGAAGTCATATCCACACTCCCGCGCCACCGACCGAAACGCCATCAGATCCTTTGGGAAACAAGACCCGCCATACCCAATCCCCGGATTCAGAAACCGCGGCCCGATGCGCGTGTCCGTGCCAATCCCCTGGCAAACCTGCTGCACATTCGCTCCCACACTCTCGCAAATCGAAGCCACCGCATTGATAAACGAAATCTTCATCGCCAAGTAAGCATTCGAAGCATGCTTGATCAACTCCGCACTCTTCGCCGAGGTCACAATCAGCGGCGGAGGAATCTGTCGCCCGGTCCGGCCCCGGAATCGCATCCGCATTCTTGTAATAACTTCCATCCGTCAGCGGACTATAAATCTCCCGCAACACCGCAGCGCAGCGCTCGGTGTCAGCCCCCACCACAATCCTGTCCGGATAAAGAAAATCGGTGACCGCCGTCCCTTCCCGCAAAAACTCAGGATTCGATGCCACATCGAACTCTCCCGCAACCCCATTCCGTAAAATAATTTTCCGCACCCAGTCACTGGTATAAACCGGCACCGTGCTCTTTTCCACAATGATTTTGTAATCGTTGATCGCCCCCGCAATCCCCCGCGCCACCGACTCCACATAAGAAAGATCAGCCTCGCCCTGTTCCGTCGGCGGAGTACCCACCGCCACAAATATCGCCGCGCTCGCTCCCACCGCCGCATGCAAATCATCCGAAAACAGCAGCCGTTTCCCCCGATGCCTCTGCAGCAACTCCGGCAAGAAATTCTCATGAATCGGCACCTCGCCCCGATTCAGCGCCGCCAGTTTTTCCTGATCGTTGTCCACCACGATCACATCGTGGCCCAGGTCAGCAAAGCAAGCCCCCGCCACCAGCCCCACATACCCCGAACCCACCACCGCAATCCGCATCAGGATCTTCCCTCAAAGGACGCAATTAATTGAAGATGTGCTCCCAAACCGCTTACTGTATCAGCTTGTGTTTCCGCCGGAAATGCCAACCAGGTTAATAGTTGACATCGCTTCCAAATTGGGAGAAAGCACGTCTGGGATTTTCTCTGCCCGGCCCACCCTCCCCGTTCACCCCCTCCTTTTCCCCTCCCGCTGCTAATCCCGCGCCCTTCTTGAGCTTACGTTGACCCACGGTTCTTTTCGATACCCTTTTCATAACCAAACGCAGGGAACCGTGTATCCTTAAAGTACTTAATTCAAAGGACGAACCATTGCCAGAGCTACAAGAAGCGGTACCAGAAACCACCCAGAAGAACCTGCTCCTGCTCAAGCCCCGCGGATTCTGCGCCGGCGTCGTCCGCGCCATTGACATCGTCCGCATCGCCCTTGAGGCCTTTGGCCCGCCCATCTACGTCCGCAAAGAGATCGTCCACAACCGTTTCGTGGTCGAAGAGCTCCAGGGCAAAGGCGCCATTTTCGTCGATTCCGTGGACGAAGTCCCCGCCGGCGAACGCGTCATCTACAGCGCCCACGGCGTCTCCCCCGAAGTTCGCCAGGCCAGCAAAGACCGCCGCCTCCGCGTCATCGACGCCACTTGCCCCCTCGTCACCAAGGTCCACGTCGAAGCCGTCAAGTTTGCCAAAGAGGGCTATTCGCTGATCCTCATCGGCCACCGCGATCACGACGAAGTCATCGGCACCCTCGGCGAAGCCCCGGCCGTCACCCAAGTCGTCGGCTCTCCCGCACAGGTTGACTCACTCACCGTGCCCGATCCCAATCGCGTTGCCTATCTCACCCAAACCACGCTCAGCCTCGACGAAGCCAAAGACATCATCGAAGCCCTGCGCGTAAAGTTCCCCAACATCAAAGGTCCGCACGCGCAGGATATCTGCTACGCCACCGAGAACCGCCAGGTGGCCGTCAAGCACGTAGCCGAAGACGCCGATCTGCTCCTGGTCGTCGGTTCCGAAAACAGTTCCAACTCCAACCGCCTCGTCGAAGTCGCTCGCAACCTCGGCCGTGCGTCGCACCTGATTGACAGTTGCGCAGACATCCAGCCCGAATGGCTCGAAGGTGTGACCACCATCGCCCTAACCGCCGGAGCCTCCGCGCCCGAATGTCTGGTCGAGGAAGTAGTCGAATTCCTCGGCACCAAGGGATTCAACAATCTCAGGGAAGTAGAAGTCATGCCCGAAAACGTCCGCTTCGGCCTGCCTCCCGAGATCGTCGAAGCCATCGCCGCTGCGCCCACAGCGAGTGTGTCAGCCAACTAGCGCGTGGAGCGGCGACCCTTTCAGGCCGCGTAAGGTGTTGGTGGAAGAGCGGCCCTTCAGGGCCGCGTATGCAAGGTGAAATGAAATGCGGCTTCAGCCGCTGAGGTGAGTTCTCTGGGGGGCGCTTACCAACTGGAGGAAAAACCGTAACTCTATGGAAAATTCATTTCCCCCGCCCTCATCCGCCCCTCAACTTCGCTTCGGAAAAATCGACGACCTCGCCAGCCGCGTCGCCGCCGCCATCGACGGCGCCCGCAACTGGCTGCTCTCCCAGCAGCACGAAGACGGCTACTGGTGCGGCGAACTCGAAGCCGACAGCACCCTCGAATCCGATTACATCCTCATGCACACGCTCCTCGGCACCAGCAATCAGGAGCGTTTTCAGAAGTGCGCCAACTACATCCTCCGCCATCAGAATGAAGACGGCGGCTGGCCCATCTTCAACGGTGGCCCGTCGAACATCAGCGCCTCAGTCAAAGCCTATTTCAGCCTCAAGCTCACAGGATACAAACCCGATCACCCCGCGCTAGTCCGCGCGCGCAAAAAGATTCTCGAACTGGGCGGCGTCACCAAGGTCAACACTTTCACCAAGATTTATCTATGCTTCCTCGGCCAGTATGATTACGACGCCGTCCCCGCAATTCCGCCCGAGATCGTTCTTTTCCCCAACTGGTTCTGGTTCAACATCTACGAAATTTCGTCCTGGTCGCGCGCCATCTTAGTCCCGCTCTCGATCGTCTACGCGAAAAAGCCATTCAAGAAAATTCCCGACGAAATGGCCATAGACGAACTCTTCGTCGGCGGCCGCGACAAATCGCGCATGAGATTAGAGTGGAGCGACAAACTCATCTCCTGGCGCAACTTCTTTTTAGTCTTCGATCGCCTGACCCACTGGTTCGAAGCCGTCCACATCCGCCCCCTGCGCTCGATGGCACTAAAAAAGGCGGAGCGATGGATGTTAGAACGTTTCGAAATGTCCGACGGCCTCGCCGCCATCTATCCCGCGATGTTGAATGCCATCATCGCCCTGCGTTGCCAGGGATACTCCCTCGACGATCCCCAAATGATCCGCGCCCTAGACGAATTCGAAAAGCTGGGCATCGAAGAAGAAGACACATTCCGCATGCAGCCCTGCAAGCCGCCCGTCTGGGACACTGCGTATGCCATGTTCGCCCTCGGCGAAGCCGGCCTCGCGAAAACCGATCCCCGCATGGTAAAAAGCGCCGACTGGATTCTGCAAAAGCAAGTCCGCAAGCCCGGCGACTGGACCGTCAACAATAAGAAAGGCAAACCCGGCGGCTGGTATTTCGAATTCAACAACGAGTTCTATCCCGACGTGGACGACACCGCCATGGTCGCCCTCGGCCTCGCTCAGGTCGAGCATCCCAACGGACGCTATCAGCTCGAGTCCGTCGAGCGCGCCATCGACTGGGTCCTGTCCATGCAATGCAAGAACGGCGGCTTCGCCTCGTTCGACAAAGACAACGACCGCATGGTCTTCGAGCACATCCCCTTCGCCGACCACAACGCCATGCTCGATCCGCCCACGGTTGACATCACCGGACGCGTTCTCGAAATGCTCGCCGCCTACGGCTACGACAAAAATCATCCCGCCGTAAAGAAAGCTCTGAAGTTTATCCGCGACGAGCAAGAGCCCGACGGCTCATGGTTCGGCCGCTGGGGCGTGAACTACATCTACGGAACCATGCAGGTCCTGCGCGGCCTCGAAGCCATGGGCACCGACCACCACGAGCCTTACGTCCAGCAAGCCGCCGAATGGATCCGCATGGTGCAAAACCCCGACGGCGGCTGGGGAGAAACCTGCGGCTCCTACGACGACCCCAACACCAAAGGCATCGGCCCCAGCACCCCCTCGCAAACCGCCTGGGCCGTCATGGGCCTCCTCGCCGCCAACGACACCCGCAGCGACTCAGTCGCCAAAGGCGTCGCCTACCTCCTAAAAACCCAGAAAAAAGACGGCTCCTGGGACGAACCCTGGTACACCGGCACCGGCTTCCCCCGCGTCTTCTACCTCATGTACCACATGTACCGCCAATACTTCCCGTTGATCGCGCTGACCACGTACAAGAAAGTGATGATCGAGAAGAGTTAGTTTCAGTTCAGCAGCTGAGGTCTGGGCAACCGCCGCATGACTGCTACACTAAATTCCATGATGCGGCTCTACCTCCTCTTTTGTATCCTTCTATTCGTTCCGAGCTTAGAAGCTCAAGTAGGCTCCGAGAAGAACAAGTCGGCCTGGGACGCCTTTCATGCCGAACAGGCGAAACTTCGCCAGCGTGGCAAGGAGGCTCTTGAACGGGAGCAAAGTCGCAGCAAGGCGGATCTCTGTGAGCGGGCTGGTCAAGGCGAACGTGGAGGTACGGGGATTGCTGACTGCTTGGCAACCGAAGTCAAAACTACTGAGCTAGATTATCTAGCCTACGTGCGGACGATCGGTGCGCTGCTGCGACTTCATACACCTGACGATACAGGCCCAAAAACGCCGAAGCGCCTGCTGTTCGACGCCGCCGAGGAAACTTGGCAAAGGTACCGTGACCAGGCCTGCCCCTCGATGGCGATGCAGTGGATCGATGTGCAATCGTCTATCGCCAACGGAGATTGCCACTTGCGATTGACGTGGAACCACATGAACGAGCTGGACTCGCTATACGGAGATTTGTGGCATTAACCTCTTCCGGGCGGCAGGCTGGCCCACCCTACTGATCCACTTCGGCTGAATCACCCAACAAACGGCTGCCCCACCCTTCGCGGTTTTCGAAGGGTGGGCGACCACGGCACTCGATCAGACTGGCGTCAAAGCACTCTCCCTTTGCGCAACCCTCCTCTCTTGATTAGATATAGTGATATCACTATACTCAACTGCCCATGACCTATTAAAAAATCAAGCAGCGATTGCGCGAGGCCGAACAGATCGCGAGGGGGAGAAAGCAATGAACAAAAAGCGCTACGAAACTGGAAGCGGAAACGTGTTCAAGGACATCGACGTGCCCAATGCCGAAGAGCATTTGGTCAAAGCGCAGCTTGTATTCAAGATTGACGCAATTCTCAAAAAGCGCGGCCTCAAACAGGTCGAGGCTGCTGAACTATTCGGCGTCCGCCAGCCCGATGTATCGAAGATGCTGCGCGGCGAATTTCGCCAGTTCTCCGTCGAACGCCTGCTCCGCTTCCTAGTTGCCCTCGATCACGATGTAGAAATTGTCGTGAAACCGCACCGAAACAGGAACGAAGAGGCGGCGATGCAAGTGGTTTGAAATGTGGCGGGGTCGGGCGGCCCACGTCTATCCGGTGAAAAGAATGGGGTGCCCCATTTCTCGCGGTTTTCGAGAAGTGGGGCTTTCCCCGAACCCTACCCGGTCTTATAGTCTCCCAGTAGTAAACGCAGTAGCTGGCCCGTCAGGTTGACCTCTCCGCGCCTTTTCCTAGATGATTGTGACGTATGGACGTTGAACGCATCATCAACGACATCGAGCAGCTACAGGAAATGTTCGAAGCGCCGGATATTAGGCCGCTCACCGCAAGCGACATCTCTGCTGCGAACCGAAGGCACGATGAGGCTCTAGCCAACAGCCCGTGGTTCCGACTCTGGCAAAGCTATGGCGTCTGCTGCCGACCTCAGACTCCCACGCACCAACTAGGCGAACATCAATAGCTAGAGACCCCCGGTAAATCCGCCGGGTGCCCCACTTCTCGCGGTTTTCGAGAAGTGGGGCTTTCCCCGAACCCTACCCTGTCTTGGGTTTCGCACTCGTAAAACATCGTGCGACAACCAGGGTAAGCCAGTGCTTATGCTTACACCCAATGACCCCTCCCAACGACAACAAACCCCGCCAGCACAAAAAGCACACTCGTCATAATCGGCGGCTCGTGCCGCCGCAAATGATAGACAGTCGCCGACACCATAATCACCGCCATCCCCGCCGCCGCCCACACGGTGAGCCACGGCGCGACGTTCAGCGCCATCGGCAACACGATTCCCGCCGCCCCAGCCAGTTCAACCACGCCGAGGAACGTAATGAACCCATGCGTCAAGCTGGTCGGCGCGCTCTTCTCCAGCATCGCCCTGTACTTCTGGTAGGAAAACAGTTTCATCCCACCCGCCATGACAAAAACAAACGCCAGCATCCCCTGCGTGACCCACAACGCTATATTCATCGCTCACCCCGTGCTGCTTCTGATGACGCCCCGCGAATTGAGATTCGCAAAATTGTGCGCCTGGAAGGCCCCATCAGCCCGCCCGGAATATCCTCGCTCCGTCCTCGTTGTACAATTTGAGGCCTCGTTGACCCGGAAAACGTGCCGCACATAAAGCACGGACTTTGCCCCTGGCATCCACATGCACCCACCCCTTATCTCCGCATTTCTCGCCATTTCCCGCACCCCGCTCTCGATGTGCACCGCCGGCATCGTGGTTTTCCTGATTGCCCTGTGGTCCACCAAAACCGACATCGCCCGCGCCCGCGGCCTCGACAAGATCGTAGCCTTGAGCAATCTGTGTTTCGCCATCCCCTTGGCGGTCTTCGGCGCCCTGCATCTTTCGGCCGTAGAGTTCGTCCTGCCCATCGTGCCCTCGTATATGCCGTGGCGATTGTTTTGGGCCTATCTCGTCGGCTGTGCACTGCTGGCCGCGTCTTTGAGTATCGCCACAAAAATTCAGGTGCGCTGGTCCGGCCTGCTGTTCGGGAGCATGATGTTTTCGTTTGTTGCCATGATTCATTTCCCAGGAGCGCTGCGCGATCCGCACAACAGAATTCTCTGGACCATCGTCTTCCGCGAATCTTCGTTCGGCGGCGGCGCCTGGCTCCTTGCCGGAAGCGCAAGCAACGGATGGCGAGCCTCAGTGAAAACTACGCTGATAACAGTCGGCCGCATATTGATCGCGCTCGCCGCAATCTTCTTCGGCATCGAGCACTTCCTGCACCCGTTGGGACTCCCCGGCGTCCCGCTCGTAAAAGAAATGCCGGCGTGGGTCCCCGCCCGCATGCTCATTGACTATCTGACCGGCGCAGCTCTTCTCGTTCTCGGCGGAAGCATCCTGCTGAACCGGAAAACGCGGACCGTAGCAACCTATGTCGGCGCTTGGCTTCTGCTGATGGTCCTCGCCATCTACGGCCCCGTCCTGATCCTCGCGCTATCCCAACCGGCCATCGGGATCGAGGTCGAAGGCATCAACTACTTCGCCGACACCCTCCTCTTTACCGGAGCAATCCTAGCCCTAGCCAGCGCAACCCCAAGCACGGATTAAAATCGCGCCCGTAGCAGTGGCCCATTCAAGCCCGCCTTTGGCTTGAGTGGGGCACTCAGCGCTCGCGATTCTGGCCTCATTCAAACTGCCCGAGAATAACGCCTACCCAGCCGCCGTCTGCCCCACAGGCTCGTTCGCCGGAGCCAGCGCAATCAGGGCCACCCCAATCCCAACCAGCACCGCCGACCCGATCAGAAATCCTGTCTTTTGGCTGGCAATCTCGAATCCCAGCGTTGACATCGTCACCGCATGCGCAAAGCTCGACCACGCCGCAAACGCGATCACGCTGCGATACGCCGCCGGGTTCCTCACCGCGATAAGCAGGAAAATTCCAAGCGTCACATAAAGGCTAAGCATCATCGTATCGCCCGTATCCGACCCCGCCGGATCCCGCAACGACCCGATCAGCGGATAAATGCCAGCCGTAAACAGCAGTCCCACCAACACCAACACACCCTTCAGCGCTCGTCCTCGCCACATGCCGTCCTCCCGCGAATCTACGTCATCGCGCTGAAATGTTAGGTGCAGGCGTACAGCAAGTCAATGCGAGAGCAGTGAAACGGGGCTGATGCTCCCGCCCGTCTCGCCGAATCCCCCACCCCTCGTCGCGCATCTCTTCCGTAACATGCGAACCGCAGGAATGATCGGCGGCCTTGGCCCCGAGTCCACCATCGACTACTACCGCTCCATCCTCGCCCGATGCCGCGCCCGGAGGTCAGATGAAGCCTATCCGCACATAATCATCAACAGCCTTGACCCAGACAAAGTCCTCGCCATACTCGACGCCGCCCGCCTCGACGACCTCGCCGATTATCTCGCCGCGGCCCTCGATCAGTTAGTCCAGGCCGGCGCCGACTTCGCTTTCATCGCCGCCAACACTCCGCACCTTGTCTTTGACGAACTCCAACACCGCTCCCCCATTCCTCTTCTGAGTATCGTTCGCGCCACCTCCTCCCATGCCATGTCTCTCGGCCTGAAGCGCGTGGCCCTCTTCGGAACCGGGTTCACCATGCGCGCCAGTTTCTACCCCCAAGAATTCCAGCGCGCAGGCATCGCCCTGGTCGTCCCCAACGATTCAGAGCGCGAATACATCCACCAGAAATACGTAGGAGAGCTGCTGAAGAATCAATTCTTGCCTGAAACGCGGACGGAGATCCTCCGCATCGCCCATCGCATGAAGTCCGAGGAAGGTGTCGAAGCCATCGTCCTCGCCGGCACCGAACTCCCGTTGCTGCTGCGCGACTCCAGCGCCAGCATCGAGTTTCTCGACACCACCACGATTCACGTTGAAGCCATCGTTGACGAGCTATTGCGTTGACGTAATCGTGACCTGAGCGACTCAGCAGCCGCTCACGACCAACCCCTCAGCACGTGCGAGTTCAGCCTGCTTCTTGTCAAAAGTGGCGAATCTCTCGGTTTCCAGGACAACCGCTGACGCAACGTGTAGCAGATCAAGAGTGCGTGTTCCAAACTTCGCCGTGCGCCGGGCGGAAATCTGCGATACCTGACGAAAAATGTCGTTGCTGAACGACTTGACGTCGTACACTCCCGCGCGAACGTCTTTTCCAAACAACTCCAGAGACGTCCGTATTTGTTTCTCGCCCGATTCCTTTCGGAAGATCCGCAAATAAAATGCGTTCACGATCTCGGCTTCCAAAAGCGGCGTCAAAATAAAAGGGAAAGAGCCGCCCGCAAACATTTCCGAGGCCCGTGGCGAATTACCGTCGAACACGTACAACGAAACCAGAAAACTGGTGTCCGCGTAGGTGCTCAAAAGCGGTCCTCGCGGTCTTTGGAGATGATCTCCGCTCCAGTCACTTTCAGCGGCTTGCCGTAGATCTTTTTTAGTCGCGCCAGAAAGTCCGGGATTTCCGGAGTCTTATCCTCTCGTTCCGGAACCAGCCGCGCAATCACACGCCTGCGCTTGGTAATCTGTATCTCCTGCCCCTGCCGCAGTAGGTCTTCCACCTCGTGGAACCGGTATCGCAGATCGCGCACTGAAGCCTTCGTCATGTGATACATTATAGCATCACAAAGCAATGCCGTACATTTGAAAGGAGGCTAGTGCTCAGCTATCTGCCGTCTGTATCAGTTATCAGGAAGCCTGGCGGTTCGCCTAACCCCGCTTTTCCTGATGGCTGTTGCCTGCCGGCTGACAGCTGAATGCTAGTCTTCCTCACCGGCGCCACCGGATTCGTCGGCAGCCACGTCGCTCGCGCACTAGCCGAGCAGGGCGCCGACCTCCGTCTCTTAGTCCGCTCCAACAGCAATCTAAAAAACGTCCAAGACCTCAAAGCCGACCTCTTCACCGGAGACCTCCGCGACCCCGCCTCCCTCGAGAAGGGAATCGCCGGATGTGACGCCATCTTTCACGTCGCCGCCGACTACCGCCTCTGGGTCCGCGATCCCGAAGAAATGTTCCGCGCCAACGTCGAAGGCACCCGCGCCATCCTCGCCGCCGCCCGCATAAACAAAGTTCGCCGCGTGGTTTACACGTCCAGCGTCGCCACCATGGGATTCACGGCGAACGCTCTCGCCGATGAAGCGTCTGCTGTTGATCTCGGAAATATGATCGGCCCCTACAAGCGCTCCAAATTCATGGCCGAGCAAGTCGCCATCAAAGCCGCCCGCGCCGGCCAAGATGTGGTCATCGTCAATCCCACCACACCCGTCGGCGAGCGCGACATCAAGCCCACCCCCACCGGCCGCATCGTCGTCGATTTCCTGAAAAACAAATTCCCCGCCTACGTGGACACCGGCCTCAACCTGGTTGACGTCAAAGAGTGCGCTCAAGGCCACATCGCCGCGTTAGAGAAGGGAAGGCCCGGCGAACGCTACATCCTCGGCGGCGAAAATTTAACCCTAAAACAAATCCTAGACAGGCTAGCCGCAATCACAGGATTGCCCTCGCCCACAATCCGTGTCCCGTATTTCGTCGCGTTAGCGACAGGAGTAATCGACGAACTCGTCACCGGACGTCTCCTCGGCCGCGAACCCCGCGCCACCATCGACGCCGTCCGCATGGGCCGCAAAAAAATGTTCGTCTCGTCCGCCAAAGCCGAGCGCGAATTAGGATGGAAGATCACCCCGGTAGACAACGCCCTAAGCCGCGCCGCCACATGGTTCAAAGAAAACGGTTACGCATAACCCCAGCCAGATTGTGGGGCGACGGGCGTCCCCGCCCGTCCACGATGAACTAGAAGACCACCAATATCCGTCACCCACCCGACTGCGTCATCCCAATAAATCCCGGCTGCGCCATCCCGGCACCGCCGTCATGCCAGTGCCCAACTGCGTCATCCCGAAGCCCCGCGTTTTCTCCAGCGGGGCGAGGGATCCCGCGCGCAGCACCATCGCACAGACTTGTCTGCCTTAATGAAATATATTTAACCCTGTCATTCCGAGCGAAGTAGAATCCTTCGCAAAGCGAAGGATTCTACGCAGTCGAGGAACCTGCTGTCTGCTTGCAGCGCCGTAACGGCCGACGTTTCCATGCCAAAAAAAATCGCCATCATCGCCGCCCTAGAGCACGAACTCCGCCCGCTCATAAGAAACTGGCCCCAGACGCACGCCCAACACGATGGCCGCGACTTCACGTTCTACGAATCCCCCTACGCCGTAGCCACATGCAGCGGCATCGGCCCCGAGCCCGGACGCCGCGCCTCCGAGGCCATCATTGCCAAATACTCGCCAGCGCTTTTGATTTCCGCCGGAATCGCCGGCGGCCTTACCCCCGACCTCAAAGTAGGCGAGACGATTTTCCCCTCGACGATCATTGACGCTCGTGACAGCAGCCGTCACCAGACCGCAATCCAAAACGCACCTGTCGGCAGTTCGCCGCTGGCAAAAACCATCGTGGTCAGCTCTCCCGAAATTGCCGGAGCCGCACAAAAGCAAAAACTCGGCAAAGCTTACGCCGCTCACGCTGTGGACATGGAAGGCGCATCCGTCGCCCGCGCCGCCGAAGCCCACGGCCTTCCATTCATCGCGATCAAAACGATTTCTGACGAAGTAGATTTCGAACTCCCCGAAATGATGCCCTTTTTCCGCGACGGACAATTCCAAACCCCGCGCTTCGTCCTCCACATCTCCATCCGCCCCTGGCTCTGGCTCCGCGTCTTTCGCCTGGCCCGCAACACCAAGATTGCCTCCGAAAATCTCTGCGCCTGGCTGCGCGAAAGCGCTCTCACTAATACAATAGTTCCAGGCAGTAGCGATCCAAGCAAAACGGGGCTTCAATCCTGATGGCAATTGCGCAATCCACGCCCAACCAGGCGCCGACCAAAATTCCCAGCACCATGCTGGCCGCCGTCTACCGTGGCATCAATGACGTCCGCCTTGAAACCGTCCCCGTCCCCGAAATCACCCCCGGCGAAATCCTGATCAAAGTCCACACCTGCGGCATCTGCGGCACTGACCTCAAAAAAATCGCCACCGGCTCCCATTCCGCCCCCCGCATCTTCGGCCACGAAACCTCCGGGACCGTGGCCGCCGTCGGCGCCAAAGTAAGCGCCTTCGCCCCCGGCGACCGCGTCATGGTTTTCCACCACATCCCCTGCGGCCAGTGCTACTACTGCCGCCACAAAACTTTTGCCCAATGCGAAACGTATAAGAAGGTAGGCACCACGGCGGGATTCGAACCTTCCGGCGGCGGCTTCGCCGAGTACGTCCGCGTCCTGGACTGGATCGTCGAGAAAGGCACCGTCCGCATTCCCGACGGCGTCTCCTTCGAACAGGCCTGCTTCGTGGAGCCCGTGAACACCTGCCTGAAAGGCATTGAGCGCATGGCACTTGCGCCCGGCGATACCGTCCTGACAATCGGCCAGGGGCCTATCGGCATCATATTGAGTGTACTGGCGAGACGGGCAGGGGCTAGGGTAATCACTTCCGATTTGTACACGCAGAGGCTTACAATATCTAAAGACTTCGGGCTCGAAAATTCCATTGATGCCTCGCGCGCCGACGTAGTTCGAGAGGTGCGCCAGCAGACGGACGGCCGTGGCGCCGATGCGGTAATCTTGGCGGTCGGAGCCAATAGCCTGATTAAGACCGCAATGGATGCAGTTCGGCCCGGAGGCCGGGTTTTATTGTTCGCGCAAACGCAGCATGGCGAGGCCGGATTCGATCCCGCCGCCGTTTGCATGGACGAGAAGACGCTGATCGGCTCCTACAGCGCATCAGTGGATTTGCAAGATGAATCCGTCCGGTTCGTAATGGGGAAAGAAATGGATCTCGAGCACCTGATTAGCCACCGTTTTCCGCTGGCACAGGCCGCAGAAGCTCTGGACTTGGCCGCTCATCCTCAGCCGGGATCGATGAAGATCGTGATTCAGTCTTTATAGTCAGTCAAGGCAGTTCGCAGGAAAGGCAGCAGTGAACGGAAAGATGACAGCAGCCGTCCTCTACGGTAAAGAGGACGTGAAAATTGAGCAGATTCCCATCCCCGACGTAGAGGCTGGGGAAGTGCTGGTCAAGGTGCAGGTCGCGCTGACCTGCGGCACCGACCTCAAGGTCTATCAGCGCGGCTACCACGCGCGCATGATCGTTCCTCCCGCCCTGTTCGGACACGAACTTGCCGGAGTCATCGAAGAAGTCGGTCCCGGAGTTCGCGGATTCAAGAAAGGCATGAAGGTCGTCGCGCTGAATTCAGCGCCCTGCCAGACCTGCTTCTACTGCTCGCGTCATCAGGAAAATCTCTGCGAAGACTTGCTGTTCAATAACGGCGCCTACGCCGAATACATCAAAGTCCCTCGCCGCATCGTCGATCTCAACATGCTCGTCATTCCTCCGCACATCAGCTTCGAAGAAGCCGCCATGGTCGAGCCTCTCGCCTGCGTTCTCCGCGGACTTCACGAAGCCGGCGTAGAAATCGGAGACACCGTAGCCGTAATCGGCGGCGGCCCCATCGGCCTCATGTTTGTTCACGTCGCCCAAGCCGTGGGATGCAACGTGATCGCCGTCGTCAAGCGCGAAGCCCAGATCGAAGCCGCCCGCCGCATGGGCGCGCATGATGTCGTCCACATCGGCTCGGTAAAAGATCCCATCGACGCAGTACGAATGCTGTCGCCCGGCCGCCGCGGCGCCGATGTAGTCGTCGAAGCCGTTGGCCGTCCCGAAGCCTGGGCATGGGCCACGGAAATGGTCCGCAAGGGCGGCACCGTAAATTTCTTCGGCGGCTGCGCCAAAGGCAGCAAGGTCGAACTCGACACCAACCGCCTGCACTATTCCGAAATCACTCTGAAGGCCACCTTCCATCACACGCCCGACAGCGTGCGCAAAGCTTTCGCCCTGATCGCCGAAAAGAAAATCCGCCCCACCGATTACATCACCGGCGAAGCCCCGCTCTCGCGCCTCCAGCAGGTCCTCGAACACATGATGAATCGCAACGGCGACATCAAAACCGCGATCATCCCCGGCCAGTAAGGCAGCTTTTAGCCTTTAGCTATTAGCTCTTAGCGTGGGACTCTCCAATTCAAGCTAAGAGCCAAGAGCTAACAGCTAAGAGCTGAATTTACGATGAGCGCTGCCAATCAAATCTGGAGCCTTCTTCCCGCGGAGTACGCCATCCCCGCGCAAGCCCCCTCGCAATCAGACGCCTACAAATACTGCGAGCGCCTCGCCCGCTCCCATTACGAAAATTTCTCCGTCGCCACTTGGTTCCTTCCCAAGCGCTTGCGCCAGCATTTTTACAACGTTTACGCCTACTGCCGCATCTCCGACGACCTCGGAGACGAAACCGGCAACACCCAAGCCTCTCTTCTCCTCCTCGACGAATGGGAAGCCGACCTCAATGCCTGCTACAACGGCAGCCCGCGCCATCCCGTGTTCGTAGCCCTGGCCGGGACCGTCCGCGAATTCGACATCCCGAAACAAACTTTCGCCGACCTCCTGACCGCCTTCCGCCAGGACCAGACCATCACCCGCTACCAAACTTTCGACGACCTTCTCGGCTACTGCCGTTACTCAGCAAACCCCGTCGGTCATCTCGTCCTCTATCTCTGCGGATACCGCGACCCTGAGCGTCAGCAGCTTTCCGACTTCACCTGCACCGCGCTCCAACTGGCAAATTTCTGGCAAGACGTCAGCACCGATTACGACAAAGGCCGTATCTATCTTCCGCTGGAGAGCCTCACCCGGTTCCGAGTTTCGGAAGAAGACATCGCCGCGAAGAACAACTCAGCTCAATTTCGCGAACTAATGCGCTTCGAAGTCAGTGCGCGCCCGCGAATGGTTCGACCGTGGTCTCCCGCTAATCGGCAAAGTCAGCCGCGAACTCGCCATCGATCTCGAACTCTTCAGCCGCGGCGGTCAGGAAATCCTCAACGCCATCGAGCATCAGGACTATGCTGTTCTAGGCAATCGTCCGGCAATCTCGAAATCGCGCAAGCTCGCACTAGTCGCTCGCGCCGCCATTCAGCAAACTGCTATGAGCACCATCGCAGAAAACCCGATGCAATTCGCGCCCACCGAGTCCCAGCTCCACATGGCGTACTCGGTCTGCCGCGGCATCACTCGCCAGCGCGCCAAGAATTTCTACTACGGATTTCTCGTCCTCCCCAAGCGCAAGCGCCAGGCCCTGTGCGCCGTTTATGCCTTCATGCGCCGCTGCGACGACATTGCCGACGATCCCTCGCTCTCCGCCGCCGACCGCCGCCAGCGTCTCGACTCCTGGGTGGACGCATTCCACTCCGCCCTCGCCGGACTTCCCACCGACGATCCCATTCTGCTCGCCATCACCGACGCCCAGCGTCGCTTCGCAATTTCCGTAGGCCTGCTCGACCAACTAGCCTTCGGCACCGCCATGGACACAGAAGAAGCCAACGCAGACCCCGCCGTCCCCAGCCGCCCTATCCAATACCGCAACTTCCACGAACTCGAACGCTACTGCTACAACGTCGCCTCTGTAGTGGGTCTGGTCTGCATTCGCATCTTCGGATACAGCGACCCCGCCGCCGAACCTCTCGCCGAAAAAATCGGCCTCGCCTTCCAACTCACCAACATCATCCGCGACGTAAAAGAAGACGCCGACCTCGGCCGCGTCTATCTTCCTGAAGATGACTTGGCACGCTTCGGACTTTCCTCCGCAGATCTTGCCCCATCGCCCAATCCCGCGCGCATCCGCCCGCTCGCTCGAACTCCAAGCCGAACGCGCATTCGAAAACTATCGCGCCGCCGATGACCTGATTCCTTTGATCCAGGAAGACAGCCAGCCCGCCCTCTGGGTCCTGGTCACCATCTATCGCAGCCTGCTCGAAAAGATTGTCCGCCTCAATTACGATGTATTCACCCGCAGAGTCAGCCTCACCACGCGTGAAAAGCTGACCATCCTCGGCAAAGGATTCTTGCAGCGAATCGTCTGATGGCGGATCACGCCCCCACAGTAGCCATCGTCGGAGGCGGCCTCGCAGGACTGGCCGCCGCCTGCGCCCTAGCCGGTAGCGGCTTCCGCGTCACCGTCTTCGAACGCCGCCCCTATCTTGGCGGCCGAGCCTCGTCCTACGAACATCCCGGGACCGGCGAAGTCGTGGACAATTGCCAGCACGTCCTGTTCGGCTCCTGCACCAACCTGCTCGCGTTCTACAAAACCATCGGCATCGAAAATAAAATTCGCTGGTTCGATCGCATGACTTTCATCGAGCCCGGCGGCCGCCAATCGCAACTCGAGCCAACATTCCTTCCAGCCCCGCTCCATCTCACCCCGTCATTCCTCGGATTCAAATTCCTAAACGCGCATGACAAACTTTCGCTAGCCCGCGGCCTCAGCGCCTTGATGTTCAAGATCCCGAAAGACGACGGCACTTCATTCCAAGACTGGCTCACTCGCCATCACCAAACCCCGAATGCCATCGAACGCTTTTGGAAACCCATCCTGGTCAGCGCCCTCAGCGAAGACATGGACCGCATCGCCGTCCCCTACGCCGCCCAGGTAGTCCGTGAATCCATGAAGTCCCCCGCCGCCCGCCGCATGGGCATTCCACAAGTCCCCCTGACCGAGCTGTACAACGCCGCCCGCGACTACATCTCATCGCACGACGGACAAATCCGTTTCCGTGCCGGCGTCCAAAGTTTCACTCCAACTCCTCAAGGCGTCCGCATCAAACTTCACGACTCAGAAGAAGATTTCGACTTCGGCGTGCTCGCAGTTCCATTCGATTCACTCGCCAAGCTTCTCCCAGATTCCGTTCCGCCTTCAGCCGTTTCGTCGCTGCCATCTCCGTCGCCGTCATCGACGCCGCCGTCAACCGCGCCCGACACTCTGCGCGAAACCCTGACCCACTTCGAAACCTCGCCAATAACCGGCGTCCACCTCTGGTTCGACCGCCAGATCACCGATCTCCCGCACGCGGTGTTACTGGATCGCACCATCCAGTGGATGTTTCACAAGTCCATGTTGCTAAACCGGGAGGGCATGGCTTCAGCCGTGCCGAGTTCGTCATCCCAATCACTGTCATCCCGAGCGGAGCAGGATCATTCGCTTGCGAATGATTCTGCGCAGTCGAGGGACCTGCTGTCTCGCGCAGCGCCCAGCTACGTCGAACTCGTAATCAGCGCCTCCAAATCCCTGCGCGACAAACCTCGCCAGGAAATCATTGACCTCGCCCTGAAAGAACTCCGCGAATTTTTCCCCGCCGCCCGCGACGCTATCTTGCTCAAGTCCACCGTAATAAAAGAGGTCAACGCCACTTTCTCCCCCACGCCGGGAATTGACCAACACCGCCCCGCGTCCCCAACCCAATGGCCCCACATCTTCCTCGCCGGAGACTGGACCGCCACCGGCTGGCCCGCCACCATGGAAGGCGCCGTCCGCAGCGGCTACATCGCCGCCGAACAAATCACCACCGCCGTCGGAGCAGGGAAGCGCTTCCTCGTCCCCGACCTCCCTCCCACCGGCCTGATGCGGTACCTCGGCTAGGTTCGTTTGGATTTCGTGAGTTTTGGTGAGACTATTGGATTAGTAAGCAGGAGCATCAACATGAGAAACCGGGTCATGGCGTGGGCGGCTGCGGGCTTTATCGTTGCAGGTTTGTGGGCGCTTTACTTCTATCCCACCGCCCGAATGTCCGCCAAACCCATGTGGACTCTCGTCTTCCTAACCTGCCCCGTCGCGTTGGCAAGTGATTATTTTCATTTTCCAGTCGGCATCTACGCGTCCATGCTGGCGAATGCCGCCACCTACGCGCTCATCGGCCTGACGATCGAAACCCTGCGGCACCGACTAATCCACGCGAGGTAAAACCAACTTCTGCGTGAATACCCACCGCCTACCCTCCCGGCATCCAATCCGTTAGAATAAAACTTCATGCCCGAGCCTCCCAAACTCCAGCCATCGGACTCTCCCCTTCCCAGTCCCGCACCCCGGCGCACCCCCACCCTCCTTGCCGCCTGGCTCCGCGACCTCGTCATCGGGCTCTGCATTCTCGGCTTCATTATCGTCTTCCTCTACACTCCGGTCCGCGTCGAAGGCAATAGCATGATGCCCTCGCTTGACGACCAGGAGCACATCTTCATCAACAAATTCGTCTATCGCATCGAGCCCATCCAGCGTGGCGACATCATTGTTTTCCGCTACCCTCGCGATCCCTCGAAAAGCTTCATCAAGCGCGTGATCGGCCTCGCCGGAGACCACATCCTCATCGACGATGGCCGCGTCTATGTCAACCAAAAACTGGTCGTGGAAGACTACGTCCCCAAGGCCTACGAGGACGGCCGTTCCTATCCCGAACTCGTCGTTCCGCCGGATTCCTATTTCGTGCTTGGCGATCACCGCAGCCTCTCCAACGATAGCCGCGATTTCGGCCCAGTAGCTTCCAGTTACATCTACGGCAAAGCCGTCTTCGGATACTGGCCCATGGAAAAACTCGGCCGCCTCAGGTAAACATCCCCGCCTTTTAATTAGCTCTTGTCATTCCGAAGCGGCGTAGCCGCAGAGGAACCTGCTTCTCGCTTGCGCCAAGTGAACAGCAGCAAGGATCCACCCCGTCCGCGTCGGAAGCAACTTTCCAACCCCTCACCCCGTGTTAACCTTTCGGTATCTGATGTCCGCCCGCCCGAAACAGAACGCAGACGCGCCACCCGAAGAAGCTATCCGCGTTGTGTTTTTGCCTGGCCTTCTAATCGCGTTTCTAGTTTTCGCCACCCTCGCCACCGCCCAAACCACTCCAACCTTCGACGACCTCGCCGCCAAAGCCACCGCCGCCCGCGCGCACAACGAAATCGCCGACGCCATCACCGCCTACCGCCAGGCTGTCCACATCAAGCCCGACTGGTCCGAAGGTTGGTGGTATCTGGGCATGCTGCAATACAATTTCGGCGCCTACCCCGGAGCCCGCGATGCTCTCACTCAATTCCTCAAACTCACTCCCGACTCCGGCCCCGCCTTCGCTGTCCGCGGCCTGTGCGAATTTGAAACCGGCGAGTACCCGCAGTCCGCACACGACATTCAGCAGGGCCTTGCCCTCGGAGCAGGCAACCAGCCACGCTACGAAAACATGCTCCGCTTTCATCAACTGCTTCTCTACACCCTCAACGGCGATTTCGAAACTGCTCTCCGCGAATACGCTACGTTTGCCAAGAACGCCGCTCCCACTCCTGAAATACTCGCTGGCGTCGGCCTCGCCGGACTGCGCATGCCCATGCGGCCGCAAGATGTTGCTCCCGCGCGACAGCCCCTGGTCCTCGCTGCAGGCACCGCCGCCTTCACCTTCATGGCCGGAGACGAACCGAAAGCCCAGCAACAATTCCAGGATCTCTTTCAGCGTTTCCCCACCGCGCCCAACGCTCATTACTTATACGGTTATCTCTTGTTCGCCAACGACCCCGACGTCGCCATCGCAGAATTCAAGCGTGAGTTGGAGGTTGCGCCGACGAGCGCCGTCACCCATGTGATGATGGCGTGGTATTTTCTCCTGCGCAACAACGCGGCTGAGGCCCTGCCCTTCGCACAAAAAGCTGCCGCTGAAGCTCCGGCATCGCCCAGCGCCCAATTGGTCCTCGGCCGTTCATTGATCGAAACTGGAAACGTACCCGAAGGCATGGACCACCTCAACGCCGCGCTCAAACTCGATCCCAACAATCTTGAAATTCATCTCGCGCTGGTCAAGGGATATCAGGAGCAAGGCCGCAAAGACGACGCTGCGCGCGAGCGCTTGCTGGCAAAAGATCTCGCGAAAGGACAGGCCAGTGTCCCCGCACAGCCCTAGAGCATTTCTCCGCACACTGTTCTGGATCGGAATCGCTATCGCCGTCGCGCTCGCGACGATGACAAAAGATACGAACGCGCAATCGCCTCCGCCATCTTCCGCCTCAGCCTGCGCCAGTTGTCATCGCGCCCAAACCGTCAATCAACCCAACACACCCATGGGCCGCGCCACCATTCTTCTGTCTCAAAACACGACGCTTAAGACTCATCCCAAGATGACCGTGCAGCGCGGCCCTTACTCCTACACCGTCGAGTTCCACGGCGACCACGCCACCTACACCGTCACCGACGGCAAGCGCACCGTCTCCTATCCCATTCACTGGAGTTTCGGCAACGGCGTGCAAGCCTGGCTGCTCGAGCGTGATGGAAAAATCTACGAAAGCCTGGTCAGTTATTATCCCGAAACTGATTCCCTAAATCTCACCATCGGCGACGAAGCTCTCAAACCGCAAACCCTCGAAGAAGCCGCCGCCCGCGAGCTCACAGAAAAAGTTGTCAAAGATTGTTTCGGATGTCATTCCACCAACGCAGTATTAAACGGCAAGCTGAGCCTGAAAACCGCCGAGTCCGGCGTCACCTGCGAGCACTGCCATCAAGGCGCGACCACACACATGATCGCTGCCTCCCAGGGACAATTCGATATCCCTCCGCCCAACCTCACCAAGCTTTCCTCCGAAGACCTTTCCAGCTTCTGCGGACAATGCCACCGCTCGTGGGAGACCGTGATTCGTAACGGCTGGAAAGGTCCCGCCAACGTCCGCTTCGCACCCTATCGTCTTTCCAGCAGTAAATGCTTCGACGGATCAGATTCGCGAATCGGCTGCCTCGCCTGTCACGATCCGCATCAAAACGTTGTCCGCAATGACGCCTTCTACGACTCCAAATGCCTCGCCTGCCACAATCCGGCAGCGCATGCCCCTGCATCCGCCGCGCTACTCGGCGCGAAAACATGTCCCGTCTCGCAAAAAGACTGTGTCTCCTGCCACATGCCGAAATCAAAATTGCCCGACGAGAACGTCACCTTCACCGATCACTGGATACGCATCGTAAAACCCGGCGACCCCTATCCCAATTAAGTTGGCCGTACGACCGGGAGGGCACGACTTCGGCCGTACCGCAAGATTCAGGCATACGACGGCGAGGGGACCGCACGTCTTCAGCCGTACTGCAAGAGTTACGCGTACGACCGGGAGGGCACGGCTTCAGCCGTGCCGCAAGAGTTAGGCGCCCGACTCGGCGCGAGCCACTGCGAGCGAAACACTGCCGGTCAGAACATCCCAACGCCCGTACCGCCACCGCCCCAGCCGCGAAGCGGCGAAAGAATCCATCCCAGGGCGCAAGCCCCGAGAAGCTCTGACCAAGCCTCGAAGGGCCGAAAGAAACTGGATTTCCTCTCAGAATTTACCTTTCATTGACACGGGCACGCCCACCGCTGTCATATAATCGAAAAGACAACTTGGCCGATCAAGCGAGGCTCCCATGAACAAGTCCGGCCCGTTATTTCTGCTGCTTCTCCTGGCATTCGAAACCGTAGGCTGCGGTTCAAGCACTCCGCGGACGCTTCAGTCGGTCACGGCAAGTCCCACGACCGCCGATGCGATGAACTTTCCTAACGGACAGGTCCAATTCACCGCCACTGGCAATTTCAACCGCTCGCCCATGCGCGTGACGCCATTCCCCGTCGCCTGGCTGACATCGCAACCCTCAATCGCGACCATCGGCGGCAACGGCCTCGCCCAGTGCGTTCCCGGCCAGACTGGCTCCGTGACCATCGAAGTGGGTGTTCCCGGCGACGGCCCGCTGGTGCAGGTTGCAACTCTGGCCTGTCCCTGAGGCTTCCGCGCCGCCAGCCGGAATCCCTGAAACTATTGCCGAGGCTCGCCGGACGCGAGACAATGCAGCATGAAATCATGCCTCGCGTTGGCCCTCATCCTCTCCTTCATGTCTGCTGCAATCTACTCGGTGACACAAACCAAACCGGATCCCACGTCCGCCAAGATCACCGCCCTCGAGGCCAAGTGGAACGACGATTACAAACGTGGCGAAGTCGCCGGCATGACCGCTCTCCTCTCCGACGACTTCATCATCACCGTCGAAGACGGCAGCACCTACAGCAAGTCCGGATACCTCGCCCACACCGCCGATTCCGAACTGAAAGTCCAAATCTCCGACATGACTGACATCCGAGTCCGCGTCCACGGCGCCATCGCCATTGTGACTGGGGCGTACCACGAGAAGGGAACATCCAAAGGCAGACCGTACGAATCCCATGACCGCTTCACCGATGTCTGGACAAAAACCCCCACCGGCTGGCAGGTCCTGGCCTCGCACTACAGCATCCCAGCAAGCCAATAGCGGTCGGGCTTTGCGATCAAGAAAAAGGCCCCGCGTTAAAGCGGGGCCTCGATCACACTCAATTCGGCTGCTGCTATTGCTTCGGCGCTGGGCCCGCTTCCTTGGTGATGGTGATATCCCCGTGCTGGCGCTTTCCGGTGGTCTGCCCGGTGGCCGCATCCTTAGAGTTCTTGATGTTCGAATGGCTGTTGTTGATGGCCGCATCCGCCTTGCCATCCCCGTTCACATCACCGGTGGCAACTCGTGGCTGGCTGCTGGAACCGGCTGGCGCGTTCGTCTTTGCCGCTGCCGGAGTGGTCCAGTCGTCTTGCGCCGTCTTGCCCGTCGCCTTAGGACTCTGCTGCTCCCGCGCGGCCATTCCCTCGTCGTCGGACACCTTCCTGATAATCACCGGCGCATATTGCCGCTTGCCGCTAGCCTGTCCCGTAGCGAGATCTCGCGGGGCCTTAACCTGCTCGCTTGCCGCATCGCTCGAATTCAGCACTGCCTGGCTCCCCGCCGGCTTGCTCGCGGAAACCGCAACATCGACACGCCCATCGCCGTTCACATCTCCGGTTGCGACCCGCGTTTGACCGCTTTGCCCCTGCGCCGAAGACGTCTTCTTGTTATCTGTTATTGCCGGCTGCCCAGAGGATATTTTCCCCTTCGCCGTGCTCGCCGCCTGGTCTTTACTTCCGCTAGCCTGCGCCGCCGCTAGCACCGACAAACACCCAAATCCCGCAATCAGAATCTTCCGGTTCATTGAGTTCTCCTTAGTATGCAAGTGGATCTTGTGAGCACTCAGCAGGTGGGGTACGCGAGTGTCCAGCCGCCTTCGTTTGGCGGATAGCCGATGTTCAAAGGTTCTTAACGAACCGGCAAGTTACCTAAGTATCACAGGCCCCGCGCCCCCGCATTTCAAGCCGAAATGCTCTCGTCGCGCTCACCGGAAATAACTTGCAGCGAGCGGTCGCCGGACGCCGCAATCTCATTCCTCACCGGCCGCCCAACAATGATGCAGCCCCTCGAGGCCGTCCCCGGCTCCACCACCGAATCGCCATGGATCAGAAACCCTGCCCGGCCAAACATCTGGTTTGCCGCATTCGGCGTAAGCGGCAACACAAACGGCCCATGCGTCAATGTGTCCTCGGGACTCCCAATCGCATACGCCCCGACTGGAATTGGCCCCACGTCGTGCACGTTCTCCAAGTCTGGATTGTTCTTGCCCTGCTGCCCACTGTCCGGATCGTCGTGGCCCGAATAACCAAAAGCCTCGTGCGCGCCATTGTGAAGCAGTTCTCCGGTCTTTTGTACGTAAGTCCACATTTTCTTGCCTCGTTTCCGGCCGCGTCCCTGCGTCCGACAAGAGTCTCCCTCAGCGGGAGGCGTCCAATCCACGCACTCCCGCGCCCGCCGCCGCGGCATGGCGACTGTACCCCAGAAAAACTTCCGGCCGACGTCAAATGAGTTTTTGTTACGAATCTGGAACAAGAGAATTGAAGCCCACCACGCCCTGCCGCTCCCCGGTTTTCCGCTATACTCTCCGCCGAGACGCTATGTCCCGCTTCCGCCCCGCCGCCACCAACTACATTCCGGTGCTCGATCTCGCCGCCGCCGCGGCCTGGTACTCCGACAAATTCGCCCTCCGCCAGTACGCCATCAAATTTGACGACGGCCAGCGCGGCCTCGAACTCAAAGCCGCGAACGAAATTTTCTTCGTCCTCGGCCCCTCCGGCGTCCCCGCGAACGCCGAAACTCCCATGCTTTACGCTTCCGACATCGAGAGAGCCAGAAAATACCTAACCTCGCGCGGCGTCGAAATCGGAGAAGTCCAGCAGGACCGCCAAGGCACCCACTTCTTCGAGATCCGCGACCCCGAAGGGCACATCATCGAAATCTGCGAAGAGCCGTGAGAAGTGAGGCGTACAGGAAGAAGTCGAATCGCCGCGCTCAGGGCGCCCGTCTCACAGCCCTCTTGAGGCCGAGCCCATGCAGAATGTCCAGCGCAAATTCACTCACAAAATTGTAACCACTGCCAATTCCTGCCTGCGACAACATCCCATATGCACCGCCTTTCCATACGTTGTGTTGCCCCGGCAGCCACGTGTTGTAGAGCGCGCCGGACGCGAACGCCCCGGTGTACATCGGCACTTGTGGCCGGAGTTCGCGCTCTGTCCGGTTATAAGCTACAAAGTTTCTCGAAATCGCATGGCGTGTGCGCGGCCAGAATCCGTTGCAACGGCAAAAGTCGTAGCGAGGCTCATACCCGAGCAAGGCATTCCCGCCAGCCAGCACGCTGTTCTGAACTACAAACTGTCCATAGCGCGCCGCATAGCGTCTGCCGTAACCTGGAAACCCGCCGCCCCAGCCATAAGGTTCACCACGCGCCTGATCAAGTCCGGCTGAAAACGCTCTCGCCACGTACGATCCAGCGGTGAGGAAAGTCTGGCGGAAATAAATCTGCCCTCGCTGCGCATTCGTCAACGGCTCCAGCCGCCCCTGCACTGGAATGTACGGGCCTATAATCCACTCGATCGGCAGCCGTTCAAGTCTTGGCTTCGACGGCGCATCCTCTTGCTTCGTAGGGTTCTCCGGATATTTGTCATTGGGATTCGGCGTACTCTGCTGTGCTGCTCCAGGCAGCGACAACAGACCGAATCCAAGACACAACGCAAAAAACAGTCGTGCGCAGGCCCCAGCATCCCTGCGAGTTCTTGCGGGTATTCGTGAGAAAACTATTAATTGAGGCATGATTAAATCTGTCCGCGTTCCAGCCCCAGCAGCAATGAATCTTGGTTGAGTCTCAGATGCTCGACTTGTGATGCCAGATGCTCAATCTGGGATCGTTGGCCCAATTCATCATGAGGCGGCCATTGTATCGTGTTAAGAGTCAGCTACGAACCGGCAAGCATCAAAGATCTGCGAAGCACAAAGGAAGATCTGCAAAGCAGAAAAGAAGAGGCGACGCAGTCAAAAGCCGCAATCAAAAGGAGGACGCATGAAAGTCGGATTCATCGGACTCGGCAATATGGGATCAGGCATGGCCGCGAATGTGCTCAAGGCCGGCCACGAAATCACCGTTTACAATCGGACGCCCGCAAAAGCCCAGCCGCTGGTTGACCAGGGCGCGCGCCTCGCAAAAACCATCGCCGATGCCTGCCATGGTGACGCCGTCTTTACCATGCTGGCCGATGATTCCGCCCTCGAAGCCGTCGTGTTCTCTGAAACTAATACCAACAAAGAAGCCGGAATCCTCGCCAGCCTTCCCAAAAACTCCATCCACATTTCCGCCAGTACCATCTCCGTTGCGCTCTCCGAAAAGCTCGCGGCAGCGCACGCCGCGCGCTCCCAGCGTTTCGTCTCCGCTCCGGTTTTCGGACGTCCCGAAGCTGCCGCTGCCGCCAAGCTGTTCGTGGTTGCGGCGGGCGCGCCCGATGCCGTCGAGGCCTGCTCTCCCTTGCTCGACGCCGTCGGCCAGAAAACTTTTCGCTTCGGCGACAAGCCTTCGAGCGCGAACCTCATCAAGCTGAGCGGAAATTTCCTCATCGCCTCCGTCCTCGAATCCCTCAGCGAGGCCCTCGCCCTGGTCGGCAAAGCTGGCATCGATCAGCGCCAGTATCTCGATTTCCTCACCTCCACTCTTTTCGTGGCGCCGGTTTACAAAACCTATGGTTCATTGATCATCGAAAAGAAATTCCAGCCCGCCGGATTCGCAGCTCCCCTCGGCCTGAAAGACGTTCGCCTAGCCCTCGCCGCCGGAGAAACTCTCCGCGTCCCTCTCCCCTTGGCCAGCCTGATCCGTGACCGCTTTCTGACTTTGCTAGCCCGCGGCGGCGAGCACCTGGATTGGTCTGCAATCTCCCAAGTAGCCGCCGAGGATTCGGGGCAGGGAACGGCGTGAGATCGCCGATTACCGGTCTGGGGAAGTTTATGGTTTGGAAAGACCTAGCAAGGCGGCGAGTTTGGCTTGGACATTTCTGAGGACTTCCGCAGGGGCCGTGTCGAAATATTTTACGTGACGGGCTCGCCAATCGGTACTTCTTACGGCGTCGGAGAGGATTGTGCCGGTGATTTTCAGTCCGGCAGGGAGATCTACCTCGAACGGGTATCCCTTGATTGCGTTGGTCACGGGGACCACCACAGCCAGGCCAGATTTCTTGTTGTAAGCGCGGGGAGAGAGAACGAGCGCGGGACGCCATCCGGCTTGCTCGTGGCCGGTTTGTCCGGAGGTGAAATCAACTTTGATGAGATCGCCGGCGTCGGGAACGTACTCGGCTACCATACTTCGTTACCGACGGGAGCGCCCCAGTCCTGTTCGCGATGACGATTGCGGGGAGTTATCCCTGCGACGAGTTTCTCCAGAGTGATTTCGGGAGCGGCGGGTTCGAGAGCGATTCGGCCATTCTCGACGCGGACGGTCAGTTCGTCTCCTTCGCGGAGGCGGGCCTGCTTGAGAACTTCCTTGGGCAAGCGTATGCCTTGGCTGTTACCCCATTTAGCGATTTGGACCCGGGCTTTTACGGCTGCTGATGTTGGTGGCATAGTTATCCCCAGAGGCTAGTATATACAGCAGGATATACGTAATCAAATGAGCAGTTTTCGTGAGAAAGACGGGCTACCGGCAGGGCGTACTCATCCCTTCGTCGCTACTCCGTCGTCCTGCCATTCGTGACCGCACACGTGGCACGTCCATTTGTATTTCGGCGGCACGTCATTCTCGGTCTTCACCAGTTCCTCAAATTGAATGTCCTTCGAGCGACAGCTCGGGCACCTCACATCCACATCTTCATCCCATTGCTGCTTTTCCGATTCCGGCTCATCTTTCGGTTCGTAATATTGCAGGGCTTGCCGAGCCCAGGGCCACCCGACGCGCATGATTTGCACGCTCACACCCTTCGAGAAATTCGACGTCACGGAGTCAACGCCGGTGGCCTTTTCCTCTCCCATGAAAAACGGTATTGAGGCCGCATCCAGCATGCTTTGCACTTGCAGCGCGTCCCGCAAGCTCCACACGGTGCAAATCTCATATAGCTTGCGGTCGTCTTCATAAGGATCGATAGCATCGTCGGAATCGGAATCGCCGGCGTCGGCGGAGTCCTCCGTCTCGCGTGAGTTCTTTGCGCGATCGGCCGACGATGTTGTCGCGGCGCGGCTTTGGATTTGGTCTTGGCCTTCGAGTCTGGTTGGCTGCCCCTCGGGTTCTACTTTCAGCTTTCGCTGTGAGAGTTCTTGCGCCAGAATCTGCTGCGCCATTTCCGTCAACTTGGAACGATCACGCGCAATGGCGATCAGCTCATCATCCGTCAACGCCCGATAATGTTCTGAGAGCCGCAGCTGCTCGCCTGCGGCGTGGATCCATCCCATGTTCGCCTCAACGTTCGCAATAAGCTACACCGGGGTGACAGTTCGGGCAAGCGGGAGGGCACGGCTTTAGCCGCTGCGGCTAAAGCCGTGATCGTGTGTGACGCAGACCGGCACGGCTGGAAGCCGTGCCCTCCCGTTCGAGAAGACCTCACTCAAAACAAGCTCTCTAAATCGCGAGCGCCATGAAGAACGCGAAGGATGAGGACTTCGGTCCCGCGGAGTTGATAAAAGATCAGATGCTTGGGAAATCCTGCGACCGGAACTCGCCGCATATCGCTGAGTTCTGCGTCAGGGAAGTGGCAAATTGAGCCGGCGCGAGGGCGACCGGCAATCTTCAGCACGGCAGCGGTTACCGCCTTTTCCCATCGTTTCGCCAAAGCTTGGCCTGACTGCTCTTCGTACCAGTCGGCCTGCTCCACGATGTCTGAGGCCGCCACCTCACTCAGCGAGAGTGCAACTCTCTTCACTTCTACTTCCGTCGCGTCCGCTCACGCAACACCTGCACCAAACCCTTCTTGCGGATCTCGTGAAGTGGAAGCTCGATCTTGCCTCCCCTCACCGCCGCCAGCAGGTCATCTTGCAGGTTCGCGAGTCTGCGCTCTTTGTCCTGGCGAATCAGTTCGCGAACATATTCGCTCGGCGTACCCCAGTCGCCTGAGGCCACCTGACCCTCTACGTATGCTTTTAGGGTCACCGGTAAGGAAACGTTTAGTGAAGTCATTGCCATACCGTCATATTATGACAATGTATGACGGAAAGTAAATGTTCTAAATCCAAACAAAAAGCCCCGCCTTTCGGCAGGGCTTTTGATCTAGCTAAAAGCTAAGAGCTAATAGCTAAAGGCTGTCTTTAATACATGTCCCCCATGCCGCCGCCGTGTCCGCCGGGCATCGGAGCTGATTCTTTCTTCTCCGGCAGCTCAGCGATCAGGGCTTCGGTGGTCAGCATCAGCGAGGCAATCGACCCGGCATTCTGCAACGCGGTGCGCACGACCTTTGTGGGATCGAGCACGCCGGCCTTGACCAGATCTTCGTACTCGCCGGTCAGGGCGTTGTAGCCGAAGTTATTGTCCTTGGAGTCGTTGACCTTGCCCAGAACGATTGCGCCTTCTTCGCCGGCATTCTCGGCGATCTGGCGTAACGGCTCTTGCAGGGCGCGCTTCACGACGTTGATGCCGATCTGCTCGTCTCCATCCGACTTCAGTTTGTCGAGAGCGGCCACGCAACGGCTGAGTGCAACGCCGCCGCCCGGGACGATCCCTTCTTCGACTGCCGCGCGCGTCGCATGCATCGCATCTTCCACGCGGGCTTTCTTTTCCTTCATTTCGGTTTCGGTGGCAGCGCCGACTTTAATCACGGCCACTCCGCCGACCAGCTTCGCCAACCGCTCCTGCAACTTCTCGCGGTCGTAGTCGCTGGTGGTTTTGTCAACCTGGCTGCGGATTTCCTTCACCCGGCCTTCGATCTCGCTGTGCTTGCCTTTGCCTTCGACGATGGTGGTGTTGTCCTTGTCGATGGTCACTTTCTTGGCCTGGCCAAGATCAGCCAGTTGCACGTTCTCGAGCTTGATGCCCAGGTCTTCGGTGATGGCCTTGCCGCCGGTCAGGATTGCGATGTCCTGCAGCATGGCTTTGCGACGGTCGCCGAAGCCGGGGGCCTTGACCGCACTCACGTGCAGCGTGCCGCGCAGCTTGTTCACGACCAGAGTCGCCAGCGCCTCGCCCTCAACGTCCTCGGCAATGATCACCAGCGGCTTGCCGCCCTTGGCAATCTGCTCGAGCAGCGGGAGCAGGTCCTTCATCGAGCTGATCTTCTTTTCGTGGATCAGGATGTAAGCATTCTCAAGCACCGCTTCCATCCGCTCCGGATCAGTGACGAAGTAAGGAGACAGGTATCCGCGGTCGAATTGCATGCCTTCGACCACTTCCAACTGCGTCTCCAGGGTCTTCGACTCTTCCACCGTGATAACGCCGTCCTTGCCGACTTTCTTCATGGCTTCGGCAATGATGGAACCAATCGTGGTGTCGTTGTTGGCGGAAATGGTCCCAACCTGCGCGATCATCTCGCCGGAGACGGGCTTGGAGAACTTGTCCAGTTCGCCTTTGCCGCGCTCGCCGGTTTTGGGATCGACGGGGCCGCAGACCAGAGCAACTGCCTTTTCGATGCCGCGCTTGAGGGCCATCGGGTTTGCGCCGGCTGCTACGGTCTTGACGCCTTCGCGATAGATCGCCTGGGCCAGGACCGTCGCCGTGGTGGTGCCGTCGCCGGCTACGTCGGAAGTCTTGGAAGCGACTTCCTTCACCATCTGCGCGCCCATGTTTTCGAGCGTGTCGCGCAGTTCGATTTCCTTCGCTACGGTGACGCCGTCCTTGGTGATGGTCGGCGAACCGAATTTCTTGTCGATGACCACGTTGCGCCCCTTGGGGCCCAGCGTGACCTTTACGGCGTCAGCCAAAATATTGACGCCGCGCAGAATCGCCTGTCGCGACTCTTCTCCGTGAACAATTTGTTTTGCCATTTTTTCTTCTCCTAAGTTTCGTTTCGCAGACTGGCTGCGGATTCTTTGTCGAGGGCATCGGAGATCAGCTTTAAGCTGTTAGCTCCTAGCTTTTAGCTTGCGTCGGCTTGCGCCGACTGGACGCGCTCGCGTCGTTGCTTACTTCTTTCCGACGGTCTGCTTAAGACCTGAAAGACCAGGGAGCTTCGCTGCGCCGCTGAGGATGCCGAGCACTTCTTCTTCGCGCATGATGATGAAGTCTTCGCCGTCCAGCTTGATTTCGGTGCCGGAATACTTGCCGAAGAGAATGCGGTCGCCGTCTTTCACATCGAGCGGACGGACCTTGCCCTCTTCACTGATCTTGCCTTTGCCGACGGAAACAACTTCGCCTTCCTGCGGCTTTTCTTTCGCCGAGTCAGGGATGATGATTCCGCCACGGGTGCTTTCGCCCTCTTCAATGCGGCGAACCAGGATGCGGTCGTGCAGGGGAGTAAACTTCGTAGCCATTTTCAGACTCCTTTTCAAAGTTTGAGTGGTTGGGTTGATAGCGGTGATTTGAAAAGTTGATTGTTAGCACTCAACTTGTACGAGTGCTAATTGTAAGAGGCGGACAGGCTGGCTGTCAAGGCCGCCAGCCCTTTCCAAGAGGTTCTAAATACCAGTTTGGTAATGGCTTAAGTAGCTACTTTACAATGTCTTACAGCTATATGCCTGAAACTACGGCGATCCAGCGTGACAGAGATCCTTTAATACGGTTAGAATTTGCGGCGAGGCTGCGTAGCCAGGCTTGTCCCTTATGAAAATTGTCCTTCCTGTGTTCGCGATTTCGCTGCTCATCTTCGGCTTGGCTCTGACTGCTGGAGCTAAGAAGAAACACGTCTCACTGTCCACGGTTAGCTTTGTGGTGGTGCGGGACGAGAACGGGAAGCCGATCCGGAACGCCGCAGTCGTTCTGCATCCGGTGGACGATCGCGACAAGCAGGAGCGCGGCGGCCTCGAACTAAAGACCGACGCCGACGGGAAGACCAGCTACGACGGCGTTCCTTACGGCAAGCTTCGAATCCAGGTGCTGGCGACAGGCTTTCAAACTTATGGAGAGGACTTCGACGTCAATCAGCCCGACCTCGATATAACCGTAAAGATGAAGCGGCCGGCGGCGCAATATTCGATTTACGAAGAGCATCCGGGGGAGAAGAAAGACCAGAAGCCGCCGGACGAAAAGAAGCCGCAGTGAACTACCTCCTGAAAACCGAGCCCTCCACCTATTCCTTCGCCGACCTCCAGCGCGACAAAGAAACCATATGGGATGGCGTGTCGAATCCGGTTGCCTTGAAACATCTGCGTGCGATGACCTCCGGCGACCGGCTGATCATCTACCACACTGGCGACGACAAGAGTGCGGTGGGGACTGCGACCGTGCTCTCGACGGATGTGTCTGATGCCAAGAATCCGCGCGTGAAACTCAAGGCAGGGAAGCCGCTGGGAAGGCCGATCACGCTCGCCGAAATCAAATCCAACAAGCTGTTTGCAGATTCGCCCCTGGTGCGGCAGGGAAGACTGAGCGTGGTGCCGCTCAGCGACAAGCAGTATGAGTTTCTGCTGGGTGTCTAGCCAGGCACTGGAACTCCAGGCGAAAGCCATCGCCCTGCTTGATGAAAGCCTGATCCCGAGACGGCTGCGGACTGAGATTTCAAATAATCCCGGTCAATGAGTGTAACCGCTGTTAACAACGACTGACCTCTAGATCACATTCACGATTGCTTGCTCATGGCGCGGAGCAACATTTTGACCGACGTTGGGTTAAGATTAGCCCACAAGACTACTTGCGGCGAGCTTATGCGCATTCTTCACCTTAATCCGATCGTCGTACGTGCATCGTTCTTCGCGGTGCTGTCCGCGTGGCCCATAAGCGCTCAGAATTCAGCGGATCGCGATACGCCTGTCTTCCAGGTAGAAACTCGGCAAGTCCTTGTGGACGTCGTAGTTCGAGATCATGGCCGACAGTTCATGGCGGGATTAAAGCCGAATGCTTTCACGATTCTCGAAGACGGCAAGCCGCAGAAAATCGTGGCGATGACGATGCACGCGCAGGCAGCAACTCCAGCGGCACCCGCTGCGCCGTTGAAACTACCCCCGAATCAGTACACGAACTACACAGTTGCCGATCCAGACCGCCCCCTGACTCTTGTCCTCTTGGATTTACTGAACACGCATGCAATCGATCAGGCGTACGCTCGCAAACAGATGATCGAATTTCTTAGAGCGCTACCGCCGGGGCGGAAAGTCGCGCTCTTCGTGCTCAGGACCAAGCTCACAATGCTTCAGGGGTTCACTGGCGATTCCGACATACTAGTTGCGGCCGCCAAGATGCTGCGACCGGAACGTTCGCTAACCATGACCTCGGAGGCCGACCGGCAAAGTCTTGAGATCTCGGCTGCAAGTCTCGATAACAATACGTCGGCACGTGGCAGTCCAGCCTCTTCAGCCAGTCCAGACTCTTCAATGGCAGCTGCGATTGGAAGGGCTTTGGGTGAGGAGCAGGACCATCAGCAGGTCCAGCGCATGGGCCTCACGCTCGATGCACTCGCAACTTTGGCACGGGCGGTGTCCGCCTATCCCGGACGCAAGAACCTGCTGTGGCTATCGGGTGAAATTCCTCTTCAATTCGGTCCTGATTTTCAAGTTTATGAGCAGGCAGGTCAGCAATCTGCCGGCATCCACGCCGGAGATCTTCAGGCTCAAACGCCATCAATCCATGAAACCGCGGCACTGTTTACTGCCTCGCAAATCGCGGTCTATCCAATCGACATACGCGGCGTCACGAATACCGGTACGGGAACGAATATTAGTTCCCCCACTCTTATTGGCGGCGTAGAAGAATCCGGCAATATGTCAGGTCGCTTTGCACGCCGCATGGGCCAGATGCAGTGGGATGACCGCGAGGCAATGAGCGATATTGCCCGGGAGACCGGGGGCACGGCTTTTTTCGGAACCAATGATCTGAAAGGTGCCCTGGAAACGAGCACGCAGGAAGGCGAGAATTACTACACCATTGCCTATACTCCCGAGAACCATAAATGGAACGGGAAGTATCGCAAGATTGAACTGAAATGCTCGGCAACTGGTGCGAAGCTCACTTATCGGCGCGGGTACTATGCACTGGCAGATACATTTGTGTCCCAAGACACGAAAGCCGTCGAAGGTCAGGTCGCCCACCTGTTCGCAACGGCAATGCAACCCGAAGCGCCAACCTCAACCGCGGTACTGCTTAAGGTCCAGGTGCTTCCGCCGGATACGACCCATAAGACGGTGCGGATCGACTATGCCATCAATCCGCGCGATGTCGTTTTCGCTGGCACTCCAGAAAATGACAGACATCTGACGCTAGACTTAATGGCTGTGGCCTGGGACAAGGACGGCAAAGATGCAGGCCATTCCTCGGACAGGATTGACTCCTCCGTACCCACAAAGGCTTACGAGGATGTGATGCGCTCCTACATCCCCGCGCATCAGGAGCTGGAACTAGGACCAGGAACCTACACGCTGCGTCTTGGGGTGGTGGATCGAAGTAGCAGAAAGATCGGTACGTTGGACGTACCATTGACCATTCCGGCCCTGCCAAGTTCGGACAAGTAATCACTGATAATTCTCCCGTCCGGAAAAGGCCTCCGCTCTGAATACACAGTCGTTGGCAGATTGGCCTGCCAGGGTCAATGAGTGCTATGGACAAAAACACCCCCTCCACCCGGCGGCCCGCCCCACCCAGACACCCATAAACCAACAGGGATTTCAATCTATCCACCAAAGCGATACTGCAACCAGCTCGGTTTCTTGATGAAGATGATGACGCCCCGGGACCGGTTTTAGTTTTCGGCTGATTTTGGTTGAGCAGTGCATTTCGCCTACTCCATCCGGCGCGCTAATGATTCCAACCTCTGCGATCTGCTTCAAACTCAGAGCCGGCAAATCCCCGCACTCTTCCTTGGGCAATGCGGTCACGTCAAATACGATCTTCTGATCTTCCTTGCAGGGATAGGCGACGATAGCCAGCCCGTCTGATTTTGTAATATCCGAGTCGCCTGGGAGGAAGTTGTGGGTTTCACTCTGGCAGTAATAGTGGACTTCGACGCCACTCTGCGGCTTGCCGCTCAAGGCGTCAAGCACAAGAACCTTTACACTCTGCGCGATGAGATCTGTTGGCGCAAGAATTAAGATCGCAAGAATTAAGATAAAGATACGGATGACGATCCGTAGCCGACCTCCGCGCATAGCTCACCTCCGAACTTTTTAAAGAACTCCTCCACTCTAAGCGCGTGTGGTTTCATGAGGGGCGCATTTGTGACACTCCCGGAAGTGCCACAAACCAGTCCAAACGCGCCAGGAAGGGGGTGTTGACAAAGGACGGATACGATTGATATCAACGTATTCTTCCTCAAGAAGAACATGTCTTCGGAAGAGATCGGTAAACTGGCGGGGTCTTATGACGATCAAAGCAAGTTTCGCGCTGGTTGTTTTGCTGGGCGCAGCGTGGCAGGCGCGAGCGCAGGACGCGAAAGGGGCGTATCCGGCGTCGTATCCTACTATGTCGCCGCTTGAGCAATATCTGATTGCGGATCGGGACGCCGAGATAGCCCTGGCGCGGAGCGGGGGCCCGGAATCCATATCACACGACGCCGAGGTTTTGGTATTCGGACGGCACGGCTATGAAACCGCGGCCAAAGGTAAGAACGGGTTCGTGTGCTTTGTGCAACGATCATGGGCCTCCGCGCCCGACGCTCGCGAGTTCTGGAATTCCGACCTGCGTGCTCCCATCTGCCTGAACCCGCCGGCCGCGCGGTCGTTTCTTCCACTCATCATGAAGAAAACCGAGTGGGTATTGGCGGGACGATCCAAGGCTCAGATCGCGGCGGATATCCCGGCCGCTTTCGACAAGAAGGAATTGCCCACGCTGGAACCGGGCGCGATGTGCTACATGCTGTCGAAGCAAGGGTACCTAAGCGATCGCGGCGGGCACTGGCGTCCCCATGTGATGTTTTTCGTTCCGTTCACTGAAGCTAAAACTTGGGGCGCAGATCTGCCGGGCTCGCCGGTTCTATCGGCTGAGGATCCTCTGGAACGGCTGACGATATTTCTGGTTCCGGTGGGAGAGTGGTCGGATGGGACTGTGGATTCCACAAGCGACCACTGACGACATGACGATCTTCGAGTCGGCGGCGCCAATGGCACGAAAGGGCTATGCAAGTGAATTCTGCCGCTCTGTTGCCGGTTACTTTCAGCCGGCCTTTCGATAGCGCTTTTGGCCGCTGACGAATTTCAAGAGTCTGCCCTTTTTCTTCCTGGGGAACAATGACTTACCGGGATTTCTTAACTCACTCCGAAGCAAGATTAGCCCGATGCCTGCAACCGCTATAAGGATGCCGGGCACAACCAACGATTGCAACTGGTAAAAGGACATTTCTCTTCCTCTAGGAAACGAGCGCGAGTGTAGCATCGCAGAGGGAAGAGTGCGATCCGGAAGATACCCGATTACTCCTTAATTACGCAGCCCGCGGTCAATTGATTGCCTGATCCGTTGCTTGAATGGGTCGTTGACTAACGTTGATCTATCCGGCGGTGTGCTGAGTATTCTTGCGATTAGGATTTCGGGCGCTCAGTGATGTGCCAGAGAACGCCGGTGGGATCGCTCAGGTAAAGTACCCGCATACCCCATGGCTGCATTGCGGGAGGCTTGCACGTGATGCCGGGATACTTCCTGGTGAAGGCTTTGAGTTGAATGAATTCCCACCAGGCGTCCACGTCTTCGACGTTCAGGCTCATCATGAAATTGCCGGCATGTTCGGCCACGTAGAACTTCTGCAACAGGAACCGGTAGGCCCCCAGTTGCAGCTCGGCGATTTCGTCGTTGCTGAAGTTGATGGTGAAGCCGAGAGCGGTGTAGAACGCTTTGGAAAGTTCGAGATCTCTGGCGGGGACGAACGCCTTGATATCGATTACGGGACTGGGAAGCATTGCTTTCTCCATGCTAAACGTGTTCGAGATCCGGTCCCTCGGCAGCCCCAGGGGACTGAAAGGCTCGGACTGAAAAGCCTGGGTCAGTGTACTGGATGCTACTTCGGGTTTCACATGGGTCGAGCAGGCGCGTTTGGTTTGTCATACCCCCCTTTCGTGCCATTGGCAGGTTAATGAGATCAGGAATAGTCTGCCTGCGAGGGTTTCTGGCCGCCTTCGTCGCGTTGGTGCTGGACGATTTCTCTGTGAGCTTCCAGCCGCGCGAACTCGCGGCCGTCGGGAAGCAGACGTTTTAGAGTTCGAGCGTGCCGTGAAGATACAAGCGGGCGCTGCCGGCGATCTTCACGCGATCGCCATCAACCGTGCACTGCATGTATCCGCCGCGGGCGCTGAGTTGTTGGGCGCGCAACGTGTCCCCGCCCGGCCGGTCTTTTCTTGGGTAGGTCTTTTTCCAGCCGGTCTTTTCCCAGTCGGTCTTTTCCCAGTCGTCCGGCCCAATAGGGAGCAAGGGTGCAGTGTATGGAGCCGGTGGCGGGGTCCTCAGGGATGCCTTCCCCCGGCGCAAAAAGGCGGCAGACGTAATCCACGTCACCCTCGCCGGGAGCGGTAACAATCACTCCGCCGTTCCCCATATCGATTTTGGCGAGAGCGGCAATATCGGGTGAGAGCGCTCGTACCTGCTCAGCATGGTCCACCACCACCATATAATCGCGCGATTTCATTACGAGAGCCGCTTTCAAACCCAGGGCCGGTAGCAGGTCGACGGGCGTCTCGCAGGGTTGGGGTGGGCGGGCGGGGAAGTCCATCACAAAGCTGTCGTGATCCCGAGCGACTGGGTCTTGAGCGACTGTCAACGCGCCGCTGCAAGTGTGGAAGCGGACTGGCCATCGGTTGTGTTTGCGCAACGCGAGCACATAAGCGGATGCCAGGGTCGCGTGGCCGCACAGGTCGTCCTCGACGGTGGGCGTAAACCAGCGCAAGTCGAAATCGCCGTCCGCGCGGGGAACCACGAAAGCGGTCTCGCTGTGGCGATTCTCGGCCGCAATTTTCTGCATGAGGCCTGGCGCGGGAAAAGCGGAAAGGATGCAGACCCCGGCCGGGTTCCCGGCAAAAAGCTCAGTGGTGAATACATCAACGTGGTAATACGGAATTGCCATTTCTGCTCCGTGTCTCACGTAATAGTAGCCGAGGCGGCCGCTGCGCTTGATTTTCCACAAAACTCCTCCTTCCGCTCCGCTCCCATCGCTGTTAAAGTTCATGAAAATCAACTCCCATGTCACCTACCTGGCGGCGAAATCACTCACGTCAGCGACACGGCCCTCATGGTGGCCGCTTGCCGCGCGCATGAAACCGAGTTGGAGGACGCCTACATACGCGATCCCTTCGCGGCGCGGCTGGCCGGAGAGCGTGGCGTGGCCATCCTTAACGCATTGCCACCAGTCAATGCCAGAGTCCTGCGCTTCGGAATGGCCATTCGCACCCGCTTTGTGGAAGAGTTGCTGATGGAAGCGCTCGCCGCGCACTCCATCAAGACCGTGCTGAGCGTAGGCTGTGGCCTGGACACGCGGCCGTGGCGCCTCGACCTGGCACCAGACTTGCGCTGGATCGAAATCGATTTCGCCGACATGCTCGATTACAAAGACCGGAATCATGTCCGGCGAGAAACCCCGCTGCCGCCGCGAGCGCTTAACCGTTGACCTCAACGATCCGGCGCAGCGCACTGCGATGTACGAAGCGGCAGGTCCGGAGCCCGCGCTCATGATCACCGAAGGCTTGCTGCTGTATCTGCCGGCCGCGACCGTCGAAGCGCTGGCCGCCGAAACCGGCCGCCACAGCAACGTCAATATTAATGTCAGCCACTGGATCAGCGACATCACGACCAGCGCGTTCTCCAAGATACTGTCAGCGGGAGCCGACACGATGCAGTCCATTCGCCACGTGCAGGCGTCCGACTGTCTGCAAGGCGAACAGATTCTCGAAGTCCTCCAACGCCACGGTTGGACGACGGACGCACTGCGAAGCTACATCACCGATGTCGGCTTCGTACAAGAACGTGTCCGCCGCATGATGGGCGGCGCCCCCCGCCACCCCGCCCGCAATTTCCGCCCGGCGATCCGACAGGCGTGCTTCGCTTCGCGCGGAGTTGATGAGTGATAACGCTGATAGCGCCAGTTACGGTGTAGACTTTCTACATGCGCTACACGGTGCTGCGCAGCCTTGGAACCTGCTTTCTTGCTCTTGTCGCTGCTTCCGGCCTGAGCTACGGCAGCAGTGATTACTCGCAGCGGTCGGTGGCTGAACTCATTGACGACCTGACTCAGATCGACTCGGAGTCCGTCGCGATCAACACCAGTTACTTGTACGGATTCATCGCGGACGAAACTCCTGCCTCCCTTCGCACCAATCGTTTTGGGGTGGTTTTTCCCGACGCCCCGCCACAGATGCGCGAGCTAGTTCGGCGCGGCCCACTCGCTCTGCCAGAATTGATTAAGCACCTGGACGACAAGAGACTGACAAAACTTGAAGTTGGAGGTCCCCCGCCTTCTGGAAGTGGTGGCGTCTGGGAATATAAGGTCTTTGGTTACGAATACTCCCCTCGCGTGCTCGATTCACAGCCACGCTTGGGGCAAGCGCCTTGGACTCAGAAAACGTTCACAACGACTTATACGCTGAGGGTTGGGGATGTTTGCTACGGGCTTATCGGCCAGATTGTAAACCGTCGCTTGCAGGTCCTGCAGAATGTGCCAAGTGGGTTTTTGGTAGTTAACTCACCCATTGAGGCTCCGATCCTTATTGACGAGGTGAAGAACGACTGGGGAAACGCAGATGCGGAGACGCTCAAGGCATCTCTTCTAGAGGACACTGATGTCGCTGACCCAAAGCAGTTTAACGAAATCATGCACGTAAAATTCGTAGCGAATCCGGCACTGCAACGTTTAAGGGCTTACTTTCCTGACGCCTATAAATCGCTTGCGGGCAATAGCCTTAAGAGAAAAGTAGAGTTTGAGAAACAAGAGACTGCGCAAGGCAGCCCCTCCACTCGATAATTGTTGAACAATCGCCATCTCACTGACAGTCCCCCTCGGGCGCCCTGAGCCGCTGCGATCTCGGGTATGTCTCCACAATTTCCACAAAACTCTCTTCTTCCGCTGTCTCTGTATCCCTGTTAAAATTCATAAAATCCACTCCCTGGAGTTCGAATGCAGGCTATCCTTGCACTCGAAGACGGCCGCGTCTTCCGAGGCAAAGGCTACGGCGCCAAAGGCGAATGCTACGGCGAAGTCGTTTTTAATACTTCCATTACCGGCTACCAGGAAATTTTCACCGACCCCTCCTATGCCGGGCAGATTGTCGTTTTAACCAATCCCGAAATCGGCAACTACGGCACCAACGCCGAGGACAACGAAGCCACCCGTCCTTATATAGAAGGACTGATCGTGCGCGAGTTCTCGCGCGTCAGTTCCAACTGGCGGTCGCAGCAGGTGACTGAAGAATTTCTCGAGCAGTTCAAGATTCCCGTCCTCGCCGACATTGACACTCGCGCCCTCGTTCGCCACCTGCGCGACCACGGCGTAATGCGCGGCGTAGTTTCCACCATCGAGACCGACGCCGAGAAGCTCATCGCCAAAGCCAACTCCATTCCAAAGATGGATGGACAAGACCTCGCGAAAGTCGTGACCACGAATCGTCCTTATGTCTGGGAAGTTGGCGAGCGCTCGCACGAACCCATCGAAGTGGTCGGCGTAAAAGACGAGCCGCCGCGATTTCATGTAGTGGCTTATGATTTTGGTATCAAGACCAACATTCTGCGTAAGTTACGCAGCGAGGCCTGCAAGGTAACGGTCGTCCCCGCGCAGACTCCCGCCGAAGACGTTCTCGCGCTCAAGCCCGACGGCGTTTTTCTTTCCAACGGCCCCGGCGACCCCGAACCTTGTACCTACGCGGTGGATAACATCCGCCGCCTCATGGGGCGGCAGCCGATCTTTGGGATTTGTCTTGGCCACCAGCTGACCGGCATCGCCCTCGGCGGCAAGACGTTCAAACTGAAATTCGGACACCACGGCGGCAATCATCCGGTGAAGCAACTGAACTCCGGCAAAATCGAGATCACGGCCCACAACCATAATTTCGCCGTCGATCCCGATTCGCTCCCGCAGAGCGAAGTCGAGCTAACCCACATAGACCTGAACGACCAGACGCTCGAAGGGTTGAGGCATAGGAATTTGCCGCTGTTTACAGTCCAGTACCACCCCGAGGCCTCGCCGGGGCCGCATGACTCGCATTACCTGTTCAAGGATTTCGTGAAGATGATGGAGGAGTTTAAATCGTGACCTCCCAAACACTGTCATCCCGAGCGAGAAATATCGTCCGCGAAGCGGCCGATATTCGCAGTCGAGGGACCTGCTGTCTGCCGGCGGCACCGGAGCTGCCGGCAAACAGCAGGTCCCTCCATGCGCCAGTTGATTGGCAAAGCCAATCAACTGACTTGGTCGGGATGACATTGAAGTGAGATGAATGAATCGTGAGCGCCATTACTTCGTGTACATGATCGCGAGCATATCGCGCGTTCTGTACATCGGAATGACGAGCAACTTGCGTAAACGAGTCTGGGAGCACAAGAACGGTATTTTTGAAGGATTCAGTCAACAATACAAATGCCATCGGCTGGTTTGGTATGAGTCCTACGACGACGTGGCAAACGCGATTGATCGTGAAAAGCAGTTGAAGCGCTGGCGTCGGGTAAAGAAAGACTGGCTGATCGCAATGAAGAACCCGACCTGGGAAGACCTCGCAGGGGAATGGTACGAGCGGCATCAATATGAACCCGAGAAGAAGATCGGGTAAAAGTTACAAAACACTGTCATCCCGAGCGAAGAAGATCGTCCGCAACGCGGACGATTTTCGCAGTCGAGGGACCTGCTGGTTGCTAGCGGCGCCTGAGCTGCCAGCAGAAAGCGGGTCCCTCCACGCGCCGGATGCTTCGCAAAGCGAATCATCCGACTTGGTCGGGATGACAGAGCAAGGTAAATAGACTAAAGAATGCCGAAACGAAACGACATCTCGAAGATGAAGATGATGGAGGAGTGGAAAGGGTGAGAAAACTCCTGCGATTCACGATGTGTGCCTTGTTGATGGGCAACGTGGTTGCATTGCAGGGGGAGTCGCATAAAGACGCCGAAGCGGTCAGCTATCTATGCGGAAAACTTATTCATCTTGATTCCCGCACCGCAGGGGGACACGGCGCGACCGTCGATCATACCTCCCCGTTGCCGAATGTGGTGATTAAGCTTTACCTGCGCGACAAAACACCGTGTTGTGAAAACCTAAAGGCCATAGAGCAGGTCACGACAGGAACCAGAGGGGAGTTCACAATCACCGATGCAAAACCGGGAGCGTATTGGTTGGTAGTGACAGTCGGTGGGCGCGATTCCAAACTTCCATTGCGCCTCGTGCGACCGACAGCGATCAGCACCGCGTGCCAGAATCAAGAATTCGAGATCGCTGATTCCGGCGATTTTCGGATCATAAGGATGGTTGGGTATCTCTGAAATGAAAATAACTCTGTCATCCCGAGCGAAGAAGATCGCCCGCGAAGCGGACGAGCTTCGCAGTCGAGGGACCTGCTGTCTGCCTGCGGCGCCGGAACTGCCGGCAAACAGCAGGTCCCTCCACGCGCCGGATGCTTCGCAAAGCGAATCATCCGCCTTGGTCGGGATGACAGAGCATTAAGAAAAATCAAATGCCCAAACGAACAGACATCTCAAAAATCCTAATCCTCGGCTCCGGGCCCATCATCATTGGGCAGTCGGCCGAGTTCGACTACTCCGGAACCCAGGCCTGCAAGGCGCTTAAGGCCGAGGGATACGAAGTCGTGCTCGCCAACTCGAACCCGGCCACCATCATGACCGACCCCGAGTTTGCCGACCGCACTTACATTGAGCCGCTCACCCGCGAATTTCTGGAAGAAATTATTCGCGTCGAGCGCGAGCTTTCGCCCAGCGCCGGATTCGCCGTCCTGCCCACCGTCGGCGGACAGACCGCGCTCAATCTCGCCATCGAACTTTCCGAAAGCGGCGTGCTCGAGAAGTACAACGTCAAGCTCATCGGCGCCAACATCGACGCCATCAACAAAGCCGAAGACCGCCTCGTATTCAAAGACGCCATGCAGCGCATCGGCCTCGACGTCCCCAAATCCGCGCTGGTAACCAACTTGAAAGACGGCCTCGAGTTCGCGGGAAAAATCGGATTCCCCGTAATCGTGCGCCCCAGCTTCACCCTCGGCGGCTCCGGCGGAGGCATGGCCTACAACCGCGAAGAGCTGCTCGAAGTCCTCGCCCGCGGATTAGATTTTTCTCCGGTCCATCAGGCGCTTATCGAAGAATCCGTCCTCGGCTGGAAAGAATATGAACTCGAGGTCATGCGCGACCTCAAAGACAATGTAATTATTATTTGCTCCATTGAAAATTTCGACCCCATGGGCGTGCACACCGGTGACTCCATCACCGTCGCCCCGGCGCAAACGCTCACCGACCGCGAATACCAAGCCATGCGCGACGCGGCAATAGCCGTCATCCGCGAAATCGGCGTTGAAACCGGCGGATCGAATATTCAGTTCGGCGTGCATCCTACCACCGGACGCATGGTCGTCATCGAAATGAACCCGCGCGTCTCGCGGTCGTCGGCATTGGCCTCGAAAGCCACCGGATTTCCGATCGCGAAAATCGCCGCCAAACTCGCCGTCGGCTACACGCTCGACGAAATCCCCAACGACATCACCCGCAAGACTCCCGCCTGCTTCGAGCCGACGCTCGATTACGTCGTCGTCAAGATTCCTAAGTGGCAGTTCGAAAAATTCCCCGGCGCAGACGAAAGCCTGGGGCCGCAGATGAAATCCGTCGGCGAAGTCATGGCCATCGGCCGGACGTTCAAAGAAGCGCTGATGAAAGGGGTTCGCGCGCTTGATACCGGCAAGCGCGTGGGATCGGAAAAGATCGAGCCTAAGATTCTGACGCAGCGGCTGGTGACGCCGCATCCCGAGCGGCTTTCGTATATTCGCTACGCCATTCGGCAGGGGCATACGGTCAAGCAGGTGGCGAAGATGACCGGCATGGACCCGTGGTTCCTCTACCAGCTCAAAGAAATTAACGACATGCAGTTGGAAGTGGAAAAGCATCCGATGGAATCGGTCCCGACCTCGGTTCTGCGCGACGCCAAGCGCATGGGATTCTCCGACGGGCGACTCGCCGGGACCTGGCGGCTGAGCGGCAAAGGCGATCAGGAAAAGATCCGCCATCTGCGGAAGAAGCACGGGGTCAATCCGGTGTACAAGCGCGTGGACACCTGCGCCGCGGAATTCGAAAGCTACACGCCGTATCTTTATTCCACCTACGAAGAAGAAGACGAAGCCGCGCCCACCGACAAGAAGAAAGTCATCATCCTGGGCAGCGGGCCGAACCGCATCGGGCAGGGAATTGAATTCGATTACTGCTGCTGCCACGCCAGCTTCGCGCTGCGCGATGACGGCTACGAGACCATCATGGTCAACTGCAATCCCGAGACGGTTTCGACCGACTACGACACCAGCGACCGCCTCTACTTCGAGCCGCTGACCATCGAAGACGTCTTCGCCGATCTGCGAGCACGAATCTTCAGGCGGCGCCGAGGTCGGCGTAATCGTCCAGTTCGGCGGACAAACTCCGCTCAACCTCGCGCTCCCGCTGAAAGCTGCCGGCGTCAAAATCATCGGCACCGCGCCCGAGTACATCGACCTCGCCGAAGACCGCAAGCGCTTTGGCAAGCTTGCTCGACGAACTCGGCATCCCGCAAGCGCCCGGCGCGATGGCCGCATCGCTCGAAGAAGCTGTCGCCGGAGCCGCCAAAATCGGCTATCCCGTCCTCGTCCGTCCTTCTTATGTGCTCGGCGGACGCGCCATGGTCATCGCCTACGACGAAGAAACCGTCGTCCGCTACATGAAAGAGGCCGTCGAATATTCCCAGGACCGCCCCGTCCTCATTGACCACTTCCTGGAAGACGCGATCGAAGTTGACGTGGACGCGCTTTCTGACGGGGAGGATGTGGTCATCGGCGGGATTATGCAGCACATCGAGGAAGCGGGCATCCACTCCGGCGATTCGTCGTGTGTGCTGCCAGCCGTGGATATTCCCGCGCACCTGCTCGACCGCATGCGCGAATACACGTTCAAGCTGGCGAAAGCCCTGAAAGTCGTCGGCCTGATGAATATTCAGTTCGCGATTCCGCGCTCGGGATACGAATCCGGCAATGGACATGACGGCGGCAAGGTTTACGTCCTCGAAGTCAACCCCCGCGCCTCGCGCACCGTCCCCTACGTTTCTAAAGCCACCGGAATCCCCATGGCGAAAATCGCCGCCCGCCTCATGACCGGACGCAAGCTCCGCGAATTTCTGCCTGAAAACATCGAGCAGAAAAAAGATCTCGACACCGGCTCCTGGTACTACGTGAAGTCCCCCGTCTTCCCGTGGAACAAATTTCCCGGCGTGGACACCGTCCTCGGCCCCGAGATGAAGTCCACCGGAGAAGTCATGGGCGTGGCTGACAATTTCGGCGAAGCCTTCGCCAAAGCCCAAATCGCCGCCGGACAAAAGCTGCCCACGCAAGGCACCCTCTTCGTCAGCGTCACCGACCACGACAAGCCGCACGTCGCCGACGTCGCCCGCAAATTCGTGGACATGGGATTCAAACTGGTCGCCACCGCCGGCACCGCCGACGTAATCGAAGCAGCCGGCATGGCCTGCGAGCGCGTGTACAAAGTAAAAGAAGGCCGCCCCAACGTGGTCGATCTAATCAAAGGCGACCGCATCCAGCTGATCGTCAACACCCCGCAAGGCCCCGACCCATTCTTCGACGAAAAAGCCATCCGCCGCGCCGCCGTCACCGCCCGCATTCCCACGATCACCACGCTAGCCGCCGCCCGCGCCGCCGCCGAGGGGATTGCCGCTTTGCAACGCGGGGAAGTGAATGTGAAGGCGTTGCAGCATTTGCACGCGGAGAGAACTCATACATCCAAGGCGCTTTAGTTTTCACACTGGTGGGTGGCCCACTCAAGCCCGGTTTTGGCTTGAGTGGGGGATGGTCAGAACTCCCCGGGTGATGCGAAAATTGAACGAGGAGGTACATTTGAACATTCATGCTGTTGTGACTAACACTATTCCGGGTCGAATTCGCGTTGTTGCACCTTGCGGCTGTACGACAGACGAAACCGGATCGGAGGTGACCTTTCATCCATGTTTGACGCATCGGTCAGCCGAGAGGATCGAAGAGGCGTTCTTGAGAAGGCACGCAGAAGAGCAGCATCGGTACGATAATTTCCGATTGCCGGTTCACTAAGGCGATGAAGATTTTCGTTACGATTCTCGCCACTGCGATCGTTTCTGTTGGCCTCACTGTGGTAGTTGTGCATCGCAAGGCGACACGAGACGGCACCGTGGCCACGGGTAGCACCGTGCCAGCATCGAAGGCCTCACAAGCTTGGCTCGATCTCAAGACGCAATCAGCGAAGTTGGATGCGCAACTCCGGGAAACGTCTCAGACGGACGCTAAGAACTCTGCGGAAGCCTCCAGGAAACTCAAAATATATCGAGATTACTGCAATGCTGAGATCGATCTTTTCTCGAAGGAAGAGGCGGTATATAGAAACGAACATGACTCGGAAGATAGCCCAGTGTTGATCGAACAGGGAGAAGCAACTGCGGCGTGGTGTGACAGCAACGAAGCTATCTTCTCATTCATGGCAGATCCTAGGAACGCCTATAGCGTGAGTGGTGACGAACTTTCCACTAACGATGCCACGACCTACAACCGACTCCTGTTAGCGTTTAGGGTCGCTTCCGTCAGACTTGTAAACGCAAACGGCGCTGAGGCCTCTCAGGAAAGACAGTAAGAAACTCTCGGCCTGCGCGCATGGGATCAGAATAATGACATGGGACCCGGCGGAGTTTGAGCACTGGTACGACCGACTACCGTCGGGAGAGCAGAAGCAAAAAGCATGGATGGATCTGACGGCCGATTTAGCGCAAGCTTTGGAATGAGCGCTGGAACTTTCGTCAGTTTGCAAGAGTGGCTCCGCTCAGGATTGACCCGCGCACAATCAAGAATCGCAATCCCCCCGAGCCCGACCTCATTTGCGAAATCGGCGGTCGATTGCAGTACTTCGAACTCGGTGAGGTTACGGATGAAACTCTCGCACGACGGCGAAGTGTTGCCGCAAAACAAGGTCAGGGCATTTCTGGCGGATCCTTCCTGCAGATCGAACCACTTTGCCGAATTTACGATCAAAAGTGTGGCAAAGTCTACGACACGGAAAATAGGGACGTACACCTACTTCTTTACTACTCGACGGATCGCCAGGTTCCCTATATCGAGGGCTTACGCTTCGAAATCTCAAAAGGTCGAAGCGAAATAACTGAAAAGCTAGAACGGAGCCCATTCAGAACGGCTTGGCTCTTTGACGGTTGGAGTGAAATGATAATCGACCACGTCACTCGCACGTAAAGCGGCCTTCGAATTGTCCCACTCAAGCCAAAACCTGGCTTGAATGGGCCACCCACCCCTCAAAAGACTCAGGAATGTCGCTGCGGTGTCAGAAAACCATAGCCGTTATCACAGTGGTTCACAGTGCAGAACATTTTGACACGTGTCGTGCGATTTGTTCGACTGGGAGCGAGGAAAGTAACTATGGATTATGCAAAGTTGCGGACGATGCCTCTAGATGAGCTCCAAGCGGCCATTTACCAGGGCGCTCCGGGGAGCGATTGGTGGGAGGCTTGTCTAACAGAAATAAACATTCGGAATGCCAACCGAATGGCTACGTCATTGATTGATATGTCCAGAGTGATGGATCAGGTTAAGAACTACACGTCAGCGTTGGACACTTCCGCCCGACAGATGGTGGGCGCCACGACAGAAACGGTTGCAGTATCCAAGAGCATCGAGAAGTCCAGCAAGAAGATAGAGTACGCAACATATGCGCTTCTCTTGGCAACAGTAATCATGTTTTTGGAGCCCTTTTTCTCCACTGGTTTGGTATTCACTAGGCACAGGAGCGCCTCGCCTGGCTGGGGATGACTTTGCGTGCAACAATCTGTGCTAACATTCCCTCCGATTTTCGGGTTCGACTTCATTCGATGGGGGCACCGAATGGCACACGCAGCTGCAACCAATCTCGCACCGGCATCGGCAGGGAAGAACAAAGTAGGCAAAACTCTCGGCATCGTCGCGTGGGTGGCGCTCGTCGCCATCGCCGTGGCGTTTGTGCTGAAGTACGTCTTCCACTACTACCTGAATTACAACGTGGCGGCGTTTGATGTGTATTGGCCGCGCCGCGCGGGGCTGCTCTTGCATATCAGCGGGGGGATGGTCGCTCTACTGACCGGGCCGTGGCAGTTTTTCACGGGGCTGACGGGAAGGCGGATGAACGTCCACCGCTACACGGGGCGGGTGTTTCTGGGAGGGGTGACCGCGGGCGTCGCGGGCGCGCTTTACCTGGTATTCACTACGACGTTGGGATGGGCGTTTGCTTTTGGAATTCTCGGCCTCGCCGCTGCCTGGGCCTCGACGACCGCCATGGCCTACTACGCCATCAAGAAAGGCATGGTTGAAATCCATAAAGAATGGATGACCCGCGCCTACATTGTGACGTTTGCGTTTGTTACCTTCCGCGTCTTCAACGACTACGGGCCGACCTCGCACCTGAAGCCGGCGAATGATTTGGGGATTACGCTGGCCTGGGCGTGCTGGGTGGTGCCGTTGTGCATCAACGAACTCAGATTGCAGTTGAAGCGGCATTCGCACGGCGAAACCGGCGAGAGCGTGAAGCCGCGCATTTTGCCTCTGTCATCCCGACCAAGCGTGGAGGGACCCTTCGACAAGCTCAGGGCAGGCTATGCTTTTCGCCGGCAGTTTCGGCGCCGCAAGCAAACAGCAGGTCCCTCGACTGCGAAGATCGCCCGCTTTCGCGGACGATCCTCTTGGCTCGGGATGACAGTTGTTAAGTAGAGAAGGTGTGAAAGAGCACACCTGATTTCAGAAGGTGATGAAAGAAAGACGGGGTCGGGGCTGCGGGCACTATCCTTTAGCGGCGACGGCGGCTGACTCCAGCACCAGGCGGAGTTTTTCGAGCAACAGGCGAGAGGTAAAGGGCTTCTGCACAAAAGTGGACTGGTGCAGGGTTTCGCCTTGCTCGAGCACTTCGGGGGCGTAGCCTGACATGTAAACCACTTTCAGTCCCGGACGCGCTTGCAGGCACTTTGCGGCCAGCTCCTGGCCGCCGATCTTCGGCATCACCATGTCGGTGAGGAGCAAGTCAATGCGAAGGTCGTGGCGCGCGGCGATGTTCAATGCGTCTTCCGGAGACGCGGCCAGCACGGTGTATCCGGCGCGCGTCAGAATGTCGCCGATCAGAGCGCGGAGTGCGGTCTCGTCTTCTACCAGCAGAATGGCTTCGTGTCCGCGGAGGTTGCGTGCGTGCGGTTCAACTACGCGACGGACTTCCTCTTCCACGCGGGGAAGATAGACGCCAAAGGTTGTGCCCTTGTCCGGTTCGCTGTAAACCCAGACTTGTCCGCCGCTCTGTTTGGTGATGCCGTACACCGTGGCCAAGCCGAGGCCGGTGCCTTGCCCGAGCGGTTTGGTGGTGAAAAAAGGTTCGAAGATTCGCGACTGGGTTTCTGCGTCCATGCCGATACCGGTATCGCTGACCGCCAGCATCACGTACTGCCCGGGCTGAACGTCTTCGTCCGGAAGTCCAGAGGAGGAATCGAGTTCACGGTTTTTTGTCTGTACCACCAGAGTTCCGCCGTTGGGCATGGCGTCGCGGGCGTTGACAGCCAGATTCATGATGATCTGTTCCAACTGTCCAGGATCGATGTTGACGTTGCCGAGAGGATCATCGAGCCGCAACTGGATGAAAATGTTTGGGCCGAGGATATGCTTCAACATGTTGGCCATATCGCGGACCGTGCTGTTAAGGTTCACCACCCGCGGCTGCAAGACCTGGCGGCGGCTGAACGCCAGCAACTGGCGGGTAAGACCGGCGGCGCGCAATGCGGCATCGGAGATGCCTCGGACACGACGGCCGGCGGGCGTGTCCGCGCCGGACTCGTCGGTAATCAACTGGGCTTGTCCGAGAATGACGCTCAACATGTTGTTGAAGTCGTGGGCAATGCCTCCCGCCAGCAGAGCGATGGATTCCATCTTCTGGGCGTGCAGGAAGCGCTTTTCGGAATCGTGCAACGCGGTTTGCGCGTTTTTCAGTTCGGTGAGATCGCGGGCAATGGTGGAAATAAACTCGACATTCCCATTCCCGTTTTTGTGCGCCAGGATCACCTGCAAGACTGGGATCACGTGGCCGTCGCGCGACCAGAAGGTGTTTTCGCCGTTCCAGACTCCGTCGCGCATCGCTGCCGGAATGTACTCTTGCTCGACCCGCTGGTAAACGTCGGGAGGATGTGCGTCGGCGATTTTGATTCCAGTTACGTCTTCGTCCTGACTGATGCCGAGCAGTTCGCGGCCTGCGTTATTAATGTACTGAACCTGGCCGTGGGGATCGCTGATGGCGACCAGGTCAGAAGTCTGTGCCAGCACCGAGGCCAGGCGTTTCTGTTCGAGATTGGTGTCCTTTTGTTCTTCTACCGAGGCCGAATGGAACAACTGGAGGCCGGCGACCATGATGAGGCTGCCCCAAACCCAGGTAGGAGTAAGCCAGGTTCCGGGCAGCGTAGCGCCCCACACGGCAAAGAGTGCGACTACCGCACCGGCTGTAAAGGAGGCGCGCTGACCGAGACGAATCGTAGCCCAGAGCAGAAAAGGTACGACGCAATAAGCGTAGATGGTCGGCCAATTCACCAGGCCGTGCCAGCTCATGAATCCGCTAAAGCAGACGACTGCCAGGCCCAAGAAAAGGACCGCGGCTTCGGCGATGCGCGGCCAGTTCAGTTTCCAGTCGATCTTTTGCGACCATGTCAGAATCAGCGGGGTCACGATGAGGATTCCGATGAAATCGGCCGCTCCCCATTGGAAGACGCGCGCGGGCAGTTCGTGCCATTTGTGCAGCCCCAGCAGAGTGTGGAGGACCTCGGCTCCGGTGGCGGCAACCAGCGTGGAGAGCGTGGCCCCTAAGAAAAAGAATGCGATGACGCCGCGCAATCGGCGGAGGAGCAGGAGTGGCTCCATGACCCTTTGCAACAGATATGCGCCCAGTGCACTTTCTCCAGTGGAGCCCAGGGCGGTGGCGAGGGCAGCCAGCGGCGAGGTATGGAGATGCCCTGACAGCAGTAAGGCGGGGATTGCAACTGGGAGCACCGCCCAGTTTCCGATCATGAGGAAGGCGGCGAGACCGATGCCCGCGGCAGGCCAGATAATCGTCGAAATGGTTTCGGGGCCGCCTGCTGGCTGAAGGAGCCATCCAGTTGCGTAGCACAACAACCCGAAGCCAACTGCCAGAGCAGCCCGCGATTTGGGCTGGAGCTTCAACATCCACACCTCATGAATTCAGATACTTAGACTGGTATTGGTGCCGTTCGTTAAGGGTCTTCCCGAATTGAAAGTCTGTCAACCCAATTTCCCAAAGTTGACCACGACGGTAATCTGAACCCGATGCCGGAAGATCAAGTTTACGAAGCTTCCGCTGCGTCGAAAAGCTGCATGATCCACGGCCGATGTGTTACACTTCTGCACTATGAGTAACACACTCACCATCCGCCTGCCGGAAGAGATCCTTGAGCGGCTGAAGGAAACCTCCCGCCAGACCGGCATTCCCCTGGGGAGGCTGGTTCGTCAATCTCTGGAAGCGACACTCTCCCAGAACGGAGCCAACCCTCTGCTGAAGTTTGCCGGGGTCGTTAAGGGGGGACCGCGAAACCTCTCATCCCGCAAGGGATTCTCTCGCGGTTAGCATGCAGGCTATCGCGGACACAGGTTATCTAGTGGCGCTGTTGAGGCGGGACGATGAGCACCACGACTGGGCTAAGGGCGTGGCCACGCAAGTTGAGTTGCCTCTGCTTACTTGCGAGGCAGTGCTTGCGGAAGCCGCCTTCCATTTGGGGTCGAGCATTTACCTTCTGGAAATGCTGAAGCGGGGCGCCATCCGGGTGGCCTTTGATTGCTCGGGCCACTTGGAAAGCTTGCGCGAGCTTGCCCAACGTTACGCTGACCGCCACCCCGATCTGGCCGATCTATGCCTCATCCGCATGAGCGAGCTTTATCCCCGGCATTCTGTCATCACCGTTGACGAAGCGGATTTCCGCGTGTATCGGCGGAATAAGCGGGAAGTGATTCCTACCATCTGCCCGCCGAATTGATATGCTAAGAGGACAGGTATGCTCCTCCACGGCATTTTCCCACCCATTACGACTCCGTTTTATCCCGACGGGCGCGTGTATCTGAAGAAGCTCGAAGCCAACGTCGAACACTATTCGAAGACTCCGGTCGCGGGGATTGTGGTGCTGGGCTCGACGGGAGAGGCGATCATGCTCTCCGATGAAGAACGGCTGCAGGTGCTGAGGACTGCCCGCGAAAGCTGTGCGCCGCACAAAGTGCTGATCGCCGGGACCGGGGCCGAATCAGCGATTGAAACTCTGCAGCTGACCGAGTATGCGGCCGAGCTCGGCTACGATGTGGCGCTCATCCGCACACCGTTCTTCTATCGTTCGCAGATGCAGCCGCCGAACCTGCTGGCGTTTTATCGCACGGTCGCGGACAGGTCGCCGCTTCCGGTCCTCATTTATAACGTGCCGCCGTTCACGAATTACGACATGCCGGCAGAGTTGGTGGTGGAGTTGTCGCAGCATCCGAACATTATTGGGATAAAAGAATCCAGCGGGGACGTAGAAAAGGTGAGGCGCATGGCGGCGGCGACCAAGCACATCAAACGCAGCGCGACCGTCACGGCAACGTTCGACGCGGTCACGCCGCGCATGATGAAGGCAGCGCAAGCGGAATCATCAAACGGGGGCGGGGAACTGGTCTCGGTTGCGGCGTTGGTGGGGGCCATGTCGCCCGGCGCCAAATCGGCCCACGTGGGGACGGACGTCTCCGTCTGTCCTGCGGAGCAAGGCTCCGCACCCGCCGGCAGCGCATCAACTCTCAAGACCCGGCAGAAAGAAGTCGGATTCCAGATTCTGGTAGGCGCGGCGCAAAAGCTGCATCCGTCGCTTGAGGCTGGGGCGGTGGGCGCGATTCTGGCGTTTGCCTGCCCGGCTCCAACCGCGTGCTACGAGGTTTATGCAGCCTGGAAGGAAGGCGACCAGAGTCTCGCAGCCCTCAAACAAGACCGTATTTTGCAACCGGCGCAGCGCGTGGCCAGCGGCTTGAGTGTCCCCGGAATGAAATACGCAATGGACTTCAACGGGTACTATGGCGGTCCGCCCCGGCTGCCGCTACTGCCGCTCACTGCCGACCTGAAAGCCGAAGTCGAACGGCTGATGACGGACATTCGGAATTAGAACTGTTTCATTTTGCAGGGGATGGAATCTGTGCTACATTGCGCGGAAATGAAAAGACGTTTCCTTTGCTTTTTTCCCGCTGTCCTACTTCTGACTGTGTGCGCCTGGGCCAAAGATAAGAATGAGACCGCCTTCACAATGTTCTGGCCGGACTCCGCAAACCCGACGCTTAAGCTCGCCTTCGGTAAATTCGTTGAGACTGCGGAGTATGCAGGGCAAAAGACATATATCTGCGAAGTCATCGTTCAAAACGTCTCTCCAAAACGCATTCCCAGTGCATCGCTGACGGTTCGAATATTGGACAAGAACCGGGTCCGGATCGCAGACAGCATGTTGGGTGTCACCGACCTGGGGCCGGGGGAGAGCTCGAAGATTCCACTACAGGTTTACGCGTCTGGTATGCCGGCTTCGCTCTCGCTGGTGGCCCACAGCGACCCAACTGGAGTTCCTACGTCGCCCAAGACGATTCCGCTCAAGATCATTTCCGTCCCGCCGGGCGCGAGCTTGAAGGTGGATGGTCAGGATGCCGGCGTCGCGCCAAAAGTTGTCGCCCTTACGATTGGCACGCACTCGCTGGAATTCAGCAAAGAGGGTTACGCCACGGGCACAACGCCGCTCGACATTGCGGCGGACGAGCTACCTGGAGGCAGTATCACGGTCGAGCTCGGAGGCCTTTCCCACGACACCGTCGAACTCCGCGACGGCACCGCCGTCCTCGGCGACGTTATATCGCTCTCCATGACTTCGGTGGTTGTCCGGGTCAATGGCCTGGATCAAACCATCGACCGCAACCGTGTCTTGAAGATCTCTTTGGTGGAACGCGTAACGGTGCAGCAGCCGGCGGTTGTAGTTCCGGTCCCCGGCAAGCCATAGTTCGCTGGGAACACTGGGCAGACGAAAAGGGCTACAATTTGAGGTCGGACAGTGCCCTCCAGGAGGATGCCCATGGCCACAACCCTGCCGCCCACGACGGAGCAGGCCACCAAGACCCTTGTCAACTATCGCCTTGAAAATGGCGTTGCCGTGATCGAGATGAACGATCCCCCGGCCAACACTTACACCTATGAGATGAACCGGCAGCTGGACGAGGCCATCCTCAAGGCCCGCATGGACAACGACGCTTACGTCATCCTGCTCACCGGCGCGGGGGACAAGTTTTTCTCCGCGGGAGCGAACATCAAGATGCTGGCCAGCGTCGATCCCACCTTTAAGTATTACTTCTGCCTGCACGCCAACGAAATGTTGCTGCGGCTGGAGCACACTCCGAAGCTGGTGATTGCGGCGATCAACGGACACTGCGTCGGCGGGGGACTGGAAATTGCGATGGCTGCCGATTTGCGAATTGCGCGCAAGGATGCGGGGAAGATTGGGCTGCCGGAAGTGAATTTAGGAGTGCTGCCCGGGACCGGCGGAACGCAACGGCTTTCGCGGCTAGTCGGCAAAAGCAAAGCTATCGAGCTGATGGTCACGGGCAACACTTTCTCGTTCGAAGAAGCGCTTGAACTCGGCATCATCAACGACATTTACGAGCGCGACGGTTTCATGGAAAACATGATGGAGTATGCGCGGCAGTTCTGTCCGCCGAATAAAGCCGCGAAGGCCGTGGGACGCATCAAGCGCGCGGTGCAGACGGGATGGGAGATTCCCATGGAGTCAGCGCTGGCTGTCGAACGCGAGAATCAGCAGTTGCTATTCCAGAGCGAAGACGCGAAAGAAGGCCTGGCTGCGTATGTGGAGAAGCGGCCGGCAGAGTTTAAGGCGAAGTGAAGAGAAGCAACCACAGAGAGCACAGAGGTACACAGAGGAAGAGGCACAGAGGAAAATCTCAGTTACTCTGTGACCCTCTGTGACCTCTGTGGTTAAAGGTTTTGCCCTATGCCCGGCAAAGTAGCAAAAATCGGAACCTTCTCTGACTGGGTCGGGCTGTTTGACGACTGGCGCAAGGAGATTGGCGTTAATCGTGACGAGATCGCCAGCTTTAATTTCGATACTCTCTACGGCGCCATCGAAACCGACGAAATCCAGTTCGGTCACTTCAAAGGCAAGCGCAAGTGGGAAAACCTGCGGCAGATTCCAACCCAGCAAATGCGCGACGCCCTCATGAACATGATCGTCTATCAGGGCGACACCGAATTCGCCAGCGTCGAGCAGCAACGCAACCTGTTCGAGGCCGCGCCCACCGACTGGGACCGCAAGGCTATCACGCGCGTGATGATCGAAGAAATGCGCCACGGCTGGCAGATGTGCGCCCTGCTGGTCGATCATTTCGGATACTCCGGCAAAGTCGAAGCGCAGAAGATGCTGGAGCGACGTGCGTTTGAGAATAAGCGGCTACTTGGCGCGTTCAACGTTGACGTGGACAACTGGATGGACTTTTTCACCTACACCGACTTCGTGGACCGCGACGGCAAATTCCAGCTCCAGATGTTGAAGTATTCGGCGTTCGCCCCCCTCGGCCGGTCGATGTCTTACATGCTGCGCGAAGAAGCCTTCCACATGGGCACCGGGAACGACGGCCTGCGGCGCATCGTGCAGGCGGGAGTGATTCCGGCGTGGCTGATTCAGAAATATCTCAACAAGTGGATTTCGAGTTCGCACGATCTTTTCGGTACCGACCATTCGTCGTCCGCGCACTGGGCTTACGTGTGGGGCATCAAGGGCCGGTACGACGAGCCGAAGAACGACAAGCAGGCCGATCTTGATGATCTGAACGATTACAATCGCCAGCTTTACCATGACGAGGTCGCCGGACTGATCGAGCGATTCAACGGCGTTCTCAAACCGGGCGAGCCGAAACTCTACGCGCCCGACATTAAGTTCAATCGCATGATCGGCCGCTGGGCGAATCAGAAGTTTCATCCGCAAAGCGGGGCGGCGCTCGAGGACAAAGAATACGAACAGCAATTGCCTGATTTTCTGCCCAGCGCCGAAGACAAGAAGTTGCTGCTCGACATCATCGGCAACGAAAAGAAATGGATTGTGCCTAAAGAGGGCGCGCGCGATCCGCTGGAAACGATTAGCGAACCGCGGAAGTCGGCAATTAATCTTTAGCTGGGCACCTAACAGGCAAATCAGCCAGCAGCACGGGTTTGTGGCTTCGAGATGAAAACGGCGACCAAGACCCCCAAGCCGCGCGTGGCCCTGGCGTTCAATCCTCCGATCGCGCAGATCACCCTGATCAATCCGCCGCTGAATGTGATTGACCTTCCCATGATGCGGGAGCTGACGTCGGCGCTGGCGGAGATCGAAGCTCGTTCCGACATTTCGGTGGTGGTCCTGTCGGGCGAAGGACAGAGCTTTTCCGCCGGGGTAGAGGTAGCCGAGCACACGCGCGACAAAGCCGCAGCAATGCTCACTGGGTTTCATGCGATCATTCGCAGCTTGATCAGCACCAGAAAGGTGACGGTTGCCGCGGTGCAGGGAAATTGCATGGGCGGCGGTGCTGAGCTGGCCATGGTGTGCGACATCGTCATCACCGCGGAAGACGCGCAATGGCGATTCCCCGAAATCAAGCTGGGGTGCTATCCTCCTGTGGCCGTGACCGCGCTGAGCGCTTTGGTCGGCCAGAAGCGGGCTGCAGACCTGATTTTGACTGGCCGCATGATTTCAGGAAAGCAGGCGGCCGAGGCTGGCCTGGCGACCCGTTCGATCCTAAGTGACGAGTTGAAAACCGTCATGCACGAGTTGACCGATCAGCTTGCGAGTTTGAGTCCCGCTACGTTGGCGATCGCGAAAAAGGCCATCTACGCCTGGGACTCGATGCACTTCGACAAGGGGCTGGCGCGGGCGGAGAAGATTTATCTGGAAGAATTGATGAAGACCGAAGATGCAGAGGAGGGCATACGAGCGTTCCTGGAGAAGAGAAATCCGGCGTGGAAGGGCAGGTAGCGGCGCCGGCGATGGCCGCGCAGAAGACGGACACGGACGGTATCGCCCGCGTGAAGTCGCCTCATCTGATGTGCGGCAACGCGCTGTGGGGCGTCGGCTGGCGCGGCGGTGTCGGCGTATTTCGCGTACCTCTCGTATTCGCACATCACCAGCGGAGATTATTCGCTGCCGCACACTTGGTGGACAGTCCTGACCTACGCGGTGTGGATTGTTCTGATCGGTGGCCTGCTGACAGAAACCCATTGCGGGCGCGAGCGCATTTTCTTCGGCATTGTGCTGGTCACGTTCTTACTGGGCTTCGGATTTTCTGCCTGGTCCGGTGCGCCAGAAGGCGCAGTGCGCCATTTTCGGATAGCGGCGACCGCGCTGTGGGCGCTGGCTGCGGTGTTTAGCCTGACAACGCTATCCGGCGTGAAGGCGCGCGGTTGACGGACTACGAAATCACTGCCGAAGACGTGAAGGCTGCCGTCGATCGCAAGGAACCGGTGACGCTGATCGACGTGCGCGAGCCGTGGGAATACCAGACGGCGCGCATTGAAGGCGCAACCCTGATCCCGATGGGAGAAATCCCCAGCCGGGCGCATCAAGAGCTGGATCCGGAGGCGCACATCATTGTTTATTGCCATCATGGCGTGCGCTCGATGAGTGTAACCGCGTGGCTGCGGCAGCAGGGATTCGAGAAAGCGCAATCCATGGCGGGCGGGATTGACGCCTGGTCGCGGAGAGTGGATGGAAAAGTACCGGTGTACTAGGGGCGGCTCTTGGCTGTTGGTTCTTGGTCCTTAGCGTCAAAGCAGCTCTTAGCTGTTAGCCTTTAGGTTGAATCGGAGCGACTTGGCTAAGAGCTACAAGCTAACGGCTAAAAGCTTTTTCATGAAGAAACAACTACTCACCCTCCGCGTCAACTCTCGCTCGCACGAGATCGCGATTGAGCCGAATCGGCTTTTGCTTGACGCGCTGCGGGTGGAGCTTGATCTTACCGGGTCCAAGCGCGGATGCGACGATTCCTCCTGCGGCGCTTGCACGGTGCTGGTTGACGGCACGCCCATGCTCTCCTGCACCATGCTCGCCGCCAGTTGCGAAGGCCAGGAGATCACCACCGTCGAAGGCGTAAGCGAGCACGGCGCGCTGGCGGCAATCCAAAAAGCCTACGGCGACTGGGGAGGCGCGCAGTGCGGCTTCTGCACCCCTGGCTTCATGATGACGGTAAAACATCTGCTGGCCACAAATCCCAATCCGACCGAAGAAGATGTCCGCGCCGCGCTCAGCAGCAATCTCTGCCGCTGCACGGGCTACAGCCAGATGTATGAGGCGATCAAGGCGGCGATTGAGGCGGAGCAGAAGGGAATGGCGGCAAAATGAGCGTCGTTGGTCGTTCGTCGTTGGTCGTTGGCCAACCCTCTCCAACCCCTGTCATTCCGACGGGAGTTCGACCATCCGTCTTCGGATGGTCGAACGGAGTGGAGGAACCTGCTGTCCGCTTGCTGCGCCAAATAGCATGCGCCTCTGCCAAGTCCGCCGCCACCGTCACGTTCGGAATTGTTCTGCTTTGGGCCTGTCCATCGGGAGCGCAAACAACACCTAAATCCCAAACCGAAACGCAGAAGGAACTCGACACGCTCACCGCCTCGCTCGCTAACGGCTCCATTGCAAGCATCGACATCTTGCACATGCCGGATCACCTGGAGACGCGAGCTTCTGTGACTCCTGAGAATCTGGAGAAATGGTCTGACTACCGGATCACGATAAGAAAAGTCAGCGAGTGGGCGGGACGCGGTGAACTAGTTGAAACAATGAAATCCACAAAAGTGGCTCCTGACTCTCGAATGCCCGACATGCGTTCGGCGATCGTATTCAACGACGCCCACGGGAGTCGGATCGGCGCGTTGTATTTTGGCCGATTCTTCGGCAGATATATGGGCCAATTTGGCGGGGCCGAAGGAAGTATTGGAAGCGCACCGGTGAAATTCAATGGAGACCTGGCGACATGGCTCAAGCAGATGATTCCATCTTCGTTGCGTTGACCAACGAAAAGCGATGTCGAGCTTCGCTCGACCGGGCAGGTGAGAGCACCTGCGCCTACATGGGCATTTAATGACTAACATCTATGAATGAGTTCTCCATCATCGGCCGCCCCATCGCCATGATCGACGCCGCGGGCAAGACCACTGGCGCGGGCAAGTACACCGACGACCTCACTGTCCCGGGCATGCTCATCGGCAAAATCCTGCATTCGCCGCATCCTCACGCGCGCATCAAGCGCATTGACGCCAGCTGCGCCGAGCAACTCGATGGTGTCGTCGCCGTCGTCACCGGAAGAGACGCGCCCAATCCCTACGGCATCCTCCCCGTCGGTCACGACGAACACGCCCTCGCCCTCGACAAAGTCCGCTACGTCGGCGACAACGTAGCCTGCGTCGCCGCCATTGACGAATCGACCGCCGAAAAAGCTCTCGAACTCATCGACGTCGAATATGAAATCCTGCCCGCCTACTTCGATCCCGAAGAGTCGATGAAGGCCGAGCGCGACCTCATCCACGACAACAAGCCGCACAACATCGAAAAGGATTATCACCACTCCTTCGGCGATCCCGACCAGGGTTTCGCTGACGCCGACCACATCGCCGAGGCGCGCTTCATCGCCAACGAAGTCACGCACGCCGCCATGGAGCCGCACTCCACGCTGGCGTCGTTTGAACTCGATTCGCAAACCGGACAACTCGGCCGCCTCACCGTCTGGTCGTCAACCCAGGTGCCGTACTACCTGCAGCACAAACTTTCGCTGGTCCTCGAAATGCCGATGTCGCAAATCCGCGTCATCAAGCCGCTGGTCGGCGGAGGCTTTGGCGGCAAGAGCGAAGTCATTCCGCTCGAAATCATCGCTGCCATTGCAGCGCGCAAAGCCAAGGCTCCGGTGAAGATCACCTACACGCGCGAAGAAGTTTTCTGGGCGCATCGCGGACGGCCGCGCACCATCATTGACCTTAAGACCGGCGTCACCAACGACGGCCGCATCACTGCCGTGAAAGCCCGCGTCGTCCAGGACGGCGGCGGCTACTGCTCCTACGGCGTCGTCACCATTCTTTATTCCGGCGCGCTGCTCGGCGCGCTGTACGACATTCCCAACATTCAGTACGACGGTTATCGTGTGCTCACCAACAAGCCCGCCTGCGGAGCCATGCGCGGGCATGGGACCGTCAACGTCCGGTTTGCATTTGAGTCGCAGTTGGATGAACTTGCTTTAAAGATAAAGATGGATCCGGCTGAGATTCGCCGCCGGAATCTCTTGCAACCGCCCTGCGTCACCGTGAACGGCCTGCGGGTGCAGAGCTACGGTTTGCCGGAGTGCATCGAGAAAGTCGTCGAGCGATCGGGATGGAAAGATCGCAAAGGCAAAATGCCGAAGTCGCGGGGCCTCGGCATTGCGTGCAGCCATTACGTTAGCGGCGCAGCGAATTCGATCATCCGCTCCGACATGCCGCACTCGACCGTCAACATCAAGATCGATCGCGACGGCGGAGTTGTCGTCTATACCGGTGCGTCCGAAATCGGGCAGGGTTCTGACACCATGACGGCGCAGATTGCGGCTGAGGTTCTGGGCTGTTCGCTGGGGCGAGTAAGAGTCATTGCCGCTGATACGGACATCACGCCCATCGACATTGGGTCTTATTCCAGCCGGGTGACATTTATGGCGGGGAATGCGACGCTGCGCGCGGCTGAGGAAGTGAAGAAGCTGATTGCGGCGGCGGCGGCGAAGAAGATGGGGTGTGGGGTTGGGGAGCTGGTCTTCGGGAGAGATGTGATTTCAGAGGCGAGGGTCGGCCAGGAGTGTCGGGCGAGACCGGGGATGTGCCGTAAGGTCGAAGCCCTCGCAAAAGTCGCGAGGGCCAGACGGGCGAGGACGGCCGTCTCTACACGAGCCGTGGTGTGTCGGTGTCGGGACGGGTTGAGAACCAGGTCTTGCGCGGATCGTTGCAACAGAAGCGCGCGGACGAAGGGCCGCGCGACTCGATGTCTTTCGAAGAAGCCGTGGTCGCGGCGATCGATTTCCACGGCGCGCTCACCGGCACCGGATCGTACGCGCCGCCTCCCGAGGCCCGCGGCGGCAAACACAAAGGCGGAGGCGTGGGGCCGTCGCCCGCTTATTCCTACTCCGCGCAAGTCGCTGAAGTTTCGGTGGATGAAGACACCGGGGAAGTCACCGTCCACAAAGTCTGGGCGGCGCACGACTGCGGACGCGCGCTCAATCCCGTCTCCGTCGAAGGCCAGATTATCGGCTCGGTGTGGATGGGCATGGGTCAGGCGCTGACCGAAGAAATGATCTGGAAAGACGGGCTGCTGATGAATCCTGGGCTGCTCGAATACCGCAGCCCGTCGTCGGTTGAGTCGCCGGAAGTCGAGGCCATCATTGTGGAGAGCATTGATCCGGAAGGGCCGTTTGGAGCGAAGGAGTGCAGCGAAGGCTCGCTGGCGGCGACGATTCCTGCGATTGCGAATGCGATTTACGACGCGGTGGGAGTGCGCTTGCATGAGTCGCCGTTTACGCCGGAGCGGGTGCTGGCGGCGCTGCGCGCAAAGAAGAATGCGAAGGCTTTGAACTCTAACCGAGGGCGTCGATCCGACCGCGCCCGCGCATTTCCGCGAGCACGGTGGCGCGCTGTGCTTCAAAGGAAAGGGACCGGAACGACATCCGGCAGACTTGGTGCGTGCAGAATGAAAACCTTTACCACAGAGGACACAGAGGATCACAGGAGGATTTTTATCATGAGACTTGCATTCCTCTGAGCTACTCTGTGACCTCTGTGGTAAAGCCTTTGTGCATGAGTCTCCCCGACTTCCAACTCGCAAGCCCGCGCACCCTCCCCGACGCCGTCGCCTTCCTGCGCGACCACGCGAGCCACACGCATCCTAGCCGGAGGCACCGACCTCCTCCCCTCCATGGGCCAAAAGCTTTTCGAGCCGAGACACGTTCTCGACATCCGCCGCATCCCCGAACTGAAAGGCATCCGCGAAACCGAGCAGGGAATTGAAATCGGCGCGCTGACCACGCTGGCAGAAATCGAACACTCGGCCATCCTGAAGCAAGAACTATCCCGTCCTCACCGAAGCGGCGAAGACCGTTGCCTCTCCGGTACTCCGCAACATGGGGACGATCGGCGGCAACATCTGCCTCGACACGCGCTGCCTCTGGTACAACCAGTCGCTGGCGTGGAGAAAGTCGTGCGGGTTCTGCATCAAGAAAGACGGCGATCTCTGCCACGTGGCTCCCGGCGGAACAAAATGCTGGGCGGCGTTTTCGGCGGACACGCCGCCGGCGCTGCTTTGCCTGGATGCGGAAATCGAAATTGTCGGCGCTGCTGGAACACGCAGAATTTCTCTCAGCGAGTTTTACACCGGCGACGGCGCGAGTCACCGCCGCCTGCAGCCCCATGAGTTGCTAACCCGCGTCTTTCTCCCGCGCTCGTCCGCGGGATATCGGGGAAGCTATCGCAAGCTGCGCGTGCGCGGCTCGATTGATTATCCGCTCGCCGGAGTCGCTGTCGTCTTGAAGAAATCCAACGGGCATGTCGGAAGATATTCGCATCGGGATCACGGCCGTGAATCCGGCGCCGCTGTTGGTTAAGGGATTGGATTTGATGGGCGGTGGCGGTTTGAGTGAGGCAACAGCGGACGCCATCGGGGAGATGGCGGCGCGGACGGCCAAGCCGCTTACAACTTCTGCGTTGACCCCAGAATACCGCCGCGAAATGATTCGGGTGTTTACCAAGAGGGCCGTCCTGGCCTTGTTCAATGCCTAGTCCAAGTTGCGAGTAAGAATGAGCAAATCTGAACATTCCCACCGCCTTCTTGAGATGTATTATTCTTTGTGAAAATAGGTTTCAGCGCCCCCAGCACATCAACTTCTACCAACAGGAGATTCTATGTTTAAGCTTCGCCTCATCCTCCCTTTGTTATTAACACTGGCATTTCTGGCCGCAATCGTTGCCGCCCAAGATGAGGGAGCGTACCTCATCCTGAACGCGCAATACGGCACTGCCGAACACCACCTGGACGTCACCAACCGCCTGAAAGATCTGGCGCGCCAGGACCGCCTGTTCCGCATGGGCAATAGCACCTTCGGCGTTGACCCCGACCACGGGCGGATTAAGTTTCTCCGCATTTATGCGCGCGGGCCAGACGGACAAGAGCGCATGTTTGAGTATCGCGAAGGCAGCACGGTTGATGGCACGCAGTTCCGTGGCTGGGGCCGTGGCGACTGGGGCAATGAACAGTGGAATGGGGGATGGGAAGGCCATCGCGGTGGACAACCCGTTGCACAACCCAATATGGACGCCGCTATGCAGCACCTGCGCGAAGCCCAGCAGAGCTTACAAGAAGCCGGCTCCGACAAAGGCGGTCACCGCACCAATGCTATGCAGCTAATAAATCAGGCGATGGCCGAGGTCCAGGCCGGCATTCAGTACGACAACCAGCATCAGGGGCGAGACAGGGATAGAGATCACGACCGGCACTAAAACCCAGGGGGGAGAGCCGAGCGAACGGGAATCGCTCGGTTGCTCAGGCTCTTTGGGAAAAGGAAAACCGCAGTTTCGCGGGGCCGGCCGGCCCCGCGGTTTATCAAATAGGTCCTACTCTTCGGTCAGCAAGTGGCCGAGCTTCTCCCGCTTGGTCCGCAGATACTCCTGCGCATGAGGGCTGGCTGTCACCTCGCATGGGACGCGTTCCACGACTTCGATTCCCGCGCGCTCCAGCGCCGCGACCTTATCGGGATTGTTCGAAAGCAACCGTACTTTCGCGACGCCAAGCGATTTCAGAATCTCCGCCGGCAATCCAAATTCGCGATGGTCGGCTTTAAAACCCAACCGCTCGTTGGCCTCGACGGTGTCGAGGCCGGAATCCTGCAATTCGTAGGCCTGTAGTTTTGGCATCAGGCCAATGCCGCGGCCCTCCTGCTGCTCGTAGATGAGGATGCCCGCGCCCTCGCTGGCAATCAGCGCCAGCGCCAATTCCAACTGCTGGCGGCAATCGCAGCGCAGAGATCCGAAAACGTCCCCGGTCAAGCATTGCGAATGGATGCGAACCAACGGCGGCGAGGAATGCACGTCGCCCATCACCAGCGCGACGGCGTCTTCCGGCTTTCCGTCAGCACCCGATTCCAGCCGAAATCCGTGGATGCGGAACTTTCCCCAGCGGGTGGGGAAGTCGGCGGAGGCAAGTTGTTGTGCGGAGGAAGCCACGGGGTCATTATAGAAGGAGTGCCCGGTGGGTAGTGGATTGCCAAGGGTGATGGGTGGCGGTCGCCGAAGAGTCAATGAGTGTTAACGCCTGATTGCGAGAGTTGACTTCCGGTTTGCCCGTGACTCGCCACAAATGCTGGATCCGCAGAGCCTCCTCGCAGGGAACCAGATTATTAAGCGGCGGCGTAGTAGAATCCAAGACGCCACCGGGCCCGGCTCTTGCTCCACCTGCGCAACTAAGGAGCTACACCATGCGAGTGCTCGCCCTTTGTCTCATCGCACCCCTGGCCGCCTCAGCGGCTGCTCAGAACTCCAGGCCTGTCCCACGAGCGGCTACCCCTGCGACGAGAAGCGCGGCGGTTCCTGCCACTCCCGCAACGGCGGACAAACCCTCCTCTACTGCTGCAGCGCACTTCACGGCCGCCGGCCTCAACAACGAGGACGACCTGGTCCGCATCTACACCGGCGACTTCCCGTCCATCCGGCTCGATCGCGGCGGTACCGAGTTCATGATGATCATCTCCGGTTACATGGAGGATTTCGGTAGGGCCTGCAAGCAGTTCCTTCCGCCCAATAAAGTCGAGATCACGGTCCAGGTCTGCAACGATCCTCCCTCCACGTCGGTGCCATACAGCCCTGACGGTGTACATGACGCGTACGGCAATCGCCTCCCGATGACCACCGGCTGCTCCGGGTACCACACCGAGGGCACCGGCGTGTACGCTGATCCCAACCTCTACAACGCCGTCAACACCGTAACCGCAAAGTCCCAGGTGAACCTGATCCAAAATATGCTGGGAGCGGGAAAGGGAGGACGGGCAGCCAATCCTCTCACGAACCCCGGGCAGCTCACCGACCAGCTCGTCGCCGTAGCTGGCGAGACGACGAAACTCATCTCCGCGAACGGTTGCGGCAGCGTTGGCCTCAAAAATTTCCAATCCAACCTCGTCCGTTTCGCGAACGGAGCAGCTCCAATAAAGTACTCGGGGGCGGTTGTCTCAGCCCCGGTCGCTGTCCTGCCAGGCGTTCGAGATGCCGACTTCACTCGCCTTTTGGATGACCTCGTTGCCGACAATTCCCGCGGATGGATCATGAATCACTATCAGGCTGGCAGCATATCCGATCCCATCGCCTCCCATGATCCCTCTGGCGCGCCAACCCGCGTTATGGCTCGCTTTCGCTATGTCGGCGGCCAGCAGGGACGCATCAATGTCACGTTCAAAAATGGAGTGCCCGACTGCCTCTACTTCTCCGACGCGCCGGATAGCTGCCGCTTACCCAGCCAGCGCATCATCTCTGCCTACGAGAAGAACGCTTACGCCAGGTACACCGCAGCACAGGCGCGCCAAAGTCCCTTCGCAGAAGGCTGCAATGCCTTTATGAAGGCCCCGAAGACCTCCAGGTACGCCCCGTCCGATCCCGAAGGCTACTGTCAGTGCCTCAGTAACGGTTATCAGAAGGTGATGACCCCCGCAGAAGAAGTCTTCTACGGCCAGAACTTTGAAGCTAAGTTCTGGCGCGGCATCGCGCAGCCGAAATCGGACGATCCAGCATGGTCCCGCCTGAATCCAGTGGCTGTAAGTTGCATGCAGTAGCCTGAAGCGGCGCTTGCGCCAACAAGCAGCTTCCCGCTGGTCTGCATCCACACTTCGTTCCTAGGCCTATCGCTTGTCAAACGACATTCTGGATGTATGGTCGGCTATTCGGAAACTGAGAATGGCCCGGTCAATTGGCGATAAATCGCGATTACACTCATTGACCCTCAATCAGCGTTTTGCGGCCTTGAAGCGACTCCGGCAGTTGTGGCGGATGGTGTCTCAATGGGAACTGACTAGTGCACAGTCGGTAGCTGTTGTCGCCTCAACTGGTCAATATCTGGTTGTGTCCACTCGGTGGGATGGGGATGGCGCCTGACATTGAGAAGCTCCGGTAGGCCAACGTTGAGCGCAGGCAAAATCGTTTCGATGGCCCACACGCAGCGCAGCAACTGCTCGTCCACGATTTGCTCGCACGCACTCGGGTCGAGAAGCCGCCGGTTCATGACGATATGCAAGCTGTTATTCAGGTGATGCGAGACGGCACGAACCACGCGTCGCTCTGCGTCTTCGCGAACTTCGTTCAGCTGCCAAAACAACGCCCCAACAACGCCAATCAAAACGACCATGACGTAGCGCATCCACTCGATGCCCAAACTGGCGGCTAAGCCCGCAATAATTCCCGTGGAAAACGCCATAATAATGATTTTGCGATGGGGAAGCATGGGAGAAAACACCTCAGTCCACAACCTTGACAATGATTGTGCGCCGCAGGAGGTGGTCAGCTCAATACAGTCGATTACCGATTACGAATCTCAAATGGCATGATTGTATTCCGACCGGTGCGGGAGTGGCTACAAATCGGACATGCCTTCGACCGGTGAAGACGAGAGCCTTGCCGGAAGCCAACTTAAACCGCTCAGTGGACGTGCGCAATCCTCAGCGAGGCATGAGCCGGAAGAAGAGGGACTGCTTGGCAACAGGTTCCACTTTTGCTTCCAGAGCAGCCATCTGGGTCTGATTTAACGGCGTGAAGGAACGGGCGAGTTCCACGCATTCCTCAACCTGCGCGACGGAGTCACACCCGATGATTGCCGTGCTGATGGGTAACGACAGCGTGTAGAAGAAGGTTTCCTGTTTCGTCAGCGTACCCGGAATTGTAGTGACTGCGCCTCGGCCTTCCCATGAATGCTTCTGTTCTTCCACCGGCGGCGGCGTCCAACTGGAAAGAATGCGGCCGCGGGCCATCACCTTCATTCCGATAATTCCCATCTGTTTTTCGACGGCCAGCGGAAGCAAGTCTTTTTCAAAGCTGTAATAGTACTTGTCGGCGGCGTTGACGCCCATGAGGACGGTGTCAAAGGAAAAGCGGTTGAGGCAATCGATGAGCGCTTCGGGGCGGAAGCGTCCGGTGACGCCGAGATGGCGCACCATTTTCTGATCGCGGGCTTGGACCAGGGCTTCTATGGCGCCGCCTTTGGCGAATATCTGGTCAATGTCTTCTTGAATTCCAACATCGTGCAGTTGCCAGCTGTCGATGTGATCGGTGTCGAGCAGCTTCAGAGAGACTTCGAGGTTTTTGAGCGCCTCGTCGCGAGTGCGCTCTTTGGTCTTGCTGGCAATAAAAACATGATCACGGCTGCCTTTGAGGCCCTTGCCCAGATATTGTTCACTCCACCTGGCGGGTCCGCCGTAGATGGCTGAGGTATCGAAATAATTCACTCCTAGATCGAGCGCGCGTTGGATCATCTGCAAGGCTAACGTTTCATTGTTAGCTTTCTCCAGCGCTCCCTGGCCGCCGAGGCCAAAAATTCCAACTCGAAATCCTGTTTTGCCGAGGTTGCGCGTCGGCATCATGTCCTGGATGGCTTTTGCCGCAGCCGGCGTGTTTTCCGTTGACGTCACTTCTCCCGATGCGCGAGAAGCGATCACTCCGGCGGAGAGACCGGCAGCTAGCGATGCCGCTCCGGTTTTAAGGAAACCACGGCGGTTCTGGTTAACTGCATCCTGCGGTGTGTCATTGGTTTTCATGGCCATCGCTCCAAGTCATCCGGAATAGAATACCGGTTTTGTTGAGAGGCGAATCAAATCGATGCGAGTATATTTGTCTCTATCCGAGCTAGTCAATCTTTTGTGTGTCGGGTGTGTCCCAGTTTGGTTTCTTTGCGAAACGGAAAGCAAAAGATTTTAACCGCGAAGGTCGCTAAGAAAGGCCGGCAAGGACGCAAAGAAGTCGAATCAGGTCGGCATGAAGGGAGTTGAAGAATGAACCGGAAAATATTGTCGTCATACTTCATCGTCGCATTGGTGTTAACGCCCACTACGTTTTCTCAATCTTTTGTGAGTCAATACAAAGGCTTGCCCTATCAGGACAGCGTTTATAGTGGCGGCCCGCAGAAGATACCGGGGAAGGGTGTTGTGCGCTTACTATGACCAGGGCGGCGAGGGAGTCGCGTATCACGACAGCGATCCGAAGAATCACGGCAGCGGAGAGTTGAATCCGGCTGACGGGACCTACCTCAACGAATTTCGTATCCATGAGGGAGTGGATACTTCCTACACGAAATTCAACCGGAAACCTGATCCGATTGACGACAATCCCTTCGACAAGATTGTGCCTCCCGCAGACCTGCCTTATGTTGGCTGGACCGAGCCCGGAGAGTGGTTCAACATCACGGTCGATGTGGCACAGGCGGGAACCTACGCGGCCGATTTCCTTTACACATCGAACCGCGGCGGAACCATATCAGTGGATGTGAACGGAAAGGACGCGACTGGACCTCTCGAGATCACGACGACAAACGACCCTGCAGACCCGGTGGCCTGGCGGCAGTGGCACCATTGGAATCTGGCGTCACAACTTTTCAAAGTTCATCTCGACAAAGGCAAGAATGTTCTCACCGTGCACATCGTGACGAACGGGAACATGAATCTGGCGTATTTCGACTTCAAGCCGGTCCCCGAAGGACGCTGATGCTGTTCTGCGAATGATCGGGGACGACTGATTACCAGCAGCTAGCGGCTAGCCTACCAGCTTGCGTATCGCCGCTGTGGCGCCCGCTGGGGAAGGACTTTGATCAAGATCATTCCTGCGACAAATCCGCCAACGTGCGCCCACACCGCGATTCCTCCGGACGCCTGGTGGCCGGGAGCCGCGGCCATGCTTGATCCAATGTAGAACTGGAGAAGGAACCAGCCTCCGATCCAAATCCAGGCGGGCAGCCAAAAGAAAAAGATGAACACGACCCAGGTCAACACTTTTGCCCTGGGATAGAGCAGGAAATAAGCGCCCATCACTCCGGCGATGGCTCCGCTGGCCCCGACCGTCGGCACGCTCGAGTCGAAGTTCAGAAGGATATGGGTGAGGCCCGCTGCGAATCCGCACGCCAGATAAAACAGCAGGTACTGAAAATGTCCCAGGTAGTCCTCAATGTTGTCGCCGAAAATCCACAAGATCCACATATTGCCGAGGATGTGCCCCCAGCCCGCGTGCAGAAACATGGAAGTGAAGATCGTCAGAGCTAACCGCGACCAGGTCGTAGTGAGTCGATCCCGCGAGGGCGAGTTGGAAATGTTGCGGCACCATGGCGAACCGCGAGAACAGAGCATTGAGCGCACCCGGTCCGCTCGCCTAAACCGACAATTCAAAGATGAATACGAGCGCGTTCAGTCCGAGAATGAAGTAATTCACAAACGGCGTGGTGAATCTCGGCTGATCGTCGCGAAGAGGGAAGAACATGATGGTTCTGGTAGTTTAGGAATTGGAGAAATCGCGAAATTGCCGCGCGCGCTCCCCGTCTCAGCATACTATGTGAAGTACTCAGTTCTGAATCTCTAAACGTACTCAATTACCAAATTTCCAAATTACCCAATCAAAATGAATGGCATCCTCATCATCGACAAGCCCGCGGGATTCACTTCGCACGACGTGGTGGCGCGGGTGCGGCGCATTGTGGGGCAAAAAGCGGTGGGGCATTTGGGGACGCTTGATCCGCTGGCGACGGGCGTGCTGCCGCTGGTGCTGGGGAATATGACGCGGCTGGCGCAGTTTTATCTGGCGTCGGAGAAAAGGTATGAAGGCGTGATCCGCTTCGGCTTCGCGACCGACACTTACGACGCGGAAGGCGAGATGGCCGGAGAAGAGAGGAATTTGGAATTGAATCTGGAGCAGGTCCGCGATCTTGCGGGGAAATTTCTGGGCAAGATTGAGCAAATGCCACCGCCGTTTTCGGCCAAGAAGATCAATGGCGTGCCCGCGTATAAGCTGGCGCGCAAGAAGAAAGAAGTTTCACTGGCGGTGGTTGAGGTGGAGATCAAACAGTTTGAGATTTCTAAACTGGAGGATGCGCGCGCGGATTTTGCTGCGCAGGTTGCTTCCGGCACATATTTGCGATCCATCGCGCATGAAATGGGTCAACTTGCGGGATGCGGGGCGCATTTGGAATCTCTGCGCAGAACTTCTGTGGCGGAGTTTTTATTGGAGGATGCGCACACGCTGGCTGAACTCGAACAAGCTGCGCAGGGCAGCGGAGGCGAACGGTGGCGAGGTTCGTATAGAAGAGCTGTGCGTTCATCCGCGGATGCTGTTGCCGTTGCTGCCCTCGGTCACGGCTACAGAGGATGTAGCCACAAAAATACGCCATGGGATGGCGGTGAATTTGTCTGATTTTTCCCGCGCTCCGGAAGTTAAGGTTTTCAGCGGCCAGCGGGATTTGATCGCGATCGCGTCGCGAGTGGCGGGGACGCTGTTTCATCCCAGAATTGTCTTGGTTTAGCCACGCAGTCAGCGCCAGCTGTCTACGCAGGCTGCTTCTATTTCTATGCAGGCTTTGGCGGCTCCCACAGCTCTATCCGGTTTCCCTCCGGATCCTTAATCCAGGCAAACCGCCCGTAGTCGGAGTCATCGCGCTTAGGATCAATCCAGACTCCTGCTTCGCGCAGCTTCTCGACCAGCGCGTCCATGTTCTCCACGCGATAGTTGATCATGAAACTCTGCTCGCCGGCACCGAAATGCTCCGACTTCTTGGGGAAAATGGACCATATCGTGCATGCCTCGGGATCGGCATCGTCCTGCCAGCGGAACATTACTCCCCATTTCTCGCGCTTGATGCCAAGATGCTTTTCGTACCAGGCATAAAGCGCCTCGGGATTCTCCGCCTTAAAGAAAATCCCTCCCACGCCTGTCACTCGACTCATATCTTCTCTCCAGGAAAATCGCCCTACTTTAGCATAATCGGCGAGCAGCAGGGCTTCTCGACCGGCGCCGGCTCCATCAACTCGGCTCGCGTCAAATCCGGATCATATAAATTCAGCTGCCACTTGCCGTCGCGGCCGATCTTCGGAGGTTCCACGTTCTTCATCCCACGCTTCAGAATTTCCGCATACGAATCCTTCACGCTCGGCGTCCCCAGAGAAAAATGGTGCATCACGCCCAGCGTCCGCGGGCTCGGATCATGTACGTTCAACATGTACTCGAGCCAGTCCGTTCCATCCGGGACACGCATCGCCACCCAATCGGTGTCGGTATCTTTCATTCCGCCGTGCCACTGCAGCTTGAATCCGAGAATGTCTTTATAGAAATGATCGGCAGCGTCGCGGTCTTTCACGGTCACGCCTACGTGAATGATCCTCTCCGAAATCCGCCGCGCCCCTAGATGCTTGCCAAAATCATTCGCATACAGCGATCCCGGCAAATACTGGACGAACTCCACCAGATGCCCGTCTGGATCGTGCACCTTGAAGGCGAGGGCGCCATTTTTCCCAGGTTCAAGTTTCGCCGGCACTTCGGCCACGCCCTTGCTCGCCAGATACGCGCGCAGTTGCTCGGCATCGGTGGTCTCAAAACAAATATGATTCAGCCGGTCCGCCGTCGGCGACGCCAGCCCTGGAAACACCTGAACAAACTGATGATCGTTGACTTTGAAGTTGGTGAGCATCAGGCTGCCATCCGGGTTGTTCATGCTGAAGGCTTCTTCAAACCCCAGCATCCCGGTATAGAACGCGCGCGCCGCGCCCAGATCCGCCACATTCAACCCAATGTGCGAGACCCCGACGATGGGCGGGCGCTTGATTTCTTTGGCGGCGGGGGGTTGGGCAGAGACGAAGAGGGACGTTGCGGCGATCAGGAAAAGGAGTGGAGCTTTGAGCGAGAGTTTCATGATCGAGGATGTTGCGCTGGCGTGCGACGGATGTCAAGCGCGGCCGGCTTTGAAAGGGCGCGGCCTTTGGCCGTGCCGCTCCCATAGGTTTAAGACTGGGTTGTCTTGGTGCTTTGCAAGTCGTCCTTCAATATCTTATTTCTGGTCGAGCTTGGGGTTGCCGGTGTTTGGAGGTCCGGGGCGCTCGGCTCGCGGAAGCTCGTTAGGGTGCACAGCGCTCGGGGGACGAGGGACGCTGTTCGCCGGACCTGCATTCCCTGGGCCCGCATTCCCTCGATTCGCGTTTTCTCGGCCGGTATTATGAACGGCACCAGCTTCACAAGCCCACCACTCCACCTCATAAACCTCCAGGTCTTGAGTGGCGGCGATCGACGGCTTGCCGTGATTCGCGGAAGCACGTAGCTCTGGACTGGAGCGGGCAGCCTGCCAGTGCTGCTGTTGTTCGGCCACGGGCGGAAGGTGCCGGCCGTGCGCGGCGGCCTCCTCTTCGGGCCGAGGGCGCTCGTTTATACCGCCGTTTCCGCCGTTATAGCTGACGCGCGTCACGTTGTTGTTGATCACGGTGGTGTTGTACACGTTGTCGAATACGGTTAAGTTCCGTTGTTGACGGGCGATTGTGCAAACGCGTCGCGGCCAAGCCGGTTCCACTTCAGGTAGCCGTGGTGGGTGTACCAACCAAACGAGATGCCCATAAGTATTGCGGAAATGATCCTAGCGGAACCGAGCTTCATAACACCGAAGAGTCTATAACAGAAAGCCCGTCGCTCCCCTTCGGGTCGCGCTTTATCAGATCCCCGCGCTTTGCGGCACGGCTAAAGCCGTACCCTGATGCTGCGGGAGCCCACGCCTTTTGCCGCCAGTGGGCTTAGCCGGACGCTAGGAGCTGGCAGCTAGAAGCCAATAGACATGGCCTAAAAGCTGTTTTTTCGAACCTCCGCATCGAAAATTTGAATTGCGTCATCCTATCCCTGTAGTAGATACTAAATAGGCAATGGTTCACACCTTAATCCACAAGATGGCCAAGCGCTGCTGCACAATGTGCTGCTGCTGTTGTTGTACTTGTCGTGTCTCTCCTGGAGATGGGGTGCCGAGCTAAGTTCTAATCGAAATTCTTAAAGCTCACGCCCACCGCCAGAAGGACTGGTTGGTGGGTTTTGGTTTTTTTGGGAAGCTTTTAGCCATTAGCTCTTAGCCTTTAGCTAGAGCGGATCAGGTTTGGCTAAAAGCTAAGAGCTAACAGCTAAAAGCTACATTATGAAAGCTTCGAACACACTTTGGAAAGAAAAACTCGCGGGACGTCACGCCGGCACGGAGCCTTTGTCCCGCGAAATTGACGCGTTTGAAACCGACATTGCTTTGCGCAAACAAGGCAAGTTGGACGAGCGGCTTTTTGCCGAGACCCGGCTGCGCCGCGGCGCCTACGGGCAGCGCTACGACAACGGCCAGCGTAGCGATGGCCAAAAAGTCCAACGCCTGAATTTTCCTTCCGGCGACCTGACCAAAGGGCCGATGACGATGTGGGACGCGCCGGGGATGCAGCGCATCAAGATTCCTGGCGGTGGGATGAATGCCGAGCAGCTTGAGGTCATGGCGGAACTGGCTGAGGAATATTCCGACGGCATTGCGCACGTGACCACGCGGCAAGATTTTCAGCTTCATTACGTCAATATTGATGACACTCCGGCATTGATGCGGCGGCTGGCTGCGGCGAGTATTACTACGCGCGAGGCTTGCGGAAATTCGGTGCGCAATGTGACGGCGTGTCCGTATGCGGGGGTTTGCCAGGACGAGTCGTTTGATGTGACTCCGTATTCGCACGCGCTGGCAAAGTTTTTGCTGGGGCATCCGGACTGCCAGAATTTTGGCCGCAAGTTTAAGCCGGCGTTCAGCGGCTGCGCGCAACATGCTTGCGGACTAACCAGCCTGCATGACTTGGGCTTGATCGCGGCGAAACGCACGAACTCCGAAACCGGCAGGGAAGAGATTGGGTTCGAGATGTATGTGGGCGGCGGGCTGGGCGCGGTGCCGTATCAGGCGAAGCTGTTTGATGCGTTTGTGCCACCGAAAGAACTGTTGCCGCTGGCGCAGGCGATTGCGCGGGTGTTTGCGCGGCTGGGAGAAAAGAAGAACCGCAACCGGGCGCGAATTAAGTTTTTGATTCAGGATCTAGGGAATTGAGAAGTTCCGCGAGCTGGTGCTCGAAGAACGCAAGATTCTGCCGTTCGATCCGCGGTGGACGGAATACATCAAAGAAGCGCAGGCGGAATTTGCGGAGACGCCGCTGAAGCCGAGCGGGGAACTGCCGTCGCTGGTGGCGATTGAAGGGCTGAATGGCAATTCGGACAAGTTCAAGAAGTGGTTGAAGCACAACACGCGTCCGCAGCGGCAATCGGGATATGTGACGGTCACCGTCGCTCTGCCGCTCGGAGACATTACCGCGAATCAATTGCGGTCGCTGGCCGACATCGTGCGGCGATTTACCAAAGAGACCATCCGGACAACCGTCGAGCAGAATTTCGCCATCCGCTGGGTGAGCAAGAGCGACGTGCGCGAGCTGTTCACGGCTTTGAACGCAGTCGGGCTCGGCGATCCCGGCGCGGGGGCTTTGGTTGATGTGACTTCCTGCCCAGGCACGGACACTTGCAAGCTGGGAATTTCGTCTTCGCGCGGGCTCGCGGCGCAGCTTCGCAAGCAGGTTAGCGAAACAAGCTTTCAGCAGGACGAAGCGGTGCAGAATCTGCACATCAAGATCAGCGGATGCTTTAACAGTTGCGGGCAACATCACACGGCCGATTTGGGCTTCTATGGCGTCAGTCGCAAGATCGCCGGCTACGCCGTGCCGCACTTTCAAGTTGTGCTGGGCGGCGAGTGGGAACATAACGCTGGGTCTTATGGGTTGCCGGTGGTGGCGATTCCGTCGAAGAGCATTCCGCAAGTGGTGACGCGGCTGACCGATCGATATGTGGCGGAGAGGAATTCCGGCGAGTCGTTCAAGAACTTTATCAAGCGGGTGGGCAAAGCGGAATTGAAGAAGATGCTGGAAGATTTGACCAAGCCTCCGGCGGGCGACCGGTCGTATTTCAGCGACTGGGGCGATCCGCGGGAATACACCCTCGGCGATATGGGCGTGGGCGAGTGCGCGGGAGAAGTTGTGTCGTCGGTGGAGTTCGGACTGGCGGCGGCCGAGAGGGAACTGTTCGATGCGCAATTGGCGCATGAATCTGGGCAGGCGCAGGCGGCTGGCGAGAAGGCTTATCAGGCCATGCTGAATGCGGCGAAGGCGCTGGTGGAGCTTGAGTACTCCGACGTGAAGAACGATCCGGAGCAGATCGTGACGGAATTTCGCGCGCGGTATTTCGATACGCAGAAATTCTTTGATCCGTTTGCGGGCGGGAAGTTTGCGAATTATTTATTTGACGCGCACCGCAAGGCGGGGCAGGCGTACACGTCAGAATCGAGCCGGTATCTGATGGATGAGGCGCAGCTGTTCATCGACGCGGCGCATAGCTGCTACAACCGGCTGGGAAGTTTGGTGACTGTATGAGCGCACGCACGATTGAGTTGCAGCACATCAACGTAAAGCTTTTGTTGAGGGATTCAGAGTCGCTCGATCTCGGGCGGGACCTGGATCCCGATCATTCCCGTGTTTCATAGCTGGATTCAGCAGCAGAGCTTCGACGAACTGCTGCTCGACGTCGCGGACTACCGGCACGTGCAGGCGGGGCCGGGACTGTTGCTGATCGGGCATGAGGCGGACTATAGCCTCGACAATACCGACAACCGGATCGGGGTCCGCTACAACCGCAAGGCGATTCTGGCGGGGACGAATCAGGAGCGGCTGGTTCAGGCAGCGCTTGCGGCACTTACGGCAGCGCAACGGATTCAAGAGGATACGAGAACAAATGGGAAGCTAAGCTTTAATGGTCACGACATTGAGATTTTCGTGAATGACCGGGCGCTGGCGCCGAACACTGCGGCTACCAGGGAAGCGTTGAATGCGGAATTCCGAAAGTTTTCGTCGCGACTGTTTGGGGGGAGCGAATATTCTCTGGCGTTTGGCGACGATCCCCGGCGGTTGCTGGCGGTGTCGCTGAAGGCGTCGCGGGCGTTTACCGTCGGAGAGCTGATCGAGAACCTGAAATTCGCGCAGGCGGCTGAAAATGTTCCTAAACTTGGGCCGGGCAGCGCGGTCGCTGACTTGCGCGAGGAACTGGAAGCGGCGCAGGGCGCTGACTAATGGCTGACTCCGCCGTGGTTGCTTCGAGCCTGGCGAACTACTACCGGATGATTCATCGCAGGGTCCGCGAGTTGGCCGAGCCGCTGTCAACCGAGCAATTGTGGACGCGGCCGTACTCTTACGGCAACAGCATTGGAAACCTGATTCTTCATCTCACCGGAAATCTCAACTACTACATTGGCGCGCAGATTGGCGGGACGGGGTATGTCCGCGAGCGACCGCTGGAGTTCAGCAGTACCGGTCTTCCTAAGGAAGAAGTGCTGCGCGAGTTCGATACAGTGATCGACGTTGTGATCGACACCATCGCCAAGCAGACGGACGACGACTGGGCAGCGCCATTTTACGGGGAACTCGAGAGTGAATCGAAGAACCGGTTTAGCGCTTTCCTGGCCTGCGCGGGGCACGCTTATCATCACGTGGGGCAGATGATCTACTTGCAGAAGCAGCTCTTAGCCTCTAGCACTTAGCGGGTCTACCGATTTGCTTGATCAGGGACCAGGACGTCGACGGTTACAGTGTCCGATAACAAGTATTATGTAAAGTCAGCTAAATCAGGCCTCAGCTATTTCCCTTACTGCTACAGCAACATAGGTATAGCTCCGCGCAGCTATGTTTGGCATCATACGGTGGTGCCTCCTCTGTCCCCCACCGAGCAAAGAATAATTGGCCTTTGCTCTAAGATCGCCGCCACGCCTGATTCCGGCGACCTCGAACCAACGGTAAAAGAATTGAAAGATGCGATCCACCAGCACCTCGCTGCGGCCAGAGAGAAGGTCGCAGAGTTCGCTGTCGCCGTCGCGGCGATAGATGAATCCAAGGCTGCGTAGTCGATATCCCAGAGATCCACAACCTCACTTGTTGTACGGCCACGGGGCCTGGGTAAACAGCGCGCCGTCGATCCAGATGGTTTGGCCGCTGATGAAGGCGGCGTCGGGGCTGGCGAGAAAGGCGACGGTCGGAGCGATATCGGCGGCGGTGCCGACTCGGCCTAGCGGGGTCAGCTTCGACCAGGTTCCGGCGTAGTCGGGGTCTTCCGTGCGGGTGCGTTCGGATTCGATCGATCCGGGGGCGATGCAGTTCACGCGAATGCCGTAAGGGCCCAATTCCACGGCGGCCTCTTTGGTGAACATCTCGATTCCGCCTTTGCTGGCGGTGTAGGCGACCAGGCGCGGAAACGCCAGCTTGTTGCATCCGGAGCCGAGGTTTACGATCGCGCCGCCGCCGTGGTCTTTCATGTAGCGGCCGGCCTGCTGAGTGCAGAGGAAGCATCCTTTCAGGTTGGTGTCGATCACCATGTCCCATTCTTCTTCGGTGACGTCGAGCAGCGGCTTGAAGGTCTGGACTCCGGCGTTGTTGACGAGGAGGTCGAGGCGTCCGAAGGTGGCGATGACTTTTTCGAACATAGCGGCGACCTGCGAGCTGGAGCGGATGTCGGCTTGCACAGGAAGAACTTCGACAGCGCCGGCTTCCCTGCCGCCGACTTGGCTGGCAACGGCGCGAATCTCGGCGACGGTTGCGTCCACCATCGGCTGCGGATCGTTGAAGTAATTCACCGCCACGCGGCATCCACGGCGCGCCAGTTCAAGCGCGATTTCTTTTCCGATTCCACGGCTGGCTCCAGTCACCAGAGCTGCCTGGCCTTGCAAGGACATGGTCACCTCATTACGGAATGATAGCCGAACTGCTCGTTTGCAACTTTGGCTCGAGTCGTTGTACGCTGCCAAGCGATTGCGGGGCGGTGTTGCCCGCGCCGCCCTGGAGGCATATGAATCCACGTCAGATTCTCGCCGTCGCCATCTGCTGTGTATTGCTCGCGTTGTGCGCGGTTGCCGCACCCAACACGTTTACGAAATCCAGCAATAGCCACTATTGGCTCAAGAACGGGGTGCCGTTCATTACCAGCGGTTACAACCGCTACGATGTCTGGAATCCGAACGACCCCGCGAACGATGGGCTGACCACCACCCAGTACGTGCAGCGCATCGCGCAGAACGGCGGCAATGTGATTCGCGTATGGGCGGAGCAGGGTGACACCTTCAACACCAACGACGCGTATTACCTGGAGTATCCAGCCGGCACGTTTAACGAGGCACAGGCCTTGCGGCTCGACGAGCTCTTCAACGCCGCCGACACCGATGGCGTGTACGTCGAAATCTGCCCCTGGGACACCTACAACATCAAAAACAACTTTGCTGGCTTCGCCTACAACACCGCCAACGGCGGCCCCATCACCAGCGCTTCCCAGATGATCAGCAGCGCGGCGGCTCGCACCTTGATCAAGAACAAGATCCAGTACATGTACAACCGTTGGGGCAGCCATCCCAGTTTTTTCCTGTGGACGTTCAACGAGATTAATAACCTCGACACCAGCGGCAGCGACCAGTTGGCCTTTGCCCAGGATGTCGGCGGGTTCATCCAGTCGATCGACCCGTATCACCCGTTCTCCATTTCGTACACCGGATCTGGCGCGGGCTATCCGCCGCTCGAGCAGCTCTCGCAGATCACGGCGGTTGACATCCACTTCTACGGCGCCATCAGCGGCACTGGCGCCGTCTCGCAGGAGAACAACACTGCCTTCGTCCGCGACAGTGGATATATGAATTACGGCAAACCGCTGGTTCTTTCGGAATGGGGCGTGAGCCGCAAGGCCAACTCCGACGATCTGGTGAACGCGACTATGTGGGGCGGCATCGGCGAAGGAATCTCCGGAACTGGCATGATCTGGACAGACAGCTACACCTACGGCAGCTTTACGGCCAACCAACTGGCGATCATGCAGAAACTCGGCAGCTTTATTGCCACCGTAAACTGGGCGGGGTTCATGGATAACCACCACGCCAGCACCACCGAGGTGACCACCTCGTCCAGTTCCCTCACCCCGTACGCCTGCCTGGATAAGACTCAAGCCATCGCATTGATCGTCGCCACCCGTGTCGGCACTTCGACGGCAACCACTTTGACCATCAACGGCCTGACTCCGGGAACGTACACCGTGGACTACTGGAACACCTACACCGGCGGAAAGAAGTCCACTGCCTCCGCCAGCACCGATAGCTCGGGCAAGCTGACGTTAAGCACGCCCGCGATCGCAACCATGCAGGCGGTGTACGTCCACTGATCCCGCGACCAAGACATCTGTCGGCCTTCGGCCGCCCTCGATGAGGCGTGCCCTTGCGGCGCTTTCCAGTTGCTGGCGCTCTTGTATCCCGGTCCCGGCGCTAATTGGAATCAAGACGCGCAACCCTGCCGGCATCGATTTGTGAGTGCTCCGATGCTTGCCGTGTATATACTTCGAACGGCTGGGTGAAACCAAAACTTCAAATCTGCTTGGAGGCTTTCGAATGGAACATTATCTCCTGTTGGCGATGTGGCTGTTCATCGTGCTAACCGCGGTTGTCGTGTACATGCCGATTATGTTTGTGCGAAAGACGGACAAGATTTTGAAGGTCTTGGAGCAGATCGAGGCGAATACTCAGAAAAAATAGAGTTTGACGCAAGGTCTGAACGGGCAGCGGGGCGTCAGTTTTCCGGTTGCTTAAAGCAACCCAGCGTGGATGCCAAGGCCTTCGGCGACTTTGCGGAGCTGCTTGTCTCTCGTCCACAGAACTGTGGGCGGGCTGAGAAAGACCGAGGCGATCAAGCTAGCGTCGATCAGACCAATGCCTTGGTTGTACAGGCGTCGGACTTCAATGGTTAGCCGCACTTCGTCTAGTTGAGCCACCCGCACCTGGGGCAAGAGGTCCAGCAGTGCAAGCGATTTAGCGCGGTCGTATAACGATCCGAGCGCAAGTTCCGCAATCACGAACGGATGGATCACAATGTTTCCGTCGTTAAGCTGCTTGCGCATTTCTTTGTCGCCCGACCGGCCTGCCGAGCGCCTGCCTGACCGAAGATGGTCGATCCAAACGGAGGTGTCGGCGAGAATCAATGTCGACGCAGCCTGCTCGGTTGTACCGCGCGCAGACCTCTGCGGCGTGGGACATGCTTCAAATGCGGCATCGTGCCTCCCAGGGACGCCAATCTGCGGGCGCTCTCCCGCTCGATGAGGGCTTTGAGAGCTTCACGAACCAATGCCGTTTTCTCCGTTACCCCGGTGAAGTCCTGAGCAATGCGTATGAGATCGTCATCCAGCGCAAGGGTCGTTCTCATGGGAAACTCCTAGGCACGTATTATAGCATCATATGATGTTGTATGGTGTGCCTTAGGTAACGGCGCTTTGCCCGCGCTGTCGGCCTTTTGGCTGCACTCGAAAATGGGGCGGGCGTTACGGCACGGCTGAAAGCCGTGCCCTCCCCGGCACACAAAAAGGGCAAACAATATACACACTGCACCCACCCTGCTCGCACTTTTCTAACTCTTGTTACGAATTCAGAACAGCGACGTTTTTGGTTGACTCGGGTACCGCCAAGGCTCAAAATGCCCAGCAATTTCTTCTTCCGCAGGTAAATCGCGTGAATGACGTCTCACAACTTTTTTCCTACCAGCTCATGGCTTCGGCGCTTGTCATTGTCGGCGCATTCGTCCTGAGCGGTATCGCGAGGCGCCGCGCGCCAATCTCTCCGCAGGGTATGCGCATCGTAGTGGTCGCCCTTGGTATGGTGGCCAATGCGCTCCCGCAGGTACTCCGCGCGGGAAACATTACCGACTTGAAAGCAGCGGACCTGGCGGTGGACGGATTCGCGTGGCTTGTATTCTACGAGATCAGCCGAGTGACGAAGTCTTGGTTCGGCAGCCGTACAACGATTCGATGGGTCGTGCTCCTCGGACTTATCTGGGTCATGGAAGGAGTGGTGGGAGGGGCTTCTTACTTCGTTTATGCGCTGGCGACAGGCCAGGCAACTCTTGGTCTGCAGGGGCTGCCGGAAATGGTGTTGTCCTGGTTTCAGGCACTCGCCCGTTATCCGTACAACCTTCTCAATCTGGCGGATGCCGCGACATTCATGGTTGTGAGCTATTGCTTCGGGCGTGAGACGGGGTTTCGAGTGCGGAGCTCATCTCATTTTTGGAAAACTGGTGGCTTCGGGAGTTTGGGAGGATTGGATATGGAAACATCAGCATCGAAGAGTCAATCGACACGCCTGCTGTGCGCGAGTGCGTTTCTTGAGGGATCCAGCTTCCGCGAAATGGTTTTGGGGTACCTAAACGATCTGAATCGCGCGAGCGCGCCGGAATTGGGTGTGGACCTTGGTTTGGTGGCGAGGGTCTGTAAGTTTGCGCATAACCGGGACCGGCGATACGAATGGGTGTTCGGGGGCTGCTTCTTATTGGCTGTAATCGGTGCGCTGGTGGATCCCAGTATTGGAATCGCGGTCCTTGTGCTGGCCAGCGGGGGAGTTTACTTGCGCAAGAGCTGGCAGGACCACATCACGTTTCCAAAGTTGTTTGCGAGGCATGCTTTCGACCCAGAAGGGTCGGGGCAACGCTTCCAAGCCGAGCTTGAGCCGGAACAGATGGCTACCCTGCCCTCGGAAAACCAGAACCTGATCGTTTATCGAGGCTTCTCGCCCTTCGTTGGGGCGGGCATCAACCTCGGTGGCTGGTCATTTGTTGTGAACGTGGATAAAGGCAAGGAAGAAACGGGCGAGGAACTTCATCCAATCAAGTTTCAATCCTCTGAGTTGTATACGGAGCTTGACCGCTCCCTCGGTTCATTGGGGTTGAGCGGCTTGACCCAGCAGGACATGTACTTCATTAGCGGAAGCGACCTTCGCGATGACCGTGTTCTTCTTCCCAACATTCACGGGCGTCCGGTGCAGACGGTTGACGCGGAGGACGGCGCAAAGTACCAAGCCTCCAATGATCGACGAATTCGACACTACAAGTGGATACGGGTAATGGACTGGGGCAATGAGTTGAGCACCTCTTATTTTCTGCGGTGCACATTGCGGGGAAGCAACCTGTTCGTCGAGATAAGTCGCTACCTACTTACGCCGCTCGCCACTCAATATCGCAGGGTGGATGCAATGGCGGAGGGAAATTGGCAGAAGGGCGTGGCGCTCACGATTGGCGCCGCCTTGGTGGGGCCCTTCAAGACTCTTGTTTCGCCCCTGGTACTCTTCGCAAGATTCCAGGAACATGTGGGAGAGATGTTCGACCGAAAACAAAAGGAACGTGACCGGCTAATCGACGAGAATCCGCTATTCGATTACGGGGTGGGACGCAGCCTTAGGGAATCCTTGAGCAGCGACCAGTTCCTGCACTACTTCCAGAAATTGGACGGAGACTTTTACTCCAAGGTCCTGGAGCGCGAGATACTGGCGACCATTGTGAGCTTTCTTGATGAACACGACATCGATACCTCGGAGCTTAAGGAACGTCAATCAACCATCCTCAACAGTGGAATCATCGTCCACGGCGGAGATGTGAAGGCAGAGAGTCTGGCGGTGGGCACTGGCGCCCAAGCGGTGCAGATGTCGAAGTCCGAGCCCGCCCGTAAACTAAAACTCCGGCGACCGGAAAAGGGGGCGGCATGACAAGACAACGTGGAGCCAGCGGGAATGAAGGAATTCAGGCCAATACCGTAACCGCGGACGTGATCGCGGTGGGCCGTGGGGCCCGTGCTACCAAAACCGTACTTGCAGATGGTGACCGCAAACAACTGCTGGAGGCTCTCGGTAAAATCCAAACCGAAGTGGACAAACTCAACCTGGACGCGGCGCAGCGAGACGAGATAAAGCAGCACGCGGCGCAGGTCGAACGCACACTCACGGTGAAACAACCCGATCCCGTAGCGGCACAAGGCGCGTTGCAGAAATTTGTTGGGAAACTGAAAACCGTTGGAGTCATTGTTAACGATGCAGCAGGGTTGGTCGCGCCTCTCCACACAATTGCTGGACTGCTGCACTTGTCTCTGTCAGCCATCGGTTTAGTTGCGTAAGCGCACGCTTGGGGCACAACCTCAATCGGGGCGAGATCAGTCCCCTAATAATTACTGCTGTTCCTGCTCCTGTTGGGCCTGGAAATTCTCCGCCATCGACGGCGGCGGCGCGCGGCGGACGATCATTGCTGGCGCCATCTCTTCATTCGACGGCGCGTCGGAGAGGGCGACGGAGACGCTTACGCTAAGTTCGCTTTCGGCGCCGCCTTTGAAGACGCCGCGGGTGGGCGGGACTTCGGCGTAGTCGCGGCCGACGGCGACGCGGATGTGGCTTTCGCCGCCGAGCACGTTGTTGGTGGGATCGAATTCGGTCCAGCCGAGGCCGGGCAGCAGGGCCTCAACCCAGGCGTGGGACGCGCCTTCGGCGGCGGCGGCTTTGGCGGGGTCGGCGTGGAAAAGGTATCCGCTGACGTAGCGGCAGGGGATGCGAAGTTTGCGGGCCAGCGCGATCATGATGTGGGCGAAGTCCTGGCAAACGCCTTTGCGCGCCGACAACGCGTCGTCGATGGGCGAGTCAACGCCGGTGCTGTTTGGGACGTAGGCGAACTTCTCGTTGATGGATTTCGTGATCTCGAGCATGAGTTCGAGCGGAGTGCCGCGGCGGTCGAGTTTCATTTCGGCGGCGAGGTCTTCGAGCAGCGGCGTAGGGCGGGCAAAGGCGCTGGGGAGCATCATCTCCCAGTAATCGCCGGTCGCGACTTGGTGGTCGAGTTCGTCCCAGGTGCGCTGGATTTCGGTGAAGGGATTGGCGGCGGGCAGGACGTCAACGAGAGACTGGGCTTTGACGGTGAGCTCGGCGTGGCTGGCGGCGATATCGAAATGGTGGACGATGTTGCCGAGAAAATCTTTGTATTGCATGACGGAGGCTGAGGGGCGGACGTCAAGGGAGAAGCTGAGGCAGCGCTGGCCTTCGTCGCTGCGCGGCTGCATGCGGACTTCCATCACGCTCTCGCGGACGGCGGGGGTGTAGCGGAACTTGGTGACGTGGCGGACGGAGTAGATCATCTTCGTTGCAGTTCCCTTCTTCCTTGGTGATCCTTTCAGTTTTCTCGGCGGCTCCTAGCAAAGAGCTTTACCACAGAGGACACAGAGGATCACTGAGTAAATCTTTTCATGACACCATTGCCGACTCTACCGGATAATCGAAATAAATCTGATGGATTGCGTTGTGCGCTTGGGTGCACAGGGAGCGTATGTTGCTCAGGTAACTTTGCAAACCTTCGGCCATGACTTCGTCAATTTGGGTGAAGCTGAGGCTAGCACGCATGCGTCCACTGAGTCGCATGGGGGCGCTGGCTTTGCGGTCGGTGAGCTCGCCGATGGCTTGCAGCGCGGTATGGATTCTCTCGACCGAAAAACGGACCGAGTGCGGGAATTCGGAATTGAGCAACAGGAATTCCGCCACGCGCAAAGGGCGAAGCTCCGCCGTATATTTCTTGCAATAGGCTTCGAAGGCGGTACAGCTTTTCAGCAAGCCGACCCATTCGAGATATTCGTCGCTGTCAATGGTGAGCTCCCACGGCTGGGTAAAGCGGCGGAAATGCGCGCCTACCAAATTGGCCAGGCCGTTGGTGCGTTCCACATAACGGCCAAGGTAGATATGATGCCAGCCTTCGCCGTGGCTCATGGTGGAGTTGGTGACTCCCTGAAACAGGTGCGCGCCGTCTTGGACGCTGCGGAAAAATAGTTGCGAGTGCAGGATCCAGGCGTCGCCGGTGGGCGTGCCGATGACTTGCAGGTAAAGCCGGTTGAGCTGCTCCCACATTTCGGAGCTGCATTGCTCGCGCACCTGGCGCATGTTTTCCCGCGCGGACGAAATGCAGGACACGATCGACGAAGGATTGGAACGGTCGAGGGTGAGGGTGTAGGCGAGAGTTGCTGAGTCGATTTTTGCGCCGCTCGGGACGGGGATTTGCAGGGCGTCAAGAAGGCGCAGCCAGCGGCCGGAACCGGCGTCGGGAGATTGGTCGAGGCGGAGTTGGAAGTCCACGTCAATCAGGCGCGCGGTGTGGACGGCGCGCTCCAGGTAGCGGCTCATCCAGTAGAGGCTGTCGGCGACTCGGGATAGCATGGCGTTTTCTCTCACACGGGCTAAAGCCCATTTTATTTTGTAAGACGCTTACGCGGCGCTAAAGCGCCGCTCTTCCACCCACACCCATCTCATGCGCGCAGCACCCAGGTGTCTTTGCTGCCGCCGCCTTGCGACGAATTTACTACCAGCGAACCGCGGCGGAGGGCGACGCGCGTCAGGCCTCCGGGGACCAAAGTGACGTTTTCTCCATAAAGAATGTATGGACGCAGATCGATGTGGCGGGCGCCAATTTGGCCGTCAACAAAACATGGCGCGCGCGATAGGGCCAGCGTCGGTTGTGCGATGTAGTTGCGCGGGTCGGCTTCAATCAGGCACCGGAATTTCTCGCGCTGCTCGGCGGTGCTGTGCGGGCCGATCAACATGCCATATCCGCCGGATTCGCCAACGGCTTTGACGACCATCTCGTCAAGATGCGCGAGCACGTGGTCGCGCTGGGTTTTGTCGGTGAGGACAAAAGTCTCGATGTTCTCGAGGATGGGATCTTGCCCGAGGTAATAGCGAATGATTTTCGGAACGTAGGCGTAGGTGGCTTTGTCGTCGGCGACGCCGGTGCCTGGGGCGTTGGCCATGGTGACGTTGCCGGCGCGATAGGCGTTGAACAGGCCAGGGACGCCGAGGCGCGAGTCGGTGCGGAAGCCGAGAGGATCGATGAAGTCGTCGTCCACGCGGCGGTAGATGACGTCCACGCGACGCAGGCCGGCGGTGGTGCGCATATAAACAATGTTGTCGTGGACGAGAAGATCGCGGCCTTCGACAAGTTCGATTCCCATTTGCTGGGCAAGAAATGTGTGCTCGAAATAGGCGGAGTTGAAAATTCCGGGCGTGAGCAGGACGATAGTCGGCTCGTGGCGCCCGGCGTAGTTCACAGGGATGAGCGTCCGCAGCGTGGAAAGCAGCGACTGCGAATAGTGGTCGATGGGACGGACGCCGTAATCGCTGAACAGGCTGGGGAAAACACGCTTGAGGACTTTACGATTAGCCAGCATGTAAGAGACGCCGCTGGGAACGCGCAAGTTGTCTTCGAGCACTGCGAAACTGCCATCGGGCAGGCGGACGAGATCGCTGCCGCAAATGCTGACGTAAATTCCGCGTGGCACGGGCAGGCCACGCATCTCGCGGCGAAAATGCTTGCAACTGTAAATCAGCTCGCGCGGGACGACACCGTCGGAGAGGATGGTGCCTTTGTTGTAGATGTCCTGCAGGAAAAGATTGAGCGCGGTAATGCGCTGGGTCAGGCCGGCTTCGATGCGCTGCCATTCAGCGCCGGGGATGATGCGCGGCAGAAGATCGTTGGGGAAAACGCGTTCAGTTCCCTGGTCGTTGCCATAAACGGTGAATGTGATTCCCTGGTGTAGGAACGAGAGGTCGGCGGCCTGCTGGCTTTTCTTCAACTGCTCGGCGGGCAATTCGAGCAATGAACGAAAGAGCGTCTGGTAGTGCGACCGCGGCACGCCTGGGGATTCGAACATCTCGTCATAAGCTTGGTCGAACTGATAATTTACGAATGGCGGGGGAAAAGGGGATGGCACAGGGATTGTCTTGACTCGCAGGGGGCGAGATCTGGCGCGTCCTTGATGCACTCATAGGAGTCTAGAGGGCGAGGGGCGGGCCGTCCAATTGAAATTCTTTATTGGGGGTATTGGGGAGGGCTAGGGTTTTAGTGAATCAACTCAAGGCGGCGGGGATCTTTCAGCAAGAACCCGATGCGCGTATCGAGAGTCGCGAACCTCGCTTTGCGATGGGCAGCCAACCCGAGCAGATACGCGTCGGTGAGTTGCTGATGGCCGACCAGCTTTTGCTGGACATCCTCGACGGCGTCGGGAAGAGGAAGAGCATCCGGCCAGAAGTGATGTGCCGGATGTTTGAGGTTCGCGCTTAAGAGGCTTAGCGCTTCCCTCGGGGTCAGTGCGTGTTGAGAAAACGCGGGGTTCGAAATGACGCGGACGAAGGCCAACTCGGTTAGCGGACAAGTGGCCCATCCATGATGGGCGTTCTTCGCAAACCATCGCTGCGTCTGGTCATGCGCGGTGTGGGTCGGCCAAGCCAGGGCGATCAGAACATTGGCGTCGAGCAGAAAGCAGCTCACTATATTTCGTCCTCGAGAAGCCGCTTTACATGCTCAGTATCGACCGGCGCGGAGTTTTTCGGCAGTACAACGACGTGGATTCCGTTGACCACCTGCGTTTGGACGGGAGTGTTCAGCCCCCGCCGGATCAACTCCGATGCTGCCCTGCCCAAAGCCACCGCTCGGCTGTCGGCGTATTGCTTAACTTGCGAGAGCACGTCCTCATCGAGATTTAGAGTGGTGCGCACAGTCGCAATGATGACATAGCTGCATTGTTGATGTCAACTAATATAATATGGTGTCACATAGAGAAAGATGATGCTACCGGTTCCTCTCTATTTTCCCGACCAAAGAGTCTCGACCGGATACTTTAATAATTGGCGGTCACTCGTGATTAGGACCATTCCTTCGGTTTGAGCTTGAGCAACCAGCATTCGATCAAAAGGGTCGGTGTGAAGCTTGGGAAGTTCTCCGGCGGCGAGAGCGTGCTCGTGAGTCATGGGCAAGCGGCCGCAAGCCGAGCGAGCGTCAGTCGCGTTTCGCGAATGAAGGCACGAGGGGGTTCCGGCAATCGAAGCTTGCCCGAAGCGAACTTGATCCCAATCTCCCACGAAGTGACCGACGAAAGGAAAACTGACCGTTCTGGATTGTCGAAGAGCTGCAAGACCTGTGCCTAGTTAAGCCGGTCCGGATCAACGAAGTTCCACAGAAATACTGCCGGTGTCGAGCAGATAGCGCGTTCATGGTTTGCGGCGGCGGCCTTGGGCGTCGGAGGCGTAGTAATTGGGCTGCCCTCAAAAAGAGCTTCCAGTTCCGGATCGGGCGCATCGAAGTCCTCCGACATCCAGACGCTTGCCCCGATCCATGCCTTGCATCTGCTTGCGCTGCATGCGCTATCGGCACCAGGCGGGCAATCGGAGTTTCCCCGCGCGCAATGGTGATTTCTTCGCCAGCTTCGACGCGCTGCAATAGGCGCGAGAGGTGGGTCTTGGCCTCGTGGACTTTAACTTCCATGCTGGCATAGTAGACTAAGTCATATGACTAAGTCAACAAGCCGCCTACTTGTGAGCCGCCAGCTTTTTCTCCAGCCCCGGCACCCATCCGACTTGAAACTCCGGCTCGACCGTTTGTGCGAGTTTCAGGGCCTTCGCGTAGGACTCGCGGGCCTCATCGGTGCGGCCGAGAGCCGAGAGGAGATCGCCGAGCGTGACATTCATCGGCACTGAGTCGGGAGCGAGGGCGACGGCTTGTTGTGCTTCGGCAAGAGCCTCGGTGCGCTTCCCTTCCCACTGAAGATTTTCGGCTTTCTGGTTGTGGTCCAAGGCAGCGGCAAGGGGAATTTCGAAATGGCCTTTGAAGACGAAGACTCCGTAATCGATGACTGCGATGGGTTGGAGTTGCTTGAACTGCTCGTAGGCATTCAATGGTCCGGCGCCGAACTCGAATCCGGAAAGGTCGCCGGCACTGATGAGCACGATTCCATCGATCGCAGGCGGAGCTTGCGGTTGAGTTTCCAGCCAAAGTGAATCTGCCGTCGGGAGCGGCTTGCACGGGATGCCGTAGTAGCTGGGGTCCACAACGCCGTCGGCAAAATAGACAAACCAGCAGTCTTTGATTCCCTGCTGATCAACATAGCGCTTGGTGGACTTGAGTTGCTGCCCCCAGTCAGAGTTCGAGTCGCTCAGCAGGTTATGGACCTGCGACGGGCCTCCCCAAAGTTCATTGGCATAAGCGATATATGCAGGATAGGTGCGGGCCACCGAGATGGCCTGGAACACGAGCAGCGCAACAACAACGTAGAGCCATCGGCGATTTTGTGTGATCAGTTTTGCCGAGGCGCCCCCAATCAAGACGGCGAGAAAGATGTAAACCGGCAGAATGTGGCGGACTCCGATGTTCATTCCCGATCCCATAGCGACGACGAAATACACTGCGGGCGGAACGGTGAGGAATAGAATTTCCCGCCACGCGCGCAGCTTGCCGCTGGCGATCACCCATCCGGTGAGGACGAGCATCAGCAGAAACGTCAGGCTGGACTTGACGGCGAAGGCGACGGGGAAATAGAACCATTGGCCCTTTGGATAGTCCTTTCCGAGGAGGTAGGTCGCATAGAAATCCGCCGCGAGGCGAACATCGGCCAGGCCATAGAGATAGGATTCGGGCAGCAAGCGGAAGCGCGCAAAGGTGCTGAGGATTTTGACATCGCGTGGACGCGAGAGGCCTTGCACGTAGCCTGCAAGGGGTGGATTCAGCTTGAGGCCCGCGGGCCGAGCTTGGTATCGAAAGCAATAGAAGGACCAGAGAACTCCGACGGAAATCACGCTCAGCAAGATTAGAGCGGCGCCTAGCCGGAGGGCGCGCTTGCCCCGCGGAGTCGCAGCTTCTGGTGCAGTATTTCCTCGCCGCAAGGCCTCATAAATCGCGAGCAACACAAGCATGGGGAAAACCAGGATCGCGCTGTGCTTGGCGGCGAGTGCCAATCCCGTGGCCAGTCCGGCAATGATCATGCGTCGCGGGGACGGCGCCTTCACGTAGCGATAGAACGCGTAGATGGACGCGAACAGAAAGCAGGAGAGGCCCATATCGGTAGTAACAACTCCGCCGTGGGCGAGAACTGTTGGATCGAAGGCGAGTAATCCAAGCGCAATGAATCCTGCCGCGGTGCCAAACATTTCACGCGCCGCCAGAAACACCAGCACCATCATCAAGAGCGAGAGCAGCGACGCTGCCATGCGGGTGCGGAACAGAATCTGATCGGCGTTGTTCTTGAATAAGAATTCACGGCCACCGATCATTGCATCGCGCTTGAAGAATTGATCTTGCGAGGGTGGGACAGTCAGAGGCAGGTTTAGCAGCGGAAGAGTCGCCAGCAATTTCACCAGCGGAGGATGTTCGGGGTTGCGGCCGAAGTCGGCGTGTTTCCACATCATGTATCCGGAGTAAATGTGGTCGCCTTCGTCCCACGTGCACGAGTTGGCGCGCGCGGTTAGGGCGTACTGGATGATGAGAATAATAAGGAAGCAAGACACGCCGGCAGCAACATGCCATCGAGGGCGCTGAGGTTTCTTTGCTGAGTCGGTTTGTGGGGTGGCCGCCAAGTCCGATCTAGGGTACTTGCTTCACTGGCGGACTGCAACCGCTCACATTTTGTAGTGGCCGAGGTCCTCGTCGTTCAGGCCTTCGAGGAACTTCCGCATTTCCTCGCTGCTGGCTTCGGGCGAGTTGGCCTTCTTGGAGATCTTGAGAACTTCATCTTCGACAAATATCGGGCAATCCACGCGCAGAGCCAGGGCCAGGGCATCCGACGGCCGCGAATCCACGCTGATGACGCGGCCTTCGCGCTCCATCCAGATGACGGCGAAAAAAGTGTCTTCCTTTAATTCGGTGACTACAACTTTGTGCACGTGCGCGTCGAGGCCGGTGAGCACGTTCTTGATCAGGTCGTGCGTCATGGGGCGCGGGGTGCTGACTTTTTCGATTTCAAGCGCAATGGCGTTGGCCTCAAACATCCCGACCCAGATAGGCAGCACGGTGTCGCTGTTGGCGTCTTTCAGAATCACAATGGGAGTGTTGGTGACCGGATCCATCAATAATCCGCGAATTCTCATTTCTACTTCCATTGGGACTCCTTATCTCCTTCGATCTCGAAGGCAAACTCACAAGAATCCATCTCCACCTAGGAGGCTGTTGGGGAAGGCTACCGTGACGCACACTGGGACGTAGCTTCCCTGCTCCAGACTCACGTCTTCGGGGGCGGTGAAATTCAGCGTTTTGTTCTGCGATGTTCTGCCCATCCACTGCTGGCGGGCTTCGTTTCTGCCTTCAACCATTACTTCGATCTTCTGGCCTAAGTGCTTTTGATAGCTGGCCTTCTGGATTGCGCGTTGCTTTTCCAGTAGGACGTTCAGGCGGCGGGATTTTTCTTCGTCGGGGATGGCGTCTTCCATGGTGAAGGACGGGGTGTTGGGACGCGGCGAATACTTGAAGGCGAAGACGCCGTCGTATCCGACTTCTTCGAGCAACGACAATGTTTGCTGGAAATCTTCTTCGGTCTCGCCGGGGAATCCGACGATTACATCGGTGGTGATTGAAATGTCGCGGTGCGCCGACTTCATCCACGAGATTCGTTCCAGATATTGGTCGCGGGTGTAGAGGCGCTGCATGGCGTCGAGGACGCGAGTGGATCCGCTCTGCACCGGGAGATGGATGTGATCGCAGAGCGCGGGAGTGGAGTCGATGGCGTCAACGATGTCTTTGCCGAAGTCGCGGGGATGCGAAGTGGTGAAGCGGACGCGGCGGATGCCGGGGACTTCGGCGACTGCCGTCAGCAATTCGGCGAATGTTCTTTTGTTCGCCGAATCTCCCGAAGCATCGCGATAGGAATTTACGTTTTGTCCGAGCAATTGAATTTCGGTGTAGCCCAGATCGGCCATCTGGCGGGCTTCTTCTAGCACCGATGTCGAGGTGCGGCTGCGCTCTTTGCCGCGAGTGAACGGAACGATGCAGTAGGAGCAGAACTTGTCGCAGCCTTCGATGATGGTGATGTATCCGCGATGAGGGTTGGTGCGGGCGGTGAACTCGGTTTCGAAACACTCGTCGGTCTCGCGGTCGTCGAGTCCGGTGACGCGCCGGTTCCCTGCTTCGAGTTGCACCAGCATCTGCGGCAGGTTGCGATACGACGCCGACCCCGCCACCAGCGAAACATACGGGGCCTTCTCGAAGATCTCAGTTCCCTGCTGCTGCGCCACGCAGCCCAGCACGCCGAATTTCTTGCCTTGTTTTGCGTATTTCTTGTAATCGTTGAGGCGATTAAAAACTTTCTGCTCGGCTTTGTCGCGGATGGAGCAGGTGTTGTAGAGCACCAGGCCGGCTTCCTCGACCGTGGGGACCTGTCGGTATCCCTCGGAAACCAGGGTGCCGACGACTTTTTCGGAGTCGTGGGCGTTCATCTGGCAGCCGAAAGTTTCCAGGTAGAAAGTCTTTTGCTCCGGCGAGGGCATAAGGCTCAGTATAACGCGAGTTAGCTGTCAGCCATCAGCTGTCAGCGGTCAGGAAAACCAACCCCAGTCGGCTCCCGATTTGAAAGGGCGCGATGAAAGGAGCGCAAGGTTTAGTGCCGCACCCGGGTCGCTCCTTCGTCGCGCATTATCATCACTCGAGCTGGACGGCACGGCTGAAGCCGTGCCCTCCCAAGCGTGCGTCGCTGCGGGGAGGGCCTTCGCTGCGGACATCCGTGGTGCCCACCCTTTCGCGAAGAACGCGAAAGGATGGGGCACCCACTGTGTTGGTGGTGCCAGCAAGATCGAAGCTGGCCATCGGTCGAACTGTCCCACTCAAGCCAAAGGCAGGCTTGAATGGGCCACCCGCCCGCCACACACCCGGGTCGCTCCTTCGTCGCGCATTCTCATCACTCTGGCTGGGCGGCACGGCTGAAGCCGTGCCCTCCCAAGCGTGCGTCGCTGCGGGGGAGGGCCTTCGCTGCGGACATCCGTGGTGCCCACCCTTTCGCAAAGAACGCGAAAGGATGGGGCACCCACTGTGTTGGTGGTGCCAGCAAGATCAAGGCTTGCCATCGGTCGAACTGTCCCACTCAAGCCAAAGGCAGGCTTGAATGGGCCACCCGCCCGGCGCGCGAAAAGGTGGCTTTGGTTTGAGCACGGCCCCAGGGCCAGCTCTATTCAAGCGTCTCAATGAGCACAAGGCCTCGATAACAGCCGCCGGAAATCTCACCGTTGGAGAGTTCTTCTGTCGTTATCTTGTGTCTGATGACATCTGGATTCCGCTGGGCGAATCGCTTCTAATCGAATCCTTCCAGCCGATGTGGAACGTATTGATCACTGGTTTCGGCAATCATCCCACCGGGAAGCGCAGAGAAACACAATACAGGTCGCGCTGGGACACTTTGCATCCCGGCAGAAGCTGGGCAGCTAAACTACCCGCTAACCCCGAAACACCGGCCGAACTCCAAAAATTGATTTCTGACTTCTCCGCAGGAAAGACCGTGCCGACCATTTCCCCGGAGGCCGCTGTCACCGCAGAAGAGGACGAAAGCTGAGACACCAGCGGGTCACTGTTTCAAGTAGTGAAGCGCAACACATCCTGATTTAAAAATCTTTGAACCAACAAATTTCAGTTGTAATCTCTCCGCGCAGGCTAACACCTTCGAGCAACCGTCTCCCTTCTCCTGCAACGATGGGGCCAACGACAAAACGATATTCATCCACCAGACCAAGCTCTATGAGTTGTGACGGAACACTGACACCACCGACTAAAATACTTTTGCCTGGCTCTTGTTTCAATCTAAGTATTTCGTCGCGAAGATCGGTCCGAACAATTCTCGTGTTTTTGTCGTTAGCACTAGCCGTAGCGCTAGCGCTCGCCAATGATCGTGAAAAAACAACTCTGTTGATCGAGTCAAAGGTTCGAGCAAATTCGTTCGATGCTTTCGTCATCGACTGGGTCTTTGCGACTTCCGGCCAAAAAGGAACCATCAATTGATAGGTTTTACGGCCAAAGACGAGCAGGTCAACCTCTCGCAGGAGGTCCGTAAAATATTCATGGGTTTCTTCATCAGCAATTTGTTTGGTGTGGTCGCAGCAGCCGTCCAGGGTGATGTTGATTGCGAAGATTACATTTCTCATTTGATTTTCCTGTCCCCGCTTCGGAGCTTATCGAGGGGTACCCATAGCTCTAGAGTCTTGTTGTGGTGGTTAGAAGACACAAGGTCCCTCCACTCCGCGGAGCATCGCTTTCGCGATGATCTGCTTCGGTCGGGATGACAGAGTGGTGGAGTGTATCGCAGGGCTAAAGCCCCTGCGCCACCCAAAAGCTATCACTGCTTTATAGGGCCACCCGGCCGAGTGCCCGCCTGGGGGTTCTATGACGCCGTCGAGGGAGATGAATTCGAGGACGTTGAATTTTCTCATGACTGAGTTAGTTTACTCGACGCGATAGGACGAGACGCGGGGACTTACCGGAAGAACTCACTCATATCGGGAGCGACGGCGGAGACGCCGGGAAATCCGTTGACGCCTAAGGAAGCCAGAATCAGGCGGAGAGTGCTCTGGTGCTGGTAAATGGTCGAACTTTGATATGCGCTCTTAACCTGCGGGCCGATTACTACCCAGGCGACGTGTCCACCACCGTACGAGAGGTCGGTAAGAACGCTTTCATCGAAAACAATGATCAGCAAGCCGCCGTTTTGAAAGCCGGGGCTCTTGATTAGAGGATCAATATTGGTGCTCAGCCATTGGTCGGCGCCGGCCAGCGTCCCATCGTGTGCGTCGTTTAGCGCATTGGGGACGATGAATGAAAAGTCGGGAAGGGTTCCGCTGGCCAGGTCGGAGGAGAAGTTTGAGAACGGGACGATGTTGTTGGCCTGGCTGGTGCCGACCACGTCGGAAAAGTATGCGAATGGATTGTGGTGCTTGAAGTAGGGGTAAACGTCTCCGCCTAGATAGCCGGGACTGGGCAGGCTTTCGGCGTAACTGCGCCAGGTGTGGTTGGATTTGACCAGCTCGCGGACGATGTTGTCATCGGAGACGATGCCTTGAAACGCGTCGTCGATGGTCTCAATCTGACCTGTGGTCAGCATGAAATAGTTTCCGATGGAAGGGTGGACGTCGGCATAGTACTGTGTGGCCAAACCATACTTGGAGGCGAGGCTGTTCAGATACGGCATGGAGGAGTTGCCAATCACCTGCGAGTAGCTGTGATTTTCTTCGACTACCAGAAAGACGTGAGTTGAACGGGGAGGCGGATTGGCTAAGCCCACACCCGGGCCGGCAGCAACGCCTGCACCGCCGCATCCCACCCCAACGGGCAGTACCAGGAAGACGGCGAAAACCAGAGCTACGGAGAGTCGGGGTGGAAGGGGCACGCGCGACTTCGATGCGGGCGAGCAGGGTCCCGGCTGTATGGGATAAAAGGCGTTATTTCTGGCGGTTCAGGCGGAGCGCTTTCTGGCGGCCAGGGTGAAGAGGACGTGGAGAGCGTCCTCTAACTGGCGGCGTTCGCGCTGGTTGATGGAGTCGGTGAGATCGTCGAGGCGCTGGCGGATGGCGTGGCGAGCGGCTTCGATGCGTCCGTTGAGCTTGAAAGGATCGGATTCGGAAAGAGCTGCACTGTACAACGTCTGCCAGGGAAGATCGGACATAAGGGGCTCCCGTGAATCGCCCCCGAACGCGAGGTTGCTATGGAGGACATTATAAACCCGATGGCAAGTGGGTTCTAAGGGGTTGGCTTGTGGGAAACGAATCAGAAGGACAACAGCGGTTTGTATCAGAGCACGGCTTTAGTCGTGCCGAGAAGTGCGTGGACGGAAACGCAGCAAGGGATCGGCAGAGCGCAAGGGATCGGCACGGGTCCCTCGCTAAACTCCGGGTCGCTCCTTCGTCGCGCATTGTCATCATTCGGGCTGAACGGCACGGCTGAAGCCGTGCCCTCCCAAAGCGCCGACCTGACTGCTGGAAGCTATCGACTCTTCAGCTTCTCGTATCCACGGTGGCGCCGGTTTCGACGAACGTTTGCATCCATCCGAGGACGCGGGTCCAGCCTTCGCCGTGGGCTTTGGCTTGAGCTGCGTCACCGGCGAATCCTTCGTGGCGAATTTTCACCAGAGTTCCGGTGCCGACGCGTTGCGGGCCGCGGGCTTGCAGGTTGTGAACATCCTGCGGGATGAACTCGATGCGGACAATCGTGTGATACAGGTGCGCGAAGCTCGGGTTCCAGGTGTGAACGATCAGGCGCGGGGGATCGATCTCTAGATATTCGCCGTCAACCTGGAAGGGTTTTCCGTCGGCGCCTACGCCGATGCTTTTCCACTTGCCGCCGGGGCGCAGGTCGCTGTGATATTCGGTGATGCGGTACTGGTCCTTCGCTCCCCACCACTGCGATTTTTGGGCGGGGTCAGTAAAGGCCTGGAAAACGCGTTCTGGCGGAGCGGCGATGAAAATCTCCGCCAGAACGGTGTTGTTGTCGGGAGTGATTTGGGCAGTTGCCATTCAGTTTCTCATTTCCCAGGTCTCATTTCTCGGGTCTAGTGTCCCAGGTCTCGCCGGTTTCGACATACGCTTTCAGCCAGTGCATCGAAGCATCCCACCCGGTCTGGTGGCTCTGAGCTTGCTCTGGGTGTCCGGCAAATCCTGAGTGCCGCACTCGCACCAGAGTGCCAGTGCCCACCCGATGCGATCCGCCGGTGTGCAAGCCGTGAACATCGTGCGGCTCGAGTTCCCAACGCACGATCGTATCGAAGTTGCCCACGAAGTCGGCAATACGCGTGTGGACCAGCAGGCGCGGAGGATCGACTTCGAGATACTCGCCTTCCATGTGAAACTTCTGTCCGGTGGGGCCGACGCCGTCGTGCGACCACTTGCCGCCGGGGCGAAGGTCGGACGTGGATGCGGTGACTTGAAATGTGCCCTTCATGCCCCACCATTGCGCGCGCTGTTTCACGTCGGCAATGGCCTCGAAGACGCGGGCTGGCGGAGCCGCGATAAAGATCTCCGCCAGGATCGCGTCGGTGTCAGGAGTGATCTGTGCTGTTGCCATTTCAGTTCCTCGATGCGATGGTTTCGCCACGCTCGGCATAGGCCTGGAGACAAGCCAGCACCAGGGTCCAGCCGTGAGTGTGGTTCTCTGTCGCTGCAGCGTCACCAGCAAAGCCCGTATGCGTGAGTTTCAAGAAGGTTCCGCCGTTTACGTTTTCCAGTTCCCACAGAACTTTGGTGATCTTCTGCAGCCAGCTTGAGATCCAGGTGTAAGAAAGCCGTCGCGGCGGATCGATTTCCAGAAATTCGCCATGAACCTCGATGGCGTCGTTTGCGGCGGACACTCCGGTGGTGGACCACTTTCCGCCGGTGCGAACGTCCATGGAAAAATTGTCCATTTTACAGACGCCCTTCGCTCCCCACCACTGAGACGCCTGCGCGGGATCGGTGAGCGCTTCAAACACGCGTTCGCGCGGGGCGGCGATGAACAGTTCGCAGGTGACAGCGTCGTTATCGGCACTGGTGTGTGAAACAGGATTAATGCTGAGAGTTGCCATAAGTCCTCCGGCTTGTAATTAAGTTGCTAGGTGCTAGTGGCTAGTTGCTGGTTCGCAGTTTACGACCCAAGATGTTTCAGGCCAAAGATGTTACTGCGAACCGGCAACTGGCTCCAAACTACTTGGTCATTACTACTTGCTCATCGGTTTCCACAAAGCGAAATGCGCGCCTGTGGGATCGGCGATGACACTGAACTCGCCGTAGTTTGATACCGGGGTCACATCTTTCATCACGGTGCCGCCCAGGGATTTGGCTTTCTTGGTTGCGGCTTGAATGTCATCGACCAGAATGTAAGAAAGCCAGAACGAAGGCGCACCCGGGATCGGATTCTTCATCATGCCGCCGCCGGTGCCTTCACCGACGCCGATCATGGTGTACTCGCCTCCGGGCATGTCATCGAGCTTCCAGTTAAACAGCTTGCCATAAAAATCTTTCGCTTTGTTGACGTCGGTGGTGTTGAGTTCAACGTGGCAGAATGGGTTTGGCATTGCACTCTCCTCAAGAACAGAAATGATTTCGGTGAAGGTTGCGTCGTACAGTTTCATCTTCTCTTCTTTATCTTCTCTGCTTCATACTGCAAGTTGCCGTTAGCTTTTCTTTTGCAGGTCGAAGGTCTCGACCATCTCTTTTCCGCCGACCGCGAAGTGCCACTCTTCGGTGTGATGGTTGCCGTCGATGAAGCTGAAAACCACGCGGTGCATGTGCGGAGCGTCAGGACTCGAGAGATTGGTGGCATCGAGAAAATCAAACGTGAGGGTCTTGCCGTCGGCGGAAGCGCTGGCTTTCATGCGCGGCTGGTTTCCGGCCTCGCAATAGTGGGTGAGCAGAAGGCGGTCGCCGTCCATGTTGAACATGGTGATCATATCTTCGGCCTTCCCGTTCATGTGACTGACAATTTCGCTCATCACGGCAGAGCCGCCGGCGGTGAGTCGAAACGAGACCTGGACGGGATCGCTCATCTGGGTCTTCCCTTCCCAGCTTCCGGCAAGGGCTTTGATGGAGTCGAACGACTGTTGCGTCCCCGACTGGGCGTGGGCGGCTAAGGCTGCGAGTAGTACAACCAGCGAAACTGCGATGCGATTGCGGTTCATTTTCATTTCTCCTTTTTGGAATGTTTGGGTTCGGCCGCGGCGGTTTCCTTTGCGTATTCCGCCTCGACAAAGGCTTTCAAATTGGTCAGGCTGGCGCTCCAGAAGGCGCGATAGTGCTCCAGCCACTGATCGACGGCTTTGAGCGGCTCTGGATTCAACTGGTACATGCGATGCCGCCCTTCCCTGCGCTCCTCGACCAGATGGGCGCGGCGCAGGATTCGCAGGTGCTTGGAGATTGCGGGGCGTGAAACTGGGAAGGCGCTCGCGATTTCCCCAGCCGGTCGAGTTCCGGCGCGCAGCAGATCGAGCACGGCGCGGCGGGTGGGGTCGGCCAAGGCGCTGAAGGCGGCTTCCCGGGAATATGTAACCGATCGGTGACGCATAATGCGTAACCTTACAGTTACAGACTCGCGTTGTCAAGAGAATTTTTGCAAAAAAAAAAGGCCATCGCCGAAGCGATGGCCTGACTGCTTTAGACGGGGCTAGAAGCTCAGTTTCAATTGGAACTCGATGGCGCGGGGGGCGCCGAGCGCGTTCACGCCGGAGCCGAGACCGAGGCGCAGGCTCGCGGGTTGCGGGTTTAGTGGTGCCGTTGGGAGAGCCCGGCGTCCCATCCAGGACCGTGCTGAAAGGAGCCGCGGGGCCGTCGAAGTTGGCGAAGTTGAATACGTTGAAGAAGGTCACTCCGGGGCGCAGCTCAATCCGTTCTTTGAACTTGTAAGCCCAGCTCAAGCCGAGGTCGAAGGTCTTCAGCCAGGTCTGGCCGACGGCGCCGGGCGGAGCCACCGCCAAGGGACCGAAAGCGGCGGTGGCGGATCGGAGTGCTGCCACCGATCACGCCGCCCAGCGCCCGCAGGTCGGCGAGCGTCATCAGGCCGTTGGTGATCAAGTACTTGTCCGGCGGGCGTGGGCTGGCCAACCGCGTTTTGATTGAAGGCCATAATCCTCTGGTTGAGACCGCTGACGCCGAAGCTGCGGCCAAAGCCGCCCACGTTGGTGCCGGGAAGAAGATCGCCGACACCGCCGTTAGAAATAGCGTCACCACCGCCGGTTCCGTCGCCGGTGAGGTCGGTTTGGAAAATGCCGCCGGGAAGTCCGCTGATGGGCAGGGTCACGCTGGAGGGCAACGGACTGTCGAAGTGGCCGATCAGAGCTGACTCGGAAACGCGCAGGAACATCGAAAGTGCCGCCAAACGAGAGTTGATGTTTGCGATCGAGACCGTTGGGGCCAATGTATTGCAGCGGGTTGATGTTGTCTTGAGAAAAGTTGATAAAGTCGTTGTCCTTGGCGGTGGAGACGTAGCGCGAGAGAGCATAGGAAACCTGCAGGTTCATCGCCTTACCGATCAAGCTGACGCGGAAACGCGCAGGAACATCGAAGGTGCCGCCAAACGAGAGTTGATGGGTGCGATCAAGACCGTTGGGGCCGATGTATTGCAGCGGGTTGATGTTGTCTTGAGAGAAGTTAATAAAGTCGTTGTCCTTCGCGGTAGAGACGTAGCGCGAGAGGGCGTAGGAAACCTGGAGGTTCATCGCCTTTACTTTCGGGAATGGATTCTGCAGGTCCTGGCGCAGCGAGAATTGCAGTCCGTTGTACACCGAGCGGCCAATCGGAAACAGCATCTGATTGGCGCCGACCGCGGGATTGACGCCAGGGAAGGCAGCGCCGGTGTCGGGGGTGAGGCCGTTGAGCGAGGCGGGAAATCCGAAGAGAGTGGAGTAGCCGGAATCGAGACCACCGGAGATCGGATTGCCGCCGGCATCGGTTTTAAATTCGGCATAGTCGGCAATGGTGGCGGAGTCGCGGAATCCACTGTCCGCCGTCGGTGGTTCCGTTTGCTGGATCGGTCGGACATGGATTTGTGTAAGACGCAATTACCGTCGCCGCGCCGCAATTGCTCAAGGTGGTGGCAATGGCGTTTTGGGCTGCCGCGAGCTGGCCGCCGGAATTTTTCTCCGGGAATCGCGCGTCGCCGACGTGGTTGGTATCAATGCTCAGCAGATTGTGGGTAGCGACGTTACGCAAGTAGTCAATGGTCAGCACCGTTCCCTTCCGAATCTGGTGCTGGATTCCAAGGTTCATCTGCACCGAACGGGGGGTTACATAATCGGGCGCAATCAACTGAGTGCCCGTGCCAAAGGAAGTGTCACTCAAGAGCGAGCCGACGTACGAGCCGTTGCTGGAGGGGCCGGTAGCCAGGGTTGCTGCCTGGTAAGCCTGTTGGTCGGCAATTATCTGGGAGGCGACGCTGCCAATGGGCTGGCCGCAATAAGCGGCTCCGGAACCACCGGAGCACGCGGTCTGGAACCCGAGGAAGAGTCCCTGTTGTAGGCGAGCGGGGCGGTCGAACAGGCTGTTGTTCCAAATCGCATTCTCGTAGAACAAACCGATGCCGCCGCGAATTACCGTGGTTCCCTTCTTGCTGGTGTCCCAGGCAAAGCCGAGTTGAGGCGCGAAGCTGTTGTTAGGCTGGCGGACGCGGCTTCCGAGGTTGTTGTAGAACTGATTATTGAACTGATTGAGATCGGGGATGGCCGCAATGTCACTATCGGTGCGTCCGGTGTCGTGAACATAGCGGACCCCGTAGTTCACCGTTAGATGCGAACGAACCTTCCACGAATCGCCGAAATACCAGGCAAAGCGGTTGTCGGGACCTTCGCCGCCGCCGGGAAATCCGAAAGCGGGTTTTTCTGAGGCGAAACCCTGACCGTTGCCCAGAGTAACGTCGGTAGCCGGGTAGTTCAACGGGTTCAAGTCTCCATTGGGAAAGCATGGATTGCCAATTCCACAGGAGTTGTTGGCGAAAAACGCCGGAGAACCAGCGCATGGGTTCGCATCGCTGCCCCCGGAACATGACCCGAAGCCGCTGGGTGAGCCCACGGCGGGGGCCAAACCCAGGAATGCGGCGAGGCCGCCGCCGTGTATGTGGTTGAAGCCTACGCCAAAACGGAAGATGTGATTTCGGTAAGCCGTGCTTCCGTCGTACTTGATCTGGCGGTCCGATTGCACCGTGGCCTGTGGGGCCAGGAAGTTGGGGCCAGAGCAGAAATCGTCCGCGCCTCCGGTTAGGCAGAAAGAGTCGCTGCCGATGGCCAACTCAATCCCCGGAGCGGGATCAAAGATGCTGGAACCGGTGACAGCATCGGCAATCGCGTTTTGGAATTTGGTGTAACCGAAGCGGATACTGTGAGTAAAGTTGCCGGTATTAAAATCCACTCCGACGACGTGCTCGCGCGCATGGTTGACGTTGGCGAAAGGCTGGAATGAATTGGGAATGGCGGGGAGCACACTCTTATTCTGGTCAAAAGTAAAACGATAGAAAGTTTTGAAGCGACCGGTGGTGTAGTCAAGACGGGCATCGGCCTGGGTCTCGCGGAAGGGCGAATTGAAGCTGCCTTCAAGTCCTGTAAACCCGCCACCGGGAATAACCGGATCGAGCAGGTCTTGTTTGTTGCGTTCGCCGGTGAAGAAGAAGAAAAGCTTGTCTTTGACGATGGGACCGCCTAAAGCGCCACCGAACTGATTGCGTTGAAAGTAATTGGTGGAGTCGCCAGGGAGCGCGGCGTTCAGGCTTTGATCGCGGAAATAATAAAAGGAGTCGCCATGTATGGCGTTGCTGCCCGTCTTGGTGTTCAAGCTGACGGAGCCGGACGAGGTCAGCTCTGTCGAAAGATCGAGCGAAGACTGTTGCAGCGAGGCTTCTTCGATGGCGTCGAGGGGCACGTTCATGGTGGTGGTGCCGACGGTTTCGTCGCTGATGTCAAGGCCATCGAGTTCGATGCGAGCGGTGCGGCCGAAGCGTCCGCCGAAGGAGACGGAGGAAAAGCCGTTCTTGGTGGGATCGAACGTGCCGCCGTCCTGAATCTGGACTCCGGGCTCGAGCTGGGCGAGATCGAGGAAGTTGCGCCCGTTAATCGGGAGATTCTCAATTTGCTGCTCGGTGATGATTCCCTGCACCGTGGCTTGCTCGGTGTTCACGGCCACGGCACTTGCCTGCACTTCTACGACTTGGTTTTCCTGACCGACCTGAAGCTGGAAGCTACCGGGCGAGGTGGTGTTGACCTGGACCGTTATCGGGGCCTCGGTGGTTTTGAAACCTTTGGCTTCTACGCGGACGGTGTATTCCCCGGGAATGAGCGCGCCCGAAGTGTACGCGCCGGCGGAAGTCGTGGTCACAGAAAATGAATGCCCGGTGCCTTTGTTGGTGATGGTCACCTTGGCGCCGGCTAACACTGCTCCGGCTTGATCGATGATGGTTCCTTGAATACTGCCGGTGGAAATGGTGGTTTGGCCGGAAAGATTCGGGACAAACGATGCGGCGATCAAGACTGTGAGAACTAAAACACTGAGAGATGGAAACAATCGCGCTTGCAGACTCACGGGGGGAAACCTTCCTTTCGGTAGTTATGTCGCCCAGTCTGTCGCTGAGAAGATGATTTGGCCGAAAGCTCCGCCAGGAAAGTCGCAGGAACCCGGGTGGCCCGGCTCTCTTTTGGACGACAAATGGTGCAATTGGTAAGCCACAGTTTCAAAAAGTCGCAACTAACTCCAATGCAGTAGCTTACCAGCAAAAGTGTTCGAGAGAATCTTTGTAAAGTTCCGTCTTCTTGTAAGACTCAGAACACCCGGCTATGAACAATCGTAGGACCCTATCGCTTCGAGTGGCCGTGCGGTGGGGAGGACTTCGACCCCGGGGCGAGGGGGAAATCTTAGGGGCGCAGATGAAAAACCATCTCGACCGATCGAATCGACCGACCGGCGATCCGCGCAAACAAAAACCGGGCGAGGATTGCTCCTCGCCCGGGGGTAGGAGAGCACGATCAGAAGCTGACGCGGAGGCCCATCTCCATGGTGCGTGGAGTGGTTCCTTCGGTCGTGACCTGGCCGAAGCCACTTGCGCAGGCATTGCACCCGTCTAGCACCGGATCGAGTAACTGATTGTGGTTGAAGACGTTCTCAAAGTTTATGGAGGCTTCGGCGCTAAATCGCTCCGTTACCTTGATCCCCTTCTTGATGCCCAGATTCACGTTCCAGTACGGCAGCCCGCGGAGGAAACCGAAGCCGCCGCTGCGAGTGTCGATTCCAAGAATCAGGGGACGCATGTTGTTGAACACGGTGCTTGGGTTTCCATAGATATAAGATTGGCCGGCGATGACGTGAACCTTGGCTTTAGTGCCATCGTAGGAGGTTGGAACACAGTTGGCGGGGTTAAATTCGGTGTTGGAATCGCCGGCACCAAATTCTTGCGAGCCACTATATCCCGATTCAGGGAAGCTTGAATTGGTACCACAGAAAAGTGGCGCGCCGCTACCCGCGGTGAAGATGGGAGCGAAGGTCCATCCACCCAGAATGTGGCCGGCCAGGCCCTGCTGACTGTGGTAGAACGGGGGCTGATAGACCATAAACATGGCGTCCACGACTCTGCGATCGAAGAGTTGCGACCCGTACTGCTCCCTCAGGTTAAAGGAGTCAACTGCGCCGGACTCGCTGGTGGCCTGAATGACGGCGCCGGTTCCCAGCGCTTTGCTCCAGGTGAAATTATTCTGCAGGGTCAGACCATGCCAGTCGTTCATTTTGATGGTGAAGAACGCAGCGTTGTAGTTGCCGTACCCCTGGCTGGTGCTGGGGACGACAAACCCCAAGCCGGGGCCAATTTGGCCGGCAGTAGTCATGGTGCTGGCCGGGAAATTGAAGCCGGGGGCCGCGCCACCTTGGTCCAAGTCTGTCCAGAGACTGAAGACGCTCTGGGTCTGGAAGTTGCCTGCTTCTTGCAATGCTACCGCTGCTGTGCAGTTGGCAAAAGCGACACCAGCATATGAACCGTTGCAGTAGCCCGTCGACGCGAGAGCTGCATCGAAAAACGGCTGCGACTGGGGGAAGGTGCTGTTGAAGTATGCGGTGTAAGCTGGGTTTGGTGTAGTCGTATTCGGGAGAAAGGCCGGCGGAATGTTCGCTCCACAAGCGTTCAGCGAGGTAGCGCAACCGATGCCTCGCTCAACATTCGCGTAGGCCGCAGAGAATTTCTGCCCGCCAAGGGTCATCATGTAGGGCACAGTATTCAGGTTGATGTTTTGCAATTCATTGTGGATCAAGTGGCTAATGCCACCCACTTCCACCGAGAACTTTCGGGAGAACTGATGCTGGATGGTGAAATCGAACGAATCTACCGAGTTGGGCCGCAAATGCGGGTCGGTATATGAAGCGGTGAGCGCCTCCACGTTACCGTTGATACCAGGATAAAACGGCTGGGGCAAATTTTGACTCGGTGCCGCACTTGCCGGGAATAGTGGAGCAGTGTTGCCATCGGTGCCAATGCGGAACGCATTGCTCGCGTCGAGGCTACCGCTAGTTATGCAGGTTCCGCCGCTTCCTGGAACTGACGGATTGGTGGCCTGGATAGCCGAGCAGCCGACCGCCTGGATGAGACCGGGCGCGAGCAGAGGCCCAAGCACCAGATTCACGCCGTTGTTGCGGCCATAAATTCGACCGTAGCCGCCTCGAAAGACCGTATTCTTCCCGCCCAGTCCCGGCCCCAAGTCGGGGTTCCAGGCAATGGCGATCCGCGGACTGAAGCCATGATAGAAGGGGTCAAAAGGATACTTGGGGTGTCCGGCAACGTTCGGCAATATCGCGAAACCGATTTGTGGGTTGTACACGTTGCCAGCCAGCGCCGCCGCCTCACGATTCTTGAGGTAAGTTTCCGCAACGATCGGTTTTCCGCTGGCATCCACCAACGCCACCTGTTTGCCAGTCGCCTCAGTCGGCGGCATCTCTAACGTCCAACCCAAGCCGTAAGTGACGGTGAGCGTCGGCTTCATCTTCCAGGTGTCATTCAAGTACAAGTTGTAGAAAATGATATTGACCTTGTCGAAGGCGGGGGTTAGAGGCGGATTAAGCGCGAGATTGTTGCCGGAGCGAGTAAGCGCCTGTTGGGTGTCCGTGACGATACCGAGAACCGCTGCGGCGTTGCCCGCGAGATCTGCGGGAACGAGACCGCTCAGATCCACGCTACCTGAACCAGATGAATCTCCGATTTGATACACGGGATAGTAGTTGACGCCGGCGCCGTTGTCGGTACGTTGGTGGTAGTTCCAGTTTCGTTGATACTGGCCGCCAAACTGCCAGAGATGATTTCCTTTTAGCCAGGAGACATCGTCGCGGAAGAAGTTGTCTCTGCCATTCCAGAAGCGGGTGCGTGTGGACTGGTTATTGACGTTATAAGGGGTGAGAGTCGAATGCGGCCCCGCCGATTCACCCAAGGGTTCCAGAGCGGCGCCCAGTCCGGATATCTGCGCCGGATCGCCGTTCGAACCCCATTGCCACCAGTTGCGCAGGAAGCTGTACCGGAAATCATTGGTGACGTGCGAATTCACGTTCGTAGTCATCCCTAAGACGAGATACCACGGCACTTGAGGCCGGTTTGTAAGTGAGGTAGGCACGCCGAGTTTGTCGCCGGTGAAAAACCCGCCGATGTCAACTTGATCGTCGGTGGCACGCCTGAGGTGGTAGTAGCGATAGCTGGACATGAAGTGCCACTTGGGGCCGAAGTCATGATCGAGGCGGGCCACGCCAAAATTATCGTTCTGCGGAAGCGCCAGATTTCCTTTGAAGTCGAGGGTGTTGACATCGTCGCAGAAGGGAGCATAGGTGGACGGGCAAACTCCTCCCGGAGTGCCGTTCGGCATCTGCGTCCACAACTGCTGAATGTCAGAGTTGATCCCGATGCCTCGTGGATCAAGGGTGTTCAGGTTGTAACGTGTTCGCAGGGTTATTAGGATCGGTCAGGATCCCGAGGCGCATGTTAGCGCTGGGAACGGAGAAATCAAGCGTCTCCGAGTTCGGCCAGCGCGCCCCCTGGTAATTCACAAAAAGGTAAGTTTTCCCTCCCAAGACATCCATGGGAATAATCGGTCCGCCAATAGCACCGCCGAACCAGTTGCGATGCCAGCTCGGTGCTGGAGTTTTCGGCACGGTTTGATTGTTCTCCCACGTATTCCCCGAGAAATTATTGTCCAGATAGTATTCGTAGGCGGTGCCGTGCCAGGCGTTGTGGCCGCGCTTAGTGACAATCGAAACCTGCATGCCGGAGGAATTGTTGAAGTCGGCACTCTGATTGGAGGTTGAAACCTTGAACTCCTCGACGCTGTCCACCGGAGTAGGCATCACGCCAGACGGCTGGTTGCCGCCCAAGCCGAGACTGGAACCACTGATTTGATTGAGTGGGTTGGAAAACAAGCCTCCGCTAGGATCGTCGCCAAAGCTTGGATTGTAAACACCCCCGCTGCCATCCATGTCGTTGCTGTTGTTGCCACCGTCGAGCATGAAGTTGGCTTGATCCACGACTGTACCGCCTACGCTGCCATCCGGGCTGACTCCTGGCTGCATGGTTACAAACGAACTGACGTCGCGGCCAAGACTGGGGAGGGACTGCAACATGTCGCTGCCGACCGTGTTACCGATGGTCGCGTTCAGCGTTTGCAGTTCGTTGCCCTCGCTTGTCACTTCGACTACAACTGTGCTGCCGCCCGCCCGCAGTGCGGTGTTGACGGTCGTCGCTTGTTGAACCTCTACCGATATTTTGGAAACTTTGTTGGTTGCGAAGCCGGTCTTGCCGATCTGCATGTTGTAAGTGCCGGGCTGAACGTTCACAAAAATGTATCGCCCGGACTCATTGGTCGTGGCAGTTTGCGACCCGCCGGTAGAAGGATCAGTCAGGGTGACGGTTGCGCCCACCACCACAGCATTCGATTGATCGGTCACCACGCCTGCGACGGTACCGGAGCTGGTGGTTTGAGTCCAAGCCGGCAGAGCGGCGCCCAGGCAAACTGCGATCAAGAGGGACACGAACAACATTAGGGTTTTTGACTTGCGCATAAAACCTCCAGGGGTGGCAACAAAGGGGTGGGTCAGGGAAGTGTGGTCCGCGTCTTGTGAACGTGCAGCGCAGCAGAACGTGATTTGCGCGAACCTAGCCAAAGCGATCGACCTTGCTTAGACCGGAATACCGCAACGCTGGAAAGTTAGACGCAACAATATAGCCAATGGTGAGCACCGCATATTCAACGACTTACCATGTGAGCCTACAATTTTTGGAATTTATGTCAACTTATGTAATACAGAATCCTGTAGCTGGAGACAAATTAGCCGCGATCGCCGACGACGATCTCCAGAAAGGCTCCGTGGATGCGTCGGTCATCGGTCAGCTCAGGGTGGAAGGTTGCGGCCATAGTTTTTCCCTGCCGTACCAGGACTGCATCGTTTGCCTGGGTTGCCAGCACTTCGACTTCTGGACCGAGGTGGGAAATCTTGGGGGCGCGGATGAAGACCATCTCGATTGGCGATCCGCGGAACAGGCCTTCGCGGATGGAGCTGTCAAGCTGGCGGCCGTAGGCGTTGCGGCGGATGCCGATATCAATCGCGCCCAGGCCGGACTGCGGGGGGTTCTCAACTTCTGTGGCGAGGAGAATTGCTCCGGCGCAGGTGCCGAAGGTCGGCTTGGTACGGACGAAGTCTTTTAGCTTTTCAAATCCGGATTCGCCGAGAAGTTTTAGAAACGTGCTGGACTCGCCGCCGGGGATCACTAAGCCTTGGATTTCGTCGAATTGCTCAGGCCGCTTGACGAGCACAACTTCGGCGCCCAGCTCTTTGAGCCGGCGGCGGTGGGCATCGAAATCGCCTTGCAGGGCCAGGACACCGATTTTCATAGGGACATGAGTCGCCAGAGATCAGCCACCGAGGACAGCAAAATCAGAAATCACAACTACAGACCAGAAAGAAAAACGCGAAAGCCGTCGCTGATAGCTGCCCGCTGTCGGTTGGCCTACGGCTGCGGCGCTGATTTAGGTCTGGTTTGATTTTACTGGATCGTGAATGGGTAAGAGTCAGTTACATACGTTCAGAGAGGATGTAGGTCGCGAGGGTGACACTTTTCTCGTCGTCGGTGGTGGAGTCCTGAAGGACCTTGAGCAGCCAGGCTTTCCGGGCTGTCTTTTCCTGCTCGCTGAGCAGATTGTTATTGGTGATGTAGGCGCTCACGGTGGTGGCCAGCTGCTTAAGGGTTTGACCTTGCGTCAACGAGAGAGCTTCTTCCGTCAATCCCGCGATCGAGATGCGGTTCATACCTTTATAAACAAATTCCTTGGCAGCGTTGTAGAGATACTCCAATCCCAGAGGGACTTCTTCGTTCTGCACTTTTATGGTGGCCAGCTTCGAGCGCACCAGCACCAGGTAGCTGGCGCCCACAACCACCGCTCTTAGATAAGGACTGAGAGAAGCCAGGCTGCCGAAATTCTTAACTGCTTGGTATAGGAGGCTGGCGAGGAGGCCGTTGGCGAGGACAAAGAGAACGGCCCAGAGCAGGAAATTCACCCTCCGCTTGCCGGAGGGCATGTAGAAAGTGCGCGCGATGTCGAAAAACGTCAGCAGCGCCGCAATGGCGCCGGAAACCAAAGCTTCCACGAATTCGCCTCGCTGACTACTTCAGGCGACTGATTGCATCCCCTAAGGCGGCGTTGACGTGGGCGGAATCGAGGTGGCCAGCTTCTTCCGAAATCCAGAAGTTTTTGTCGTAGCCCCGACTCAATTGCCGTTTGGCGTAGAGCCCGTTCTTAGTGAACGAATATCGATCGCTTTCAGGATCAGGAATCACCAATCCGCGCGCTGCCAGTTGAGTTAGCAACTCGCGGACTTCAGCAGGGCCCATGTTCGCCCAAATGGTGGCCTGCGAAAGAGAGAACTCGGATTCGCTCTCGATCGCGGCCAGCAGGGAAGCTTCTTTGGACGACATCAAAACTTGTTCCATTGGACAACCTCTACACCTTTGATTGTATGCCCGGGACAGGGCACGATCAAGATTCGTGCCAGTTTGTTACGAATTCGGAACAGCCTTCAGCGCCCGCTCTCGGACCACGGTGCCGGCCTGTGATTTAATGCTTGGACCAGGTCCAGCCGGTGATTCGCCAGCCCGCATCCGTCTTCCGCAGAGCTACGGTGAAAACAGCGTGGGCTTCCTTCACCGGTTTGCCGTGCTGCTTGAAGGTGTAAACCGCCGGACCGACGAAATAAGCGCGATCGCCGGTGACGTCCAGCGTCCACGGCGCACCCAGCGTTGCCGCTCCGTCCGTGATTTCGCTCTGCTGGTCGTAGGCGACCAGCCCTTTAAACCAATCGGCGCACGCCGTCGGGCCATGCCACACATGCGGAGGAAATTCATCCAGAATCGAAGCCGGCGAGTCACAGGCCGCCAGCGCCTTCGGCAGATTTTTCTCGTCCAAATTGTCGAAGAACTGATGCACCGTTGCCGTCACGTCGGTCTTCTCAGACGCCAACAGCGATTTCGGATTGATGCTGATGACTACGGCGAACAAGATGCCGAGCATGGCGAGTTTCTTGAAGTTCATATCTTCCCCCGTTTAAATCTTCCCCCGTTTAATTTTGTTTATGGGCGGGCCGGTTGGTTCTGCGCAGGAGTATAGCGCGTCGCGGCTCCGGCAAAGAAATTCCGCGAGAGTGTTGCTTAGGACGTCTTCCAGGTCGCGGCCCGCTTCTCTGCGACGGTCTGTGCCACTGCCCACGCCGCAGCCGCGATCGCCCACGAGATAAAAAACGCTGTCCAGTTCAGGCGTGATTTTGGCTCGGCCACGATCTTTGGACCCCAAACCAGAATCGTGAACACGCCAATCATCGCCGCTTCGGCAAACGCTGCCACTCGCGGAAAGACAGAGAACAGTACTCCCAGGCCGGCAGCGATGTGTCCCGCGCCCGTCAAGTATGCCCAGCCCGCGCGATAAGGCAACCACGCCGGCACCAGGTCCGCAGTCGCTTGCACATAAACGATGTGGGAAATCCCGATCGGTATCAGCCAGACTGCAAAGAACATTTGCGCGATGCGCACGGCTTTCTCGCTGGTCAGTACCCCCAGCGGCGACCCCTCGGGTAAGGCCGCTAGGTTCGCGAACAAAACCCAGCCTCCGGCGAAGAGCACTGCCAACTCGCCAAAGCCCAGCCACACCGCTTCCATCTTCGGCGCCGCAAAAAGCGCCGGCAACTTAAGCGACGTCCACACGATGATGTACGGAAATAAAATACGCACCGACCACGCGACCGTCGCTCTCACCAGCAATCCCACGCCACCCAGCAGCATGATGACGCCCGAGGCGTAAGCGAGCGCCGCCCGCCCCGGCACCCAGTCAGGGACCGGTTGCCACACCATCGCGAAGTCGCCGTAAATCAGCGCGAGGACGCCAAGGCCAATCATCCCAATGGCAAACGCTGTCAATGCAGGCTGCTGGCTTCGAGTCATGGCCGTTAAACTCAGGCCGTTAAAGCTATTGAAGAGGATAGGCGGGTGTCAACCGGAGAGTTGCTCGTGTGGGCCGGACATTTCTGTCCGACGCTGTTGAATTCAGGTTTTGATCTTCCGCAGAAAAAACATGCGCGAGGCCTTTCGACCTCGCGCATTCCCTCACCCCTTCACAACTTGCAGCTGATTCTCTACCGAGAACACTCCCGGCACTTCACCAGCCCGCATGCCGGCAATGATCTTGTCGGCGTTGTTGTCCACGATGCCCAGCAGCGTCACGTGACCGTTATCAACGATGATGCGGATCGACTTGTTCGCGCCGACCCCATAGCGCTGTAACGGGCCGTATCCATAGATTGTGCGATACAGCCGCACCCGGAGGCCGTTGTCAAAGAAGGAGACCGGCAGCACCTGGATTTTGTTGTCCACGTGCTCAACGCCTTCCACTTTCTTCACGACGTTCGCCGCGTCGCTCTTGAGAACAGGATTCGTGACTTCGCCGTTCAGAGTGACCGCCGCCGTTCTCGTCCACGGTAAACGTCATGTAATCGAAGACGTTCACATACGGCAGCATGTTCAGCTCGTGCCGGACTTGCTTCTGGATTCTCGCCATTCCCTGCCCTGAAAGTGGCTGTTCAGAAGCCATCGCTCCCACCGACAAGGACAACGCCAGTATTCCTAACCCCAAAACCATGTTTCGTAATTTCATTTTCAATACACCTCCAACCTGCTTGTATAAACACCGCGCCGCCGCCGAAGTTGAGTGGGAATGAGTAAAGAATTGTCAAATGGATTTGACGAGATGGAGACAAAACGGCCGCTGCCTAAGGCCTTTGCCCTATGGTGTCCAACCGCTGAAACACTCAAAGGATTTAGAGACACCTCACCCCGATTTGGTTTTCACGGAGGTGGGCGAGGCCGTCGTTTTTACGTGCTCGGGCCGGAATCCCATCCCAACCATCCGCGCTGGAATTCGCCTCAGCAACGGAAATTTCTCGGTCATCCTCAGCAGCAGCGGCGGTGGAATCGTCTCCGGCGAATCAAAAATGCGTTTCAGCAAATGTTTATGCAGAAAGACTTGTACTCGCTGCATTGATTTCGCCGGCCACTCGCGTCGGTCTTGTACCGCTTTCAGGTCTGCGACTCTCAATCTACCCTTGAGCAGCTTTGGCGCAAGCTGGTTAGCTGCGGCGACGGCATCCTGGATGGCGAAATTAATGCCAACTCCGCCCACTGGAGACATCGCGTGCGCCGCGTCTCCAATGCACAGCAGGCCTTCGCGATACCACGTCCGCAGATGATTCACTTTCACGTTGAGCAGCTTCACGTCATCCCATTGCGCAATCTCGCCGGTGCGGTCGGCAAGGAACGGCGCGCAACGGGCAACCTCCTCGCGAAACGCCGGCAGCCCGCGCTGTTGTCTTTCCTCCAGCGAACCTTTGCGGATGACGTAAGCGCACTGCCAATAATCACTCCGGTTAATCAGGACCATGAATTGACCGGCTCCAATGAAACCGAAAGCCTGCGGCGGATCGCTCGCCTTTTTGGCGACGCGAAACCACAGGACATCAATCGGCGCTCCCAGATCAATCAGCTCCAGCCCGGCGCGTTCGCGGACAATCGAACTTCGGCCATCCGCCGCCACCACCAAATCTGCGCGGAGTTCGAGTGACCCCTCCGGCGTGCGCGCCTTCACGCCCGTCGCCCGGCCATTTTCGAGCAGCAGGTCTGTGACTTCCGTTTCCATGCGAAGCCTGAACTGCGGAAAGTTCTGGGCATGTCGCGAAAGAAAATTCAGAAAGTCCCATTGCGGCATGATGGCGATGAACTTGCACCGGGTCGGCAAATGCGTGAGGTCCGCGAGATGAACTACGCGGTCGCCGAAGTGCCCTTCGATTCCGCGCAATTCCTCATGCGGCAGGCGCAGCAGGTCTTCGAGCAAACCCAGCTCGTACATCACTTCCAGCGTAGAAGGATGAATGGTGTCGCCGCGAAAATCGCGGAAGAAATCTTTGTGCTTCTCAAGGACCGTCACTTCCACGCCAGCGCGAGCCAGAAGAAATCCCAGCATCACGCCAGCTGGTCCGCCGCCGGCAATGCAACAGGTGGTGTGGTCGTTCATAGGATGCTTGGATGCTATTTTACCGACGTGTATAGGCAGCCTCGCCCGCACGGGGTAGTGGCAGCCCACCCTTCGAAAACCGCGAAGGGTGGGGCAGCCGTCGGTTGGGTGATTTAAGAAAGGGTGGGCCAGCCCGCCCCCCAAACGCTTCCGATTTCAGTTAAGCGTTTGAATCGATGGGCACAGAGAACTCCGGCGGCCCAAGTTCATCGGGCCGCAGCGGATTTAGAGCCGGCTCTTCCAATAGTCAGGTTTTCGTTTGTGGTGCGCTATGGCGATGATGCTTATCGCTGACAATTCTTCGCGATAGACAATGGAAAACGGAAAACGGTAAAGGATGAATCGCTGGGTGCCGTGCAGGTAGGTTGGCCAGCGTCGCGGCGCAAGCGCGATCTCTTCGACTGCGTCAAAAACTGCGGAAAGAAATCTCACACTCGAATCGGTGCTGCGCTCGCGGTACCAATCGTCAGCGGTTTCTATGTCCTGCCAAGCTTGGGGATGGAGACGATATGGCTTAGCGACCGACATCCGAGAGCCGCGCCAGCAGGCGGCGGCGTACTTCCTCGTACGGAATCATTTCGACTTTGCCGGAGTCGATCTCCTCGATGCGGCGCTTAATCTCCTCTGACCAAGCCGCTTCGACACCCTCGTCGGCGGGTTCGTCGTCAAGGCTTTCAAGCAGCGATCCGGCCAGCTCCGCCCGCGCCTTTGGCGGAAGCGCCATTGCCTTCTTTAGCAGTTCGGAGACTTCGGGACTCATGAGAGCATTTTACTCCCGGGCGCAAGTTGAGGCGTCTAGCAGGCGTTTGAGCCCGCTGCCAAAATCCCGAGCGAAGCCGAGGGATCTCTACCAGCCCCGAGTCTGCAGCAACTGCGCCTCATCAATCCCGCTGACGGCCAGGCCTTTCATGGCGCTGCCAGCTTCTTCGCTGACTTCAAGTAATACTTTAGGGTCGTTGAAGTGGGTGGTGGCGCGGACGATGGCCTTGGCGCGGCGCTCGGCTTCGGCGGGAGGGGCGAAAGTGGTGGAATCGTTCATGAAGATTCCGGAGCCGACGAAGACGGCTTCGGCGCCCAGCTGCATGACCAGGGCGGCGTCGGCGGGGGTGGCGATGCCTCCGGCGCAGAAGTTGGGAACGGGGAGCTTGCCTGCTTTCGCCACCGACGTGACCAGCTCATACGGGGCTTGCAACTCTTTGGCTTTGCCGAACAGTTCGCCTTCGCTGAGTACGGTGAGAATTTTCATGTCCTGAACAATCTGGCGGATGTGCTTGACGGCGTGGACCACGTCTCCGGTGCCGGCTTCGCCTTTGGTGCGAATCATGGCTGCACCTTCGGCGATGCGGCGCAGAGCTTCTCCAAGATTGCGCGCGCCACAAACGAAAGGAACCTTGAAGGCGTGCTTGTCGACGTGGTGCGCTTCGTCGGCCGGAGTCAGCACTTCGGATTCATCGACGTAATCGACGCCCAGCTCTTCGAGGATTTGGGCTTCGGCGAAGTGTCCGATGCGGCACTTGGCCATGACGGGGATGGAGACCGCGGCCATGATCTCGCGGATTTTCTTGGGCGAGGCCATGCGGGCGACTCCGCCTTCGGCGCGGATCTGCGAGGGGACGCGCTCGAGCGCCATGACGGCTACCGCGCCCGACTGCTCGGCGATGACCGCCTGCTCCGCGGTCGTGACGTCCATAATTACGCCGCCTTTTAGCATTTCGGCTAAGCCGGTTTTTAGGCGAAGGCTGGTGGGGTTTCCGTTGTTATTTGACATAGGTTGGTGTTGCGTTTCTCTAGTCGTGAAGGATGGGCGTGAGAGCGCGCCTGATGCTTTTAATTTTACAACTTTGAGGGGGAATGTGCTGGTCGGCGAAGGGCAAAGGCGGGAGCGTCTGCGACGCTCGGGCGGGCGGGACGGCCGCGCCTACACGATCAATGCAGGTTTAGGGCAGGCGGCGGAGTTATATGGCGTTGGCGGTGTCGTGGGAGCGCTTGGTGCGTTTTTGTTCGTACATGAGCGCGTCGGCGAGGCCCAGGAGGCTTTGGATATCGGGATCGACGCCGGGAGTGGCCGAGGCAATTCCGACGCTGAACGACAAGCGATAGAGGCGGCCGGGTGCCCGATTGAGAGCGTCCAGCCGCTGCTGGATGCGGTTGGCAATCTCGTCGCGGTTTGCCTCCGAGACGAAAATCGCGAACTCATCGCCGCCAAGGCGGGCGATGATGTCGGACTGGCGGAAAGAGTCTTTCAGAATGGTGGAAGTTTCCACCAGGGCGCGGTTCCCTTCGTGGTGACCACAGGAATCGTTAATGCGTTTCAGACCGTCGAGGTCCACGAAAGCAACGGAGAACGGATCTCCGGTGCGGTGAGCCAGCTTCACGCGATGTTCGGCGAGCGCGAGAAAACCTTTGCGGTTGTAGAGTCCGGTGAGATCGTCGGTCAGGGAAAGATTTTCCAGCTCGGCATTGGACCGGGCCAGTTCGTGTTCGATGACTTTGCGCGCGGCGATGTCCTCTTCAAGGAGCTGGTTGGCGCGTACCAGTTCCGCCGTTCTTTTCGTCACCAATTCTTCCAGACGAACGCGGTACACCTCAAGCTCATGTTCGGCGCGTTTGCGGTCGGTGATGTCGCGGGAAATCCCCATGGTGCCGACCACGTTTCCCTGGGCGTCGGTAAGCGGGAGTTTGGTGGTGAGCACCCAGGTTTCACGACCGTCGGGCCAGGTTTCCTTTTCTTCTTTTTCCACGATGGGTTGGCCGGTGTGAATGATCTCCTGCTCGTCGTCAAACGCCTGCTGAGCGTGCTCAGCGGTGAACATGTCGAAATCGGTTTTGTCGATGGCCTGGGCGGGATCGCTTAGTCCAAAGCGAGCGGCGAGAGAACGGCTAATACGAACAAAGCGACCTTCGCGGTCTTTGAAGTACACGCCGTCGGGAATATGCTCGAGAAAGCCGCTGAGCAAACGCTGCTCGATGGCTTGAAGCAGGCGCGCGTCTTGTGGCCGGTTGGGCACGAGTACATAGTAATGCGTTACTCGACTCAGGCACGCGAACGCGAGTAATCGCGGGAGAAGGCTGGTCAGGGTACCTTCGGGGGATTGTAATGCAGGCGGCTTTAGAATCAGCACAAGAGTGTGTGGAATTGAGGATTACGTTGCCATTACTGCGAGGTGACTGCGGCGTTGTGAGGAAGTCAAAGTCTTGCCGTCCACGAAGCCCCCGTGGACGACTCTCCAATGTAGCCTACACTCCCGCGCCGACTGGGGCGGTGGTGGATGCGGTCCCGAGGGAACAGGCTTTTTGTTCCAGGCGGCCGACGACGAAGAGCCACGCTAAACCGCCGGCCAGCACGATGGCGGCGGTGATGGCGAAGGCGCCGGAGAAGTGGCCGGTTTTGTCCACGATGCGGCCGGTCAATGTGGCGCAGAGGACTCCGGCGAAGTTGGCGAAACCGTTTTGCAGGCCGACCCAGCGGCCTGCGGTTTCGGGACCGGCGAGGGTTTGGGAGAAGGCGAAGACTCCGGCGCTGCTCATGCCGCTGGCGACGCCCATGGCGAACATCCATCCCATGTAGTGAACGGGGCCAGCGAGAGCTAATCCTGTGAGCGCGATTGCGGCGGTGGTGTGTCCGAGGGCCATGGCAGTTTTGCGGACGAACGTGGTCGAGTGGCCGCGGCGGATGAAATAGTCGGCGACGGTGCCGGTGGTGAGGCAGGAGATCGCATCAACCGCAAAGTAGAGCGAGGCGATCTTCGACATGGTTGAGAGGGTGAGATGTTGCTCGCGCTGCAAGTAATAAGGAAGCCAGGTGACGCTGAGATAGAGAAGATAGTTGCTGGCAAAGTGTCCGGCGCTGGCTCCCCAGAAAGAGCGCTGGGTGAGGATATCGAGGTATCCGGTTCTTAGGGTAACGGGGCGGGCGATGCCGGGGCCGCGGGGCATCCATTTGGCCCAGGCAGGGAGCCAGAGCAGGGCGACCAGGCCCATGCCGATGAAGACGGGGCGCCATCCGTACTTGGCCATGAGGAGTCCGGCGCCGAGAGTGCCGACGGCGGGGCCGGATTTTAATCCGAAGCTGATGAAGGCGTTGGCGAATCCGCGATGATGTTCGGGGAGATGGCGGGCGAGGATTTTTGAGCAGCTTGGAAACGCGACCGATTCGCCGACGCCGAGAATCATTCGCATGATCAGAAGAAGGATGAAGCCGTGGACGAGGCCGGTGCCGGCGGTGGCGGCGGACCAGAGAAGAAATCCGGCGGCGAGGACGTGGTTGACGTTGAAGCGGTCAACCAGCCATCCGACGACGAACTGCATGGCGGTGTAGGTCTAGAAGAAGGCGGCGAGGAGGTCTCCGAGTTGCTTGGCGGAGATGTGGAGTTCGTCTTTCAGGGTGGAGGCGGCGATGGAGAGATTGCCGCGGTCGATGTAGTTGATGAAGACGGAGATGACGAGGAGGATGAGGGCGGGGGCGAAGATGCGGAGGTGGGAGTCGGGGCGGGACATGGGCCGGGGGTAGTGTGATACGGGGGAGGGGGATTTGCAAGGACTTCCGCGGCCAGACCCTCGACTGATAGGAGAGCGTCTATGCAGGCAAAGCCCTGCTCCACCCAACGGCAAAGGCGAGAGCGTCTGCGACGCTCGGGCGGGCGGGACGGCTGCCCCTACACGATCTGTTTCTTTTTTGGGAAGAGTTTTTCGGGGTCGATGATGATGAAGGTGCCGCGGCTGCGGGCGAGGAGCTTCGTTGTTGGCATCTAAGATTTCGGCGGCGTGGGTTAGGCGGCGACCGCGTTTGCTTAGTTCATGGGATTCGACGCGCAGGGGCTTGTGCAGCGGAACCGGCTTGAGGTATTCGACGGTCATGCTTGATGTAACCGCGATGACGTGGCGGAGTTTGTTGAGTTTGCTCATGGCGTCATCGAGGATGGTGGCGATGATGCCGCCGTGGCAGTGTCCGGGGGGGCCGGTGTAACGCTGGCTCAGGCGGAAATTGCAGACGAAGCGCTTCCCTTCCTGGGCGAATTTGAGGCGCATGCCGTGGGGATTGTCGGGGCCGCAGGCGAAGCAGAAGTTCTTTCTTTTGTTTCAGGGCATGGCCGCGGGCGGGGATGTTTTTGGGCATGTGGGTGGATTGTAACTGGGTTCGGGGAATCGCGGGGCGGTCGTTTATCATCGAAACAGCTTGCGGGCAGTCTCCGCCGGCGGCAGTGATGGCGCAAGCGAACAGCAGGTTCCTCAGGGCCTGCGGCCCTTCGGAATGACATCTCTTTTTTAATGGAGAAGAACGTGAACGGAAAATCAGCGGGAAGTGGATGGGCGATGACGGCGGTGGCAGTCCTAATCGTTGTGATCTGCAGCGTGGCGATGGCGCAGGATGCGGCCAAGGCGCCGGGGGCGGAGATTTTCAAATCCAAGTGCGTGTTGTGCCATGGGGCGGACGGGTCGGGGAATACTCCGCTGGGGAAACAACTGCAGGCGGCGAACTTGCGCTCGAAGGAAGCGCAGAAGCTGAGCAACGACGAGATGCACAAGATCATCCATGATGGGCAGGCCAATATGCCGCCGTTTGAGGACAAATTGACGGATGACGAGATTGATCAAGTGATTCAGTATGTGAGGACGTTTGCGGCGCCGGTTAAGAAACACTAGCGGCGTTTCCTGTCTTTCGTGGTGGCCCAGTTGGGCAGCAGTGGCGGCTCCGGGCGGAAAGCAGGTTCCTCTGCGGCTGCGCCGCTTCGCAATGACATCGTTACTTTATTCTCGACTTTATTCTCGGCGAGTATTTGTGGTGATTTATGGCGGTGATTTCTCCTCCGATTGGGATTGAGCGGGAGCGGCCAGGGACGGGACAGGGCGGCGGGGTGTTGCCTCCGGCGTTGGGGGGCGGCGGTGGAGACTACGGGCCGGGAGATGGTTCGGATGATTATGTTCGGCGGCTGAATCGGGCGCGGCTCACTCTTCTGCTGGCGCTAACTTCCATCAGCATTCTGTTTGTAACCTTCACAGTAATTTTTGCGCTGCGGCATGATAGCGCGGTGCTGGACCGGCATACGGGAACGTATGTGCGCAATTGGGTGCGAGTGACGCTGCCGGTTCGGCTGCTGCTGGTGAATACTCTGGTGCTGCTGCTGAGCAGCTTGAGCATTGAGATGGTCAGGCGGGCGGTGAAGCGGGAAATGGCGCTGGCGCCGCTGCGGGGGATTCCGGGGATTGCTTTGGATGATGACGGCGCTGGAAGCAGCGGGACCTGGTGGATTGGGATTACTGTCGTGCTGGGACTGATGTTTCTCGGCGGGCAGTGGATGGCGTGGCAGGTGTTGCGGGCGCATGGGTTTCATGTGGATAGCGGCGGGGCGAGTCCGTTTGTTTATCTGCTGACGGCGGCGCATGCGGTGCACCTGGCGGGAGGGATTCTGGTGCTTCTGTATGCGGGTGCGATTTTTGTGCTGCGGAGAGCGGTAGAGCGGCGGCGGATTGTGGTGGAAATCGCGTCGTGGTACTGGCACTTTATGGGTGTGCTTTGGGTGTATATTTTTGCGTTGCTGGAGTTTGGGAGGTAAGCTCTGGGTAGCCGAGGGACTAGCAACGGAGATCGCGATGAACCAGAATGCTTCGCGAAGACTTCGGAGCGTCACCTTAACCTCCATTCACGACATTCAATCAATTCGACCGGGGGTCTCCAGTTCCATCGCGCGAGGGGCAATATAAGGAGAAAACAATGACACCTACGCAAAACAAACCAAGCATCGTTTTCTGTCACGGGCTCTGGGCGGACGGCTCGTGCTTTAGCAAGCTGATCGGTCCCCTCCAGGCCGAAGGCTATGAGTGCATTACGGCGCAATACGGCCTGAACTCAACCGCCGAGGACGTCGCCTTGACGAAAGCAACAATCGGCCGGGTCAGCAGCCCTGTCATCCTCGTCGGCCACTCTTACGGCGGGACCGTCATTACTGGCGCCGGAACCGACGATCGCGTTGCCGCGCTGGTTTATATCTGCGCGCTCGCTCCGGAGGCCGATGAGACATCTCAGACACAGCTATCCAACTTCCCGACGACTGATGTCTTCTCCCACATCGAAGTCGTGGATGGACGTATCTGGCTTCGGCCCGAGGGTACGGAGTATTTCTGCGGAGATCTTTCGGATGAGGAGCAGAAGCTGGTTTGGGCGACTCAGGGCGTCCCCCAACCCGACCTGTTCAACGCGAAAGCCGGAGGAACCGCTTGGAAGTCGAAGCCCAGCTGGTACATCGTCGGCAAGAACGATCGCACTGTCCCCCCCGACCTGGAGCGGTTCTATGCGAAGCGGATGGGAGCGAAAGTGACTGAGGTCGCGAGCAGCCACGTGCCGATGCTCTCCCACCCCGACGTGGTGCTCGAGGTCATCCGTGATGCCGCGAAAGCGGTTCAAACGGCCACGAAAGCAGCGTAAAGTAAATCGGACACATGCCCACTCAAGTCAAAACCTGGCTTGAGTGGGCTATCTTCTCGCCCGAACGGATTTCATTTTGATAGCGGCGGAGCGAGTGCGCCACATTCAGTCTTAGTCGCGGGACAAGCTGCGATACTGGAACACCAGGACGGCGAGCAGAAAGCATACGAGAGCGTAGTCCAGACCGTAGGCCAGCGCCGTCAGATGGTTGGTCCAGGGATAGGGCTTCAATGAGGCGCGAGTAAGGGCTACGAAGCGCTCTTCAGAGAGCAGGCTGGTTAAGGGAAGAAATATGTGGACAGGAAGACGAATCCAGCGCGGAATAGCGTGCGAGGATTGGCCGAACAATTCGATCAAGGTAGCGAGGATAGCGACAATACCCATCGCGAAAATGGAGTGCACTAAGGTGACCAGGAACATGGCGATGGCCGCCCAAATTGCGTAGCGGACCAGTGGGTAAGCGAGGAGCGTCCAGACGGAAATGTGAAAGCGCTGGCCGCCGAGCCAGGCAAGGAGAAATGTGACTCCGAGCATGGCCACCACATAGAACGTCATGAGCATGAGAACGCCGAGATATTTTCCAGCTAGGAACTCCCAACGGCGCAACGGGCGTGCCATTACTGCGAGAATGGTGCCTGACTTCATTTCAGCGGCGACCGAATCGGCCGCGGCCCACGCGGCCAGCAGACTGCCGAAGCCGCTGACCAGGGACATTACCGAAGCGATCTCGTTCAAGATGAAACCTTGCATCTGCTGGGCATTAGCGACGGTGGTCATGGCCTTGAATTCCATCAGCGGGGCCATCATCAGCAGAACAATGCAAACAAATAAGCTGCTGAACAGGAGGATCACCTTGTTACGCCGAAAGCTTCCCAAGGTGGCGAGACCTATGGTGAGAACTTTCACTCTGTGCCACCTCCTGCGACCGCCTTCAGGAACATTTCTTCAAGAGAGTTTTTTATTGGCGCGAGACTAACCACGTCACATCCCGCGGCCCATAACATCTCGGCCAGGGCCCTCTTTTGTCCCGCATCTACTGCGATGCGCACGTGGTGGGCATCGCGCTCAAGGGAAGCGCCAAAGTTTTTAACGGCAAGTTCCAGTTCTGCCGGCAACTGATCAACCACGATCTCCACCCGGTTGCCTTCGCCAAGCATTTCCTGGAGGGGACCGGAGCGGACCATGCGACCGCGATCGATGATGATGACACGGTCGCAAACCTGCTCGACCTCGGAGAGGATGTGGGAACTGAGGAGGATGGTCTTGCCTTCGGCCTTCAAGGCCAGAATCAGGTCGCGCACCTCTTTTCTTCCGGCGGGATCGAGGCCGGAGGTGGGTTCGTCCAGGACCAGGAGATCCGGGTTCCCCAGCAAGGCTTGAGCAATCCCGAGACGCTGCACCATGCCGCGCGAGTACTTTCCAATCTTCAATCCTCTGTACGAGTCCAGCTTTACTTTGGCGAGTAGATCTGCGATGAGAGCATTTCTGTCGGACACACGGCGGCCGCTCAGGCGAAGATGAAATTTCAGCAGCTTTTCCGCTTTCAAATAACGGTAGAAAGCAAAATTCTCGGGCAGAAAACCAATGCGCTCCTTGGCGCGGACGTCTCCTGGCGGGTAGCCAAGAACCCGCGACTGTCCCCGGTCGGCGTAAGTGAATCCCATGAGAATACCCATGCTGGTAGTTTTGCCAGCGCCGTTCGGACCCAGGAAAGCGCAGACCTCGCCACGAGCCACGGAGAAGGAAACCTCGGAAAGGGCGGGGATTCTGATCCTACCGAAACGCCGCCCATAAATCTTGGTTACATTCGAGAATTCGATCGCCGGCGATGCCATCTAGTGTTCCCCCGCGGCGTTCTTCAATTTAATTCCGAGTTCGCGAGCCAATTCATATTCCATATCAGCATCAAAACCGGTGTGCCCGTAGATAACTTTCCCGTCTTTGTCGATCACGAACATCGTGGGAATGCTGTCCACCTGGTAAGAATTGGCCATTTTCTGACCAGGGTCGAGAAGGACGGGGAAATTTAGTTTTTGCGCAGCGGCGAAATCGGAAGCGTCTTTGGCAACGTCGTCAATGCTGACAGCCAGCAATTCGAAGTCGCTCGAGGGGTTGTGATTGTCCTGGTAGAACTTGACCAGGCCTGGCATCTCCATGCGGCAGGGGCCACACCAGCTGGCCCAGAAGCTTACGATTACCTTTTTCTGTCCGCGGAAATCTCCGAGAGAGACCGTCCGTCCATCGAGCGTAGCGGCGGAAAAAGTAGGGGCCACCTCATCGACCAAAGGGGGTTGGTCACCTTCACGTCGCAAAAATGTTTCCAAAGATACGGCGCGCCAGGTGATGAAAACGGTGAAGGCGGCCAGGACAACGAGAGCCGCGATGGCCTTGAGAGAAGGCCAGCGCTGGATCTGACTTGCGGGGCTTTCGAGAGCTACAGTGTCCATCGCATAATGCCGATTCGGTGCGTTACATCTGCAAGAGAACGAAGGGGAAGTAGGTTGCTCGGTCAGGTTCTGAATTGGCAAACATTGTATATCAGGAGGCTGCACGGGCTGGACTTCGGGTGCTGCAAAAGAAAGCGGGTTCCTCCACTTCACAGAACGATTCGCTTTGCGAATCATTCTGCTCCGGTCGGAATGACAGATTTATTAAGGAAGTCGAGCTAGAACAGTTACGCCACTGGACCCATCGCCTTCCATGCGTCAAACCCGCCGGTTAGGTTGGCGATGTCGCGGAAGTTGGCGCGGCGGAGGATGCTGGTGGCGATGGAGCTGCGGTATCCGCCTTTGCAGTGGACGACCAGGAGTTTGTTGGGGTCGAGTTCGGCGGTGCGGGCCTGCAATTGGCCTAGCGGGATGCGGATGGAGTTTTGCATGGCGCCGGCTTCGACTTCTCCGCGCTCGCGGACGTCGAGGACGGCGATGTGGTCTTTCTCTTTTTCCAGCAAATCGGAAAATTCCTGCACTGAGATTTGCGGGATGTAGTCGAGTTCGTAGCCGCCGGAGATCCATCCGGTGATGCCGTCTTCTAAAAAGGCTTTGACATTTTCAATGCCGACGCGGGCGAGGCGGAGTTGGGATTCGCGAAGCTGGTCGGCGTCTTCTCCGACGAGGATGATTTGCTTGTCGAGGCCGAGAATACGGGCGGCCCAGGAGGCGTATTGGCCGGAGAGGCCGATGTGAATGGAGCCGGGGACGTGGGCGACGGCGAACTCCATGACCGGGCGAGTGTCGAGGACGATGGCGCCTTCGGACTGCATGCGGCGGACTTCGGGAGCGCGGATGGCGACGGGTGGCGGAATCTGATCGATGGCGGTGGCGCCTTGACGGTTGAGTTCAACGTCGCGGCCGAAATATTCGGGGCGAGGCGGAAGGCTGTCGGTAAGAAGGTGGACGAATTCTTCGGAGGACTTGGCTTGCAGCGCGTAGTTGGTGCGGCGCTCTTTGCCGATGGTGGAGGAGCGCTCGTTACCCATCTGGCGGCCGCAGAGTGATCCTGCGCCGTGGGCGGGATAGATTTCGGTTTCGTCGGGGAATTTGAGGAGCTTGTCGTTGAGGCTCTGGTAGAGCATAGCGGCGAGTGCTTGAGGAGTATGGTCGCCGGAAAGGTCGGGGCGGCCTACGTCGCCGACGAAGAGGGTGTCGCCGGTGAAGATGGCGCGGGGGCGATTCGGGGCGGAGAGATCCGTCATTGCGATGCAAATGCTTTCGACGGTGTGGCCGGGAGTGCTGGAGAAATCGAAACGGCAGTGGCCGAACTGGAGCGAGTCGCCGTCGGTGACGGCGGTGTGCGGGAAGGTGGCGCCGGAGCCAGCGCCCAGGTAAATTTTCGCGCCGGTGCGTTGGGCGAGTTCGTGGTGTCCGGAGACGAAGTCGGCGTGGAGATGGGTTTCGATGATGTGGGCGATCTTGAGATTTTTTTCTTCGGCGGCTTTGATGTAGATATCAACGTCGCGCTGGGGATCGATGACTGCGGCGATGCCGTCGGAACTGACTACGTATGAGGCGTGGGCGAGGCAGCCGAGGAAGAAGTTTTCGATTTGGACGGGCATGGAGTTCTAGTTTATGCGGCGGGGCGGGGGCTGGCAAAAGGGCGCTGCACGCGAAAGGCTTTAACCACAGAGGACACAGAGGATCACAGAGTAAATTTGGATTTGCCCGGTGATCCTCGGTGGCCTCTGTGGTAAGGATTTTTGCCGGCAAAGCGACGATCCGGACTGACTTATAATAGAAAGATTCGGCAGTGCTCGCGGACGCGTCTGTACGTGCTGCGATCGTGTGAAACCTTCTATTGATGTCCACATTGACTTCCAAAGACAGCATCGTGGTACGGGGGGCGCGGGTGCACAATCTCAAGAATATTGATTTTGAGATTGCGCATAATGCGCTGACCGTGGTGACGGGGGTGTCGGGGTCGGGGAAATCTTCGCTGGCGTTTGACACGATTTATGCGGAGGGGCAGCGGCGGTATGTGGAGTCGCTGTCGGCGTATGCGCGGCAGTTTTTGGAGCGGATTGAGAAGCCGGATGTGGACCACATTGAGGGGATTGCGCCGGCGGTGGCGATCCGGCAGAAGAATACGACGCGGAGTCCGCGATCAACGGTGGGGACGGCGACCGAGATTTATGACTATTTGCGGTTGCTGTTTGCGCGCGTGGGGAGAACTTACTGCGCGGAGTGCGGGGAGGAAGTTAAGAAGGATACGGTGGATGAAGTGGCGGAGGGAGTGCTTGTGCTTGGCGAGGGGACGCGATTGAGTGTTTTCTTTCCGCTGCGGGCGGGCGATTCAAAGAGCGGCGAGAGTACGGGCGGCTCCGGGCAAACACAAGGTCCCTCGACTTCGCAGGACCATTCGCAAGCGAATGGTCCTGCTGCGCTCGGGATGACAGTTCTGAAAAAAGGGAAGAAGAAAGCAAAAGCTGCGAAGGCAGCGGGCGCTACGGGGATTTCTCTCGACGGGATCAAGGCGCGGCTGTTTGAGTTGCGGCAGCGGGGGTTTAACCGGCTGTTTCAATCGGGGAAGATTTTTGAGTTTTCGACGCCGGAGTCGTTGCTGGAGATTGATTTTTCTCAGCCGGTGTTTGTGCTGGTGGATCGGCTGGTGGTTGTCGGCGGATGCGCGGGCGCGGATTGTGGATGCGGCGGAGATTAGTTTTCGCGAGAGTGGCGAGGTGATATTTGAGACGGCTCCGCGGGAGGGTGACGCGGAAGGCGAGGAGGCGCGTCAGTTGCGGTTTTCGCAGCGGTTTGAGTGCCGGAACTGCGGGATCAAGTACGAGGAGCCGGAGCCGCGGTTGTTTTCGTTTAACAATCCGTTTGGGGCGTGTCCGCGATGCCAGGGGTTTGGGAACACGATTGATTTTGATATGAACCTGGTGGTGCCTGATCCCTCGAAGACGTTGAATGAAGGGGCGATTGAGCCGTGGACGAAGCCGAGATTTCGTACGCTGGTTGTCGAGTTGAAGCGGTTTGCCAAGGAGAAGGAGATCCCGCTGGATGTGCCGTGGGCAGACCTGGAGCCGGAGCAGCAGCGGGCGGTGATTGAGGGTGAGAAGAAGTTTTTGGGGATTCGCGGGTTCTTTCGGTATCTGGAGCGGAAGAAGTACAAGCTGCATGTGCGGGTGTTCTTGAGCCGGTATCGCGGGTATTCGCTGTGCTCGGAGTGCGGCGGGGCGCGGCTGCGGCGGGAAGCGCAGCAGGTGAAGATTGCCGGGAAGAATATTTGTGAAGTTTGCGCGATGACGGTGGAGGATGCGGGGGAGTTTTTTGAATCGTTGGTGGGGGTCGGGAAAGAATCGAGTGAGGAGATTGAGGGTGCGTCGCGGCCCGCCCTTTCCCGCCACGGCGGGCGAAAGAATGGGGCACCCACTCGATCCGAGGCGCTGTCGGGGAAAGCCCCACTTCTCGCGAAGGACGCGAGAAATGGGGCACCCGGCACATCTGCTTTGACTTCCAAGGAGTTGGAGGTGGGAGAGCGGCTGTTGGATGAGATTCGGTCGCGGCTGCGATTTTTGAATGATGTGGGGCTGGAGTATTTGATGTTGGACCGGCTGACTTCTACTTTGTCGGGTGGAGAGGCGCAGAGGATTCAACTCGCGACTTCTTTGGGATCGAAGCTGGTGGGCACGTTGTACGTTTTGGACGAGCCTTCGATTGGGTTGCATAGCCGGGACACGCATCGGCTGATTGGGATTTTGCATGGGCTGCGCGATCTGGGGAATACGGTGCTGGTGGTGGAGCATGATCCGGAGGTGATGCGGGCGAGTGATCACATTTTGGATTTGGGGCCGGGGGCGGGAGAGCACGGGGGCAAGGTGATTGCTTCGGGAAGTTATGACGAGATTTTGAGGGCGCCGGGGTCGCTGACGGGGAGGTATCTGGCGGGTGAGCTGCATATACAGATTCCGGGAAAGCGGAGAAAACCGGGACGGGCGGCGATTACGATACGCGGAGCGCGGGCGCACAATCTGAAGAATGTTGACGTGACGATTCCGCTGGGAATGATGGTGGCGATTACGGGGGTTTCGGGGTCGGGGAAATCTACTTTGTTGCATGACGTCTTGTACAAGGGACTGACTGGGCCTCGTGGTGATTCCGAGGGAAAGCCCCACTTCTCCCGCCCAGGCGGGCGAGAAATGGGGCACCCGGCGGGGGGATCAGATGCCGGCGAAAACCCCCGCCCTGTCCCTCCAAAAAACGGAGGGACAAGGACGGGGCACCCGTTTGTGATTGAAGGTTCCGAGTGGGTGGATGAAGTGGTGATGGTGGACCAGTCGCCGATTGGGCGGACGCCGCGGTCGAATCCGGTGACTTATATCAAGGCGTTTGATGGGATACGAGATTTGTTTGCTTCGACGCCGGAGGCGCAGAAGCGAGGATTTGCGGCGGGAAATTTTTCATTCAACGTGCCGGGCGGGCGGTGTGAGACTTGCCAGGGCGATGGAACAGTTGTTGGTGGAGATGCAGTTTCTTGCGGATGTGGAGCTGGTGTGCGAGGAGTGCAAGGGGCAGCGGTTTAAGCCGGAGATTTTGGATGTGCGGTATCGCGGGAAAAACATTCATGAAGTTTTGCAGATGACGGTGCATGAGGCGATGCATCATTTTGCGAATTCGCCGAAGGTGGCGGACAAGCTGCGCGTTCTGGACGAAGTAGGGCTGGGATATTTGCGGCTGGGGCAGTCGGCGACGACGCTTTCGGGGGGCGAGGCGCAACGGGTGAAGCTGGCTGCGCACTTGCAGCCAGCGGCGGCGGCGCGGGCGAAAGAAGTGTCGCGTCGGCGGAGAATGCTCTATCTCTTTGATGAGCCGACTACTGGGCTGCACTTTGATGACATCAGCAAACTATTGGCGGCGTTTCGGCGTCTGATTGAAGCAGGGGGATCAATTCTGGTCATTGAGCACAATCTGGAAGTGATCAAGACGGCGGATTGGGTGATTGATCTGGGGCCGGAGGGGGGCGAGCGCGGCGGATATGTGGTGGGGGAAGGGCCTCCGGAGAAAATTGTGGAGCTGAAGGATTCGTATACCGGGAAGTTTCTGGCTGGAGTGCTGGGGGAAGATGGGGCTGCGCATTCCAATGGCTATCGCTGAAACGGGCTCGCGACTGAGACTGCGGCGAGAGATGGGTGTCTGGCTGGCTGTGGCAGTGTTCACTTGCGGGGTGTCGCAGTTCGCGAGCGCGCAAGACCATGTGACGGTGCGGCATCATCGGGTGGAAGAGACTGACCCCGAAGCCGTGAAACTTTCTAACGCTGAGACTGATATTGCCAAGCAGGACTACGCCGGCGCCGAACCGCTGCTGAAGGAGTATGTTGCAGCGCATCCGGAGAGTTATTCGGCGTGGTATGACCTGGGGTTTATGTATCACGCGACGGGGCGGAACGAGGAATCGATTGCGGCTTACCGGAAGTCGGTGGCGGCGAAGCCAGATTTGTTTGAATCGAACATGGACCTGGGGCTGGAGCTGGCGGCAGCGAAGCAGCCGGATGCGGAACAATTTTTGCGCGCGGCAACGAGGTTGAAGCCGGCGTCGGGATCGGTGGAGAGCAGCAAGCGGGCGTGGATGGTGTTGGGGAATCTTCTTGCCGACAGCAAGCCGGACGACGCGGCGGCGGCGTTTCAGCAGGCGGCGCTGCTCGATCCGAAAGATCCCGAACCGCATTTGCTGGCTGCTTCCCTGCTGGAAAAACAACAGCATCCGGCGGAGGCGGAGAAGGAATATCAGCAGGCGCTGGCGGTTGCGCCGGAGTCTTCAGATGCGCTGGCGGCGCTGACCAACTTCTATATGGCGCAGAAAAGATTTGGGAACGCCGAGGCGTTGCTGCGCAAGTTGGTGGTGCTGCATCCGAACGACGCGGGCGCACACATGCAGCTGGGGCGGATGCTGGCGATTGCGGGCAAGAGAGACGAAGCGGCGGCAGAGATGGAAGCGGGATTGAAGCTCGATCCGGCGGACAGCAAGGCGGAACGCGACCTGGCGGACTTCTACGTGGACTCGAAGAAATACGAGCAGGCGCAGAAACTGTATGGCGCGCTTTTGGCATCGTATCCGAATGATGCGGACCTGCATTACGGGGCGGGAAAGGCGCTGGTGCATCAAAAGCTTTACGCGCAGGCGGAGCAGGAATTGCTGCGGGCGGTGCAACTGAAGCCCGATTTCGGCGCGGCTTATGGAGAATTGGCGGCTGCTGCGAACGGGAACAAGGATTATGCGCTGACCATTAAAGCCGTGGACATGCGCGCTAAGTACCTGCCGGAACAGCCGATCGGCTATTTTATGCGGGCCACGGCGTACGATCATCTGCAGGACGTGACCCAGGCGACGAAGTATTATCATTTGTTTCTGGATGTGGCAGGCGGGAAGTATCCGGACCAGGAATGGCAGGCGCGGCACCGCCTGATTATGCTGGAGCCGGAGAAGTGAGCCGGGAATGAGAAAGCTGCTGGGAGCGATGCTGATGTTGGCGCTGGCAGCCACGGCTGCGCATGGCGCTGAGGAAACGACAGAGGAGTTGATCGCACGGGCAAGCGCCTCCCGGCCCGATCAGCAGCCCGACCTTTATATGCAGGTTGCGGCGCGGGAGCTGAAGGCGGCAACCGAGGCTTACAAGGCGGACAAGGTTGAGGAATTTCGCGGGGCGGTGCAGTTGATCGTGAAATACTCGGACAGCGCACACGCGGCGGCATTGCAATCCGGAAAACATGTCAAGAACACGGAGATCAAGATCCGCGAAATTGCGATTCACCTGCGCGACGTAAAGCTCAACGTGGATGTGGATGACCAGCCGCCGGTGCAAGCGGCGATTGACCGGCTGGAAGCATTCCGGACGGAGTTGCTGCACAGCATGTTTGGGGCCAAGAAGAATGACTAGTGTCCGATGGGTGATTCCGGTCTGTTTGCTGCTGACTGTGGTCATGGCGGCGCAGCAACACCAGCGCGATCCGCTGACCGATCTGGAAATTGACAAGCTGCGTGATGCGGCGCAACTGCCGGATATCCGGCTGAAGCTTTATGTGGACTTTGCGCGGGCGCGGTTAGACAAGCTGGAACAGGTTCGGGCGGACACTAAAGCGACCGATCGCACGAAGCAGACGCGGGATGCGTTGCAGGACTTTCTGGATCTGTATGACGAGTTGGACACGAACGTGGACACGTTCGCCGATCGCAGGGACGATCTGCGCAAGGCGCTGAAACCGGTGATTGAGGCGGACACGGAGTTTGGGGCGAAGCTGCGGGCGTTTAAGGCTTCGCTGGCGAGCACACCCAAGGAAGCAGCGAGTTATGAGTTTTTGCTGGGGAGCGCGCTGGAGACGGTGGACTCAGCGGCCAAAGACCACCGCGACTTGCTGGCGGAGCAGGAAGCAGCGTTTAAGAATAAGAAGAAGCAAGGGCACAAGGACGATTCACAGCGTCCGGAGTGAGCAGGGCGTGCTAGTCTGCATTGCAGGTGGCGGCGGAAATCAGCAAATTATTCGAGGAGACCTACCGCGAGTTGCGGCCGCGGTCTGAGGTTCCCGGAATTGCGGGTCGAGTTCTTCGGCTTCGCGAATATCAACAACACAATTCGACTGCGTGAGGGAAAACTGCTGGTGCGGGTTTCTGACCTCCTCGAGGGGGCCCCGGAATATGTTTTGAAGGCGATTGCGCATATCCTGCTGGCGAAGATGTACCGCAAGCCGGTGGACCGCGAGCACGCGGCGCGCTACCGGCGATATGTTTCAGCTCAGCATATGTCGCGCAAGGCGCATCTGGTGCGGCAGATTCGGGGGCGAAAGCGGATCCATTCGGCGCAGGGGCACAGTTATGATTTGGACGCGATTTTCGAGGAGTTGAATGCGAGGTTTTTTGGTGGGATGCTGGGACGTCCGCGAATGACGTGGAGTGGGGAGCGGGCGCGGAACCGGTTGGGACATTACGATCCGGCGCACAATGCGATTGTGGTCAGCCGGGTGTTTGATCATCCGCGTGTGCCGCGGGTGGTGGTGGAGTACATCGTTTATCACGAGATGCTGCATTTGAAGCATCCGGTGAGGATGCGAGGGACGCGGCGGTGCGTGCATTCGAAGGAGTTTCAGGCGGAGGAGAGGATGTTTCCGCGGCTGGATGAGGCGAGGAGGTTTTTGAGGTTGCTGTAGGGGCAAGCCCGGCGAAAAAGCTCGCCGGCGATCAGGCGCTTCACGCGAGATCCCTCGCCCCGCTGGTGAAAACGCGGGGACTTCGGGATGACGCTTCCCGAGGTTTCGGGCGAGAACGAGTCGGCTCCGAGTCCACTCTTATTTCAACGGTTCGCGTGATATCCTTAGAACAGGTTGCTAGTTGCAACTGAGTTGCAATAGGCTGCACCGAGGAAAATCCGTGCTCCAGGCATTCATTATTACGTTGCGCGAAGGGGTGGAGGCGGCGTTGATTGTGGGCATCACGCTGGCTTACCTCAACAAGATTCAGCGTCCGGATTTGCGCCGGGCGGTCTTTTTCGCTCTTGGGTCGGCGTTTGTCGCAAGTATCGGTGTGGCTGTACTTCTCTCCCGGTTCCAGTTCAACGAAGACTTGTTTGAGGGCTGGGTGATGCTGGCGGCGGCGTTTTTCGTCGTGACCATGATTGTGTTCATGATGCGCACGGGGAAAAAGCTGAAGGGGGAGATCGAGGGGAAGATTGGGTCGCTGGCGGAGCGCGGGTCGCAGGTTGGGATATTTCTGTTTGTGTTTCTCATGGTGCTGCGCGAGGGAGCGGAGACGGTGCTGATTCTTTCCGCGGTCAGGCTGGACTCGGGCGCGCTGGTCAGCTTCCTGGGAACGCTATTCGGCGTGTTGGCCGCGATTATTTTCGGCGTGATGTTCGTGAAGGGGAGCGTGCGGATCAATTTGCAGAAGTTTTTCCGAGTCACGACGGTGATTCTGTTTTTCGTGGCGGCGCAGTTGCTGGTCTCAGGGCTGCACGAGCTCTCGGAGAACGGGGTCCTTCGCTCGTCCAAAGAGGAAATGGCGTTGATTGGGCCGATTGTGCGCAACGATTTTTTCTTTTTTGTGACGATTTTGGCGCTGGCGGGACTGATGGTGCTGTTTGAGGCGCGGCGGCGCCAGCCGGTGGCAGTCCCGGATTCGGCGGCGGAAAAGAGAAAAGCGGCATGGAATGCGCGGCGGGAGCGGTTGTGGATGGTGGCGGTTTACGCGACTTCGTTCGTCTTTATCTTGATGATCACGGCGGAGTTCATTTATGCCAAGGGCACGAGCGCGTTGTCGGCGGCGACGCCGGTGACGTTCACCAACGGCACGGTCAGTATTCCGCTGGCGCAGGTTTCGGATGGGGATTTGCATCGCTACGCGGCGAATGAGGGTGGGATGCAGATTCGGTTTCTGCTTTATCAGAAACCGGATGGGAAAGTCGCGGTGGTGTTCGATGCTTGCGAGATTTGTGGGTCGGTGGGATTTTTCAAGACCGCTAATGGGCTGGTGTGCAAGAACTGTGCGTCGCCGATTAATTCGCAGTCTGTGGGGACGCCGGGAGGGTGTAATCCGGTTCCGCTGAAGTCGGCGGTTGCGGGCGGGGATGTGGTGATTCAGGAAGCGGATTTGGGGGCGGGGGGAAAGTTGTTTAGGAAGTAGGGTGGGGCAGTTTCCGAACGGCTTGATGGTGCAGGCGGAGGGCGGGCCTTCGGCCCCTCTTTTGCCGGGCTTGTGGCCCGGGGACGGGCGGAACGACCGTCCCTACACGAGCAGGGTTGGGTTAGTACGAGCAGGATGAGGGATTCCTAACTTTTATGTTTGTGCGGTTGGTTTACGAATCATTTCGGAGGCAGACGCGGCGGAAGCTGCTGGTCGCGGTCGCGGTGACGCTGGGGGCTGCGGTGTCCACGGCGATGATTGGGATTGCGACTGGGATTGGGGACAAGATCAGCCGCGAGCTGCGGACTTACGGGGCGAATCTGGTGGTGACACCGGAAGAAGATGATCTGGATGTGCAGATTGGGAGCGTGAATCTGAAGCCGGCGGGGAGTGGGGCGTATTTGGAGGAAGCGGCGCTGCCGAAGATTAAGGGGATTTTCTGGCGGAATAATATTGTGGCGTTTGCGCCGGAGTTGGTGGTGAGTGTGTTGGTGGAATCTTCGAGGGATGATTCGGCAACTGGCAGTTCGCGGGCGGGGACCCCGTTCGACTCCGCTGCGGGCAGGTCCGCGCCACACGATCTCACTTTGGTGGGGACTTACTTTGCGAAGACTATGAAGTATGGGACGCAGGAATTTACGACTGGGGCGCGGACGGCGTTTCCGTGGTGGAAGGTGAATGGGAGCTGGCCCGCGGATGATTCGGGCGACGTTTTGGTGGGGGAGAAACTTGCGGCGGCGTCGGGGATTGCGGCGGGGCAAGATGTGCAGATTGATGGCAAGCCGCATCTGGTGACAGGCGTTCTTTCTACCGGCGGAACCGAGGATGATCAAATTGTTGCGCCGCTGAGCTTGGCGCAGACGCTCGCGGGAAAGCCGGGGGCGGTGCGGAAGATTTTTGTCAGCGCGGTGACTAAGCCGGAGGATGCGTTTGCGCGGCGGAGTCCGGATTCGCTGAGTGCGGCGGACCGGGACCGGTGGTATTGCTCGCCGTATCCGCAGTCGATTGCGTTGCAGTTGACGGAGGCGATACCGCATTCGCATGCGGAGCAGATTCGGCAGGTGGCGCAGAACGAAGGCACGGTGTTGTCGCGGATCAAGGGGCTGATGCTGCTGATCACCCTCGCGGCGCTGTTCACGTCGGGGCTGGCGGTTTCGGCGGCGATGGCAACGGCGATGTTTGAGCGACGGACGGAAGTGGGGCTGATGAAGGCACTGGGGGCGGGGTACTTTACTTTGTCGGCGATTTTTATTTCTGAGACAGTGCTGCTGGCGTGCATCGGAGGAGTGGTGGGGTTTGTGGCGGGGGGATGGATGGCGCGCGGGTTGGGGCGGGCGATTTTTGGATCGGCGATTGGCGTGGATCCGGTGCTGCTGCCGGTGGTTTTGGGGATTGCGATTGCGGTTACGTTTGCCGGTAGTGCGACGGCGATAAGGCGGGCGGTGAAATACGATCCGGTGCGCGCGCTGCGGGGTGAGGCGTAATGCGGCACGGGTCGCGGAGTGGGATGTATTTCCGGCTGCTGTTTCGCGCGGCGGCTTTGCGGAAGGGACAAGCTACGGCGGCGTTGACGGCGATTGTGGTTGCGGCGGCGGCAGCAACGGCGATGCTCAATCTGTTTGTGGACGTGCAGGCGAAACTGCGGAAAGAGTTCCGCAAGTACGGCGCGAATATCGTGGTCGAGGCAAAAACAGGGACCGGCGGGTTTTCGGCGGAGCAGGTCAGCGCGATTCAGGGCGCGGTTTCCGGGCGCGGGTTGGCGGTGCCGTTTGCTTATGCGGTGGCGCGGGATGAGAAGGACCGTCCGATTGTGGTGGCGGGAACGGATTTTGAACTGGTGCGCAAGTTGAATCCGTGGTGGGCGGTTTCGGCTTGGCCCCAGGCTTCGGGGCAGGTTTTGGTGGGAGCGCGGGCCGATCGTCTTCTAAGTTCGAGCGATGCTCCTTTTACGTTGAGTTATCACGGCCACCGCATTCGCGTTTCGCCGGCTGGAGCGGTTCGCACGGGGGCGGGTGAGGACAGTCGCGTGTATATGTCGTTGCAGGATTTTCAGGCCTGGACTGGGATCGCGCCTTCGGTGGTGGAAATCGCGGCGAGCGGCACGGCGGAAGAGGTGACTTCCCTTCTCCAACAACTTCAACGAACGATCCCGAATGCGGATGTGCGGGCGGTGCGGCAGGTGACGGAAGGTGAAGCGAACGTTTTGGGGAAGACGCGCTCGACGCTGCTGTGGTCTTCGTCATTTATTGTGTGCACGGCGGCGTTGTGCGTGCTGGCGACGCTGATGGGGTGGGTGTTTGATCGGCGGCGGGATTTCGCAATTATGAAGGCGCTGGGGGCGTCGGACTTGCTGATTGCCATGTTTGTGGCGGGAGAAGCGGCGGCGCTGGCGGTGGCGGGATCGATTTTAGGGTTTGCGGCGGGAACGGGGATTGCCGCGTGGATTGGGCGGGTAAATTTTCATGCGCCGGTGGCGCCGCGGTTGAGCGTGTTTCCGGTCGTGCTGGCTGGATGCGTCGTAGTCACTCTGCTGGCGACGTTGGTGCCTTTGCAATTGTTGCGGCGGATTCAGCCCGCTATGATTTTGAGGGGAGAGTAACAGCAGATGATCCGGCTCGACAATGTGAGCAGGTTTTATCCGGCGAAAACGGAAGCTGCGGGCGGGGTGATTCGCGCGCTGGATGACTTCACGCTGCGCGTGGAGCCGGGGGAGTGGATTGCGGTGATGGGGCCCTCGGGGTCGGGGAAATCTACACTGGTGAATTTGATTGGGTGTTTGGATAGTCCGAGCATTGGAGAGATCTGGCTGGATGGCGAGAATGTGGCGCGGCTTAACGCTAGCGAGCTGACGCGGGTGCGGGCGGAAAAAGTTGGGTTCATTTTTCAGCAGTTTCATCTGATTCCCTATCTGTCGGCGCTGGAGAACGTGATGCTGGCGCAGTACTTTCACAGCATGACGGATGAGACGGAGGCGCTGGCGGCGCTGGACCGTGTCGGGATTGAAAGATCGCGCGCGACATTTGCCGGCGCAGCTTTCGGGCGGCGAGCAGCAGCGGGTGTGCATCGCGCGGGCGCTGATTAATGATCCGAAGATCATTCTGGCGGATGAGCCGACGGGAAATCTGGATGCGGCGAATGAGGAAATCGTGCTGCGGCTGCTGCGGGAATTGCATCAGCAGGGACGGACGATTGTGATGGTGACCCACGACCCCGTCGTCGCGCGGCTCGGAGACCGGCGGATTGAGCTGCATCATGGAAAGATTGCGGCGCAGGAAGTTTTTGCCATGGCCGACGAGGAGCAGTTGGAGGAAGTGCTGGAAGAGTTGTGGGTGATGGAAGAGCATGGCGAGATTGCGGAAATTGAGCACATGGGCGTGCACGGGGCGTTGCCGGTGAGCGTGGCGGTGGAGAAGATGCGGGACATGGGGCTGGTGGAGACGGCGCCGCATCCTCCGGTGGCTCATGATCACAAGCCGTTTGTGAATCCGTGCCATGACGCGATGGGGCCGACGAGTTTTTCGGTGGGCGATGGAAGCGTGATTGTGGAGTTGACCGCGCGGGGACGGCAGAAAGCGGCGGACATTATCCGGCGGCACCGGCTGGCGGAGCGGCTATTTACGGATAGCCTGGCGCTGGAGAGCGAGTCGGAAATCGAGGAGCAGGCTTGCAAGTTTGAGCACATACTCTCGCCGCAGGCCACGGAGAAGATATGTACATTTCTGGGGCATCCGCGGACGTGTCCGCATGGGGCAGCGATACCGAGGGGTTTGTGCTGTGGCGCGGAGACGGGCGAGGCCGCACAGGCTGTCAGCAATGCGCGTTTCGTTCGCTAGATGATTCCGCTAAATGAATGGATTAACGATCTTGACGCCTTCCATCTGGCGGCCGTGCTGAAAGTCTTCGCTGTAGAGAATCTTGCACTCGCTTTCGATGGCGGCGGCGAGGATGAGCGAATCGTACCAGGGGATGGAGTGATTCTCTCGAATCGAGATTGCCCGGAAGACCAAAGCTTGGGAAAACGATACCCTCAACAATGGGCGCAGCGGGGAGATGAAATAGGCTTGGGCCTCTGCGGCAGGCATGGTGCGGGGAAATTTCCTGAAGGCCAAGCTAAAGAATTCCTGCACGACCTGATAGCTAATGACTCCCTTCCTGGTTTCGACGCCTTTTCGGACAAGGCTGTCAGATACTTTTGCCTTCACCGGCGCAGCAAGGTCGAACACGTAAGCGAAGATGTTAGTGTCCAGGAAGAACCTATCGTTCATTCATTTCATCCCGGGTGTAGGGACCGTGCGACACGACGCGACCGCGCAGGCGCTCCATGACGCGATCGTATGCGGCCAGGTCACCGGATCTGCTTGCGTAGTCTTCCAGCCACTCCCGGAAGGCTGCATTGAGGGTGGTGTTTTGCGACTCGGCGGTTTTCCTGGCTTGTGCGATCAGGTCTTCGTCGGCACTTAGAGTGATGTTTTTCATACGAAAGCAGTGTACACTGTTTCAGTGCGAAATACAACCATTGGCGTATTCGACTCCGGCTTTGGCGGGCTGACCGTACTTAAAGCTTTACTTGAGGTTATCCCGGGAGCTGACTATCTCTACTTTGGGGATACGGCGCGGCTTCCCTACGGGTCGAAGTCGGTCGAGACGGTGGCGCGGTATGCGGTGCGAGGCGGCGAAGTTCCTGGAGCAGCAGGGGGCGGACCTGCTGGTGATTGCCTGCAACACCGCGACGGCGCTGGCACTGCCACAGATTCAACAGGCGGCTTCGGTGAAGGTGGTGGGGGTGATTGAGCCGGGGGCGCGGCGGGCGGCGGAGGCGACGCGCTCGGGTAAGGTGGTGGTGATTGGGACTGAGGCTACGGTTTCGAGTCACGCGTATCAGAAGGCGTTGGCGGGGTTGAAGATTGAGGCGCGGGAGAAGGCGTGTCCGCTGCTGGTGCCACTGGTGGAAGAAGGATGGGTGGGGCACGCGGTCACGGAGCAAGTCGCGAAGATTTATTTGGGGGAGGCGTTTGGGGACGGGTTTGGGGCTGCGGATGTTTTGTTGTTGGGGTGCACGCATTATCCGTTGTTGAAGCCGGTATTGCATCGGGTGGCGCCTGAGGGAGTGACGCTGGTGGATTCGGCGGAGTCAACGGCGTTGGCGGTGGGGGGATTGGTGAATTCCGGGGCTCGGTCGGGTTCGGGATCTGCGGGCGTGCGGTTTTTTGTTACGGATTCGGCGGAGAAGTTTCGGCGGTTGGGGGCGTTGTTTTTAGGGCGGGAAATTCGGGACATCGCGCATGTGGATTTGAAGGAGTAGGGTGTTTCGGGGAATGGGCTTTAAACCAGTGGTTCTTTCGCCGCGTCGCGGCTGGGGCTGCGGTGAACGACAAACGTTTGAACCTTGCTTGACTGAGTGCTTCCTAAGACGAGTTCGTCCGAACCATCGTCGATGGCTGATGGCTAGGCCTCAGTAGAGGTGGAATGTAACTTCGACGTTAATGCGAACCGCTACGGGCTTACCGTCTTTGGTGGCGGGATCAAACTTCCACAACTTGACCGCTTCGATTGCCTTTTCATCAAGACCTAAACCAACGCTGCGGGCAACCTCGATGTCGCGTGGATGGCCATCGGCGCCGACGATCAAACTGAGCATGCAGGCACCCATGAATTTTGCTTTGCGAGCTTCTTCCGAATACTCCGGGTCGGGCTGGTAAGTCACTTTTGGCGCAGTCACGCCGCCACCTACGCGGAACACACCGCCACCGACTCCGCCGCCGCGGCCTTCACCGACGCCGGGACCTGTACCTACGCCGATGCCGCCGCCGCTACCGGAGCCGATGCCGCTACCGGAACCGGTTCCGTTGGATGGAGGCCCACTCGGCACCGTCGCGGTGGGGTTCCCCAGGTTCGGCGCGTTGTAGGCCAGTTTGACTTGTGGAGGCACGACGACCGTGGGCTCGACCGCAAGCTTGGGATGCTGGTTGCGCACCACGATAGCCGGGGGAGTAATTTGGGTCATGGACTGCTTGGGAATCTTGCCCTTCGGAGCCTGGAATTTGTCGCGGTCGCCACCACCACCGCCGCCGCCGGATACCGTCTTGGATGGCTTCATCACCGGAATGTCGGTTGGAAGAAAAGTGATGACCTCGTCTTTCGGCTTCTCAATGGCCCGCTTCCCCAGATAGATGGTACCGAGAAGGATCGCGGTGATGACCACGATGTGGGCAATGGTCGAAACGGTGGCGCTTCTCTTGTGGTATTCGGCGTAGAAGCCCCAGATGTCCTTGACCGGAATCGGCTGAGAGGTCAGGACGAGAGGCGGGAGCTTCTTGGGGAAAAAAGTTTCATTGAAGTTCTGGGTGAGCGAAGCCCATAGGGACGGCTCTTTGTCCTGCGCCAGCAGATGGAGCTCGGGCTCAGGCTCGACGGATTGGGGCGGTTTGAAATCCAAGGTCGCCATTTATGTTACTCGAGTTCCCTGACTCTGGGCCAGTCTTTTGGTCCCATTGGTAACTGATGAGCGGCTTGGTCGGGCAGTTGCTTGATGCCGGTGGTTCCTGGTCGGCCGACGCTTGGCCCGGCGACTGGCAGGAAAACCAAACAACTCATCTCTGTCCATTAGATGCTTAGACTCGGGAAATGTGTCTCAACAAAATTGTACACTCGGGGGCGGCGGGGCTGGGTTTGTCACGGGAGTTTTACAATCAGGCTTCGGGCGTTAGGCTTTGGGCTCAGGAGCTGACTTCAGGGTGGGCTCGACGGCGGTTCACTTTTGCGCGTGAGAAAGCAGGTTCCTCTGCGGCTGCGCCGCTTGGGAATGACATCACTTTATCTACCTATATAATGAAGAAAACTAACTGTTTGGAGAATCCCGCTGGACTTTAAACTGACCTGTAATCTGCCTAAAACCAGCTTTTCCATGAAGGCTAACCTGCCGCAGAATGAGCCAAAAATTCTGGAGCGGTGGGAAGAGGCGCGCCTGTATGAGCGGATCCGGGAGGCGCGGAAGGGGTCGCCGAAGTATGTTCTGCACGATGGGCCTCCGTATGCCAATGGGCCGATTCACCTGGGTCATGCACTGAATAAGTGCCTGAAGGACTTTGTGGTGAAGTCGAAAAACATGGCGGGGTTTGATGCGCCTTATATCCCAGGGTGGGATTGCCACGGGCTGCCGATCGAGATCAAGGTGGACCAGAAGCTGGGTGGAAAAAAGTTGCAGATGAAGGCGGTGGATGTCCGGCTGGAATGCAGGAAGTATGCACAAAAGTATCTTGATTTGCAGCGCGAGCAATTCAAGCGGATTGGGGTTTTGGGGCGCTTCGACAAGCCTTATTCGACGATGACGCCGGAGTACGAGTCGGTGGTGCTGGAGACGTTCTACAAATTCTTCGAGCAGGGGTTTGTCTATAAGGGGCTGCGTCCGGTGTATTGGTGCTGGCATGACCGGACGGCGCTGGCGGAAGCGGAAGTGGAGTACGAGAACGATACGACGCCGGCGGTGTGGGTGAAGTATGCGCTGAAGGATGATGCGGCAGGGTTTGACCCGGCGCTGGCGGGAAAGAAAGTTTTTGCCGTGATCTGGACGACGACTCCGTGGACGCTTCCGGCTTCGAAGGCGTTGGCATTTAATCCTGATGAGCAATACGTGGCTGTCGCGTCGAACGCGGCGGACGAGGTTTACATCTACGCAGAGAAGTTAGGCGGGGATGTGCAGGCGAAGACGCAACTGGGAAAAGATGGGTTTGCGCTGCTTGCGGCTTTTCCGGGGAAAAAGTTTGAGTACGTCAATTTTGCGCACCCGTTCTTGGATCGAAACATTATCGGTGTGTTGGCAGATTACGTGACCATGGATACGGGCACGGGGATTGTCCATACGGCGCCGTCGCATGGCGTCGAGGACTTTGCGACTGGGGTGAAGTACAAGCTTGATCCGACGTGCGATGTGGATGTGGCGGGGCGGATTCACAACGGGTTGCCGGAGTATGACGGGTTGCAGGTGTTCAAGGCGAATGCGCCGATCATCGAACTGCTGAAGACGCGCGGGGCACTGCTGCATGAGGAGAAGCTGGAGCATTCGTATCCGCATTGCTGGCGGTGTCATAATCCAGTAATTTTTCGGGCGACGGAGCAGTGGTTTATCTCGATGGAGACGCCGCTGGAGGGCGGCACGTTTCGCTCGCGTGCGCTGGACGAGATCAAGAAAATCAAGTGGGACCCGGCTTGGGGAGAAGAGCGGATTTCGAACATGGTGGAGACGCGGCCGGATTGGTGCATCTCGCGGCAGCGGGTTTGGGGGGTGCCGATTGCGGTGTTTGTGTGCACGGCGTGTAACAAGCCGCTGAAGGATCCGGTGGTGAATCGCAAAGTGGTGGAGCTGTTTGCGAAGTCGGGGGCGGATGCCTGGTACACGGCGGAGTCGGAGCACTTGGCTGCGGGCGCGAAGTGCGAGTGCGGCGCGTCTTCGAGTGCGGCGTCTTCGGGTGGCGAGGTTTTTAAAAAAGAAGCCGACATTCTGGACGTGTGGTTCGAGTCGGGATGCAGCTATCTGGTGGAGACGGCGAACGAGGCGAACCAACCGTGGCCTTCGGATTTGTATCTCGAGGGCGGCGATCAGTATCGGGGATGGTTTATGTCTTCCCTGCTGTGCGCGATTGGGGCGAAGGGGAGCGCGCCGTACAAATCGTGCGCGACGCCGGGGTGGACGCTGGATGAGCAGGGGCGGGCGATGTCGAAGTCGCGGGGGAACGATGTTGATCCGGTGGACATTGCGAACCGGCTGGGCGGAGAGATCGTGCGGCTGTGGGTGGCGTCGGTGGACTTCCGCGAGGACGTGGTCGGGTCGGAAGGGCTAATGCAGCGGGTGGCGGAGAATTATCGCAAGATCCGGAATACGTTTCGCTACATTCTGAGCAATCTTTATGACTTTGATCCGGCGCGGGATGCGGTGGCGCATGAAGACATGCAGGCGCTCGACCAGTACATGCTGCGGCAGATGGCGACGCTCAACGGCCAGGTGACGGAGTGGTATGACGCGTTTGCATTTCATCGGATTTACCACGGGGTAACGGAATTTTGCGTGGTGGATTTGAGTTCGTTTTATTTCGACATTTTGAAAGACCGGTTGTACACGTTTGGGGCGAAGTCGCGGGAGCGGCGGGCGGCGCAAACCGCGCTATGGACGATTGGCGAGGCACTGGCGCGTCTGCTGGCGCCGATTATGAGCTTTACCTGCGATGAAATCTGGGGGCAATTGCCGGCGGCGGGAGCGCGTCCGGAGAGCGTGCATCTGGATGTGTTTTGGAGCCGGGAGCAGATTGCGGGCAAACTATTTGCGGCGGCGGGGTGGGAGAAGTCGGATGAGGAGTGGGGGAAGCTGCATGAAGTTCGCAGCGTGGTGCTGAAGGCGCTGGAAGAGGCGCGGAATAATAAATTGATTGGCGGAAATCTGGAGGCGCAGGTGAGGCTTAGCGCGCCGGATCCGCTTTATGCGCTGCTGGAGAAGCACAAGGCGGAGCTGCGGTATTTGTTTATCGTGTCGCATGTCGGGCTGGAGCCGGGATCGGGCGAGTTGAAGGTTGAAGTCAGCAAGGCTGATGGGCTGAAATGCGAGCGCTGCTGGAATTATTCGATTCGAGTGGGCGAAGATGCGAAGTATCCAACGGTGTGCGAGCGGTGCGCGCCGGTGTTGAGGGAGATGGGGTTTGAGCCGCCTGTAGCTTGAGCTTGCTGGCAGACAAAGAATTTATGCGCAGATTTTATTTTTTGATTGCTCTCGGAGTTCTGGTGCTGGACCGCTTCACCAAACGGCTGGTGGCGAAGGATATTTCTTTGCATGACAGCATTCCGGTGATCAGGCGGGTGTTTTATATCACGCATGTGGAGAACCGGGGGGCGGCGTTTGGATTGTTCAATGATTCTCCGACACCGTGGAAGATTGCGTTGCTGGTGACGTTTTCGGTAGTGGCGCTGGTGATTGTGTCGGCCCTGTTGTGGCGGAGCAGCCGGGTCATGACGCCGACAGCAGTGGGGCTGTCGCTGATTCTGGGCGGGGCGCTGGGGAATTTGTGGGACCGGGTTTTGAACGGGAAAGTGGTGGATTTTTTGTTGGTGTATATCGGGTCATATCAGTGGCCGGCGTTTAATGTGGCGGACAGTGCGATTGTGGTGGGGGCGGGGTTGTTGGTGTATGAGATTTTGTTTGTGAAGACGCCGGAGAAGATGGCGGCGTAAATTCCGTCTCTGTGATTCCTTCCGTTCCACCTGCGCCTTGCCGGGAGAATGCTCTCCCGCATTCGCTTTACTGCAAGCGAACACAAGGTCCTTCGACTGCGTTGTCGTTCGCTTTGCGAACGACAACTTCGCTCAGGATGACAGGGTTGAGTGCGGTTACGGGGCGCCGTAGAGTTGGCGATAGACGTTGGCGTTGCGCATGATGGCTTGGACGTATTCGCGGGTTTCGGTGAAGGGGATGGACTCGACGAATTCGTAGATGTCGCGGTATTTTCCGGCGGCTTGCCAGTCTTTTACGCGGTCGTCGCCGGCGTTGTAGGCGGCGAGAGCGTATTCGAAACCTCCGAACTGATCGACCATGGAGCGGAAGTAGCGGGTGCCGAGTTGCAGATTGATCGCGGGGGTGAAGAGTTGTTGCGTGGAGAAATGTTTCAGCTTTTCCTGTTTGGCTACGGTTTTGCCTACGCGCGGGAGCAGTTGCATGAGACCTAAAGCATTCTTGTTGGATTGAGCGGCAGGGTTGAACTCGGATTCCTGGCGAATGAGAGACGCGACCATGTACGGGTCGAGGGCGTTGGCGGACGAGAACTTTTTGAGGTCGGTCCAGTAGGGTTTGGGAAACAGAGCTTCCCAATAGGAACGCGGCAGGGCGGATAAATCCACGGCAAAATAACTGGGGACGGCGCGCTTCAGGGTCTCGACGGCAATGTCGTAGCGGCCGACGTCGATGTACATGCGGGCGATTTCCGAGGGCAGCCAGCTTCCCTTCTCTTCTTCGGCAGCCGCTTTCAATTCACGCACGGCAAAATCGAGCAGACCTCCGTTTTCGAGCAGGTGGGCTTTTTGCACGCGCAAGTTGTCTTCGGGGGGCGCGTCTTGGGGGATGGGAGCAGCGTTCAACGGAGGAACGCGGTCCAGGACGGCGTAGTGCGGCGGATCGTTGTTCTGAGAATCGCCAGCCGCTTTAAGTTTGGCGATGCGCTCGCGGGCCGAGGGGCCGTAGTAATAATTGCGGAAGCGGTCGGTGATCTTTTGATAGAAGGCGCTGGCCATGGCGGCATCGCCGTCTTCTTCGGCGAGGCGAGCGCGCCAGTAAAGGGCAGCTACGACTTCGTTGGAATCGGGATAGAGCGCGATCTGCTGCTCGAATAAAGTTTTGGCGTCGGCGGTGCGGCCCTGACGGAAACTGAGCCACGCGGCTTTCCAATGCGAATAGGGAGAGCGTGTACCGTTGGGGAAACGCTGCTCGATTTCGCGGTAGGCGGCGATAGCGTTGTCGTAATCCTTGCGCAAGAGATAAATATTTCCAGCGTTGAGCAAGGCCTGTTCGAGGAAGGGACTGGTGGGCGCGGTCTTGCGGATGTCGGCGACGGTCTGTAGGAAGGCGTCATCCTGGTCGGCGGCGCGCTGCATTTCTCCGAGGTCAAAGAGGCGCTGGGCGGCGATTTCCGGCGATGTGATCACGACGGAGTCGAGCAACTGCTTGGCCTCGCGATTATTGCCGGAATGGTGGAATGCCTCGGCTAGGGCGAGTTGGATGGAAGGCTTCTCCGATGGTTTATCCGAAGTCGAGGCGTCGCGGAGTAAGTCGCGGTAGGCGTCGGCGGCGTCGGAATATTTCTTGGAACGGGCGAGAAGGTCGGCGCGGGATTTGCGCTCGGCAAAGGTTGGCGGAGAAATTCCGGGAGTGGATGCCAGCTTTTGCAACTCGGTTTGCGCGGAGGCGGCTTCGGCACTGAGCGGGAGTGTGAAGTACAGGTGACGAAGGACGGCGACGGCTTGTGCGGGTTGCGAGGCAGCGGCATAGGCGCGGCCAAGGGTCAACTCGAGATCGGAGCGGATGGGCTCGCGGTCTTTTTCCAGTAAGGCGATTGCGTCCTTGGGGCGATTGTCGGTCAGCAGCGCGCCGGCGTAGAGGACGTGGGCATCACGCAGCATTAGCGACTGAGGGAAAGCTTCATCGAAGGCGCTGAGCGCGGCGACGGCTTCAGGGGTGCGTCCGCTCTCGAGATAGGAGGCGGCGAGATAGTAAGCGACGTAATCGCCGATGTCTCCGGCATGGGGCTTGGCGCGGCTCAGAGGGTCGATGGCTTTGGCGTAATCGTGGTCGAGGAAATGTGCGTATCCGACAGCGAGCCAGGCGAGCGAGCCGGCATCTTCGGCGCTGTGTTTGCGGGCGAATGATTCAACTCCGGCGTAGGCCTGGGGGGTGCGGTCTTGCAGAAGCTGGCGGGCCATGGGCTTAAGCGTGGCTGAAGCTACGAAGGCCTGACGCATGCGGCGAAGGCGCGGGGAGTTTCTGCGCGGCCGGGAGACGGCGCGAATTGGTTTCTTGTTAGCGTGAGGTGCGGCGTGAGCTGCGGTGGGCGGTTTTTTTTTCGTTGGCGAAGAAACTCCCGCCGGAGTTGCAGGTGTCGCTGGCGGCTTGGCGTCAACCGGCTTCGGCTGAGTAGCGGGCTTGGAATCGGCGTGAGGCGCGGGCGGGACGGCAGAGGTCTGCGCGGCGGCGGGAGATGATCCAGCCGTGCACACTTGAGCGAAAACCAGCGCGAAGAGGAAAAACCTGGGAAGACCCACCACGACCCTTAATTATCGTCTAATTATCGCCGAAAATTGCTGCCCAGGAGCGAAACGTCGTCTTCTGCGAGACTGCGAATCAGTTCCTGACTGAAATAGTCTGCCTCGCCGGCCAGCGTGTTGCCATAGCGTTTGTGGTACGTCTGGCGGCTTTTTTCGATGTCTTCTTTCAAGCGGTCGTAGAGATCTTTGTGCTTGCGGCCTTCGGCGACTTTGGCCTGATTGTAGAGTTTGATTTCATCCATGAGCAGGCGGGCAAAGCGCTGCGCCTTGCGATGGATTTCGCCGGCTTCGCCGGTGGGAAGTTCTGCTGCGGAGCTGCGGTTGGACCTCCCCAGGCGGCTGCGGCGGACATGGCGGCGGCGGGCGCGGCTTCGGCTCCGTGTTGAGCTTTGGCGGAGTGCATGGGAGCGTGGGCGGCGAAAGGATCGTTGGCTGCGGGCGCGGTTGGCGCGGCTTCCGCAGTTCCCTCTTTCTGGGATTGCTTGCGCTGGGAAATTACTTCGAGCCAGGCGCTGGTGGCGCGGACCAAAACGTCGAGCGCGGCGGCGTCGAAGGTTCCGCTGCCAGTGCCGGCGTCAGCATAGACGAGGGCAGAGATTTTGTCTTTGAGCAGAAGCGGGAGAAACATTGCGGCGCCGTCTGCGGGAGCGCCAAACTTTGCGACGAACTCTTGATCAACTTCGGATGCGCTGCCGCTCTCGGCGGTGCGCGACTGCATGACGCGAGCGGCGAGGCCGGAGGTTACATCCAGTGGGAAATCTTTAACGGTTTCGTTATTCGGGAACGAGGTGCTGTGCCAACCGGTGGCGACCCCGTGCTTTGATTACGAAGAGCGCGGCGCGTCCGCTGTAAAGCACGGTGTTGTCGAGAAGGGCGCGCAGGATTTCTTTTTGGGTAGTGCCGGACTGGATGGCCAGGACTGCTTTTTGCAGAGCGGCGGAGGTGCTGGGCTGAGTGCCTTTGCCAGACAGCGCGGGGCCGACCTCGCGCAGGACTTCCTGGACTACGGTTTCGCGCAGGGATGCAAGCTGGCGCTCCAGCGCCTGGTTTACGGCGTTGCGTACGAGTTCTTCAACCCTTGTGTTTTCAGACATACTTGGTCCAGAAATCAGCGGCAGACCGGCTTTTTCGTGATTATAGGCTGAGGTTTGAGGGAGGGGGAGGTCACTTTGGTCATGTGCTTTCGGGTGGAGCGGCAGCTCGCCAGGCGCAGGCAGCCCCGGCGCTGCAAGCGAAAGCGGGTTCCTCTGCGCCTGCGGCGCTTCGGAATGACATCGTGATTCTATGTAAGGAACGGGGAGCGGGGCGGACTACGGCATCCGCCCCTCTTCGACCATTATTGGGCCTTTACCAGGGGGAGTTCGATGAAAGTTTCCTGGTTGGGGGCGTGGTAGACGCGCTGGGTGGCCTTTTTGTAGTCGTCGGGCTTGGCCCAGAAGATCGAGGGCACGAAGGTCTGGGGGTTGCGGTCGTAGAGGGGGAACCAACTGGACTGGATCTGGACCATGATGCGGTGTCCGGGCAGGAAGACGTGGTTGGCGGTGGGTAGGGCGAAGCGGTAGAGGAGAGGCTTGTCGGGGGTGATGGCTTTGGGCTTTTCCAAGCTTTCGCGATAGCGGCCGCGGAAAATGTCGGCGGAGATCATCAGCTGGTAGCCGCCCATGTGGTGATCGCCGGCGACTTCGTCGGGATAGACGTCGATGAGTTTGACGACCCAGTCGGAATCGGTGCCGCTGGTGGAGGCGATCAGATTGGCGATGGGCTGGCCGCTGATTTTGAGCGGGTCTTTCAATACGTCGGTGGAAAAGACGAGAACGTCGGTGCGGCCGGAGGCTTCGCGCTGATCGTCAACCAGCCATTCGGGCCAGGTCAATTCGTCCGCTCGTAGCCCATGGGTTGACTGGGGCGGGCGCGGATAGGGGACGGGCTTGGCGGGATCGGAAATGTATTCGTCGAAGGCGGCGTCGTCGGCTTTCGGGCGCGGCGAAGCTCAACTTTGAGGCTGCACTGAGATAGAGAGGCGTGGGCGTGATGGAGCAACCGCTGGGGCAACCTGCGGGCCAGGCGGAGAGCTCGCGCCCAGTGATTGGTTCCGGTCTCGTAAGCGTTGACGGGCGCAACATCAGATTTGGGAGCATCGTCTTTGAGATAGTGATCGAGAAACGGGCGCAGAATATTCTGGCGGAAGTAGGCGCCGGTATCGCTGCCGAACTTCAGCGCGCCGAGGGTGCTGGCGTCTTCGATTTCCTGGCCGTGATGCCAGGGGCCGAGGACGAGAAAAACTTTGTCGTTGTTGGTGTCTTTGGGTTTGATGGCTTTGTAGACGGCGAGCGCGCCGTAGATGTCTTCCTGGTCCCAGAGGCTGTGGACAAGCATGACTGGGAACTTTCAGCGGCTGGGCGGCGAGGATTTTGTCCATGGCCTGCTGCTGCCACCAAGAATCGTAGGTGGGGTGGGCGAGGAGTTTGTTCCAGAAGCCGATTTGCTCCATGCCGTGCTGGCGGCCGACTTCGCCGGCGGAGCCGGCGCTCATGAAGAAGTCGTAGTCGTCGAAATGACCGCTCCACCATTTTTCATCATTCTTGCGGGTGGCTTCCTGCTCGTAGATGTAGGACATGTTCTGTTCGCGGAAGGCGCCGTTGTGGAACCAGTCGTCGCCCATCCAGCCGTCGACCATGGGATTCATGGGGACGGAGACTTTCAGTGCGGGATGGGGATTGACGAGAGCCATCAGGGGAAGAAAGCCGTCATAGGAAATGCCGAGGATGCCGACTTTGCCGTTGGTCTCGGGAATATTTTTCACTAGCCAATCGATGGTGTCGTAGGTGTCGGTGGCGTGATCGACCGGGGTGGGATTGAGCGGGCCGTGGAGAGGGCGATTCATCACGTAATCGCCTTCAGAGCCGTATTTGCCGCGGACGTCCTGGACGACGCGAATGTAGCCGCCTTCGAGGATTACGTCGGTGGCGTTGTCGTAGCCGTAGAGGCTGGGGCCGAGATGGGAGCTGTGGACGTGATTGGTGAGTGCAGAGGCATCGTACGGAGTGCGGGTCAGGAGGATCGGCGCATTTTTCGCGCCTTTGGGGACGAGGATGACGGTGTGAAGCTTGACGCCGTCGCGCATGGGAATCATGACTTCGGTTCGGGTATAGTCCCATGTGTCTTGAACGGAAGAAAACTTGGTGGGAGTTTCGCTGGGGTAGTTGGGGTATTGGGACGGGGTCTGCGCAAGAGAGGCCGGCAAGGTGAGAAGTATCATCGAGAGAAGGAGGGTGGTAGCACGCGAGAACTTCATGAGTTCCTCACAGTCCCGCAAGATTTCAGCGCGAGAGACGGAGAATTATAGTAGAAGTTGACTGGAGGGCAAGCAATGAGGGCCGTGGGATGCCACGAATGACAGTCTACCTTAGAATCTCATTGGCTGGGGTGGGGGCCGTTGCGATCTTGGCGATGGCCTTTTGGTACGCATTGTTTCACGGATATTTCGATCCTGGTGACTTCGAGATCAAGCAATTCCAATGGTCCTCTGCGAATCAGGTGGCGATGCTCGTCGAGCGTTCAGACAATGAGGCGCTAGGCGGGCTTGATTATTACGTGCTTGTCGGAAATCATCTGTTTACTCCTGACGAGCTTCGACACGCGTACCACAGCGACGCAGTTGTCTTCAGTGCTCTGAGTACTGACCTGACGCTTCGCTGGGACGGTCCGAACAGGTTGATTATCGGATGTAACGGCCCCTACCTAGAGCAGCGGCACATTAACGTTGAGAAAAAGCAAAGCGGACGCGTGAGCATATCCTACGTCAACATCTCTCCAAACACAGCACAAACATATCGCCCCTAATAACGTGCCGACATGGAAGCAAAAAGACCAGCAGTCTCGCGATGAAGTCCGAAGGCTGGCCGACCCTTTGCGGTTTTTAAAGGGGGGCTCCCGGGCCCAGGATTGAAAAGCCCTCCAATTTGACTGATGGGCTTAATCGCGTGATGCTTGATCGCGTGAGATTGGGTCACAGGAGATTGTCTTGATTCGATTCCGCTGGTTGTTATTGATCCCCGTCGTATTTGCTTCGCTTTCCTTTTCCGCACAATTCGCTGGAGCGCAGCAGTATTCCGAGAAGCTTTATCAGGAAATGCATTGGCGAATGATCGGGCCATTCCGCGGTGGGCGGACGCGGGCGGTGGCGGGGGTGCCGAGCCAGCCAAATGTGTTTTATGTGGGTGCGGTTAACGGAGGAGTTTGGAAGTCGGATGATTATGGGCAGGACTGGAATCCCATTTTTGATGCGCAGGATACGCAGTCTATCGGAGCCATCGCGGTCGCGGCGTCGAATCCAGACGTGGTTTATGTTGCCAGCGGCGAAGGGTTGCAGCGGCCGGATTTGTCGGTCGGCGATGGGATTTACAAATCCACCGACGCGGGCAAGACGTGGATGCATCTGGGATTGCGCGATGGGCAGCAGATTCCGGCGCTGGCGGTTGACCCGCACGATCCGAACAGAGTTTTTGCAGCGGTGCTGGGGCATCCGTATGGGGCGAACCCGGAGCGGGGGATATTTCGTTCGACGGACGGAGGGGTGACGTGGGAGAAAGTTCTTTACAAGGACGAGAACACCGGCGGATCGGATGTGGAGATTGATCCGAGGAATCCGGATGTGATTTATGCGTCATTGTGGCAGGCGCGGCTGGGGCCGTGGGAAGACAAGAACTCGTTCGAGGGGACGGCGGGCGGATTGTTCAAGTCAACCGACGGCGGTACGACATGGCGGAAATTGAGCAACGGGTTGCCGGATGATCTGGCGCAGATTAACGTCGCCATCGCTGCGAGTGAGCCGAGCCGCTTGTATGCGACGGTGGCGACGACGAAGCCGACGACTTATGCGTCGGATGAAGGGGTGGGATTTTTTCGGTCGGATGATGGCGGAGAGAGTTGGAACCGGATTACGACGGATGCGCGTCCGGCGATGAAGATTGGCGGCGGGGATTTGCCGATTGCGCGAGTTGATCCAAAGAACGCGGACGTGGTTTACAGCGCGAGCATTGTGACGGTGCGGTCCACGGACGGCGGAAAGACGTGGATGAGTCTGCGGGGTGCGCCGGGAGGGGATGACTATCAGAATCTGTGGATCAATCCGAATGATCCGAAGATCATTCTGCTGGTGGCGGACCAGGGCGCGCTGGTTACGGTGAACGGCGGGGAGACGTGGAGTTCGTGGTACAACCAGCCGACGGCGCAGCTTTATCACGCGAGCGTGACCAATAGTTTTCCTTACAAGGTCTGTGGGGCGCAGCAGGAGAGCGGGTCGGTTTGTATTTCGAGCCGCGGGAATGATGGGGAAATTACTTTCCGCGACTGGCAGCGGTGGGAGCGATTGAGTATGGGTACGTTGCGCCTGATCCGCTGGATACCGACATTGTCTATGGCGGCGGGCGGACTGAGGTATCCCGTTTTCATTGGAGCACGGGGCAAGTGGAGAATGTGACGCCGATTCCGGTGCGCGGGCAATATCGCGACGGACCGGACGGAGCCGCTGATGTTTTCGCCGGTGGATCCGCATTTGATGTACTACGCGACCAATGTGCTGTTCGCGACCAAGGATGGCGGGCGGATCTGGCAGACGATCAGCGGTGATCTGACGCGTGAGAAGCCGGGAATGCCGGCCAGTATTGGCGACCAGGCTTCGCTGAATCCCAAGGCGGAGAAGCAGCGGGGAGTGATTTACGCGCTGGCGCCGTCGTTTCACGATGTGAATACGCTCTGGGCAGGGACGGATGATGGGCTGGTGTGGGTGACGCGCGACGGCGGGAAAGAACTGGAAGGACATCACGCCGCCGGGGCTGACGGCGTGGAGCAAAGTTACGCAGATTAGCGCGTCGCATTTTGACGATGAGACGGCGTACGTTTCCGTGAGCCGTTTTCGGGTGGATGATCTTCGTCCTTACATTTATCGCACCCAGGATGGCGGGAAGACGTGGCAGGCGATTGTGAGTGGCCTTGCGGCTGACGCTCCAGTGGATACGGTGCGGGAAGATCCGGTGCGGAAGGGGTTGCTGTTTGCGGGGACTGAGAAAGCGGTGTGGGTTTCTTTTGACGATGGCGGGCATTGGCAATCGTTGCAGTTGAATCTGCCGCACACCTCGATGCGCGATTTGGTTGTCCATGACAACGACTTGATCGTGGCCACGCACGGGCGGTCGTTCTGGATTCTTGATGACATCGCGCCGCTGCGGCAGATGAGCGCGGGGGTGGCGAGCGCTCAGGTGCATCTTTTTGATCCGGGACTTTCGTATCGTGTGCGGCGCGACACGAACACGGATACGCCGTTTCCTGCGGATGAGCCTGCGGGAGAGAACCCGCCGGACGGCGCGGTGATTGACTATTTCCTGGCGAATGCAGCTTCCGGTCCAGTGACGCTGGAGATTCTTGATACGCAGGGGAAGCTGGTGCGCAGGTATTCGAGCGCAGACCAACCCGAGCGAACTGAGGCGGATTTGGAAAAAGAGCTGATACCGCATTATTGGCTGCGGGCGGCGAAGACGCTTTCGGCGGAGCCGGGAATGCATCGGTGGATTTGGGATTTGCGGTATACGACGCCGGAGGCGAGCACGCGCGAATATCCGAGCGCGGCGGTGCCGCATGACACGCCGCGATATCCTCTGGGGCCTCTGGTGGTGCCGGGAGAGTATTCGGTTCGGTTGACGGCGAATGGGCACAGCGATACGGCGCCGCTTGCGGTCAAGATGGATCCGCGGGTGAAGACTTCACCGGCGGATCTGGAGAAACAATTAACTCTGGAAATGCGGCTGGTTTCTGCGATAACGGAGGGTTCGCGGGCGGTGGCGCAGGCGCGGTCGGTTCGCGAGCAGTTGGAAAGTCTTGGCAAGACTGCGAACGGGGCTTTAGGGGAATCGGTTGAGGAGATGGAAGGGAACGTTTCGGGGATTCTGGGCACGGGCGCGAATTCGGAATCGGAAAAACCTGGATTGGTGGCGACCGATGGCGTGATAAATGCCTTGTATAAAGACGTGGAGAAGGCCGATGTTGGGCCGACGATCGCGCAAACGGCGGCGTTCACCAAGGCGGAGAGCGAACTCGCGGCGGCGATGAAGCGATGGGATGGGGTAAGGGCCAATGACCTTCCGGCTCTGAATCAGAAACTGCGAGCGGCGGGGTTGCCCCTACTGCGACTGGATTTGGCTCCGGCGCAGGAGGCGGGGGGAGTGGATGAGGATTAGGCGGAGGAAGAGGCCGCTTCTGCGAGCGCCTCTTCCTCATTGCATTGACTAGGGCTGGTTGTCGGCAGTGAGGCGCGTCCCGTAAGACTTGGCGCAACCGCTCCGATAGTTGGTGCCGTCGGTGGCGAAGAAGTTGACGGTTCCGTCGGTGGCGAAATGGTTGTCGTCGGTGACCATAACGGCCTGCACAATCTTCTGGGTGCCGGTCTTCAAACCCGGGGGAGTTGTGGGCGAGTCAAACAAGATGAAGGCCTCGACGGCCATAAGGTACTGGTGATCGCCTACGGGCTTCCAGAATCCATAGCCGGATGTGCGCTGGCCTGGCTGGAGGGCCGGATTGCTGGTGGTTTCGGTTTCGGTGCCCCCACGGTGGAAGCTGAGCAATGAATAGAAAGGGGGGAACGTTATGCTGGGGTTGGCACAGTTGTACTGCACGACCTGTACCCGCCAGGTGCCTTCCAGTCCGTTGGGGGATTGCTCGGATTGAGCGCCAGCGGGCATAACAGCTGCCAAGACGAGAACGCCTGCCAGAAGGCCGCCGGCAGCGGCGGTGAATGTCTTCGAAACTCCTGATTTCATGTTCGATCTCCTTTTCAATTCGAGCTTCGCCGAATGGTGCGGCGGATGCAGGAGCATAGTGCCATCCCGCACGGGGCATGACCATGAAGTGGGCATGAAGTTACTGTGTAGTTTTTCTGTAGCCGGGGGGCATGAGAGAATCTCGACACTGGCGAAGTGCCTTCCATGAATCTGCCTGAATCCCCTCGCGTTTTTCGTTTCGGCGATTTCGAGCTTGACGTCGGAGCCTACGAGCTACGGCGGCGGGGGAAGCCGGTCAAGTTGGAACGACATCCGATGGATCTGATGATTCTGCTGGTGGAGCGGCGAAACCAACTGGTTTCGCGAGGCGACATCGTCGGCCGTCTCTGGGGCGAGGGAGTGTTTGTGGATGTCGAGACCGGGGTCAACACCGCCATTCGCAAGGTGCGGCAAGCGCTGCGTGATTCGAGGGAAGTGCCAAAGTTCATTGAGACCATTTCGGGCAAGGGCTACCGCTTCGTGGCACCGGTCACCACTGAGAAATCGAAGGCGACCTCACCGACGGCGGTAGACGCGGAGTCGCGCGTGATGCTGGCGGTACTACCCTTTGAGAATCTGTCGGACAGTGCCGAACAGGAATATTTCAGCGACGGACTTACGGAAGAAACGATCAGCTACCTGGGGCGCATGAGCCCGGACCGTTTGGGAGTGATCGCCCGAACCACGAGCATGGCGTATAAGCGGACCAGCAAGAGCATCCGCGATATTGGCGCTGAGTTGGCGGTGGATTACGTTCTCGAAAGTAGCGTGCGACGCGAGGGCGATCGGGTCCGTATTACATCGCAGTTGATCAAGGTGAGCGACCAGACGCACGTGTGGGCGTCCACATACGACCGGGAGCTCCGGGGCGTACTCGCGGTTCAGCGCGAACTGGGGATTGCCATTGCGGAGCACGTGCGGCTGCAGATTTCACCCGAGCAATTGAGCGCGCTGGAAAGACAGCAAGCGCAAAGCCCGGAAGCTTACGACCTATATCTGCGGGGTCGATATTTCTGGAACCAGCTTTCGCCCCCGACCACGCAACGGGCGCTGGAGTTCTTTGCGCGGGCCACGGAGGTGGATCCCGACTACGCACTAGCATGGTCGGGAATTGCGGATGCACTGGCAACCAGTCCAATTACCGGCGATGTCTCTCCGCTGCGGGTTTGGCCACGCGCGAAAGAAGCCGCTGAGCGGGCCGTCCGGGTGGCTCCCAATTTAGCCGAGGTTCAGACCTCACTGGGGTTCGTGAAATTCTGGCTGGACTGGGACTGGATAGCGGCGGAAGCCGCGTTTCGCAAGTCGATCGAAGTCAATCCTAGTTATGCTCTGGGACATCGCATGGTGGGGATTGTGCTCTCGCACCTGAATCGGGAGCAAGAGGCACGCGCCGCGGTGCAACGAGCGCGCGAACTGGATCCGCTGAACGTGGGTCATTACGCATTGTCGGCGCAGATTGCGTTTGCGGGGCGGGATTTTGCTGCAGCGGTCGAGTTTGCACAGCAGGCGATCGCGCTTGATCCCGAATTCTGGATTGGGCATATACAACTGGGGCAGGCGCATGAGCAACTGGGAAACACCGACCAGGCCGCGGATGCTCTGGTGAATGCAACCCGCTTGAGCGGGAATAGCAAAGGCCTGTCGGTTCGGGGTTATGTGCTGGCGAAGGCCGGAAAAGCAGATGCGGCGCGGCAGCTCCTGCATGCGCTGGAGGGATCTGTTTCCGGGGAGCGCTACGTTCCGCCGTACGCGATTGCATTGATCTATCTCGGTCTGGGGGAAAAGGACCTAGCATTCAAGTATCTGGAACGGGCTTACGACGCGCATGATGTGCACCTGGCATTTCTCACGTGTGATGCGAAGTGGGATGGGTATCGCGGCGAGGCGCGATTTGGCGATCTAGTTGAGCGCTGTGGGTTTGATCGCGGACTGCGGCTGGATTCCTAGAAAGAGGGTGCACGGTGGTAGCGTGGCTGGATTCGGCGTGCGGGGACTCCCGCCGCTCCGCAACCGTGTCGGAGCTGCATGTTGGGAAAAGGCGCCGTCTGGGCGATTGGCGCGAAAGCTGGGTTAGCAAGTAAAATAGCCAATCGGTTCAGGGTGCCTTCCGTTTAGTGTGAAAAATCCTGCATCGAATGACCCATGGGCGCAATCCAACCAAAAGTGAGTGAGCCGGTCAGTGATGAACTGGCTCTGGTCGCATCGGCGAAAGCTGGAGATGTTTCGGCTTTTGAGGAATTGGTACGCCGGTACGACCGCAACGTGTTCCGCATCGCGCAGCACATTACGCAGAACCGCGAAGATGCCGAGGACGTTGTTCAGGACGCGTTCATCAAGGCGTATAGCAATCTGAAGCAGTTTCAGGGGCAGTCGAAGTTTTATACCTGGCTGGTGCGGATTGCGGTGAACGAAGCGCTGATGAAGTTGCGGCGCCGGCGTCCGGAGCGGATGGTTTCGCTCGACGAGGAAGTGAAGACGGAAGACGACTCGGTGCCGCGGGAAGTTGCGGACTGGAGTCCGAATCCGGAGCAGCAGTACACGCAAGCGGAATTGCGGGAGCTTTTGGATAAGACCATTCACGGGTTGCCGGCGAGTTTTCGGACCGTGTTTGTGTTGAGGGACGTGGAGGGTCTGTCCACGGAAGAGACGGCGGAAGCGCTGGAGTTGAGCATTCCGGCGGTGAAGTCGAGGTTGTTGCGGGCAAGATTGCAATTGCGCGAGCGGTTGAATAAATATTTTCAGAGACCGAACAAGGACACAGGCAATGGCTCGAAAAAAACAATCAGTGGAGATGGCAACCAGTGAAGTGCTCTGAATTTCTCCACGAGTTGACAGATTATTTGGACGGCGTCATTGACGCCCCGACCAAGTCGGAATTGGAAGAGCATCTGGCTTGGTGCCACAACTGCTATGTGGTTTGCGATACCACAAAAAAGACCATTGAGATCTATCGCGACTCCCAGTTGTACGAACTTCCTGAAGACCTTCGCACCCGGCTCCGATCTGCCATCGTTACCAAATGCCAATCGCGTAAGAAGAGTGAGCCTTCGGCGTAGAGGGCGTCAAGTTAATCCGTGGAGTCGGAAGCTTAAAGCGGCAGTCACCTCATGATTTTTGTGATTGCTTTGCGAGCCTCTCTGCTGATTCCTGGCGTTTTGTCTGGAAGCATCTTTTCAAGTTCAAATAAAGCCCGTTTGGACTTCATTTTCCCTAAGGCGATGACAGCGTGAAGCTTGACATCCTCGTCGTTGAGGAGGTCTAGAGCCGTTTCCTCCGCCTTTGGATCGCGCAGTCTGCCCAAACCATAAACGATCATCTGCCTGGCCATCCCATACTTCGGATTTCGGCACAATTCAAGAATTTGTTTCTCAAAACCTTTGATGTCGACGATCGAAAGCGCATTTCCTATTGTCCATGCGAGTGAGTGTGCCGGCCCCAACTTCTCCTCCTCTCTTGGAGTCATCCCTCGCCATTGTCTGCCAACCCAAGGATTGGATGTCCTGAGTAGGATCGGCGCATAGGTCTTGAACTCTTCGATCAGCTCCCTTGTGGCTTTGTTTCCGATCCAAGGAACTGAAAGGCAGCGGACGATGTCATCTTTGATGCCTGGATCGTCAATTCTGGGGAGCCAATTCAAGAGAACGGGCAGGGCGCTCTTCCAATCTCTGCCTTGATGTCTCAGATCGGAGAGGCCCTTGACGTGGTATCCCAACTGCGCCAGTTCGTCGAGAATCGGTTTTGAAATCTCGGCATATCTTGCCTCGCGCTCGGTGTGTACTCTTTCAGGATCGTCTGAAAGCACGGACTCCGAAAGTGCTCTCCGGATTATTTCGGATCGATCCTCTTCGCTTGGTCTCATGGTCGCTCGCCGGAAATCAGTCAGGACTGACTTGTCCTTGTTGTGCCATTGTAACCATTGAGCAATGGGCTGCTCATCAAACCGCTAGACCGTCCGGTCATCGCAAAGTGCATAGCCGTCAACTATCGTAGTCGCAACGACTTCCAGTAGATTGTTGCTGCTTCTCGCTACCGTGCGCACATCGAATCGAACCCTTTGCCTGGAAACTGAATCTAAGTATTTAGCTGCTGGATTCGGGCTTCCCAGAGCTGGACCAGCATGTGGGAGGTAGGTAGATGTTTTCCAAGGTTCTGGAGTCATTCTTCGGTTGCTGGCATGGGCGCTACAGTTTTCCGATCACGGTGAAGCGAGGGCGGCGGAGCGCGGCCGCTAAGGTCACGGGAACGTACGTGGTGTGCCTGGATTGCGGCAAGGAGATGCCTTACGACTGGCAGCAGATGAAGATTGTGGGAACGGATGCGGAGCGGGTGCAGGTGGCTGTCGGCGTCCCTGGCAACCAAAGAAGTGGCGTAAGTTTTCCTGGAAGGTTGCGCGCAACATTACGCGCAACAACAAGAATGGCGGGACTCAGAGTCCCGCCATTTTTATTTTATCCAGAGTCGCGTTTTCGCGAGGGCTGCCACGTGACGCGGCGCTGAAGCGCCGCTCTTCCACGGTAGCGCATGACGTCAGGAGAAGCGTACTGATCACAAATCCCGTGAGCCGTTAATTGGTGTCGTCAGGGCGGCGCTTCAAGGTTGGACGGCCGTCGTCGGTGGTCTTGTCGTCGGTGCCGTTTTTGTCGGTTGACGAAGTGCGGCGGAGGCTGGGCTTCTTGCCGTCTTTATCATCGTTCAGCTTGTGCTTGTTTTCGATGGCGGCCAAGCGCGACTTCACTTCATCGAATTCGGAGCTGGTGACCATGTACTCAGCCTTGGCGGGAAGGATCCTGGCGATTTCTTCCTGGGACTTTTCGATCCGATCAGGGGTTTGCGGATGGGTGGAGAAGGCCTTGGAGATGGTGCCGGGTTTCTTCTTCTCCTGCGCCTGAATTTTTTCGAAGAACGAGACGAAGGCTTGCGGATCGTATCCGGCCTTATACATGTACTCGACACCGAGGTAGTCGGCCTGGGCTTCGAAGCCGCGCGAGAACTTCAAGAACGTCAGCGGGACGGCCAGTCCGGCGCCTTCATAGGCGGCATAGCCGATGGGGCCACCGATGAAGATGAGCGGAATGGTCATGATCTGGGCAATGTTGCCGCGGGTGTTCTCGCGGGCAGCGTGGCAGGCGGCGACGTGGGCGATTTCATGGGCCATCACGCCGGCGAGTTCGGCTTCTTCGTCGGCGGCCAGGATCAAGCCGGAGTTGACGTAGAAGAATCCGCCGGGAAGGGCGAAGGCGTTGATGTCGTCGGAGTCAATTACCTTAATAGTAAACGGCACCTGGGAATCGGAATTGCGCACCAGGTTCTGGCCGAGGCGGTTGATGTATTCAGAGACGACCGGGTCGGTGATGATCTTGGATTGAGTCTCGACCTGCATGGAGACTTGCTTGCCAAGAGAGATTTGACCTTCGAGGCCATACCAGTTGCCCATGCCTTTGGCGCAACCGACGTTGCGGTTGCCGATGGCATCGAGGTCGTCGATACTGCCGTCGTGGGCCACCTTGGTCGCCGAAGGCTCAACCGGAGCGGGGGCCGTGGCAACTGGCTTGGTGGCGGTGCCGTCATCGCCAGCGAAGCACGCCGGGGCTAGATAAACAAATGTGAGGAACGCCGCCGTCATAGCAATCAGCCGGAATTTCATAAATATTCTCCAAATTCACCCACGAATGGGAGCCGCTGCGGTCATTATATTCCTGATGCGCGGACGAATCCCTGGGAATCTCTGTAGAGTATGACGCAATTTCCCTTTGCGGGGTTACCTGTAACCTTTTGATGCCTCAGGTTCGCCATTCGGCCTCCGCGGGTTGCAAAAGCCACGCCAATACGAGAACATGTCCGTTTGCCTATAACTCCACGTTCTAATAAGGAAGATACCTGCAATGGCTAAACGCCAGAAGACCGCTCAAGTTGCTGTGAAGACTGCTGATATCCAACCCGCCAAAGGAAAGCTGGGGGTGATGATCCCGGGTATGGGCGCGGTAGCCACCACGTTTGTTGCCGGGGTTGAGGCCGTACGCAAGGGACTTGGCAAGCCTATCGGTTCCCTGACCCAGATGGGGACGATCCGGCTGGGTAAGCGCACGGAGGGGCGATTCCCCAAGGTCAAGGAGTTCGTGCCGTTAGCCGGACTCGACGATTTGGTTTTCACCGGCTGGGACCCGTTTCCAGATGATATGTACACGGCAGCGCGCAAGGCGGGCGTGCTGGAAAAAGAGCTGCTGGACCAGGTCAAGCCGTTTTTGAGCACGATCAAGCCGCGGCCGGCAGTGTTTGATCGCAACTTCGTAAAGCTGATCGACGGGCCGAATGTGAAGAAGGGCAAGAACAAGATGGACCTGGCGGAGCAGGTCAGGGCCGATATTCAGGATTTCAAGAAGACTTCGGGGGCGTCGCGGTTTGTTACGGCGTGGTGCGGATCGACGGAGACTTTCTTGACGCCGACGGCGGTGCATCAGTCGCTGAAGGCGTTTGAAAAAGGGTTGGTGGCGAGCGATGCGGCGATTGCGCCCTCGATGATTTACGCGTATGCGTCGCTGATGGAGGGAGTGCCGTTTGCCAATGGCGCGCCGAACCTGACGGTTGATCTGCCGGTGATGCATGAGCTGTCGCGGAAGAATGAAGCTCCGATTTGCGGAAAAGACTTCAAGACCGGGCAGACGCTGATGAAGACGATTCTTGCGCCGGGATTCAAGGCACGGCTGCTGGGATTGGCGGGATGGTTCTCGACGAACATTCTGGGCAATCGCGATGGCGAGGTGCTGGAGGATCCGGGGTCATTCAAGACCAAGGAAGAGTCGAAGCTTTCGGTGCTGGAACATATTTTGCAGCCGGAGATCTATCCGGAGCTTTATGGGAAGTTCACGCACAAGGTGCGTATTAATTACTATCCGCCGCGCGGGGACAACAAAGAGGGCTGGGACAACATTGATATTTTCGGATGGCTGGGTTATCCGATGCAGATCAAAGTGGACTTCCTGTGCCGGGATTCGATTCTGGCGGCGCCGATTGTGCTCGATCTGGTGCTGTTCATGGATTTGGCAAAGCGGACTTCGGAGCTGCGCGGGATTGGGATTCAGGAATGGCTGAGTTTTTACTTCAAGTCTCCGATGACCAAGCCGGGGCTTTATCCGGAGCATGATTTGTTTATTCAGTTGATGAAGCTGAAGAACACGCTGCGGCATTTGCGGGGCGAGGAACTGATTACGCATTTGGGGCTGGAGTATTACGACTGAGGTAAGCAGAGTTCTTCTTTTGCGGGATGCTAAGATTACCTTGTGAAGGCACATCGAAAATTTACGGTGCTGATTGAACGGGACGAAGACGGTTACTTCGTCGCAACGGTCCCAGGTCTTGCGGGTTGCCACACCCAGGCGAAGACGCTGGATGCTTTGATGAAGCGCGCAAAAGAGGCTATCGAACTTTGCTTGGAGAGCGATCCCGCCGAAGCTGACCCGCTGGAACTCGTAGGCATTCAACAGATTTCAGTATGACCCGTCTGCCTCGACTCAAGGGCAAAGAACTCGTGCGAGCACTGAGCAGGCTGGGGTTCTCGGTCGTGAGAACTCGGGGCAGCCACGTCTTCTTGAAGCACGCGGATGGAAGGGTCACAACTGTTCCCGTGCACTCCGGCGAAGTAATTGGGCCTGGCCTCTTGCGCGCAATTCTGCGCGACATCGAAATGACGGCCGAAGAACTGCTCAAAGAAATCTGAGATTCTCACCAGTTTGGGTACTTCGCTCTGACTTGCTCATATCGCGGAGAGGTCGTGCCACGGTTTTTGTGGTAGTTGAGAATTTGCCGCTCGCGGCCGGTTGGCCAATTCTGTCCCCGGTTCTACCCGCTTGGGCATATATCCCTCAACCTCACTGAGGTTCTGAATGCGGTCGCGAGATAGCGCAATCTTTCTTCCCGTGGGCGCCACTTGCGCGACAATGTGGTTCTTCTTGCGAACCAGCGAATCCCGCTCGGCGGAAAACTCTCTGTTCTGCCCCACAAAGTTGACGTAGCGAACTGAGACTGGATGTTGCGGAGAGAAATCTCCAGAGGTTGGGACGGGCGCGATTCTTCTGCCCAACGCGAAGCTCGCATCAAAGTTCGGGCATGTCTGGTTCTTGCAGCGAACGGTCCCATCGCGCGCCTTGCGCGCACCAGCTGAGTACCGCAATTGGGGCAGTCGATCTTTTCGCCGCCGCCAAACAAGCTGACTAAGAAATCCAGCAATCCCATATCTGCTTCCACCAATTCAGAGCACTCAAGGGGACGGTTGTGTAAACGAACATCCGCTTTAGCGGCTATGTTATTCCATCACACCCATGTACAGGCGGCCACCCTCTCTCACGGGCTTTTCAAGGGCCGCTGCTTCTGGGCACGGAGAGAAGTCGGAAACCGCGCGTGTAGCGGGCTTCCGACTGGCAACCGTCCCCTTGAACGCTCTGTCTGCTTTTTGTTGCTGCCAGATGAAAAACGGACTTTCAATTTTGTGGTGCAGAATCATTCGCTGCCGATGCACCAGTGAAGGCAGTCCAAACTGGCGAAGATCGTGATAACTGATCTTGGCGAAGTTCCCCTTCTTGTGGCCTCCAAAGACCAGGCTGAGAATCTCTTCGGCGAGCCAGCGGTCGAGCAAACGCAGCTGATCGGCGTCGGTTACGTGCTTCAGGTAGTAATCCAGAATCGCAACGTTGCGCACGCCGCGCTCGATGGTCTGGCATGCAATTGCGACGAGAGTACGCGCGCATTCCCGCGGATCGCTGATCTTTTTCCAGCGACGGCGACCGCGCCGGAAAGCAAAGCGGAACAGGTTCTGAATCTTCCGCTGCTTGTCACGCGAGAGCGACACAGCCCCGGCGTGTTCAAACTGCAGGCCGAGATGGCGGAATGCGGGAACCGGCTTGAAATGCTGGTCGTTGGCCGCGGGCGGTTCCGCGAGCACAAAATCCGCTTCATGACTTACTTTGGTCTTCAACCGGAGGCTGGCCAAACCCACGTGCAGTCGCTCTCTGGCCAGCAGTGCAGATGAGCGATTCTCCGAGAGCAAAAGAATGTCATCCGCATAGCGGAAGTACCGAATGCCGGGAACGCTCTCGAGTTCGCGGTCTAACTCTGTCAGGTGCACGTTGGCGAAGACGCACGCGGTGGCGCATCCGAAGGGAATGCCAACTGCGGCGTGATGGGATCCGGCCTCGTCCTGATACTCAAAACGAATGCGCTCGGCGATCAGTTTGAATAAATAATCATCAGGGGCTACGAGCTTCTCAAGCTGCTGAAACAGAATGTCGTGGTTCACGGACGCAAAATAGTCTGAGATGTCGCGCTTGACGACATAAACCGGGGACTTCGCCGATCGGAGCACAGCTCGAATTTGCGACTGGCAACGGTCCAGGCCGTATGTATTGTCGCGATATGCATAGGAAGAAGCTGAGAACCAGTGATGCAGCCGACGGTTTAGGAGCCGATAGATCAGCAGATCGACGATCCGCTCCTCCCACGGAGGAATGTAGAGAGTCCGACGCTTGCCGTTGAAGTTGTACTTGAGGCCGACCGAAGGACGGAAGTGAAAGCGTTGGTCCCTCAGTTGTTTGTGAATTGCAGCTAAGCCGTTCAGTCCACGTGCCGCAAGGTCATACAGCGTCTTGCCGTCGGTCGATACGTTGAGGGCCTTCCGCCACAGGAACAACGGCTTGGTGTAAACGCGGACAGCAGCCTTATAGAGCTCTGCCTCGCGGTAGAGATCGCGCCAGCGAAGGAGGCGTATAGCGTCGTTGCTAGGCTCATGGGACACGAGTGCAAAGCAATTTACTCCGAAAGTGCATTGGGAGCAAGGCTGGAAGAGTGATGCCGCTGGGTCGGTGGAGGATTTAGATATTCTCTACGCTGTTCTGAGACGGTTTTGCCAGTGGGACCAGAGGAACCAGGCGATTCCCGCTACAAGGGCGACCAGAATCACAGCGTCGAATTTGTGGAGGTACTTCCCTACTACCCGCCAGCTTTCGCCTAGCTTCATTCCAAACCAGGCCAGGGCGAAGCACCAGGGCCATGATCCGAGGAAGGTATAGGCGTGGAAACGGCCGCGGGGCATGCGGGCGATGCCGGCGGGGAGGGCGATGAAGGTGCGGATTACCGGGAGCAGGCGGCCGATGAAGACGGCGAGGTATCCCCAGCGGGCGAAGAAGCGGTCGGCCCAGTCGAGCTCGCGGCGGCCCATGAGAATCCAGCGGCCGTAACGCTCGACTAACGGGCGGCCTCCGTAGCAACCAATTTCGTAGGCGATCACCGAGCCGAGGTTGCAGCCGAGGGCGCCGGCGGTGGCGACCCAGAGCAGATTCATCTTGCCCTGGAAAACCAGGTATCCGGCGAAGGGCATGATCAGTTCCGACGGCAATGGGATGCAGGCGGACTCGATGGCCATGAGGATGACGATGCCGGCGTATCCGGTCATGGCGATGAGCGAGCTGATGAAGGCGAAAAGGGTGGCTAGGATTTTTTCAGTCATGGGACCAGCACCTGGCAGTTGGCATCTAGCATTTGGTCAGTACAGGTTTGGGGTATCCTCACGAACTTCGATTGGCTAAATACCAAGTGCTAAGTGCTAAGTGCAAAGTGCGAACGTCAGAACGATCCCTCTTGCGTAAATGTGAAGCCGGGGAGGGCGGCGCCGGCGGCGCTTTTGGCGACCTTCACTCGGACCGTGGGCGCGTCGGGGGCGGTGACTTCGGCGGGGCGAAGGACCGCGTATTGGGCGAAGACTTCGTCGTACACCTTGGTGACGAGGTAGTCCTGACCGTTTTCGTCTTTGCGCCAGACCTGGCCCAGCTGGATTGTCTTGACCGCCATTTTTCGTCCTCGTTTTAGAGTAACGGGGGACAAAGGAGGCCGTCAATTCACTGCCAGGCACTGTCGTCGATGAACCTTTGGGCGAACACTTTTCTCAAGTCCCCGGTTTGCTAAGATGGCAGGCTGTCGAGGAGACACGAATGGCGCGAGGAATGACACCACGGCGACCCGGAAAGACAGGACGGCATGAGGGAGCGCGCGTATCTGGCGATGCTGGTAAGAAGCAGGCGTCCATGGTACCCCACCCTTTGAAAAGCGCAAAGGGTGGGCCAGCCTCGCGTTTGGGGACCACCAAACCGAGGAAGACCTCGGGCGCGGCTTACAACCCGGTGGCGGAGGGGCGGGTTCGGGAGATTTTGCGGCGGCTGGATTTGCAGTATCCGGATGTGACTTGTGCGCTGACGCACCGCAGCGCGTGGGAGTTGGTGGTGGCGACGATTCTTTCGGCGCAATCCACCGACGTGCGGGTGAATATGGTGACGCCTGAGTTGTTCAAGAAATATCCAACGGTGCAGGATTTTGCGAAATTGGAGCCGCAGCAGTTGGAGCCGGATATTCACTCGACGGGATTTTTTCGCAATAAATCGAAGTCGGTGGTGGGCGCGGCGAAAAGGATCGTCAGCGAGTTTGGCGGCGAGGTCCCGGACAATATGGATGATCTGCTCACGCTGCCGGGAGTGGCGCGGAAGACGGCGAACGTTGTGCTCGGCACGTGGTTCCGTAAGAATGAAGGCGTGGTGGTGGATACGCATGTGCATCGCATTTCGCGGCGGCTGGAACTGACGAAGAATGATGATCCGAAAAAGATTGAGCAGGATTTGATGGCGATCATCCCGCGCGAGAAGTGGACGTTGTTTTCACATCAGATTATTTGGCATGGAAGGAAGTTGTGCATTGCGCGGTCGCCGAAGTGCGCGGAGTGTCCGCTGGAGAATATTTGCCACGCGGAAGACAAGACGTGGAGTACGGTGGAGAAGCATAAGGGGGCGAAGGGGTGAAGGCGGCTCTGGGCCTCGGGCTTCGGGTTAGAGGCGCGCAGGGGTTACAGCGGGAATGGGTGCACGGCGCGGTGGCGCTGCCGGTGTCGTCCCTGAAGGGACTCTGATGCGACCCCATGCAACTTTCCCGGCACTTCCGTGCCGGGCTATCACATAACGCCGCTTCGCGGCTGGGGTATGGAAGCGATGTGCGTTCGTCTTCGCACAGCGATTCTCAGGTTGGAACCTTCAAATTCAGGTATCCGCCTAGCCGGGCGTCACGTGGGAACTTTCAAAATCAGGTATCCGCCCACCAGCGCGAAGATCACGTCTGGCGACCATGCGGCCAGCACTGGCGGGAGCTGGCTGATGTTGCCCATGGCTTCGAACAATCCTGAGACAACTGAATAGACGACGGCGATGCCGATTGCGGTGGCCACACCGGCGACCGCGCCGCGCTTTCCGGCGGAGAGCGAAAACGGGATCGCGATCAGGGCCATCACGAAGGTGATGATGGGGAAGGCAATTTTTTTCTGGAGCTGGACTTTGAGGCGGACAACTTCGAATCCGCCTTGTTGCAATTCGTGGATGTACTGGCTGAGTTGCTCGTAGTTCATTTCCAGCGACTGTTTCACTTCTTTCCGGAAGTATGTGGGCGGTTCGGAAACAGCGTTGAAGGTCGAAACGTCGAAGGTGTGGAAATCCTGCATGGCGGTGTTGCGGAATGAACGTTGCCAGCCTTGGGAGCAAATCCAGCGGTGCAGGCGTTCGTCCCAGGCGGCGCGGGCGGCGTAGATGCGGTTGGTCATCTGGAAAGTGGCGGGGTTGAACTGGAAGACTGCGAGGTCGCCGAATTGCTCTTTGTCGGGATCGAAGAGCTGGTAGTAGTAGATGGTGGAGTGCTGGCCGAAAATCCATTTGCGGGAAGGATTGAGATAGGTCTGCGGAGGCTTGCCTTTGATGGTGTTCAAGCAGCGCGTCCTGTCGCTTGTTGGCGTGGGGCAGGTAGAACTGATCGGAAAGAAATAGTCCGCCCGCCACCAGTACCGCCGCAACCAACACAGGAACAATGATGCGGTAAATGCTGATGCCGGTGGCTTTGAGGGCGGTGACTTCGTTGTAACGCTGCATCAGGCCGAGGGTGATCAGAACAGCCAAGAGCACCCCATATTGCGCGCTATTGTAAAGAAAATACGGCGTGACGTTGAGCAGATACTCGCCCACAACCCAGGGAGAAACCTGGTTGCGCAGAATGTCGCCAAGCAATTCGAAGACGGTGAACACGAGCGACAGCATCAGCATTGCGGCCAGGACCAGCGAGAGATTCATCACGAAATCGCGGAGGACGAAGTCGTCGAGAATCATGGGAAAGCTGAGGCGGAAGACGCGGGTGCGGGTGGAAGCGCGCTCGAAGGCGTTTTCCACGGGTGTGGAGGGAACGAGGAGAGTGCCGCCGCGGATTCGTGCCTTGAGGGAAGTCCAACTGCCTTTGAGGGCGGCGATTTCGAAGGGACGCTTCTCGGAACGCCACAGCAGGAATATTCCCGCGATGAGACATACGATATTCGCCAGCCAGACGCCGAGGGCGGGAGAGATTCTTCCCTGCCGCGCGAGCGAGACTCCGGTCAGCGACACGAGGTAGTAAGAGAAGACCAGGATGATGGTTAGGACGAATCCGGCGGACTTGCCGCCTTTTTTCGCGGAGAGTCCTAGCGGAAATCCGACGAGCGCGAGAACGATGCATGCTGTGGGCAGGGCGAAGCGGCGGTGAAACTCGATCCAGTACCAGCGCGCGATGGCGGGATACTTGCGGGTGCGTGCGAACTGCGGCAACTGGAACGTGGGTATCTCGGCGAGCGACGAGGGCTGGTCTTTTGAATTGGCGTTTGCGGCGCCGTTTTCGGGAAGAGTGATGGGCAGGTCGGTTTCTTCGAAGGTAGAGATTTGGTATTTGTCAGGCGCGGTGGGGTCGGATTCGTGCAGGGATCCGTTGATCAGATGGAGGTGGAGAGTATCCCGGCTCTCGCTGACCAGGATTCCCTGCTCCGCCAAGGTAATTTTGGGTGATCCGGGAGTGCTGGTATCGGCGATGAAGACGCCCTTCCAAATGGCAGCACCTTGGGCGCTCTTGACGTCATTGACGTAAAGGACTTTCTTCGGAAAACCTTCGTAAAAGACGCGAGGCTGGATTTCGAAGGAAACTTGCGCTCCTTTAAGCCGGTCTTGCATGCGGGAAACGGCGGCTTGCGCGCGAGGGGCGAGATAAACATTGTTGGCAAGTGCAAGCACCCAGGCGGCGAGGAAGAAGACGGACAAGATGCGCAGAAAATGCCAGGCGCCGAGGCCGCTGGCTTTCATGGCGGTGATTTCGCTGTCGGCGGCGAGGCGGCTGAGGCCGATGAGGATGCCGATGAGGACTCCGGCGGGAAGCGTCAGGGTGAGAGCCTCGGGGACGGTCAGGAGCGAACAACTCGAGCGCGCTGGGCAGTGGAGCGCTGTTGCGGACTACCAGTTCGAGGATTTGTCCGAGCTCGCGGGTGAAGATGATGAAGGTGAAAATCGCGGTGCCCAGGATGGCGTGCGAGGTGACTTCGCCGAGAATGTAGCGGGTGAGAATGCGCATGGCGCGGATAGGTGGAGGATAGCACGGGAGATCAACTTCAAAGGCGGCCACGGATTTGCGCGGATTTCCACGGATTAGGGCTTTGGGCTTGAAGATTCGAATTTGTCCCAGCGGTTCTGATCTGTGGGAATCTGTGGCGACTTTTCTTGCGCGCTCAGTAGCCGCTTCGCTTGTCCACTAGAGCGAGCAACGGCTGGCCACTCAGATAACGGCGCAGGTTTTCTGAGAACAGGGTGTAGTGGCGCTCCCAGAGTTTTTCGGTCATGCCGGCGGTGTGGGGCGTGATCAGAAGATTTTCGAGGTCCCAGAGGGGGGATTCTGCGGGAAGCGGTTCCTGCTCGAAAACATCCAGGGCTGCGCCACCGATTTTTTGGTTGCGCAGGGCTTCGATCAACGCGGGCTCGTCTATCAGGGCGCCGCGGCCTACGTTGATGATGGAGGCGTCGGGCTTCATTTTGGCGAGCTGGGGGCGGCCGATCATCTTCTGAGTGGATTGAGTCACGGGCGCGGCGAGGACTACGTAGTCGGAGCGGGCGAGTAGTTCGTCGAGACGAGACGAGGGTAGAATCTCGTGGACAGAGTCGGGCTTGGGGCTCTCGGGGTGTTCGCGGGCGGCGATTACGTTCATGCCTAGAGCGGCGGCGTGGTTGGCGACGGCGCGTCCGATGCTGCCGAGGCCGACCAGTCCTAGAGTGGCGCCGGCGATTTCACGCGGACGCTGGCCGGCACGCCATGCGATTTCTTGTCCCCAGATGTGCTGTTGCTGAAAGCGCACAGCTTGGGGAATTTTCTTCGCCAGGGCGAAGATCAGGGCGATTACGTGCTCGGCTACTACCGGGCCGTGGACGTCGCGGGCGTTGGTCAGGATCACGTCGCTGGCGACGAATTCGGGGAACAGGAATTGATGGATGGCGGCTGAGGGCGAGTGAATCCAGCGGAGTTTTTTGGCGGCTTGAAGTTGCTCGGGGCGGAGGGCGAAGGTGAAGACGACTTCGGCGTCGGAGATTTCGCCTTCGAAGTTATCGAAGGTGTCGATCTGAAGGATCTTGAGTTGCGGGAAATCTTTTGCGAGGCGTTCGCCGAACCAGTGCGGGGCGATCCAGAGGTCGAGGCGGTGCGGGGTTGCGATTAACACCTTCATCGGGTGATCGGGGGATCGTGTCATCGGGTGATCAACTCCCAGTTCTGACTGGAACACAACACGTGGTCATTTTGGAGCCGGCGAGGCGAACATGATTCGATGCCCGTCAACCGTAACCACGCCGAATTCTTTCATCCCCCACGGCTCATTGCGGATCGTCTTACAAATCTTCGCACCCGCAGCAACAACCAAGCAATAGAAAGGGTCGATGTCGTCGACTTGCATGTAAGCGAAGTAGGAATGATCTCCCAACTCAGAGGGGGGAATCGCGTCGGGACACTCGCCCGCCATGATTGTGCAGTCCCCCAATGTGTAAAAGAGCCATCCAGGATCAGAGACGGTATGAATCTTGAACCCGAGCGCATCCCGGTAGAAAGCGGACGAAGCCTTCAAATCGGGGACAGCGATGACGAAGCGGGTTTTCGTGATTGCGGCCATCGCTGATGGAATACGACCTAAACTTCACCCGATCTTAACTCTGAGATCTTTCCCCGTCATCTCATGCGGCTCGGCGATCTCTAGCATTCCGAGAATTGTGGGCGAAATATCGCGCAGGGAGCCGCCGGGCTTGAGCGTAAACTGCTTGGCGTTTTCCGAGACGACAATAAACGGGACGGGATTCGTCGTGTGATAGGTGTGCGGGCTTCCGGTCGCGGGATCGATCATCATTTCGGCGTTGCCGTGGTCGGCGGTGATCAGCATGGCTCCGCCTTTGGCGCGGACGGCTAGTTCGATGCGGCCGAGGCAGGCGTCGACGGTTTCTACGGCTTTGATGGTCGGCTCGAGCTTGCCGGAGTGGCCGACCATGTCGGCGTTGGCGAAGTTCACCACCATGACGTCGAAGCTGCCGGTCTTCGACGGCTTTCACGACGACGTCGGCGATTCCGGCGGCGGACATTTCTGGTTTCAAATCGTAAGTGGCGACTTTTTGCGATGGCACAACCGTGCGCTCTTCGCCGGGAAAGGGCTGCTCGACTCCGCCGTTGAAGAAATACGTGACGTGCGCATACTTTTCGGTTTCGGCGACGCGCAGGTTGCGCATTTTTCTGTCGCCCATGACGTTGGCGAGAATGTTATCCAACGATTCGGGCGGGATGACGACGGGCAGGCTGAACTTTTTGTCGTACTGGGTCATGCAGACGTAGTGACAGATTCTTGGGGCCGCGGTCGTTCGGGATGGTCGTGTCGAGATCGGCGGCGCCGGGGAGGTCGCGTCCGGCTTGGTCGTTGAGGCCGCTGTTGCGGGTCAGGGCGCGGGTGATTTCGCGGACGCGGTCGGCGCGGAAGTTGAAACAGATGCAGGAGTCGTCGTCGCGAATGGTGGTCAGAGCCTGGCCTTTGGCATCGGTGCAGACGAACGGGACGATGAATTCGTCGGTGACGTTTTTGTTGTAGGAATCTTTCATCCCCTGCACCGGGTCGGTGTACTTGCCGCCTTCGGCTTCGCCGAAGACCATTGCGCTGTAAGCCTTGGAGATGCGCTCCCAGCGGAGATCGCGGTCCATGGCGTAGTAGCGTCCGCTGACGGTGGCGATTTTGCCGGTGTTGTATTCGCGCATGGCCTGCTGGAGTTGCTCGATGTATCCGGCGCCGTTGGTGGGGAGGGTGTCGCGGCCGTCCATGAAGGCGTGGACGAAGACGCGCTCGACTTCATTCTGCTTCGCCATTTTCAGCAGGGCGTGAAGATGCGTTTGATAGGAATGCACGCCGCCGTCGGAGAGCAGGCCGAAGAGATGAAGCTGGCGGCCTCCGGTGCGGGCGTTCTTCATGGCGTTGAGCAAAATGGGCTGGCGGAAAAATTCGCCGTTCTGGATCATCAGCTCGATGCGGGTCGAATCCATGTGGACGATGCGGCCGGCGCCGATGTTCAGGTGGCCGACTTCGCTGTTGCCCATTTGTCCGTCGGGCAGGCCGACGTAAGGGCCGCTGGTCTGGATGAGCGTGTTGGGATACTCGCGCAGCAGGCGGTCGTACACCGGCTTGCGGGCCAGGGCGATGGCGTTGGCTTTGGTCTCGGCGCGGTATCCCCAGCCGTCGAGGATGATGAGGATCAGGGGTTTGGGGTGAGTCAAGCTTCTAGCTCCTAGCTGTTAGCTCCTAGCTCGGAGCGGTGAGCGTCGAGCGATGAGCTTGCAATATTCAAAGACTGGAACACGCGGATGAACGAACTTACCAGATTACCCGGACTGGATACTTCTTGAATACTGTGTCTGCACTCACAATCGGCAAGCCCTCCTCCAGGCTTTGAGCGATCAGCAATCGGTCGAATGGGTCGCCGTGATGACTCTTGAGCCCCTCTATGCGCAAAACGTGCTCAAGTCTTATCTGGAGAATGCCTACTCCACTCCTGGTCATTTGCGAAAGCAGATATTCACCTGCAGGCGAAGGGAGCGGAAGCTTGCCCAGATGAAACTTGATTAGAGCTTCCCAAATACTCACGACGCTCCAGAAGCACTCCGATGAAGCAATCAGCCGCCGTGCAGTCGGTGACAGTCTTTCAGGATTTCCGATTCCCCAGATGAATGTGTGAGTATCGAGAAGAACCTTCATTTGTTGAAGAGATCCTCAATGGTCTCGGATCAGGTTGATCGAGACCATCGGGCACGACAAAGTCACCCTTTGCGGACCCGAACTGAAACTTGCGCTTCTTAGATTCAATTGGGATAAGTTTCGCTACCGGCGTACCCGCCTTGGCGATGACCACTTCTTCGCCCAGCGCAACTCGTTCTAGTAAGCGAGAGAGGTGGGTTTTGGCCTCGTGGACGTTGACTTCCATGCTTTGATACTAGACTAAGTCGTGGACTAAGTCAATGCCTGGGTTTGACGCTCCGGACAGAAAAGCCGCCCTCTTTTCTTACGTCAGTAAGTCGTTGTCGCGATCATCGCCGTCGGATGATGAGCTACCCAAGCCAGGCCGACGGCTAAAGCGATTGACGCGTTCAGTATGTTCGCGATGAGCACCCACAGGAACCGCCTTTTCACAGATTTCTTGATCAATACGCGAAACAGCACCTCATCGAGGAAAGCGGCCTCGATCCCCATCGACAGTGCGACCGCGGGAAACACTCAGAAAATGGGAGGGACCGGCTGCGTCCCCGGCCAGGGCGTTCAACATTAAAGCGCAGGCTAGCGGCAAGATCGGAAACCAGGTATTAACGGCTGACGAGGCGAAGCTCGACAATATGGCGCGAGCACTCGTCTTTACAGTCGAGCTAGCTTCGAGATGCCATGCGAGCAACCCCTTCAGCGGGATACCGAGGGTCAAATATATCCAGAAGAATCTCAAGTGGTGGAGTTTCCCACAAGTATCGTCCATCAACTCTTGAACAATACCAGCAGATACTTTAAACATCATTCCATTACGGCAAAGCCCGATCTAACAAATCTCTCAGCCTTTGTAATTCAGCGCCTTCAATCCCAAGAATCTCGCGCCGCTTCCCAACTCTTCCTCGATCCGCAGCAACTGGTTGTACTTGGCGACGCGGTCGGTGCGGGAGGCGCTGCCGGTTTTGATCTGGCCTGCGCCGGTGGCTACCGCGAGGTCGGCGATGAAGGTGTCTTCGGTTTCGCCGGAGCGGTGGGAGATCACGCTGGTGTATCCGTTGCGGCGGGCGAGGTCGATGGCGTCGAGGGTTTCGCTGATGGTGCCGATCTGGTTGACCTTGATCAGAATGCTGTTGGCAACGTGCTTGTCGATTCCCTCTTGCAGGAATTCGACGTTGGTGACGAAGAGGTCGTCGCCGACCAGCTGGATTTTGTTGCCGAGTTCTTTGGTCAGGTTCGCCCAGCCGTCCCAGTCGTTTTCGGCGAGACCGTCTTCGAGCGAGACGATGGGATAGTCGTTCACCCACTTGGCGTAGAAGCGGACCATGTCGTCGGAACTCTTCACCGACTTGTCGGATTTTTTGAAGACGTATTTGCCGTCCTGGAAGAACTCGCTGGAGGCGGGGTCGAGAGCGATAGAGATTTCTTCACCGGGCTTGTATCCGGCTTGGGTGATGGCTTCGAGAATGACTTCAATCGCTTCGGTGTTTGATTTCAGGGACGGCGCGAAGCCGCCTTCGTCGCCGACCGAGGTGCTGTAGCCGCGCTTTTTCAGGACACCTTTAAGAGTGTGAAAAACTTCAACGCCCCAGCGCAGAGCCTCTGAAAACGATGGTGCGCCGACGGGCATGGCCATGAATTCCTGGAAGTCCACGCTACTGTCGGCGTGAGCGCCGCCGTTGAGGATGTTCATCATGGGCGTCGGCAGGAGTGTTGGCGCCGGCGCCGCCGAGGTAGCGATAGAGCGGAATCTGCAACGAGTTGGCAGAGGCGCGGGCGGCGGCCATGGAGACGGCGAGAATTGCGTTGGCGCCGAGGCGGCCTTTGTTTTCGGTGCCGTCGAGTTCGATCATCTTCTGGTCGAGGGCGCGCTGGTCGGCGGCGTCCATGCCCCCGACGGCGTCGCTGATTTCGCCGTTCACGTTTTCGACGGCTTTCAGGACGCTTTTGCCGACGTAGACTGCCTTGTCGTCGTCGCGAAGCTCGACGGCTTCGTGCTCTCCGGTGGAAGCGCCGCTGGGGACGATGGCGCGGCCGCGGGTGCCGTCGTCGAGGCGGACTTCGGCTTCTACGGTGGGATTGCCGCGGGAATCGAGGACTTGGCGACCGCGAACTTCAGTGATGGTGCTCATGATAATGGTTCCCCTTTTATTTATGCGTTTGGATTTGCTTGCCTGTATGGGTGCTGGTAAGGCTTGTCTTGGAAAGTGAAATTATAAATGAAGGCGGGGTGAGCGGCCGAAAGCTTGGTTGCGAAGCATCCGGCGCGGAGGCGACAGGTCCCGCGATCGAGATTTGGGAGCTGCGCGCGGGATCCCTCGCCCCGCTGGAGAAAGCGCGGGGACTTCGGGATGACGCAATCCGGTTTGGACGAATCGGGAGGGTCACAACCCCAGAGTCAAAAGCGGTCGAGCTGCGCTCGACGGGCGGACGTGGACGGCCGCCCCTACACGATCTCAGTGGGATAGTGCCATCAATTCATCTTCTGGCAAAAGCAGCAACTCCATCCAGCCTTCTACGGGGAGAGCGTCAACGGGGAGGCGGTTTTGCCAGAGGCTGAATCTTACGCGGAGCTTTGTTGCGGCGGGGCTGGGTTCGGTGGCGCTGCGCTCGTTGGCAGACGACTCGCGCGGGGTCGCGTAGAGCAAAGTCAGCGGGAGTTTGAATTCGAAGTGGCGGTCGAGGGCTACCGCGGCGTCGGTGGTGGGGAGGGTGTCGCCGTTGTCACCGATTTTCCAGGCGGAGATTTTTCCGGCGGAGATTTCTCCGTTCAGGCGTAACGCGCGACGAGGGCGGGGGGCATTGTCGGCCCAGCTTTCCAGATTGACTACGATTTCGAAATCACCCTCGGGAAGGTGGTCGGCGAAATCCATGCGGCCGTACACGTGGGTTTCGTCGATGCCGGCGTAGATCGATTCGAGCAGGAAGACTTTGCCGTGCATGGCGCCGGAGCGGCGGTCGGCGGTGTAGTGGGCGGCACCCATCCATTCGAAATAGCGGACGAGGTCGCCGACGACGCGAGGATGAATGTAATGCGTCTGCGGCACGAATGACGGCTCGACGGTGCCGGCCATGATTGGCTGCGCGAGGTAGTCGGGCGGAGTCGCGCCGAGCGCCTGATAGACGTTGGAGAGATGCTTGCGGTAAAGCTCGTCGAAATCGCGGTCGTTGGCGGAGTGGTGCTCGGGGCCGTACCACCAGTTCCAGTCGCTGCCTTCGGCGATCAGGAGTTCTTCGAGGGCGAGGTCGCGCTGCTGCTGCGAAGCATTCGGTGCGGCCCGCGCGTAGAAATTTCTGGCGTGGTAGAGATAGTCCCAGGAGCGGTTATCTTCGGGGGCGCCGATCCACACGTTGAAGTTCGCATGTATCCAGGAACCGGGGACGAGCGAGGTGAGTGTGTTCGGATTGGGATGGCGCTCAATGGCTTCGGAGACGGTGACGGCTTCGATGGACGGGTCTTTGTCGAGGGCATCATAGAAGCGGCGGAGGAATTCGCGGCCGGATTCGGGGAAATATTCCCAGGCGTTTTCGCCATCGAGAATGATGGGCATGATGGCGTCTTTGCCCTGCCGCAGAATAGGCTGCACGGAATCCTGAATGTTGCGGATTAAGTGGCTGGCGGCGTCAGCGGGAGGCATGCCGGAATAGACGAATCCGATGAGGTCGCTGATGGCGTGGTCGCGGAAGATCAGATTCATGCCGGTCTGGGCATTTTCATATCGGTGCGTGGTGTAGAGCTTCTCGGCAGCGGCGTCGGGGAGGCGGCCACCGCCGTCGCGCATGAAAGACATGCCGAGGGTGCGGGAGAGGACGCCTTCGTCGGTGGCCATCCATTGCACGCCGAGGCTGGCGGCGATCGCGAGGACTTCTTCGGAGACGCTGCCTTCCGAGGGCCAGACTCCTTTGGGGCGCAGGCCGAAAACCTTTTCGTGCAAGATCAAGGCCGCGCTGGAGTTGCTCTTTGGCGTCTTCGGGATGGCGGAAGCGATTTTGCGGAAGCGGCAGGCCGTAGGTGGAGGTGGCTCCGGCATTGGTGTCGCAAACCAAGGGGAGAATCGGATGATAGAAAGGCGAGGTTGAGATTTCTATTCTTCCGGCTTTGGCGGCGGCTTCGTGCGCGGGCAGGACTTTGCTGATTAGTTCGCGCTGGCGGGTGATGACGAAGTTTTGATCGTCGTGGGAAAAGCCGCGACCTTTGCTTACGAGGGCAGCGATCTCAGGCTCTTTCAGGAAGAATTCATCGAACCAAGCCAGTTGCGAGAGGACCTGGAGATCGGTGAAGTCCTGAGGTTGGAAATATTTTTCGGAGCGCTCGGGGGCAGCGCCGCTGCTCTGATAGCGATCCCAGAGTTCGGCGTATCGGGGATAGCGGGCGATCAGGTGATCGTGATTGGCCTGGAAAAGATATTGCAGGGCGAAGCGGCGCTCGTCGGCGGTCAAATCGGCGGCGGGACGGCTGGCGACGCGGAGAAAGGGATCGTGGGCGGTGCCGTTGGCGTAGTCCTGAATCTGGGTGATCAGCGAGGGGACGAGGTTGAAGGTCTGATGGACGTTGGGAAACTCTTCCAGCAATTTCACCATCCCGTAGTAATCTTTAAGCGCGTGCAGGCGCGTCCAGGGCAGGCGGTACTCTCCGGTGACCAGGTCTTTGTAGAAAGGCTGGTGCTGGTGCCAAAGGACAACTACGCGGAGAACAGGCATCGGGAGCGGGATTCCTGATTAGAATGAGATTGCGTAGAAAGTCTAGCATGGGCGAATTGCAGACTTTTACCGCGCGAGACTCAGCTCGAGGTCGCCGAGAAGATCGTTCAAAATGGAGACTGTCAATTAAGAATGTGTGCCTTCCACCGAAAACGAAACGCTAGCAGTGAGTCGCTACTCGACCGAAACCATAGAACCTCGGCGATCTCGGCGTACTCGGCGGTGAAAAGGTTCTGTTGTTCCATAACACCATGAAAACTAAAGCTCCACTTGCGGCTCCGGTGCGGCATGATGTTTCGCTGCTTTCGGCGGACGACCTTTATTTATTCAACGAAGGCCGGAATTATCGCGCTTACCGGCATCTCGGGGCGCATGCGGCGACGTTTAACGGAGAGAGCGGGACTGTTTTCAGCGTGTGGGCGCCGAATGCGAAGAAGGTTTCGGTGGTGGGAAGTTTTAACGACTGGAACAAGAACTCGCACAAGCTGGAGCCGCGCGGGTCTTCTGGGATTTGGGAAGGGTTCGTTCCGGGGGTGGGCAAGGGGACGCTCTACAAGTTTCGGATTGTGTCGCACAATCACGGGCACGTGGGAGAGAAGGCGGATCCGTTTGGGGTTTATCACGAGAATCCGCCGCGGACGGCTTCGGTAGTGTGGGACCTGGACTACAAGTGGTCGGACGATGCTTGGATGAAGGCGCGCGGCGCGAAGCAGTCGCTGCAGTCGCCGATTTCGATTTATGAACTGCATTTGGGATCGTGGATGCGGGTTCCGGAAGAGGGCAACCGGTCGCTGACTTATCGCGAGATCGCGCCCAAGCTGGCGGAGTATGCGGAGCGGATGCAGTTCACGCACGTGGAACTGCTGCCGATCATGGAGCATCCGTTTTACGCGTCGTGGGGATATCAGACGACCGGATATTTTGCGCCGACTTCGCGGTACGGGACGCCGCAGGATTTCATGTTTTTTGTGGACTACCTGCATCAGCATGGGATTGGCGTGATCCTCGATTGGGTACCGTCGCACTTCCCTTCTGACGCGCATGGGCTGGCGTATTTCGACGGCACGCATTTGTTTGAGCACGCGGACTGGCGCAGCGGATTTCATCCGGACTGGAATACGTATATCTACAACTACGGGCGCAATGAAGTGCGCAGCTTTTTAATGTCGAGCGCGATGTTCTGGATGGATGAGTATCACGTGGACGGGCTGCGGGTGGATGCGGTGGCGTCGATGCTGTATCTGGATTATTCGCGGCGCGAGGGCGAGTGGATTCCGAATAAGTACGGCGGACGGGAAAATCTGGATGCGATTGAGTTTTTGCGGCAGCTGAATTCGGAGACGTACAAAGAGCATCCGGACGTGCAGACGTACGCGGAGGAATCGACGGCGTGGCCGATGGTTTCGCGTCCGACGTATGTGGGCGGGCTGGGGTTCGGCATGAAGTGGGATATGGGATGGATGCACGACACGCTGAAGTATTTTGCGCTGGATCCGATTCACCGGCAGTTTCATCATCATCTGCTGACGTTTCGCATGCTGTATGGGTTCACGGAAAATTTTGTGTTGCCGCTTTCGCATGATGAAGTGGTGCACGGCAAGGGATCGATCATCGGGAAGATGCCGGGGGATGAGTGGCAGAAGTTTGCCAACCTGCGGCTGCTGTACGGATACATGTTTGCGCAGCCGGGAAAAAAACTGCTGTTCATGGGCGATGAGTTCGGGCAGGTGCGCGAGTGGGGCCACGACATGAGCCTGGAGTGGCACGTGCTGCAGTTTGGCGTGCACAAGGGCGCGCAGAATTGGGTGGAGCAACTGAACCGGCTTTATCGCGCGGAGCCGGCACTGTATGAACTGGATAACGAGCCGGCGGGATTTGAGTGGGTAGATTGCAATGACACCGGGGCGAGCGTGATTTCGCTGCTGCGCAAGGGCAAGAAACCGGAAGATACGATTCTGGTGGTGTGCAATTTCACTCCGGTGCCGCGCGAGGGGTATCTGATTGGGGTGCCGTTTGGGGGATTTTGGAAAGAGATTCTGAATAGCGATGCGGTGGAATATGGCGGCAGTGGACTGGGGAATATGGGCGGGAAAGATGCGGAGAAGGTGTCCACGCATGGGCGGCCGTATTCGTTGTCGTTGAGTTTGCCGCCGCTGGGGATTGAGTTTTTCAAGCGCGGGGCCTGAGTCGGATTGGTTCAGGAAGCCTTCAGGTGCTCGTTCTCGAGGACGCGCAAGATTGTTAAGGCATCCTGGATCGCCTGCTGTTCGGTCTTGCAAGTTGCATCCTGCGAAATGGTTTCCAGCCGCTCGTGGATGGCAGCTTTGGCTTCGGCGAGTCGCATCTGCGCAACCTCCCGATCCGTCTCGATGAGAGCTTTTAGCAACGGCCCCTGCCAGAGCGGGTATTGAATATCTTCTGGCTCGACGGCGCGTGGCCCAACTGCGCGTGGCTCAACTGCGCGAAATCTCATTTTTCTTTCCTCTCTTCGACCCGTGATGAGCTTCTGCAACTCAGCTTGGCCGCCGCCTGAGGTTGAACCTCGGTGGCGGCGAGATGGATTTCTTCGTTTCCTACCTTCTCGAAGGTGGCGAGTTTCTTCACGGTCGCTACCGGGACTTGCTGAAAATGAATTTTTGCCGCTGCTTTTGACATCTAGTCCCTCCTGCCAAGTCAAAAGTACCAGTGTGGAAGCGATACGGGTCATATCTTTAAGAACCTGGAATGCCGCCCTTTAACGAGTCGAGCGTCTGTTTACGCGCTCGTAAGCTCCTCCATAAGAAGCGTTTAGGCCCTGTTAAAGGTGAGGCTGGCGGCATTCAGGTAAAAAACTGTAACGCGATTATTTTTTAGTTGCAGCCTTGTTTGTCTTGTTGTATTTTTAGCGTCACGTTAGGTTAACGTTATCTTGTCTCAGGAGAAGGGTATGGGAAGTCCGAATAAGAAAATCCCGATGAATTTCCGGACCATGGCGCAGGGCGACGTTCCGCAGGGCCGGAATGGAAAACATAAACGGATTGTGACCAAGATTGTTTCCGATCTCGACCAACTGCAATCGGGGGTCGCGCTGAAGGTGCCGTTGGCTGATCTGGCGGAGGGGAAAGAGAAAGTACGGTCGGCGTTAAATCGAGCAACCCGCAAGGCAAACCGAAATGTGGCCACTGCGACAGACGGCAACTTTTTGTACGTCTGGAACGAATGAGCGCTAGAACACCGTCCGGAAGTTTTCGCTCCGAAGGCTAGATCCTGTCCGCACCAGATGCTCTCTTCCGCAGAAGTCCTTCCATTGCTGTCATTCTCTTTCTAAGTTACAGTTCTTTCATGTCCACGACTGGCGAGCGATTCGAACGCGCCGTTTCAATTATGGCGCGGCTGCGCGGGCCGGGAGGATGTCCGTGGGACCGGGAGCAGACGTTTGATTCCATCAAGCCGTACACCCTGGAAGAGGCTTACGAAGTTCTGGAGGCGATTGACAATCGCGACTGGGACGAACTGCGCGGGGAGCTGGGTGACCTGCTGCTCCAAGTGCTTTTCTATTCGCAGATGGCGCAGGAGGATGGGACGTTTTCAATTGACGATGTGCTGGAGCGGCTTTCCGACAAGCTGGTGCGAAGGCATCCGCACGTGTTTGGGGATGTGACGGCGGAGACTTCGGCGGACGTGCTGCGGAACTGGGAAGCGATTAAGGCGGAGGAAAAGAAGAGACGGCTGGAAGCGGGCGGTGGCAAGTCGGCTAAGACGGAAGCTGGGGAGTCGGTGCTGGCGGGAGTTTCAGCCGCGATGCCGGCGTTGCTGGAGGCGCACAAACTTAGCTCGCGGGCGGCGCATGTGGGGTTTGACTGGCCGGAGATTGGCGGGCTGTTTGAGAAGCTCGAAGAAGAGGCTGCGGAATTGAAGGATGAACTGAGGCAGCTTCCATCGCCGGTGCGGCCTGCTGCAAGAGGCATCGCTGGATCGGGCAAGCCGCAGGTGCCGGAAGATCTTCGGCACCGGCTGGAAGAAGAAGTCGGGGACATGTTTTTTGTGCTGGTGAATATTGCGCGCTATCTGGCGCTGGATCCGGAGTCGGCGCTCAAGAAGACGAACCGGAAGTTCAAGCGGCGGTTTCAGTGGATGGAAGAGCAACTGCGGGCTTCGGGACGGGGCGCGCAGGATGCATCCGCAGAGGAGCTCGAGTCATTGTGGCAACGGGCCAAGGCACTGGAAAAGGAGCCTGCGCCTAGCTCGACGTAACTATTTCTAACTCACCATGAAGGTAGAAGCTGTCACCCTCCGCGAATTGCGCATGCCGCTGAAGTATTTCTTCGAAACCAGTTTTGGACGGACGGAGAGCCGGCGCGTGCTGCTGGTGACGGCGCATTGTGAAGGAGTGGATGGCTGGGCGGAATGCGTGGCCGGTGACGCGCCGTTCTTCAGCTACGAGTGGATTGACACCGCGTGGTTGACGATCCGCGAGTTTCTCGCTCCGGCGGTCATCGGCACGAAGATTTCACAAGCCAAAGAGTCGGCGGCGCTAATGTCCCGGGTGCGCGGGCACAACATGGCGAAGGCGGCGTTGGAGAATGCGCTTTGGGATGCGGAAGCGCGGCAGCGGGCGCTTCCCTTGTGGAAATTGCTTGGTGGATCGCTGGGCGAGATTGCATGCGGAGTTTCGATTGGGATTCAGGACACCCATGAACAGCTACTGGAAAAGATTGAGACCGAGCTGGCGGCGGGGTATCAGCGAATCAAGGTGAAGGTGAAGCCAGGTTGGGACGTGGAAGTGCTGGCGAAGATCCGCAAGCGATGGCCGTCAATCCTGTTGAGTTGCGATGCGAATTCGGCCTATCGGCCGAGTGACATCGAACATCTGCGCAAGTTTGACGAGTTCAATCTGCTGATGATTGAGCAGCCACTGTGGGATGACGACATTTATCAGCACTCCAGGTTGCAGCGAGAGTTGAAGACATCCATTTGCCTGGATGAATCCATTCGGCAGGCGCGGGATGCGGAAGAAGCGATTGATCTGGGAGCTTGTCGAATTATTAATGTGAAAGTTGGCCGGGTGGGAGGGTTCTCCGAAGCGATCGCGATTCACAATCTTTGCCAGCGACACGGAATTCCGGTGTGGTGCGGGGGGATGCTGGAGACGGGGATCGGGCGAGCGCACAATATTGCGCTTTCGACGTTGCCGAATTTTCGGTTGCCGGGAGATGTTTCGGCGTCGAAGCGGTATTGGGCGGAGGACATTGTGGAGCCGGAGATTGAAGTAACACCGCGGGGAACGATTCCGGTGGGGGATGCGGCGGGAACGGGGTATCAGGTGAAGACAGAGATGATTCAGAAGTTGACGGTGCGGGAGGAGACGATTCGGGGGTGAGTGGTCTGCGTCGGGTACGTACCTCAGGGGCTAAAGCCCGGTCTGCCCTGGGCTCTAATGCAGGCCTGAAGGCCTGCTCCACCCATCCTGGTTCCAGAATCTAGTGGTTGCAGCAGGTGGTCTGGGTTTGATTGGGCTTGTTGGCGCCGGGCGGTTTTGACTTTGCGGGGGCGGCTTTTTCGGCGGCCAGTTCCTTGTGCAAGAGGTCAACTCCCTGGGCGAAGGTTAGGTCGGGGGGGACGGGATGGAAATCGGAGAATATGTCGCTGGAGTGGATGGCGAAGCTCTTGAAGAGAAGAAATTTTCCGGTGAATGAAAGGTCCATGCGGGTCAGTTCCCACTGGTGATGGTTCACGTTGGCCTGTTGGACGTCTGCTTGTTGGACGTTCGCTTGTTGGACCAGAAAACGTCCGCCGCGATCGAGGTGGCCGAGGATACCCCAGCCGAAAGCGACCTGCTTTTCGAGAGTGGCGTCAATCTCAGCAATTCGGTTTGCGGTCGTATCAACCAGCAAGTGGCCCTGCATTCCGGTGAGGACTTGCTCTTCACGGGAGGGCGGGTCGTAGTCGGGATTGGGACGGAATTTCAGGCGCACCAGATCGACGCCGGGGCGGCCTACGCTGGTTGAGCCGGGAGCGGTGCCGTCCCATTCGTAAAGGAAAGCGTCGGGCAGAGCTTTTACGATTTTCAGGGTGCGTTCAGCGTCTTCTTTTTCCTGCCGGCGTTTTCGGGCGAGTTCCTCGGGATTCTTGATGTAGTCCTGGAGGCGCCAGTCCTCGCCTTGTTGCTGCTGAGGAGTCAGGGGCTGGCCATCCTGCTCGATGATCATGCCGGCGGCGGCGTCGCGAGTTTCGACGATCAGCTTGGTTTGCGAGGTGTGGGCGGTCTTGCGCTGGTCCTTGAACATGAAGTGCGCGTTGGAGGTGTCCTGGTGGACTTCGTTCTGGACGGCGCGGCGGACGAGGTCGGCGGGGGTATCGGCGGCGTGAGCGGCTAGCGGATTGAGTGACCAAGCCAGCAGCGCGAGGAGTCGCGTCCATCGCCAGGGAGAAGGTTTGGATCGCATCGGAAGCACAGTATTAGCATATTCGAAGAGAGCAAATGCTGCGCACGGGTCATGAAAAATCCCTGGGAATAAACGATGGGGCCATAGGTACCTATTGCTATGGGCGGGAATGATTTACAATCCATACTTCTCGGCTGTATCTGCGCTGCTTCACGGGAGGTTGGTCTATGGCTACGTCCGCATCGGGAGAATTTGCCCACATCGGCAAGTCGGTATTCATCAAGGGAGAAGTTTCCGGCAGCGAAGACATTTATGTAGATGGACAGGTCGAGGGCAGCATTCAGCTCAGCGGAAATAATCTGACGATTGGGCCGAACGGGCGAGTGCGGGCGAATATCTCAGCCAAGAATGTGACGATCGGCGGAACGCTGGACGGCAACATCATCGCCAGTGAGCGTACGGAGTTGCGCAAGACGGCGGTGACGAACGGCGACGTGCAGACCAAGCGGATCGCGATTGAAGACGGCGCGTTCTTCAAGGGCAAACTGGAAATTGTAGGCGCGGCGGCCGCATCGGCGGCTTCTGGCGGCGGCTCTGAGCCGGGCAAGTGAATTCAGCAATGGTTAGGCAGTTATGGGATCTGCAGCACGCAACCTCATGAGATTCTTTCGCAGCGACACGCCGGACACGGCTCCGGCACAAAAAGCTCAGGAGCGAGTGACCCGGCGATCGAGCGCGCTGGGCGAACTCTCCAGGGTTTTTACTTCTGACGAGACCCTCTGCGTACTGGATATTGGCGCGACGTCAGCTTCGAATATCCGGATGTTCACGGAGCGGGGACACCGCATCTACAGCGAGGACCTGCTGGAGGCATCCACGGACCCAGGCCTGAAGGTCCACGATGAGCAGGGATTGCCGGTGCTCGACAGCAAGAAATTTCTTGAAGAAAATCTGGCTTATCCTGCGGGGCAGTTTGATGTGGTGTTCTGCTGGAACCTTGCCGACTACATGGACGAGAGCCTGGTGAAGCCGGTGGTCGGGCGTCTGTGGACGGTGATGAAGCCGGGGGCGATGCTGCTGGCGTTCTTTCACACACGTGAAGCGGGGCCGGATGCGCCTTGCTACCGCTACCACATCTCCGGCAAGGACACGCTGGAGATGCAGGCGCTGGGGCCGAAGGCGGGTCAGCGGAAGGAATCAGTGAACGCGGCGGGCCGGGCGTTTACGTTGCAGAGAGTTTTTAATAACCGGCATATTGAGAATTTGTTTCGGGATTTTGGGTCGATTAAGTTTTTCTTGTCGCGGGATAATATTCGGGAAGTGTTGGTAGTGAGGTAGGGTTCACATCCCTGCCACCAATCTCAGGACCGCAGCGGTTTTTCCAAGACACATAACACATACATCAGTTGAGCGGTTTCTTCCGCCCCTTCGGGGCTGATGCTCCTCGCCTGCCTGACCCAGGGCTTGCGCCCTGGGCTGCAATCTTTCGCCGCTTCGCGGCTGGGGTCGGTCCATCTGGCGTCTCTTGTCTCTGATAGCGACCGTTCATCTCCCTATATTTGAACATCAATTCGCCCGCGAGCTAGCGAGTCATCGTCACCAAGCGGCGGGTGATGCTCGGGGTTTTCTCGAGAATCGAGAGGACGGGCTTGCGGACGATGCCGGGCCAATGGAGGAGATTGCGCAGGCGGGACGACGCGCGGAAGACGGCGGCAAGGCGCGTCTGATAGAGGTGGGCGTAGCCGGCGGCGGCGGATCCGAGGGAGCATTCGCCGCGGAAAAATGGGGCGAGACAGGTTCCTGCCAGGTCGCCGCTGCGGAGGGCCAGGGAGATTCCGTCGCCGATGAAGGGATCGACGAAGGTGGCTGCGTCGCCGGTTTGGAGCATGCCGTTTTGCGTCGGCTCAGGCGGATGGAAGACCAGAGGCGACGTGGTCACGGGGCCGTCAGGAGCTGCCACGATTGGCTTCGGTCGCGGAGGGCGGGATGGAGCTTTAACACTTCAGCGAGATCGGTGGCGACGTCGGCGCGGACCATGGCGCAGGCGTTTATCGCTGTGCCCGCGCCATTTTGATTTGCGGTGATGGGTTGGACGCCGCAGTATCCGCCGTCGAAGAAGTAGAGATCGACGGAGGACGGCGTTGGAATGGCAGGTTCGCGGAAGTGGGCCTTGAGGCCGATCCATCTGTCGTTGTTTCGCCCATCGGTCACGCGGGCGCGGGTGGCGGGGCTGGTGAAGTTTGACCAGCGGCCGGTGGCGTTGATGACCGCTCGGGCTTCGAGGGATTCTGTTTTGGTCACGACTTGAAACGGCCAGGTTCCCTTCACCGACTGGACGGTGCAGTCATCTTGAAGTTCGACTCCGGCTGCGGCGCACGAATCCCAAAGCGCGATATCGAGATCGAAGCGGGTGATGCTGGCGGCTGGCGGAGTGATTTCGGCTTGCAACTCGGCGGCGTCAACGAAAATTCTGCTGCGGTCGATGCGCGGGGCTTTGGCAATCAGGCTGCGATGTGTGGGGGCGAGGAGATTTTGCAGGAGGTCGAGGGACTCGGCGGAGACGAATTCTCCGCAGACTTTGTGGCGGGGGAAATGGCCGCGTTCGAGCAATAGAACGCTGGCGCCGGTTCGGGCGGCGGTGATGGCGGCTGCGCATCCGGCGGGGCCTGCACCGATGACGATCAGGTCTTTCCTTATTCGGTTCCGAGTCATGCGGAGGACACCGCCTTCCTCTTCCATGCGATGACACCCATGCGGTAGAGGTAGTGGCGCTGGATCTCGACGCTCTCAGATCCAGCTTGCTGAAAGAAATCGCGCATCTCTTCGATGGTGTAGGCCTGGCGGACGGAGGCGGGGGCGTCGTGACGGGTGATGCGGCTGCGGTAGAGCGGACTGCCGGCGTAAACCAGTGCCAGGTGCAGCGGATCGCGGATGAGGTCGTTCACTAAGACTGCGTGGCGGCAGACGCGAATGGACTCGCGGGCGAATTGCGCTACCTGCTCTGGCGATAAGTGATGGACGAAGAGGGAGCAGGAGACTAGGTCGAAAGCTGAATCGGGGAAAGGGAGTGCGAGGGCGTCGGCGACGAGGGCGCTGCTGGCGAAAGCAGGTCCCTCGGCTGAGCCGAATGATTCGCTTTGCGAATCATTCGGCTGCGCTCGGGATGACAAGTTTTTATTATGGTTTGAATTTGATGACAAAAGATGCGTGGGGGCGCGATCTAACAAGGTTAGGCTAATGCGGATTCCGTGAGCTTGCAGGCTGGCGCGGACGGCTTGCATCAGAGAGCCGTCGCCGGCGGCGACTTCCAGCAATGTGAACTCGGTCTTCCCGGTTTTGCGGGCTACGGATTGAATTAGAGTGCATGTGGTGGAGATGCCGCCGAACCAGCGGTTGATCAGGCGCAGGTCGGAGATGGATGCGGCGATTTCGGCGGGGGTACCGGAATCGGTGTCCAGCAGCTCGGGGGTGGGGTGGCGTTGCACGGATGGATTTTAGCGGATGGAGGACGGGCTGGGTGTCATCGGGCGTTGACAAAACCTTTTCACCACCGAGACACAGAGTCACAGAGAAACCACTGGCTAACCGACCGGCACTCACTTACGCTCCGCACTTGGCAAGCAGTTTATGGGTTCCTACCGATTACTAAAGTCAGTCGAAAATCATTGACCTTCGGACTCCTCGCGTCGGCACCTATGACTGCGCTGTGGGGCTCAAGTTCGAGGTATGGTGTGACGAGGTGGCGCTCCGCCGATTTGGGCGAAGCGTGACTTTTCTCCGAACATTTCTTCGAACCACAGGGTAGCTTATGCACAATGGAAATCCCCCGTCCGCGCTTCGGCGCAGTTCCAGAATTCCGGCGATCATGCCACTGCTGGTCACCCGTCTGGATGAGACACACTTTTCGCAAATCTGTGAAACTCTGGTAGTCAATGCGCATGGTTGCGCGATTTCGTCGCGCGTGAAACTTGACGCAGGTGTCCCACTCCAATTCCATAGCCAGGACGGCCGGAAGACAACGGCACAGGTCGTCTCGTGTCAGCCCATGCGGGCGGACAATCAGATGTGGATCCTGGGAGCCAGGCTGAATCGCCCGGAAAATTTCTGGATGTTGCGGAATGTCCCGGAAGATTGGACTCTTTCGCTCACCTCGGCGCTGCCGACAGTCCCACGGTTGACGGCGCCGGTTCAAGGCACGATTGTTCCGTCCACGGCGGTTCCGTCCACGGCGGTTCCATCCGTCCTGCCCAGCCGACGGTCAGAAGTGACGCCACCATTGTCGGCTACCCCCCCTATTCCGCAATTATCGGAAGAGTCGGTTAGAAGGATGATCGTGGAATCGCTTCACCCGCTCGCTGCCGAGCTTACGGCCATCAAGGAGAAGTTGGCGCGCGGTGAAACGAATCGCAGTCGTTTCGACGTGTCGCTCTCAAGTATTCCTCCCGAGCTGGAACAGCAACTGGAGCAACGCCTGCGACAGGATCTCGGTCCGAAAATCGTCGGAGAGGCGCGCGAGCAATCCACACGGGTGCTTTCGGAGACGAAGGCGGCAATCGAGCAAAAGGTGAGCGAGGTTCGGGAAGAGTTCCAGCGCACATCGGCCAAGGAACTTCAAGTTGTCGAGCAACGAGCCGGTGAGATTTCGGCGCGCGTCGTTGATAACATTCGAGCGCAACTGCGAGATGGCGTCGGGGATTTACAGCGCAAACTGGTGGATGGACGCGGCCAGCTCAAGCGGATCACGGACGAACTGCTGGAATCCCTGCAGACCAGATTGAGTGACGAACACAACGCCCGGCGCGGAGAGTTGGAGAACCTTCGGGTGGAGGTTGCTGCCGAACGGACGCGCCTCCTCGAAGAGATTGAGCAGTTGGACGGCCGCATCGGGAAGTTGGACGAGTCAGTGCGTAGTCTGGAGTCAGGTCTCGACAAACGCCTGGGTCAGATGTCGGGCGAGACGGTAAAGAATACCCGCGACGAAATCGCGGCAGTAACCGACACCATGCTGCAGGAATTCAGCGCGCGCAGCGCTCAAACGCTTGGCGACCAGATGGACGAAACGGCGGGGAACATGAGAACTCTCCAGGAGGGGGTCGTGGCGTCGGTTTCGGCGTCGCTGCGAGCCCAGTCGGCGGACGCTTTGCAGGATTTCGAGCATTCCATAGACGAACTGGCCCGAGGTTCTATTGGGCGCTGGCGGAACCGGCTAACGGACGGATTGAATGCTCTGGTAAAGAACCTCGGCGAGCATTTCAGTTAGAACTCGGATCCCGTGATTTCGGTGAATCGGGTGTCATCGGGCGTCATCGGGCGTTGACAAAACCTCTTCACCACGCAGACAGGGAGAAGCTCAGGATACGTGCTTAGAAATACTCGTGCCACTCCCCGTCGAGATTGAGGCGCGCAGTCAACGGGCGGATTCTCGAATGTCCGCCCGCCGAATGCGCAAGTTTCGAGTGCACCAGGTCTAAAACGTGTTTCAATTTGTCATACGAACGAAACCGTGGATCGCCTGCTGTCCGAAATGCGCGGTAGGTGGGCCTCCGAATCTTAACGTTACGTTCGATAATGGCAGGACTTGCCCGCCTACCACATCAATGGTCAGGGTACACGGCGTCGTTGGCGTGCATTTGGACATAAAAGGCGCCGCATTGCCATCGTTGGTGACGTAGACTGGTCCACTCACTTCGAAGCCGCCACCGGCAAGCGCCGTGATTGAGGCATTCTCGACCTTGATGCGGTGGGTATGGGGATGCCGTCCCGTCGCGGCAGAGTTATCGTCCGCTGCACCAGGATTCAGCACTACCCAATAATCGCTGTGGGTCATGTTCAGGTTTGCCGAGAAATTCGCCAAGCCGGAGTCCCCTTTCAAGTCCAAGGACCAATCGCCACGCATTTCCCACGGCCCCGAGACTCCTGTCACGGGGGTATAGTCGCTGATCAACCCACTTAAGTGCACGGACGGTGCGGGATCTTGCGCGAATCCTCTAAGACTCATGGTCACCAAAACGGTCATGGCCAGCGCCCACCACGAAATTCTGCTCTTCATAAGACTCCTCCAGGTTTGAGAGTTGCGCCTCGTCGCACCGGAAGTGTGGCCCAATCGGTACTCACAGTTTCACTGCTTAAGGCACAGAGGTACGTTCGGGCATAGTGGCTTCCAGGGTCAACGGGCAATGCACGGACTGGCCGTTTACCGTCGAATGCCGCCTTTCGCCGTCCCGGCGTCGACGGGTACAATCACCAATCAGGCAACCTGCCACGCGAGAAGGCGTTACCTTGCAGAAGAACCCCACAGACGAGCCGGTTCGCGGAACCGGGCAGTCCGAGAGCATGTCTGAAAAACGGCTGGACTCATGGAAGGAAATCGCGGCATACCTCAACCGCGATATGACCACCGTTCAGCGCTGGGAGAAGCGGGAGGGCATGCCTGTCCACCGCCATCTGCATGATAAGCGTGGCTCAGTTTACGCCGTGAGTTCCGAGATTGATGCTTGGCGGGAAAGCCGCAGACTCAGCCTAGAGCTAGAGGATGAACCGCAAGAGGCAACCGCAGACGCGCCGACGGAGTCGGACACCCGCCTCCCAGCTGTGGCTCCGACAAAGCGTCGCTGGATTGTTCCGATCTCCGGGGTGGCCGTACTCGCCCTGGTAACGTTTGCCTATGTCATAACACGAATCCACAGCGAAAATACAAGCCCGTCGAAAATCAAATCACTGGCCGTGCTTCCGTTGCAAAATTTGAGCGGCGATCCGTCCCAGGACTACCTTGCCGTTGGATTGACGGAGGAGCTTATCGGCCGCCTCGCCCAGCTGCACGACTTGCGTGTCATTTCCCGCACCTCGGCGATGCACTTCAAAGATTCCCAGCTCTCGGTGCCAGAAATTGCCAAGATGCTCAACGTAGATGCCATTGTGGAAGGCTCCGTAATACGAGACGGCAATCGGATTCGCATTCACGCCCAGCTGATTCGCGCCGCCACAGACGAACACTTCTGGTCGGAAACCTATGATCGCGAGTTGCCAGACGTACTTACTCTGGAGAGCGAGGTGGCCCAATCCATCGCTGAAAAAGTTGAGGTTACGATCACTGGCAAGGAGCGCGAGAGACTTGCCGCAGTACCGTCTGTCTCGCCTGAAGTCTATGAAAGTTATCTAAAAGGCCGCTTCGCGTTGGACAAGAGCAACAGCAGAGCCGGAGTCGAGGATAGTATTGGTTATTTCGACGACGCGATAAAGAGAGACCCGACCTTTGCTCCCGCTTATCTAGGGCTGGCAGACGCATATACTGGACTTGGCTCGGTTTTTTTCGGCGCTCCTCCTGAAGAGACGCGCCCGAAAGCAATCAGCGCCGCCCGAAAAGCGCTGGAACTCGATCCCGACCTTGCTGAAGCTCATGTTCTCCTGGCAAACGTGTTGCAGGAACAGTGGCACTGGGCTGAGGCCGAGGCGGAATACAGGCGCGCCCTCGAATTGAACCCAAACGACGCCCACGCTCATGCCGGGCTTGCTTTGTGGCTGCTATGCCAGGGGCGGACGGACGAGGCTGTGAGCTGGGCCCAGCGTGGCCGGGAACTCGACCCGCTTGCGGTCTCTGGTGGCGGCGTTGCGTGGATTCTGTTTCAGTCTCATCGTTACGATGAAGCCTTACACGAGCTGCGCAGCGCACTGGCGGTGCACCCTGACGACCTGGGCGTCCTTACTACCCTTGGCTTCGTGCTGGCCGCCAACGATCACCCCAAGGATGCAATCCCCGGTTTAGAGAAAGTGGTTTCTGTTTCGCACGGTGCCCCTGCAGCGACTGGCGTGCTGATCAGGGCCTATGCCCTTGCCGGACGGCGTGCTGACGCACTTCGGCTGCTCGATGAATTTGAAAAAACGGCGGCAGGCAGGTTATGTTCCGGCAGCCGTCTTTGTGAACGCTTATTTGGGACTCGGCGACAAGGAGCAGGCATTTGCCTGGATCGAGCAAGCCTACAAGGAACAGTCAAACATTCTTCAGTTTGTTAAAGTGCATCCCTACTTTGACCCCCTGCGCGGAGACCCTCGTTTTGCGGATCTAGTCCGGCGGGTGGGTCTCAACTAGCTTCGGCGGGGGGCCGGAATCGGTGCCCAGCAGTTCGGGGGTGGGGCGGCGGCGGCACTGTTGGATTTTAGCGGATGGAGACGGCGTGGGTGTCATAGGACGCTGACAAACACTCTTCACCGCCGACTTGCGGCATGGCGTCCTAACGGCAGAGCAGGCGATGCTCTGGCTATTGTTTCTCGTAAATTTCGTGCCGTTTCTCCGGATCGTCCTTCTGGGTAAATACGCGGGTGAAAGTTTTGCCATCACTCGATTGGGTCAGGCGTACCAGGAAGATCATGCTCTTGTCGTCCGCAGTCCCGACGACAACCAGATCTGCGCCATCCCAGGAGGCTTCGACGTTCGCGCCATGAGAGTCCCGCGAAGCCTTGCCGTCAGTGGTGAAGATTTCGCTTTCTTCAAATGGCTGACCGCCCGCTATGCCCCGAACAACATATTTGACGACTGGATCCTTGTGGTCAACTTCGATTACCAATTCCGTGACTCCCGAACTACCCATCTCGGATTTCGCGACGTTGAGTTTCCAGGTGCCGGTGAAGTTCGGATGATTCTGTGCGACGAGCGCCGCCGTTGAGAAGAGTATCGGCAAAAGAAGAAACAGCTTGCGAGAGTTGTTCATATCCGCTGGGTACGGATTAGGAGCAGGAGTTGTTCCGTATTCCTGCTCCGCTGTTTTCCGTTTGAGGAGGATACGTATAGATGCGGTCGGATTCCGGCGATTTCAGCGGGGGTACCGGCGATGTCCAAAAGCTCGGCGTGGGGCGGCGTTGCACGGATGGATTTTGGCGGATGGGGTCATCGGGCATTGACAAACTTATCGGATTGCCTTTCTCAGGCGCTGTGGCCTAGGATGATTCTGGCTGCGGCTGCTGGCGATCATGGTCGAATCTCAACTTCGAAGATCCAGGGCGGATAGGATTGACGGACTGCTCTCCGGGTGCGCGGTTTTGGCCGTAATGGAAGGTGTTCTTCAGTGGGCCGAGCATCACTATCTCCGCGCGGTTTTAGCAGGCGTTTTGTTTCTTGTGGTCATACCCTGGTTGGGCAAAAGATGGATTAACCGCGGAGGTTGAAGCAGAACCGTGAAGCTTCTGAGATACATCGAGCTTAAGAGCGGGCATTCGGATAACGGTCCGGCTTGGATTGGCTACGTCACTGCGTCGAAGACTGGCCGGACGCTCTACTTCAATGGCCGAGGGCTGATGAAGCTTAAGGGCCAGCGACGCGGTGAGTCGGGCGGTAATTACATTGATATGGAAACAGCTGAGTCGTTTTGGGTTTCCGGTGTGAAGAAAGATGGCAATGACCGCCATTGGGCTGGGTCGGGAAAGGTTTTGATTGAGGCGGCAGCAGTCTCCGGTTACCTCCGGGCAATCGGAGCCAAGACCTTGGACAAGTCACGTTGTGAAGTCACAAGCTCCATCCGTCAGACCGACATCGAAAGACTCTCACGACTGGCAAATTCGTCCGGCAAAGGGTGGCCGAGTGATCCTGAAGCGCAGAATCCTTACTCATTCATCCGCAATGTGGCTCCGCGGTAGAACCTTGAGACGTAGTTCGTATCCGCTTATATCTTCCCTGCTACTTCCTATTCAGCAGCCCTACACTTCCGCCAGCTCTTCTTCCAACAACTGCTTGTTATACAGGTCGGTGTAGTAGCCATTGAGGGCGATTAGTTCGTCGTGGGTGCCGAGTTCTACGATGCGGCCGCTGTGCAGGACGGCGATGCGGTCGGCGTTGCGGACGGTGGAGACGCGGTGGGAGATGAAGATGGTGGTGCGTCCCTGCATGACTTCGCGGAGGTGGTTGAGGATTTTGTCTTCGGTGTGAGTGTCAACGCTGGAGAGGGCGTCGTCGAGGATGAGGATGCGGGGGCTGCGGATGAGGGCGCGGGCGATGGCGGTGCGCTGCTTCTGGCCTCCGGAGAGGGTGATGCCGCGCTCGCCGACGATGGTTTTGTACTTCTCGGGGAACTCCTCGATGTCGCAGGCAATGTTGGCGGCTTCGGCGGCCCAGCGGATGTCGTCATCGGTGGCGTTCTGCACGCCGAAGGCGATATTCTCGCGGATGGTTTCGCTGAAGAGGAACGTTTCCTGCGGGACGAAGCCGATGTTGCGGCGCAGGTCGGCGAGAGCGTATTCGCGGAGGGGCTTGCCGTCGATCAGAACCGAGCCGGGGTCGGCGTCGTAGATGCGCGGGATGAGGTTGACTAGCGTGGTCTTGCCTGATCCGGTGGGGCCGACGATGGCCAGGCTGCTGCCGGCGGGGATGCGGAGGTTGATGTCGTGGAGGACGGGGGCGGCAGGCGTGGTGCTGTTAATTCCGGTGCCGTTACCTGCGGCGTTGCTGCTTGCGGCGCCGTTGCTGGGGGCGGCGTTGTACGCAAAAGTCAGATTGCGGAATTCGATCTCGCCTTGGACTTCTTCGCCGACGGGCTTCACGCCGGGCGCGTCCTCGATCTCGGGCTTTTCGGTCATCAACTCGATGAATGCGAATGAGCGAGGCGGTGCCGCGCTGGTAGATGCTGATGATCCATCCCATGGCGATGACGGGGAAGGTCAGTTGGACCATGTAGGTGTTGAAGGCGACGAAATCGCCGACGGTCATGCGGTGTAGCAGCACTTCCCTGCCCCCGATCCACAGCACCAGCACGATGGCGAGGCCGAGCATGGTTTCGAGCGTGGGCCAGAGCATGCCCATCAGGCGCACGAGTTTCAGGCTGCGGGCGATGTATTCGCGGTTCGAAATCTCGAAGGTTGCGATCTCGGCTTCTTCCTGCGCGTAGGCGCGGATGACGCGGACGCCGGAGAAATTTTCCTGAGCGCGGGCGGAAATTTCGGAGAACATCGCCTGAATGCGCTCGAAGCGGTCGTGAATGCGGCGTCCGAAATACTGGACGACGATGCTGAGAGACTGGGCAGTGGCAGGAAGGCGAACAAGCGTCAGTTTCGGGCTGATAGAGAGCATGAAGACCAAGGCGCCGGCCATAGAAGACGATCGTGCTGGCCGGATACATGAGGCCGGGGCCAAGCAACATGCGGACGGCGTTCAGATCGTTGGTGGAGCGGGCCATAATGTCGCCGGTGCGGGTGCGCTGGTAGAAGCTGTAGGACAGGCTCTCCAGGTGGCGGAACATATCGTTGCGGAGATCGAATTCGATTTCGCGCGAGGCGCCGATGACGATCCAGCGGTTAAGAAACTGGAAACACTGCTTTTGACCCGGCGACCGACAGCAGCAAAAGAACATCGATCCCAACCTTACGTGCAGAGTTCCGTGAGCCCCGAGGTCGTTAATGGCGCGGCGGAGCACCAGGGGAAACAGGATCCAGATGCCGTTCATGATCAGAACGCAGAGTGTCCCCCAGTAGTAGGCGCGGCGGTATTTCTTCAGGTAAGGAAAGAGGGGACTTAGGTTCTTCAGCCACATGAGCTATTGATGCGATTCTATCAGCGGCGGGTGCAGGCTAGCGGGGCGGGGTGTGTTCGGTGCGGGAGGGACGGCTCTGGCCGGGCTTTTCCGAGAACGTGTCGGCGAAGGCCACGCCGAGTATCAGGATTAATCCGACAAGGAATACCCAGGGCGTTTGAATCAGGAACGAGACGAATGATTCGACGTTCATAATGCTCTTTCTAAGCCGAGGCGCAATTCAGTTGGGTTCTTCCGGTGGCCTCTTTGTATTCGAGGAGGATGAATTCAATGGCGCGGAGGCGCTCGGCATTTGAGAGTTTCGCATCTACAACCTCCATTTCAATGCGACCCAGCCAGTAGTCCAGAGCGTGGTTGATTCCGAAGCTGATCTCTTCGGCTATGAGGTTGACGAAATCGGCGCGAGTTGCGGTGCTGGCCATGCTGTCTCCTTGTCTTAAGTGAGGGCGGACGCGAGCGTCCGCCCCGAGTGGGTTGTTTACGCGGCCTACTGCTGGGGCGGCGCCGGCTTGTTTTGCATGTGCTCCTGCATTCTCTGCTGGTGTTTGGCCATCATGTCGGCGACTTTGGTTTTCTGGTCAGCCGAGAGCAACTGGTACATTTGCGCCGCGATCTTGGCGTGTTCGACCTGCATCTGGATGTGGGTTTGGGCTTCCTGGGTGGCGAGGGCGGTGGCTTTGGCCTCGTCGAAGGTGCCGCTGGTGATGAGGGCCATCATCTGCTGATGGGCCTGGAATTCCTGCTGCATGAGAGGGTGGATGTTGCCCTTCTCATTCTGGAAAATCTGCTTCATTTGGGTGCGTTGGTCGTCGGTGAGATTGAGCCCGCGCATGGGGAATCCCATGCCGTGGCCAAATTCGCCGCGCATGCCCATGCCGTGGTGATGCATTCCCTCGGGGCCGCCTTCGGCGACGGCAAATGTGACGCCGATCACCAGCGCGATCGCCAAGGTGCCGAATACGGCAATCTTTGTAATTTTCGATTTCACGTCTTCCTCCTGATGGGTTGAACTTAGCGTTCTACCTAGAATGGGAACACGAATCGAGGCTGGGTGGCGGTAAAGAGTGCGTCAATTCGGGTAAAGAGTTGTAAACCCGCGCGGCCCTAAAGGGCGGCTCTTCCACCGGCTAAAGCCGGCAAGTCGAAATTGGCGCGCTGACGCGGCCCTGAAGGGCCGCTCTTCCACGGTTGATTCCACGGTGGTCTCACGGTGATCCCAGGCTGGTGCTTCTGCGTTTTGACGAATCTTTACTCGGAGGCGAGTGGAACTGCTACTAGAATGAAGGGCGTGGACCGCATATTAGTAATTGACGACGACGTGGAGCTGTGTTCCCTGGTGAGCGAATACCTACGGCCGGAGGGCTTTCAGGTGGAGTCGGCGCACGATGGAAACTCCGGGCTGAGTCGCGCCCTGGGAGGAGATTACGCGCTGGTGGTGTTGGACGTGATGCTGCCGCGGCTGAACGGTTTTGAGGTTTTGCGCAAGCTGCGCGACAGCTCGCGGATTCCGGTGCTGCTGCTGACTGCGCGGGGCGAGGACGTGGACCGAATTGTGGGACTGGAGATTGGAGCGGATGATTATTTGCCCAAACCGTTTAATCCGCGGGAACTGGTGGCGCGCATTCGAGCGATTCTACGACGGACGCGAGGCAAGGGAGAAACGCCAGTTCCGGAAGCGATTCGGGTGGGCGAGGTGGAGCTGGACCCAGCGACGCGATCGGTTTTGCATCGCGGCAAGCCGGTGGAGTTGACCTCGGTGGAGTTCGGGCTGCTGCAAGTGCTGTTACGGGAGGCAGGGCGCGTGGTCACGCGCGAAGCGCTGGTGGATGAGGTGCTGGGGCGGAAGTTTTCGCCGTTCGATCGCAGCATTGATATGCACGTGAGCAAAGTGCGGAAGAAGCTGGGCGATTCGGGGTCGGAGGACTACATCAAGACGATTCGCGGGGCGGGATATATTTTTGCGCTGGCGCGGCCGAAGAGTAAGAACGGGACCAAATGAGAAGCTTGTTTCTAAAGATTTTTCTGTCGTTCTGGGGAGCGCAGGCACTGTTTACGGTGCTGGCAATACTGGTGACGATCGCCATGCGTCCGGCGCGAGAGGTCTCATCGATTGAGTCTCTGCAAGGCAAGTTCCTGAACGAAGCGGTGGATGCCTACCAGACCGGCGGCCCGGACAAACTGCGCGACTATCTGCACAAGCTGAGCGATAACGAGCATGTGCGCGCAGTGTTGTTCAACGAACAAGGTGCCTTGACGGGGCACTCCGTGCGGCCTCAGTTTGCAGAGGTCATGAACGGACAGCGTCGCACTGCGGACACCTTTCTGGGGCGGATTAACCCCCATTTTCAGATGTTGAAAGCGTCCATGACCGGACCGGATGGGCATACTTACACGCTGGTGACGGAACTACCTCCGGGGCAGAATGCGATGTGGGGCCCGAACGGAGTCCCGGGGCTGGGGATCTTCATCGCGGTGCTGACTTCGGGACTGGTTTGCTATTTTCTTGCGCAGTTTCTGACTTCTCCTATTCTGCGGCTGCGTGCGGCGACGCAAAAGCTGGCGGCGGGCGATCTTTCGGCGCGCGCCGGGGGCAAGACATCACCAGGGGGAGACGAAATTTCGCAACTGGTGCGGGATTTCGATCTGATGGCGGAGCAGATCGAGAAGCTGGTGAACGCGCAATCGCGGCTGCTGAAGGATATTTCGCACGAGTTGCGGTCGCCGCTGGCGCGGCTGCAGGTGGCGCTGGAGCTGGCACGGCAGCGCACCGGGCCGGACGCCCAGAGCGCGCTGGAGCGAATCAGCCTGGAGTCGGAGCGCATGAATCAGTTGATCGGCAGCCTCATGACGGTGGCCCGGCTGGACAGTGGGGCGGGAGGCATGAAGAAGGTTCCGGTCCAACTGGAGGCGCTGATCGAGGAAGTGGCGCGCGACGCCGCGTTCGAGGCGCAGTCGCGAAACCGCCAGGTGGAAGCCGAGATCCTGGATGAATTGCCGGTGGTGGGCGATCCGGCGCTGCTGCGCAGCGCGATTGAAAATGTTGTCCGCAACGCCACTCGCTATACAAATGACGGAACAACGGTGAATATTCGGGCGGAACGGGCGCTGAACGGACACGGAGAGGAAGCCGTGATTCGGGTCAGCGATTCGGGACCCGGGGTACCGGACGACGCGCTGGATAAGATTTTCCAACCTTTCTACCGCATTGACGACGCGCGGGGACGAAACACCGGAGGGGTGGGCCTGGGACTGGCGATCACGGAACAGGCAGTCAGGCTTCACGGAGGGTCGGTGACTGCATCCAACCTGGTGGAGGGTGGGCTAGCGGTGGAGATCCGGCTGCCTTTGCGATCGGCTGAGGTCAGCCAGGAGCCGGTGAACGTGGCTGCGGGCAAAGCGCAGTAGCGAGGTTTCAAGGTGTCGTTAAGCGTTGAAAGCTCGCAAGGGCGTAAGTTTTAGACTCAGTTGCTGGTTTGCGCTATCCCGCCCATTCCTGATACACAATTGGAGTAAGCCTTTCAGAATCTTTCATCAAGAAGACGTTTCGAGGATTCGAAGTTTAGAGGACTTTGGACTGCGGCACTGGGTCTGAAGCCTCTGAAACTCTGAGATCCGAGTCCGAGGGAAAAGAATGCGCATGAAGTCTCGCTGGGTGCTGGCTGGGTTGATCGGGAGTAGCCGCCGTCCTACTGAACAGTTGCACGAACTCGAATGGTACAGGGCCGGGCTCAGGCACCGGTTTCATGTGGGTGGTGACCTTCGGCGACCAGAAGGTCAGCTCCTACAACGTCAGCTTGAACACCGGGGCAGCCGGTCTGACGGGGACAAGCCAGCCGACGGGGCTGGGACCGATTGCGATCGCGCTCACGCCGGCTGGGGACGCATTGTTTGTTGCCAACCGCGACGACAATACCATCAGTTATTACAGCGTGAACTCTGACGGAAGCCTACCCGCGCCGTGTCCGAATCCCAAGCCTGCGAATTGCAATACGGTTGCGGCGGGGCCGGTGGCGGGGACTCCAGTGGCGCTGGCGGTTGATCCTTCGGGAAAATTCTTGTTCGTGGCGAACCAGGCGAGCCAGGGAGTGTTTCCTCCGCCAAATACTCCGGACACGGTGGCGGTATTCTCCATCCAGAGTGGTGTGCTTTCGCCGGTTGGATCTTTTCTTTCGACGGGTAATGGACCCTCGGCACTGGCGGCCTCTCCTACCGGGAACTTTCTTTACGTGGCGAACCGCTTCACCAGCACGGTTTCCATCCTTTCTTACGATGGAAGTGGAACATTGACCGAGGACGCGACTTCGCCGGTGACCGTGGGCACGAACCCGGCGGGACTTTCGTTTTCGCGGTGCCTGGGAACAACGACTGCGACCACAGCTTGCCCTGCGGCCGCGCCGCCGGGTTACCTTTTTGTGGCCAACAGCGGATCGAATGACATCACTATCCTTTCCGCCTGCACACAGGTTACGGTGGCTTGCCCGAGCGCAAATGGGACTCTGACTCCGATTGCAGGTTCTCCGGTTAGCGCCGGCGGCACGGTGCCAGTGTCATTCATCGTTGACCCGGTACTGGACTTCGTATATGCGGTGAACAACGGGTCGTTCCAGGTGTCCCAGTACAAGTACAGCCCGGCGACTGGACGTCTGACCCTGCTATCTCCTCCGACCATCTCAACCGGATCGAGTCCCTCTGACCGGCGCAATGACTGCCGACGGACACTGGGTCTTCGTTCCCAACAGCGGGGGCTCAAGCGTGTCGGCTTTCACGCTCAATCCCAGCAGCCAGACGACGCCGACAGGACAACTGGCGGTGGGAACTGCGATTAACCTTTTAGGACAGCCTTCGGCAGTGCTCATCCGATGAAGTGAGCCGGTGTCATGAATAAACTTCCATTTCTTGCTATGGTCGTGAGCATGAGTGCGTTTGTTGCCTCCCAGGGCCCAACGGCGCCTGAGGTCATCACCGATCCCAAACAGATCACCGCGAAGCCTGATGCTGATGTTGAGCAGGGCGAGGAAAGCCTGTCGCTCGAGCGCTTGTATATGACGCGGCAGGTAGGCGAAACGGCCTGGTCTCCGGATGGCAAGAGCATTGTTTTCGTTTCGAACATTACGGGACGGAACAATTTGTGGGTGGTTCCGGCTGAGGGTGGCTGGCCGACGCAGTTGACGGTCAGCGATCAACGGCAGACGCATCCCACGTGGTCGCCGGATGGGAGATGGATCGCGTACCAGTCGGATTACGACGGGGACGAGCAGTGGGACATTTTTTTCGTCTCGCCGAAGACCGGGCAGGTGGTGAATGTCACCAAGACGCGCGAGGTTTCGGAGGAGAATCCGACTTGGTCGCCGAATGGACGGTATTTGGCCTATGAGGTGAAGCCGAAAGATTCGCCGTCGCCGGAGATCGATGTGTTCGACACCGTGCTGCGCGAGGTGAAGCACGTCACTGATCGGCACTCCGGCGGACAAACTGAACTCGAATCCCATCTGGTCGAAGGACGGGAAGTTCATCGTTTATACGCAGGAAGAAGCGAAGGGGACGAATTCGAATATTTTTGTGGCTGAGGTGGCGACGGGGAAAAGCACGCTGCTGACGCCGCATGAGGGAGAGAAGCTTTATTTTGCGAATGACTATGCGCGCCTGATCGGACGAAGACGGTTCTGCTGGTAACATCGAACGCGGGCAATGGGGTTGATAACGTCGGCCTGCTCGAGTTCGATGTTGCGACGACTAGAAAGATCAAGTGGCTGACCGAGGGGAAATGGGAAGTGCAGGGTGGACATTTCTCGCCCAACGGTAAGTCGGTTACGTGGCGCGCGAATGTGGATGGCAATACGGATGTTTACATCCACGATTTGGTTTTGGGCAAGACGACGAAGTTGCCGTTGCCTAAGGGAGTCAATTCGCTAGGCGGGGCGGAGATCTGCGTTTACTCACGACGGCTCGAAGCTGCTGTACTACCACAACGGGGCGGGCGCTCCGAACGATGCCTGGGTTTATCACATCGCGACTGGCAAATCGACGCAGGTCACGCATTCGCTGATGGCGGGGATTCCGGCGCAGCATTTCGTGGAGCCGTTTCTGGTGCATTATCCCAGCCGCGATGGCAAGTGGACGATTTCGGCGTTTGTTTATGTGCCGCGCAACATGCAGCGCAACGGGCAGAATGCGGCGATTGTTTATATTCACGGCGGCCCGACTTCGCAGATCGGTGAATTCGTTCAACCGGTTTATTCAGCACATTGTGAATCAGGGATACATGGTGATTGCGCCGAACTATCGCGGGTCGACAGGATACGGCAAGGAATTTCAGCAGGCGAATCTGTTCGACATGGGCGGCGGCGATTTGCAGGATGTGATCGCGGCGGCGGATTTTGTGAAGGCGACGGGCTATCTCGATCCGAAGAAAGTGATCGCCATGGGCGGCAGCTATGGCGGATACCTGACGATGATGGCGGTGACCAAGGCTCCGGACGTTTGGGCGGCGGGCGTGCCGATTGTGCCGTTCGTGAACTGGTTTACCGAGATTGCGAACGAAGATCCGGTGTTGCAGCAATCGGACAAGGCGACGATGGGCGATCCGGAAAAGAATCCGGATTTATTTCGCGACCGTTCGCCGATTTTCTTTGTGGACCAGATCAAGGCGCCGCTGTTGCTGCTGGCGGGAGGACATGATCCGCGGTGCCCGAAGGAAGAAACCATTCAGGTGGTGGACGCGGTCAAGAAGCGCGGCGGCGTGGCGGATTACAAGATTTACGAGAACGAAGGGCACGGCTTCGCGAAAGTCGAGAACCAGATTGACGCGTATCAGCGGGTAACGAATTTTCTGAAGGCGAAGGTGCCTCCGGCGGATTGCGGGTGCAAGCTGACGGAGTAGCAGGGGCGAGGACGGGCCAGACCACGTTAGTGGACGACCCGAGGCGGCGGATCTGGGGCAACGAGCCGAGATATACGCACGCCAGCATCCTCGATGGATTCAGCAAATCTTCCACCGCTCTTTCGAAAGATGAGCGCCTCCTTACCCACGTAAGCGCCCAAGGGTTCCATCAATTCTCGATCGCGCTTCAAAGCTTTCTTCGTATATCGAAATACTCTATCTGCCCACGTCAAGAACTCTGCTCGCTTCTTGATAATCATTCCATCCACCAGGTCATCAGTTTGAAAATAGAAACGTCCCACACGCAGAGTCTTCCCATCAAAGTCGCTTCCGGAGAACTCTATTGCTTCAGAACTCGTTTCAGTCAACCAGAGACGCAATGTCGGGTAGTAGTTCGTAATGATGTGGCCATCTGCCGGAGCGAGGTAGCAGCGAATCGACGTCGCTCCACCTGCTTCAAAGATCGACTCATGACGAATAGGAGAATCCAGCTCGACCGGATCGCTCGTGGACGACTTTTCGCTGAGCACCCTCGCACCAAAGCGGACTCGAAGCTCTTCGACGAGGGCTACTGCGTCTGAAGGCGTTAGATATAACTGAAATTGCTTACTCATGGCACAATGTCCACACCGACCGGATCCACCAGTCCTTCAAATCAATCCTCCAAATCAATTCGCACGGTGAGCAGTTGGGTGCCGAAGAAGCGGACGGCGGCGGCATTGCTGGCGCTGCCGGGAACTTGCGTCGCGAGCCAGCGTTGGCGCTCGCGGGCATCGTCATCCGGAAGCACCTGCGCGGTGCCGGTGCGCCAGCGCGCGCGCATCCCATCGCGCAGCTTCAGGCGCACCCGCGGATTATTCATAATATTTCGAACGTAGGCGGCTTTCTGGCCATGCTCGGCGACGATCCAGAACTGCTTGCCTACCAGTCCGATGCCGACGGGAATGCGGCGCGGCTTGCCGGTCTTGCGGCCAGTAGTCTCGAGGATGGCTCGTCCGGGGACTGCAACGCCCATCGCGAACATCGCCTTGACGGGAGGGTTGAAGAGATATTTTTGAAGGACGTGGACGATGTGGCGTTTCATGGGATGCGTCTCATGAGTGCGGATTTATGTTTTGCAATGGCGGCAACGAGTCCGGGGATAGTGTATTCCTTGGCCTCGATCTGCACGGGGAGGCCAAGTTCGCGCAGGGTGGCGGAGGTGATGGGGCCGATGGAGGCGAAGTGGATGCCTTCGAGGCCTGTGTGGGGCCGGTGCCCTCGCCCGCCAAGCAGCGCCACGAAATTCCTCACCGTTGATGAACTGGTGAAGGTCACCACATGCGGGCGGCGCTTCGGGTCTTTCATGATGGAGCGCAGCCGAGTGCGTGATGAAGTAGGCACGACCGTTTCGTAGGCTTCGACGACTTCAACTTGCGCGCCCATCTTGCGCAGCTCGCGGGGGATCACATCGCGGGCGACTTTCGCGCGGGCGAGCAGGACTCGCTTCCCTTCTACTTTTCCCTTCAGACTTTCGACGACCGACTCGGCGATGTAGCGCTGTGGGACTACTGCGACCTTCAGAGCCAGGTTCTCGATTTCCTCGCGCGTGGCAGGGCCGATCGCGGCGATTTTAAGATGGTTGAAGTGTTTCGCCGAAATCCGCAAATGCTTCATGCGCGCGGAGAGCGCTTCGACGCCGTTGACGCTGGTGAGGATGAGCCAGTCGTAATCGGCGATGGATTTGAGCGCGGAGTCGAGCGGCTTGTAGGACCGCGGCTTGCGGATTTCGATGAAAGGAATTTCGACGATCTCGGCGCCGAGTTTTTTTAGCTGAGCCGACAGAGCGCTGGCTTGGTGGCGGGCACGGCCTACCAGGATGCGGACGCCTGTTAGTGGCAAGACTCGGGATTTCTTTGGTCGTGACGAGGTCATGACTTGGTCATATTTTGGTTCATGGCTTGCCCAGCCCGCGTTGTTTCATCAGCGCAGCGACGGCGGCGACGGTTGTATCTGGACTGGACGCGAGCGATTGGATCACGCTCTCCTGGTCGGCGCGAGGGCGATTTTGGCTGAGCTTGAATTTGGTTTCTACGCGGGTGGCGGTTAGTTCGAATCCGACGATGTGCTGCACCATGCGGCTGCGATATTGCTCGCTGAGCGACGGCCACTGCTCGGCATATTGTGAATCGAAGTGGGCGATCAATTCTTGCAGCAGGGCATGCAGGTGAGACTCGTCGGTGACGACAGTTCCCTTCCCGTAGGCGTGGACGGCGGCGTAGTTCCAGGTGGGAACGCTTTCGCGGGTTTCATAGAGGCTGGGCGAAATATAGGCGTGCGGGCCGTGGAAGATGACCAGTGATTCTTCGTTTTCGTTTATGGACTTCCAGTGCGGATTGGCTTTGGCCATGTGTCCGCGGAGGTGGAGCTGGCCTTCAACTTCTCCGGCGAGGATTGGGAGATGGGTGGCGAAGGGGCCGTCTTCCGTGGTGGAGATCAAGATGGCGAAGGGATTCGCCTTGATGAAGGCCAGAGTTACGGCGCGATCTTCGACTGCGATGGTATTCGGGGATGTACACGGCGGCTCCGGGGCCAAAGCCCACATCATTTGAGACTGCTTACGCGGCGCTGAAGCGCCGCTCTTCCACAGTTGCGCTGGCATTTTGTTTCACGTCTGGTGCGGCGCAGTTGCGCTGGCATTTTACATTAGGGCTGCTTCAGCAATCGGAATCGAGGCAACAATTACGGCTGTTGCGGGAGGGGCGCCTTCCCGCGATAGACATGATCGAGTATTTTATCGCCGCCGCGCCGCAAAAGATTTTCGCCGACTTCTTCACCCAGTTGAGACGGGCCGCGGCCAGTGGCGGACTCGCGCAGCAAAAGGCTTCCGTCGGGGCTGGCGACTACAGCTTGAAGAGTCAAGGTGCCGTCGAGCAGCTTTGCGCTGGCGCCGATAGGGACCTGGCAGCCTCCGCCGAGTTTTTTTAGGAGGGCGCGCTCGCACTCGGTCTCGGCGTTCGAAGCGGGATCGTCGAGAAATGAAATCGTTTTGCGAACAGCGATGTCGCCGGATCGAGTCTCAATCGCCAAAGCTCCCTGCCCTGCGGCGGGACACATGACTTCTACCGGAATAATCTGGCGGATCGCATCGGTGCGGGCGAGGCGGTGCAGGCCGGCGACGGCAAGAATGATGGCGTCGTAGTCGCCGGATTCGAGCTTGCGCAGGCGGGTGTCCACGTTGCCGCGCAGGGGATGAACAATCAGGTCCGAGCGTACTGCCTTGAGCTGGGCTTCACGGCGCAGGCTGCTGGTGCCGACGCGCGCGCCTTGCGGCAAGTCTGCGATCGCCGAATACTTCTTTGAGCAGAGCGCGTCGCGGGGATCTTCACGCGCAAGAACGGCTGCGATCTCGAATTGTTCGGAAAGCTCGGTGGGGAGATCTTTCAAACTATGTACAGCCAGATCGATTTCTCCGGCGGCCAGCGCTTCTTCAATCTCTTTGGTGAACATTCCCTTGGCGCCGACTTGGGCGAGGGCGACGTCGGTGATTTTGTCGCCGGTGGTGTGGATAATCTTGATTTCAACTTCGTGGCTGTGCTCACGCAGACGGGCGGCGATGTGGTTGGCCTGCCAGAGAGCTAATTGCGATCCGCGGGAGCCGATGGTGAGGCGCAAACGCTAGCTCCTCGTTCCGTGGTCGGCGTCTTTAACTGGAGAAGGTTCGTCGGGGGCGGCATCTTCATGCGATGAAACAGGTTTTGCCTGTAAGTCAAAGATTTTACGGAAGGAATCGATCAGCGTAGTGATCTCGGGGCCGGCGGCGGCGGACTTCAGACTTCGGATCGGCGTGTGCAGAATCTTGTTCACGATGCCGTGGCTTAACGCCTCGATCGCGGCTTCCTGCTCGGGTGACAATTTTCCCAAACGGCCGCGCACGCGATCGACTTCGGCTTGTCGGATGGTTTCGAACTGGTCTTGCAAGCTCACGATGGTGGGGACTACGTGAAGGGTTTGCAGGCGGGCGTGGAAGCGCTCGACCTCGATTTCGATGATGGACTCGGCGCGCTCAGCTTCTTTTTGGCGGCCGGCCACGTGAGTGGAGACGGCATCTTGCAGATCGTCAATGTCGTAAACAAAGATGCCGTCGAGTTTGTTCATCTCGGGATCGACGTCGCGGGGGACGGCGATGTCGATGAAAAACATGGGACGGTTCTTGCGGCGGGCGAGAAACATCTCTCCGTGCTCGCGTTTGAAGATGGCTACGGGTGCGCCGGTGGAAGTGATAACGATGTCGGCGCGGTCGCAGTGGTTGTAGAGATCGTCGAAGCGGACGGCTTCAGCGCCGAAAGTTGAAGCTAGGGCGACGGCGCGGTCGTAGGTGCGGTTGGCGACGAAGATCGGGGCTGCGCCTTGCGCCAGCAACGAACGCGCGGCCAGCTCGGACATTTTTCCGGCGCCGATCAGGCAGACGCGCTTGCCTTCGAGCGATCCGAAGATTTTACCGGCAAGTTCGACGGCGACGGACGCAACCGAGACTGACGACGATCCCACGGCAGTTTCGGTGCGGACTTTTTTGGCGACGGCGAAGGCGCGGGTGAGCAGCAAATCGAGATGCGACTGCACCGCTCCGGCGGCGCGTGCGGTCGCGTAGGCCTCCTTCACCTGGCCGAGAATCTGCGGCTCGCCGACGATCATGGAGTCGAGGCTGGAGGCGACGCGAAAAACGTGGCGCACGGCCTGCTGCTGGCGGTACTCGTAGAGGTGGGATTCGTATGTGGCGGGCTCGAGGCCAAAATATTGCGCGAGAAATTGGCGGAGGTCCACGCTGCCGTTGGTGGTCTGGGCGAGGACTTCGACGCGATTGCAGGTGCTGAGAATCATTGCCTTCGCCAACGCCGGGGACGCGGAGCAAGCTGCTGCAAGGCGTCGGGTAGATTGCGTTCGGGGACGGCGAAGCGCTCGCGGACCTCGACGGGGGCCGTTTTGTGGTTCACGCCGATGAGCTGAAAATTCATGGCTTGGCCAGCGCGTGGATGGTGCTGAAGTAGTTTGCCGCCCAGGCGACAATTGCCATCGCAAACGTGCCTGCTGCCAGGTAGGCGGCGCGGCGGCCGCGCCAACCGGCGCTCCAGCGGGTGTAGAGCAGAATCAGGTACACCGCCCACATCAAGAGAGAAAGAAGAATCTTGGCGTCGCGGAAATCTACGCGTCCGAAGCTGGCTTGGGCGATCACCATGCCGGCGGCCAAGCCTGCGGTCATGAAGGGAAATCCGACTAAGAGCGAGCGGAAGCCGATTTCGTCGGTGACTTGCAAAGCCGGCAGGCGGGAGAGTAAGCCGCCGGGCTTCTTGGCCTTGAGGGCGCGCTCCTGGAACAAGTAGAGCAGGCTGGCACTGAAGCTGAGGATCAGCGCGGCGTAACCGGTGAGGATCAAGGAAATATGAGCGATGAGCCAGCCTTGGCGCGCGGTGGAGGAACTGAGGACGAACGGCTCCTGGCTGGTGGCGCCGACGAAGGTCAGTAGAAAAACCAGTGGGAAAACGAATATGCCGGGCGAAGTGGTTTGATAGACCATGTACACGATCAGGAAGACCACCATGATCAAGAAGCCGAGCACGGAGGCTGCAACCGAAAGCGAGGCCAGGCTGAGTTCGCCCGACTGCCGGACGGCTTCAGTGAGGGCGACAAAATGGAAGATCATCCCGAGGTAGGCAGCGTGCAGGGCGACGCGGCTGAGGAGGTCCTCGACCCGGCCGGTAAGTCGGGTGGAGGCCTGGCCGGGATTGCGGGTGAGCGCCGCCGGGACATACACCAGCCCGAGGGCATACAAAGCCAACGCAACCCGCAACCAGATGATGGACATGTGGAGACGAAGGCGAATCCGCGCCTTTCACGCCATTATAGCGGCTGCGAGAAGGCGGCGGATTCGGATGCGGAATCGCGGCTGCGAACGCCTGTCGCCGACCAAGCGGCAGGAGGAATGTTCTACACTCACCTTTCCTCCTGCTGTCCCTCTCGTCTCAGCGGGAAGAGTCGGAACCCTCTTCAGGCTTGGGAACGGAGGAGCCGGGGTTGGGTTCCCGATTCGTCGGTTTCGACGCCACTACCTGATAATCCCGCTTTTTTCGATCTCCGTCCGGCACTTTGAGAGACATCTTGTCGTTTTTGATCTTGAATTCAGCCTCATGGCCAACGGGCAAGACTACGGGGTGCTTGTGGTCCAGAGGACGGATCTCGTACTCCATTTCGTCGGTCCGAAACAGGTACTGAGGGCATAGTCTTTCCTCCGAGTTCACGTGTTGGACGCCCACTGACCCAAACACGCTGCCCAGGCCGGTAAGGCCTCTTTCCTTCGCGCCACAGGGGACGGCTTCCATCTTTTCCAACATGCCCCGGTCCGGCTGTTTTTTCTTATGCTTGTCGCCCGCCGATAATGGAATCGAGACAACGAGTACAAGGGCTAAGATAAGTGTCGTTTTCATCTTCATCATGATCACCTCCGTCGTGCGGATGTTCGCCCAGTATGTGTCCATTTGGGTAAACCCACTCAAGCCAAAAACGGGCTTGAGTGGGCCACCGACTTCTCATCCTTCTCATCCATCCTGATTCTCACCCCATGTGTCCCTTACGGCTTTGGCATTGGGTCAACCGTTGGGGCCTTCGGCAGCGGCTCGAGAGTCGGGCTCTTTGGCACTGAGGCTGGAGCTGCGGCTGGAGTACTGCCTGTCGGCTGCGCAGACTTCATGAACATCTGCGGATTCTGTTTCAACTGTGCCTGAACACCGGGGTGGGTTTTCAGATACTGTTGAAGCTCAGGGTGATTCTTCTGGTAGTCCTCGCTGTTGGCGAGCCAGGGGTCCTTGGAGAGATCCTGGGCGATGCTGCTATGGCTACCGAGGAATTCACCGAAGGCGTCCCGGTCCCTATCCGACATTTCGTTGCCCCGCCTGTCCTCCATCCGGTCGAAATGCTGTTCCTGGCGCATGAAACGGTTAGGGTTCTCGGTTATTTCTTCGTGAACCTCAGGGTGCTGCTGCAGATATTCCTGGAGTGCAGGATGGCTCTGGACGAATGCCTCGTTCTTCATTAACGAGGGATCTTTGCGAACTTGCTCGGCGATTTCGGGATGACCATCCATGAAGCGGTCAAAGTTTGCCAACTCTCCACGAGTGGTGTCGTTATCTCTCCGATCGTTATCCCGCCGATCATTATCAGGGTCGCGTCGGTAGTTGTTGCGCGCGTCTTCCGCGCGATCGAAGCGCTGTTCTTGATGCATGAAGCGGTCCGGATTCTCGCTGATTTCCTCGGTCACTCCGGGGTGCTGTTGCAAGTACTCCTGGAGGTCGGGGTGGTTGCGGACAAAGTCCTGGTTCTTCACCAGTGACGGATCCTTGCGCAGTTGTTCGGCGATTTCGTGATGGCCGTCCATGAAGCGGTCGAAGTTCGCCAACTCGCCGCGAGTGGTGTCGTTGTCGCGCCTGTCGCTGTCGGCCCTGTCGTTGTCACGCCGATCATTGTCGCGGCGCTCGGCGTCGCGGCCATCGTTGCGCTGGTCCTCGGCCCGATCGAAGCGCTGTTCTTGACGCATGAAGCGGTCTGGGTTCTCGCTGATTTCCTGCTGGACTCCGGGGTGCTGTTGCAAATATTCCTGGAGGTCGGGATGGTTGCGGACAAAGTCCTGGTTCTTCACGAGTGACGGATCCTTGCGCAGTTGTTCGGCGATTTCGTGATGGCCGTCCATGAAACGGTCGAAGCTGGCCAACTCGCCGCGAGCGGTGTCGTTGTCGCGCCGGTCGTTGTCGCGGTCACGCCGACCTTCGTTGCGCCGATCTTCATTACGCCGATCTTCATTGCGCCGATCTTCGGCCCGATCAAAACGCCGCTCCTGGTGCATGAAACGGTCGGGGTTCTCGCTGATTTCCTCGCGAACTCCGGGATGCTGCTGCAGATATTCCTGGAGGTCATGATGGTCGCGGACAAAGTCGTCGTTCTTCACCAAAGAAGGGTCTTTGCGGAGTTGTTCGGCGATTTCCGGATGGCTATCCATGAAGCGATCAAAGCTCGCCAACTCGGCACGAGTTGTGTCGTTGTCCTGAGCAGAGGCTTGCGCTCCACCCTGGGACGCCGAAACCTGCGCGCTCGCCGTGACCACTCCAAACAGGGTTGCAAGAGTCAATAATGCGAGAAAGGATTTGAGATACAAAAGTCGCTTTTTCATAAAGGCAAATCACCTCCTGAGAGTGTTTCTGCCATGTGGAAGGGTGCACACCCTCTGCCAAACAGCCCCGGCGGATTCCAATCTGGATAAGGTTCAAGGGCTTGCGGGGCAAGGGGTGGGTTGATACCTGCAGGATCACCCGAGGAAGAATCCACATTGCGGAGGAAAAATCGCCATACATTAATCGACCCTACGGGAAATGCACTAGAAGAGGTTTAGTGCTTCTTGGCGGTCTGCTTCTTCGAGTTTGAGGAATGCTTGGAGTTCGAGGAATTTTTCTTAGGCGAGGATTTCTTCGGCGGTTCCGCGGGCTTGGCGGCGGCTACCGGTTTGGGCGCGGGCTTGGTGGCGGCTACCGACTTGGGCGCAAGTTTGTGCTGGCCTTTGGCGGGTTCTGCGGCCTTGGCGACGATTGCTGGAACTAATGCTGGAACTAGGGGTGCGTTGCCTTTCTTTTTTCCCTTCGCTGCGGGCGGGGCTGGCGCGACCGGTGCGACCGCGGCGGCTTTGGCACCGCGTCCGCGCCGTGGAGGAGGCGGAGGAGGCGGTGGGGGTGGTGCCAGCGGCTTCAGGAACTTCATCAACTCGGTGCGTGAGCGCAGCCTGCCATCCAGCAGCAGCATGAAGACGTCTTCGGCAATCTTGGGATACGCGGGCAACTGCGGCGTGATCAGAAGCTCGGTCATCTCCGGCAATGGCAGTTTCTGTTGCACCTGCCGCCACTTGGTAAAGAAATTCTTGATCTTCTGGGCTACAGCCTGCTGCCGCGCGGTCACGGCGAGGAACAAGACCATTTCCTGACGCGCGCCAGAGAGCAACTTCCAGGTTCGCGAGGGCGTCGCGGCCTCTTTGCTATTCAACCGCTTGGCGAGGTCTTTGGCGTGGTCCTCGATGTCGCGCCAGGCTTCGGCGAGGTCGCGGCGGGGAATCTGCTTGCGGATGTCGTGAGCTTCCTTGTCGTTGAGTTTCGCAGTCAGGAAATGCAGCACGGCAGGCGAAGGATCAGGGGCATAGCCGAGATCGTTCATCTGCTGGCGCGTCTTCATCAACTGCGATAGGCCAACCGTATCCACCTTGGCAACGGTCCAGTGAGGCGCCAGAACTTTCAGCCAGCCTTCTTTTTCGAAGATGCGGATGATGTTCAGCGGATCGTCTTCGTACGCCAGTTGTTCGATTTCGTAGCCGATGGCCGCATTCGAAATGTATTCGATGTAGTTGTTCTCTTTCGCCGCATCGTAACGCGCCTGAGTGCGTTCTTCGAGCGGCCAGTGAAAACGCGCCGAAAGCCGCGACGCCCGGATCAAGCGCGACGGATCTTCGACGAAGGCGTAGTTGTGAAGTACGCGCAGAAGCTTGGCTTCCATGTCGGCGGCGCCGTTGTAAGGATCCATCAGCAAGCCACGGGAACCGGGATTGAGCGAGAGGGCCATCGCATTTACGGTGAAGTCGCGGCGGCGGAGGTCTTCGATCAGCGTGGCCGGAGTGATGACGGGAGGCTTGCCGGTCTTTTCATAGCGCTCGATGCGGGCCATGCTGACCTCGGCGCGAACGCTGCCGGGGAGGGTGACGTAGAGGGTCTTGGTGTCATCGTCGGTGCCGCCAATGATGGCTCCGGCGCGCTCGAATTCCTTTTGCAGCTTGAGGGGATTGCCCTGGACGGTGAAATCGAGATCGCGGATGGGGAATCCGCTGATGATGTCGCGAACGGCCCCGCCGGTCAGATACACGTTCATGCCGGCGGCGCGGGCGATATCCTGAACCAAAGTGACGCCCTTTTGCTGGTTGGGCGTCAGCCGGAGTTCCATCGTATATATATAGTCAGCCATTCTCTGGTCGTCTTGGAACCGTTCGTTGTCTTGGAACGCTCAACCGCCCCGGGGTCCGTGTCGGGACACGCTTAGCTAGGCCTTGCTCGACACCAATCCGGCCTCAAAATTTCCACAGATGTGCCTGTGGAAATCGGTAAATCTACTGTAAGTGCTTATTAGTGAGTAGGTTAGTTTAGCCATCGGAGGCTGTGGTAACTACAGAAAATAACATAACGTTATTGTTTTGGCTACTACGAAGGTAGATACCTGACTGTTTTCTGTGCAAAAGTGCGAAAATCGAGGCCATCGGGTGATCGGATGATCGGGTCATCGGGCGATCTGAGACAGGGCCATGTCAGCTCTATGGGTTTCAGATCACCCGATCACCCGATGGCCAGATCACCCGATCACTCCCCATGCCTTCCACCCATAAGAAAGTCATCGTCCGCAAGGTTGACCGGGACACGGTCAACGGGCACGTGGCGCCGTCGCACTTTGTCCGCGAGGGCAAGCTGGAGCTGCTGAACACCTCCGGCAACGTGGTGGCGATTGAGCTGACCGACATCAAGTGCGTGTTCTTCGTGCGCGAGTTCGGCGACTCCGATTCCCTTTCGCGCAAGACCTTCACCACCCGCCCGCGCTCCGAGGGCCTGTGGGTGCGAGTGAAATTCAAAGACGGAGAAATCCTCGAAGGCCTGATGCCCAACGACCTGAGCCTGACCTCGGCGGAAGGGTTTCTGATTAATCCTCCGGACTTGCGGTCGAATGTACAGAAACTATTCGTGCCGCGGACGGCGCTGGAGTCGCTGACGGTGCTGGCAGTGATTGGCGCGACGAGGCGGCAGCGGCGCGGGGCGGAGGATGTGCGGCAGGTGCCGATGTTCGGGGAGTGAATACGCCGTGTCCACACGATGATGGTTCACCCGAAACCGCCAATGCCCGCGTAGGGACGGGTGCCCTCACTTAGCCTGCCCTGACCGGAGTCGAAGGGTCCGGCGGCCAAGGTGTATCGGGCCGCAAGCTCGTGTGGGTCGGACACTCTTGTCCGACGCCTTTGACTTTGTCCATCCCATACTCAGCGCTCTTCTCTTCCGAAATGCGTCATCCGGGACTCAGGCCGTTTCCCTTTCCGAACTGCGTCATCCCGAAACTCAGCGTACTTCAGCCGAGTGAGGGATCTCGCGTGGAGCACCTCAGTCCCGCACGTTCAACGCCCGGCTTATACACATCCGTCCACTCTTCGGCCAGATCGTCCCAGCGCGGATTCATGGACTCAATCAAGTGAATCTTCTTGCTTCGTCGCCATCCTTTAATTTCTTTTTCGCGAGCAATCGCCGCGTCGGGATAAACAAAGCACTCGAAATAGACCAGCCGCGTGAGGTTATAACGGCTAGTGAATCCGGGGACAAGCTTGTTCTTGTGTTGAAAAACACGGTGGGGTAAATTTCCAGTGATGCCCGTGTACAGCACATGCGAACGTGGCCGATTCGTCATGATGTAAACATGAAACCGTTTAGGCTTTCTCATACCCCGCCCATCTCCACAAATGCGTCATCCCGAAACTCGGCGCACTTTTTGGTAGACCCCCGGCTTTAGCCGGGGGCGGCGAAGCCGCCGAGTGAGGGATCTCGCGTGTGTCGTAATCGCACCCTTTGTAGCACGCGCCCTTCGCCCTGTCTGTGACGGATGAACATTCCCCTGACCGCAGTGCCGCTGCACGCCAGATCCCTCGCCCCGCTGGTGAGAACGCGGGGTCTTCGGGATGACGCAGTGGATTTGACCGGCGAAGGGGTGGGCCACTCTCTGTGACCCCTTCCCACTGCGTCATCCCGAACGCGGCGCACTTCCCTTCCGAAATGCGTCATCCCGAAACTCAGCGCACTTCCGCTGAGTGAGGGATCTCGCGTGTGTCGTAGTCGCACCGTTTATAGCACGTACCCGTCGCCCTGTCTGTGACGGATGAACATCCCCCGGCCGCGGCGCCGCTGCACGCCAGATCCCTCGCCCCGCTGGTGAGAACGCGGGGTCTTCGGGATGACGCACGGTAGTGTGAACCGCGAAGGGCTGGGCAACCGACGGTTGAGTGATTCAGGAAAGGGTGGGCCAGGCCGCCCCGTTTTCATCAAAGTGATGTTAGACTTTGGCGTTTATGAAGCTGCTAAGGTCGGCATCGATTACTGGTCTCTGGGGATCTAAGACCCTGAGCGCAACTTTTTTCCCGGATGCGAACTTTCTTATCGGTCCCAACGGATCTGGAAAGACCACAGTCATCAATCTGATAGCCGCTGCTCTAACGGCGGATCTGCCGACACTGAATCGAATCGTCTTCGAGCAAGTTCCAGCTCAGGCTTCACGACTACGAGAAGGGCGACGAGTCTGTGATTGTCGTGAGCAGAGTCACCGATCGCAACCGAAGATTCGCTTCGGTGAATTACCACTTTGAGGACGGAAAAGGGCAGCGAGACTATTCACCGGAGGACATCGAGCGCGTCGCGCTCAGACGTTTTTCCAACAGACGGGTTCAGAGCGCCATATTGGAGGAGTTGGGAGCTGTCGCCAAGGTGCGGTGGCTATCTATACACCGAAGCCCGCCCCAAGTGCAGGATGAGGACGACCATGAAAACTACGAATCCACAGTGGATCGGAAGCTTGACGAGCTGAGTCGAGAATTGATCAAGTTCTTCTCAAAGCTTGCGAGTGCAGGCGAGGCAGAATCGGAACGTTTCCAAAAAACCGTCTTTACTTCACTCCTATATTCCGGGACCAACGAATGGGAGCTCATTAAGTCGGTACGCGACTTGAACCTTGCGCAAGAAAAGGATGCGCTGCAGGAAATCTTCCACAAGTTCCGTGTCCCGGAACGGGCCTATTCGGACCAGCTCACCGAACACTTCAACCTTGTCTCGACGGCACTTTCCTCGGCCGATCTTTCCACACCACAGGTCATAGCATTGGTCAGCATGAGATCCATCCATCGCGTGGTGACGGAGTGGCTAGGAACCTTGCAGCGGCAACTCGAGATATCAAAGCCGCGGGAGCAGTTTCTAAACCTTCTAAATCAAATGATGAAGCCTCGAAAGCGGTTCTGGGTTGACGAGAAGAATGAGCTGCAAGCCTCGGTGGCCGAAAGGACAATCGATCCTTCGGAGTTATCCTCGGGCGAAAAACAGATGCTGATCCTGCTCGGCGAGGCACTGTTGCAAGAGCGCGAGAGCTGGATATACATCGCCGATGAGCCTGAGCTATCTCTTCACGTGAAGTGGCAGGAGACTCTGACAGACAATCTCAGGCAAATCAATCCCAATGCACAGATAATCTTTGCAACCCATTCTCCAGATATCGTGGGCCCGCACGAAGATCGCGTGCTTAATACGGAGGACTTGCTGACTTGACGTTTCAGCGGTCGAACTCAGGATTGAGTAGCCTTTACCTGTTCTATCGAGTTGACGCCATCGTCTTCGTAGAAGGCGGAGAGGCGCTAACACTTGACGCGGTCGTCGCCGGGGCGTTCAACCAGGCTGCCCACGACGCGAAGTTTTGGGGACGGCTCTTCCATAAACTTGTGCCCGCGCGCAAGTTTAAGTTCCGCCCCGTAGGGTCAAAGACGACGCTGAAAGCGCTGGCCTCCTCGGTCGCGAGCGAAGAGCTGACGAACGTCGTTGTCTGTATGGACCGCGACCACGACAATTTCTCGGGCCGATTGATCCAGCATCCGCTCGTCGTATACACATACGGTTACAGCTGGGAAAACGACGCTTGGTCGCTCCCGTCCACGATTGCCGCATTTCGAAAACTGAGCAGCGCCGCAGACGCCGATTCCGCAATCGGCGAAATTGAGCAGGCCTTCGCTGCCTTCCGCAGGCTTCTGAGATGGCCCCTCCACGCTCACGCCCTTCTGGTCACAAACGGCCGGCTCCAGGTCACGACGGCGGACCTGGAGCAGGCCGTGATGAGGGGCGCTGGCCGAATGCCGACACTCAATTGCGCGAAGCTGCGAGCGTCGATCCATAGTGCTTGTCCGGGCAAGCCGAGGGTCGCTATTAATTTTCCCAGTCCCGCGCGATTCTCGATTTTCGACGACTGCTACGGCCATCTTCTCTCGACGTATGCCTTTCACGTAGTGGCATACATTCTGCGCAAACACTCCGGCATCAGGACATGCGGGAAGGAAGTAGCTGCCTCAATCGCGATAGAGGCGAGTTACCGTGCAATTATGAAAGACGACAAGAAACGGGTTCACTACCAACACAAATTCGCAGCCATCGGTGAGGCGATCTCGCAGGGCAAATCCTAGAAGGAACGCCGCCGCTCTAGACGGCGGAATATTTTTGCACCACTTCCAGTGCTAGTGCAAAATTCTTGTCAAGCCCCCAAACGCCTCCATTTTCAGTTAAGTGTTTGAATCGATGGGCGCAATAAAGTTGTAAAACGTGGCACAATTTCCCTTTCAAACTGCTATTCTTAAAGTAGAGCTTGAAAGAAGGCGCGGATTCCCTCCGCGCCTTTTTCTTTTTGAGGCGCTTAGTGGGCCCATTCGACGCCTTCGCGGTGCTCAGTTGCTCAGGGCAAGCTAAGAACTGAGCCCGCTGCCGAAATCCTGGCGAAGCGAAGGATCTCTTTCCACACCAAAATCCATCGAGCTGACGCTCGACCCCCGGGTGGAGCCTGCCCTGAGCGTAGTCGAAGGGGCGTCCGGGGCTACACGAGCACAGCTACGCCAACGCCGCCGGTTTTACTGACCACCGACCACTAGCCACTAATCCACTGATCCACGGGGCCCCTCTTGAAAACACGCAAATCGTACATGCCTGCCGGACACCTCGGCAACAAGCGCATGGGAGAACTCGCCGAACTGGCATTCATGTATCGCGCCGCCAGCGAAGGCATCGGGGTCGCGCGCCCCTACGGCGACAGCCATCCTTACGACATTCTCGTGCAGCATGGCCGCAAGCTGTCTCGCATTCAGGTCAAATCCTGCTTTGCTTTTGAAAAACGCGGCCACGCCGGATTCCCGATGATCGTTGGCTCCCACTCTGGAGGAAAGCAAGTGGGCTACACCATTGAGGAAATTGATTTTATCGCCGCCTACATCGCCCGATACGATGCCTGGTACCTGATTCCCATAGAATCACTTGGAAAATTGAAGGGGATCCGCCTATATCCAACCGCCAAAAGGCTTAAGCGTCCCGGCGGACTCTACGAGCAATATCGCGAGGCTTGGCACCTGTTGAAGGACGAAGTGTGACGACGCCTGTGCCGCAAATTCAACTTGTCTTAAATGGGTTGAGAATGCGGACACCCAGTTGCTTGAAGTCGCGCTCGTTTCTGGAAACAACAACCAACTGATGTACGCGAGCGGTGGCAGCGATCAACCCATCGGTTAGGAGCTGATCGGGCTTTTGATCCATCAGCCGGGCCCATTCGCGGAAGCACGCGGTGTCCATGGGAAGGATTTGATAGGATGCGGCCACCTGATCGACCCAAGCCTCGATCTGGGTTGCTTTTGCTGCGTCCTGCCGACGCGTGCGCTCGACTCCGGCCTGCAATTCTCCTACGGTAACGGCGGACAGGAATAAGCTCTCAACCTGCTGGTCGTTCAGCCAGGCAACAACCGCCCCATGGGGGCGTGTTTTGCGCAGCTCGGAGACCACATTGGTATCGAGCAGATACCGATTCATTCGAACTCGACCGGCGGGCGGCGGCGCAGCTTTCGGCGCTCAGGAACAAAGTCGTCGAAACGGGGTTCCGGCGCGAGCAGGAGGGCCTTGAGGCTGGGCCGGGCGGTCTTTTGCAGACGGTTCCATTCCTCGATGGGCACCAGGACTGCCTCTTCAACCCCGCGGCGGGTGACGATTTGCGGACCTTTCTTCAGGGTTGTGTCGAGGAACTCGCTGAAGCGAGCTTTGGCGTCTTGTAATTGCCAGCGGGACATTTTCAACCTCTGAGGTTGATTATACTGACTAGTCATATGACTAGTCAATTAGATCGGGAACATCAAAGATGTCGGACAAGAGTGTCCGAACCACACGGGTCCGGGCAACGGTCAGCGTTTTCGTAAACCCTGTCCTGCATAGACGGTTCCCTCCTTTACAATCATCTGCCATGAAACTTTCTGAGATTGCTGCGCGGCTGGGCGCTCGTCTGGAGAATGCTGCGCCGGAGACGGAGATTACCGGGGTGGCGGGGATTGAAACTGCGGGGGCGGGGGAGATCACGTTTATTTCGAATCCGAAGTATGCGGCGGCGGCGCGGACGACCAAGGCTTCGGCGGTGATTGTCGCCGAGGACTTCCCTGCTATTTCGACGGGGATGTTGCGCAGCAAGAATCCGTATCTGGATTTTGCGCGAACGCTGGAGATGTTTCATCCGGCGGCGCAGTATGCGGCGGGAATACATCCGACAGCGGTGGTGGCGGCTTCGGCCAAAATCGGCGCGGGCGCGCATATTGGGCCGTACGTGGTGATTGGCGAAGATGTGGAGATTGGCGCGAACGCGGTGCTGCTGGCGCATGTGGTGATTTATCGCGGGGCGAAGATTGGCGACAACTTTCTGGCGCATTCGCATGCGGTGGTGCGCGAGTTCTGCCGGATTGGAAACAATGTTGTGTTGCAGAACGGCGTGGTCGTGGGCGCGGATGGGTTTGGGTTTGCCAAAGGACGACGCCGGGCGGTGGCACAAGATTCCGCAGGCGAACCGGTGGTGATTGGCGACGACGTTGAGATTCAGGCGAACTCGTGCATCGATCGCGCAAGCGTGGGCGAGACGCGTATTGGGCGCGGGCACGAAGATTGACAATCTGGTGCAGGTGGGACACGGCACGCACATTGGCGAGGATGCGCTGCTGGCGTCCCAAGTCGGGTTGGCGGGATCGACGGAGATTGGAAATAAAGTTCTTTTGCTGGGGCAGACGGGCGTGGTCGGTCATTGCAAAGTCGGCGATGGCGCAATCGTCACTCCGCAGAGTGGCGTTGCGGGAGATATTGAGGCGGGAGCGATTGTGAGCGGGTCGCCGGCGGTGGAGCATCGGTTGTGGCTGAAGTATTCGGCGGCATTGAATCGGCTGCCGGAGTTGGTGAAGTTTTTGCGAAAGAAGTGAGCTTTGGATTCGTCACTGCAAGCGTCCGTGGTATCCCACCCTAGCAAAGTACGCAAGGATGGGGCACCCTCGGTTGGGATTACTTCCAAAAAAACACAAGGTCCCTCGACTTGAGAATGGTTCGCTTTGCGAACCATTCTGCTGCGCTCGGGATGACAGGGCTATGGTGCTACTTGAGCTCGGGTGGTAACGCGCTGTTGATTGCAATCCGCACTTTCTCCATCAACTCTTCGCGGGTTCCGAAATCTGCGGGCTGAATCGGTGCATGGAAAGTTACGGTCACTAAGCCGGGCTTGATTGCCAACCTGCTCTTCGGCATCAGGTAGTGAGTTCCTGAAACGGTCACGGGGACCACCGGGACCCGGCATTCTTCCGCCAAATAAAATGGCCCCTTCTTGAAGGGGAGCAGCTTGCCGTCGGAGGAGCGGCCGCCTTCGACGAAAATTGTCATATTGATTCCCTTCTTCACTACTTCGACGGCGGCGTTGACGGCAGCGATGCCGGCATCGCGATCTCCGCGGTCAACTGGAACAAGCGAGGCCATGCGCATGGCTTTGCCGAGAATTGGATAGCTGAACAATTCGCGTTTCGCCATCACTGAGGTGCGGTTGGGGATCAACGGCAACAAGATCGGCGGATCGAGATTCGAAGCGTGGTTAGACATGAGGATGTAGGTGCGATGGGCATCGAGGTGCTCGAGTCCTGCGGTCTGCACTTTCACTCCGGCGAGACGGATGCCGGTCCATGCTCCCCAGATGCCGGCGCGATAAAGCGGAAGAATGTTGCCGGTGATCAAGACCCAAGGGAAAAAGATGAAGGCGACCACGGGCACCGCGACAATCCAAAAGCCGAGCATGAGGATGGTGCGAATCATGGAGCGGTTTTAGAGGCGGGGTTTGCAGCTGAGGTTTCGCCTTGGTCAAAAAGCCAAGCGGCGCGCTCGGCTTTTTGCTGGGCGGTGACGTGCGGAACATCCTCAAGGCGAAAAACGGACTGGGTGCGGCTTTCCAGCTTCCATTGCAGGGGGACGCGGAGGCCGGATCGGGTGACGAGCAGTTGCAGAGGAGCGCCGGGGCCGAGGGCGTTGATGGCGGCTTCGAACTCCTGGCCGGGGGGATTGCCGTTGATCTGCATGATCACGTCGCCGGGTTTGAGTCCGGCGCGATCGGCTGCGCTGCCCGGACGCACACGGACCACGATGAGAGGCTGATCGAAGTTGCGGGCTGCGTCGAAACCGCGCGCGGCCAGTACGATATCGGTTTTGATCGCGTGTAGGCCGACGGGCGCGAAGAAAACGTCCCAGGGAATTTCGTCGGTGCCGCTCACATATTTTTCAAAGAACGCGTGGAGGTCCGCGTGGCTAAGCGATTCGGCTTGGTGCTCTATGGCTGCTGAGTCAGCGAAGAACTTCCCCTGCCTGGCGTAGTCAGAATTCAGCGAGCGGAAAAGGTCGCGCAGTGACGCCTGATCGTGACTGGCATTGCGCATGGTGAGATCGAGCAGAACGCCGAGCAGTTCTCCTTTGTTGTAATAGGAAATGCTGCGCTCGGGGAGATAGTAGTAGGAATATTTCTCCAGCCAAGCGTCGAGGCTCGACTGTTCGACTGATTGGGTCAGATGCGCGGGGCGGTTTTCGAGCTCGGTGATTGCTTCTCCTAAATGCCGCAGATAGCGGCGTTCGTCGAGCAAGCCGGAGCGGAGGAGGATGGATTCGCTGGCAGTGGTGTCCGCGCCCTCGCTGAACCAGAGCGCGGGCGTGTAGTTTTCTTTGGTGTAATCAACCGGCTCGAGCGATTGCGGGCGAATGCGCTTCACGTTCCACAGGTGGAAGAACTCGTGCGCGGTGACGGAGGTGAGGTGGCCAAGGTCGCCGGTGAAATCCCTCTGGTTGAGACTGATCGCCGTGCTGTAGGCGTGCTCCATGCCGCCGCTGCCGGGAGAATCGGTCGCGTGGAAAATGAACATGTACGTTTGGAAGGGGCAGTCGTTCATCCATTGGGCGGCGGTGGAGACGATGCGCTTCAAGGGAGGAACGATCTGCTGAAGAACTTTTTTGGCGCTGCTATGCGGATCGGAGTTTGGTTCGGAGTCGGAATCTAAGATCACGCGATAGCTTCCGCAGACGGCGGTGAAGTCGCTTTCTTCGAAAGTGCCGATCTCTACGGGAGAATCAACCAGGCGGTCGTAATTATTCGCGGTGAAGATCTCGCCGGCTTGGCGCCAGGGGCGTGGCAATTCTCCAAGTAGCGGGCAGATTGCGGAATTCGATTTGCGCGGGCTCGCTGCGCGTGTCGTCGGTGTAGAGGAGAATCTGCGCGAGATTCAGGAACGCGTGGTGCGGGTTGAACTGTGCGCCAAAAGAACCGGGGCTGTCGGTAAACATTTCGTACTCGACGCGGGCGCCGCGGTCGGCGCCGGTGAGCTTCCAGCGGCTGGGATTGAGTTGGGTAAGGCTGATGGGGCTGCCGCTCTGCTCCTGCTTAGTAGCGCGAATCCAGTTCATGTTTTGGGAGAAGTCGCGGATTTGATAGAGGGCGTTCCATACCGGGAGCTGAAGTTCGTGGGTGTCTCGGCCGGACGGGAGTTCCATCGTTACGTGAAGCAGGTGGCGCTCGGCATCGAAGAGAGCGACGGTGTAGCGGATGGTGCTTTGACCGAGTGTGATTCCGCAGAAAAGAATTGGAAGCAGCGGTGCGAGGAGGCGACGGGTCACTTCTGAATTCCCGCTCCGACGGGATCCGTAGCGAGGGCCTTCAGTCGGGCGGGGAGTTTTTCGTAGATGCCACCGAAGCCGCCGTTGGAGAGAATGCCTACTACATCACCGGGTCGCATTTCTGGGGCGCAGAGTTGCACGATGGCTTCGACGTCGGCTAGGACTCGGGCGCGATGACCGGTCTGCACCAGGTGCGCGGCGACGGCGTTTACGTCGAGGCGCTCGGCCTCGGGGATGGACTCGGACTTGAAGACGTTGGCGATGATGACCTCGTCGGCAACAGCCAGGCTCTTGGCAAGTTCGTCTTGAAACACGTTGCGGCGGAGGGTGTTAGAACGCGGTTCGAGGATCGCCCACAAGCGGCGGCCGGGATAGCGCGCGCGCAAAGCGCTCAGAGTCGCGGCGATTGCAGTGGGGTGGTGAGCGAAGTCGTCGATCATGGTGATGCCGTTGACTTCCGCTTTCACTTCGAGGCGGCGCTTTACGCTTTTGAAAGTTTTTAGAGCGGTGGCGATTGCGTCAGGTGGAATGCCGCAGTTTGCGGCGAGTGCAGCGGCGGCGCTGGCATTCCAGACGTTGTATTCGCCAGCAAGAGGAAATTCCAAATCGGCCCATGGCTTGCCGTTGTGCAGGAGTGACCACCGAGTGCTCGTGGGCTCGAACTTCATGTTTGAAATCTGCCAAGTTGCGCCGACGCTGGAACCGTAGCGTTCGACCGGACAAAAGGCGCGGGCCAGACAACGGTTGATGCTCTCGCCTTTGTCGAAGGCGATCACGCGTCCGCGGCGAGGGATGAGATTCACCAGGCGCTTGAATGCCGTCTCGACTGCGTCGAGGTCTTTGTAGATGTCGGCGTGATCGAACTCGACTGAGGTGAGGATGATGGCGTCGGGGAAATAATGCAGGAACTTGGGGCCTTTATCGAAGAAGGCGGTGTCGTATTCGTCGCCTTCGAGGATGAAATGCTTGCCGCTGCCCAACTGGAAGCTGCGTCCGAAATTTTCGGCAATGCCGCCGATCAGAAATGAGGGCTGCATTCCGGCGGATTCGAAAATCCATGCCAGCATGGAAGTGGTCGTGGTCTTGCCGTGGGTCCCGGCGACCACCAGCACTTCCTTGCCGCGGAGGAATTCATCATGCAACAACTGCGGGAGCGAGCAGAACGGGATACGCTGATCGAGGACGTGTTCGAGTTCGACGTTGCCGCGGGAGATGGCATTGCCGATTACGACGAGGTCGGGCGTGGGATTGAGGCTTGCCACCGCGAACGGCTGCGATACCGGGATGCCGAGCGACTGCAGGAAGTCGGACATGGGCGGATAGGCGGCGGCGTCGGAGCCGGTGACGTGGAATCCGCGCTCGGCCAGCATTCCGGCGAGCGAGGCCATCGCGGTGCCGCAGATGCCGATCAGGTGAATGTGTTTTTTCGAGGGCATGCTTTATGTTCGCTGCTTGCGAAAACCTCTTACCACAGAGGACACTGAGGATCACAGAGGAAGATCTATTCTTTGTGTTCGTCGGGTCCTGCGAGTGCCCACCAGATAGATGGGCCATTAACTACCGCTCTCGGTCTTCCCTCTTTTCCTCCGTGAACCTCTGTGCCCTCTGTGGTAAAGATTTTTCTCGACAGCGTAACAGATCAGGTAGTCGCCGGCTCCAGAATTTCCAGAGCTACTCCGGAGTCAGCCACGTTCAGAACTGCGCTCACTCCGAACGGCAGCGTGATGTTCCCTTTCGAAACGTGGCCGGAGCGGACGCCGTACGCAACCGGGACACCGAGGTTCCCGACCACGCGCATGACCACTTCTTCCAATGTATAGCCTTGGGTGGGCGACTGGGTGCAGCCGAGCATTTCGCCGAAAATCAGGCCGCGCACTGCTTTCAATTTGCCTGCCAGCTTGAGGTGCATCAACATGCGGTCGATCTGGTAGGGCTTGGCGGCGACGTCCTCTATAAAGAGGATGGTGCCTTCGGTACGGATTTCGTAGGGTGTGCCTAACGACTCGGCCAGCATGGAGAGGCAACCGCCGTAGAGGACGCCTTCGGCTGAGCCCTGGACGAGCGACTTAACGCCGGAGTCGGGGCCAAAGTCGAGCGGCCAGCGGTTTTCCCCGCCCAGAGCCGATTGCCATGACGCAGTATCCACCCCGCCGGGTTTGGCGAAGTCTTTGGCGACCATGGGGCCGTGGAAGGCGACCATTCCGGCGGCGTCGCAGAGATAGGTCATCAGGCTGGTAATGTCGCTGTAGCCGACAAAGATTTTTGGGTGCGCGGCGAGTGTTTTTATGTCGAGGCACGGAAGAAGATAGTTCGCACCGTAGCCGCCGCGGGCACAGACGATGGCCTTTACATCCGGCCGGGCGAACATATTCTCCAGCTCGCGGGCGCGGCGCTCGACCGATCCCGCGAAGTAGAGATCGCGATCGAAGATGGAGTCGTCGAAAACTGGGTTGTACCCCATCTGCCGCAGGGCTTGGCAGCCGGCTTCGAAATCTTCACGGGGAAAGTAGCTGGCGGGCGCGACGATGCCGACGGTGTCTCCCTTGTGCAGAGCGGGAGGCTTGATGCGCTCGGATTGTTTCGCGTCTGCCATGCTTTCGGAAATCGGTTAGATCAAAAACTCTCCCCGGCAAATAATCTGCGCCGGGCCGCGCAAGAATACTTCACCCTCCCATCGTACCGTCTGTGCGCCGCCGGGGGCGTGGACGCGGACAGGCGACAGGGCACGCTTCGCGAAAATCGAGGCGACGGCGGAGGCGCATGATCCCGTGCCCGAGGACTGCGTCTCACCGACACCGCGTTCGTAAAACCGCACGTCGAGATTTTCTTTATCACGCACCCGCACCAGTTCGACATTGATGCCGTATTTGAAATCGTGGTGCTTGCCAATTTCTGCGGCATCGCCTTGCCAGCCTGGGGCGAAGTCGTCCACGAAAACGACGAAGTGGGGGTTGCCCATGGAGACGGGGATCCCGCGGACTTCGCCGAAAGCCACTTTGATGGGAAACTCGTCTCCGACTTGGGGCTGGCCCATAGCGATTTCGAATTCAAATTCGTTTTCACTGTGCGAGGTCAAGGTACAGCGTTTGATTCCCGCGCCAGTGCGAATGTTCACTTGTTCGCGCGGATTTTCTGAGCACAGGTAAGCAGCCACGCAACGAGTGCCGTTGCCGGAAATCTCGGCTTCGGAGCCGTCGGCGTTCAGCAGGCGGGCGTGGATGTCGGCGTCCTGCGCTGGAAAGAGCCATTCGACGCCGTCGGCGCCGACGCCGTTGTGGCGGTCGCAGATGCGGCGGGTGAAAGCGATCATGTCTGCGGGAGCTTGCATGCCGTCGTTCTTCCGCAAATCGTTGTTCCGCGAATCAATGATGAGAAAATCATTGCCGCAGGCGCTGGCCTTGACGAATGGGATTGCCGTCATTCCGCCTGCACCGGGCCGAGCGGGGTGACGCTCTCGAAGGCTTTCGAGTCGCGCAGACAGCGCAGCACCTGATCTTGCTTCTTGCGCGTGCCCTCGCATTCAAAATGTACGCGGACGTGGCGAGCGGTGGGCGCAATTTGGACATTGCGCATCAGAAAATGCAACGGCTCGAGTGCCTCGTTCACGCGGGCGGTGGTCTCATCAGCGCTGCTGCCGGTCACTTCGTAAGCGAAGAGCATCGTCTTCAAGCTGGTGAAGCGCTCGAGAAATCCGAGCAACAAGAGCACCGCCAGAATCAAGACCGTGGCAAAAATCGCGATCATGTAGAGTCCGCCGCCAACGGCCATGCCGACCGACGCTACAACAAAAAGCGTGGATGCTGAGGTGATGCCGGTGACCAGGTCGCCGCGGGCGTGGATGATGGAGCCGGCGCCGATGAATCCGATGCCGGGGATGATTTGGGCGGCGATGCGAGTGTAGTCGCTGGGTTCCGCGGCCAACTGGCGCGAGAGCAGGGTAAACATGGCGGCGCCGACGCAGATGAAGAGGTTCGTGCGCAGACCGGCGGGGCGGTGTTTGGCTTCGCGCTCCAGGCCGATGAGGCCGCCGAGGAGCGCGGCCAAGAGCAGCTTTTCGATATCGGTGAGCATGAGCGGTGGCATAGTTGCTCCGTTGGAATCGCACGGGCGGGTGCGCCTGTGCCTCCATTGGGCTGCTTGGTGATTTGAGGGATTTTAACACCGCAGGGCATGCGGCTTCGCGGGAGGGTTTTGAGTCGTCAATGTGTTGACCGATGCTCTGGCGTTTTGGCCGTGCGGTAAATCGCGGCCTGGGGCTGGCCGGTGACGCGGATGATGGCGAGCGTGGTGAGGTCGCTGCGATCGACGCCGGTGGCGACGGGGTCGCCGTCGAAGGCGATTACGTAATCGGCGTAGGCGGAGGGATGCTGCAAGGCTTTTTCCCAGAGGCCGTCGGGGTCGGTGGGAAGTTTCCAGGGGCGATGGTTGCCTTCGTTGATTACGCGTGCGAGCGGGATGCCGGCCTGCTCGAAGGCGCCAACATGATTGCCGACGTACATCAGGAAAGTGGAGTTGGGAGGGAGGGCTTCGAGGTGGCGAGCGACTTCGCTTTCGAGCGCGACGCGGGTGCGGGAGTTGATTACGGCTTCTTCAAAGCTGACCGGACTGGCGAGGAAAACCTGAACGTAGCTGATTGCGGGAAGCAATAAGAAGACGGCGGCGATGGTAAGGCGGGAGCGGGTCGTAGAGGCGAAGCGCATTAGTCCGTAGGCGGCGACGCCGGCGAACACTGCGGTGGCGGGAAGCATCTCGAGGCCGTAGCGGACGTTGTATCTGGAGAACGGCCACCAGGTGGGGACGAAGATGGGGACTCCGCTGTGGGCGATGGAGAGCATGTAGAACGGGACGGGCGTCCAGAGAAGCAGAAGCGGCCAGAGGTTTCGTTGGAACAGGAGGGCGATGAACGTGCCGAGTAGGACCGCGAATACCCAGAAGAGTTGCCAGCCGGGCTGGCCGAGATTTAATTCGACGGACTTAAAGTAATACTTGAAGGCGACGCGGAGATCGCCGGTGCCGGGATGGGGTGGATATCCTGGGATGGCAGTTTTTTGCTCGATGGCTTTGGCGGAGTAGGGACCGTTGGCGAACTCGAGCGGGTTGCGGTAAACGACGGCGTTGTAGGCAAGCCAGAACACGGGGGCGGCGGCGGCGATCAAGATGAACTTGGCCACGGCGGGCCGGAGTGTGGCGAACTTCGGGCGTGCAGCGATCAGGAGCGTGATCGCAGACATGATGACGGCGAGCAGCCACCCGTCGTAACGAGTGAGACAGGCGGCGGCGACGCAGAGGGCGCATTTTGTCAGCGGGGAGTTTGGCTTCGCATCGGGAAATTCGGTAGCGCGGCGGACGAAGTCGGAAAAGAAAACCATCGCCCAGATGAAAAATGCGAGATAGACCGGTTCGGTCATGGCGGTGGTTTGCAGATAGATGAGATTGGGGTTGAGCGCAAAGATTCCAGCAGCGAGCCAGGCTGCGAATCTTGTGGGGATGGAGTCGGGATCGACGCCGGGGGCGGTGCGGACGAGGCGAAAAATTCCAACCACGCTGAACACGTAAGCGATCAGCGAGGGGATCGATCCGCCGATGCCGGTTTGCCAGAGCCAGCGCGAGAGGAGAAACGGGAGCATCAACAGGTGCGGGAGCGGGAGCCAGACGGTGCCGAGTTGCAGGAGGCCGGGAGTACGGGAGTCGAAGACGCGGCGGGCGATGTTGATGTGGGCGACGGCGTCTCCGTAGAGGAGGAGGTCACCGTGCTGGAGATAATAAAAGAAGGACGCGATGGAGATGGCGGCGGCGAGTTGGGCTACGAGGGCGGTTTCGCTGCCGGTGGCGACGGGCTTTTTCATGGCAAGCAGTTCATGAAGATCGGCTCAAGGCAATCTCCATCGCGGTCGATCCACGGCAATCGCGTCGTGCCAGCCACCTTATTCCAGGTGAGTGAGTTCGCGAAAGACCTGGAAGCGGGCGTCGATTTCGCCGCGGGTGAGCGATTGCAGACGCTCGGTGCCGAAGCGCTCGACGGCGAATGATCCCATGACGCCGCCGTAGAAGAGGGCGCGCTTGATGACCTCGCGATTGATTTCTTCCTGAGAGGCGATGTATCCCATGAAACCGCCGGCGAAGGAATCGCCAGCGCCGGTGGGGTCTTTGACCTCGTCGATGGGCAACGCGGGCGCGCGAAAAGGGTGGGTGCCGATTCCGAATGCGCCTTCGCGGAAAAAAATCGTGGCTCCGTATTCGCCGTGCTTGATGACCAGCGCCTGCGGGCCGAGGGCGAGAACTTTTTGCGCGGCGCGAGGCAGATTGGATTCCTGGGCCAGCATTTTGGCCTCGCCGTCGTTGATCAGAAGGATGTTCACCAGGCGCAGAGTTTCGCGCAGCTCGGCGTTGGCGCCTTGGATCCAGAAGTTCATGGTGTCGCCGCCGGTGAGTCTGACTTGCGACATTTCGAGCCGAACCGCGGCTTGCAGACTGGGATGAATGTTGCCGAGGAAAAGAACGTCGCTGTCCCGATACTCAGCGGGGATGCGAGGCTGGAATTTTTCGAAGACGTTGAGTTCGGTGAAATCGGTTTTGGCTTCGTTCAGGTTGTCGAGATACTGGCCGCCCCAGCGGAAGGTCTTCCCTTTTGCGTGCTCGATGCCGCGGGTATCCACGCCGCGCTTTTTCAGAACGTTCTCGTGCTCGGCGGTGAAGTCTTCGCCGACGACGGCGACCACGCGGACGTCCGTGAAATAACTAGCAGCCAGCGAGAAATAGGTTGCGGAGCCGCCGAGAACGTTCTCGGCTTTGCCGGATGGCGTGGCGATGTTGTCGAAGGCGACGGAACCGACGGCGAGTATGCTCATATGAGTGGAATCAATAAACAACAACCGTGTTTTTCGGATTTATCCCTACACGTGGCTCGAGAATGCATCCTTCTCTCCCGCACTTAACTTTCGGAGCGCAAAAGTCATGATCTCCGTGCTGCACGAGCACCCGATACTCTCCAGCCGGTACTTCACCGAAATCATATCTTCCCGCTTCATTGATCTTTAGACGCCGAAACGTCGTCTTGCCGGATCGTAACTCAATGGTGACGCCCTGAAGGACCGCTCCTGCTGGGTCCTGCAGTACCCCGGCAATTACCTGCGGATTGTTCAGCCGAAATTTCTTGGAGACTGAGCAGTCTCCGGCATACGCCAAGAGGCTTTCAACAAGTACGACGCTGAAGAGGATGATCCCAGAGCGTTTCATTAGTTTTCGAAAAACCGTTTGAGAATGAGATGCAGCTTCTTCTTCGTCTGCGGCGGGATCACTTTGCGGTCGGTGAGGATGGCGTGCTCGAGCGCCGATCCGCACTTGCAGGTGCGATCTTTGGGCATGGCAGCAACGGCCTCGCGGACTACGTTGCAGGCATTCTCGGCGTTCTTGAGTAGCACGGCGACGATCTGGTCCACGGTGACGGAATCGTGATGTGGATGCCAGCAATCGTAATCGGTAACCATGGCGACGGTGACGTAACAAATCTCGGCTTCGCGGGCGAGTTTGGCTTCCTGGAGATTGGTCATGCCGATCACGTCCATGCCCCAGCTGCGATAGAGATTGGATTCGGCTTTGGTGGAAAACTGCGGGCCTTCCATGCAGAGGTAAGTGCCGCCGCGCTTACCGACGACGCCGGCCTTCTTGCAGGCGGCGGCCATGGATTCGGAAAGCTGCGGGCAGATGGGATCGGCGAACGCGATGTGCGCGACCACGCCTTCGCCGAAGAAGGTATCGATGCGGTGGCGGGTGCGGTCCACGAACTGGTCGGGGATGACGAACTCGAGGGGCTTGTGCTCTTCTTTCAGCGAGCCAACCGCCGAGACAGAGAGAATTCGCTCGGCGCCGAGCTGTTTGAATCCATAAATGTTGGCGCGGAAGTTGAGTTCGCTGGGCAGAATGCGGTGGCCGCGGCCGTGGCGGGCGAGGAAGGCGACTTTGCGGCCTTCGAGCGTGCCGAGGACGTAGGGGTCGGAGGGCGCGCCGAAGGGAGTATCGAGCGTGACCTCGTGGATGTCGGTGAGGCCGGGCATGGAGTACAGGCCGCTGCCGCCGATGATGCCGATTTCTGCTTTCGCCAAAGCTGCCTCGCTTTTGAGAGTGAATCGTGATTATACAAAATGCGGGTCGGCGACTGGCGAAGATCAAAACCTTTAACCACAGAGGGGCACTGAGGTATCACTGAGTTTCACTGAGGAAACCACAGGTTCTTCTTTCTAGCTCGCGGCCAGCTTGGCGCCCCAGGCTTCGGGGCTTACGTCGCGGGCGTGGCGGGAGAAGAGCCAGTGGTGGCCGTCGAGATCTTCGACTCCGTATTGGAGCTCGCCGTATGGCGTCTCGTGGAGTTCTTCGACGATTTTCGCGCCGGCGGATTTGGATCTTTCAAAATGCGCTTCGACGTCTTCGACGAAAACGGTGAGGCTCTGGGTTGCGTAACCGAGCTGGGCGGGACTGCCGCTGCCGGGGCGGGCTTGGCGGAGCATGATCCAGGCGCCGCCGAGATGCATTTGCGCGCCGTTGGCGGGATCGCCGAAGCGGTAGTGCTCGACGAAACCGAATGTCCGGTTGAGCCAGGCAATTGCGGCGACAACGTCGCGATAGACGATGTGGGGCAGGATTATGTTCGTAGGCACAGAACGATTGGTGAGCATGATTTCACAAATCTAGCACCGCGGCGGGCGCGAGCGAAAACCTTTAACCACAGAGGGCACTGAGGATCACGGAAACACGAAAGCAAAGGCGTTGGCGTTTTGGCTGATCTGTGGGAGACTGTGCGCGGGGAAAAACGAATGCGAAAGCTGAATGTTCTGTGCGGGCTCGCGGTGCTGCTGACGACGCTGGCTTTCGCGCATCTGTTGCACCGTTATTACTTGAACGCGGGGGGCGAGGCGTTTCACAATCCGGTTTTCGTAGTTGGTTTTTGTTTTGGCGCGGCAGTGGGGGTCTTCTCTCTGATTGGCGGGGCGTTGTTGTTGCGGCGCGGGCGCTGACTAAATCATCGGGACCAAGTGAGTCCGCGAGCCAGGACGAAGACGAACAACAGGCTGGCGATGATTGCGGCGGCGATCCACCGTAAGCCGCGCTGGATTGGTGGAACCTCTTCTTCTCCTCTGCCCCATCTGCGTAACAAGCCGGGCATCGCACTGGGCAGGCTCAACAGGCCGGCATTAGCTCCCAAGGTCGAGGGCAGCGCCGACGCGACAACGTAAAACAATCCCAAAGGATTCAGGAGACCCCCGAGTCCAGCCAGAATCCCGTCGGTGAAGTAAGGAGTCCAGCACAGCACCCGGAGGCGTGGAGGAGCGGATCCGGGTCCTTGAAACGGCTTTAGCTTGGCGGCGACTACCAGGAAAGAGAAGAAGTAGGAAACCACGCCGAGCACGACCAGCCCGACCTGCCACATCCAGCGGGGATGCAAACCTTGAATGACAGCGGCCCAGTCGCCGAAGTTGGCAACCCCGGAAAAAAGAAAATATCCGGTGCCGGTAAAGAGATTACCTGCCATCGCCATTACGAGGAAGTAGCGAGTAGCGGGCCTGTAGTTCTGCGGCTTGAGCAAGAGGAGCCAGAAGATGGCACCAAAAACAAGATTCACGAGGGTGCCATTGGCGGCAATCCAGCGCGTTTCGATATCACTTTGTAGCGCGACGGTGCTCATGGTTAGCCGGTGGGCGCCGCTGAGCCACGCAGTCACTCCGTGGCCAAGGCCTTCGTGCAGGACATCCTGAAGGATGCAAGCCAGGGCAGAGACTGCGATCACGGTAAGCCGATCGTCTTTGACTTTAACCACGTCGCTCATACTTTTCTATTGCGAGGCGGCGATCCCCAATACGGCGTGGCGGAATTCTTCGGTGATGGCGGGATCAAGGCTTTCGGTCACCAGCACGGTGTCGTTTCTAACGGCAATCACGACTGGCCCTTCTTCGGTCAGCCAAGTGTAGTCGCCGCTCAGGGATTCCAGCTTTTTCAGATCGAGATCGCTGTGCGCGTTCGCTTCCACGTTCTTGTAGCGCTGCTGACATTCCGCGGGCGTAGATTGCTGCGAATTGCGCGGCTGCTTTGTCGCTGGCCCAGCGGGAGACGAACATTAGGCCAAGGCGCCCGGCGGGATCCCCTTTGGGATGGACTGAGTAGTAATATCCGCCGCGCCAGTTGGGATAGATTTTTTTGGACGCGTCCTCGCCGGCATACTGTTCGGCCAAAACCGCGACGTCGAATTCGCCGATGGCGCCAACGTCGAAGCGTTCGTAATCCTTAAAGATTCGCTTGAAGTCGGGCAGCTCAAGCGGAAGCATGTGCTCACCAGAGATGTAGGTGCGGGGCTCCATGATTTCGCGGCTGGTGCGGGGAGGATTCTGAAACGGCTGGGTGAAGGCCTTTTCCTTGCCTTGTGCTCGCAGCAGTTCGGCTTCGAACTCGATGCCGTAGCGGTAGGGGAAGGTGAGCGACTCTTTGAGGAAAATCGGAGCGTTCTTGTATTGAACGGAGTCGGCGGTTCCGGACCGCATTTCTTCGTTCATCATGTCCACCATTTCCGGCGAGTCGGCGACGGTGCGATGCATGGGGGCCAGCATGTAGTCGAGCAGGACGACCATGGCCTGGCCTTCGACGACGGCCTGGCGGGCCTCGCTGTTTTCGTCTTCGGTGATGTCGGCGGCGTTGAGGTTTTTCTTGGTGTCGAGGTCCTCGCTACCTTTCTTCAGCCACTTGTCGAGGCCGAAGGACTGGTCTTGAAGGGCGTGAGTGAGTTCATGGGCGAGCACGGGGCGCTGCAAATCGGGCACGACCCAGTCGAGGATATTCACCGTTTTTGTTTTCGAATCGTAATAGCCGGCAACCTGCTCTTCGAGCAGTCCGATGAGAAAAGCCTGGAGGTTGAAATCCTTGGGCAGCAGGCCAAACTTCTTCAGCACCAGCTCGGTGCGTTTCAGGCGCTGAACGTCCTTGTCCTCATCCATGTTCTTGTGCAGGTAGGAAACAACCTCTTCGCGGCTGGCCAGGCGGCGTTTGATTTCGTGCTTGATGGGAAGAGAACTGTCTTTGCTGGCGAAGTCGAGGAGAGTATCAACGTCGCGGAAGAGCTGCTCGGCTTGCTGAGGGGTGATTTTGGTTTGGGGCTCGGGTTTGGTCTCGGCTTGCTCGGTCGGGCGACTGCTCGGGCTTTGGGGCAGTGGTTGTGTTTGCGGAGCATGTCGCGTTGGGGCGACGCTGGCGTCCTGAGCTGGGGCCACACCGGCAGGAGAAAAGCCAGGGCGAGAATGAATGCCGATTGGAGTCTACGGCGACAACCCATTGCTTAACGATACTGGGGATTCTCGGCGCTGTCATCCTGAGTAGAGTTGCGGGGAGATTCCGGAATTAAAGTTACTGGCGTCGGACAAGAATGTCCGACTCACACGATGCGATGAGCAGGGCTTGCATTGGATGGTGCCCCGGCTGTGCGCCGTCTTTTGATTCGGGTTACAATACGCGCTTGAGGATGAGTATGGTGAAGCGCGGAATCATATTGGGAATGGTGGGTTTGCTGACCATGGCAGTTTCGGCGCCGTGGGCGGTTTCGGCGGAGCAAGGGGTGGAAGAGACGCGGGTACCGGCTTTTCACGCTGGGCCTCCAGCGGCGGGCGAAAAACTGCCGCCGATTTTGGGTAAAGAGCAGCTTTGGGGTGACAACGATCAGTATCCTTTTCAGTCGCATGCGTATGAGTTGGCGGCGAAGATCCAGCGCGTCATCTATCAGCAGCCGTGTTACTGCTATTGCGACCGGATGGGACACAAGAGCCTGCACAGTTGCTTTGAAAGCGCGCACGGGGCGCAGTGCACGACCTGCATGAAAGAGCTGTACTACTCGTATCAGATGACCAAGCAGAAAAAGACGGCGACGCAGATTCGCAAAGGGATCATTGCCGGGGAATGGAAGACGGTGGATCTGCAAACGGCAGCGACGATGAATTAAGCGGGTCTTGGTTCTTAGGTCTTGGCTGTTGGCTCTTGGTTCTTAATCAAAATCTTGCTGAGAGATTGAATCATTGGATCAGGGAGCGAATTGAATCATTGCAGTCTGATTCGATGATTGAATGTCTCAATCAGGAAAGATTCTTCAGATGGCACAGAAACCCGCTAACAAGCACGCTCTTGCCGGCGATCCGCTGATGACGCAACTGTTGCAGTCGTATGAAGGCGGGTTGCGCGCGATGCAGGAGCACAAGTATGACAAGGCCAAGACGCTGCTGCAGAAGGTAGCCGCGGGGACGAACCGGGAGCTAGCGGACCGCGCCAACGTCCACCTGAATGCCTGCAACCAGCAGATGGAACGTACGACCACTCAGTTCAGAACATCCGAAGAGCATTACGACTACGCGGTGTCGCTGATCAATCTTGGGGATTATGTCAGCGCGCGCGAGCACCTGGACAAACTTTCGAAGTCGGTGCCAAAGGCGGATTATGTCGCGTATGGGCTGGCGGCGCTGGATTGCCTTACTGGACACGTGGAAGATTCTCTGAAGAACCTGGGGCGGGCGATCGGATTGAATGCGGCGCTGCGGTTCCAGGCGCGCAACGATTCCGACTTCCAGAACCTTTCCGAAGATCCGCGATTTACCGAGCTTCTGTATCCTGACCCCGGCGGCGACCTGCCGTTGCCTCCCGAAGAAGGAGTCGGGGAGATCGGGTAGATTTCCATGTCCCCATCCGGTTTGCGAGTGCTGGCGATTGGGGGAGGCACGGGACTCTCGACCCTGCTGCGGGGACTGAAAAAGTATGCGGCTGCGTCTCCAGGGTCAACACCGGCGGGCGCGGTTGCCAAATCTCACCAAACTGATTCGCCTCCAATCTCCGAACTGTGCGCGATCGTAACCGTCAGTGATGATGGCGGGTCCAGCGGCCGGCTGCGCAAAGAGTTGAACATGCTTCCGCCGGGAGACGTGCGCAACTGCATCGTCGCCTTGTCAGAAGAAGAGGCCATGCTGTCGAAGCTTTTTCAGCATCGCTTCGCTAAGGGTTCGGGGCTGCAAGGGCACAGCTTCGGGAATCTATTTCTGGCGGCGTTGACGTCTATTACGGGAGACTTCGGTGAGGCGGTTCGGCTGTCCTCAGAAATCCTGGCTACGCGCGGGCACATCTTCCCTTCTACTGCGGCCCACATTGAGTTGGAAGCTCTGATGCAGGACGGAACGCGGGTCAGAGGGGAAACCAAGATCACAGCCAGCAAGGGGCGAATCGAAGAACTGTTTCTGGTGCCGCCGAATCCGGAGCCGCTGCCGAAGACGCTGGAAGCTATTGCGCGAGCCGATGTCATCACCGTTGGGCCGGGGTCGTTGTTCACGAGTCTGATTCCGAACCTGCTGGTGCGGGGAATTGCGGAGGCGATTCGCGAGTCTTCGGCGCTCAAGGTGTTTGTCTGCAATTTGATGACGCAGGCTAACGAAAGCCTGGGACGCACGGCTGCTGATCACATTCGCGCGTTGAACGACCATGCCGGGTACCAGATCTTTGACTATGCGCTGATCAACCGCGCGCCGCTCTGCAGCGACCTGGAAGCGAAGTACACGATCGAGGGAGCGTCGCAGATTGTGGCTGACCTGGAGGCGATTGAAGCAATGGGAGTTTATCCGGTTCTCGGCGATTATCTGGCGGAGGACACGGTCGCCCGCCACGAAACAGGGCAGGTGGCCGCTGATCTGCTGGAGCTGGCGAGTCAGGTACCGAAAAAGAAACGTCGGCGGGCCTTGTCCGTCTAATCCGAATCGTTTGACAAATCCCTTATGCGTCCCTTCAAATCGAGATTCAACCAATTTCAACCCGGTCTGTTGGCTTGTCCTACCTGGAGGTTCGATGTCACGCGCTCTGAAATTTCTGGCTGTCGTTGTGGTGCTTGCTGGGGCTGCGTTCGCGCAGGACCTGGCTGCGTTTGAGAAGCAAGTCACGGTCAAGACTTTATCGAACGGTCTGACGGCGATTGTGTGCCGGAGGCCGGATACGGCGCCTGTGTTCTCGTTCTATACGAATGTAGATGCGGGGTCGGTGCAGGACCCGCTGGGGAAGACGGGCCTGGCGCACATGTTCGAGCACATGGCGTTCAAGGGCACGGACACGATTGGCACCACGAATTATCCGGCCGAGAAAGTGGCGCTGGCGAAAGTGGAGGATGCTTACGCGGCGTATCTGATGGAGCGCGACAAGCGTGTAGATCGCGACGAACAGAAGGTCAAGCAACTGGAGAAGACCTGGAAGGACGCAATCAAGGACGCGCAGCAGTATGTGATACCGAATGAATTCGGTGAACTGGTGGAGCGCAACGGCGGCGAAGACATGAATGCTTCAACCGCGGACGACGCAACCGAGTATCACTACTCGTTCGGAGTGAACCGGTTGGAGCTGTGGGCGTACCTGGAGTCTTCGCGCTTCGTCCATCCGGTATTTCGCGAATTTTACAAAGAACGCGACGTAGTAATTGAAGAGCGGCGCATGCGGACCGACAGCAGCCCAGTCGGCCGGTTGTTGGAGCAGTTTCAGGCGGAGGCGTTTTCGGCCCATCCTTATCACCGGCCGGGAATCGGATACATCAGCGACCTGAATTCCTTTTCCGCGACCGATGCGCAGCAGTTTTTCAACACCTACTACATTCCCGCAAATATGGTGGTGGCGGTGGTAGGTGACGTGGATCCGGCGCAGACGATGGCCGTGATCGATAAGTATTTCAGCCAGATTCCGGCCCGGCCCAAGGCGGACGAACGCGTCACCAGCGAGCCGCCGCAGGACTCGGAGCGGCGGGTGATACTGCACGAGCAGGCGCAGCCTATGTATCTCGAGGGCTACCACCGGCCCAGCTACCAAGATAAAGATGACGCGGTGTATGACGCGCTGGCAGATTTGCTTTCCGAAGGACGAACGTCGCGGCTCTACCGGGTGCTGGTACGCGATAAGAAGATTGCGTCGCAGGCTGAGGGCGGAACGGGATTCCCGGGCGTGAAGTATCCCCACCTGTTCTGGTTTTTCGCGCTGCCGATGCCGGGTCATACTCCGGCTGAGATTGCGGATGCGATTCACGGCGAGCTCGACAAGCTGAAGAAAGAAGACATCAGCGATGAAGAACTGAAGATGGTGAAGACCCGTGCCAAGGCCAACTTGATCCGCAGCTTGGACAGCAATGACGGTCTGGCCAGTGACTTGGCGGTCTATCAAACTTTTTACGGAGACTGGCGCGAGCTGTTTCATACGGTGGACCGGATTGAGAATGTGAGCAAGGCCGATATTCGCCGGGTGGCGAACCAGGTTTTTGTGCCGACGAACCGGACGGTAGGCATCATCGAAAATGCCGCGGCCGCAAACGGAGGTGCGCAATGAAGAAACTCAGTTTGTTGCTTACGCTTGTCACTGTCGATTGTCATTGTCATTGCGATTGGCTCTGCGGCAATGGCTCAAACGGAAAGAAAACTGCCCATTCCGCCGATCGGGCCGTTGCCGGCGTTCCGTCCGCAGGAACCGAAACGTATTCAGTTGCCCAACGGCATGGTGATTTTCCTGCAGGAAGATCACGAGCTGCCGACCATTGAAGGGTTGGCGCGCATTCGCGGCGGGTCGCGTTCGGAACCGGCAACAAAGATCGGATTGGTGTCGTTGTATGGAGAAGTGTGGCGCACGGGCGGGACGAAGACCCAGACCGGCGACCAACTGGACGACTATTTGGAAATCCGCGCGGCGAAGGTGGAGCCCGGCAGCAATGCCGACTCGACTACACTTTTTCTCGCGTGCCTGAAAGAAGATTTTGACGACACGTTCAAGATCTTTACCGAACTGCTGCGGTCGCCTGAATTTCGCGAGGACAAGCTGGACTTGGCCAAGAAGGAGATGGCGGACGGAATTTCGCGGCGCAACGATGAGAGCAGCGGGATTGCCAGCCGCGAAGCTACGAAGCTGGCATACGGCGCGACGAATCCCTACGCCCGAGAGCCGGAGTACGCGACCGTGGCTGCGGTCACCCGCCAAGACCTGCTGGATTGGCACAAGACTTATGTTCACCCCAACAACATCATTCTGGGGATTGTTGGCGATTTCGATTCCGCGAAAATGGAAGCCGCTCTACGCAAGGCGTTTGGCGACTGGGCCAGTGGACCTGCAACCAAGGCGCCGGATTTGAAGTTTGAGTCCGCCAAGCCGGGCTACTACCAGATCAAGAAAGACGATGTGAACCAGAGTTCCATCCACATGGTGGGGCTAGGGACGACGCGCAACAATCCGGATTTCTACGCGATTGAAGTTTTCAACGAAGCCTTTGGCGGAGGATTTTCGTCGCGGCTGTTCAAGAGCATTCGCACCGAGAAGGGGCTGGCTTACGGAGTTGGCGGCGGCATTGGGACCCGCTTCGATCATCCGGGCATTCTGCAACTGGCGATGAGCACGAAAAGCTCGACCACGATTGAATCCGTTCAGGCGCTCTTTGCGGAAATTGACAAGCTCAAGACCAATCCGATTACCGACGCCGAGATCGCGCGCGCGCGGGATTCAATCCTGAACGCGTTCGTGTTTAACTTTGATGCTCCTGACAAGGTGCTGCGCGAGCGCATGGGGTATGAGTACTACGGGTATCCAGCAGACTTTTTGGAACGTTACCGCGCTGGCGTTGAAAAAGTGACGGCGGCGGACGTGGCTCGAGTGGTGACGAAGTATCTGCACAAAGATCAACTGGCGGTGCTGGTGGTGGGCAACGTGGCCGACTTCGACAAACCGCTTTCGTCGCTGGGGGCGGTAAAAGATGTGGACATCACGATTCCGCCACCGCCGGGGGAAGCGCCGGCGGCGAAAGAAGCGGCCACAAAAGAAACAAAGAGCGCCGACCCCGCGCCGGCTGAGACCAAAGGATCGAATCCGGAGGGCAAGGCGGTGGCGGCAAAGGTTGTGGAGTCGCTGGGGGGCGAGGCCAAACTGCAAAGCGTCAAGGGAATGAAGTCGAATTTCACAGTGACGCAAATGGGCGGGCCGATGCCGGGCACCATTCAGGTGGAAAGCACCATTCTTTTTCCCGACCACATGAAAGTTGATCTGCAAATGCCGCAGGGGAACTTTACGATGGTCACAACAGCGGATTCGGCGTTCGTTTCCATGTCACAAGGGGTGCAGGACCTTCCGCCAACGAGGAAGACCGAGAATCTGGCGCAGATTCATCGTGACCCGATCTACATTGCGCAGCACACGAATGATCCCGAGTTCTCGTTTACATCGGCTGGAACCGACAAAACGAGCGGCGCGGAGACGACGATCGTGGATGTTTCCGGGCCGGGGGTTACGATGCGGTGGTTCGTGGATGCGCAGACGGGAAAGATTGTGCGGGAGACGTACAAGGCCGTGGGCCCTTCCGGGCCATTCGACGGGGAGACCGCGTTTTCGGACTGGAAGCCCGTGGATGGGCTGAATCTGCCGTTTCATCGTGACAACAAACAGAACGGGCAGGATTCAAGCACGGTGCAGTTCACAAGTTTTCAGATTAATCCGGCGGTGGATTTGAAGGTTTTTGAGAAGCCGGCGGGAGCGGCGCAGTAAGGGAAAAGCCAAAGCCCCGTTAGTCAAGCGGGGCTTTTTGCGGAAAACTAAATTTTAGGACGCAGCCTGCCAAGCAATTTCAGTTTACGCCTTGGGGAACTTCCCTGCTCACCCCTGCGTACCTCTATCGTCTGAACACTGGAGGTGACGTGTGCGCCAACTTGCCTTAGTTCTTCTCCTTGCTCTGTTTTCCATCGCCGCTCGAGCCGACGAATGGAGTCATACTTATCCCGTTACTGGCAAACCTGAGGTGGCGGTGGACGCCAATGACGGCGACGTCGAGGTCATGGTCGGTTCCAGCCAGCAGGTGGACGTGCGCGTGATCACGCGAGGCTGGAAGATTAAGGACGACGTGCAGGTCACGGGAAACCAGTCAGGCAATCACGTGGAGATCAAGCTGCACAAGATTTCGCGTGTGTGCATTGGGATTTGTATTCAGAGCATACGGGTTGAGGTGCGGGTGCCTCGCGAATCGGACCTGGAGATTCGCACCGACGACGGCAATGTCCGGGTGGACAGCGTGCGGGGCAATCTGCAATTCACTACCGGGGATGGCGACGTGCGGCTGCGCGACGTGGAAGGCTCACTCCACGCCGACACCCACGACGGCAACGTGGAGGTGAATGGGCGCTTCGATGTCCTGAACCTGCATACGGGTGACGGGAACATTGATGCCGAGGTGATCCCTTCGCCGGCGGCGCAGGGCGAATGGCTGCTGCGCACTGGGGACGGCAATGTTCACTTGAGGCTGCCGGGCGATCTGGGCGCGGAGCTGGACGCGCATTCGGGGGATGGCGACGTGCATGTGAATTTTTCGGGCACCGACAGGGATAAGGACAAGGACAATTCCTTCCGCGGCCACATTAATGGCGGCGGTGGGCTGTCCATCCAGGTGCGCACTGGGGACGGGGATATTACGGTGGCGAAGCTGTAGGCTTTGGCGGCGGCGCTCGCGGAACGTCTTGTGAGCGCTAAACCGTCACCGAAAGCAAGTCCCATGGACGTCTTCTTTCTCTTTCAGAACGTCTGGTTCCGGCTCAGCTACTTGCTGTTCTGGGCCACGTATATAACTGTGTTCTGGTTCGTCATCGGGCCGGCATCCAGAGTTGCAGCGGCAACTACTCCATGGTATGCGGTGAGTGTGGCCTGGGGAACATCTTCCCTGGTGGTCGCAGTGCCCGCCCCCGCGGTTATGCGACGCGTGCCTCGCCGATGGTTCCGCGTGCCTGCGGGCGAGCGCCTCCTCCATCGCATGCTTGGCGTTGGCGTGTTCGGCTGGCTGCTCGACGTCTCGGGATGGAATCGCCATGTCCCCGAACCGCTGCGGGGATTCTCCGGGAAAAGGGCCGGCTTACCCTCCCTGGAACAGTCGGTGCGAGTCTCTGCTGTCGCCCACGGAATCTGCTTTGCCATCCACGTACTTTTGGCCGTCCTCGCACTTTTCACCAAACACCCGTGGAGCGCCGCACTATGGATGCTGTTGCCGGGTGTAATCGTTCATCTTTACCCAGTGCTGCTACAGCGGTCCCTCATGCTTCGACTCCAGCCGCTGCTGGATAGGACGTGATCCTTGCTCTAGCGCTTGAAAATGCATGTATTTGCATCTAAAGGGTGAAGGATGGCTTTTGCTAGATTCGACTTTCCCTTGAGTCGACAAGACGCGTCTTGTTGTAAATAACACTTGACACACTCTCCAGGCCTGCTTTACATTCACTGTGTCAACTAGACTTTACATTAAGACAACGATTGGAGACATTATGAATCACCTAAAACCTCCGGAGGGTGGCTATGAGTCGCGGACCCGAGCGAACGTTGTGCGGATTTTTCGCTGGACCGTCGCGTGGGTAGGAACCTGCGCGCTCTTGGTTTTCGGGCCGAAATTTCTCTGGAACAAGGCCTTGGTGTTCACGCTGCTGGCGGTTGGTCTCAATGTCCTCGTCGGCATACGCGCGATCCTGGCCAACAAAAAATACTTTGAGGAACTGGATGATCTCCAGCGGAAGGTTCATCTCAACTCTCTGGCGATCACGGTTGGAGTCGCCTTCATCGCTTCCGTCCCGTATTCGGTGATGGACGCCTACCACGTGATTCCGTTCCATGCGGACATCGCGCACCTGGTGGGGCTCATGGGTCTGACGTATGGGGTGTCCAACCTGTACGGCACGCGGCGGTACCGATGAAGAACCGGCTCAAGGTGCTGCGCGCCGAACGCGACTGGACGCAGGCCCAGTTGGCCGATGCGCTTGATGTGTCCAGGCAGACCGTCAACGCCATCGAGACCGGCAAGTTCGATCCCGAGCCTGCCACTGGCCTTCCGGGCCGCCCGGCTCTTCGGACTGCGCATCGAAGAGATTTTTCATGACCAAGACCCGGTGGTGTAAGAATTCGGACTGGGTTGGCAACTAATAAAAACAGAAAACGGAAAACTGGGAATAGACGGTACGCTCACCAGTTTTTAAGACGAGTGGAGTTGGTGAACGTCAGGGTCTCGCTAGTTCCCCCAACAGGAACCAGGGCGGCAATTCCTAGATGAAATACATCTGTTTGGGATACTTCAAGCCAAGAATCGGGTGAGGGTGCAGCTCGATCCCGTGGTAATCTCACCCCCAACGCCCCGTTGACAGCATAGATTCGCGCTCCTAGACTGGCAGGGATGGAAGTGCATTTCACTCCCGAGCAGGAAGCGCAGTTATCCCAAGTCGCCAGTCATGCCGGTACGGATACCGAGCGGTTGGTGAAGGATGCCGCCTTGCGCCTGCTGGAGCAGGACGCCCGGTTTCGCGCCGCCGTGCGAGCGGGCATCGCGCAGGCCGACCGGGGGGAGTTTATCGAAGAGGAAGAGATGGAAGCACGCATCGAGTCGATGCTTAACTCCTGATGCGCATTCGCTGGACGCCCACCGCCGCAGCGGACTTGCAAGACATCTACGATTACCTCAAAGAACACGAACCTCATTTGGCGCGGCCCACTGTCCTTGAACTCCGCAAATCTGCGAAATCCGTAAATCAGCCCGCTCACTAAGAAAGTTTCCGCTGCGTGGACGCAAAGGACGCGAGGAAGGCACTCGCGAATTATTGCAGGGGCGCTTGCCGCATATCATCGCCTACCGCGTGAAGGACGATGCCGTTGAAATTCTGCACATCTGGCACCCGGCGCAAGACAGGTAACGGGAAATTCGGTAGTCGCTCATTTTGAAACTTTCGCCCGGGCGTCATCCCGAAGTCCCCGCGCTTTCTCCAGCGCGGCGAGGGATCTCGCGCGCGTCTCATCTGCACCCCATAGGTGTTCAGGCGCAGCCGGAGTGCTGGAATGGTCCACGCCGGATCCCTCACTCGGCTGAAGTACGCCGAGTTTCGGGATGACGCATTTGTGGAGGGCAACAAAGCAAGGCTCGAACTGCAGCCCCTATTCGTGCCGCTTGCCTTCCTGTCCGCCTCATGTGTTACCATAGCGAACAAAAGGCGAATACGCTATGTCTTCCCTTCCCTTGCTCCCCGATTCTGGCCCGCGACTGGTGGGCATTGCGCGGCTGGCGGCGCATGGGGAAAGCGTGCGGCAGGGGCATGAAGTGGAGTATTTCACGCTGCCGGTGCGGTCGCTGCTGAACCGGTGCAGCGGGACGCGCATGCCGTTTGCGTGGACGATCAATCCTTATCGCGGATGCGAGTTTGCCTGCAAATATTGCTTTGCGCGCTACACGCACGAGTTCATGGAGATGCGCGACGGGGTGGAGTTTGAGCAGAAGATTTATGCCAAGCAGCATGCCGCCGAGTTGCTGCGCGGGGAGATGCGGCGGGTGAAGGCGGGCGAGGAGATTGCCATTGGGACGGCGACCGATCCGTATCAGCCGATTGAGCGCAAGCTGGAGATTACGCGGGCGATTTTGCAGGAGTTGGCGCGGCACTCGGGGCTGGAGCTGGGGATTGTGACCAAGTCGGCGCTGGTGGCGCGCGACATTGATGTGCTACAGGAAATTTCGCGGCGGAGTCACGTGACGGTGAACCTGACGGTGACGACCACCGACGCGGAGCTGGCGAGATTGCTGGAGCCGCGGGCGCCGCGTCCTGATCTGCGGCTGGAGGCGTTGAGCGAAGCTGCGGGAGGCGGGGATTCGCGCGGGAGTGATTTGCGCGCCGGTGCTGCCGGGGATTACGGATTCTCCGAAGCAGTTGGAGGCGGTGGTGCGGGCGGCGGCGGAGGCGGGGGCGTGCTTACATTTATGCGAATCCGTTGTTCTTGAAGCCGTGTTCGGCGGCGGTGTTTCTGCCGTTTGTGAAGGAACATTTTCCGCAGTCTGGTGGCGGACTACGACCGGCGGTTTAAGGATAGGGCGTTTTTGCCGGCGGCTTATCGGAAGAGGATTTCGGAGCTGATGGGGAAGCTGAGATCGAAGTATGGGCTTGACCGCGCGACGCGGTGGCAGTGGCCGGAGAAGGTTGTGGTTAAGGATGAGCAGATGGAGTTGTTCTGATCTGCAAGGCGCGTGATGATTGCCGGCTGTGGTGGCGCTGCCAGCAAACAGCAGGTTCCTCGACTGCGTAATTCATTCGCTTCGCGAATGAATTACTTCGCTCGGAATGACATCGTTTGGGTGTTGGACGGACGAGGAAGACTGCGCTATTCCTTCAGCTTTAGCCGGGACTTGTTCTCTTCCATGAACGCTTTGAGTTTGTCGGCGGTGTCGAGTAGCCGGTTCCATTGTTCGTAATATAGCGTGACCGGGAAGCGGCCTAAGCCGTACACACTGACGCCGCCTTTTTCTCCGACTTTAAATTCCAGGCTGCCGGTGCGGCGGGTTCCTTGCTGTTTTTCCAGAGTCTCGAGACGCGCTTTGAGTTCTTCGTAAGTTGGCTCTGCCATGATGGCTCCTTGGATTGGGTTCTGCTTATCTTAACTGCGGAAGGCGGAAGTTAGAAGTCGGAATGCAGAAGTTGATCTCTCCACCGACCAGGCGTCATCCTGAGCTTGCGAAGGATCTGGCGCGGGGCGGCTCCGCGCTGGACAGCGGTCAGAGATGCTGCACGCGAGATCCCTCGCCCCGCTGGTGAAAGCGCGGGGACTTCGGGATGACGGCCAGGCCTGGGTGAGCCACAATCCTCCCGGCGTCCGGCTTCTCACTTGTAACTTCCCCGTGCTACCTTTTTGATATGAACCCCTACGCTTCGCAACTTGGAAATCAGGACCCCATCGTCGTACTTTCGGCGACTGCGCCGCGGCTACAGGAACTGGCACAAACGCTTGGCGCGGCGCGCATTGCGCAGCCGATCGCGCCGGGTAAGTGGAGTCCGCGGGAGATATTTATTCATCTGGCGGATTGTGAACTGGCCTTTGGATTTCGCTATCGGCAGACGCTGGCTGAGGACAATCATACGGTGCAGCCGTTTGATCAGGACAAATGGGCCGGGGCGTACGCGGCCTACGATGCGGCGCAGGCGCTGGAGACGTTTGTCGCGCTGCGCCGGTGGAACCTGGCGCTGATTTCGAAACTGAGTCCGGAGCAGATGCAGAAGGGCGTGATGCATCCGGAGCGGGGGCAGGAGACTTTTTTGGGGTTGGTCGAGATTTGCGCGGGACACGATATTAATCATTTGCGGCAGTTGGAGAAGGTGGCGGGGTAACAGCCGAGAAGATTTCAACGAAAAGCCCCATGTCTCCCGCCAGAGGCGGGCAGGACATGGACACACGGCTGAAGTCCGTGAAGTCTTCCGGGAAGACCCCATGTCTCGAAAACCACGAGAGATGGGGCACCCGGCTGAAGTCCGTGTAGTCTTCCAGGAAAGACCCCACTTCTCGAAAACCACGAGAAGTGGGGCACCCCGGCGTTCCTCTAGTATCCGGTGCGGGTTCCTCCGTTATAATCGAGCGTTTTCAATTAGGGAGACAGTTTGGCTTATAACGACTTACGCGAATGGATCGCGGCACTTGAGCGCGCTGGGGAATTGAAGCGGATCAAGACTGAAGTGGATCCGATTCTTGAGATTGCTGAGATTACGGACCGGGTTTCGAAGAGCCGTGACAGTCAGGGCAATCGCGGCGGACCTGCGCTTTTGTTTGAGAATCCCAAGGGGTCCGACATTCCGGTGCTCATCAATCAGTTTGGGTCCGAGCGGCGGATGCGGATGGCGCTGGAAGTGGTTTCGCTGGACGAAGTGGCGGACCGCATACGGCAGTTTATGGATGTGAAGTCGCCGCAGGGATTTCTCGACAAAGTGAAAATGCTGCCCATGCTGGCGGAGATGGGGAAATTCTTTCCCAAGACGGTCTCCACGGGGCCGTGCAAGGAAAATATTCGCAAAGACAATTTCTCGCTGAACCATCTGCCGATTTTGAAATGCTGGCCGCAGGATGCGGGGCGGTTCATTACTCTGCCGTGCGTGGTGACGCGCGATCCGAAGACTGGGAAGCGGAACGTCGGGATGTATCGCATGCAGGTGTTCGACGAGCGCACGACGGGGATGCACTGGCAGCGGCAGAAAGTCGGGGCGGAGCATTATCGGGAGATGCTGCGGCGTGCGGCGAATGAGGGTCAAAATCCCCACCCTGTCGCAAACAACGCGACAAGGGCGGGGCACCCTCAGGATACTTCTCACGGATCCCCTTCGTCCGTGGATATCATGGCGCGGACTTCCGGCGGGTCTGTTATTCCTGACGGCGAGCTGCCAAAGGGAAGAATGGATGTCGCCGTGGCGCTGGGTACCGACCCGGCGATTACGTTTTCGGCGATCGTTCCGGCGCCGCCGGATGTCGAAGAGTATTTGATCGCTGGATTTCTTCGGCAGAAGCCGGTTGAGTTGGTAAAGTGCGAGACGGTGGATTTGGAAGTTCCGGCGGCTTCGGAGATTGTGCTCGAAGGCTACGTCAATCTTGATGAACTTCGCACCGAAGGGCCGTTTGGCGATCACACGGGGTTTTATTCTCTCGAGGATTTGTATCCTGTGTTTCATATCACTTGCGTGACGCACCGCAATAATCCGATTTATGCGACAACGATTGTGGGCAAGCCGCCGCAGGAAGACGCATACATGGGCAAGGCGGTGGAGCGAATTTTCTTGCCGCTGATGCGGCTGACGATTCCGGAGCTGGTGGACATTAATCTGCCAATCGAAGGCGTGTTTCACAATCTGATGATTGTTTCGATTCGCAAGTCGTATCCGGGGCAGGCGCGCAAGGTAATGAACGCCATCTGGTCGCTGGGGCAGGCGATGTTCACCAAGTGCATCATCGTCGTGGACGAAGACGTTGATGTGCAGGACATTGGCGACGTGACTCTGAAGGCGTTGAATAATATTGACCCCGAGCGCGATATTCAATTCACGCTGGGGCCGGTGGATTCGCTTGACCACGCTTCGCGGCTGCCGAATTTCGGCTCGAAGATGGGCATTGATGCTACACGCAAGTGGTCCAGCGAAGGATTTACGCGACCGTGGCCGGGCGAGATTGTGATGGACGCTAAGACCAAGGCGGCGGTGGATGGGAAGTGGAAGGCGCTGGCGAAGGAGTTGGGGATTGAGTAACTCTCCCTGAACAAGACTGCGCTCATGGGTCGTCCCGCTTGTGATCTTCCCCTCTTGTGTGACCCGAGACGCAGAAGTTTACTGACCAGAATTTGACATTCTCTTTATCCGCGCTTAGTCCTCAGCCTCCGGCATTCCTGATATGTTTGAGTCTTGTGGGGCAGACGACGACATTGCTGCCAAAACTCTTATGAAACGACGCTGCGTGATTACCGGGATGGGAGTGGTTTCTCCGAATGGGGTGGGGACGACTGCGTTTGCTGACGCCGTTCTGGAAGGACGCAGCGGGGTCAAACGTATTACGCGGTTTGACGCTTCTGAGATTAAGGTCCAGATTGCGGGTGAGGTTAGCGGGTTCGACGAGCTGGCGTGGGTTGAGAAGAAGGAACGCAAGCATGTGTCGCGGGTGTTGCCGTTTGCGCTGTGCGCGTCGAGCGAGGCGCTGCAATCGGCGGGGCTGGACGCGGCTTCCCTTCCGCTCGAGGAGCGCCGGAGATTTGGAGTGATTATCGGTTCGGGCGGAGGGGCGTCGGAGTTCACCGAAGAGCAGTACCGGCTGTTCTTCCACCAGCAATACAGCAAGATGAGTTTGTTCTGCGTGCCGACGGGAGTGATGGGATCGCTGTCGAGCGAGTTGAGCGTGCGGTTCGCGCTGCGCGGCGCGAGTCACGTGATCACGACCGGGTGCACGTCCTCGACGGACGCGATGGCGTACGCCATGCGGCAGATTGAGTCAGGGCGGCTGGATTGGGTTTTGACCGGCGGAGCGGATGCTCCGATTTCCTTGGGCACGGTGAAGGGGTTCATCCTGCTGGGGATTGTGACCGAGAAGTGGAACCAGACGCCGGAGAAGGGTTCCCGGCCTTTCTCCAAGGACCGCGATGGTTTTGTAGTGGCTGAGGGCGCTTGGATGTTTGTGCTGGAGGAGTACGAGCACGCGAAGGCGCGAGGGGCGAACGATTCTGGCAGAGGTTGTTGGATACGGATCGACCTGCGAGGCGTATCACCGGGTGCGGCTGAAGGAGTGCGGCGAAGAGCCGGCGCGAGCGATTGGGCTGGCGATGACGCAGGCGGGGATCGGGCCGGAAGACGTAGATTACGTGAATCTGCACGGGACTTCGACCCAATTGAATGACCGGATTGAGACGCGGGCGCTGAAGCTGGCGCTGGGTGAGGAGCGGGCGCGGCAGGTACCAATGTCTGCACTGAAGTCACAGATCGGGCACCCGCAGGGAGCGTGTGGGGCGGCGGGGATGGCGGCCACGATTGTGGCGATGCGGCGCGGGCAGTTGCCGCCGACTCTTAACTTGAGTGCAGAAAGCGCAGATCCTGAATGCGATCTGGATTATGTTCCGGCGGCGGGTAGAAAGAAGACCGTGGAGCACGCGGTTTGCAACTGCATCGCGTTTGGATCGAAGAACTCGGCTTTGGTGCTAAGGAGTATGTAGGCCAAGTTAACCCCGCGAACCTGCGTTTTTCGACCGCAAGACTGCACTGAGCGGCTCGTTCTCTGCTTAGAAGTTCCAATCTCAATGGCGTTCCAAACTGACACTAACTGGCATTGAAAATGACAATTTGTGGCGGAAGAGCGCGGGAGTGCGAAGCGGGAAATGCGAACATGAGGCTGTAACTTATTGAAAACACATGCTAGACCTGAGTCGAGGCTGCTAACTTTCGTAATTACCGGACATGGCTACGGAAGTGCGAATATGAATAGCGCTGGGTCCGCTGAGACCGAGATATCGAAAAAACGAACAACGAGGAAGATAACGAAAATGCGTAAACAGAAGGGTTTCTCACTTATCGAGTTGCTGATCGTGGTTGCGATCATCCTGATCATCGCCGCGATCGCTATCCCGAACCTGCTGCGCGCCAAGATTAGCGCCAATGAGTCTTCGGCCGTCGGCTCGGTTCGTAACATTGTGACTTCTGAAGTTTCTTACCAGTCCACCTATCCGCAGAACGGTTTTGCGACCGGTCTGGACAACCTTGGGCCGGGCGTCGGTCAGCAATCCTGCCCGATTGCCGGCCCGACCGCGCTTGCGGCTTGCTTGCTGGATTCGGCTCTGTCCGGGTCTGCTAACGGCGGTCAGGCGAACGCCAACAAGAGCGGTTATGGCTTTGCCAACGTGGGTGCCTGCCCGGTCATCCAGAACGGTGTGGCGGTAAATACCTGCTTCACCGCAGGTGCGGAACCGATCACCTTCAACCAGTCCGGAACCCGCGCTTTCTGCGCTGGCGACGACGGCGTGCTGCGTCAGCTTCCGCCGGCGGCTGCCAACACTGGCGGCGTGGCGACGGCGGCTGGTCTTGCCCCTTGGAACGTGGTTTGCGTTGCGGCACCTTGGACGGTACTGCAATAAGTTAGGCAATTACCTGGGGGAGGGTAAGAGCCGAGGGCGCCGGATGGCAACATCCGGCGCTCTTACTTTTTGGGGACCGGTCGTCGGCGTCGGTCGTCGGTCGTCGGTCGTCGGTCGTCGGTCGTCGGTCGAAGGCCAGAGATCTGTGGCCGGGATGCTCTTGTTGAGATATCGAACTGTTAGACGTCGCCGCGTCCGAGGTCGGAATTTCCAGCCTGTCCCGAACTGACACAAACTGTCAGAGCGGATGACAGAATGTGACTGGCCACGTGGTTGGAAGTAATCCAGAAGGATCATCGACGAGGCGGTAAGGTATTGAAAAGACTGGAGCCTGTCGCTGACTTTGGTAATTAGCATAGATGGCCAGGGAAGTGCCAAGATAAGTAGCGTAAGGTCGCTGAGACCGAATGATTCCGAAAGAGATCTTAAAAAACCAGAAGGGGCAAAAAAGAAAATGCGTAAACAGAAGGGTTTCTCACTTATCGAGTTGCTGATCGTAGTTGCGATCATCCTGATCATCGCCGCGATCGCCATCCCGAACCTGCTGCGCGCCAAGATTAGCGCCAATGAATCTTCGGCCGTCGGCTCGGTTCGTAACATTGTGACTGCTGAAGTTTCTTACCAGTCCACTTATCCGCAGAACGGTTTTGCGACCGGCCTAAACAACCTTGGGCCTGGCGTTGGTCAGCAGTCCTGCCCGATTGCCGGCCCGACCGCGCTTGCGGCTTGCTTGCTGGATTCGGCTCTGTCCGGTTCCGCTAACGGCGGTCAGGCGAACGCCAACAAGAGCGGTTATGGCTTTGCCAACGTGGGTGCCTGCCCGGTCATCCAGAACGGTGTGGCGGTAAATACCTGCTTCACCGCAGGTGCGGAACCGATCACCTTCAACCAGTCCGGAACCCGCGCTTTCTGCGCTGGCGACGACGGCGTGCTGCGTCAGCTTCCGCCGGCGGCTGCCAACACTGGCGGCGTGGCGACGGCGGCTGGTCTTGCCCCTTGGAACGTGGTTTGCGTTGCGGCACCTTGGACGGTACTGCAATAAGTTAGGCAATTACCTGGGGGAGGGTAAGAGCCGGAGCGCCGGATGGCAACATCCGGCGCTCTTACTTTTTTCTTAGTCCGACATGGAGAATATGAACTCTAAAATTCAACGCGGCTTCTCGCTGATCGAATTGCTGATCGTGGTTGGAGTGATGCTGATCCTGGCGGCGATTGCGATTCCCAACCTGCTGCGGTCGAAGATTGCGGCCAACGAGTCTTCGGCGGTGAGCACGCTGCGCCAGATCTCGAACGCGGAAGTGGCGTATCGAACTACGTATGACCAGATCGGTTATGCTCCCGACTTGCCCAGCCTGGGAGGGCCGGCCAATGGCTGCACTCCAAGCCCAGCGACCGCCTGCATCGTGGATAGTGCGGTCACCACAGGCAACAAGAGTGGCTACCGATTCTTTGCGGCAGGTTTCGCATCCGGAGCCTCACCCACCAACACCCAATTCGTGGCCAGCGCTGCCCCGCAGGCTTTCGATAAGTCGGGCGTGAAGAACTTTTGCATTGCGACCGACGATGGCGCGCTACGGGTTAACCCTGGGGCACCGGGTTTGCCGCCGGCACCGGATGTGCCGACCTGTCTGGCGTATTCCGCTCTGCAATAACTGCGTCGTAGGTCGTTGGTCCTTGGTCGTTGGCTAAAACCTTTACGACTCGCAGCAGAGTTATTTAACGGGTTTCGGACGAGTGCATCCACCTGCCTGCTAGATTAAGAGAACCATGCTGATTCTGATGGCGGGGCTTCCCGGTACCGGCAAGAGCACGCTCAGCCGGGCGCTGGCTACGGAGTTTGCCGGATCGGTGCTGGATAAGGACGAAATCCGCGCGGCACTATTCTCGCCCGAGGACATTGAGCATTCCACCGAGCAAGACGACTTCTGCATGGGCATCATGCTGAAAGTTGCGGGCTATCTTTTCCGGAAAGACCATTCGCGACGCATTTTTCTTGATGGACGCACGTTTTCCCGAACTTATCAACTGGAGCGGGCGACCGGGTTCGCGGAGGCGTTGAGTCAGCCGTGGCGGATTCTGGAGTGCGTTTGCAGCGAGGAAACGGCGCGGCGGCGGTTGGCGGAGGATGCGGGTCATCTGGCGGCGAATCGGGATTTTGAGTTGTATTTGAAGGTCAAGGCGCGGTTTGAGGAGATCACGCTGCCGAAAACTGTGATTGATACGGACCGGCCGCTTGAGGCCTGCCTTCAGCAGGCTAGAATCGCTTTGGCTTGAACAGTATTCAGAGCGGCCCTGCGAGAAGTCTGCGGCTGTCGTACAATGCTCTTTCCGTTTTTCATCCTCAGGAGACAGACATGCGCAAACATCTCACGACGTTCCTCGTGCTCTTCGCGATGCCGCTGATGGCACAGACGGCACCTAAGCCAGCTACGAAACCTGCGGTGAAGAAACCTGTTGCCGCTGCACCGGTGCAACCGACGGCGATTATTGACACCACCGCCGGCAAGCTGACTTGCACGCTGTTTCCAGACAAGGCGCCGATCGGTGTGGCGAATTTCATCGGCCTGGCCACGGGGACGAAGGACTGGACCAGTCCCGCGAGTGGGCGCAAGATGCACGGGGTCCCGCTATACAACGGGACGATTTTCCATCGCGTGATTCCAGGCTTCATGATTCAGGGCGGTGATCCGCTGGGAACGGGTGAAGGCGGTCCGAATGGGCCTGGGTTTCCTTTCAAAAACGAAACGTCGCCGTCGTTGGGGTTTGACCGTCCGGGAAGGCTGGCTTATGCAAACGCCGGGCCGGGCACGAACGCTTCGCAGTTTTTTATTACTGAGGCCGCCTATCCCAGCCTGAATGGCGGTTATACGCTTTTTGGGCAGTGCGATCTGGCTAGCATCGAGATCGTGAAGAAGATCGCACGCTTGCCGCGGAATGGGAATGACAAGCCGGATAATCCGCCGAAGATTACCAAGATTACGATTCTGAATGCGGGCGGGGCGGTTCATCATGCGCCGGTGCACAAGACAATGGCGAAGCCCGCGGCAACTCCGGCGAAAACACAATAACTTCAGAGGCGGCCACGGATTTTCGCGGATTGTCACGGATAAGGCAATTGCGATAGAAACCGGCTGCGCCTTCATTCATCGAATATCGGATTCAAGAAAGGATTACTCATGGCACGGCAACCTGGCACTTATGCGGTGTTCACCACTTCTGAAGGCACGATCGTCTGCCGCTTGTTTGAGAAAGACGCGCCCAAAACTGTTGCCAACTTTACTGAGCTTGCCGAGGGGAAGCGCGAGTGGGTGCATCCGAGCACGCGAAAGAAAAGTACCGACCATCTTTACGATGGGACGATTTTTCATCGCGTGATTCCGAATTTCATGATTCAAGGCGGAGACCCGCAGGGCACGGGGATGGGCGGGCCGGGATATCAGTTTGAAGACGAGACCAAAGGCTCTCCGCACAATTTCGACAAGCCGGGCAAGCTGGCGATGGCCAACGCCGGGCCCAACACCAACGGCTCGCAGTTTTTTATCACCGTCGCGCCGACCCAGTGGCTGACTGGAAAGCACACCATCTTCGGCGAAGTAGTCGAGGGGTATGAGGTGGCGGAGAAGATTGTGAACGTCCCGAAGGGGCGGCAGGACCGTCCGGTTAAGGATGTGGTGGTGAAGAGCGTGGTGATTGAGCGGGTGTAGGCGGCTTGCTGCCGTTGTCTTACCAACCGTCGGGCGGCTGTGAACGGGAGGGCACGGCTTCAGCCGTGCCGCTAGGCAATCTGAAGAGAGTCGAGCTTTAGCCCCTGCGGGCAGGGATCCAGATTGAATCCCGGATGTGCAGATGAATAGGGGCGTTCTTCCATTGTCAAGACCATTCGCGCTTTAACGGGGTTCAGGCGCGTGTACTCGACGTGATGCGAATAATCACTGGCATCTCGAATGCGGTGATCAATGTATCCGCGTTCCCAAATCTCACAATTCAGTCCTAGCTCCTTCTTGACGCGGTAGGAAAATCCTCCTTTAATGAACTGCATTGCCTTTTCAATACGAATGTCTGTCGGCGTCATCAGCAAGTGAAAGTGATCGCGCATAACCACGAATTCGTGGATCAGGAAGTTCCCTTCTCGACGATAGTGATAGAGCGTGTCGATAAACAGACGTGCCATGCGGTCGGTCTGGAAGAGCGGCCGGTGACCCGCGGTGCTGGCGGTTACGAAATATGTTTCGGAACCGAAAGAAGTGTGGTCGCGTGGAGGTTTGGACATGGCGTGATCGGCCTGCGGCCGCCAAATCGAATGCGGCCGCTTTGCGGCACGGCTGAAGCCGTGCCCTCCCGCTTTGTATCGCGTGCGGCATGGGATGTCTGTGACGGATGAACATTGGCGTTGTTCATCCGGTGAGCACAGAGGGAGTGGTTGGATTCGGGAGCGCTCGGTCGGCCTTCGGCCGCTTGAGTCAGATTCGGCGGATTTGCGGCACGACTGAAGTTGTGCCCTCCCGTTCGTGATATGACTCCGCGGCGGGCACTCCACCCGGCCACCCCCAACTCCTTCGCGGCGTCGTGGAGCGTTCGATCGGCCTTCGGCCGCTTGAGCCAGCTTCAGCGTTGTTTGCGGCACGACTGAAGTCGTGCCCTCCCGTTCGTGGTGGGCACGCAACTGCGCGACGAGTCCCTAAACCCCAATCACTCCTACCAACTCCTTCACCGCGTCGGCGCTCTTGTTTAATCCGGCCTGCTCTTCGGGGGTGAGCTTGATCTGAATGATCTGCTCGATGCCTTTTGAGCCGAGCTTCACGGGGACGCCGACGTAGAGGCCTTTGATTCCGTATTCGCCTTCGAGGTAGGCGGCGCAGGGGAGGATTTTCTTTTTGTCTTTTAGGATGGCTTCGACCATTTCGGTGGTGGCGGCGGACGGGGCGTAGTAGGCGCTGCCGGTTTTTAGGTACTTGACGATTTCGGCGCCGCCGTCGCGGGTACGCTGGACTAGCTGCGCTAGACGCTCGGGCGCGATCAGCTCTGTAATCGGAATTCCGGCAACGGTGGAGTAGCGCGGGAGGGGGACCATAGTGTCGCCGTGTCCGCCGAGAACGAAGGCGGTGACGTTTTCGACGCTCACTTTCAATTCATCCGCGATGAAAGCACGGAAGCGGGCGGAATCCAAAACGCCAGCCATGCCGATAACGCGCTCGCGGGGGAATCCGCTGAGCTTGTAGGCCGCCTGGGCCATGGCGTCGAGCGGGTTGGAGACGATGATCAGGATGCAATTGGGCGAGTGCTTCACGACTTTGCTGACCACGTCCGACATGATTTTGTAGTTGGTGTTGAGCAGGTCGTCGCGGCTCATGCCGGGCTTGCGCGGGATTCCGGCGGTGATGACGACGATGTCGGAATTGGCAGTGTCGGCGTAGTCGTTGGTGCCGAGGATGTAGGAGTCGCGCTTCTCGATGGGCATGGCTTCGAGCAAGTCGAGGCCTTTGCCCTGCGGCACGCCTTCGATGATGTCGATGAGGACGACGTCGGCGAGTTCTTTGGAGGCGATCCAGTGGGCGGCGGTTGCGCCTACGTTGCCGGAACCTACGATGCTTACTTTCTTACGCATGGCTTCCTTTCAGGAACCAAAGTCAAAATCAAAGATCTTTACCACAGAGGACACAGAGGATCACAGAGAAACGACGAGGCTATGAAAACCTCGGTGATCCTCTGTGTCCTCTGTGGTTAATGGTTCTATGCCGTCGTCATCACTGCGGCAGCCATGTTCTCGATAATGCTATCGGCGAATTTGCTAGTGCTGACTTTGGTTGCGCCTTGCATCAGGCGCTCGAAATCGTAGGTGACTTTTTTCTGTTCGATGGTGCGCTCGAGGCCGCCTTCGATCAGGTCGGCGGCTTCGTTCCATCCCAGGTAGCGGAACATCATCACGCCGCTGAGCATGACCGAGCCGGGATTGATGACGTCTTTGTCGGCGTACTTTGGGCGCGGTGCCGTGGGTGGCTTCGAAGACGGCGTATCCGTCGCCGATGTTGGCGCCGGGGGCGATGCCTAGGCCTCCGACCTGGGCAGCGCAGGCGTCGGAAATGTAGTCGCCGTTCAGGTTGGGCGTGGCGAGCACGGAATATTCGTCGGCGCGCGTGACCACCTGCTGGAAGATGGAGTCGGCGATGCGGTCGTTGATCATCAACTTCTTTTTCCATGCGCCGTGGCCGTGGGTCGCGTAGATGCTGGCGAGAACGGAGCGGACTTCATCGGCGACGGCCTTGCCGAATTCGGGCGGAGCGTATTCGAGGCCGGGCTCGACCAGGGCGGCGTTTTCTTCGGCGGAAATGTTCGGGTTCTTGTCTTTGTTGTCGATGATCCAGCTTTCGCGCTCGGTGACGACCTGATCGCGGAATTCTTCGGTGGCGATTTCGTATCCCCATTTGCGGAATGCGCCTTCGGTGAATTTCTGGATGTTGCCTTTGTGAACGAGTGTGACGGTCTTGAGATTATTTTCGAGCGCGTGTTGGATTGCCATTTTGACCAGACGCTTGGTGGCAAAAATCGAGATCGGCTTGATGCCGACTCCGGAATCGGTCCGAACCTGCTTCTTGCCACCTTTGAGCATTTCCTTGTTGAGGAACTCGATCAGCTTGGCAACTTCGGGAGTTCCCTGCTCCCATTCGATTCCGGCGTACACGTCTTCAGTATTTTCGCGGAAGATAACCACGTTCATGCGCTCGGGATTCTTCACCGGCGATGGCGTGCCTTTGTAATACTTCACGGGGCGGATGCAGGCGTACAGATCGAGCACCTGGCGCAGCGTGACGTTGAGGGAGCGAATGCCGCCGCCGACGGGGGTGGTCAGCGGGCCTTTGATACCGACGCGGAATTCCAAAAGAGCGTTGATGGATTCCTGCGGAAGCCAGTCGTTGAATTTGGCTTTAGCTTTTTCTCCGGCGAAAATCTCGTACCAAACAACACGGCGTTTTCCGGCGTAAGCTTTTTCGACGGCGGCGTCGAAGACGCGAACGGAGGCTTTCCAGATGTCGCGGCCAGTGCCATCGCCCTCAATAAAAGGAATGATCGGATTGGGTGGCACCTGGATGCGGCCGTCTTCTTTCCTGTAACTGATGCGCGCGCCGTTGCTGGGCACAGGCACGCCGTTGTACGAGTCGGGCATTACGACCTCCGTGGGAAATGGGAACTAGCATTATAGCTGGTGAGAACGGTGCGAGATGTGTCCGCAAGAGACTCGGATCACACTAAGAGAGGACCACCGGGTTCGAAATTGGGAATTGCCTGTTTTTTCGCTCAAAACCGCTTGCCTATCTCCTACCCTGGGACTAGCATGGTGGCGATCAACGGCGTTTAGGTCCCCCACCTTCCCCTCGGGGATTCGGCCCCAACTCAAAACTTAAGAAGGAGTGCACCTATGCCACGCAAAGTCTCACACTACGGCTGGGTCCCCGATATTCCGGACCCACGCGATTTCCTCTATGCCGCACCGGCGGCGATACTGCACAAACTGCCACCCAGCCAGGACCTCACATCGTCTTGCCCTCCAGTCTATGACCAGGGACAACTCGGGAGTTGCACCGCCAATGCCATTGGCGGATCGTTTGAATTCGAACAGACGAAGCTCGCACTGGACGCATTTGTGCCGTCGCGCCTGTTCATCTATTACAACGAGCGCGCCATGGAAGGCACGGTGAACCAGGACAGCGGCGCGCGGATACGCGATGGGATCAAGTCGGTGGTCAAGTTAGGAGTGCCACCGGAAACGGAATGGCCGTATAGCACAGAGATGCCCATCGTCACGCAGAAGCCGCCGGCGGCGGTGTTTGCCGATGCGTTGCAAAACAAAGTGATCGCGTACCACCGGATCGTACAAAATCTGTCGCAAATGAAGGGATGTCTGGCGGAGGGATATCCGTTCGTGTTCGGCTTTGCGGTTTACGAAAGCTTCGAATCGGACCAAGTTGCGAAGACTGGGGTCGTCCCCATGCCTGACCCGAATACGGAGCAGCAAGTCGGCGGTCACGCCGTGGTAGCCGTCGGATACGACGATTCGCAACAGCGCTTTATTGTGCGCAATTCGTGGGGTGTGGGCTGGGGCAAAGCAGGATACTGCACCATGCCTTATGCCTACCTCACCGACCATCAATACTCCAACGATTTCTGGACCATCCGCGGAGTGACGGGGCGAGCGGTGACCGCAGTAGCCGCCTAAGAAAAAACGTTCCCGGGATTTAGGGTTCCACCTTTGCGTCGAGCCGGAATTCCCGGCCCGGCGCATCGGGTTGCCAGGAACGAAGATGCTGCAGACGAAGCTGGGCTGAACCAGGCTGTTGGGCGGTGAAGCGCCAGCTTCGGCTGCTGCCTGCTCCGGGGACGGAGGCGTGGGCGGGCGTGGCCTTGAGTTCTTCGTTTTTAAGAACTGGTTCGCCGGTGTCGGCGAGTTTCCAGTGATAACCTCCCATTCTGCTTTCGCTCAGGGTCAGGTCAAAACTGTCACCCATTTTCAACTCGAGGGTGCGTCCATTGTCGGCGTCAGTGTAAGAGGCAATCATTCAACCGCCGTCAAGTAGAATACCGCAATGCTTTCCTGGGCGCGGGCCTCCCGACTGAAGATCCAAGTACTCGTATTGACTGTGGGAATTTTCGCTGCAACCCCAATTCTGGCGCAACAGGCTAGCACCGGCGATCTTCCTAACGCCCCCGCAACCAACCCGGAAACACCGCCCGCGGTGAAGACAACTCGACCCATAGCTCAAGTGCCTTCGCAGCACCGGTTTTGGGACCGCACCAATATTCTGCTGTTTTCCGGAATCGTGGTAACGCGGGGGATGGACTACGCCTCGACGCGAAATTTTCAGGCTCGCGGACGACAAGAGGCGCTGATTCCGGACGATGTGGTGAACAACTCGGCGGGGTTTGCGGCGCTGGAGGCGGCGGGGGCGGCGACTTCGGTGGGGATCTCTTACATTTTGCACCGCACTGGGCATCACAAGATGGAGCGGTGGATGTCGATTGGGCATATCTGCGTGACCGGGTTTGGGGACGTGCGGAATTATTCGCTGGAGTCATCTCACCCGCACTGACCCTTGGGCACTGCCAGCGGAAAGCAGGTTCCTCGACTGCGTGAATCATTCGCTTCGCGAATGACTCACTTCGCTCGGAATGACATCGTCTTTTTTCTAAACACAGAAAATCAGCAGACCACGCGGTCGTAGATGCTTCTGACCTGCGCGAAGGTGTGGAGCAGGTCTTGCTCCAGGCCATTGGGTGCGGCGCGATGGAGGATCTGCGAGGTCAGCTTTTCGGCGGCGTGGCGGGCATGTTCGGCGGAGGGAAGCCAGCGGGTGTTTCTCCCGACGACCAGTCGGAGAACGTGCTCGACGGTGCGGCAAAGTTCGGCGGCGTGATCGAGGATGGCGGCGTCTTTTTTGTCGAGCACTCCGGCGGCAGAGCAGCGCCACAGGCGGTCGCGCAAGGTCCCCAGTTTTGGGCGGATGCCGTGCTTGACCAGGAGGAAGCTGGAAAGAAAATCGGCGTCGTAGAGCGCGCCGGGAGAAGTGCGAATACTTTTGTCGGGGGCGCTGGCATCTTCGAGGCGCTGGCGCATTTGACGGACGGCGACGGGGAAATTCACGTCGCCGGCAAATCGGGTGAACAGGTTTTCTGCGGCGGTGCGGGCGCGGCGTCCGAGTTCTGCGTCACCACAGATGGGGCGCAGCTTGGTGTACATGAGCGCTTCCCAGGACTGGGCTTCGGAGGCAAAATACTCTCCAAGATGAGACGGGGTGACGAGCAGTTCGCCTTCCCCGCCCCGGGGACGCAGGCGAGTATCCACCGGAAAAACCATTCCCTCCTGCGTATAAGCGGAGAGCGCTTGCATCATTTGTTCAGCGGCTTTGGTCAGAGCGCGGCGATCTTGCGATTCATCGCAAACAAATAACAAGTCGGCATCGGAGAGCAGGTCGAATTCGCGGCTGCCGACACGGCCGAGCGCGAGCACCGCTAAACCCTTGGGCACGCCAGCAATGCCGAACGCAGCCGTGATGGCTTCTTCGGCGGCAGCGGTGGTTTCTGCTAGCGAGGAGTAGATCGAACGCAGCTCGGTGAGGTCACGAGCGCCGGAGGAGAACATGCAATGGCGGAAATGGCGGCGCAGCAGCGCAATCTTTTCACGCGGCTCGGTTACCGAGCTGGCAACGTAGGCGAAGACTGGGTCGCGGCTAGCGAGTTGGTCATCGGGAGATAAGTTAAATAGATTTCCGCCGGATAGATGAGTGGTGGCAGATTGAATTTCTGCCAGCGCTGAAACTTCCTCGGGGTAGCGAACCAGGGTCTCCGTCAGGTATTCGCTCAATTCGAACAACGGAAGGGACCGGGCCACGGCTTCCCGATGGCGAAGAACGATGGCGTAGCGTTCAGAGCTGCTGAAGGCGGAGCTCAGGAAGCGAAGAAGGTTTTTGTGTTCCGGGGAGCCGGGCGTCCGGTACTTGAGGATTTGAGAGAGTTCGGGAGCGTCTTGGGCGAGGCGTGCCAATAACTGCTGGTGCGATTGGTCGGCGATCGCAGCCTCAGGGAGGCTCCGAAGTTGAAACTCGCCTGCTTCCGGTTCAGGAGGGCGCTGGGCTTCCTGGTTGTAGATGACGCGCTGGTAGATCTCGGCAACTGCGGCCATGCGTTCCTGCACAGCGGCGGCGAGGTCGCCCAGACGGTAGTCTCCGGTGGCCAGGCTTTCCATGGCGCGGCGCAGCACCTGCATTTCGTTTTGGGAGCGCGGCAGATGATGGACTTGTTGTCCGCGGCGCAGCTGCAGGCGGTGCTCGAGGTGGCGCAGGAAGGCGTAAGCGGAAGTGAGTTCGTGGAAATCACGGCCGGAGATGTGGCGCTTGTCGTGGAGTTTCTGGAGGGAGAACAGTGTACCGCCGGAGCGCAGCCAGGGTTCGGCGCCGCCATAGACGCGTTGCAGGCACTGAACCAGGAACTCGATGTCGCGAATGCCGCCGCGGTCGATTTTTACGTCGAGACTGCTTTGGCCCTCAGCGGCGATCTGACGGCGGCGCTTGCGCTCGATTTTTTCGCGCGAAACGAGGGCGGTCTTGATGGCGGCGAAATTTATTTTTTCGCCGTAAACCTGGGGCTGTATGCGGCGGATGAAGTCGCGAGCGAGCATCTCGTCTCCCGCCGAGTAGCGGACTTTAATCAGCGCCTGGCGCTCCCAGTCGTGTGCCGTGCCCGCGTAGTAACGCAGCGCATGAGACACATTGATGGCTAACTCGCCTTCGTTGCCTTGGGGACGGAGGCGCAGATCGATACGGAAGACGGAGCCTTCCGAGGTTGGGCGGGAGAGGATGTCGGTGACCTGCTGTGCAAGGCGGACAAAATATTCGCGGTTGGAAATGGTGGCAGAGGGCGGTTCCTCACCGTCGCCGTAGATGAATAGCAGATCGATGTCCGAGCTGTAGTTGAGTTCGTTGCCGCCGAGTTTTCCCAACGAGAGCACGGCCAGCGGGGTGTTGACGGCGCGGGTCGCGGAATCGAGGTGCTGAGGGAGGCCAAAACGGTGTGCCATGGCGCTTTCAGCGTCGCGCAAGGCGGCTTCGAGGAGCACATCGCTGAGAGCGGAAATCTCCGCAGTGGTCTCAGCCAGGGGAGCGATGCGGAGCACATCGCGCAGCATGATGCGGACATACTCGCGACGTTTGAAGGCGGCGAGGAGTAAGGGGCCTTCGAGGTCGAAGGAACGGGAGCGGAAGCGGGCGAGGGCCTCGGAGAAATCCTCGTGGGAGAAACTGCGGTCGAGGTGCTTCTCGCGCAAGAACGTCTGCAAGAGATCGGAGTTGCGGATCAGGGTTTCGCCGAGGTACCAACTGTTTCCGAAGACGGCAACAGCGTAGTGGGCGAGGAAGGGATGGTCTTCGATCAGGCGAAGGATTTCGGGCGAGGCCTCGTTGACCAGGCGTTCAAAAAGAAGGAGCGAGGAATCGGGGTCAGGGGATTCGGCGAGCAATGCGGGGAGCGCCTGCGCCAGCGAGGGAGACAATTTGAGCAAGGTTCGCTCATAGTTCTGACGCGCCGCCTGGGGGTCGTGGAAGGAGACGGACTCGAAGCGGTACATCCAGGGTTTGTCGGGGGATTGCATCCGGCTCTTGGTTCTTGGTTCTTGGCTATCAGCTATCAGAAAAATACATTAGCATCGATGCGAGCAAGATGGGATCTTCGGGGCAGATCGTCACCATCTTCTTGTGCCGAAAGTCTTGCGGACGCCGATGGCATTGTAGCGGCCCCAGGGGCCGTTGGTACCGAGATCGGCGGGGCCAAGATACTTGGAGCGGGCGCCAAGGCGGTCGAACAGGAAATGCTGAGTGAATCGCACGTCGAAACCCTTGCCGAGGTAGATGGCGGTACCCCAGGAGTGCTCGACACCAATCGCGTCAAATGACCAGGTGTACAAGTTCTGCGGGACGGTCTTGCCGAACAGGAAACTGGGCTGTCCGTACACCATGAAGCGGCGAAAGATGCCACGGCCGAAGGGGCGGGCTTCAAGCAGGCCAGAGAACATGTAGCGGGCAAAGGCGTTGCAGGGGGCGTTAGCGCCTCCGAAGGTGCCGGCGTTGGCGGCGCAGAGGTTGGGGTCGATCTCGTTGTGTGGAGGTGCAAGGTCGAATTGCGCGTAGCCGTAGAAAGTGTCCGAGGGAAGAAACATTCGCTCTTGCGGTTTGGTTCCGGCCTGTTGGGCTTGCGAGCCAGCTATCAGAAAAACAGTTAGCAACAATGCATAAAACAGTTTCATCACGCCTCCCCTTCTGAGTCCCGCGAAGTTGAATTTTTCGGTTGTTGCAGGGAAATCAGAGTTCGCAATTGTACATCTGTGTTGGTCCGAAACCGTTTGGATTAACGTTTTTGCGGCAAACGCGCTCCTACGAAAAACCATAGCGCGAGACGGGGATTCTCCAACAAGTTGGAGAGTTGTGCACTGGGGCAACCGCTAAGTGCCTCTGAATCAAAGAGAACGTTTGGCGAGGCTATTGCTATAGGAGTATGCAGGAGTAATCGAAGACATGGGTCAGGAAATTTCAGTCTCATATCAAGCCGTGAAGAGCAAAGTCTATCGCCTCATTGACAGCCTGGTCGAAGATGCCAAGAACACAGGGGACGTGCAGGAGTCGATGAAGCGGTGGTGGAAGCTGATCCACCCGGCGGACCGGCCGATCGCGCGCAAGCACCTGCTGTCGGTGCTGGCCAAGTCGAATGCCACGCTGGAGGCGATCTGCGACGGACTGACGGACATGAAGGACTTCGAGCTTCACCAAATGCAGACCCAGAATATGCCCCGGCTACACACCATTCCGAGTGACCCGGTTCAACGGATGAAGGTTTCCGTCTAGGTCGCCTTCCTGTTCCTTCGCGAAATCAAAGGCCCGGCAAAAAGCCGGGCCTTAGTGCTTTTGAGGCTAACCGTCGAATTGCCAAACGCGATTCCCTGTCACCCACACGCCGCTGCTTATCGACCCAAATCGTGGCTGATGAGGGCGAAATCGAAGGTCTTCTTTTCGCGCAGGAAGTACACGTGGCCGCCGGTAGCTGTCGCGAGCTTCTTCATGGCTTTTCCGGGCAGTTTGCGTTCGACAGCCGAGGTAGTAACTATTACGACTGGAATCTGCGCTCTCTGGAGCGCCGCAATGGTTTCTTGGAGGCTGGCGTAGCTGGCATCGTCGTCCCCGTCGGAGAACACGAAAATTACTTTTCGCTTGTCCGGGGAGTCTTGCTTGGCAAGCCAATCTGCCGCCGCGATCAGGGCGTCAAACAACCTAGTTCCCTGGCGGCCGCGTCGTTCCAGCTTGTTGGCAATTTCGTCCGGGTCGGTTGAGTTTTCCACTGCGAGCGGGAATTCCTCGTTGAAATTAACCAAACTGCCGACATCCGAACCGGGCTTCACCACTTCCTGCAGGAGTTGAACCGCGGCGTTGGCTTGCTCTTCAATGCCTCCGGGCCACAGGGTCCTTCCGCTCTTGTCATTCAAGAGGACATATTGCAACGGCGTTCCGGGCGTGGGAGCTGTCGATTGCTGGCCAAACACCGCGAGCGGGACGCAGAGGATAAGGGAGAGGATTGAGAGTTTCATTTGGCCCGAGAGTACCTCCAAAGGCGAACGTACTCAACTAGAACGCTGGCGACTGGAGGTTGTTGCGCCTGAAAGTCGAAAAAATTAAGGCCCAGCTTACGCCGGGCCTGCGAAGAGCTAACAGCCAAGAGCCAAGAGCTGCCCTTAAATGTCGTAGTACAACGCAAACTCATACGGATGCGGGCGCAGCCTGACGGCATCGACTTCCTTGGACTTCTTGTAATCGATGTAGGTGTTGAGGAGTTCCTCGGTGAAGACGTCGCCTTTGAGCAAGAAGGCGTGGTCTTTTTCGAGGGATTCGAGGGCATCTTCGAGCGAGCCGGGCATGGAGGGGACTTTGGCTAGTTCCTCGGGGCCGAGATCGTAAATATCTTTATCGAGCGGTTGGCCGGGATCGATTTTGTTCTCTACGCCATCAAGGCCGGCCATCAACATGGCGGCGAAAGCCAGGTAGGGGTTGCAGCTGGGGTCGGGGGGACGGAACTCTACGCGCTTGGCTTTGGGCGACGCCGAGTACATCGGGATACGGCATGCGGCCGACCGGTTGCGGCGCGAGTAGGCCAGGTTGACCGGCGCTTCGAAGCCGGGCACCAGGCGTTTGTAGGAATTCGTGGTCGGAGCGATGATCGCAGCCAGCGCGGGGCCGTGCTTGATCAGGCCGCCGATGTACCACAACGCCATCTGCGAGAGGCCGGCATAGCCGTCGCCGGCGAAGAGCGGCTTGCCACCCTTCCACAACGATTGGTGGGTGTGCATGCCGCTGCCATTGTCCCCGAAGATGGGCTTAGGCATGAAGGTGACCGTCTTGCCATATTGGTTGGCCACATTCTTGACGATGTATTTGTAGAGCAGCATGCTGTCGGCGGACTTTATTAGCGAATTGAATCGCAGATCGATTTCGGTCTGGCCGCCGGTGGCGACTTCGTGGTGATGGCATTCCACGTCGAGGCCGCAGTTGATCATGGTCATGACCATTTCGCTGCGCAGGTCTTGATAATGGTCGGTGGGCGGGACTGGGAAATAACCTTCTTTGTAGCGCGGACGATATCCGAGGTTGTTGGTTTCTCGGCCGGAGTTCCAGCGGCCTTCTTCGGCGTCAATAAAATAAAACCCATGCTGCTCACGCTGATCGAAACGAATGTTGTCGAAGATGAAAAACTCGGCTTCGGCACCGAAATAAGCAGTGTCGGCAAGGCCGGTGGAGCTGAGATAAAGCTCGGCTTTCTTGGCGATGTAACGGGGATCGCGGTCGTAGCGCTGCTTGGTGACGGGATCGATGACGTCGCAGACCATCACCATCGTCGGAACTTCGGTGAACGCGTCGAGCATGTGAGTGGAAGGATCGGGAATGAGCAGCATGTCGCTTTCGTTGATGGCGGCCCAGCCGCGAATGGAAGAGCCGTCCATGCCGAAGCCTTCTTCGAATGAGTCCTCGGTCAACTGGCTAATGGGATAAGAAACGTGCTGCCACAGGCCGGGCAAGTCGGTGAAGCGGAGGTCAAGCATTTTGACGCCGTTTTTTTTGGCGAAATCCAGGACGGCTTTTGCGTCTGCCATTTTGAAATGCTCCTTTAAAAAATCGGGCGACTCCCAAAAATATTCCGGACACAGAACGGTCCGCTAACTATGGAATTTCGAGCTTTCAACTGGGAATCGGGAGAATTGTACACCTGCTACAATCTTTGAAACACCGCAAGCCGATTCAGTCTAGTGCTGGAACCACAAGCGTGGAAATTGAATGTTTTTATAGGCAGGATAAATTTAATTTCAGGCTTCAGGAGATTGGATTAGCACTCGGCATTCAGCACTCAGCATTCAGCCAACCGAGGCCCGGGGGAGGTATCCCTGGCTTGCAGACCTGGCCCGTGCTGACTGCTGAGTGCCGACTGCTGAGCGCTTCTTATGGATTTCGATCAGCTGGAAACATTTATTGAAGTGGCGCGGCTGTCGAGCTTTTCGCGGGCGGCGGAGAAGCGTTTCCGCACCCAGCCGGCGATCTCCTCGCAGATTCGTTCGCTGGAAGAGGAAGTGGGCGCGAAGCTGCTCGACCGGTCGGGCGGCAAGGTCTCGATCACGGCGTCGGGCAAGCTGTTTCTGAAATTCGCGGAAGATACACTCGATGCTCGCAAGTCGGCGATGACCAACATTGCCGAGACAGAGCGGGTGCCGCGCGGCGAAATCGTGGTCGGAGCCAATGAAGGCACGTGCCTGCATATCCTCCCCGAAGTGTTTGCGAGCTTTAAGAAGCAGTATCCGGATGTTTCGGTTTCCATCAAGCGCGCGGACTATTCGAAGGTGCTGGAATCGGTGATTGATAATTCGGTGGATTTCGGCGTGGTTTCGATGCCGATCACCGACAATCGCCTGACCGCGGTGTTGATTCACAAGGACGAGTTGGTGGTGATTGTGCCGCCGCGGCATCCGCTGGCCAAGTGCAAGTCGGTCGCCGCCGCCGATATTGCCCAGTATCCGCTGGTGATGCCCAAGGTTGGCCACACTCGCGACGCGCTGGATGAGCTTTTTCATGAGCGGAAATTGAAGCCACGTTACGCCATGGAACTGGATTCGAGCGAACTGCTGAAACGCTTTGTAGCCGCCGATGTGGGCGTGGGATTCATCTCGCGGTCGAATGTGCAGGAAGACGTAAAGGCGAACGTGCTGGCCACCATTCCGCTGGCCGACATGCAGATTCGGCGCGACCTGGCGCTGGTGTTCCGCAAGGACAAAGCTCTGAGCCGAGCGGCACTGGCGTTTATTGATATTGCGGTGAAGAACAAGGCTGCTACAGACGCCGTGGCCGCCAGCAAGCGGTAGGCGACAGACCGGCAAAAGACATTCCTGCCGTGTTGTACAATTCGCCGGTGGGCCGCCGAGTCTTCCGCAAACTCCTGATTCCTTTCCTCCTCTTGTGCTCCGTGGCCTTGGGCCAGAGCGCGGGCAAGGCCAAGCTCAGTTACAAAGTGCTCTCGATACGCGTCAAGGGAGTCACTCCGGTGAAGGAAGAGCAAGTCATTGCCGCGTCCGGCCTGAAAGTCGGGCAGTTTGCCGGGGAGACTGAGTTCAAAGAGGCGCTCCAGAAACTGGGCGACACGGGCCTCTTCACCGACCTGACTTACAGCTATCAGTATTCCTCCGCAGGCTGCCGGGTGGAACTGCAAGTGGTGGAGAACGACAAGTTAGTCCCCATTTTGTTTGACAACTTCGTTTGGTTTTCAGACGACGAACTGCTTGATCTGCTGCGGACCCGGGTGGGACTGTTCGAGCGGCAGCTTCCGCTGGGCGGAAATCTTTCGGACCAGGTGGCCGATGCCCTGAGCACGATCTTGGCGGAGCGGAAGATTTCGGGCAAGGCGGAATACTTGCGCGCGGCGGCGCTCAACGGGCCGATCGATTCTTACATCTACAAGGTGAATTTTCGGGAGATTCTGGTGCGGAACATGGATTTCCCGGGAGCGGCGCCAGACGAAGTTCCGGCACTGCAAGCGGTGGCCAAGCAGCTCATGGGGCAGGAGTATCTGCGCACCAAGATGCGGGCACAGGAGAAGCTGAACTTTCTGCCGGTGTACCTGGCCCGCGGATACCTGAAGGCCAGCTTTTCCGATGCCCAGGCGAAGGTCGCGGAAGATGGCCAGCAGACGCTGGTGGATGTCAGTTTTCCGGTCGAGCCGGGGCGGCAGTACCGGCTGACGGGAATCGCATGGGCCGGGAATGCCGTGTTTACGGATGGCCAGTTGCAGGAGTTGATTCACCTGAAAAACGGCGAGCCTGCCAACGCGGTTCAACTGGGTGACGATGTGGACGAGATCCACAAGCTTTACGGGACCAAGGGTTATCTGTTTGCCCACGCCGATCCGACGCCTGAGATGGATGATGCGCAGTCCACGGTGCACTATCAGATCAGCGTGACCGAAGGCGAACTGTATCGCATGGGCGACCTTCTGATTGACGGGCTAGACCCGGACGCTGCGAAGAAGATATCCGCGCAATGGCAACTGAAGAAGGGCGACGCCTTCGATAACGGCTACCAGCAGAGATTTTTCAAGATCATGTACCGGGACTTTGGGCAGCATATTTCCTACATTGTGGTTCCCAAGCAGGCCATCAATCAGCAGGACAAGACGGTGACGGTGAGCTTGCACTTTGTGCCGAAGAGCTGAGGCATCGGGTGATCGGCCATCGGGTGATCTGAAAACCGGCGCATTTGCGTCGGACTTCTACGAACCTGTATAAATTCGATTCTTTTCTTGCACTTTTCATATTCGTTGCCGACCGGCTGTGGTAGATTTGACGATTCATTTGTCTGCACCTATCCAAAGAGCCGGAGGGCTTAAGAATTGTCCAAAGCAATGGTCCCCAAGCGGATTTTCTTTACCAAGGGGGTCGGTAAACACAAAGAGCGCCTGACGTCTTTCGAGTTGGCGCTGCGCGATGCCGGAATCGCAGCCCAGAATCTGGTCCGGGTATCCTCCATTTTCCCTCCACAATGCAAACTGATCCCACGGTCGCAGGGTCTGAAGTATCTGGATCCGGGCGAAGTGGTGTTTTCCGTGGTCGCGGAAAATTCGACGCATGAGCCGCACCGGTTGCTGGCTGCGAGCATTGGTGTCGCGATTCCGGCGGACCGCAACACCTACGGCTACTTGAGCGAGCACCACTCCTTCGGCGAGACGGAAGATTCCGCCGGAGACTACGCCGAGGAACTCGCCGCCGAAATGCTGGCGACTACGCTCAACGTTGAGTTCGATCCCGAGCGGTCGTGGGACGAGAAGAAGGAGATCTACCGGATTTCGAATAAGATCGTCCGCACGGCGAACGTGACGCAGTCGGCGGTGGGAGACAAGCGCGGATTGTGGACGACGGTGATTGCGGCGGCGATTTTTATTTTTGAGTAGGCGAGCCGGACTGGCGAGACGCCCGTCCCCCCAGCCTCGGATTCAGTAGCTTCCGATTGTCCCTACTTCTTCGCGGCAACCTTTTCGCGTTTCGGCTTGCCGTCGCCACTCTTGTCCTTTTTCAACCGCTCCAGCACCGCGGCCACAATCAGCGGCAAACCCACGGTTGCATCCACGAAGGCTTCGCCAAATTTCCCGCCTTCGGCTGGGGGGACGAATTTGCCCCAGGAAATGGCTTCGCTGTAGGGGCTGCCGGAGAGGCCTCCCCAATAGACTGGCTCGGGGCAGATGCGGACGCCGTAGTGGTAGCGCTTGAGCGGAACGTTTTCGCCGAGGCGGCGATGGCGCAGCTCGATGAACGGGCCGAACTGCTGCGACCAGTTGCGCGGGACGCCGCCGCCGATGGTGAAAATCCCCAGGCGCTTTTGGCGCAGGAGCGTTGAGGCGAAGTGCTCGAGGTCTTCGAAGGGATCGAAGCGAATTTTGTGGTGGCCGGAGCTTTCGCGCATGCGGTTGTGCAGGGCGACGTCGAGTCCGAGTTCTGAATCGGTGAACGCGGGGACGAAAACCGGGACGCCTTTTTCATACGCCGACTTCAGAATCCCGCGCTGCTCTTTCGAGCGACTTGGCCAGAAACCGGCCGATGGCATTGTTCAGCTTGTAAGAGCACATGACTTCGGAGTGGTCCCAGTCCTCGAGCACCTCGGCCATGACGTGTTCAACGTCGTCGAGGTTCTGCTCCGGCTCCAGCGTGTCATAGACGCGGTTGTAGCCCTGCTCGTAGAGTTCGGTGTCGGGCACGTCGGGGTTGTAGCGGAAATGCGCGTGGCCGGTGGCCTCGACCAATCCGTGGGCCATGAGCGCGCCGGTGGAAACGATGGCGTTCACGATGCCGCGGTCGATCAGCTCGGCGACGATCAGGCCCTGCTTGGCTACGGTCATGGCGCCGGCGAGGGTCATGACGACGAAACAATCCTGGTCGCGGGCCATGGCTTCGAGCACGTCGGCGCACTCGCCAATCTGGCGGCCGGTGAAGGCGGTCTTCGACATGGCGCGGACCAGGCCGTCGATGGAGCGCACGTTGGCGAGGTCGAGCGGCTCGAGGGGAATCAGGCGGTCTTCAATGGGATCGTGGAGCTTGCGGTCGATTCCTGCGCCGTCGTGATGATTGTGCTGCGTCATGGCTGGGGTCCTTGAGTTTTTGTATGAAGGATTACTTTACTAGAGGCTCGGTGATGGTGCCAGCGGTGGAAAGGCTTTTACCGCCGAGCACGCCGAGATCGCAGAGAAAACCTTTTTGGTTCATTCTCGGCGGGCTCGGCGTCTCGGCGGTAATTCGGTTTTGTTTTGGAGTGATATGCTAAGTCGTTCTTGGAGAAAAAGCCTTGCCTGACAACTTCCGCCTCGGCCTGATTCAGATGTCGGCGACGCCCGATCCGGAGAAGAATCTGCAGCGGGCGATTGACACGTTTGCATCAGGCGCAGGCCAAGGGGGCGGAGATCGTCTGCCTGCCGGAACTTTTTCAGACGCAATATTTTTGTCAGAGAGAAGATGCGGCGCTGTTTGATCTGGCGGAGCCGATTCCGGGGCCGGCGACTACGCGGCTGGCGGAGGTGGCGAAGCAGTTGCGGATTGTGGTGATCGGGTCGGTGTTCGAGAAGCGCGCGCCGGGGGTGTATCACAATACGGCGGTGATGATTGACGCGGACGGCACGCTGCGCGGGATTTATCGCAAGATGCATATCCCGGACGATCCGCTTTATTACGAGAAGTATTACTTCACGCCCGGCGATTTGGGTTATAAGGCGTTCGATACGTCGGTCGGCAAAGTCGGCGCGCTGGTGTGCTGGGACCAGTGGTATCCGGAGGGCGCGCGGCTGACGGCGTTGCAGGGGGCGCAGGTTTTGTTTTATCCGACGGCGATTGGCTGGCATCCGGCGGAGAAGGCCGAGTTCGGAGTCGCGCAGCACGATGCCTGGAAGACGATTCAGCGGGCGCATGCGATTGCCAACGGAGTTTATGTCGCGGTGGTGAATCGCGTGGGATTTGAGGAAGGCGACGTGCGCGGCAAGAAAGCTCCGGGGCAGGGACTGGAATTTTGGGGCGGATCGTTTGTTGCGGATCCGTTCGGGCGCGTGATCGCGGAGGCTTCGCACGACAAGGAAGAAATCCTGGTCGCGGATGTGGATTTGAAGGCGCTGGAAGATGTCCGGCGCAACTGGCCGTTTCTGCGCGACCGGCGGATTGACAGCTACGGGGCGATTACCAGCCGGATGATTGACTGAAAGTCATGGCTAAATCTGTTTCATCCCAAGACACAACATTTTCTCATGCCCGCCGAGTGGGAGCCCCATGCTGCCACCTGGCTGGCATGGCCGCATTTTCGCGGGGACTGGCCGGGAAAGTTTGAGCCGATTCCGTGGGTGTATGCGGAGATTATTCGGAATCTGAGCCGGCATGAACGGGTGGAGTTGATCGTCAAGGATGCGGCGGCGGAGAAGCTGGCGCGGAAGACGCTGAAGCGGGCGCACGCACTGAATGAGAATGTGAGGTTTCATCGCTGGCCAACGAATCGGGTGTGGACGCGGGATTCGGGGTGCGCCTTTGTGCGCGAAAACAGTGGGGCTAGAGCCCCGGTCTCTTCAACTGTTAATGCCGCGCCAGAGGCCGTGCTCCACCCAAAAGCCGCCACTGCGGGCGGAGTCGCGGCGATCAAGTGGCGTTTTAATGCCTGGGCGAAGTATCCCAACTGGAAGCACGATGAAAAGATCGGCAGCCTGATGGCCAGCGCCAGCGGCGTCCAGGAATTCCGGCCGATGTTTGGCAAGACGCGCGTGGTGCTCGAAGGCGGATCGATTGACGTGAACGGGTGCGGGTCGCTGCTGACGACTGAAGAATGTCTGCTAAGCCGGGTGCAGCAGCGCAATCCGGGAATGAAGAAAAAGGACTACGAAAAGATTTTCGCGGGATACCTTGGCGCGACGAATGTCATTTGGCTTGGCTCTGGCATAGTTGGGGACGATACGCATGGGCATGTGGACGACATCACGCGATTTGTTTCGCCAGACACGGTGGTCACGTGTGTGGATGCCGATCCGGCAAGCGTGAATTATGAGGCGCTGCGGGAGAATATCCGGCGGCTGCGGGACGCGACCACCGAAGACGGCAAGCCACTGGCGACGATTGATCTGCCCATGCCCGCGGCGGTTAATTTCGAAGGGCGGCGGCTGCCGGCGAGCTACGCGAATTTTTATCTTGCCAACGGAGTTGTGCTGGCGCCGGTGTTTAATGATCCCAATGATCGTGTGGCCCTCGACATTTTGGCCGATATTTTTCCCGACCGCGAAATTGTTCCTATCTACTGCGGGGATTTGATCTGGGGATTTGGCGCGATTCACTGCATGACGCAGCAGCAACCGGCGGCCGAGTGATCAATCAAGCGACTGAGAAACACAAGGTCTCTCGACTTCGCAGGATGATTCGCTTCGCGAATTATCCTTCTCCGATCGAGATGACAAAGTTAGAGAGTAATCAGTTGGTGGTCGAGGCAGTTGGGGTCGATCGTCTCGAGCAATTGACCTAGCAGTTCCCTTCCGTGTTTCGCCAGAAAATAGACGCCAGCGAAACCGCGCTCTTGTAGCGCTTTCTCTGGATAGAGGTTGTTGCTGAGCACGCGGGCGTGGCGCTCGGCGACTTCGCTTTGGCGGGTCTCGGCGCGGGCGGCGCGGGCGCGGAGGCTGGTGATCTGGTGCATCATCTTTGATTCGGCGTTTTCAGCGGACTCGACCAGCGTCTTGTCCAACTGCGCCAGCGTTTCTTTCACCGCGGCCATGGATTTCTCGACTGTCGACGTCGCCTGATCAAATGACGCCTGCAAGTTCGGACCCAACAACCGCGCGCCAATGGTTTCGCGCAGCGGCTCGGGGCCTTGAAATACATCGGCGAGCGACAGCCTGTGTTTCTCAAGTAATGCTTGAGGTTTTGCCTCAATCAGTGTGGCGGAGAAGCGCGGAACGATCGGAGTCACTCGTCCCAGAATCGCTTCATATAAGGCCGCGGCCTGGGCGAAGTATGCAACCTCGGCGGAGCCGCCTACGTAGGCGAGCGTTGGCAGCAGGTAGTCCTGCACCACCGGGCGGAGCAGCACGTTGGGGCTGAAAGTTTGCGGCGAGGAAGCGGCAAGTGCGGCCAAGTCTTGTTTCGAATGTTGAGCATCGCCGATTGAGAACGATCCCGCATCGGTGTGAACTGGGATGCGGGAACCATCGCGCATGGCAAGCAGCGGAGTCGAGGTCGGCGTAATGCGAACCTGCTGGTGATAACCGGCGGACTGCAACTGCTCGTCGCGCTGGAACAATTTCTGATTGAGATCGGAGCACTGTTCGATTACCCGGCGATAGACGGGAGCGACGATTTGGTCGAGTTCGGGATCGGAGCCATCGAGCAGGATGACTCCGAGATCGGCGAAAAGGCGGGCGAACAATTTGGCGAAGGCAGTGCCGAAGGTTTCGCCGGGACGGTAACATTCGGCGAGCAAGCGTGGCGGCTTCGGATTCACCCAGCAAAGCCGCGGCTCGGGCTACGACTTCTGAAAGCTCCTTGCCGAAGGTGACGCTGCCGACGGGAAGATCCTTGTCGCCGCGGGTCAAAGTGGAGAAGCGCTCTAACTGGCCGTCGGGCGAGAGGATATCTGCCTGATTGACTTCGTCGAGGTCGTGGTCTTCGGTCGCGAGCCAGAATACGGGGACACAGTTCAAACCTAACCTGTTGGCTTCCTGAGCCAGCTTCACAGTAGTCAAGGCTTTGTAGATGGAAAACATCGGGCCGCCGAACAGTCCGGTTTGCTGGCCGGTGACGACTGCGAAGGCTCCGTCGCGGAAACGGGAGATGTTTTCCAGAGTCTTCGCGGAGGCACCACATGCCTTGTTCTGGCGTTCGAGAATTTCGGCGACGCGCTTTCTGCGATCAGCGGGATACTTAACGCGGGCACTTTCCTCTGCGGCCCAAGAAAGAAACGTCGCCGAGCGCGGATAAAACGTCTGCACGGAAGGCGTGCGATCGAGGTAATCGAGGAAGAGGCGGCTAGAGTGCGGAATCTCGCGGAATGGGAGACACTGTGCGGTCATGAAGTCGGTTCTTGGTTCTTAGTTCCTGGTTCCCGGTTCTTGGTTCTCGGCTGTTAGCTCAAGAAGACTTGCTCTTCGCGCTCACAATCTGCCGGCGGCGTTGGTGATCAGACTCGGCGATCAGATAAGAGTACCAGAGGCTAAGAGCCAAGAACCCAGGTTTCAAGAACAGTGTTTCAGATGACGAAACCTGCGTCGGGATGCAAAGATAATAGACGTCGTCGGCCTTCTATCGTCTCACGGAGTCTTGCTTTTTGAGCGCAAACCCTCTTCAGACTGCCGTTCACTCTAACCGGCGAACACGTGCGCCTGGAACCGTTGCGCGCCGAGCATGCGCCGATGCTTTGGGAGATCGCCAAAGACCATCTGGAAGATCTCTTCCAATGGATACCTTATCAGCTTAAGTCGCTGGAAGACTTTCAGGAATTCAACCGGAGCGTGCTGGCGGAGCAGAGTCGGGGCGTTTCGCTTCCCTTTGCGACTTTTGAGTCGAAGTCGAATCATATTGTTGGGACGACGCGCTACATGAACATGGACCTGGCGAATCGCAAGGTGGAAATCGGGTCCACCTGGATTGCGCCGCCGTGGCAGCGCACGGTGGTGAACACTGAGGCGAAATATCTGATGCTGCGCCATGCATTTGAAACCTGGAAATGCCTGCGCGTGGAATTGAAGACCGATGCACTGAATCAGCGGTCGCGGAATGCGATTCTGCGGCTGGGAGCGAAAGAAGAAGGCACTTTACGCAAGCACATGCTCACTTGGAACGGACGCCAGCGGGATTCGGTGTATTTCAGCATTCTGGATTCGGAGTGGCCGCACGTGAAGGCGCGGCTGGAGGGGAAGCTGGGCTAATTCAAAAGCGGCCACGGATTGCGCGGATTTGCACGGATAGGTCAAAAACTTGAAAACTAGAAAGCTGAAGCTCGGACTTTGATTTGGTTTATCCGTGAGATCCGCGGAATCCGTGGCTGGTTTCGAGTTTTCGCAGGAAGCGGTTGCACCATTATTGCTACAATTATTTCGAATGAGTCCTCAATCACCCTTTACGGATGTGCCGACTGCGATCGAAGAAGTTCGGTCGGGGCGGATGATCGTCATTGTGGACGATGAAGACCGCGAGAACGAAGGCGATCTGATGCTGGCGGCGGAAAAGGCCACACCTGAAGCCATCAACTTTATGGCTAAATTCGGGCGCGGGCTGGTGTGCCTGACTTTGACCGAGGAGCGGCTCGATCATCTGCGGATCGGACCGATGACTGCGGAGAACACTTCCAATTACGGTACGGCGTTCTGCGAAGCGATTGATGCGCGCGACGGAGTTACGACGGGGATTTCTGCTTACGACCGCGCGCGGACCATTCTTGTCGCCATTGATCCTGCGACTCGGCCATCAGATCTGGCGCGGCCTGGGCATGTGTTTCCGCTGCGGGCGCGCAAGGGCGGGGTGCTGGTGCGGGCGGGGCAGACCGAAGCGTCTGTAGATCTGGCGCGTATGGCGGGGCTGGTTCCGGCGGGAATCATTTGCGAAATCATGAAAGAAGACGGCACCATGGCGCGGGTGCCGGACTTGATTGAGTTCTGCAACGAACATGGGATGAAGATGCTGACGGTGGCGGAGTTGATTCGCTATCGCATGCAGCATGAGCGGTACGTGAATCGCGTGGGCGAGGCGCTGGTGGATACCGACTACGGCGAGTTTCGCGTGATCGCTTACGAAAGCGAAGTGGATGGCGGCGACTCGCACCTGGCACTGGTATGCGGAGAGATCGACAAGGGCGACGAACCGGTGTTGGTGAGGATGCACTCGCACTGTTTGATCGGCGACGTGTTTGGCTCGGCGGCTTGCGATTGCCGGGAGACGCTTGATGGGTCGCTCACGGCGATTGCCTACGAAGGACGCGGCGCGCTGATTTATCTGCATCAGTCGGCGAAGGGATTTTCAGTCGAAAAAGTTGGGGATAAGACGGCAATTTCTTTTCATCGCGAGCGGACTTCTCCTTCTTTACCCGAGAGCGAGCGGAAGCGGCAGCGGGAAATTGGGCTGGGAGCGCAGATTCTCTCCGATCTTGGTCTGCGGCGGATTCGGCTGCTGACGAACCATCCGCGAAGAGTGGTGGCGCTGGAAGGATTTGATATTGAGATTGTGGAGCAGGTGCCGGTGGCGTTGAAGAAAGTCAGTGGCTAGGGTCTTGGTTTTTACTAGCCACTAGACACCAGCCGCTAGTCACTGCTTCTAAAACGGTTTGCGGATTTCGATTTCGCTGTCGCGGATGAAGAATTGGGCTGAGCATTTGCCGGAGCCGCAGATCACGGGGAGCAGTCCGGCGATTTGTTTGCGCGTGATCAGGCCCAGGGTGCCGCAACTGGGGCAGGACAGCACGGCCCAATAGGGATCTTCCTTTTCGCCGATATGGCCGGCGTTTTCCAGCACAAAGATTGTGCCGGGCTGCATTTGTTCCGGGATCCATTCGCTCAGGATTTCGAGTTCAGCAACCATTTCCCCTCCTAGGGCAAATCCTCTGCTAAGAACCCAATTTCAACTTGCGAACTGAACGAGCACGAACGTTACCCGGGGCAATGCGCCCCGGGCGTTTGCGGCCACTGATACTTGCCTTGACTTGGCGAACGGTGTCGCTCAGGCAAATGGCGAACATGGGCTGACGGGAACTTTTCAGGATGTCCACAATCTGCTGCGGCGAAGTTTCTAGATAGAGGGTGCGGCCATCGGTTAGTAAGTGATAACTGGAGGATCCGCTGACGGTCTCTGAGAGGCGCTTGCTGAATTCTTTTTGCAGGAAGCGAACAACCTTTCTCATGCGCTGGAGCGAAAAACCCTTGTTGCGCAGCTCGCAGATTACGGCGACTTCGGTGAGGTCTTCGAAGGAGTAGGTGCGGCGATGGCCCTGGCGCGCGGGGACGACGATGCCGCGCTCGTCCCACCACTGCAACTGGCGGGCGGTGATGCCAGTGAGCCGGATGACGTCTTGAGTTGAGAACGTTTCTTGCATTGGTGGCGCCAAATGTTTCAAACATCCCAGAGACAAAATGTTTCAAACATTTTAGGACGGAGTTGGGGAAAGCAATCAGGGAAATCGTGCAGGGAGGTAACTGAGTAGCTACTAGCTGCTAGCTACGAGCTTCTAGCGAGCGCCGCCGCCTACGAAGTGGACGATTTCGAGCTTGTCGCCATCGTTGAGAGGAGTGGTGTCCCAGCGGTCGCGGGGGAGGAGATCGCGGTTTAGTTCGACGGCTACGCGGTCGGACTTGAGGCCGAGTTCGGCAAGGAGAGCGGCGACGGTGAGGTTGGAGGAGAATTGGCGGGGTTCGCCGTTGATGGTGAGATTCATTCAGCGACTGTGGCTTGCGGCGGCATGGGTCTTCGCAAACTGATCCAGCCATTTACGCTGTTCGGCGGTCTCGGGAACTTCCAAGCCTCTAGCCTTGGTGATGGCCTTAAGAGCCTGCTCGATGTCCTCCCCTGCTGAGATCAGCAGAGCCGCGGAGATCAGAGACGATCGGCCGATTCCCTGACGGCAGTGAACAGCTACCTTCTTGCCCTGCTGAATCTCGGATCCAAGCTTGCGCAACCAATTGGTCCACCTTCGCAGAAGATGACGGGACTGCCGCGATCCTCGATCGGAAAAGAAAAGAATTCGATGTCCTTTTGCCTTGGATAAGCGGCCTTCGTCCTTCAAATCCAGTTCTTCGTTCTCGGATCGGAGTTAGAAGGGACACTACAACGTCCACACCCTGCTTGCGCCAGCCTTCGATTTCATCTTCCAGCCAGTCGCCGCCTCGGGGACGCGCAGAGATCGCCAGGCGTCCCGGGCTTGAATTCGCTATCCAGTAAAGCTTTGGATTCAATTTGGTCAACTCCAATTGCGCTCATCTCTTGAAATTATCTCACGCGGCAAAGCATCGACATCCACGCCTCTCGACCGCAGAATCGCGATGCGGTGGTGACCGTCTAGGATGGTTCCATCGGGTCGCATCTTGAGTGAGTCTTTGTTTCCAATTTGCAGAGAAAGCTTCAGATCGTCGGTGGAGAGGCGGCTGAAATAGTCCAGCTTAGATTGGATGAGCGATGTCTCAGGGTGCAGTGGCTTCAAGGGAGGATTGGAAGTCATTTACTCTCCCGCTCATGCTCCGACTTTTCGTAGCTGAAACTTTCTTGTCGCGGTCTTTCCGTTGGCGTTCACCTGCACCAGCACTGATGCTTCGGGCAGCTCCGTTTCTTCTACCAGGAATGTGAGGTCAGCGTCACCGGAGGGGTCGGTGGTGACCTGGGTGTAGAAGGGGTCAGCGTTGGGGCGGGCGAAGCGGACGGTCATTCTGGCGCCGGCGATTCCCTGCCCGGCTTCGGTGGCGCGCAGCTTCATCGCCAGCTTGTCTTCGGCGTGAACGGATTCCGCGTTCAGCCATTGGATGTCGAGTTCTTTTTCGGCGGCCAGGGTCTCGGGAGTCTCGCGCTTGTCGAAAACGTGCTCTACGATTCCGTCGCGGATGGCGTCGAGGACCAGGCGGTGCTGCTCGCGCAGGATCTGTTCTTTTTTCTGATCGGTGAAATCTTGGCTCTTCGCCTGATCGGCGTAAGGAGTGGCACGCTTGCCAATGCAGCGTCCGCGGACGAAGACCTGGGTCTGCAACAGCAAGTCGCCCTCGCGCGCCTCGCTCTGCACGTGGTAGATGGTGTCTTCGTGCTTGATGTCGGTATTGAAGCCGAAAATCATGGGTGGTGAAGGAATAGTGTCGTCGAAAATGGGGTCGGGCGCAATGATTACGGAAGTTCGGGGAGGCGTGTGACGCGGCACCGGTACGTTGGAGGCGACAAAAGCACCAGTGCCGCAGGCACGGGATGTGAAAGCCCGGCACGGAAGTGCCGGGTCGGCGTGAGCGAGCCGACCGGAGTCCCTTCAAGGACGGCACTCTTAGCCGAGAGCCTCTTTGGGATCAAACGCGATCCCCGATTTCCGGAGCAACGTCTCGAACTCCGTCTCAAACGATCGCTTCTGATGATGCTCCTCCTGGTGTTGGATGTAATGCACTACCACCGCCTTGTTTGAACTGCTCACGCTGAAGGCGCCATAACCTTCCTGCCAGGCGAACTCGATCCCGTGCTGGTGCAGCCATCGTGATGAATTGGCTTTTAAGACCTGAATCGCCTTGGCTGGGGCCATGTCGGACGGAAGAACAATCAACAAATGTGAATGGTTCGCGGTGCCGCCGGAGGCGAGGACAGGGATGCCGTGATTGCGGCCGATGCCGGCAAAGTATTTGCCGAGTTGGGGAATCATTTCTTCAGGGATGAGGTTTTTTCTTTCTTTGGTGCTGAAGACGCAGTGGATGAGGATGTTGGGGTATTTATGGGCCATCCGGCTAATGTTCACAGTTCGAGTGCGGGTGTCAGTGCCGGATGTCACACCGCGATTGTTCGTTTGCACATTGAGGCATGGTCACCGCCGGCAGGTGCCGTCCCTGAAGGGACTGTTAAGGACTTGTCGCTCCCACCCGGCACTTCCGTGCCGGGGCTTTCACATGCCGTGCCTTCGGCACTGGGGCACGAGTGACATCGTCTAGACCAAGCGCGGGACGTGGGAATGAAAGGCAGAGCAAATATCTCACCATGCAACTCCCTCGCTTGACACTACTCCGCTTGAACTCTAATCTAGAACGTTTAGAAAACACTGTCGAAAATCATATTTCAGCTCTCCTATGCCCGACAATTATTTCGCCAATTATTTGCCGTTGTTGATCCATTTCATCGTGGCTGGCGTGCTTGCCAGTGCGTTTGTGCTGCTTTCGTGGATCATCGGCGTCCGCAAGCCGACGCGGGCGAAAATGTCTCCGTATGAGTGCGGGATGACGCCGGTGGGGGACGCGCGGCAGCGGTTTTCGGTCAAGTTTTATCTGGTGGCGATGCTGTTTATCCTGTTCGACGTGGAAGCGGTCTTTCTTTATCCCTGGGCAATTATTCTGCGGCAACTGAAGATGTTTGGATTCTGGGAGATGCTGGTGTACATCGGCATCGTGCTGGTCGGATTTTTCTATATCTGGAAAAAGGGCGCGCTGGATTGGGGCCTCTCGGTTACCGGAAGGAGTCAGCTCTGATGGAACTGGTTCCGGCGGTCACCGATCTCGAGCAACTAAAGGGGCATCCGGCGATTGCGCGGCTGCTGGCGTGGAATCCCAAAGCGGTTGAGGGCGTAAAGTTCGATCGCGACGAGATGTCCATCTACGTGGAGCGGTCGGCGATTCGCGAGGCTTGCGCGCTGCTGCGAGACGACAAGAATTGTCCGTTTAATTATCTTTCCGACGTCACCTGCGTGGATTGGTATCCCTCGGAGCCGCGGTTTGAAGTCATATATCATCTTCTGTCCATTCACCAATAAGGAACGCGTGCGGTTGAAAGTGCGGCTGAGCGGGGAGACGCCGGCGCTTGAATCCATCACTTCGGTGTGGCCGGGAGCAAATTATTTTGAGCGCGAAGTTTTTGATCTGTTTGGTGTGCGTTTCTCGGGGCATCCTTATTTGCGCCGCATACTGATGCCGGAGGACTGGGAAGGGCATCCGCTGAGGAAAGATTATCCCGTGGAAGGATACAGGTAGCTCTCCGATTTTCATGGCCCACCTCACCCCCACACCCACGCTAGAGCCCGGTCAGGACAAGACCATGATCCTGAACATGGGGCCGCAGCACCCGTCCACGCACGGGGTGTTGCGCTTGATGCTGGAAATTGACGGCGAGACCATTGTGCGGATGATGCCGGACATCGGCTTCTTGCACACCGGAATCGAGAAGACCTGCGAGGCCAAGTTTTATCAGCAAGTGGTGCCGCTGACCGACCGCATTGATTACCTGTGCCCCATGACCAACAACCTCTGCTACGTGCTGGCAGTGGAAAAATTGTTGGGGCTGGAACTGCCTCCGAAGGCGCAGTGGCTGCGGGTGATGATGAACGAGCTGACCCGTATCAACTCGCACCTGGTGTGGCTGGGCACGCACGCGCTGGACATGGGCGCGATGACGGTTTTCCTCTACTGCTTCCGCGAGCGCGAAGACATCCTGCGGCTGTTCGAAGCGGTCAGCGGTCAGCGCATGATGACGTCGTATTTCCGCGTGGGAGGGGTTGCGCTCGAGCCGCCGCTGGATTTTTTTGGCCGGGTGCGCAAGTTCGCCGATCGCTTTCCGTCGAAAGTGGATGAATACGAAGGCCTGCTGACGGGAAATCCGATCTGGATGATGCGGACGAAGGGCGTGGCGAAACTTTCTGCGGAAGATGCGATCGCCATCGGCGCCAGCGGCCCGACCTTGCGCGGCAGCGGCGTGGACTGGGATTTGCGCCGCGATATGCCCTATACCGGCTACGACAATTTCAAGTTCAAAGTGCCGGTCGGCAAAGATGGCGACGTGTTTGCGCGATACATGTGCCGGGTGGCGGAGTTGCGCGAGTCGATCTCAATCGTGAGCCAGGCACTGGACGGAATGCCGTCCGGCCCGATCAAGGCTAACGCGCCAAAAGTCGTGCTGCCCGACCGCGAGAAGATGAAGACGGAGATGGAAGCGTTGATCTATCACTTCAAAATCATCACCGAAGGGTTTGCGGTTCCTGAAGGCGAGGTTTATCAGGCGGTAGAGTCTCCGCGAGGTGAGATGGGCTATTACATCGTCAGCGACGGGTCAGCGAAACCGTATCGGGTGCACATGCGATCGGCCTGCCTGGCAAATATGCAGGCCCTGCCGAAGATGTGCGAAGGATATCTGCTGGCAGATGTGGTGGCGGCGATTGGTTCGATTGATATTGTGCTGGGCGAGATCGACCGATGACGGATGCGGTTGCAGACATGAGCACTTCAGAGACGACGAGCGGCGTTCCACAGGCGAGGCAATTTCTGCGTCATACGCTGGCGACGCTGGCCTACCGGGGCGGGAAAGCGGTTCGCGGAATGCCGTTGGAAGCGGCGGGGTTTCACGCTGGCGAGGGTTTGCGGACTCCGGCGGAGATTCTGGCGCACATCGGAGATCTGCTGGACTGGGCGCTGACGCTCGCCAAAGGAGCGCAAGCATGGAATAACTCGCAACCTTTGGAATGGAATAAAGAGGTCGAACGGTTTTTTGCGGCGATGCAAGCGTTCGACAACTATTTGGCGTCGAGCGAACCGCTGCACGCGTCGGTTGAAAGTTTGTTTCAAGGTCCGGTGGCCGATGCGCTGACGCACGTGGGGCAGATCGTGGTGCTGCGGCGACTGGCTGGGGCGCCGATAAAAAGTGAAAATTATTCTGTCGCTCAAATTGTGGCGGGAAATGTAGGCCGGGACCAGGCCATGGCCAAGCGCGAGTTTTAGGGACTGAAAGCATGCGTTTTTCTGATCAATTCGAAACGCGGTTTGCGGAGATGCTGACGCATTATCCGACGAAGCGATCGGTGCTGGTGCCGACGCTGCTTTACGCGCAGGACGAAGTTGGGTTTCTTTCCGAAGAAGTCATCGCGGAACTTGCGGCGCGACTCGAACTGACGGAACTCGATGTGCGCAACGTGATCAGCTACTACTCGATGCTGACCACCAAGCCGCGAGGGAAATATAACGTGCAAGTGTGCACGAACATCGCATGTCTGCTGCGCGGCGGCGAAGAACTTTTGGAACATTGCGAAAAGAAGCTGGGCATCCGGCACAAAGGCACCACGCCCGACGGAAAGTTTTCACTGGAAGAAGTGGAGTGCATCGGGGCCTGCAGCTGGGCTCCGGCGGTGCAGGTGAATTATGACTTTCATGAGAACCTGACGACGGAGAAGATGGACGCGGTTCTCGACGAGTACAGGAAGAAGGCAACCCAGTAGAAATGGCTGATTTGGTCTCACATCCCGATGAGGTGCGAGTCGTTTCGAAGCGCTTTGGACAAGGCGCGACGGACATCGACCGCTACATCGCGCTTGACGGCTACAAGGCCGTGCGCAAGGCGCTCGCCATGCAGCCGGAGGCGATCATCAATGAGGTCAAGAATTCCGGATTGCGCGGACGCGGCGGGGCGGGATTCAATACGGGGCTGAAATGGTCGTTCGTCCCCAAACAGTCGGCCAAGCCGAAGTATATTTTGTGCAATGGCGATGAGAGCGAGCCGGGGACGTGTAAAGACCGGCTGATCTTCGAGCATGACCCGCATTCGGTGATTGAAGGCACGCTGATCGCGGGGCTCGCGGTGGGTGCACAGGCGGGATACATCTACATTCGCGGCGAGTATCGCTATCTGCTGGAGATCATGCAGAAGGCGATTGCCGATGCGTACGCCAAAGGCTTTCTGGGTAAAAATATTTTTGGCAGCGGGCGCGACTTTGAAGTTTATTGGCACGGCGGCGCGGGCGCGTATGAAGTGGGCGAAGAGTCGGCGCTGATGGAATCGCTCGAGGGCAAGCGCGGCATTCCGCGTATTCGGCCTCCGTTTCCGGCGGTGGTCGGGCTGTGGGGCGGGCCGACGGTCATTAATAATGCCGAGACGCTGGCGAGTGTGCCGCCGATTATTTTGGGTGGTGCCGAGTGGTTTGCGAATCTGGGTACGCCGAAGAATGGTGGGACGCGGCTGTTCTGCCTGGGCGGACACCTGAACAAACCCGGTGTGTACGAACTGCCCATGGGCTACAACCTGAAGAAGATGATTTACGACGTGGGCGGCGGGATTCCGAACGGGCGCAAGTTGAAGGCGGTGGTGCCGGGAGGATCGAGTTGTCCGCTGCTGACGGCCGACGAAATTGACGTGCCTATGGATTTTGATTCGCTGGCGAAGATTGGGAGCATGCTGGGATCGGGCGGGCTGGTTGTAGCCGACGACACTACCTGCATGGTCAAGTTTGCACTGCGGATCATGAAGTTCTATCAGCACGAAAGTTGCGGATGGTGCATCCCGTGCCGCGAGGGAACAGACTGGTTGAAGAAAACCCTGACTCGCTTCCACGCTGGCGGCGGCATTAAGAAAGATATCGACAACATTCAGTATTTGTCGGAGAACATGCTGGGCCGGACCATGTGTCCGCTGGGCGACGCCGCGGCGCTGCCGACGATTTCGATTGTGAAGAAGTTCAGGAAAGAGTTTGAAGATCACCTCGAAGGAAGGCCGTGCCCGTTTGAGAAGGCGGGGACGATTAGCCAGTTGCCGGTGTTTGCGCGAATTCCCCTCGTCAGTGGAGTTAGAAGCTAACTTTCATGGCTGAAGCCGCAAAACTCGTGAACCTCACCGTCGATGGCAAGGCAATCACCGCTCCGGCTGGCACGCTTGTCATTGAGGCTTGCAAGACGGTTGGCATTGAAGTGCCATCGTTCTGCTATTACCCGAACCTCGCGCTGCAGGGCGCGTGCCGCATGTGCCTGGTGAAAGTGGAGAAGATGCCGAAGCTGCAGACGGCGTGCACTACGGTCGTCGGCGAAGGCATGATCGTCACTACCGACAGCGATGAGATCAAGCAGGCGCGCAAGAGCATGGTCGAGATGCTGCTGGGGAACCATCCGCTGGATTGCCCGGTGTGCGATGCGGGCGGCGAGTGCGAGTTGCAGGACATGACGTTCTCGTACGGCGCGGCGGAATCGAAATACATTGAACTCAAGGCCCATCGCGATGAGCAGCAGTGGTCGCCGGTGGTTTACTTCGATCGTCCGCGGTGCATTTTGTGTTACCGGTGCGTGCGGGTGTGCGGTGAAGCGATGGATGTCTCCGCTTTGGGAATCGAAAATCGCGGAGCGAGTTCGACGATTGTGCCGAACCAGGGAGACCATCTTGACTGCGAAGAATGCGGCATGTGCATTGATATTTGCCCGGTGGGCGCGCTGACTTCGGGGGCGTATCGCTACAAGACGCGGCCGTGGGAGATGAAGCATGTAGGCACCACTTGCACCCACTGCGCCGACGGCTGCAAGACTACGCTGGGCGTGCGGCGGTCGGATACCGGCATGGAAATCGTGCGCGGAGATAACCGCGACAAAAGCGGCGTCAACGGCGATTTTCTGTGCATCAAGGGGCGCTACGCGTTTGACTTTGCCAATCACGAGGACCGGCTGATGACGCCGCTGGTGCGCAAGAACGGGCGCCTGACGCCTTCCACCTGGGAAGAAGCGTTTGCGGTGATTGGAAAGCGGTTTGCTGAAGTGCGCGATCGTGACGGCGGTCAGGCGATTGGGGCGATTGGGTCCACGCGGACAACGAACGAAGAAAATTATCTGCTGCAGAAGTTTGCGCGCGTAGTGCTGAAGACCAACAACATTGATCATCATCGCACGGGCGACTTCCCTGCCCTTGCGGAGGCGCTGCATGGAAAGAGTGTGGCGACGGCCTCGATGCGTGATGTGTACGACGCACCGGGGATTCTGCTGATCGGAAACGATCCGACCAATCAGCATCCGTTGCTGGCTTGGCAGATTCGAAATAACGTCCGGCTGCACAATGCGCGGCTCTATGTCGTGAACTCCGAGGAGATCAAACTCGAGAAGCAGGCGGCGGGCTTTGTGCAGATTGCGGCGGACGGGTATCAGGATTTCGCGGCGTCTCTCGGCGGCGGGCGCTCGTCGGTTCCGGGCGCGAGCGAACTCAAAGAAAAACTTGTCCGCGAAAATGGGTTGGTCATTATTTTTGGGTCTGAGATTTCCGGCGCGGGCATTTCGTCTTTGGCAAAATTCGCCGCTGGGATTTCTGGAGCGAAGTTGCTTTGCCTGAGCGATTACGCCAATTCTCGCGGCGCGGCGGATATGGGGCTGTATCCCGATCTGCTGCCGGGGTACCTATCCGTCTCGCAGGGTGAAAAGTTCCGCGACGACTGGGCGGGACTGCCTTCGGCGGAGGGCTTGAGTATGCCCGACATGCTCCACGCGGCGAAATCGGGCAAGTTGAAGGCGCTTTACGTGATCGGCGCGAATCCGGTGGGACGGTTGCACGTCAAACCTGCCGATTTGGAAAAAACTTTCATCGTCGTCCAGGACATGTTCCTGACCGAGACGGCGGCGGTTGCGGACGTCGTCCTTCCGGCAGCGAATGCTTACGAAAAGTCGGGGACGTTTACCAATACCTGCGGCGACGTGCAGATTGTGAAAAAAGCTGGTGAGGTAAGCGACGCCAAGCCGGATTTCGAAATGATCGTCCGCATCGCCGACGCGATGGGATTCGACGTTCGCAAGCTAGTGCCGTTCGGGCACGGAGTTCATTCCGACATGGGGCAGTCGCGGGGAGCGCAGTCGGGTGAGGCCGATCAGCATAGCGTTTGGCTGGAAGCAAATGGTCTGGAGCCGAAGATGAGCCCGTTTGATCCGATGGCAATGCTGGATGAAATCCAGCGACTGGTGCCGGGGTACGGGATTTCGCGCGTGGAGTTGATGTCGGGGAACGATCAGCACACGGAGATTTCGCAGATGGGTGCGGGAGCGATTCAAAGCCCGGCGCTGATTGTGCCGGCCAACAATACTTTGTTTAGTTCGGGGACAGTGGGGCGGTACTCGCGGACGTTGAATTCTGTCATGGAGAATAAGAATCCGCAGGCGGTGGAAGAGGTTCCGGCGGATTAGAGGCAGTGGTCACTGGTCAGTGGGTAGTTAGACAAGTTTTGGATTGACTGACCGCCGACCACTGACCACTTGCACTCAAAGAAGACGAACGTTGCCCATACTAACTTTCATCATCGTGGCCGTAATCAAGATTGCTCTGGCGCTGTTTGTGCTTTTGACGGCGGTGGCTTACACCGTTTGGCTGGAGCGCAAGGTCGTCGGGCACATGCAGAACCGCTGGGGACCCACGCGGGTGGGGCCGTTTGGGCTGCTGCAACCTGCGGCTGACGGCGTGAAATTTCTATTCAAGGAAGATTTAACGCCGCCGCATGTGTACCGTCCGCTGTTTATTGCGGCGCCGATGATTGCGGTGATTTTTGCCATCACGTCGATTGCAGTGATTCCGTTTGGGAATGCGCTGCATGTGCCGTTCGTAAACTATCCGATCCCGATGCAGATTACCGATCTCAATATCGGGCTGCTGGTGGTGCTGGGGATTACGTCGTTGGGGGTGTATGGCGTCGCGCTGTCGGGATGGTCGTCGAACAGCAAGTATTCCCTGCTGGGTGGACTGCGCGCGAGCGCGCAGATGATCAGTTACGAAATTGCGCTGGGACTTTCGCTGGTGGGAGTTCTGATTCTGGCTGGGACGTTCAGCTTGAGAGGTATTGTGGAGGCACAGGCTGGACACTTCGGTCCTTGGATTCCCAATTGGTTCATTTTTCGCGGCGGGCAGTTTGTTGCATTCTTTATTTATCTGATGGCGGCGTACGCGGAAACCAACCGCATCCCGTTTGATTTGCCGGAAGCGGAAACCGAGCTGGTCGCCGGCTATCACACCGAGTACAGCGCCATGAAGTTTGCCATGTTTTTTATGGCGGAATACGCCAACATGATCACAGTCGCGTGCATTGCGTCTCTGCTGTTTCTGGGTGGGATGGAGCGGGCCGATCGTTGGGCCGCAGTTGCTGCAGGACATCCTGCCGTTGGTCTGGTTCTCGCTGCGGATTTTTGTCTTTCTCTTTATCTATATCTGGGTGCGCGGCACGTTGCCGCGCTTTCGCTATGACCAGCTCATGGCCTTCGGATGGAAATTTTTATTGCCGCTGGCGATTGCGAATCTGGTGATTACGGCGCTGGTGGTGGCGTTGAGAGCTTGAAAGCAGTGGCGAGTGCCTAGTGGTTAGTTGCTAGAAGAAACGCGGAGCGCTGACCACTAGCAACTAGTCACTAGCAACTGATTCTTATGCTTCATCTGATTCTATTTTTGGTGTTCGCGGCGATCTGCGTGGCGGGGGCGGTCAACCTGCTGGTGCAGACCCATCCCATTAACAGCGCGCTGTCGCTGGTGGTGGTGATGGGGGCGCTCGCGGTCGAGTACCTGCTGCTGGGCGCGGAGTTTGTCGCGGCGGTGCAGGTGATCGTTTATGCGGGCGCGATCATGGTGCTGTTTGTGTTTGTCATCATGCTGCTGAATGCCGGTGAAGAAGAGCATACCGAAGGCAGCCGGGTGGCGTGGCTGCTGGGGCTTCCCGCCATGCTGGCGGTGACGGTGATGATCTGCGCCGTGGTGCTACTTCATTCGGACTCGGGAGTAGCTAAATTGGGCGAATTGCCAGGGCCGCCGGCGGCGATTGCGCAGTTGCTATTTCATGATTTCCTGCTGCCGTTTGAAGTGACATCGGTGCTGGTGCTGATTGCGATCATGGGCGCGGTGGTGCTGGCGGCGCGGCCGGGATCCGAGCAAGAAGCAAGAAGGAGGCGCTAATGATTCCGATGTCGTATTACCTGGTGCTGAGCGCGATTCTGTTTTCCTGCGGCGTGACCGGGTTTTTGATCAAGCGCAACATCATCACGATTTTCATGTCGATTGAGCTGATGCTCAACGGAGTGAACCTTTCGTTCGTGGCTTTCGCGGCGCACTGGCACAACTTGAGCGGACAGGTTTTCGTTTTCTTCGTGATGGTCGTGGCTGCGGCGGAAGCGGCGGTGGGTCTCGCGATCATCATCGCGCTGTTCCGCACGCGCGAGACTTTGAATATTGATCAGGTGAACCTGCTCAAACTATGACGCCGCCGAACCTATATCTCTGGCTGATTCCCTTGCTGCCTCTGGCGGGGGCGGCCATCAATGGATTCTTCGGGAAACGCTTCTCGCGCGGGGCAGTGGCCGCGGTGGCGCTGACGTTCTGCGGCGCGGCGTTTGTGATGGCGCTGTGGATCGCGTCGCAGTTCTCTCTGCCTCTGCCCTGGCGCTGCCGCATACCGAGTTCGTAGCGAACTGGCTGCGATCTGGCAATTTCAGCGTGGATTTTTCGTTTTCGCTCGACCAGCTTTCGCTGGTCATGCTGCTGGTCGTCACCGGCGTCGGTTTCCTGATCCATATTTATTCGGTTGGGTACATGTGGGAAGAAGGCGGCTACTACCGCTTCTTCTCGTACCTGAACCTGTTCATGTTTTTCATGCTGACGCTGGTCCTCGCCAGCAACTATCTGCTGATGTTTATTGGGTGGGAAGGCGTGGGGCTGGCGTCGTATCTGCTGATTGGATTTTTCTTTCTGCGCGATTCGGCGGCGGCGGCGGGGAAAAAGGCGTTTATCGTCAACCGGATTGGCGATTTTGGATTCTTGATTGCGCTGTTCTTGATGATCCAGCATTTTGGGTCGCTCGACTTTCAGACTGTGTTTGCCAAGGTGACTCCGTTTCCGACCGAGACGGCGGGAGTTGGGTTCCTCACTGCCATCGCGCTGCTGCTGATGGTTGGAGCTTGCGGCAAGTCGGCGCAGATTCCGCTTTACGTCTGGCTGCCGGACGCCATGGAAGGCCCCACGCCGGTTTCGGCGTTGATTCACGCGGCGACCATGGTCACAGCGGGCGTGTATATGGTGGCGCGGTCGCATGTGATTTTCGAGCGCGCGCCAACGGCGCTGCTGGTGGTCGCGATCATCGGAACGCTGACGGCGATCTTTGCGGCGACCATCGGCATGGCGCAGACCGACATCAAGCGGGTGCTGGCGTATTCGACGGTGTCGCAGCTGGGATATATGTTCCTGGCCTGCGGCGTGGGCGCGTTTTCGATGGGCATTTTCCATCTGATGACGCATGCGTTCTTTAAGGGCCTGCTGTTCCTGGCGGCGGGGTCGGTGATTCACGCCGTCGGCGGCGAACAGGACATGCGCAAGATGGGCGGCCTGCGAAAGAAAATTCCGGTGACGTTCTGGACCATGTCAGCGGGAACGTTTGCCATCGCTGGATTCTGGCCGCTGGCGGGGTTTTTCAGCAAGGACGCGATTTTGTATCGGGCTTTGGTTAGCCCGAACGGGAGCTGGATTTTCTGGGCCATTGGATTGTTTACTGCGTTTCTGACTTCGTTCTACATGTTCCGGCAATGGTTCATGACGTTCTTCGGGGAGTATCGCGGGGAACAGGCGGCATGGGCACGATGAGCATTCGCGGGCGGCGCGCACGCGCCACTGGACACGGGCATGGGCACGGCGGGGTGCATGAGAGTCCGGCGGTGATGCTGGTGCCGTTGGCGCTGCTCGCGATTCTTTCGGTGGTAGGCGGATGGATGGGCAGCGAGCGGTTCGATAAATTTCTGGCGCCTGTTTTTCATCCGGCGGCGACGGTCTCTGCAACTGGTGCTGCGGCAGCGGAATCAACGACGCCAGCGGAGCCCGCGGAGGGCACCAAGGAAGGACCGTCCGAAAAAACGCTGGCGATGGTTTCAGTTGGGGTTGCGGCGCTCGGATTCCTGCTGGCGTGGTTCCTGTATCACCAGCGACCGGAGCTGCCGGCGCAGATTGCAGCGGCCGCGGGAAGCCTTTACCAGGCGATTTTCAACAAATACTGGATTGACGAGCTGTACGCGTGGCTTTTCGTGAAGCCGCTGATTGTGATTTCCAGCGTGGTGTTCTGGCGCGGGATTGATCAGGGCGTGATTGACGCAACCCTGAATGGCAGCGCCGCTACGGCCCGCGAGCTTTCTGACGAAGTGCGGCACATGCAGTCGGGCAACCTGCGCTCCTACGCGGGATGGATCGCGATGGGAGCGACCGCGGTGATCGCTTACATGATCTGGGTGGGGCTGAAGCCATGAACTGGCTGGATCAAAACATTTTGACGCTGGTCACGTTTGCCCCGGCCGTGGGCGCGCTGCTGCTGATGTTTGCGCCGCGGCGGGACCGCGAAATCCGCGTCTTCGCGCTTTTGGTTTCGCTGGCCACGTTTGTTTTGTCATTGCATCTGCCGGCGCACTTCAATCGCAATCTGCCGGGCTTCCAGTTTGACCGCGATATTCCCTGGATTTCTACGCCCAACATTCATTACCACATGGGCATGGATGGAATTTCGTTGTGGCTGGTGGTGCTGACTACGTTCCTGACGCCGCTGTGCGTGCTGATTTCGTGGAATTCAATCCACGACCGGGTGAAAGAATTTTTCATTCTGCTGCTGGTGCTGGAAGCCGCGCTGATCGGGGTTTTCGTCTCGCTCGATCTTTTCCTGTTTTACTTCTTCTGGGAATCGACGCTGATTCCGATGGCGCTGCTGATCGGCATGTTTGGTCACGGGCGGCGGGTTTACGCGGCGATTAAGTTTTTCCTCTACACGATGATTGCGTCGGTCTTCATGCTGGCGGGGATTCTTTGGCTGTATGCGAAGACCGGCAGCTTTGATTTCGTGACCATTCAGACGGCGATCCACAACGGCGCGGTTTCGGGCTTTGCTTCCGCGGCGCAGTGGTTATTTCTGGGATTCTTCATCGCGTTTGCGGTGAAAGTTCCGCTGTTCCCGTTCCACACCTGGCTGCCGGATGCGCACGTCGAGGCCCCGACGGCGGGTTCGGTGCTGCTGGCCGGCGTGCTGCTGAAGATGGGCACGTATGGAATGTTGCGGTTCAATCTGGGGCTTTTCCCCGATCAATCGCGGGCCAACGCTTCGTGGATTGTGGTGCTGGCGCTGATTGGCATTGTGTATGGCGCGCTGGTGGCGATGGTGCAGCCCAACATGAAAAAGCTGATCGCGTATTCCTCGATCAGCCATTTGGGATTTGTGGTGCTGGGGATTTTCAGCTTCACGCAGGCGGGGCTGAACGGCGCGATGTTCATCATGCTGGCGCACGGAATTTCCACCGGCGGCCTGTTCATGCTGGCGGGAATTCTGTATGAACGCCGCCACACCTATGAGATTTCGGAGTTCGGCGGGCTGGCGACGCCGATGCCGGTTTATTCGACGTTCTTCTTATTCGTGGTACTGGCTTCCGTGGGACTGCCGCTGCTGAATGGATTCATCGGTGAATTTCTGGTGCTCAGCGGAGCGTTCCAGGCGCATGCGTGGTGGGGAGTGGTCGCGGCAACCGGCGTGATCTGGAGCGCGTGCTATCTGCTGTGGATGTACCAGCGGGTATTCTTCGGCACGGTAAAGCATGACGAGAACAATTCCCTTCCCGACTTGAGCGTGCGGGAGCGAGTGGCGCTGTGGCCGGCGGCGATTATGGCGCTGGGCATGGGCGTCGCGCCCATGATGTGGCTGAACTCGATTGATCCCGCGGTGCACAACGCGCTGCTGCCGTTCGCGCAACTGGCCGCCAAGGTGGTGGGACAGTGATGGCGCTGCACGTGCATCCTCTGCCGCAAGGCGCAGACTACGTCGGCATTCTGCCGGAAATTGTGCTGTCGGTGTTCGGCATGATCATCATGCTGCTCGACCCGGTGATGGATGAGCGGCGCAGCCAGCGCACGCTGGGCGGAGTTGCTCTGCTGGGCGCGCTGGCAGCTCTGGCCGCGACGATTTATCAGTGCTCGTACTTGACTTCGCACCCGCTGTTTTCCGGGCTCGCCTTCTGGGACATGGTGAAGGTGGATGCGTTCAGCATTTTCTTTCACGTGGTGGTCATCGGGGTCACCATCGTCGCGATTCTCAGCTCCTACGAGTACATGGAAGTGCAGCAGATTCGCGCCGGTGAATATTACGGGCTGATCCTGTTTGGCGCGGTCGGCATGGCGTTGATGTCGTCGGCGGTCGAACTGGTGTTGATCTTCATCGCGCTGGAAATTTCTTCGATCGCGACTTACATTCTGGCCGGGTTCCGGCGGAATGCGGCGATCAGCAGCGAGGCTTCGGTCAAGTATTTCCTGCTGGGATCGTTTGCTACGGCGTTCTTCCTCTATGGCGTGGCCATGATGTTTGGCGCGACTGGCTCAACCAGCATTGCGCGGATCAGCGCGGCGCTGAGTCCGTTTAACGGAAGCGGCGGGCCGCTGCTGGCGTATGTCGGCGTGGCGCTGATGTTTGTGGGACTGGGCTTCAAAGTGGCAGCGGCGCCGTTTCACGTCTGGACGCCGGATGTTTATGAAGGCGCACCCTCGCCGGTGGTGGGATTCATGTCCACGGGGCCGAAGGCGGCGGTTTTTGCGGTGCTGATCCGGGTCCTGTTCCAAGCGCATGCGCCGGGGCGGGTTTGGCTGGTATGGGTAGCGGCGGCGCTGTCCATGACCATTGGGAACCTTGGGGCGCTGGTGCAGGACAACGTGAAGCGGCTGCTGGCTTACTCGTCCATTGCTCATGCCGGATACGTTCTGGTAGCTTTTGCCGCTCTGCCGGAGAATGGCATTCCGGCGGCGATGTTCTATACGGCCTCTTACGCCGCCATGAATGTGGGCGCGTTTGCTGTAGTGGGGCATCTTGCGGGGCTGGGCGAGCGCAAGGTGACACTCGAAGACTATTCGGGTCTGGGCAAGCGATCTCCGCTGCTGGCGGCGATTCTGACGCTGTTCCTGCTGTCGCTGATCGGCATTCCGATTACCGGCTGGGTTTTTCGCAAAGCTATACGTCTTTCGAGCGGCGATGCAAGTACCTATGGTCGGACTGACCATCATTGGTGTCCTGAACAGCGCAGTGGCGGCGTACTACTACCTGCGGATCATCGTTTACATGTACATGCGCGAACCGCGCGATGAGGCTCCGGTTGCGCCGATCACACCCGGGCTGGGGGTGGCGCTGGCGATCTGCGTGGCGGTCACTATCTATTTGGGCGTGGTTCCAAGCCGGGTATTGGACTATGCGGCCCGGGCCGCTACGTTCGTGCGCTAAGGCATCAAAACTGCACCAGATTGAGTGCAAAAAGATTTGACAATCCAAGTCTATCCGTTCATTATTGGCGTTCGGGGACAGGTTTGAGGTGAACTATGAAGAGTTTGCTCCGCAGGCTGTGGCATGACGACCAGGGTCAGGACATAGCCGAATACGCGGTCATGCTGGCGGTGATTCTGCTGCTGGTGGTCGGAACCATCAAGCTGATCGGCACCAACGCCAACAGCACGTTTTCAAACGTCGCAAGCACCATGCAGTAGCTGACAGCCGAGTATTTGGCTTGGATGAGCCATGTCCGGCAGGCCCCTCAGTCTGCCGATGTTACGACCGGCTGCTCGGCGCTGACCAGCTTCAGTTTGGGATCGCGCTCCAGCGCAGCCAGCAATTCCTTCATCATCTGATCGTCGGTTTCTGTGCCCTTCTCGAGTTCCACCGGAAACGTCACCACAGCTTCAATTCCCGACGAGGCATAGTGGAGACGGACTTTAGCCCGGAGTTCGGCCGACGAGACTGAGCTCAGGTTCTTCTCCATCATCTGGCGCTGAAGTTCCAGGCTCTCTTTGTCATTGGCCAGGGCGGCATCGGCAGCCTGCGAGATCCTGTCTTTGGCGGCGTGGTAGTCGGTCTCGGGCGCGAGGACAAGCTTTACTTCATGCCAGACGAAATTGGTGCCCGGGAATCTGCTTGAATACGCCGCCACTGGGCTGGAAGACAACGGAGTTGGAGAAAGCCACGATCCGTCCGGTGGGCTGAGATTCGCCAGGGCCGCTCAGTTCCATCAGGTGAATCCGAACCAGGCCTATATCCACAACCTCTCCGGTCACGCCGGCGATCTGTACCCGGTCGCCTACGCGTATGCCATATTTTCCGATCAAGAAGAAATAGGCGACCATGGAGACAATCACATTTTGCAGGGCCACGGCGACGCCAGCGGTGAGCAATCCGGCGAAGGTGACGGCGGAGCCTAGTTGCGAGGCGAAAGTCAGGATGGTAACCAGCGCGATCCCCACCCACATAGTGATGCGGCGCAACAACAGGAACTGATAGCGGCGGCGGGCGTCGTGGACGTAGCGGAAGGTGGCGCGTCGCCAAACCTCACCCACACCGAGAACGGCCGCGATCAGGATGAGCAGCACCGTCAGCCGGAAGGCGAGTTGGCGCAGTTGGTCGCGGGCCTGGGCTTTTACGCCGTCGCGCAGGTCGGCCAGATTGCCAGCGCAGAGGTCGAGCAAGAACGACATCTTGCTCAGGGGCAGCATGGCACTCGATGTCTGCTTGAATTGCGCAGTCAACTGGTCCAACTGCTGCTTTTCCTGGGCCAAGACGGCCGGAGTGGCAGTATCGGCAGCGGCGAACAGTTGATCCCCCCGGCGCACCAAAGCCAGGAGTTGGTCTGTCTGTGGGGCGCGAAACTGTTTTGCCATCTGCTGCAGGTCGGCCGTCGCAGGAAGACTCCGCGTCCAGAGCGTGCAGCTTGCCCCACAAGCTGATCAGGGCCCCCGCCAGGTCCCAAATGCCGGAAGGCTGAGTACTTGCGTCCGCCACGTTGTTGGTAGTGCCCAAGGATGAGGGCGAAGGTTGATTTGCATCCTGATTGGGGGTTGGACTGCGGGTCAAGGAAGCGGGTAAGGAGCGGGCCAGATCGTCGATCCGCGCCCGCAGGCTGCCACTGCCGGCATTGCTGGAACTCACGAATTCCACCATGCCCTGGAGAGCGTCCCGGCGCGCGCGTAGCAGACCAAGTTCGCTCTGCAGTTCTGCGGCTTGCGATTGCAGAAGGGTTTTCTGTTGAGGGGACGCGGTTCCGAGCTTCGCGCGGACCGATTGCAGCTCGGCGTCGGTGTCCTGCAAGTCCTTTTCAGCCTGCTGCGCGGCCTGGCCCAGGCCCAGGTATTGGCTGTCGCTGTCGGCCTGCGGTTGCACACTTGACGGATGCTTCGCCTGTAGTTGGGCCTGGGCGCGGGCATATTCGAACGCCAATTGCACGACCTGGTCGGCGGCCAGGCGATTCTCCTGCACGGTCGCCACGTCGGAAGTCTGGGCAACGGGCTGTTCCACCGTGACCTGGCGATGCCAGGCGACAATCTTGCTGAGGAACCTGATGATCTCGTCGGGGTCCTGCGTGGGAGGCGCCGGCGGTGCGGGGTTGGTTTGGGCAACAGCCAGCACCGCAGCGAGAACCCCGACAAACAGCAACACTCTTTTCCGCAGACCCATTTTCAAACGCTCCAGACTCAATGTTATTAGCCCTCGGTGTCAGCTCCCGGCGACCGCAATCTCTAGTCTAACCGCCCGCCAGTTTGGGATGCAGAGAACGCAGCTCCGGAGCGGCTTGCGAGAAAAGTCATACATTTATGCCCTGTTCACACAAATGTAAACAGTCTTGCGCTTTAATCGAAAAGGGCGAAGTCTCACCTGAATCATTGAGAAATCAGTTTTGACAACTCCATCTGGAATCCGTTCGGACGAGGCGCCGATGCCCAACAGTAGCGCGTGCCCCAAAGAGATGCCTGCCGGGAACGTCCTGGTTGTACTTACGGCACGAGCCTACAGTGTGGCCACGGCTGCCGCCCAGAGTGCCGCAGACCTGATTCTGGGGGCCAAGTCAGCGCTGGAGCGGACGATAGCCTGTGAGCGGGAATTAGACGAACTGGACCGCGAAATTGACGAGCGAGTGGCGGCGGAGATCGCGCATGCCTCGGTGGAGCAGGTCCGTGAGAAGCTTGCCTGCCTGAAGTGCATGATCGACCTGGAGCGAGTGGGAGACCTGTTGGTTTCTTTTGCCACCCGAGCCGACGCGGTGCGCGCCCGCCTGGACATGCAGGACCTTCGCGATCTGGGTGAAATGCTTGCGGTGCTGGCGAAAATGCTGGGGGATACCGACGCAGCGTTTGCTGGCCGCGACCACGCCCGTGCCCTACAGGTGCTGCGGGCCGACCGTGAAGTGGATCGCTTGCACAACCTGATCGTGATGCGTCATCTGGAGCCGGAACTAGCCTTTGGCGGGCCGGACAGTGTTCATGTCATCACCATGGCGCACGCGGTCGAGCGGGCTGCCGACCACGTCAAGAATGCTGCCGAGGAAGTCTGCCACATGGTCAGCGGGCATACTGTCCGTCACCTGCTGCGTTTGCAGGAAAAATCCTCTGAACAGCTCTACCTGGAACACCTGCGACGACAGCACCTGGTAGGTGGAACTCGTGCAGAATGATGAATTTCCGAACTGTTAACGCTCCATTCATCGTCCTTTAACGAAATTACCGCTCTAATCGGTTCAACCTAAGCTAAGGAGAAAACAACTTGAAAAAGCTACTCCCGGTGTTGACAGTGCTGCTGCTGGCTATCTCTGTCTCGGCGCAGACCAAGTTGAATGGAGCCGGCGCGACTTTCCCCTATCCTATTTATTCCAAGTGGTTTAATGAATACCACAATCAACATCCTGACATTGAAATCAATTATCAATCGATCGGCAGCGGCGGTGGCATAAGGCAGGTAACGGCTGGGACGGTGGATTTTGGCGCCAGCGACGGGCCGATGAGCGATGAACAACTGGCGGCTTCGAGCGTGAAGCTGATTCACTTGCCCACAGTGCTGGGAGCAGTTGTGCCCGCCTACAACATCCCTGGATTCAAAGGTGAGTTGAAGTTCACCCCCGAAATCATCGCGGGCATCTACTTGGGGAAGATCACCTCCTGGAACGACGGAACGATTGCCAAGGCTAATCCGGGAGTATCGCTTCCAGGCCAATCGATAATTGTCGTCCATCGTTCCGACGGTAGCGGAACAACCTATATCTTCACCGACTATCTTTCCAAGATTAGCCCTGACTGGAAGGGCCAGGTAGGGAAAGGGACTTCAGTGAGCTGGCCGGTGGGATTAGGCGCGAAAGGGAATGAGGGCGTTGCCGGGATGATTCGCCAAATGGACGGCGCGTTCGGTTACGTGGAACTGATCTACGCGCTGCAGAACAACATCACTTACGGAACGGTGAAAAATACTTCGGGTAATTTCGTGAAAGCCAGTTTGGCCTCAACCACGGCGGCAGCGGCATCGATGAAGACCATGCCAGCGGACTTCAGGGTTTCCATCACCAACGCACCGGGCGCCGACGCTTATCCCATTTGCAGTTTCACCTGGCTGCTGGTTCCTACCAACTGGAAGGACAAGGGCAAGCAGAAAGTGTTTACCGATTTCCTGAACTGGATGCTGGATCAGGGCCAAAGCCTGACAGCGCAGCTGAACTATGCACCGCTGCCCGATAGCGTAAAGCAGAAAGAGAAGGCCGCGATTCAGATGATCCACTAGTCTTTGGGTCGAGCTCTGGGTAATCTTGGCGACCGACGTTGCCGCGGCCGGAAATGAGGTAGCAAGCGGGCTGCGGCAACGAGGTCTCCTTCGCTGGGAATTTTGTTCTTCTTGAAAAGACGTGGCTGACTCTGGAATAGGCTGACACCCGGAGTTGCGCGGGAGAGATGAGAGCCAGAAGCTCATGGGCGCCGCACCGGAGAGGAATTTCCCAGACCAGAATCCTTCCGCCCGGGGCTCGGGCGCACAATCAACCAAAAACATGGCAACACCCGAATCGCCTAGAATCTCACTTGTGAACACGGCACAGAAAGCACCGGCCTGGAGCAGAAACCTGTTCACGATGGACACCGCCTTCCACGGGTTGATGCTCGGGGCGGCGCTGACCGTGCTGGCTGTGGTGGGACTCACTCTGTCGGAGTTGATCCAGCGTTCCGCTCTGGCGTGGCAGAAGTTCGGCTTCCATTTCTTCAAGTCCAGCGCGTGGGACCCGGTGAACGGCGACTTTGGCGCACTGCCGTTCATCTACGGCACCATCGTCTCTTCCATTCTTGCTCTGATCATCGCGGTGCCGCTTGCGATTGCGGTGGCGGTGTTTGTCACCGAGATGTGCCCCAAGCCGCTGCGCAAGCCGATATCGTTCGCAACGGAACTGCTGGCGGCGATCCCCAGCGTGATTTATGGGCTGTGGGCGATGTTCATCCTGATTCCGATTCTGCGAGTGAACGTGGCGCCATTGCTGGCAAAGTACCTGAACTGGACCGGGCTTTTTTCCGGCCCCATGTATGGGTACAGCATGCTGGCGGCGGGAGTAGTGATGGCCATCATGATTATTCCGATCATTTCGTCCATCACGCGCGAGGTTTTGGCGGTGGTGCCGCAGCATCAGCGAGAAGCGGCGCTGGCGTTGGGAGCGACCCGCTGGGAGATGATTCGAGTTGGAGTTTTGCGGAATGCGCGAGCGGGAATTATCGGCGCCATTATTCTGGGACTGGGCCGCGCTTTGGGTGAAACCATTGCCGTCACTCTGGTGATCGGGAACACGCCGCAGATTGCGAAGTCTTTGTTCGCTCCGGGCTACACCATGGCGAGTGTGATCGCGAATGAATTCAACGAAGCCACTGACTCGCTTGTACGTCAGCGCATTGATTGAAATCGGACTGGCGCTGTTCATTGTGACGGTGATCGTAAATATTCTGGCGCAGTTGTTGGTTTGGACTGCGACCAGAGGCGCGCCTGCGAGGTCCAGTGTCTAACCGCTTCCTGCAATTCCGGAGACGCTGCGCCGACTATCTGGCGACGTTTGTGGCCGCGAGTTTGTCCGCCATAGTCGTCGGTGCGCTCATCGCGATTTTCGCGTACCTGGTGATTAAGGGCGCGGGATCGGTGAATTGGGCTTTCTTGACGAATACTCCCAAGCCGGTGGGAGAAATCGGCGGCGGAATGGCCAACGCGATCCTGGGCTCGGCCATGGTTCTGGGCATGGGCAGCTTGATGGGAATTCCGCTGGGAATCGGAGCTGGGATTTACCTGGCGGAATACGGACACAACCGGCTGGGGTCGCTGGTGCGATTTACGGCTGACGTTCTGAACGGCGTGCCTTCCATTGTGATTGGACTGGTGGCGTACGGGCTGGTGGTTTTTCGGCAGGGACATTTCTCGGCTTTTGCGGGCAGCGTCGCGCTGGCCATCATGATGGTTCCGATGGTGGCGAGGACGAGCGAGGAAATGTTGCGACTGGTTCCGCAACAGGTGCGGGAGGCGGCGTTTGGACTGGGAATTCCGCAGTGGCGTACGACCATCTCGATCACGCTAGCGACGGCGCGAGCGGGAATCCTGACTGGCATCATGCTGGCATTCGCGCGCATCGCAGGCGAAACGGCGCCGCTGATGTTCACCGCTCTAGGAAACCAGTTCTGGAGTTTCAGCCCGAACCAACCGATCGCAGCCGTGCCACTGCAGATTTACACCTATGCTCTGTCACCGTACGACGACTGGCATCGCCAGGCGTGGGCGGGAGCGCTGGTTTTGGTGGCGCTGATCGTGGGTACAATTTCGGTAGTACGATATTTGTTCGGGCGCAGTATTCTCCGGGAGGTTAGTTAGGCTATGGCCACCGCGGTTGAGGTTCGCGATCTGAAGGCCTGGTTCGGCAAGACCGAAGCTTTGCACGGCATCAATATGGCCGTGGAGGAGAACCACGCCACTGCGGTGATTGGCCCGTCGGGGTGCGGCAAATCGACTTTTATTCGTTGCCTGAACCGCATGCATGAAACCAATCCGGTGGCTCGCGCCGAGGGGGAAGTGAAAGTCGGCGAGATGGACATCTATTCCATGCCGGCGGTGGAAGTCCGGCGTAAGATCGGAATGGTATTCCAAAAACCGAATCCGTTCCCGAGCATGTCGATTTACGAGAATGTGGCGGCGGGACTGAAGCTGAACGGGACGCGTAATCACAAAGCGTTGGATGAAGTGGTGGAGCGTTCGCTGCAACAGGCGGCGCTTTGGGATGAAGTCAAGGACGCGCTGAAGAAGAAATCCGGCGCCAGCCTCTCCGGCGGACAGCAGCAGCGGTTGTGCATTGCGCGCGCGCTGGCGGTCAATCCAGAAGTGTTATTGATGGACGAACCGTGCTCGGCGCTGGACCCGATTTCCACGGCGAAGATTGAAGACTTGATTTTCGAATTGAAGCAGAAGCTCACCATCGTGATTGTTACTCATAACATGCAGCAGGCATCGCGCGTGGCCGAGTTCACTGGATTCTTCCTGATGGGCAATCTGGTCGAGTTTGACCGGACGGAGAAGATCTTTACCAATCCGTCGGACAAGAGGACGGAAGACTACATTACGGGCAGGTTCGGATGACGCGCATTCGCTTCCATCAGGAACTCGACGAACTGAAGCACCGGATTCTGGCTATGGCCGGAATGTCGGAACAGGCCATTGATCTGGCCGTGCAGGCATACTCGCAACGCGATCTGGCGCTGTGCAAGCGTGTGCTGAATAGCGAAGACGCCATCAACCGCGCGGAACGCGAAGTGGACGAGTTTGCGATTGATCTGCTGGCCATGCAGCAGCCGATGGCGGTGGATCTACGCTTTATCCTCGCCGTTATCAAAATCAACGCTGATCTCGAACGAGTGGGCGATCAGGCGGTGAACATCGTCCAGCGGGTGATGAATATGATCGAACTGCCGGTGTATGAGCTGCCGGTGGACATTCCCGCGATGGCTGCGGGAGTCAGGTCCATGGTGCGGGACGCCCTGCGGTCGTTCATCGAGGGCGATACCGATCTGGCCAGGCATGTGCTCGAAGCCGACGACGATGTAGACCGCATCAACAAAGAGGCTTTTGCAAACCTTTCCTTATTTATGCAGAGCAAGCCAGAGGGCGCGGTGCAGGCGCTGGACGCGCTCTCGATTGCCCGCAACCTGGAACGGGTGGCCGACCACGCCACCAACATCGCGGAAGACGTCATCTTCTGGGTGCGCGGAGCGGATGTACGACACGGCGCTGGGCAGAGCCTGGCGGGGAGCTAACGAATGGCCGTTGCCCAGGCATTGAGCCCGACCATTTTCATTCTGGAAGACGATCCTGATATTGCCGGCTTACTGAAACACCACCTGCAACCTGCGGGGTATGGCGTTTCCTGGTTCCCTACCAGCAGTGGGTTCCTGGACGAGATGCACGCGCGGCGTCCGGCGCTGGTGATTCTTGACATTATGGTTCCGGGCAACAGCGGGATCGATGTTGCACGGTCGATCCGCAGTAACTCCGCGCTGGCGGGAGTTCCCATAGTTTTCGTCACTGCCCGCACCACTGAGGCAGACCGGCTGCGGGGGTTCGAGATTGGCGCGGATGACTACATCACCAAGCCGTTCAGTCCCAAGGAAGTAGTTGCGCGCGTGAAGGCAGTCTTGCGGCGCTTCGATCAGCCGCTGAAGAAAGAGATCGTGCGGGCGGGCGATTTGGTGATCGACACGGCTGCCATGCGGCTTACGGCACGCAATGACGCAGTGGTGACCACGGCTACGGAATTTCGCCTGATTGAGTTTCTGGCTTCCCATCCCGGGCGGGTGTTTACCCGCAAGAGCCTGCTGGACGCAGTCTGGCATGACACTGCCTTTGTGACGCCACGGATTGTGGACGTGTATATTCGTCGTTTGCGGGAGAAAATAGAACGTGATCCGGAAAAGCCGCGGCACATTCACACCGTGCGCGGGGCCGGATACATGTTCGAGGTCCGTAAGTGACGCAGCGGGTTTTCCTAAAACTTCTTCTTTTAATTGTCCTCGTGGTGGGAGTTTCGACCGCGGCGCTGGACATGTTTGTCCGGCGGACGTGGGAAGCCTCGCTCTCCTCACAACTGCAACAAAACCTGCAAGAAAAAGTTCAGATGTTTGCGGTACGCGCGAACCACGAGCAGGGTCTGGTTCCCTTCCAGCAGCTCGCGGACGAAGAAGCCGCAGCAGCCCACGCCCGAGCCACGATTATCGACCGTTCAGGAAAGGTCCTGGGGGATTCTGATGCTCAGGCCTCGGAGATGGAGAACCATGCGACGCGGCCGGAATTTGTCGCGGCCTTTAAAGGACAGCCGGGAAGCGATAGTCGGGTCAGTCGCACGCTCCATATTGAATTCCGTTATGTAGCGGCTCCAACATCATTCGGCGCGGTGCGACTGGCCTATCCTCTTTCGTCGGTGCGCGCCGAGGTACGGAAGATCGAGAAAGACCTTTTGGAAGCTTCGGGGATTGCGCTGCTGTTCGGATTTGCGGTGGCGCTGATCGCCGCCCAGAGCGTGGCCCGGCGGCTCCATAAGATGGTGGTGTTCGCGCAAGAGATTGCGGCGGGACATTTGGGGGCGCGCCTGCCGGAATCAGGAAGCGATGAAATTGCGGTGCTGGCGACTACGCTGGATAAGACGGCGCGCCAGCTGGAAATCAATTTTCGTAATCTGGACAGCAGCCGGCGACAGCTCGAAACCCTGCTCAACAGCATGAATGATGCGGTGGTGGCGGTTTCTCCCAGCCGCGAGGTGGTCTGGTTCAATGGGACCATGAAGGGACTGGCGACCGGAGTCATGGCTGTAGGCACGCCGTTGATTCGCGCAGTGCGCGATCCGGATTTCCTGCGTTTGGTCGACGAGGTGCTCGGAGGCGGGAAGGTTGGATATGCCACATTGTTTTCGGTATCGCCGGGGCGCACATTCGGTATGACCGCCGCGCCACTGCCGGATGGTGGCGTGGTCTGCGTATTGCGCGACAGCACCGAAATTGCACGGGTAGAGCGCACCCGGCGCGATTTTATCGCTAACGTTTCGCACGAGCTGCGCACGCCTTTGACTTCCCTGTTGGGCTATACAGAAACCTTGTTTGACGAATCTTCGGATCCCAAGGCGCGAGACTTTCTCGACATTATCCGCCGCAATGCTCAGCGCATGAGCCGACTGACGGAGGACCTGTTGACACTGGCGCGGGTTGAATCTGGAGAGGACCCGCTCGAACCAGGGCCAGTTTCGGCGCGAGAACTGCTGCGGGACGCGCAGGTGTCCTTCAACGAAGTGGCCAAGGGAAAAGGCGTCGTGATTGAGATTGTGGAGGCTCCCGAGGTGCAGGTGTTTGCCGACCGCGACGCCATTCATCAAGTATTCGCAAACCTGATTGACAATGCTTTGAAGTATGCACCCGGAGACAAAAACATTGTGCTGGGCGCCGAAGAACGAGAACAGGGGAATGTTGAGTTTTATGTGAAGGACTCGGGACTGGGTATTTCGTCCGAGCACTTGCCTCGATTGTTTGAACGGTTTTACCGCGTGGATAAGGCGCGCTCGCGCGAGGCTGGGGGCACGGGCCTGGGCTTGGCAATTGTCAAACACATTGTTTTAAACCACGGAGGAGAAATCGGCGTGACCAGCGAACTGGGTCATGGATCGACTTTCTGGTTCCGGCTGCCGCGTGCTGCGGTCGAGGCGGATGCGCCAGTTGCAACCGTCGCTAAGCGTTAGCTGCCTGTGCCGCCTGCGATGCTTATTTCGCTGAAACCGACACTTCCCTTCCCGAATACTGCACGGTCCGATCGGGGCTAGCGACGCCTTCGACTCCCCCACCGTGGTTCTCCGCCACGAATGTGACGTGAAACGTGCGGTTCGCCAGCATCCCGGGGAATGAACCTGTGCGTGGGCCGATGGTCAGCGTTCGGGTGGAATCATTCCATTGCATGGGAATAGTGGCGTAGGCGCCTTTCTCGTAGTGGTAAGTGTCATTCTCGTCTTCGTAGAGGGTAAAGCTGCCGTCGGCGCCAGGATAGACACGCAGTTCGATGGGATCGGCGGGCTTTTGGGTGGAATACTCTTCTTCCGGGCCAAACGGAATAATTGATCCCGCACGTATGTAAAGAGGCATGTGGTCGATGGGAGCGGGAGCATCCACGAACTTGCCTGCGTCGGCGGCCACGCTGGTCGCTGCTCCGGTCCAGAAGTCATACCATTTGGCTTTGGGCAGATACAGACGCCGCTCGGTCGCGCGTGGCTCGGTGACTGGATTAACCAGGAATGCGGGGCCGTACATATACTGGTCGCCGATGTTCTGCGCGTTCACGTCATCACGGAAATCCATGACGAGTGGGCGCATCGGCGTATAGGATTCCGACGTCGTCTTCCACGCCAGCGAGTAAATGTAGGGCAAGAGGCGGTAGCGGAGGTTGTCGTACTGCACCAGGATTTTCTCCGCCTCAGGCCCATACGACCAGAGTTCATTCTCATCCGGGTTGTAACGGGTGCCGTGGACACGGAAGATGGGGGAGAATGCTCCGAACTGAAACCAGCGAATGAAGAGTTCGCGAAAATCGGGGTCGCTGGGGCTGGCGATGAAGAAGCCTCCGATGTCGGTTGTCCAATAAGGAAGACCGGAAACGGAATAATTCAAACCTGCGGGAATTTGCCGCTTGAAACTCAGCCAATCGGAAAGGACGTCGCCCGACCAAGCGGTGACGCCATTACGCTGCGCTCCGGCAAAGGATGAGCGCGACAGAATGAACACGCGTTTTTCGTCCGAGGCGGCCCGCTGCCCTTCATACACGGCGCGGGTGGTCATCAGCGGAAAGATGTTGGCATAGCGGTCGCCGCTGCCGGCGAAGAGCTTGTGGCCGAGTAGGATGCTTTCTTCCTGCCCTTCGGTCTCGGGCTCAGTAGTGTCAAGCCACCAGGCGTCAACGCCGATCTTGAATAACGCCTTGTCCATCAAGTCCCAATAATATTTTCGGGCTTCCGGGTTGGTGGGATCGTAGGCGGCCATTCCCTGGGCGTGGTACGGCAAGTGTGGAATTTTGGTCCGCTCGATGAAGAACCCTTTGTGGTCCATGTCTTGGTATTCTTTGGAGCCAGGCTCAAAAAAGGGCCAAACGGAAATCATCAGGTGGAAGTTATTCTTGTGGAGCTGGTCCAACCATGGCTTTGGGGTCGGGATAATTTTTGTTGAAGACATGCTCACCTTTGCGGTTCCACCAGAACCAGTCCTGGACAATGTTGTCCACGGGAAGATGCTGGTCGCGATATTTCTGGGCGACGCTGAGAATCTCTTCCTGAGATTTATAACGATTTTTGCACTGCCAAAACGCATAGGCCCAACGGCCGAAGAGTGGGGCCGATCCGGTGAGGTCGCGATAAGAAGAGATGATCTTGTCGAAGTCCGGGCCATAGATGAAGTAGTAATCAATGGTGTCGGCAACTTCCGAGCTGATGTACATCACGTGAACGAACCGGTTGTTGAAGCGGGAACGCGAAGTGTTGTTCCAAAAAATGCCGTAGCCTTTGGAAGACAGCAGCACCGGCACGGCGATGTTTGTATTCTCCTGCGAGACGTCCACTGACTCGCCGTGATAGTTCCAAACTCCGGACTGGTGCTGGCCGAGGCCGTAGAAACCTTCGCGCGAGCCATACATTTCGACCACGGTCTCGGCGCGGTATGTTTTTTCGCCATTGACGACCTGGGGAAACATGAAGCGCTTGCCGTCGCGAAACAAACCCTGCCCTGTGACGGTGGTGAAGGAGATCGCACCGCTATCTTTCTCGATGACGACCTTAACTGCTGCGGTTGAGAGGGTGACACTCTTGTCCGAGCTTTCCATCTTCCAGGAAACCGGCGGCCAAGAAGTCTTTGTCACCACGTAGTCGGTATGTTTAGGAAAGCTATCAGTTGGAGAATAAAGGACATGGATGATGGAGTCGGTACAGACCTGCAGCTTGAGCACCGCGCCGGATTGAAACACGGCGCGCACACCGTCCGACTCCTGACTGATGCTGGCAACTGGGGTGAGAGGAGTCCATTGCCCAAACGCCGGCGGCAAGGCGACGAGGAAGAAAAACAAAACCAAGGCAGTTCTGGTTCGCATATTCAACGCCTCCACAGACAAAAAACGATTTTCTGGCATCCGAACGCCTACCCCTAAATCGATTTAGTCAATTCATTTTAGATGACTTTGCAAGTGCTATATAGTATTGTAAATACCGCCATCATGCCCACTGCCCGTAAAACGAGCAAAGAGCCGACGCGAGTCACGCTGAAGTTCCTGGCTGAATACCTGAACCTCTCACCGACCACGGTTTCGGTGGTGCTGACCAACTCTCCGTTGGCGAAAACCATCGCGCTGCGAACCAAGGAGCGCATCTGGGAAGCGGTGCGCAAGTTTCAATATCGCCCGAATCTTTTTGCGCGCTACCTTCATACCAAGCGGACATACAGTATCGCGGTGCTGGTACCCGACATTGGGGACGAGTTCTCCGCGATATTGATCAGCGGCATCGAGAGCAAACTGGCAGAAGTGAAGTACAACTATTTTGTGGAGAGTCACCGCTTCGCCCCGCAGCAGATTGAAGATTCTCCGACCACGCTGATGGACCGCCAGGTGGAGGGAATGATCTTTATCAACACCCCGCTGCGCCAGCAGATGCCGGTACCAGTGGTGGCAATTTCCGACATCACCAATGCGCCGGGTGTGACTCGTATTGTGATTGACAATTACCACGCAGTCCTTCTCGGGCTTCGTCATTTGAAAGATCTCGGGCACCGGCACATCGCTTTCTTTAAGGGCCCCGAACACAACGGGGACAGTGAGTGCCGCTGGAACGCCATCCTGAAGGCGGCCAGAGAATTAGGGCTGGTGGTGAAACCTGAGTTGACGGCGACCATGGGCAACTACTTTGAGGCGGGCGAGAAATCCATGATGCAGCGTGGATACGAGGCCGCCTCGATACTGCTGCAAAAGTCGCACGACTTCACCGCCCTGCTGGCGTTCAACGACGGATCGGCGGTCGGCGCGATTCGCGCTATGCAAGACATTGGGCTGTCAGTTCCGGGCAACGTTTCGGTGGTGGGCATCGACGATGTTCAAATCGCGGCTTTCATTTCGCCGCGACTCACCACCATTCGACAACCGCTCCGGCAGATGGGCGCCGCGGCCGCAACCACTTTGCTGCAACGGATCCAAGGAGAAGAAGTCCCTGATGAGACCGTGGTGCAACCGGAGTTGGTGGTGCGGGAATCCACGGCGCGGTGCACTGCCTGACGCGGAAACAGCACTGGCGCACCGAAGTAAACTTTCAAACTAAGCTTTCAGTGCGCCAGGTCAAACACTTCCCTTCATCCTATAACCGTCACAATCGAGCTTCCCGGAATCGTGATGGTGAATGATCCGCCAGTCACCGGAATCGCGGTGAGCGGCGCCTGATTTTCAGTTGCGGACGTACGGTAAGGTATGACGTTTGACGGCGGGTTGGCCAGGTTCGAAAGGCTGACCGTAACGCTGATCGAACTCCTCGACTGATTGGTCAGAACCAAGGCAACGCTTCCGCTGGTAGGACTCACCGCCGTGGCCTGGATATTTGAATTGGTCGAGGAGGTCGTGAGAACGACCGACCCGGGCCGCATGAACCGGCTGAAGTTACCGATGGCGTAAACGCGTTTTGGAACCTGGAAGGTCCAAGTCGAATTGCTGTAGGCAATCAAAGCCTGGTTATCGTTGTAGGGATCCAAGGCCCACCAGTAGCACCAAGCATTAAAATTGCCGGTGCTGAGCGCGCCATAGATGGAGTCGGCCCAACTAAGGGCATCAGTGATGCTTCCATTGTAAGTTTTGCCTTTGTAAACCTCCGTCTCCCAAATGGGCTTGTTGTACTGGAGAGCAGCCTGTGACGGGGAGGCCAGACTGGCATTCGCGCCGTAGTCGTGGGTCACCAGCAGGTCAACATCGGCATCCATTGCGGGTTGGTTCTGGAGAATGGGAAATCCCCAGTTGCTATCAAAGTAGGAAGGGCCTCCCCACACGGAGGGTTCCGGCGTAGCGATTTTCGTGGTGAGCCCGGCGCTGGTCATAGCCGGCTTGAGATAGCCGGTCACGAAACTGATGAACTGCGCTGGGGTATAGATCGCGCTGTCGTAGCTGGTGCTATTACTGGGCTCGTTCTGCACGCTCCACACATTCACCTGCTGTCCCAACGATGTTTGCGCATTTTGCATCCACAGCACCATGGTGTTGGCCAAGTCCGGATAGTACTGGGTCAGCACCGAGCCGCCATTGGAACATGAGTTATTGCTCTTCATGAACGACGGCGGAGTCCACGTGGTAATCATGAACTGATTCACTGCGTAGGTTGATTTCACCCGGTTCATCCAGGTGATTTCGCCCTGAATGAGCGGATCATTCCAGTTGTACACACCGGCTGAGGGATTGAACTGGCAGAGCATCGAGCCGCCGCGAACGATGGTCAAACCGGCGCTGGGAACCGAGGTCGAGTAGAGCGTGTCGAGAAGCGCCGTCTGGTTGGCGGCGGAAAAGTTGCTAAGGTCGCCGGCCAGCCAGGTAATGGAGGCACCGAAACCGGCCACAGTTTGTCTTGGCTGCGCGTAGTCCACCGTCACATTGGCGCCTGCTGCCTGAGCTTGCTGGTGGACATAAATAGTGATGATAAGAGATAGAGCAATCTTCAGAATCAATTTGGATGCCTTCATTTTTGTTCCTTTCGTCAATGAGCATTTGACAGTGGACGTGGAAGTAAACCGCTGATCGGCAGGTCCCTGAGGACGCTGCCGATCGCCGTTGTTCGAGTGTTCCTTACTTATTTACGGGGTACCGTCGCCGTAGATGATTCCGCGGCCGTTGGTCGCGATATACACGCGGCCGAAACGGTTGGGATCACCGGTGATCACGTAGCCCGAGTAGTACCAGTTGTGGTTGCTGTCGTTGATCTGCGTCCAGGTGTTGCCGCCGTCGATCGATGCGTAGTAGCCACGCACGGTGCCAATCTCACCGGCGAGATAGATCGCCGGATAGTTCTGTCCGGTGGCGGCCATGCCGAAGCCGATGCCGTCGGCAAGCACTATGTTCGTCAGTTTGGTGAAGCTGGTACCGCCGTTGGTTGAGTGCCAGACGCCGCCAGCAGTTGTATCGGGGCTGACCAGCCAGACGTCATTGGCTTTGTTATAGACAGGCACGATCTTCGCCGACGTCGGCAAGCCGGAACTGACCGTCGCCGTGAAGGTGGTGCCGTTGGTGCTGACGTAGAACACGCCATTCGCGAAGCCGTAAAACTTGTTGGCAGTTAATCGATCGGCGCGTACTTTCGCTCCCGCTGGCAGGCCTGTAACCGCCGTCCAGGTGGGGCTGGCGGCAGTCCAGTTGGTTGAGGTGTAAGCGGCGGTCGTCCCATTGGGGGCCCAGACAACGCGCGTGCCGTCGGACGAGATCGCGATCGAGTCGTTGTTGCTGCCGGTAACGCCGGTCGGTTGGCCTCCGCCAATTTTCCAGGTCTGTCCGCCGTCGCTGGAATACGCGTAGCTGTTCTCGCAGTTACCGGTGCTACCGTTGCCCGCGCGCACCACCTTCGCCGGGACGCTTTGAGCAAAGTCGAGCGAGTTCGTGGACGACAGCACCTGGTACTGAGTGGACGGCACGGTGGTAACGTTGGTGTGATAGAAGCCACGAATATCACCCACTCCACTCAACAACATCGGTCCCGACGGTGGGACCGCCAAGTCGGTAATGGACGTCTCCTCGATACCGTTCGCCTTGACCGAGATGTGGAACTGCGTGCTGACGTTGCCGTCATCCCACAAGTTTGCGTCAGTGCTGCCAAACAAGGTGGCGCCGGTTCCGTACAGAAAGTTGTTGGTGTTGAATGGATCTATGGCAAGCGCTGCCGTCATCCATCCCAGCTTTGGATTTTCGACGGGGCCGGGCCGGCCGCCGCCGGAGCAGGCCGCCGCTGTCGGAAACTTGAGCCACGGCGCCATTGAGATGTCTTGCGGGTAAACCACCTCGTAGGCAATGCTCGGATAGCGCGTCCAGTGCCAGATATTATCGGCCGTTGCGTCAGAGTTGGTGCTGCGAAAAATGAACGTATCCGGGAACCAGGAGCTGTGACCCGTTTCCATCACGACGTTTGGATTGGATTTGCTGACCGACAGACCATTGAAGCCAAAAAAGATGTTGCCGGAGCCTCGCACCATGCAATCGTTCGTGACCGGGGTGACGTTGGTCCAGGCGCCGGTACTGGTGTTGTAGGTGTACACGTCGCCCTTTTCGTCGTCGTACGGTCCCGCTTTCTCGCCGTACGTTACGTACATTGTGCCGGTGGTCGGATCAATGGCAGCCTTGGTGGGCATGATTCCGTCGCCGCCGCAGTCGGCCGTCGGCTGGTTGGCTACAGCTGCCCAGGTGTTCCCGCCATCGCTGCTGTGGTAGATGGTGGGCGCCGTCTTGGTGGCCACACCCACGTAGATGTTCTGGGTTACGCCGCTCACGACTGTGCGCGGATCGAAGGTGACCCAGAAAATACCCTGTTTCTGGCTCTGGTAGCCCGTCCCGTCGGTGGCGTCGTCTTGCCAGTCACCAATAGCGGTGAAGCTCGTCACTTGCGACCAGGAGCTGCCCGCATTGGTACTCTTCCAGAGGCCGAAGGTGGTGGTCTGATTGCCAGTGGCGCCAAAATAGACGATGTTGCTATTGTTGGGATCAACGGCGAGGCGCTCGCCATTGCCGCGACCGGGCATGTTGCCGCCGATTTTGAACGGGAGCGGAGCCACTGTCCAGGTGTTGCCCTGATCGGCGCTCTTGAGGATCGCTCCATTATTGGGGTCGAAGGAATTGGTGTAGCCGCCGACTGCGGCATACACGGTGTTGCCGTTCTGGGGATCAAGCCCGACCGATAAGACGCCAGAGTAGCCCCAGTTGCTCCAGTTCACCCAGTCCAGCAACGGAGTCCAGTTGGCGCCGCCATTGGTACTTTTGTATAAGCCGCCGATATCAGTACGGGCATAAACCAGACCTTGCACGTTGGGGTGATAGACAATGCCGGGGACAAACCCGCCGGCGACGATGCGAACGTTGTTCCAAGTGTAGGAAGATTGAGCAAACAGATCGCGCGAAGTCATGCTTGAACCACACATGACCAGAAGAACAAGAATGATTCGCAGGAAGGTTGGACGGGCGACAGACTGGCCACCCGAGTGAAAGAATCTAGCAAGGGACATCTTGGTCTCTCCTTTTCTGCCCCCCGAACGCAACGTCCCACTTGATACGCCTGCAAAAACGATTTGTCAACGCCTAAAACGCTTTAGACCTATACAGACAATACTGTACGAGCGGACATCCGCTCCACCTCCACGGTCGCGCTCGCATTACTGGTGCGCGGTTTTATTTACCCAGTTTTATTTACAATGAAGTCCGTCTCATGCGACCCAGGCTTACTCTCCTTATTTCTCTGTTCATGTGGCAGACGGTCTTCGGCCAGCCTAAGCCCGCGACTCCGCCCCAATCCGTGATGCCTCATTTTGTGGATATTTCCAAGTCAGCAGGGCTCACCGTATCGCATATTTCCTCGCCCGAGGCCAGGTACATCATCGAGTCGGTCAGCGGTGGAGTTGGATTTATTGATTGCGACAACGATGGCAAGCTCGACATCGTCACCGTGAATGGCTCGTCGGTGGACCGCTATCGCAAAGGCGGCGACGCCATGATTACTCTCTACCATCAGGAACCCGGCTTGAAATTCAAGGACATCACGGTCGAGGCCGGTCTGAGCCGCAAAGGTTGGGGAATGGGAGTGGCGGTCGCGGATTTCGACAACGACGGATGGGAGGATATTTACGTCACCGGATTTGGCGGCTCGGTCCTCTATCGCAACAAAGGCAACTGCAAATTCGAGGATGTCACCGACAAGGTGGGCGTGAATGTGGATGGCTTTCCCACCGGCGCAGCCTGGGGCGACTTTGACCGCGACGGGCATGTGGATCTGTTTGTGCCGCGATACGTTCACGTGGACATGAACCATCTGCCAGAGTTTGGGAGCAATGACAAGTACTGCACATTCATGGGAATCCGCGTCCAGTGCGGACCGTGGGGACTTCCGGGAGAGACTGACTTTTTGTTTCGCAATCGCGGAGATGGGACCTTTGAGGATGTTTCGAAGAAAGCCGGAGTGAATGATGCGGGATTGCAGTTCGGAATGCAGGGCATTTGGGCGGACTACGACAACGATGGTTGGCCCGACCTGTACGTGGCCAACGATGCGGGGACGAACTACTTGTACCGCAACAAGCACGATGGCACTTTTGAAGATGTGAGCCTTGCTTCAGGGACGGCGGTGAGCGGCGACGGGCACGAGCAGGGGTCGATGGGGGTGGATTTCGGTGACATTGATCATGACGGCAAGCTGGATTTGTTCGTAACCAATTTCACGCAGCAGCCCGATGCGTTGTATTGGAATCGCGGCGCCCAGGGATTCGACGACATCAGCGTGTCTTCTGGAGTGGCATCACCCACCGAGCCTTATGTCGGATGGGGCACAGGATTCGTCGATTTTGTGAATTATGGCTGGCTCGATATTTTTGAGGCCAACGGCCATGTCTATCCGCAAATGGACCAGGTGCGGATGGGAGTTCCATTTCGCCAGCCGCTGCTTTTGTTTCGCAATCATGGTGACCGGACGTTTCAAGACATCACACATCTTTCTGGCATGGACAGGCTTCCGCTGAAGTCCAGGCGGGGCGTGGCTTTCGGCGATATTAATAATGACGGAAAGGTTGACGTATTGATTCTGAATGTCGGCGAGCCTCCGACCTTGCTGCTGAACTGCAGCGAGACTCCTGACCACGCGGTTTTGTTCAAACTGGTCGGGACCAAAAGCAACCGGGCGGCGATTGGTGCGCGAGTGACGGTCACCTCGGGAGATCTTGTGCAGATGAATGAAGTCCGCGGCGGAGGAAGCTATCTTTCACAGAACGATCTGCGGCTGCATTTCGGGCTGGGGGGAAATGCCATGATCGGCGGTGTGGAAATTTCCTGGCCGAGCGGACAGAAAGATACCCTGCATGACCTTGCCGCGGATTTCATCTACACAGTCGAGGAAGGCTCAGGGATCCGCGGCAAGCAACCACTTGCGGCTACGGACTGTCCTAAGGAGCCTGCTCCGCAATAGGACTACTGCTTCTTCTTATTAATGTTGTTGAGAGCAGTCGTGTACGCTTCCGAGAGTTCGGGGTTTGACTTGATTGAAGATTGAATTGGCGCCAACACTTCCACTACTTTTTGATACTCGCCTAGCCGGAACAGGCTCAATCCCAGAGCTGACCTAACGCTGGTGTCGCCGGAATGTTGGTCCAGGTATCGCGAAAGGATCGGCACTGCGTACTCATACTGCTTGCAGAGAAAGGCAGCCCGACCCAAATTGGCATCCTGGCCCTGTTGCGACGGGTCCCATTCCGCTGCCCGCTGAAAATAGGTAACGCAAGCCGGACACTGGCGCTGGTTGGCGGCGATTGCTCCCAGATTGTCGAAGGCCTCGGCGATTGCCGGACTCAGCTGGCGAATAAAGGCAGCGGCCTGGGCGCGATCCTGGGCAGTAACAGCGGGGGCCATTTCTTGCGGTGGCGGATTCTGTTGCGGGCCCTGGGCTGTCCGGTCTTTGAGGGCGCTGCCCGAGGCGTCGCGAAGTTGCTTGCGCAACTGCTCTGAGAGCGTCAATTCTTTCGCGGCTTCTTCCTGCTGTCCATTTCTTTGCAGCAGGCGTCCCAGCATGTAGTGTGCGCGGATGGCGTCGTACTTGGGGGGAGAGGAATCGCCCACCACAGAAATCGCTTTGCGCAATAGCGGCTCGGCCTGGGGATCGCGCGCGGTGGACGAGAATAATTCCGCCATCAGCAGGAGCGCGGCTGGGTCGTCGGGTTTCAGGGAAACTGCGCGAGTGATTTCCTTCTCCGCGTCCGCCATGCGGGTTTGCTTGAGGGCGATGTAACCGAGCATGTAGTGGCTGCCGAAATCATTCGGTGCTAGCGCCAGTTCAGCACGGAACTCTGTCTCAGCGCGGCTGAACCCAGCTTCCGGATTGTGTCCCAGGTAGGCTAGCCCCAGATAGTAATGCTGGCTGGAGGCTTTGGGATCGAGAGCGATGGCCTTCTTGAATTCGATGATGGCCTGGTCGGGATAGTCTCCGGTGAAGTAAGCGCGTCCGAGCCGAACATGAGTAGAGGCCCTGTCTCCCAGCATGAGAACAGTTTTCTTGAACAGACTTTGCGCTGAAGCAAGTTGCTGCTGCTTCAATTCGGTGACGCCGAGAAGATACCAGGCGTCTTTATATGTATCTTTATTCTTAGTTTGGGTCTGGCTAAAAAGCCAGGCCAGTCTCCAGGTGGGACTGCGCCGCCTGGTACTTTTCTTCATTGAAGAGTACGCGGCCGAGGATGAAATGGGCGCGGATATCGTTGGGCTCCAGGGCCAGGGCGGAACTGAGAAGCGTTTCCGCCTCGGGAAGCTGATCGTGATCGAAGCGAAGCGAGGCAAAGTCGTCGAGCGTTGTGGAGTCGCGGTCATCGAACTCCAGCGCCTGAGTGAATAGCTCGGTGGCTCGTGGCGCCTCTCCGATACGGGCATTGGCGTTGGCGGCCCGGTGCAGTGCCTCGGCCAGGAACGCGCGGTATTCGAAAGCGGCGCGCTCCTGATCGCCATGTGAGAGGAAAGCACCCGCCGCGGAATAATGCCGCTGGAGAGGATCGGAAGATGCAGCTTGACGGCCGCCTTGAGCGTCGGCTGATACAGCCAGGGCAACAGCTAGGAGAGTTGCCACGACCCAGACCTTCGGCGTCTCCGGGGACATAGGCCGCTCAGGCCGGCGTGTCTTCCCTCTCCTTTTCTTTTTCATTGGGGCGACGCCGACGACGGGGCGGGGGGCAGAACTTTCTTGCTCTCTAGTTGATTAAAGGTGGCCATTTCTTTGGCTGCCAGAGCCTTGTCGCCCGCTTTCTGATAGGCGCGGGCCAAATCCAGGTGAAAGCTAGCGCTCTGCGGCACGAGACGAGCGGCGAGGGCGAGTTCGGGGACCGCGTCGGTGGTCCGGTCGAGTGCCATCAAGATTCGCCCGGTTAAATTGTGTGCCACAGGGTTCTTGGGCTCGATTTTTGCCGCTTCCTGCGCGTACGACAAGCCCTGGTCGAGCTTTCCCGCTTTCAGGCAAAGAAACGCGGCGTCGATGCGCACCGGGACGTGCGCCGGAGTGATTTTGAGTTCCTTCTGATATTCGTTCAGAGCGGCGTCGATATCCAGGTTCGCAAGGAATTTGCCGTAGGCGTAATGAATGTTCGGCTCGTTCCCGTACTGCGCAACCAGCGCCTCATAGAGTTTGCGGGCTTCCTCGGGCTTGTGCACGCTCTCGGCGAAGCTGGCCTCACCCGCGGCGACGACGATGGGGAGTTTGTCGGCCGGGATTTCGTAGGGAAACCAAGGCCGTCGCAAGACGCTTAAACCAAACCCCTCAAAAATATCCTGACTACCGAGATTTTGCTGAGCGAACCATTGCATTTCTAAGAGGCCGCGGTCAAACTGGCCGGCGGTGTCCCACAAAATTGCGAGATGATATTTGACGTTGGCGGTGAGATCGCGGTCGTCACCCAGACCCAGTTTTTCGCCTTTGACGAGATGGTCGAAAGCGTGAGGGTAGTCGCGCATGTCATATTCGCACAAGCCAAGATACGCCCAGGAAGGGCCATTCTTCGGGGTGAGGATGGTGGTGTGACGATAGGCGTCGCGGGCTTCGGGATAACGGTTTAGGCTGTAAAGCTCGGCGGCGAGGTATCCCCAACCTTCGGCCCACTGGGGCCGAAGGGTCACAGCCTGGCGATACAGCTTGATCGCGTCCTCGACCTGATTAGCCTTTAAGGCTGCGGCAGCACGTTGTGAAAGCGTGTCAAAGTCAGGAGCGGAAGTTTTCTGGCCCTGAACTACGGTCGCGTTTAGAAGAAGACCCAAGATCAAAGCCCAGACCGACTGCATCGCCACGCGGCATCTGGCCATAAGAGAAATATACCCAACTCAGAAAACGGATGCGCTGGAATCTTGCGCTGGCACGTTCTTTCGAAAGGCCTGACAAGGCGCAAGAAAAAAATCGGCTGCCTGGAGAGGCAGCCGACGGTGAAATTAGTTGGAGGCGTTCCTCTTCGGAACGCCTCCGTTAGGTTAGAACGACCACTTGGCCGACATTTCCAGTACGCGGCGCCCATACTTGGTGCTCGCGTAGCCAGGGGTTACATTCCGGCCACTCAGGACAAAGTTGCCGCTGAGGTTCGCCTGGCTGACGTTCGTAAACGTGTTCGCGTACGCGTACCCGTTGTCAAAGTTATTGCCACCGGAATTTCCGGTGCAAGCCGCAATGGGCGTTTGGAAAGCGGTGCAAACCGACGTATTGTGCAACTTAACCTGAATGTCCCCGTTGTTCTGAAATGACTCGAGCGGGTGATTCAAGAAGTTAAAGCCTGAGAAGCGGAACTCAACGTTCTGTCTCTCGTTGATCTTGAACACCTTAAAGACCGCCAGATCGCTGTTGAAGAACGCCGGACCGTGGATATACGGCAACTGGTACTGCCCTGTTCCGGCTGGGCGCAAATAGCCCAAAGCAATTCGGGTTGAAGTACTCGTGAGCTTTCAATCCAGATGTCGGATTGCACAGCACTACGGGCTGCAGTGTGGTACTCGGGGTACCAAACCAGTTGTTGTTGTTCAGTCCTGCGAAACCGGTGGTTCCGCCACCGGGCACATTCTGAAAAATGTTATCGTCCACGGTGAGACCAAGATTGCTGCTGGAAATTTCCGTCAGGTCCTGGCCGGACTGCCAGACAGTAATGCCTGACAAGTTCCACCCGTTCGCCGCATAACCCAGAGCACCCTTGAAGGGATTTCCGGTCTGGAAGACGTACGAGGCGTTAATGATGTGCGAGCGATCCGTAGAGAGCACGCCGTAGTCGTTGGCAAGGTTGAAACTGTCGGGAGCAACGCCGCTGCCGGCGCCGCCACCTTGACCCTGCGTACCCAGCGCTTTAGACCACGTGTAGTTGAGGTTGAACGTGACGCGACCCTTCTGGCGGGCAAACACCGCTTGCAGGCCGTTGTAGTCAGCCTTGGCGTTGTGCCGGATCAGGTCGATCGGGTTCTGTTTGTACGGGGTGTTGCCATAGGTGTAGGCCGAAATGGCAGCTGCCGATCCCGTAGCGAGGTTGCAGGGTGCAGCACAGCCTTCGGCGGTGAACCAAGCCCCTGGGGCAACGTTGTTCACGTTTCCTGGTTGGCCAGCTCCCGCCGCACCCGGGCGAACCACTTCGTGAATGGTATCGCTTCCGATGTAGGCAATCTCGAACAGCGAGCTCCAAGGCAGCTGTTGCGAAATTGTCAGGTTCCAGTTGCGAGACAGTGGCTGATACTTATCGTTGAACTCGACTGCCGTCGCCGATGAGGCTACCCCACCTGCGGCTGCGCCGAACGTGCTATCCATCTGTTGCAACGTTACCGCGTGCGGCGAATTGAAGGTCACGATACCCTGCGACAAATCTGTCGGGGTAGCGTAATCGTTCCACTGATCACGATAGCCGTAGGAACCCCAACCGCCGCGGAGAATCGTCTTGCCGGTTCCGCGGAGGTCATAGGCCAAGCCGAACCTCGGCTGCCAAGTGATGGTGTTGAAGTTTCTGCCCGAGAGCGGAATGCTCGAATCGAATCCGTGCCAGGAGATGCCGGGCAAGTTCGGGTTCGGTCCAACGCCGCCGAAGTTTCCGGTCCAGGAGGCCACACCGGCATCGGTGAATGGCACCCAGGCTCCAAGGTGATCCGCACGCAGACCCAGGTTCAGAGTCAGACGACGGGAAGCCTTCCAGTCGTCCTGCACGTACCCAGACAAGGTCGGGTACCACAAGCTGTCTAGAGCGGAACGGTTCACTTGGCTGAAGTTACCAACACCCATAATCAGGTTAGCAACCTGGTTGTTGGCACCGCACGTCTTCGAGGGGTTGAAGTTCGGGTTAGTGATGGTATTCGTTGGCGGGTTCAACCACTGGTTGTTGTCGGAGAGTCAGCGGGTTTGTAGCGCAGTCCCCACCGGCGTTACCCAAGAAGGGCTGGTAACGATCTGCTCGCCGTTGATGGCCGTGAATGCACCCTGGTCGTTGACTGACTTTTCCCAGTAGCCGCCAACCTTGATGCTGTGGGTCTTGTACACCTTCGTGATCGTGTCTTCGAAGGAGTAGTTGTACTTCTTCCAAGCGAAGCTGCCACCATTTTCGAAAATGTCCGGCTGATCCATGAATGGGATGCCGGTGGTGACCCAGTAGCCGTTGGAAATAGACGGCATCATGTTGGAATTGGTTGGGGTGAATGGGCCGTTCGCCGGGTTTCCGAACAAGGTCTTGTACGGATAATCGTTTGCGGTAGCATCCCACGCGGTTCTTGCTATTTCTCATCAGCGGATAATTGATGTACCCCAAACCCCCAGACAGTCGTTGGTGAGGGTCGGGTTGATGATCTTCACAAAGTGCCCGGAGATGGTTTCCGAGTTATCTTTCGAAGACATGCCGCCTGGGAATGGAATCGAGTTCGGCGGAGTCCACCAGAGGTGAATCGGCGAAGCGTCGGTTTCCCGCTGCGTGTTGTAGGTCACATACAACTTGGTGTTCTCGCTCAGGTTGTAGTCCACCCGGGGGTGGAAGGTGAAGGCATTCTGATCCACATTCTCAACCTGCACATAGTTAAACCCGCCCGTGGCAGCGGGGTCGGCGTTCGGCATGGGAACTTGCGAGAGAATTGCCGCAGCGCCAGGATCAACTGCAATCGGGGTCCCAGTCCAGCCGACCGCAGCAGCACCGAGAGTGGGAGAGTAGCTGAAACCAGCTGAACCGTTGACTGGATCCTCCTCGTTTGGCACACCCAAGTCCCTGCACATGGTGTTGGTAAAGTTGTTCTGAGTTGCGTTGCAGAGCGCCATGTTATCGGCGACGCCAGTCCACCCGAAATTGCCAGCCCTCATACTCGCGGTGGGGAGAATGTCGGCCAGCACACCACCTGCCGGGTAGGGGAACTGGTGTTGGTAGTAATACTCAAAGCCAGCATAGAAAACCAGCTTCTTATTGGTGTGGGGCACAGGGCCGCTGACGCTGCCGCCCGGATACAGGAACCGTCCCGGAGGTCCGGGCTGGCCCAAGTTGTTTGTGTGCCAATCCACCGCATTCAGCGAACCATCGCGGGCGTGCATCCAAGCTTCACCGTGATAGCTCTGGGTGCCGGACTTGCCGGAAACGTTGACCACCACGGGACCCTTGGCGCTGTCGGCGCCGAAGTTCGAGGTCTGAACCTTTACTTCGGAAACCATGTCGCCGTTGACGGTCTGGGTGGAGCCGCAGTTGCAACCATTGTCGAGAATGTGCGCGCCATCACTGGTCAGATCGGTGCCGCCGCGATAGGCTGCGCCGTTACCTACGTAGCCGTTGCCCACCGCGCCTGTGCCGGGACCAACGATTCCGAAATCCTGCGACGTGTTGGTCGGGTTACCGGTGCCGTTAAACACGGCAAAGCCAGGAAGCGTCTTGATCAGCTCGGTGGCATCGCGGCCTTCAAGAGAAAGGTTTTCAATTGTCTTCGCAGTCAGCGTGATGGAGTGCTCACCGGAATCGGAGACCGAAATCTGATCGGCAGTGCCGGTCACTTCAATGACGTCGGCGGTGGTGCCAACCGTGAGGGCTAGGTCGCGGACGTTCTGAATGTCTCCGGGACGTACTTCCACACCCTTGCGCTCCAACGATTTGAAATTCGGGGCTGAGACTTTCACCGTATAGGTGCCGGGCAGAATCGATGGAAACGCAAAGTACCCGGAATCGTTGCTGACGGTTTCGCGGTTATCTTTTGTTGCTTCATTAACCAGCGTAACTTTTGCTTTTGCTACGACGGCGCCGGTTTGATCGGTCACGGTGCCCGTCACGGTTCCAACGGACTGCGCGCTGGAGAGCGTTGTCAGCAACAGAACCGTGGTGCAGAGTCCTGCAGCCAACTTCGTCCAGCCCAACAATCCTGGAATATGCCACTTCGAGGTAAAGCGATTCATTTCGCCTCCTGCCATATTTGGAGCCAACTCACGAAGAAGTCCTCGAAAAGGCTGAAACGTTTTAGCTTTGTGAGCTAAAACGATTTAGCTTTCCAAGCGCATGAACTTTCCCACAGCAGAATAACGTTTGTCAAGATTTTATTTGTCTTTAATTTGTAGGTCGGCACTGACAACGATCCCGCGAGCGGAGGAGCCGAGCAAAATTCGGCATAAGTGTTTCTCGTGCATGTAGTTGACTGAGACTTGGAGGAAATCAAAGACGAGAACCGAGGTAGTTAAGACGGAGTGAGAAATCGCTCAGGTCGAGTTTCAATCTCTCGCCTTTTTGACTTTTGATGAATGGGAAGAGGGTTTTCACAAATCTCTACACCCAAATGCAGGAGAGGTGCTTTACCATAGCGGCATCCCATCGAGAAAAAGGATTCCGTATGAAAACTGAACCACTGGCAGGTCGTCTGATTGCGTCGGCTGCGCTGGCTGTGTTTTTGGGCGTGAGTGCGCTGAGCGGCCAGGATTCGAAACCGGGAACAGCCGCGGGATCCACACCGGTATTTCGTGCGACGACAAGAATGGTCACGGTGGACGTGGTGGTGAAGGATAAACATGGACATCCGGTGCCGGGCCTGACTGCGGCCGACTTTCAGGTGTTCGAACAAGTGCCGCCCAAACGCGGCGACTCGGAGGAAAAGATTGCCGGATTCCTGGCGGTAAATCCTGCGGCGATTTTAGCCGAGAGTCAGCAGCACGGCTTCAAGATGCCGGCAGGAGTTTACAGCAATCTGGTAACGACCCGGCTGACGGTGCCGCCAACGATTTTGTTGCTGGACGGACTCAACACCGAAGGAGACTCGGGGACCCAGGCGCGGCACCAGATGGTGAAGATGCTGGCGTCGGTTCCGCCCAACACTCCGGTAGCGGTATTTATTTTGGGGCACGATCTGGTGCTGCTGCAGAGCTTCACGCGCGATCCGGCACTGTTGCGCGATGCTGCACAGAAAGTAATGAAGACGAATGTTGACAACGGCGGACTCGGCTCCGATCCACACGATGATGCGCTCAGCTTGTCGAATCAAACTCTGGACATGTTCGGGGGAGATGATGAAGCGCCTGCCAGCGCACCGTCTTCGAATACAAGTGCTCCTGGCGGTCCACCTCCTGCGATGGCTGGGGGACCCAGTGGTCCGGCGGGCGGCGCGTTGCAAATGGCGGAGATTCGGCGCTTCGAGAAAGAAATTGTCGCAGCCGAAGACGACACGCGCGTTCGAACGACGGTGGACGCTCTGCGCGAAATTGCGCGCAATGTGAGCGGTTATCCGGGAAGAAAGAATCTGATCTGGATTTCGACTTCGTTCCCCATGACAATCGCGCCAGATGCGGTGGCCGCGAACAACACTTCACTCTCGGGGACGCGAAACTATGCGGACTTGGTGGCGCTTGCCACCAATGCACTGGCCGATGCCAAGGTGACGGTGTACCCGGTGAACCCTGCGGGCGTGCAGACCTCGTCATTTTTCATGGCGACGAAAGCGCCCACCAGCGTCAATTATGGTACGCAGCCCAATACCGAAGCGCGGACGCTGAATCGGGAGAGTGAGGCGCGGTTTTCGTCAGAAGAGTCGATGAAGCAAGTAGCCGAGCAAACCGGTGGAAAGGTCTGCATCAACAACAACGATCTGGGCGACTGCGTAAAGACTGCGATGGAGGAAGGGTCCACTTATTACGAGCTGGGCTACTATCCCGATGCCAGCAACTGGCATGGGGAATTTCATCGCATTGTGGTGAAGAGCAAACGATCGGGAGTGGAGCTTTCCTACCGTCAGGGCTATTTCGCGCGCAAGATGGATTCCGATGCGACCGTGAAAACCAAAGATGACAAGTCTGGTAATGATCCGCAACTGCAGCAAACGGCTTGCCACGACTTACTCACATCAACGTCGGTGTTAGTGGTGGCGCAAGCGCTGGCTCCAGATAAGCCAGGGATGGCGAAATATTTCTTGAATATCGATTCCCGTATGATGACCTTCACGCCGGGCGATGACGGAAAACGGAATTTAAAGATGGATGTGGCGATGTGCACCTTCGACCATTCGGGAAAGCCGCTGCAGTATTTTCAGCAACATGTGGACAAGCAGTTTGAGGAAAAGGATTACACCGCCCTGCGCGGAGTTTCGCACGCGATTCAATTTGAGCCTCACCCGGACACGGCGCGGGTACGCCTGGTGATTCGCGATGTCGCAAGTGGGGAAATCGGGTCGTTGAATGTGCCGTACGCGGCACCGAATTCCGCAGCCGCGACGGTCACGAATAGTGGGACTCCGCCGCCGGCCGCAAAGAACTAGCAAGGAAAATACTAGTGAATTTCCGTGTTCCTGGTTTTGTGGCGGCGTGTCTTTGGCTGATCTCCGGCGCGACTGTGTGCGGGCAGACCTCCTCTGCTCCCGCCGCGCCTGCGGAGTCCTCTCCTCGAACTTCGGTGTCAGCCGCCGAATCGGTCCCGGTGTTCCACGCAGAGACGCGTTTGGTGATTGTGGATGTGGTCGTCACCGACAAACACGGGCGGCCAGTCACGGACTTGAAGAAGGAAGACTTCAACGTGACTGAGGATGGGAAGCCGCAACAGCTCAAGTTTTTCGAACCTCATATACCGGAAGCGCAGGCGAAAGCGCTTCCAAAGGTAAATCTGCCGCCTAACCAGTACACGAATTTTCCCCTTCAGAAGCCAGCCAGTTCGGTGAACGTAGTGTTGTTCGACACGCTGAACACAATCGTCGCCGACCAGATGTATGCGCGCTGGCAAATGATCAAGTTCATCAAAGCGTTGCCTCCCGGCAAGCCGGTGGCATTGTTTACGCTGGGCAGCTCTTTGAAAATGATCGCCGGATTCACCACGAATTCTGATGACCTGGTAGCCGCAGCGGAGAAAGTCCGCCCAGGGGTGAACAATGTTGACGAAGACGCGGGGACCGCGCAGATAGCTCCCCCCGATCCCAATGGGCCTAGCCTCGGGACGTCGGCCGAAATGACCGACGAACTCACGCGGTTCGCCTTCGAGGAGACTGCGTTCCGCACCGGGGACAGGGTGCAGCAGACTATCGATGCATTCAGCCAGATTGCGAACGCGCTTTCTGGATACTCGGGACGAAAAAACCTGCTGTGGCTTTCGGAGGGCTTTCCCATCACACTCGATCCCGATGCGCTGAACGGGGCCCGGCTGGGGACTCTGCGGGGCTATTCTGAAATTTTGCGGCAGACTTCAGCGCTGCTTTCTTCTTCTCAAATTTCCGTTTATCCCATCGACGTGCGGGGCGTAAAGAATGACAATCCTCTTCGGATCAACGCGTTTTACAACACCATGGATGAAATCGCCAGGCAGACGGGCGGTAAGGCGTTTTATGGAACCAACGATTTGAAATTAGCGATGGAGCAAAGCATTGAGCGCGGGTCTATCTATTACACGGTGGCTTACGTTCCAGAAAATCGGAACTGGGATTCGCGCTACCGGCAGATCAAAATCAAGCTCAATCGCTCTGAGGTAAAAGCTGAATATCGGCCGGGATATTTTGCGATTCCGGACAAGCAGAAACCGGCTGACGAAGAACATAACCGGATGGTCGCGTCGATGCAGCCAGGGATTCCGGAAGCGACCATGCTGCTGCTTCGAGTGCAGGTGCTGCCCTCGGACACAAAGAAGGATTGGGTCAAGATTGATTACGGCGTCTACGCCGCGGACATCAGTTTCAGCGATTCCAGCGATCAGCAGAAGCATGCGAAGCTGGAGTTTGTGGCGGTGGCATGGGACAAGAAAAACGTCGCTGCGGGAAGCGTAAGCGAAACCATGGATTTGGCGCTAAAGGCGACCGACTATCAATCAGCCCTGGAACACGGAATTCCTGCGCACCTTGAACTTGAGCTCAAACGGGGGGCGTACAAACTTCGGCTGGGAGTGTTGGATTACGGGAGCGGAAAAATTGGGACGGTGGACGTGCCATTGCCGGCCCCGGAGAACGCTGCTGCCAAGCCCTAGCGTCTGGGTTAGCGTTTTCCCGAGAGCACGGTCTCGGTCAAGTCTCCTAGCTGCGCGGCGGTGAACTCATTGCCTTCGAGGTTAGCCACTAACTTCCCATCGCGACTGATCAAAGCGCTGTGTGGAGTGAGTGGTTCATCAAGCCCTCATCCTGAAAGAAATCTTCGCCGAACAGATCACATACGCGGCGTATGTCGGCCGTGGATCCGGTGAGGAAGTGCCAGGCGCGGGGATCGGCTTTCCAGGTATGCGCGTATTTGGCAAGCGTGTCGGGCTGATCGTGCACTGGATCGAAGGTCACAGTGAGCAGTATTAGGTCGCGACCTACGTGGTCTTTGAACCGTTTCTGCAAAATGCCGAAGTTGTTCGAACTGCGGTAACAAAAATTCGGCAGAGCGCAACGCGTATACACAAAGTTTAAGGCGACGACCTTGCCGGCGAGTCCGGAAAAAGTGATTCGCCGGCGGTTCTGGTCGGTCAAGATGAAATTGGGGACAGCGTCGCCGATCGCCAGTGGCTTGACGGACGAAGGATTTACGGCCTGATTAAGGAGCTTTAAGCGGCGGGCGGTGAGCGGATCAGGCTCCAAACCCTGGTAGCTGTGAACGTGAATCGCTTCGGCGTATGAGGTTTCTTTCTCTACCACGAGAGTGAAGTCAATCATCGTGCCTGGTTTGAGCCCGCTGAATTCCTTGGCGTCGCGCACGGAGTACGGCATGGTCATGGCTTCCATGAAGCCGGGGATGGCGCTGGTGGAGACGACCATGGTTTTCTGGGCGGGATCCAATTTCAGAATCAATCCCTTTGCCGAGTATCGCTGATCGGCGAACGCGAGACCGACAACGCTAAGCGACATGGCGAGCACTGTCAGAACTCTTGTCCGATGATTGGATCGGGACCAGCTCACGGATGACTCCCGGCGTGGGCTTGATTCTGACCCGCCACTTCCCTGCTCGGGCCGCCGAGCCGGACGGGCTTTCGATCGAGCTTGGTGTAGGTGTCAGCGAGCTCTTTGATTTCCAGAAATTGGTCCTTGGCGACGTTGGCAAATTCTTGCCGGGTATTGCTGGCCGGCCACCACAGTTCAATATTCACGATGCGCGCTGATTTTCCCAGGCCGATATGCTGCTCAAAAGGAGACGCCCCAAACGAGCCGCCGCTGCCAACCGTGCGATAAATCGAGCGCGTAAGTTTGCCTTCATTCTCCACAGTCACTTTGATGCGGGCTCCCAGCGCAGCGCGATTGCTCTTGACTCCCACCAGCTTGAGATTGATCCAGTCGTTATTGTTGCCCGGATTCTCAAAGAGCCGGAAGGCGTGGGCATCGCCCAAAACTGCGCCGCCAGTCAAGGTGAGAATGTCTTCGTGGCCGTTGCGGGCGAGGTCCGCAAAAGCCACGCCGTGGCCTTTGTGCAGTTCTCCGGTGCCTGAAACCGCGGTCACGTCGGCAAAGTATTTTCCGTCGTGATTGCGCAACAGGACGTGGGGAATCAAGGAGGCGTAGTTGGGATTGCCGCTGCCAATGTAGAGGTCGAGGAATCCGTCGTTATCGATGTCGCCAAAATTTGCGCCCATGGGCATCAGGGCCTTATCGAGTCCGGTTTCGGCGGTGACGTCCTTGAAGGTGCCGTCCCTCTGGTTGTGATAGAGCTTCATGCTCATGGCGTTGTGGGGCAGACCTAGAACCGTACGGACGCTCTCTTCGGACGATGTGAAGTAGCTGTTGACCAGCAGATCGGGCCAGCCATCGTTGTCGTAATCGAAGAACCACGTGGGGAAACTGATCCAGGGGCCGAGGACTCCGGCTTGCTGGGCGACATCGGTGAATGTGTTGTTGTGATTGTTGTGATAGAGAAAATTGTCGCCGGCGAAATTGGAAACGTAGAAGTCGGGATAGCCGTCGTTGTCGTAGTCCGCGGAGACTACGGCCTTAGCGAAAGAAACTTTGTCCACGCCGGCAGAGTGGGCGATGTCCACGAAAGTTCCGTCACCTTTATTCAGAAAAAGCTGAGCGGGGCCATTTTCGTTACCTACAAACAAATCGAGCAAGCCGTCATTATTAATGTCCACCCAGACCGCGGTTTGCGTGGCCGTTGCAGGTTCGGCGAGGCCTGCCTCGCGAGTGACGTCGGTGAAAGTGCCATCACAATGACCACGCAATAGTGACTTGCGCATTGCGATCTCCCAGCCTCCGCGCAGTACAAGAATATCCAGACAACCGTCGTTGTCGTAATCGGTTTGAATTATGTTCAGGCCGCCCAGTTGGTCCATCAGTCCGGCTTGCTGGGTGCGATCGGTAAAAGTGCCGTCGCCGTTGTTGTGGAAATAATGCATGTGCTCGCAGGTGTACATGCTGGAGGTGACGACATCCAGCAGGCCGTTGTTTTCGAAGTCATCCACAATCACGCCGCCGGCCATCGACATGAGTTTTAACCCGGCTTGCTCGGCGACATCTACAAAATGGGGCGCATCTTCCTTGGACTCGAAAACGGACGGCGGAACCAGCCACTGTTTGGGGACGCGGGCGGGATACTCTCCCACCGTCATGTAGGCGTAGTTCAGCAGCCACTTCGCGGTCAGGTCATCGGGAATCTTGGAGAGAAATTTTTCCAAATACTGGATCGCCTGCTGCGAGTCCTCCTTTTTCGCAAATGCTTTATCTGCGGTCAAAGGGTAAGACTCGTGATATTCGGGATGGGTGTAGATATCATTTTCCATCTCCGACTTATGCAGATAAGCGATGCCGAGTTCCAACTCAAACTGGGGAACGACGGCAGGGACCTGGGCCAACGCGAGGTGGTATCCCTTCAGGTATTGCTCTATGGCCTTATCCATTTTCCCTGGGTACGCATAGAGTTCGCCAAGGGAGTAATACTCCTGGGTCACATCGAGCGGCGTCTGATTAGCGAGGGCTGCGGCATTCGCGGGATCCAACACACCTTCCATTTTCGTGGTGGCGTCGGTCATGGTATCTATTCGTGTCTGGCAAGTTTGTTGCAGGTTCTGGGCCCAGCCCGGAGGCTTGGGGGATTTGAAGAAAACAGATTCGACCTCGCTGACGCCGGAGACGTTGGGCGTGTACTTGATGGCTCCCGGAGCGGAGACTGCGGACACAGCGGCCTGGCGCGTGCGCACAGTCTTCTCCATGTCCGTGACTTGGCCCGGGGATAACACTTTCAGGATGGCATAGCCTTCGGGAATACGCGCCACCGGCGTGATGTGTCCTGGGCCGACGCCGCTGAGCGCGTTTTTTAGTTCCGCCCGCAGCATGGAGGGATCCATCGTCCCCATGTAGCCGCCGGAATCAGCCGTGGGGTCGGTGGATTTTTCTTTTGCCAGTACCGCAAAATCTTCGCCGCGATCCAGACGGTCATGAATGTCTTTCGCTTCTGCGGCGCCGCTGACAACGATGATGCGCAGCGGAACTTCTTTGGACGCGTTGGCAGCATTCTCATTGGAGCTTTGTGAAAACGACTGCGGGCAAGTCATGAGCAGGCCGAGACCGGCCGCGATTAGCATGATCCCTGATTTGACGCGAGGAACGTTCATTGCGAAAAGTCTACTAGAAGTCGGGTGTGGCCAACGATTGCCTGGGCTTGTGCTAAGATTTGTCGTCTTCATGCACCGTTTGCCCCTCTTCCTACTCCTTGTAATTCCCTGCTTTGGGCAAGTGCGTCCGGCATCAAATCCAAATCCCAGATTTCAAGATGTCAGCAAGGCGGCTGGATTAACCGTCTCTCACATTTCTTCGCCCGATATGCTGTACATCATGGAGTCCACCAGCGGCGGCGTGGGATTCATTGACTGTGATAACGACGGCAAGCTCGACATTGTAGTGGCCAATGGCTCGACGGTGGACCGCTTTCGTCAGGGTGGCGATCCCATGGTCACGCTCTATCATCAGGACGCCAATCTTAAATTCACCGATATCACCGAGAAGGCCGGTCTCTCGCGCAAGGGCTGGGGAATGGGCGTGGCGGTGGCCGACTATGACAATGACGGCTGGCAAGATCTCTACGTAACGGGCTACGGCGGCAACGTTCTTTATCACAATCTGGGGAATTGCAAATTCGAAGATGTGACTGACAAAGCCGGGGTGCGTGGAGGAGGATTCAGCACCGGCGCGGCGTGGGGCGATTATGACCGCGATGGCAAAGTAGATCTCTTTGTTCCCCGTTACGTGCACGAGGACATGGAGGCTCTTCCCCAGACCTACGCCAATGGGGCCGCGTGTTTGTATCTTGCGATGAGAGTTTTGTGTGGCCCGGACGGTCTGCCGGGAGAGACTGACTTTCTTTTTCACAATAAAGGCGACGGGACTTTCGAAGAAGTTTCGAAGAAGGCGGGAGTGGACGATCCCAATCACTATTTCGGAATGCAGGGAGTGTGGACCGACATTGAAAACACGGGCTGGCCCGACCTCTATGTCTCCAACGACACCGGAGCGAATTATCTATACCACAACAAACGCGACGGGACGTTCGAAGATATGGGTCTGCTCTCAGGGGCCGCAGTGGATGCGGAAGGCAGGACGCAGGCGTCGATGGGCGTTGCCATTGCAGATTACGATCACGACGGCCGCGCGGACATTCTTGTGACCACCTTCACTCAGGAGGGCGCGGATTTGTTCTGGAACCGTGGAGATCAGGGGTTCGAACAAATCTCTGGGAACGCGGGACTCCTGGATGCAACGTTCCCGTATGTGGGTTGGGGCGACGCATTTTTCGATTGGGACAATAGCGGCTGGCTGGACGTGATCATTGCCAACGGTCATTCTTATCCGCAAATGGCCAACGTAAAAGACAACGTTCCCTACCGGCAACCCCTGCTGCTCTTCCGCAACCTGCGCAATGGAAAATTCGAGGATGTCACGGCGGCGTCGGGGGTGAATTCGCCGCCTCTGCACTCGCGCCGCGGTCTGGCGATCGGAGACGTCAACAATGACGGCAAACTTGACGTGCTGCTGCTCAACGTCGGCGAGCCGCCAACACTGTTCATCAATCGAACCGAGAGCGCCAATCACGCGGCGATGTTCCACCTGATCGGCAGCAAGAGCAACAAGGCCGCGATCGGAACCAGGATCACGGTGACGGCGGGGACGCTGGTGCAGTCAGGCGAAGTGCAATCGGGATCCAGTTATCTTTCGCAGAACGATCTGCGCCTGCATTTTGGGCTGGAACTGAAAACCGTGATGGACAATGTGGAAGTGTCCTGGCCCAGCGGCGCGAAAGACCAATATCGCAATCTGCCGGCGGACTACATTTACACCATCGTCGAAGGCCAGGGGATTCGGGACAAGATGCCGTTCGCAAAAAGCTCCGCTGGACAATAGCTGCTTCTACTGCGGTTGTCCGCTGGGCAGCATCTGAAGTGTTTTCTCTTCCTTCTGAGCGTCGGCTTCGCGTCCGGCGTGGCGATAGGCGAGCGCGAGTTGCCGGTGCACGGCGGAGTTTTGCGGATTCAGTTTTGCCGCCGCCTCGCAGAGAGGCAATGGCTGATTCGGTCTGATCGGCCTCCAATTGAAGCTTGCCGAGTTGGTAATAAGAGTCGGCGTAAGCGAACGTCAGCCTCGGGTCGCCACTGATTTGGGAACTCACGGGTTGTAGAGTTTCAATCACGCCGCGGAAATCACTGGTCTTGTACAAACTGAAGGCCAGCATTGATCGCGATGGCAGATCATTTGACTGGGCCTGCAGATGGCGGCGAAGCGGCGGCACAGCATCGGCGTACTGTCCGGAATAGAAAAAAGCCAGTCCGAGATTATGGTCCAAACCCGGGTGTGAAGTATCCCAGGATCGTGCGCTCTGGTAGTACTTCGCGGCGGTAGCAAAGTCGCGGCCATTTATCGAGATTGCGCCTAAATTGCTGTACGCATCGACCATCGCCGGAGTGAGCCCGGAAACGAATTGGTTCAATTGCGCTAACTTTTCTGGCGCGACACCCTTTTGTTTGGGCTGATCCTGCGCCTCCTTGGTCGCATTCTCTCCTTCGACCTGGGCAGAACTCGGGCCGAGGCGTTTCTGGATCTCCGCCACGATCTTCATTTCTTGCACGGCTTCCTGCGAACGCCCAGTTTTTTCCAGGATTCTCCCCAACTGATAATGCGCGCGGCCAGCTTGTCCGTCGTTGCCGGTTTCAGTTGCGATGGAGATTGCTTCGCGTAGTCTTTTCTCGGCTTCGTGCGGGCGGTTGGTTTCCGTGTAAACCTCCGCCAGTTGGAGAAGAGACTGGACGTCACGCGGGGCTGACGCCAGGGCGCGCGATAGTTCTGATTCCGCGTCCGGGAAGTTGCGCTGCTTGAGCGCGATGTAACCCAACATGTAATGGCTGCGAAAATCGCTGGGGTTGAGCTGCAACTCGGCGCGGAATTCCGGAATGGCTTGCGCGTATCCCGCGGACTCATTGTGACCCAGGTAGGCCAAGCCCAGATAGTAGTGAGCGTCGGGAGCGTGCTCATTTTCATTCATGGCGCGGTGGAACTCGGCAATTGCCTCTTGCTGATGATCGGTCTCGCTGTAGATGCGGCCGAAGTACACGCGGTTCTCGGGCGTGTCGCCGAAGCTTCTGGCCAGTCCTTCCAATAGATCTCGTGCTGCCTGCTCTTGATGCAGCAGCAGGTAGGTCTTGGCCAGAAGATATCCAACATTGAATTCCGGTTTTTCGGCGAATACTTTTTCCAGCTGTTGCCGGGCGGGCTCGAATTCTCCCAGATGAAACAGAACCCGGGCCAACAGGAAACGCGCGGCCCGGCTCGCTTCTGGGGAATTGGCAATAGCCTGGGCAAGCGCCTTCGCTTGAAGAAGTCTGTCGGCGTCAAAACAAGTCTTGGCGTAGTCGAATTGCAAATCGAGATCGGCGGGAGAGAACGCGAGGGCTTCGTCGAACAACGGGCGGGCGGCATCGAACTCGCCGGCATCGGCCTTTCCGTTGGCGATTCGGTGCAAGGCTTCAGAGAGGAAGGCTTTGTACTCCGCGGACGCTCGCGGCGCACCTCCGGACTGCAGAAACTTGCCTGCAGCGGTGTAGTGCTGCTGCAAGGGGTCATCGCTCTGCGCGCGGCCGCTCACCGCAGAAAGAACAAGCAGGCCTAACGACCCCAACACGGCGCAGAACCAAGCGATGCGTCGGAATCGGATTGCTGGGCTAGTCAGGAATGCGGATGGAAAGCTGAAGGCAGATTCGCTCACGCAATTGCAACTGTAATTGCGCCCTACCGCAAAATCAAACGCAAGGCGCAGGGAACACAGAGGAAAATCACTTCGCCGACAATCTGGAAATCAGGGACTTCACTTTGGGAATGCGAGGATCGGTCGGATTTTCTTCCACGAACATCTGGTACTCCTCGGCGGCTTCCCGGTTCTTGCCCTCGCCAACCAGAATCTCGCCTGATACAAGATGCAGGTCCGAGTAATCCGGCTCGCGAGTAATCTGATGTACGTGCCGCGCCATCTGCAGGAACTGCGGATATTCCTTTTGAGCAAATTCGGTCTCACAAAGCAACCGCATGGCATTAAGGGCAGAAGGATCGGCTTCTATCGCCTTTTTCAGTGCAGGTTCGGCTTCGGCGAAATTGCCGTCGCTAATGGAGACCTTAGCCTGATTCACATAGCCAGGCGCGAACTTGGGATCCAGTTCCACGGCTTTGGAGAATTCCACAAAGGCCTTTACCTTAAGGCCCGCTTTCAAAAACAACACTCCCAGATTGTTATGGGCGCGAACATAATTGGGATAAATGGCCACGGCCTGCTCCAAGTCGTCCTGAGCCTCGCGGACATCTCCTCGCGCGTAGGCTTCCATGCCTTTAGAAAACTCGTCGTGGGCTTTGTCAGGGACGGAGAGATCCTGGGCTGAAATGGTTGGGTCGCTCCCCGGCGAAGCGGGCGACCCCGCCGGGGCCGTATTATTCATCTTCACGCGAATGAATTCGCGATGCGTCGCCTCGGTAGGATAAATCTGAAAGTTCTGGGTGACCGTTTCCACATCCGGGCCACTGATCGACAGCTGAAAAATTCCACTGCTGAAACCGTCGAAATCGGCGACTCCTTGTTCGCGGTTGGAATAGGACTCTGCCAGGCGCATCCCATTCTCACTGAGAACCTGAACGCGAAGAACAACGCTGAGCGCGCGGCCACTCTGATCGGTGATATGGACCTCAATGGAGTGGTTGCCGACACCCATTTCGCCGGCACCGTTTCCGCCACTTGAACCGCTTCTCTGGGCAGCAAGGTTGGACGACAAGAATAGGAGAACGAAAACGAAGGCGACGGTAAGATTTCTGAGCTGAAGCAGTTTTTGCGATTTGACAACTTCAATCGCCCACATGGAAGACAACCTCTGCCAGACTTGGATGCCGGCGGCTGGAACCCAATGCGACGCATTCTACACAAGAAAGCAATTGACAATCCACGCGAGAAACTTCACTATATGTGTCATAGAAGACTAAAACGTTTTAGGCTTGGCGAGCTCTACCACGAGGCTTTCCGCCTGAAGCGATCGGCAGAACGCGGCGAATCGGCAAACCAGCCATTTTCGCCGCGTTCTTTTTTGGAACTCGGAATTCTCTTCCGGTCTTGGAACCCGTCTTCTCCTCTTCAAGACCTCTTCTCAAGGACATGACCGAAGGTACAGGGCGTACTCGGCGGCGCAACTGAACCTTCGCCCACGTTTTTCACTGATGGACCCGGCGACTGGTGACGATGGTCAATAAGAGCGGGCGGTGCAGTGTCTGACCACGGGGCGTGGGATGCGCTTCCGCGCGCCCATCGCAGAAGCAACGGCGACGGTGCAGACACGGGCGGTCGCTGCGGAGCCGAGCCAGAATAATGAAGATCACTCAGGTGGACATCCTTCTTGTCGAAGACAGCCAGGAGGACTGCGACCTTGCCTTGCGGGCGTTACGGCGTGAACGTCTGGTCAACAACATCTTTATTGTTCGCGACGGCGAACAGGCGCTCGATTTTTTGTTCTGCTCCGGCGCGTATGCGAACCGCGACCATGAAGATCCTCCCAAACTGGTCCTGCTCGACCTGAAGCTGCCAAAAGTCAACGGGATGGAGGTGCTGAAGCAGGTGAAATCGGACCCGCGCACCCGGCATATTCCGGTGGTGGTGATGACCTCGTCCAAGGAAGACCGCGACATGGCCGTCAGTTATAACCTGGGCGCCAGCACCTACATCCAGAAGCCTGTGGACTTTGAACAGTTCCGACTGGCCATCAGGAGCACCGGCCTGTATTGGCTGGTGCTCAATGAGCGTCCATCGAATACCGGCACGACTGAGATCACGCCGCGGGTGAAGGAATGAACAGCGGCGTTCTACATGCTCTCCCCTGCACAGGGGTCCTCGGGGCGGGCGTGCTCGGGGGACCAGGGAGACATCTGGCAACGACAGAGTTGCTGGCAAGTACCCAGGTCCCGGTGCTGGCGTTCCTGAAGCACTTATTTTCCTCTTCCGACTTTATGCCCCACGGGTACTGTTACCTGTGGGACCCCGAGATCGTCTGGCTGCATGTGGTTTCAGACGGCCTGATAACTCTCTCCTACTATTGCATTCCAATTGTCCTCATTTATTTCATTCGCAAGAACCGCGACTTGCCGTTCAATCGAATCTTCTGGATGTTTGGAATCTTCATCCTTGCGTGTGGAACAACGCACTTGATGGAAATCTGGAACGTCTGGCACGGCAGCTATTTGTTGGCGGGTGGCATCAAGGCCATCACAGCAATTGTGTCCGTGCTCACCGCGGTGATGCTCGTCCCCTTGGTGCCAAAGGTGATTTCTCTCCCCGGCCGCATGCATTTGCAGGAAGAGAACCGCAGGCTGGAAGAGGAAATTGCGGAGCGCAGCCGGATTCATGCACCGATCGAGGCCCCGCTACGGCGGAGGGTCACGGTCGGTTTCATCGTTGCTGTGCTCCTGACAGCCTTCATCGGGTTTTCATCGTGGCGCAACACTCGTCTGACGGCAGAGGATGCCGACTGGGTGATCCATACCTATGCAGTGATGGATGAGATCGAAGCCCCTGTCAAAACATGTGATCGAAGCGCAAACCAGTGCGCGGGCATATGCCTTGAGCGGGCAAGACATCTTGCTGCCGCATTACGAGAGCGCGAGGGGCGCCGTCGCTCAGAACGAAGATACCCTGCGCCATTTGACGGCAGACAATCCCAGTCAGCAGCAGCGGCTGGACGTACTCGAACCGCAGATCGGCGCTGCTCTCACATACGCCGGGAGCATGATCGCCAAGCGCCAGCAGCTGCGATTGATTCCTGGCTCCAGCGAGATTCTAGAGACCGAAAAGCTCATGAGTGCGGTGCGCTCTACGAGTCAAGAGATGCGAGCGAATGAGATGCGGCTGTTGAGCGAGCGCACCCAAGCAACCAGAGCGGGACGGCGGTTGACGAGTTTCATCATTGTCGTGGGCATCTTCGCCGGGGCAGCCTTATTGGCGCTAGCCAGGTTCGCGATCAACCGCGAGATTGACGTCAGCGCACGGGCGCGGGCGCAAATTAGCATCCTGAACGCCGACTTAGAGCAGCGCGTGGAGCAGCGGACTGCAGCCCTGGAATCGGAGGTCACCGAGCGAAAGTCGGCGGAAGAAACCGCGCAGCAGAATCTGGCCGCCAGCAAGGCCGCCCTCAAGGAACTGGCCGACCAAAAGTTTGCTCTCGATCAGCATGCCATCGTGGCGATCACCGACGTTCAGGGCACCATCACCTACGTGAACGACAAGTTCTGCTCTATCAGCAAATATTCCAAAGAGGAACTGATCGGCAAGAACCACCGCGTTCTCAACTCCGGCCACCACCCCAAAGAGTTTTTCCAGCAGATGTATCATGCCATCGCCAATGGGAAGGTGTGGCATGCGGAGATCAAGAACCGCGCCAAGGATGGTTCGATTTACTGGGTGGACACCACCATCGTTCCGACCCTAACCACGGAGGGCAAACCCAGGCAATACGTGGCGATCCGCGCCGACATCACTGAGCGCAAGCGAGCGGAGGAGGCAGTGAAAGAAAGCCTCGCCGCCAGCAAGGTTGCCCTCAAGGAACTGGCCGACCAAAAGTTCGCTCTCGATCAACATGCCATCGTGGCGATCACCGACGTCCAGGGCACGATCACCTATGTCAACGACAAGTTCTGCGCCATCAGCAAATATTCCAGAGAAGAACTGATCGGCCAGAATCACCGCATCCTCAACTCCGGCCACCACTCCAAAGAATTTTTCCAGGAGATGTACCACACCATTGCCAAGGGAAAGGTTTGGCACGCCGAGATCAAGAATCGGGCCAAGGACGGTTCGATCTACTGGGTGGACACGACCATCGTCCCATTCGTAGGAGCGGACGGAAAACCACGACAGTACGTCGCCATCCGCGCGGACATCACGGAGCGTAAACAGGTTGAAGAAGCCTTGCGTGAGCAGGCCCAGCTACTCGACCGGGCCCAGGTGTTTGTGCGCGACATGGAGAGTCGTGTTGTGTCCTGGCCGCGCGGTGCGGAAAAACTTTACGGGTACACATCCGAGGAGGCATTGGGCCACACTTCCCACGATCTCTTCCACACGCAATTCCCCGAGCCGCTGGAGACGATCGAGAAGGAGCTCCTCGAGACTGGCATGTGGGAAGGTGAGTTGATACACCTTCGCAGGGATGGCAGCACGATAGTCGTCTCCAGCGCATGGGTGTTGCACCGCGACAATCAAGGCCGGCCCGTGCGCATCCTGGAAACGAACATTGATATCACCGCGCGCAAGCGGGCCGAAGCCGCCCTGGAAACGCAGAGGCTCATGTTGCAGTCCGTATTGGACAGCATGGCCGAGGGGCTGGTCGCGGCTGACGAGCACGGCAAATTCCTGATCTGGAATCGCGCGGCGGAGCGAATTGTGGGGTATGGCCCGACCGACCTCCCTGCCCAGGAGTGGTCCGAACACTATGGCAACTACTTGCCAGACGGGGTCACCGCATTCCCAACGGATCAACTCCCGCTGGTACGCGCGATTCACGGCGAGTCGAGCACTGCCGAGATATTGTTGCGCAATCCAAAGCTCGCCGAAGCAACCTGGATCGAGGCCTCGGGCCATCCGTTGCGAGGCCCAGATGGAGCACAGCACGGGGGAGTGGTGGCCTTTCGCGACATCACTCAAAAAAAGGCCGCAGAGCAGGAAATCCGCCAGCTAAACGAAGCCCTGGAGCAGCGGGTGGTCGAGCGTACCGCCCAGTTGGAAGAGGCGAACAAGGAACTGGAATCCTTCACCTACAGCGTCGCCCATGACCTGCGGGCTCCTCTGCGCCACATCGCGGGCTTCTCCGGAATCCTAGTGGAGGAGTTCAGTCCTTCGCTGGATGTCGCGGCGCAGAGCTACCTGCAACGAATCCAGGACGGGACTCGCAAGATGGGCCGGTTGGTGGATGAGCTGCTGAGTCTGGCCCGGGTGGGCAGGCAGGCCCCGAACCTGCAGCAGGTCGGCTTGAATTCCATCGTTAAAGAAGTGATCGGCATGTTGCAGCCGGATGTTGAAGGACGGCAGGTGGAGTGGAAAATCGCCGATCTGCCCTTTATGGAATGCGATCCCACGCTGATCAAGCAGGTCTTCCAAAACCTGATCTCCAACGCGCTGAAATACTCGCGGCCGCGGCCGCAGGCGGTGATTGAGATTGGCCACACCACCGTCGATGGACAGTCCGCCATTTTCGTGCGCGACAACGGAGTCGGATTCAGCATGAAATACGCGGACAAACTGTTTGGAGTATTTCAAAGGCTGCATCGCGCCGAGGATTTTGAAGGCACCGGCGTGGGGCTGGCAACGGTGCAACGCATTATCAAAAAACATCAGGGAAAAGCCTGGGCAGAAGCGCAATTGGACCGGGGCGCGACATTTTATTTCACGCTCGGGGGCATGCAAAACGTAGAAGTCGAAAACAAATCCATGCAGGCGGGAGTGTAATCGTGAATTTAGTTGAAACTGACATTCTGCTGGTGGAAGACAGCACCGAGGACGCAGACCTCGCGGTTCACGCACTGCGGCGTGAACATCTGGCAAACCACATCAATATCGCTCGCGACGGCGAAGAAGCGTTGGATTTCCTTTTCTGTCGCGGTGCGTTTGCATCGCGCTCCTTCGATCACCCACCCAAACTCGTCCTCCTGGATCTGAAGCTGCCCAAAGTGGATGGGATTGAGGTGCTCAAGCAGATCAAAGGCGATCCGCGAACTAGGCTGATTCCGGTCGTGGTCATGACCTCGTCGAAAGAAGAACGCGACTTGGTCCGCAGCTACGATCTGGGAGCGAACAGTTATATCCAAAAGCCGGTGGACTTCGACCAATTCCGGGAGACGGTGAAAACCGTGGGCCTGTACTGGCTGGTCACGAATCAACGGGCGGCCAATGGCGCAACAAAATCCGCGGGGGCGCCGTGAGCGCAGCCGCCCCCGCATTAAACCGCGAATCCTCCGCCTTCACAAGACCAGCCCTGCGGGTCTTGTTGGTGGAGGATGATGTGGCCGACCGCGAACTGATCTTACGTGAATTGGGCAAAGGGCCATTCCAGATCGCAAGTGATGTGGTGCAGACGGCGGAGGAATTTCGCCAGCGGGTGAAAGCGAATCCACCCGAAGTGATCTTGTCCGACTACAACCTGGGGACATGGAGGGGCACCGACGCGTTGGAAATCTTGCGGGAAGAGGGCCTGGATATTCCTTTGATTCTGGTGTCGGGAGTTCTCGGAGACGTGACGGCAGTGGACTGTATCAAGCTGGGAGCCGCTGACTATGTCCTGAAAGACCGGCTTGCGCGCTTGCCGGAGGCGGTGCGGGGCGCGATCGAAGAACACAAATTGCGCCGGGAACAACAGCAGGCCCAAGCCGATCTGGCAAACAAAGTGGAGGAGTTGGCGCGATCGAATCGCGATCTGGAGCAGTTCGCTTACGTTGCATCTCACGATTTACAGGAACCGCTGCGCATGGTGGCGGCGTACACGCAACTGCTGGCGGAACGCTACCGCGGAAAACTGGATGAAAATGCCGATAAGTACATCGCCTACGCAGTGGAAGGCGCGCTGCGCATGCAGGCGCTGATTCAGGACTTGCTCGCGTTCTCACGGCTGGGCCGGAACGGCGCCGTCCCGGATTGCGTGGATTGCAATGCGGTGGTGGACGATGTAGAGCAGAACTTGCGTGCGGCGATCGAGGAGAGTGGCACGGTTATCCATTGTGGAGACCTGCCTGCGGTAAGTGCCAACCGGATGCATGTAATTCAGCTCTTTCAAAACCTGATTGGCAATGCCATCAAATTCCGGGGCACGCGGACGCCGGTGATCACAGTCTCAGGCGAGCAGCAGGACGGCATGGCGCGGTTCACGGTCACTGATAAAGGTATCGGTATCGCAGGCCAGCACCTGGAAGTGATTTTCGTGATTTTTCAGCGTCTGCATACGCGGGAAGAATATTCCGGCAACGGGGTGGGGCTGGCCATCTGCAAGAAGATCGTGGAACAGCATGGCGGAAGAATCTGGGCGGAGTCGAAAGTTGGAGTAGGGACGACTTTCGGGTTTACCCTGCCGACTTCGCCGCAGCAGAAGGGGCAATCATGAACTCGGCACCAGAGATTCTGCTGGTGGACGACAACCCTGCGGACGTGGACCTCGTCAGTGGCGCGCTCGCGGACAGCGCGCGCAGAAGTCGTATCCATGCCGTGAACGATGGCGAAGAGGCAATCGCGTTTCTGCGCCGGGCTGGTAAATACTCCGATGCGGTGCGGCCGGATCTGCTGATGCTCGACTTAAATCTGCCGCGGAAAGACGGACGCGCGGTGCTCGCCGATGTCAAAGGCGACCCCCTGTTGCGGCAAATTCCGGTGGTGATTTTTTCGACTTCGCGGTCGGGGAACGACATTGCCCGCAGCTATGAATTGGGCGCGAATTGCTATGTGTGTAAACCCTGCGGACTGGCGGAATTTTTCGCCGCCGTGCAAGCTGTCGAAGCGTTTTGGTTCGGCCGCGTCTGTCTTCCCAGCATGGAGAGACCATGAGTGAACAAGCAACGCAAGTTCTGTTGATCGAAGACAATCAGGGAGACGCAGACTTGATGCGGCTGCGTCTGATCGAAGGCAAGGCTCCGGTGCAGGTGCAGTGCGTAAACCGCCTCTCTGACGGTCTCGCGATCCTGAGCCAGCATTTGCCGGCAGTAATTCTGCTTGACCTGAATCTTCCCGACAGCCGCGGATCCGAAACCTTTCGCAAGGTGCTGCAAGTTGCGCCTGACACTCCGGTGGTCATTCTTTCCGGACAAGAAGACGAAGCCCTGGCCCGGAAAGCGATGAATCAAGGAGTCCAGGACTATCTGGTCAAGGGCGATGTCACCGGAAAAAATCTGGAGCGGGCCATGCACTACGCAATCGAACGACAGGCCCTGTTGCGATCGCTCGAACTCAGCCGCAAGCAGCAAATCGAGTTCAAGAACCGTTTTCTTTCGCATGTGTCGCACGAACTGCGAACGCCGTTGAGTTGTATCCACCAGTTCGTGAGTTTAATTGCCGACGGGCTGGCGGGCCCCATCTCTCCGGAACAGCACGATCACTTAGGCATCATCCTGAAGAGCGTCAACCAATTACACGCCATGATACGCGACCTGTTGGAGGCAACCCGCGCCGAAGCGGGCAAACTCCGCGTAGAACCAAGATGTGTTGCCGTCGCCGATCTGGTGGACCAGGTAGTAGCCATGCTGCAGCCGCAGGCACAACAGCAGCGAGTCCATCTGGCAAGCAGCCTGGATCCGCTGCTTCCTTTTATCTATGCCGATCCCGATCGCATTCTCGAAATCCTCATCAATCTGGTGGACAATGCGATGAAGTTCACGCCGCCGGACGGCAAAGTGACGGTCACCGCCAGTCAGGTAGAAGGTGACAAAGAGTTTGCCTACCTTTCGGTCGCCGATACTGGCCGCGGAATCAGTCCAGAATCTCTTGCCCTGATTTTCGAACGGCTTTACCAGGACGAGAACGCCGTGGACAGCAGCCGCAAAGGCCTGGGCCTTGGTCTGTACATCAGCAAGGAGCTGGTGAACTTGCATGGCGGAAAGATCTGGGTGGCGAGCCAGCCGGGGGAAGGCAGCACGTTCTCGTTCACCCTACCGTTCTATTCCCTGCCCAAACTTTTGCTGCCGGTGATCGTCCACAAAGGAGAGCTGCGCCCGGCAATGGCGCTGGTGCGCGTGGATCTGACGCCGCTGAACAAGCCGCCGCGTGGCAACTGGAGAGATACCTGTCATCAGTCGCTGGAACGGTTGCGGCAATGCGTTTTTGTGGACAAGGATCTGGTGCTTCCGGCCATGAACAAGAGTGGTCTGGAGGAGACCTTCTTTGTGGTGGCTTCGACCGACATGGCGCATGTGGACATCATGTTGACCCGGGTAAGCGAACAACTAGGCACGCTGCCGCAGCTGAAAGCGGCGGGTACGGTACAGGTTACGGCGCAGCCCATACCTTTGGAACCGTCACTGATGGAATCCAATAAAACGCCGATGAAATTGGAAGAGCAGGTGCAAAGGGTCGCCAATCGTGTAACCGAAATGATCAGGCAACAGTTTGGAGCCAAACCTAGCTTTATCCCAAAGGAGAGCCCAACCAATGACAACGGAAAACCGGAACGTGGAACAAGTTAACACCCGGACAAAGATCATGATCGTGGACGATGATCCGGACTTGAGAATGGCGCTGAAGCTCCGGTTGCGCGCCAATCACTTCGAAACCGTGAGCGCCAGTGATGGCTATTCGGCCATCGCGCTGGCGCAAAAGGAGCGCCCCAACCTGGTGATTCTCGATCTGGGTCTGCCGGCGGGTGATGGGTACGTGGTGCTGAAGCGGATGCAGGAGAGCGACATTCTGTCCGATATTCCCATCATTGTGTTGACGGCGCGCGATCCGCAAATGAATGAGGACCGGAGCCTGGACGCGGGCGCTGCCGCCTTCTTCCAAAAGCCGGTGGACAACAATGAGTTGCTGGAAGTGATCCGGGCGAGCCTGCACTTGCCGCCGGCGCCACGGCAGTCGTGGCCGTCGTAGATTTGCGTCGCAGATTTACGAAGACGGCTCAATCGCCCAATCCGCCAACAAGCGTTTTCTGCCGCCAGTTCCCATAACGGCGGAAAGTTCCTGCGAGACCATCACGCGGTTTCGCCAGCGGCGGCTGCGTCTTCGCGGCCGCCCACCGGCCTTCGGTCGCAGTATGTACACACAAGAACTGGCCACGCAGAATCGGCGCTACAAGGCTACGCGGCGGCACCCGCGGTTCCTGATCTCCGTCCCAACGAGAGTCGGGCGGTCAACAACGCCGGACTCGCCATCGGTGCATGGCTTGAGCCTGGACCTCAGCCGCGGTGGGGCGTCGGCAGTGCTGTGCGGGCCTCCCGCAGTGGGCGAAACGGTGCACTTATCGCTGCAATTCCCGGGAGCATGGCTGGAGACTCTGGCCATCGTCCGGCACAGCAACTCGAAGCATTCGGGATTCGAATTTGTAGATTTATCTCCCGCCCGCCGCGAGCAACTGGAGAGCAACATCCGTGCCCTGGAGTTACGCCCGCGGCGGCCGGCTTCAGCACGACCATCTCCCCTGCCGTGATTTTCCACTAGCTTGGAAGCGGACCTGCCGAATATATTCATAATCCCGCTCGGCTAGTCTGCCCCGGACATTCTTCCCAAGTGACAATTTATTGACACCCTGGTTGAGGAATGATCTGTTAATCTTCGTGTGCCGTTTTTCGAATGCTGCCGTCTGGCGGAGGTATTCGCGGTGCGTCGCCCTAGCCTGCGCAAATCGCTGAATTTTGTGCTGCCGCTTCTAGTGGTTGCACTCATCGCCGAAAACATCATCCTGATACGCCAGAATAATCGCCTCAAAACCGAATTGCCCTTACCTTCCGCATTGGCGGTACATCGCGAGGAACCGCTGCACGATATCGGCGGTGTCGGTTTCGATGGCAGGTTTCATACGGTTGAAATGCCTCGTTCCGCCGCTGAACACTTGCTGGTTTTCACCTTCGCGCCGCGATGTCCCGAGTGCGTGTTGAGCAAGTCTTTCGACGCAGACTTGAGCGCGCAGGCCAAAAAACTAGGATGGCGCACGCTGTGGATCAGCCGCGGCAATCCCGATGAAACCCGTGATTTCTGCAACGCAAGCGGCATTCCTCTGGAGGAAACACTCGTGAATCCTCCGTATGCCACTTACTTGAGGCTCGGCCTCGCGGCGGTTCCCCAGGTTGTGGCAGTCGGCGACAATGGCAAAGTTGATGAGGTCTGGTTGGGACGCCTGACACCGGAGTCCGCGAAAGCGGCTGCGAAGTTCTTGTCGGATCACCCCGGCATGCAAGCCAGCAATAGTGCACCTGCGTTGTCGCCTTGACGCACGGTAGCTTGCCATTTCAAGCTCTGGTCAAACTTTACACAGTCAAACTTCACACAAAGGAGGAATAATCGATGCAAAACATCACAAAAGCCGTGATCACTATGGCCCTGTTCGCCTGCGTGGTCATGAGCGCGGTGCAGGCCCTTGCCCACAAACCTCAAGGCGCGGCATGCGAGGTCATCAACGGAGCATGCGTGTCGGTAAACTGCTCAGGGGAGTGTTCCCCAATCTTCCCAGACCCCTGCGCGTGTATACGTTAGGCACATCACACGAAGTCCCGCCGCTTGATGGGCGGGTGGCCCACTCAAGCCAGCTTTTGGCTTGAGTGGGGCTGTTCGGATTTTCCTCGAAGTTTTGATTTGCTCTTGCCTCGACCCTCGCGATCGAGATTGAGCGCCACGATCAGAAAGCTTAGGGCTTGATGAGATGTTGGGTAAGACCCCATTGCCTCGAACACCACGAGACATAGGCACCCGATGATTCATGTCCCCCAAAGACCTGGGGCCACTTGCCCAACCTCTCGGTTTGTTACAGTCAAAGACATGAGGGTAATCTGAGAGAAATCCCTGGAGAATCGAGATGGCGACAATTGCGATGGCGAAGGCACCTCTGATTTTTACTTATTACATTGCTGCGCCTGTAGAGAAAGTCTGGAATGGGTTCGTTTCGAAGGAGGCGAATCAGACAATCTTTATGGGTGCGGACTTTGAGGTGGACTTGAGACCTGGCGGGGCGATGACATGGTCGGGCCCGGGTAAAGATGGGAAGCCGATGCGGTATGTAACCGGCGAGGTGCTACGGGCAGAACCGCCGAAGCTGTTCGAATACAAGTTTGGCATGGGCGATGGGGCGGTGATGTCGAGGGTGAAGCTGGAACTGACTCCGGAAACAGAGGCGGTGAAGGTTGTGGTGACGAATGACGGTTTTGAGGACAACGATCCGGCCTATGCTCAGAACGCGGACGGCTGGCCTCGGATTCTTTCTCGGCTGAAAACTCTGCTGGAGACAGGCAAGACGTTCCGGCCGCATTAAGCGACGGAATCGTGCAGGAGCTGCGCGAAGATTTTGTCCGCCTGTCGAACTGCCCCACTCAAGAGGTCCCTCGCTTCGCTCGGGATTTCGGCAGCGGGCTCTCACGCCCTCTAAACGCCTCGAGTTGAATGGGCCACCGTCCACAGCGTAAAGAGGCTTACTCAGGCTCCGCGCCTTACTCCACGACCTTGTTCGCGGTGACCACAGCAGCCGCCATTGCGAGTTTGTGGTCATTGTTCCAGGGCGGCCCGAGGGCCCTTCGCAGTTGAAGAAAGTGAGCGTCGAAGTTCTCTACATGCAACGCCTGGCTCGCCGCAGCCAATACGTTCTTTGCGTCGTACCAGTGGACGGGCCAACCGCGCGCCTCGGCGGCAGAAGCCAGGGCCTTGCGGTACATCACCCAGTCGGCATTGTTCTGCGCGTGGTAGTCCTTGATTCGCTCGGCAATTGTGGGTGGAAGCTGTGGGCACTTGCGAATGGCGACGCCACGGATGCGAGGTACCGCCATCGCGACCGCGTCCAAGGCATGCACCGCATGCCTCTCCGCTGACACGCGCACGCGCTCGACTAACTCCACGGCCTTGTCGAGCGGGAGCCTTTGGGCTTCGCTGTGGTGCGGAATTTTTGGCAGGCCCTCGCCAACGAGTTCTACCCGGCGGCGGTCGAGGAGCGTTCCGTCACGCGCTACCGTGACCAGCACCGCCCAACCCCCGTGATCTGATACGCCGATGATGCCGCCATGCTTCGACATGATGTTCCCTCGGCTTCAGCGCTTCGCGGCCTTGGGTGACCCGCCGGGCGGTTCAGCGCCGAACTGCTTGGCGTACTCAGCAACCAGCCGTTGCCAGCCCGCGAACTTCATGGCGTCGGCGCCGACGATGCGCCCAATCGGATTCCCCGCGAGGAACCGATCCAGAACATCGAAGGAGATGTGCCAGCCGGCAGCGCCCCACGAGATGAAGCGGCGATCGATGCTGTGCCATAACGTTAGGCGCGTGCCGCTGCCCAAAGCTTCGAGTTCCCACCGCATATCGCCGTACTCAAGCAGTTCGGGAGGGTCGGCTCGCGTGATTTTTGTTTCAATCGGCGTGGGCGCTGCCACCCAGGTAAGCTTCACGGTTCCAACCGCACCCAGGCTCCCATCAGTCACAAACGGAGCCCATTCGCGCAACTGCGCCGGATCGGTAAGCGCCTGCCAGACTTTTTCCGGCGAGTGGTGGAGTTCGCGGACGAGGACGAGCGTCCACATGTTGTCGTCGTTTACCCGGTCCTTTATTACCCGCGCCCCACTGGCCGGGCCCGGCGCGTAGTGATCGAGATCGCTCATCTTCTTCTCCCTACCCCGGGCATGCAAAAATTAGACTCTTAGCGAGCCACGGAACGCCCTGGCGGCATAGTAGGATTCGGCGCCGTTGTGATACACGAAAACAGTGTCATAGCGGCGATCACCAAAAAGGGCGCCGCCGAGTTTTCTGATATCAGAAGGTGTTTTTACCCAGCTCGACGTTTTCGTGTCGAACTCGCCAAGACTCTGCAACTCACGATATTGTTCTTCCGTTAAAAGCTCAATGCCGATGGCAGCAGCTACATCAATAGCGTTGTCGTTTGGTTTATTTTCTTTTCTTGAGTCCAGGGCTTCTCGGTCGTAGCAAAGACTTCTGCGGCCCTTCGGGCTTTCCGGCGAACAATCATAAAAAATGTATTCACCGGTCTTTTTGTCGCAGCCAACCACGTCCGGTTCACCACCAGTCCTTTCCATTTCATTGAGTGACCACAGCTTTTGAGCATTCGCTTCCAGCTTTGTTTGTACTTCAGCCCAGTCGAGACCTTTATGACGGTTTATGTTTTTCGCGAAACGGGCCTGCAATGCCCTGCGGAGCTCCTCACGTTGCTTTGCTGACAATTCTTTTTTCAAGGGTTTGATGGAATCTTTCATGATTTGTTCGCCTCCCCTTCGGGGTTTCAACGCCGAACTGCTCGACGCGCTCCGGCACCAGCCATAAGAGCCAGCAAACTTCATGGCATCGGCGCCGGCGATCGATGTGCCAGCTCCCGGCGACCCCGATGTGTAGTCCTCGCGCTCGATCATTTACTCCCCCATCTGCGCCTTTTTTCTCGGAAGTTTGCCATTCTTCGGGCGGAGTATTTGCACGATATCGAGATTTTGCAACTGTTCTACCGTGGACTTTTCACTTCATCTTGCGAATCCATTTTTCTGACACTAACGCCAACAGTGACACTCCCACCACAAGATTCACTGCCGCGATAGCAGCGAACTGTCTCGGAGAAACCGCATCTCGGTCGTAGACGATGAACAAAAGCATGGGCAGGTACAGGAAACATGCGGTCGCCACAATCAGGAGCTTTTGCTTCAGGCTGAACGGTTCTCTCGTTGCCAATCTTTGAGTCCTTTTTGGTTTTGCCGGCCCAGCTAGCGCCGAGTTCGCTCGAAGAATACCAGAGCAAGCTGGGCTCAAACGACAAGGTGCCCCGATTCCATCAACTGTCTAAGCCAGGCGATAGCGATCGCTACCGCAGCCTGGCTCCTCCGGAACGGCGCAAACCTTGCACCAAGCCTTTTTCTTCACCAGCGCCTCAGTTCCGTGAGCTGAATAAGGTTGCCGCAGGTGTCCTTCAGCATCGCAATGGTCGAAGCGGTTACGTCGGTGGGTGGCATGGTGAACTCGGCGCCGCCAGACTTGATCCGCTCATAGTCGCCTTTGATGTCCTCGGTGAAGAACATGGCCGCGGGCTGATTTTGTTGGAACAGGGCTTGCTGGTAGGCTTTGGCCGCCGGGTTGTTGTTCAACGCTAACTGCAGCTCAGTGCCTTCCGGCTCCTCAGGCGAGGCCACGGTTAGCCACCGATATGGGCCCTGACTGAAATCGTTCTTCTTGGCAAAGCCGAGTACCTCGGTATAGAAGCGCAAGGCCTTGTCCTGGTTGTCCACGTGTATGCTAGTCACTTTAATTTTCATTTTCGTTTCTCCTTATTAATTTATTAAGTTCGCGGTTTGGGCCGCGTCGTTTTGTTCTTCGTCTTCCCTTTCGTTGGTATTGATGGTCCATGGTGTTGAGGATCTATGCGGTCGTTGTTCATGCGATCAAGATGGCGTTCGAGAGCATCGACGTGTGCAGACCAGAAGCGGCGGAACTGGGCCACCCAGGCATCGATCTCCTGAAGTGGTCCAGGTTTCAAGCGGTAGAGACGGCGCTGTGCGTCCACCGTGGACTCCACAAAACCGGCGTCGCGCAGCACGCGCAGGTGCTTTGACACAGTCGGCTGTGGCATACGAAGCTGACGCTCGATCTCTCCCACCGACTGCTGGGACGAGACCAGCAAGCTCAATATCGCGCGGCGGTTGGGCTCCGCAATGACTTCGAACAAGGATTCCATGCTTTGTATATACTCCATAGAGCATATGCGTGTCAAGGTATATTTAAAGAAAATTTCTCACTCCACAATTGCCCTTGAGCTGGCCATCTGTCGGCCCCCGCACCGTCTAATATTTTTTTGAAAGGAATGTACGGGAACGACGGGACTCGAACCCGCGGCCTGTGCCGTGACAGCGACGCGGTTACTCGTAACTAACTGAAACTACGCGACACGGGTGGCTCTTAAAAGACGTTTCGCTGAGGAAGAATTGCTGGACCCTAATTGGACGTCCGGCTTCAACACGGTCAGCCATCCCGGTAATTGGGGGCAACCTTCATCGAGCATGGAACGGCAGAGTCCCAGAGCCGCTTTCTCCCATGAGGTTCTTATTTGACTCTGTTTCACGCGCTTACAGAAAATCACTCCATTACTGCACCTATTTCTTGTTACCGGTAATCTGTGTGGTCGCGGTGGCAACATTGTTTGCCGGATTCGGATCGAAATTCGGCGAAGTCGCCGTGGCGGTATTGCTGATCGACGTCTTGTTTGACGAGCCGCCGAGTTTCACGGTGATGGTGAAGGTGGATGTCGCGCCGTTGGCAAGAGTGCCAATGTTGCAGGTGATGGTTCCGACCGCGCCCACCGCCGGAGTTGTACAGGGCACCGCGCCGGAGTTCAGCGAAACAAACCCTGAGTTCGCCGGAACTGGATCATTCATCAGTACCGCGGCCGCACGATACGGGCCCAGGTTCTTCACGGTAACCGTATAAATAAGGTTCTGAGTTGCCTTGACAGAAGTTAGATTTGCACTCTTCGTCACAAAGAGGTCCGACTTGTTCTCCACGGTGAACGAAGCGCCGCCTGAGTTGTTGCTGGTGTCGGGATCAAAGGTGCTTTCTGAAGCCGACGCGGTGTTGGTTATTATCGATCCATCCAGGGTGCCAAAGTTCAACGTGGCATGGATGGTGACGGTTGCACTTGTCCCGTTCAACAGCGCGGTAAGGCTGAGGCCAACTACACCGCCGGAGAGGCTGCAGGTCCCAACCGTCGAAGAGCACGAATTGAAGGTGACCCCGGCGGGTTGCGCATCGCTGAGTAAGACATGCTCTGCATCGTACGGTCCCGCATTGCTCACTTGGACCGTGTAAGTAAACGAGTCCCCAGCGATGATCTGCGGCGACGACACGCTTTTGCCGACCACCAGGTCGGCCTTGTTATGTACCGTGAATCTCGCCCCAGCTGTATCGTTTGCTGAATTCGGATCCGTGGGAGAGAGCTCGCTGACGGTTGCGCTATTGACGACAGTAAGATTGTTCTGCGCGGTTGAGTTTACCGTCCCCGCGATGGTGACGGTTTGGGATTCACTCAGTGCCAGCGACGCAAAACTGGCAGTCACACTCGCACCTACGAGTCCGCAGCTGCCTTTGCCGCCGGTTTCCGTGCAAGATACAAAGTCCAGCTGCGAAGGCCAGCTATCCGTAACTCCAACGTCAAATCCTGTATCAGGCCCATTATTCGTAACCACAATGGTGTAGGTGACCGTATCTCCCGGCTGAGCTGTCGTGGGTGAGACCGCCTTGGTAATGCTCAGGTCCGCCGAGGGCGGAGGTGCTTCGTAGGCCCCGATGTCGGAGTGGGGGCCCTGCGGGCGAGGCACACCGCGCTGATCGGTCGTGACGTTGTCGGCCGTAAGTGCAGTGTCGTCGCCATTGTCCACTGCCGAGCTACCCTGTTGAATCGCCATTGTAGGCGTATCGCCGGGAGAGTTAATCTGTAGCGTGCCTAGCTGCGGATTGGCAGTCTGCGCCGGTCCCGGGCAGGCGTTTGTGGGGTCATTTGACATGATCAGATTGCCCGCACCGTTTTTTCCTACGGCATTGATCGTGTAGCACTCTTGCGTGCCATTGTTGGCGAGAATGGTGTTATCGAGCTTGAGTGCGGCAGTTACTCCGTCACTCATAACGACGATGCCGCCCCCGGTCGCGGTCGATGTCGCAGTGTTGCCGCTGACGGTCGCGTTCTCGACGGTGAGGGAGCCGTTGCGGGAAAAAATCGCGCCCCCGGCATCCAGGCCGTAGGTTTGTGCCGGAGCAGGATAACTTGAGGCCGGAGTGATGCCGCCGTGTGCGGAGTTTCCGTAAAACGTGCTATTGCGAATGACAACGATGCCGCTGTCGTTGAAAATTGCTCCACCCAGCCCGCCGCCGGAACCACCAAACCCAAACCCGGCATTGTTCCCGCCGCTGCCGCCGAATGCTCCCCCCTGGCCATTTGTAGCGTACAAGATCACTTCCCCTCCACCACCTCCACCGAAGCCGCCGTCGCCGGCAGCTGCCATGTGCTGGTCATCGCCTCCCGATGCGGCGCCGCCACCTCCGCCAAAACCTCCATTGGCGCCGCTTCCCACTGAAGCATCGTCGCCCCCTCCTCCACCACCACCGCCGCCACCGTAGCCCCCCGAGCCGCCGGTGGAAACCAGTCCTGCACCGCCACCACCGCCACCCGCACACGAGGCGCTGTGGCCGGTGCCGGTAATAACACTATTGCTGTCAAAGTCTCCGCCACTTCCACCGCACAGATAACCGCCAGACCCACCTCGGCTGAGCGTGACCACGTTCGGATCGCGGAACGCGATCGCTCCATCAAGAGCTGTGCCTCCACCTCCGCCGCCAGCCCCGTCGAATCCGGCACCGCCATTGCCCAGTGATCCACCGCCGCCGCCCCCGCCTCCTCCTAAACCTGCACTACCGCCGTTACCGTAGAGACCGCCACCGCCGCCCCCGCCGAAATATCCCTTCTGGTTGGGGCCTATGCACTGATTCGCAGGGTAGATGGCGCCGTTTCCGCCAGTTGCACTATTGTTGGCAAACGTGCTGTTGTCGATGGTCAGCGCAGGGACTCCCGCTCCAGCTTTGCCAATGTAGATTGCCCCGCCGGCCCCCAAGCCTCCGCCTCCTCCGCAAGAGCCGTCGCCCCCTTTAATCTTGAAGTCTTTGACGTACACATCCTGCAAGGTCAGATTTCCTGTGCCTGAGTAAGTGACTCCAGTTACAACTCCCGAAGTTGGACGAATCGAGGCCTGCCCGATTGCAAAGAGCCTCGCATAGCCGGCTCCTGTCCACTGCAACGTCGCTCCGTTGCCTTGAATCGTAATCGCCTTAAAAATGAACGGAGTCGCAGTTGATCCGAACGGATTGTGCGCGTCTCCATCCCATAACTGATTGAAGTGGTACGTCACATTCTGCAGGACTATTGTGTTCCAGCTCCCCGACGGGTCGGCGCATCCGCTGAAGTAGGTGTCATCAGGATTGGTCTGATCCAGAGCGACGTTGGCGCCGAATTCAGTTGCGTAGATGGCTTCCTGCAGGGAGCAGGCGGCACCACTGGTATTTCCAGGATTGACCGTGTTGACCTGAATTTGCGCCGCGCCGCGCTGAGCGGCAATGGCAATCAGTAATAGCGAGGCGGCGAAAACTAACAAATACTTTGCCACAACCCGGCCAACACACCGTGGGCGAACGATCTCACGCGAGGTAACGGTTACAGGATGGATGAAATGCACGATGATTCCCCTTTAGTTCAGCACAAAAGTATTGAGCGAAACGCTCGCGGCCTTCCAAGTGAAGCTTTGCGCCGACGGCGTGGAGTTTTTGTAGGCTTTCGGCACCGTCACCCTTACCGAGTAATTGGCTCCCGAGGTCAATCCGCTTGTGACCGGGAAGTAGTAGAACCCGGTTGCGTCGGTGGCGGCATTCGCGACCATTACGTTTTTGGAATTGAGAAGGTTAACGGTCAGTCCTGACAGCCCCGTGCCCGTTGTGCTCACGACGTTGCCGATGATTGGAGTCGCCTTGAGATTGGCGCCCGCGTTTACCAGCAAATCAGTGACATCTCCAACCAAAACTCCGGCCGGGTTATAGGCTTGGCCAGTACCATCGAGCCAGGCGGTCTTGATATGTTTTCCCGTCTGCGCATTTATCTGGCTTAGCAGGGCTTGCAGAGTATTGATCTCGGTCTGAGTCTGGCCCGCAGTTTGCGAAGATTGCGCTACCGCCAATTTGCTGATTAGAGCGGTGGCTACGCCGGCATTGTCGATCGCGCCAAGCTTCAAGTCGCCACTGATCACGTTCGCAATTCCGGCGATCGTGGTTTGAACGTTGACTGTAACTGACGCGCCGTGGCTCAGAGCGCCTGAAGTGCCGGTCTCGTTTACGGTGTAACTCCCCGCAACGACTGATGGCTCTAAGGCCACGGTCAATGTAGAAATGGTCGATCCGTTGCTCGGCGGAGTGCCCGGGTTCGGATTGAAACTCCTATGGAAACTGCTCGGGCCAGTAGTGCTCAGACTCACCGCAGATGAGAAAGTGTCAACGGAACCTATCGTGAGCGCGGATGTGCCAGACCCGCCGACCGGAATTGTGATGGGAGTGACCGCGCTCAAGGTGAAGTCCGGCACAATCACAGTGAAAGACGCGCTGTCGCTGTTGTTGGCGCTGACGGGATCGTCGGGCGATGAAGCCTGCACACTGGCCGTGTTCGTCACGACCATGCCCCGGGTTAAACCAGAATTCAATGTTCCCGACAGGGTGATGGTGGCTGATGCATTCGCCGCCAAGCTCGAGAAAGTGCCTCCTTGCGAACTGCAGGAGCCGCCAGTGCTCACGGTGCAGGAGCTGTAAGTCAACTCAGCAGGAAGACTATCTGTGACAGTTACCGTGGTGGCGTCATCGGGGCCGAGATTGGTAACGCTGAGCGTGTAGGTAACCAGGTCTCCGGCTTTCGCGGTACTGCTGGAGACAGACTTCTTAACCTGCAGGTCCGCCTCAGGCACGGTTTCGTATGCGCCGATGTCGGGTGTGGCCTTTCGCGTCACGCCGCGCTGATCGGTTGAGAGCGATGTTCCTGAATCGGCTGCGCCGATGGCTGGACTGCCGGATAACAACGCCATCGTGGGTGTATCGCCTGGGAGATTCGGTTTCAACAAGTCCAACTTCGGATCGGAAGTGACTGTTGCCTGGGGACACGGATGCTGTGATCCGCTTGTAGCGGAATTATTGACGATCAGGTTCGCTGCTGAGTTCACTCCTGAGCTACTCGTCGCTACTGTGCCTTGGACGATGCACTCCTGATTGCCGTTATTGGCGATGATAGTATTCTGCAGAATCAGGGTGGTTGTGGCTCCGTCATTTACTACGACAATGCCTCCCCCTGCGCCCGTGGCTTGATTGCCGCTGATGGTCACATCCTGAACAGCCGTCGAGCCGTTGCGAGAAAAGATTGCGCCGCCTCCATCGGCGCCATTGTCGCCGATACCGCCGAATTGGTCTGAGCCACCGACTCCTCGAGTGACAGAATTATTGAAAAATGTGCTGTTTTGAACGGTGACGGTGCCAGAGTCATTGAAAATCGCTCCGCCAAGGGCGCCACCACCGCCCCCAGCGCCAATTGCATTACCGCCAAATTTGCCGCCGCTACCCGGTCCTCCTCCGCTTAAGCTGGAAAATCCTGTCCCACCACCGCCAGCGAAGCCACCGTTTCCGCCGTTGCCTCCGCCATAGGTTGCAACGCAATTGGTACAACTACCTCCGCTGCTGCCCCCACCCCCGCCGCCACCGAAGCCGCCGTTTCCGCCGCTGTCCGGGGCGCCGCCCCCACCCCCGCCGTAGGTGCCATCCCCACCATTCTGGCCACCAAATGGATTGCTCGGGTTTGTCGCTTCCCCGCCGCCGCCGCCCCCTCCTCCGGCACATTTGCCATCGTGCCCGCTGTTTCCGCCGGAACTCCCATCACCGCCATTCCCTCCGCAATAAAGACCTCCTGGGCCACCAATGCCCGTACTGCCGTCGAGGGCGCCGTCGAATACTGTTCCGCCTCCGCCGCCTCCGCCGAAATCGCCGTTACCTCCGCTGCCGCGAGCCCCACCACCGCCGCCTCCAGCGGATCCGCCGCCGAAAAATCCACCGCCTTTGCCGCCGTTGCCGTTCAAGCCACCGCCCCCACCGCTGACACTAAAGAGGACACTGCCGTCGCCCCCCACAAATACATTGATTCCGGCCCCATTGCCACCTACGGCACTGTTGCTTTCGAATGTGCTGTTCACCACGGTCAAGTTGGGTGTCCCGCTAGAGACCTTTCCGACATAAATTGCTCCTCCACCCCCGAGGCCACCTCCGCCGCCCTCACCTCCATCGCCGCCCTTGACGTGAAAGTTCTGGATGTGAACATCCTGCAGAGTTAGATCGCCAGTCCCGGAGTAGGACCCACTAACTACTCCAGTCAAAGGTTGTCCACTGTAAGGAATGATGGCCTGGCCAACGGCGAATAGCCGGAAGTTATCAGAACCTGTTCTCAGGAGCGTCGTGCCGTGTCCGCGGATAGTGATGGCCTTAAAGATGATCGGCGTCGCCGTCGGCCCGAACGGATTGTGCGCATCGCCATCCCAGAATTTTGTAAATGTTAGCGTCCCTCCCGGCAGGTCAATTACGTTCCAGGCGCCAGAGGGATCTAAACATCCGGTGTAATAGGTGTCGTCGGGATCAGTCTGGTCAAGCGCGATGTTGCTGCCGAACTCTGTTCCGTAAATCGCCTCCTGAAGGGAACAGTTAGCCCCACCAGTATTTCCCTCAGTGTTTGCGCCAACCGCGATCTGGGCGCCGCTGCGCGGAGGAACCACAATGGCAGCGACGGCGATTACAGCGATTGCCCATCTCAGCTGAGCACGAGATGCTGTGGCGAAGGCGACGAAGTTCATGGCGAGGTCCTTTGGTTGGCTGGTTGGCCGCTTGTTTAGGGAGAAAACAAGCAGCACCTCTGAATTCCGCACAGGATGCTGGATTTGGCCGGTTGATCACAATAGCGGAACGCCTGTCGGGGCATTAATTTTTATGTCGCTTTAACAGATTGATCGCGTGAGAGATGCTGCGGAACCGCGGTTTGGGGTTAGAATTGCTGGCAATCGTTTGAGGCGGAGTCCTGGCTGAAGTACGGCCCGCCCAAAGGCTGTAAACGTCCGGTAACACCCAATTTCAGGGGAGCGCCACTTGGCATCGGGGCCAGTCAAAACTCAGGGCACGGTCAAGTTCGGGCAGGACTTCGAGCTTGATCTTCAGTCCTATAAGCTTCGCCGCGATGGTCGTGTGCTCAAACTCGAGCGCATCCCGATGGACATCCTTCTCTTTCTGGTAGAGCAGAGAGGGCAGATCGTCAGCCGCGAACAAATCGCCGAGCGAATCTGGGGTAAGGACGTTTTTCTCGACACCGACAACAGCATCAACGGCGCTGTAAGAAAGATCCGCCAGGTGCTGCGGGATGATTCCGAGCAGCCGCATTTTATTCAGACAATTACCGGGCAGGGGTATCGCTTCATTGCCCCAGTCGTGGAGGTGGATCCAATCCCAACGCAAGCATTGGAATCGGCGTTGGTGACCGCGACCACAGAAAAAGTGGAGAAGTCCACAGGCTCACAGGGACATTCGAATCCTGTGCCAAAACAAAAGGCCTGGTTCGTGTATGCGGCATTGGCCGCAGCATTGACGGCGTTTGTGGGCGGATGGGTGCTTTCGGCGCGGACCCCAAGGTCATTCAGCGGGAAGGTGACGCTCGCGGTCCTCCCTTTTCAGAATCTGACCGGAGACGCAAGCCAAGAATACTTCAGCGACGGCCTAACCGAAGAAATGATCACCCAGTTGGGGAATCTCGATCCGCAGCGACTGGCCGTGATCGCCCGAACTTCTGTTATGCATTACAAAGGCACTCAGACTCCGCTGGACCAGATTGGCCGGGAATTGGGAGTGCAGTACGTGATCGAAGGCAGCGTGCGCCGTGACGGCAAAAATGTAAGGGTCACAGCCCAGCTCATTCAAACCAAAGATCAAACCCACGTGTGGGCCCGGCAATATGATCGCGAGCTTAGCGGACTATTAAGCCTGCAAGGCGAGATCGCACAGGAGGTGGCGGACGAGATTCAGATGACACTAGGAGAGCGCAAGCCCGCATCTGCTCGCTACGCGGCCCCCGCTGCAAATTATGAGTCCTACGACCTCTATTTGAAGGGACAGTACTTCTTCAATAAACGCACGGAAGCAGACCTCCAAGAAGCGATTGGATATTTCCAGCAGGCGATCGCGAAAGATCCCAATTCCGCGCGCGCCTATGCCGGTTTGGCGGACTCGTACGCTCTGCTGAACGGGTATAGTGCGCATCCCCAGCCGGAGTTCATGTCGAAAGCGCGCGCAGCTGCAGTGCATGCTTTGCAGTTGGATGAGACTTTGCCGGAAGCGCATACTGCCCTGGCCTTGATTGTTCAAGAGCACGATTGGGATTGGGAGACGGCGGAAAAGGAATTTCGTCGCGCAATTGAATTGAATCCCAACTACGCCACCGCCCACCACTGGTATGCCGAGCATTTGATGTGGCGTGGCCGCTTCAATGAGTCCCTTCAAGAGAGCGAGCGGGCGCGGCAACTGGATCCGCTTTCTTTGATTATTGCGGCCGATAATGGCGCCATTCTCTACTTCTCACGCCAGTACGACCGCGCGATTGACAAATGGAAGTCGGTGCGAGAGATGGACCCTGATTTCATGCGTGCCCGCCTGATCGTGGGCGCGTACGTAGAAAAAGGGATGTTTGCCGAAGCCTTTGCGGATAATGAACGGTTCCGTCCCAAGATTTCTGCGGCCTCTTATTGGTCGTGGCGCGCCTACATTCAGGGAAAGGCAGGACACACGGAAGACGCACGCCGGGCGCTTAACGAACTGCTCCGATTGAATCCGCGCACTCCGGTGGACCCCATCGTAATTGCCCAGGCTTATGCTGGTTTAGGCGAAAAGCAAGACGCGCTTGCCTGGCTGGAAAAAGCTTACGCGCAACGTTCGGACGAACTCGTCACATTGAAAGTTTATCCCGCTTACGATCCGCTGCGCGGAGCGCCGCAATTTCAAGAACTGTTGCGTCGTCTCAGACTGCAAGACTAGTGCCGCGACAAAAACGGCCAGCTAGCGTCACAAAAGACCAAATCTGAATAGATGTTCTGAGGGAAATTGTGTTGTCAACATCCGCGCTTTGACCCTGCAATTTGATGTAAGCGAATATCATTAACAGGTCGGTCAATGAGCGCTCCCGCCCGGTATGTACTGACGTGTTCTTTCTGTCAAATTCCCGGGCAGGAGCGGCGGCGCTTCATTTCTGTGTGAGCGATCCTAACATTTATGGGCCGGTGATGGTCCTGGTAATGTTCGTTCCTTGCGTGAGCTCACCGAGTGTACCCTGCGGCACATCGCTGCCGAGCATCGTGCCTGTCGCCGAGGCGAAGAAGACCACCGTTGACCCGTTGGTTACAACCCCGCCGCCTCCGGCGAACACTTGCCGGCTATCCCCATGGTTGGAGATGGACCCGCCAATGGAGGCCGGCAGTTCGACCCATGTAATGTTGATAGGTCCGCAAAGACCGAAGCTGTTCGAGAAGTTGAGAGCGCAAGTATCCACGTTCAACGTCACCGTCACCTTTACGGAATTGAGCGAGCCCCCTGACACACTAACGTTGGAAGCCGGAATCGGACCCGACCCGCCGGCGCTGATTCCGCCGCCAAAGTCGTATATGTTGTAACTCAGCATGTAGCCACTGTTAGTCCTTACTACGGTGGCGACGTAGAGCTCGGAAAAGTCGGAATTAAACCAACCAGTTCCCGCGTCGAAGGAGTGAGCGATTACGGCCTGCGCCTGCACCGGAGTTGACGACAACATCGCGGCGGCAACCGCGAGGCCCATTAGAGTAACCATCGTTCTGACAAATTGTTTCATCTTTTTCCAATTCTTTCGACTAGTGGCTTGCATAGTGATCTCCTTGATTGGAGGAAAGATCAGCCGGCCTACAGAGACCGTCGAAATCGCCCCATTTTATTTGGCCCGGAGTACTGGCGACGAAGGAGACCTAAGTTCAATTTTGCAATTGAATCTGGGTTGGCCAGATATCCGTTCCTACTGAGATAAGCGGAAACGGCGGATGAAAAACCGCAAGAGCCAAAAGAATATTTGGCCAGGGAAGCCCAGGAGTGTTAACCTTCTGTGCACCATCACTGTGAGCCGTCTCTCAGATACCTCCTCTCGCGGGGAAAACAACGAGGCCAGGTTAACGTCCCGTGGCAACACCCTCGTCTAGCGAAGTCTCGCAACTTCTCCAAGCCTGGAACGATGGGGACGAAACCGCGTTCGAAAAACTCATGCCCTTGGTTTACAAGGAACTGCACCGCATGGCGCGGTTCTACATGGCTCGCGAGTCTCCCGGTCACACACTTCAGCCCACCGCCCTGGTGAACGAGGCTTATGTGCGTCTGGTGGACTCCGGGCATGCCAATTTTCAAAATCGACTTCATTTTTTAGCCGTGTGCGCCCAGGCGATGAGGCGGATTCTGGCGGATTGGGGGCGGTCTCGCCGGGCCTTGAAACGAGGCGGAGAGATCCCGATGCTTCGCTTGGACGAGGGTCTGGACGGGGTGGACGCGCCGGGCTTGGATTTCGCCGACTTGGATGAGGCGCTTAACGCTTTGGCTAAGGTGGATCCGCGGAAGAGCCAAGTCGTGGAACTGCGCTTTTTCGGCGGTCTCAATGTGGAGGAAACGGCTGAGGTCCTGAAGGTTTCCAGCGACACCGTACTACGCGACTGGAAGATGGCGAAGAGTTGGCTGCGTTGCGAGCTGAGCGGGGAGAGCTTGGATGGAGCCTGAGCGTTGGCAGAAAATTGAGGGCTTGTGTCATTCCGCGCTGAACGAGAAAAAGAGCGCGAGGGCTGCCTTTCTGGAGCAAGCCTGCGGCGGGGATGAAGCCCTGCGCCGGGCCGTTGAATTGCTTCTGGCGCAACACGAGAAAGGCGACAATTTCCTCGAGGTTCCGGCGATGGAGGTCGCCGCCAGAGGCCTGGCCCGGGACCAACAGGGTGATACGTCCGGATTGGCTTCGCTCGCTCCCCCAACCGAGGCTGCCGACCTCGCTTCAGTAGAAAACATTTCCTTCGGCCCGTATCGCCTGCTTCAAAGGCTCGGCGAAGGCGGCATGGGAGAAGTGTGGCTGGCCGAGCAAAGTAAGCCGGTGCGACGGCGCGTGGCTCTCAAGCTAATCAAGGCCGGGATGGACACCCGTGAGGTGGTGGCGCGGTTCGAGTCGGAGCGGCAGGCGCTGGCGCTGATGGATCATCCGGCAATCGCCAAGGTCTTCGATGCGGGATCCACGCCAGAAGGGCGGCCTTACTTTGTGATGGAGTACGTCGCGGGCATTCCCATCACTGCTTACTGCGACAAACATAGAATGACGACCCGACAACGCATGGAACTGTTCATCCAGGTCTGCGAAGGTGTGCAGCATGCGCATCAAAAGGCGATTATTCATCGCGATCTGAAGCCTTCGAATATTCTGGTCAGTGAAGTGGACGGCAAGCCGGTGCCGAAGATCATCGACTTTGGTCTGGCCAAGGCCACGTCGCAGCGGCTTACCGATGGAAGCATGTACACGCGCGTAGGGGCCATTTTGGGCACGCTCGACTACATGAGTCCCGAGCAGGCCGACTCAGCCGGCGAAGACATCGACACGCGCACGGATGTGTATTCGCTGGGCGTGGTGCTCTATCAACTTTTGGTCGGCGCGCTTCCGCTTGATTTGAAGAAGCTGGCCTATGACGAGATGTTGCGTTTGTTACGCGAGAAGGATGTCCCGAAGCCCAGTTCGCGTATTCTGGCGCAGGACGGCGACTCAGCCATCACGGCGAAGAATCGGGGCACCGATGCTCCTTCATTGACCCGGCAACTTCGCGGCGATCCGGATGCGGTTGTGCTCAAGGCGCTGGAGAAGGACCGCAAACGGCGCTATGGTTCGCCTTCGGAACTTGCCGCAGACCTGGGCCGATACCTGCGCAATGAGCCTGTGTCTGCGCATGCGCCCAGTGCTGCTTATCGCACGCGGAAGTACATTCGACGGCATCGGCTTGGCGTTGCTGTGGCCACGGGGCTGTTAGCGATCCTGCCGGCCTTTGCTGTAGTGCAGCGCGTACAGTTGCAACGCACCAGGCGCGAGCGTGACCGCGCGAACCGCGAGCGCGATCGCGCCACTCGCATCACCGACTTCATGACTGGAATGTTCCACGTATCGGACCCCAACGAACAGCGCGGCAATAGCGTTACCGCGCGGGAGATACTCGAGAAAGCCTCGAACGACATTGAGACAGGGATGACGAAGGACCCGGACGCTCAGGCGCAAATGATGCAGGTCATGGGAGAGGTGTACCTGAACCTCGGACTATTCTCCCGCGCAAAGGATCTTGAGCAGCAGAGCCTGGATATCCGGCGGCGCGTCTTCGGTCCGGAGAATCCGGACACACTGAATTCGATGAGCGATTTGGCGGATGCGCTGAATCATGACGGCCACTACGCCGAGGCGGTGAAGTTGAACCGGGAAACGCTCGAGATCCGCCGCCATGTCCTCGGTCCAGAAAATCCGGACACACTGAATTCGATGGACAATTTGGGGGATGCGCTGCAGGCCGACGGCAACTACACCGAAGCAGAGAAGGTGGATCGGGAAACGCTCGACCTCCGCCGCCGCGTCCTCGGGCCGGAACACCCGGACACAATAAATTCGATGAACAACCTGGAGGTTTGTCTCATCTACTTAGGGCGCTATCCCGAAGCGGAGAAGTTGGGTCGGGAAACGCTCGACCTCCGCCGCCGGGTGCTGGGGCAGGAACATCCGCAGACCCTGAATTCGATGAGCAACCTGGCGGGTGTTCTGTCGGCTGAACGTCGCCTTCCCGAATCGGAGAAGTTGAATCGGGAAACACTCAACCTCTACCGCCGTGTCCTCGGGCCGGAGAATCCGCAAACCCTGAGGTTGATGCACAACCTGGCCTTTGTTCTGTCCCTGGAAGGTCGTTACCCCGAAGCGGAGAAGTTGGATCGGGAAGCGCTCGACCTCCGCCGCCGCGTGCTAGGGCCGGAACATCCTGCGACCCTGGAAACGATGAGGGACCTGTCGGTTGATCTTTCTCGGGAGCGTCGCTACGCCGAAGCGGAGAAGTTGATCGGGGATACGATCAACCTCTCCCGCCGCATTCTGGGGCCGGAGAACCAGGTCACGGCTTCCACCGTTTACTGTCTCGGCGGCATCGAAGCTCGCAAGGGAAATCGCCCAAAGGCACTGTCACTCTTGCGACAGGCGCTTGACACCGGGCTAAATCCATCCGACGCGCTCGAAATGGAAAAAGACCCCGACCTCAAATCGCTGCACGGCGACCCCCGCTTCATCGCTATGGTCGCCGAAGTCAAAAAACGCGCAGCTACAGGCAAAACCTCAGAATAGAGGGTGTTGAATTGTCCGGCGCTGCATTGAAACGAGCGCAAGGTAATCATCAGCTCCGGGTTCGACTGTCGTAACATCTCCTTAGCACGAGCTTGCGCTGTTTCTTCCGCCCAATTTGTGGACGTTCTACCCGGAATTTCCTTATGGGCTGCCGCTTTACCGATTCCAAGCGGATCACGGCAAACCGGAGATAAATGCGTTGGACCCGGCAGATTAGACAGAAGCTCAGAACCTTCGGAGCGACACCTACACTCAAGCGGTAACCACGGAGAAGCGTGCCGCGCAAACCGCTGCGGTCTCGCCTTTCGTCAGTAACTGAGAGGAGCAAGGCAACCTAAGAAGCCTGAAGCGTTGGGCGTCGCTTAGGCGGGATGGCAATCAAATACGACGTGCGCTGCTGCCAGCCAGTTGGGCTTGTGCCTTTTGGGGCCTTTTTGTGCCTGCGCCGGATGGAACCTTCTCTGCAAGTGCTTGAAAAGAATGGCGGGGACGACGGGACTCGAACCCGCGGCCTCTGCCGTGACAGGGCAGCGTTCTAACCAAC
>CAWIXA010000001.1:0-316128 GCA_963839975.1 uncultured Acidobacteriota bacterium | reverse complement strand
TGAACTACGTCCCCTAGGTGCGCTTCATGCGGTCAGTGGGAAACCGCATGTCGGATCGCCTTCTCCATCAACAATCGGTCGCCGTCAGTTGTTTCCCTTGATCTTGAGACTCCGGGATTTTGCGGACGAAGCGGGAAGAGCAAGAACCTCGTCCACGGTAACTGCGGGCAGCCACGATCCGGAGCATCTGTCCATGCTCCGTGAATGAAATTGTAGCAGACACGCTTGCTGCGGCCAAACACAGCACGGATTTACTTCTTCTTGTTTTGAGCGGCGCCCATCGCCATCATGCGGTCTATGGTCGGTTGCAACTGATTGGGATCGCGAATGACAGTCAAGAAGAGAAGACTGGGATCGGTACCAGCGAAGGAGAAGCCGCCGAGATAGCGGTAATCCTGCGGCAGGGGCGGGCCTTCCGGCGTCCCCGCCGCGGGAATCGCTTGAGGAAGCTGGAAGGCGTACATACTGCCTCCGGCCAGGGGCACGACTTGCTGCGGATGCTTCCAGAGCCAGAGGCAGTTGTGAGCGTCGGCGATGCTGCCGGCGGAAACCACCGCCCATTGGCCGGCGTCTGGGGCGGAAGCCTCCTGGCAACTCCAGAGCTGGGCCTGAGGAGCGTAGGCAGTCGGCTCGGAGAAGCCGTACTCGTCGAGCAGGAGATGATTTAGCCCGCGCTGCTGCGCAAACTTTTCAACTTCCGGCAGCGCATGGTTCCAATCTACGTTCGAGTCGTTGACCAACTGGTAGGCGGGCCGTCCCATGCCGAGTGAATTCAGGAAGGGAAAGTAATTGGGATAGGCCCAGACCGCTGTGACCAGCGATGCAGCCCCGAGACCGATGGCAAGCCAACTTGCGGGCCGGGCGCCGCTCCAGTTGGCGAGTCGCAACGATTGCAACATGCGCGGCAGCGGCGCAAGCAGAAGAACCAGCAGAGCGATTGCGATCAGAAAATGCCGGATGCTGAGATCCAGACGGTTCAGCATGCATACAGCTACAAAAACCACCAGCGACACCCACACGGCGCGCCAGCGCAATTCGATGCCTGGAGGCAACGCAGATGGCTGCCCGCTGGATCGGCGTTTTAAGACTACCGCAATCGCAATCGCGAGCAGAAGCAGTAAGAGAAACGTGAGTGGCGACTTCAAAACGAACAGCGTTGGGAAATAAAACCACACGCCGTGGGAGTAAGAGTGGCCCAGAATGTAGGTGGGCCGGCTGCCGGCGCTTACCGCGAACAAGGCGAGGCCGCCCAGATAGAGCCACACCGGCATCAGGACCCGCCGCAACAATGGCGAAGCGGGAAAGTGCGGAATCAGCTTGAACGAGTCTGTGGGCTGTCCCCAGGAAAAAATGAGATAGAAGATATACACGAAAAGGGCTGCCCAGAGGGTTGCCTTGAGCATGTTCCACCAAGCCCGCCGGCGCCAGGCGCGCCGCGCGAGTTTCTCGGTCGGCTGTTCCGGTACGCCGCGCCAACGCAAGCTGAGAGCGAGGGCGATGAATACAAAGAACAATAATCCGGAAGAAAACTTGGAGAGAAAAGCGCCGGCGAGCGTCAGTCCAAGCTTGATGACGGTCCAGCGCGAGGGCGAGCGCCACATCTCGGGTAGTTGCCAAACGGCGAGGACCCAGAAAAGCGTAATCGCGATGTCGGTGATGACGAGCGGGCCGAAGGCGATGAAAGCCGGCATGCTCACGAACACGGTCAGGCAGAGCAGGCCTGCCCACTGGCCTCCGATTCGCGAGCCAAGACTGTAGAGCACGAAGCCAAGCAGCAGGGTGAGCAGCAACATGGGCGTGCGGGCCCAGAGAACTGTGGAGTACGGATCATTCCAACGCATGATGAGCCAGTGGCCCCACACCCACTCGCCGAGGAATTCTGTAGGCCCGTTGCTGAAGGTCCAGGAAAGATGCGAGTAGTCGGCGTGAACTCCGCGAACGACGAGCGGCAGCGCGGCCAGGACTTTCGCCAACGGCGGATGTTCCAGGTTCATCCGCAGATCCAGCTTTTGCAGTGTGCTCACGCCGGCGCCGATGTGTGCGATCTCGTCAATGGTGACGGACTCCCGCCGGGCTGCGCCACCGGACAGGACTGCCATAAATGCTAAGAAGGAGAGCTACGTTAACCGAGACTATCTTGGATTGCATGGCAAGGTGTCGTCCTGAGCGAAACGTAATTGCGGCAATTCCCTGATTCTGGATGGGCAGATGATACACGGGTTTCCTGCCGTTTGACACCCTTTCACTGTCTCGATTGCAACCGGCAGCTTTACCGCGTGAATGCCACATTCAGTCCGGTGGTAAAGATGAGGTCATTCTGCTTCTTGCCCGCAGGCGGATTCGTGACGTACACGTCGGAGAAGGAGTTTTGCCAGCCTAGCCATTTACTGACCTTGGTGACGGTGGCGAAGTCGAAGGTGCCGCGGTAATCGCCGGCGCTGTTGAGGTCGGGAAAGAAAGCCAACCGCTGGTTGAGCACTGTGCTCTTGCTCAGTTTGTGCATCAACTCCTCGCCGATGGTGAGCGCGGCGAAATTTCGAGTCAGCGCTGTGTAGGACTCGTGGGTATAGTTGGCGCCGCCGAGTAGGTCGAGGGTAGTGTTGTCACTCTTGATCGCGTGGAAACCGACGCCACCTCCGAAGACCGAGCGCAGATTCAGAGTTTGCAGAGCGTCAGAGAAGAAGTCGGTAGCCACAAAGCCGAACACCCTCTTGGTGAGGTCGTGATCGTAGCGAAGACCGCCACCGGCGGTATTGGCCGTGGTCGCGGGCACGGCGCCCGGAGCATTATTGGTGGCGTAAACCGAATTGGCGTAGAGACCGAGCTTGTCGTTCTGAGTTTGGCGTATCCCGGTAAAGGCAAGAGACAAATTCTCAGTCTGGCTGTTGCCGCCGGTCAGGGCAAAGCCGACATTCAATCCTGTTTTCCAGTCTTGCAAGAGGCCAGGGTGCAGCGTTTTTTCGTAGGCCGTCTGTTCGGCGTCATTACGGATATTCTTCACGCTCGATTCCGGCGCCTCGATGACGCCGGTCGCGGTTGAAACCTCGAGCTTGTCGCCGGAAGTAGCCACGGAGCCGACGGCGGTCTTGCCGTCTGGCAATTCAACGTGTAATGGCTCGCTGGACTGGATGGCCTGAATGGCGTCCCATTTGAGCCTTACATCACTGGCGTAGTCGGTGTGGAGGAGCAGGGTTTTGCCGTCGGATTTGACGATGGTGCCGCTTAGGCGGTCGCCGTTCTTCAGGGAAACCTGATCGGCGCGGGCCTGGCAACTAAGGCAAACAACAAGAAAGGATAGGGCGAAGAATGGCGATCGCGACACCGGAACCTCCGAAGGTTGAAGTCAGGTGCTTAGTAGAAACTCATGGGGTGTGGGGTTGCAAGCTGGAGAAAAAAATGGTGGGCAGTGCAGGACTCGAACCTGCGACCTCCTGCTTGTAAGGCAGGCGCTCTAACCAACTGAGCTAACCGCCCGACAGCTTTCGGCTATCAGCGCTCAGCGAAGATCCCAGACTACTCGGATTGCTGAAAGCTAACGACTGAGAGCTGATAGCTCTGTAGCGGGCTAACTGAAGTATATGATGCGGCGACTGTTATTTGCCAAGTTCCCGGACGTAGGAGATCACCTGGTCAATTTGCGCGTCCGTGAGCTTGCCCTTGAACGGCGGCATTTTGTTCTTGCCGGTGGTGATGACGGTCTTCAGGTCGGCGTCGGAGAGCTTCTGGACTTCGGGCGAGCGAAGGTTCTTTACTTTAAAGCTCTTGCCAACAGCAGTATTGCCGGTCGCGTCAGCACCGTGGCAGAGAGCGCATTTGCTAGTGAAAATTGCTTTACCAGGGTTTTCCGCCGACGCAATGCCGGCAAGCGAAAATATTAGAAGGAGGGCGACCGCGATTCTTGGGTACATGCTTCCATCCTTGAATAAGGTGTGATGCTACTAATAGCTGTAAACACAATCATTATAGACGCGACGTTCCTCCGGGCAAGAATCCTGGTTTGCTGCCAGAGTCTTGCAGCCTCCTGCTAAACTCGCCGAGTGCGAAGGCTCATCATCAACGCGGACGATTTTGGTCTGACTTCGGGGGTGAACCGAGGGATTCTGGAAAGCCACCGGAATGGAGTGGTGACCTCCTCGACCCTGATGGCGTGCGGTGCGCGGTTTGATCAAGCGGTCGAACTGGCCAGGCAGGCTCCCCGGTTGAGTGTCGGTTGTCACGTCGTGCTGGTGGATGGCTCGCCGACCTTGAGTGCAGATCAAGTTTCCAGCCTGACGGTGGCGACAGGTTCGCCGCCGCCCTTTCGGGAGAGCTTGATTTCATTTGCCTGTCTGGCAGCGGCCGGACGGCTGGATCAGGGACAGATCGAGCAGGAAGTCGTGGCGCAAATCCAGAAATTGCAGGCCGTCGGTATCACCGTCTCCCATCTGGACTCGCACAAGCATACCCATATGTTTCCTGTGGTTCTGCGGGGGATGCTTCGGGCGGCTAAGGATTGTGGAGTGCGGGCCATACGGAATCCTTTTGAGCCGTTGGTGTTTGCGAGGGTGGGAGGCTGGAAGCGGCAATTCCAGCTCAGGATACTGCAACGGTATCGCGCCGGTTTTCGAGAAGAATTGTCCCGGGCGGGCATGGTCACACCCGACGGTTGTGTGGGGATCGCGGCCACGGGGGGCTTAACCCTGGAGGCATTTCAGGCCTTGATCGAGAAATTGCCGGAGGGCACGTGGGAATTCGTCAGCCATCCTGGATACGTTGACCTGGAACTGGGAGAGGTCAGGACACGGCTGAGGGCATCGCGGGAGAAGGAACTGGCGATTTTGACTTCAGAAGCCGCGAAAGAGTCGCTCCAGCGGGCGCAGATTGAGCTGATTTCCTACCGTGATTTGGCAGCGAGGTAGGCCTTTCAGCCCCGGAAGTGCTACCACCTTTGACTCCCGAGGGGTACCGGAGTACCGCTGACCAGGGGTTAATCAGCAGGTTATTATGATGCATCTCTATGGAGAAAAGACCGGAATCACGGGTTTCCGCCGACATCCCTGTGCGTGTATGGGGCATGGACGCCGACAGTAAGCCCTTCTTTCAAAGCGCTACGGCGGGTAGCCTGAGCAGCGAAGGCGCGCAGCTTTCCCACATCAGTCACTCCCTGAAGGTTGGGGAAGTCATCGGGATTCAGTATGGCGACAAGAAGGCGCGGTTTGGAGTTGTTTGGATAAAGCCTGCACTGATCCCTGAGCGGTACGAAGTTGGAGTGGCGCTTCTAGCGCAACAGACGGTCCCGTGGGAAGACGTCACGTCAGGAAATAAGCCCGAATTGGTCAAGGCTCCAGCGGGAGCGGAGAAAAGAAGGTTTACTCGGCACAAGGTCCAGTTCCCGATACAGATCGGTTTCGCGGACAATCGGCGTTCGCATATGCATTGCAGCTCTACCGACATTGGTGGGCGCGGATGTTACGTGGAGTCCCTTGTCCCGCTGCAGATCAATAGCAACGTGATCATCACTTTCTGGATTGATTCGGAAAAAATAAGCACCACCGCCATCGTTCGCGCCAGCGACCCCGGCGTGGGTATGGGTATTGAATTCACCGCTCTCGAAGGGCACATTCAGAAAAAGCTGCAGGCTTATCTGGAAAAAATTGATCAAGGCTTTGCCAGCGCTGCCACTCAGGGCAGCTGACCCTGTTCGATCTCAATCCCGTCTTTTCCCGTAGAATCTGAATCTCCGCCCCGCGGAGACCATCGAATCGGACATAGCACGGGAAACATGGCAGACGAGCATCATCTCAAGATCGGAATTACCTGCTATCCAACCTACGGCGGGAGCGGTGTGGTCGCTACCGAACTGGGGCTGGAGCTGGCCACACGCGGTCATGACGTTCACTTTATCTCCTATGCCCAGCCGATCCGGCTGACGGGACCTGCACCGAACATTCACTATCACGAAGTTGAGGTCTCACGGTATCCGCTGTTCGACTACCCTCCGTACGACTTGGCGTTGGCGACGCGCATGGCGGAAGTCTCCGAGCTTTATGAGCTGGATTTGCTGCATGTGCACTACGCCATCCCGCACTCGGTGAGCGCTCTGCTGGCGCGGCAGATGCTGGCGGCGGGGCCGAAACCGAAGAAGTTGCCATTCGTGACCACGCTGCACGGCACCGACATCACGCTCGTCGGCCAGGACCGGTCTTATCTTCCGATTACCCGCTTTTCGATCGAGCAGAGTGATGGGGTGACGGCCATCTCCGAGTATCTGCGCGAGCGGACGGTGCGCGAGTTCGGAGTGAAGAACCCGATTGAAGTGATTTACAACTTCGTGAATTGCGATGTGTACTGCCGGGCAACAGGAGACGAGTTTGCCAAGCGGCGCGCGGAATACGCTCCCAAGGGCGAGCGCATCCTGGTGCATATTTCGAACTTCCGTCCAGTAAAACGCTTGACCGACGTGATTGAGATTTTTGACCGGGTGCGAAAGGAAATGCCAGCCAAGCTGCTGCTATTGGGCGACGGGCCGGACCGGTCTCCTGCAGAATGGCTGGCAGTGCAGAAAGGTATTCACAACGACGTCATCTTTCTGGGCAAGCGCGAGCAGGTTTATGAAACGCTCGGTTTTTGCGATGTTCTACTGCTGCCGAGCGAGCTGGAGTCGTTTGGACTAGTGGCGCTTGAAGCCATGGCTTCGGAAGTGATCCCCATCGCCACGAATGTTGGCGGCGTGCCCGAGGTGATTGACCACGGGAAAAGCGGCTTCCTGGCGAACGTCGGGGATGTGGAGACTATGGCGCGCTATGCAATCGACATCCTCGGCGACGAGTCACGTCTGCGGCAGATGGGAAAGGATTGTCGGGTAGCCGCACGCGCGCGATTCTGCACCAACAAGATTATTCCGGAGTATGAAAGCTTCTACCGCCGGGTGCTGGAACGTTCTTCATAGAGGGCGGCGGGCACGGTATCCCCGGGCAGCACTGGCAAGCGCAGGCGCACCAGAGTACCGGTGCCGTTACGGCTGTCGATGGTCATGCGCGCGGTGTCCCCGTAGAGCACTTTGAGCCGCTCGGCCACGTTGGCCATGCCGATTCCACCTTCGCCGATTCCGCTCGGCCTTTCGAGAAGTTGCGCCGACGCCATTCCGACACCGTCGTCTTCCACCTCAATGACGACGTGCTCGTCCGAGAGTTGGCTGCGCAGGAAAATACTGCCGCCGTCAATTTTCGACGACAAGCCGTGTTTGATGGAATTCTCCACCAGCGGCTGCAGCAGCATGCTGGGGACCATGACGTCCAGCGAAGCGGGATCAAGTTCTTTGACAACTCTTAGTTTGTCGCGGCCAAAGCGGACGACTTCGATGTCCAGATAGTTGTCGATGAAATCAATTTCATCCTGTAAAGGCACGAAGGCGTCGCTGGAATGAAGAAGGCGGCGCAGGATGCTGGCCAGCTTAATGATCATTTCGCGGGCGGTATCGGGCGCAACCCGGACCAGAGACGAAACCGAGTTCAGCGTGTTGAAAAGGAAATGCGGATTGATCTGATTTTGCAGAGCGGTCATGCGCGCGCGTAACAGCAGGCGCTCTTGTTCCTCAAGCTTGATCTGAAGGCGGACACCATTCCAGATTTTCAACTCGATCACGATGACCATCACCGAGGTGGCGTAGATCAGGATGTCCACCCAGCGGGGATGGGGGCCGTAGGCGGAGTTTGGCATCCAGCGCGCAATCGCCTGGGACTGAAGAAAGCGCAATCCCAGGATGGCAAGCAGGAACACCATCTGCCAGTCGCTGAAGCTGGGGCGGGGCTGGCCGCGGCGAATCCAGCGATAGAGGCTGAGATAGTTGAAGGGAGAGAACTTCCATATTTCTTCCCGGTGGGGAGCGAACTCGCGGAGTTGTCCGGAAACCAGTCCGACAAGCACATTCAACGGAAGCAGCAGCCAGGAGCCGCCGCTCATCACTTCGGGCAGCGCCAGCAAAGCGCCGCCGGTAGCTCCGGCAAAGCGGCCGGCGATGGCGCCAAGAATGATAGTGGTCTCGAATGAGAGGTCAGCGGAAAGCTCGTTCGCCGGTCCACCGAACCTAACCCACACCCCCAAGGCCAGGCGGATTCCAATCCACGCGGAGATCGCCAGCCACAAAACCAGGTACACGCGGTCTTTCAGTGAGCGCTCTTCGCGGAACAACAGCGACTTGAATTCCACCCAGCGGACGAGGCCGGCAGCGATGGCTGCGGCCACGCCCAGCTTGACCAGCAAGTTAATGAGGATAAGGCGGTATTCCATAAGGGCGGCTGAGGAGAATGTAGCACCTTCGGGTCGAATGGAGAACTCGGTACAGATAGCTAATACGGCCCGATGATGCCGCCCATGTGCCGCGCCGGAGGAGCCTTCTTCTGGCTTAGTACGTCGAGATACTTCAGCCCGGTGCCAGTGTTGAAGAGCACGACTTTGTCGCTCGCGGAAAGAAATCCGTCGGCGCGCAGTCTGCAGTAGGCGGCGAGGCTGGCGGCTCCTTCGGGGGCGGCGAAGATTCCTTCGGAGCGGGCCCAGCGGTGGAAAGCGGATTTGATTTCGTCGTCACTCACGTCGACTGCAGTGCCGCGGCTGCGCTTAAGGATGTCGAGGACGAGATAGTCTCCGTAAGGACGTGGGACGCGGAGTCCGGCGGCGATGGTGGATGCGGCGTTCCACATTTCGACCGTTGGCTTGCCTTCATTCCACGCTTTCACGATCGGGGCGCAGCCTTCGGCCTGGACGGCAATCATGCGTGGGCGTTTTCCTTTTTCACTGGAACCGTCGAGCCAGCCGAGTTGTTCCATTTCCTCGAAGGCTTTCCACATTCCGATGATGCCGACTCCGCCGCCGCTGGGGAAGATGACGGCGTCGGGCAGTTTGCCGCCAAGTTGCTCGAAGAGTTCATAGGCCATGGTCTTTTTGCCTTCGACGCGGTATGGCTCTTTCAACGTAGAGAAATCGAACCACCCTTCCTTGTCCTTACGTTCGCCCACGATGCGGGCGCAGTCGCTGATGAGTCCGTTGACCAACGTGACTTTGGCGCCGTAGGCTTCGCATTCAATACGATTCGCGAGAGGGACATCTTGCGGCATGAAGATGTGGGCTTCGAGTCCGGCGGCAGCTGCGTAGGCTGCCAGGGCGCTGCCTGCGTTCCCGGCGGAAGGCATGGCTAGCTTCTTGAGGCCGAGCGCTTTCGCCACGCTGACAGCAACGGTGATCCCGCGAGCTTTGAACGAGCCGGTGGGATTGAGGCCTTCGTCTTTTATCCAGACGTTGGGAAATTCACGGCTGGGGAGGAGCGGGGTGAATCCCTCACCCAGGGTGATCGGCGCGACATGGGGCAGGACTTCGCGATATCGCCAGAGGGTTGCTTCTCTGCCGCGAAGGGACTCTGGCTTAAAGGTTTGCTTCAAGGATTGCAGGTCGTAGCGGGAGAAAAGGATTCCGCCGTCTTTGGGGCAGATATTCTGCGGGACGTCGGCGGGAAGGTGTGCACTACATTTGGTGCATTCGAGATAGGTCACGCTGGACACGCTGAGAGTTTAGCAGGGCTCGAGAGGGTTCATTCAAGCGGGGAGTGGCAGATCGTGAGTGTAATCGCGATTTATCTTTAACCCCTGCCCCCGACATGGACTTTGGTGTACTTGCATTAGCAAATACAAGGCTCATAATTGCATTTGTCCGATCTCTTCGCTGCACGGAGACAACCCACTATGTACCGCCTCGCACTCAGCTTCGGCTTAAGTCTGTTTCTATTTTTCAACCTCTCGACTAATGCGCAAGAAAACAGAACCTCTGTCGACGATGCGTCGGCCGTGCGTGTCACGGTAACGAACTATATCGAAGCCTATTACACCGGCGACTCTGCCCGGATGGAGCAAACGCTGCATCCTCACTACCTGAAGCACAAGATTCATGGAGACATTCCGATGCGGGAGCAAACAGGCCAAGAGCTGGTACAGGCCGTGCGCAATGGCGAAGGCACGCACTTGGCGCAAGCGCAGCGGACGGAAAAGGTTACTGTGTTGGACGTTGCGGGGAACATCGCGTCCGCAAAACTCGTCACTCCAGGGTGGGTAGATTACATGACGCTTTCAAAAATCAATGGTGAGTGGAAGATTCTCTCGGTTGTGCAACGAATCGATGATTAGGAAACTATCTTCGGGACTCCGCCGCTCCGTAAAACGCTCGTCCCTTCTGGCGGGCGTTTTTCTTCGTACTTAAGAGATTCGGCCCTTCATTATTCGTCATTGGCGATAACAAGCGATTACACTCATTGAGAGCCAGCCGACCAAGGTCAATGAGTGCAAACGTTGTGAGCCGGGGCGAAACATCAGACTCCGTAGCGCTTCCACAGCTTGAACCACGGATTGTTCGCATAAACCTCGTCGTGCCTTCGGGTGCCAGCGCAGCGGTCAGACAACTGGAGCGGTCTGGTGTCCGGGACTAAGTAGAGTAGTTCGAGCCATTCGATCTCGGCATCGCCTTCTCAAGGTTAATGCTGTCCATACCATCGGGTGCGGGAAGGCTAAAATGCTACGATGCCCGTTTCTGCTTGACCAGATGTAGCCTGGAGCGGTGCTTTTCCTTCATTTGTTCTGTCGAAACGACCCTGCGGCCAAGGTCTGCGAGCTTAACCAGCTCATGCTGGATTGCTTGCAGCCGATCATTCCTCTTTTCGTGAGCGACTTGAAAGTCTGCACCATCCCCGCCGTCGTGCCGAAACTGCTCATTTAACTCTTGAATGGCAGCGATCTCCTCTCGGAGACGCCCAATCTTGTCGCGAAGAACCCCTAGATGATCCATACCTTCAGGATATCGTATCTGGACAGCTTCCGGCATGATCGCAGCAAAACCTGTTAGGACGCCGGCAGTTGCTTCAGCAGCCCTTTGGCTTTGCGAAACCAGGGCCGCTCGCGGCGCTTTAGATATCCCGGCAGGGTCGGCTTCTTGGCGAGAATTTTCTGCGCCCACTCGCGCGCTTCGGCATTTCTTCCCAGCGAGGCTAGGAAGCTGGAATAGTTCAAATAGGTTTCGGAGAGCGTAGAGATTTGCACCGTGCTGCCGAAACAGGGCGTCGGCTCTTTCGGTTTGTCCGGTGCTTGGCGTAGGCGTGGGCGAGCAATCCGGCGGCGCGGTAGAAATCATATTTTGGATCTCTCGCGGTGGCGCGTTCCAGGTCAGGCACGGCGGCGGCGAAATCGCCAAGCTCGATTTCTGCGATGCCGCGGCGATAGAAGGGATCGGGTGAATCGGTGCGCGATGAGATGGCTTTGTCATAGCACTCGCGGGCGCGAGCGTACTTCCCTTCTTCCAGATAAAGGTCGGCTAGTTCTTCATAATTTCCGGCTGACGGATTGTCGAGGATGATGGACTTCCAGTTCGCCAATTCTGCGGCGGCGGGGAAAGACTTTGAACGACTGACGCAGCAAACCGAGATCGGGCAGAACCTCGACGAAGATGTAGACGAGCGCGCCGAGGCCGCCACCGATCAGGATGATGTACAGCCAATATGTGTCCGGGCGCCGGCGGATGAAGTGGATGATGGCGACGGCCACCAGAGACCAGGTTCCACGGGAACAGAAATGAGTAGAAGAGCCCCATGTGTTCTGCGAAATATAGCAGAAGCAGTGGGCGGTGGGCAGTGGCTAGTGGTCAGTGGCCTGATTGCGATCTGCGGCATGTGACCATGGGTTACTGAACACTGCCCACCGACCACTGACCACTGCTTTTCGGATGTTAGAATTTCTCCAGTGACTCCTCCCATCCGTATGCTGGCCGTTGATATTGACGGCACCCTGCTCAGCTCGCAATTTCACATTTCGCCCGTGGATCTCGACGCATTGCGGCGTGCGCATGAAAGCGGGGTCGAGGTCCTTTTGGTCACGGGGCGGAGACATACCTTTGCGTTGCCGATGGCCGAGCAACTGGGCTTTGACTCTTGGCTGATCAGTTCCAATGGCGCAGTTACGCGGTCGATCCACGGGGAGAGCTTTCACCGTGATCTGTTGCCGGTTGAGACTTGCCGAGAGCTGTGCGGCGCGATGCGCGAGTTTCGTGGAAATACGGTGATCACTTTCGACAAGGAATCGAAAGGGGCCCTGGTGCTGGAGCGCATGGACGAACTTACCAGCAGCATTCAGCGCTGGCTGGAAAAGAACATGCAGTACATCGAATTCGTCATTCCTATTGAAGACGCGCTGGTGGCGGATCCGGTACAGGCGATGTTCTGCGGGACGATTGACCGGATGCAGGAAGCTTTGAGCCGCCTGGACGCCAGTGGGTTGCGGGAGCAAATCACGGTGGTGCGGACGGAGTATCCGTTGCGCGATCTTTCGATCGTGGATGTGCTCAATCGCGACTGCTCCAAGGGGCATGCGGTCGAGCGGTGGGCACGGCATCGCGGCATTGCGCGCGAGCAGGTCATGGCCATTGGTGATAACTATAATGATGTGGAAATGCTTGCCTTCGCCGGACTGCCGTTTATCATGGGGAATGCGTCTGCGGAGTTGAAGGCCCGCGGATGGCCGGTCACGTTGTCGAACGACGAGAATGGCGTGGCGGCGGCGATTGAGCAAGTGCTGGGAAAATCGAGGGTTTTGGTTTAACGCTGTGAGGCTTGCACTTCAATTCGCAGCTGGCCAGTGATCGTGGTTGCGGCCTCGACGTCTGCGCGTTCGGCGGCGGACCTCGCGATTTTGCGGAATGGAAATTCCATCCGCCACGAGCGGCGGCAAGTAGTGGGTGCTGTCACCAGGCTTTATATGGGAGACAGCGCCAGCGGCTACATTGAGATTCCGACCGACCAGATTGAGCGCTTCGAGAAAGACACAGCGCCTGCGCCTATAGCTGTGAAGACTCAGCCGGCGGCGGTTCGAAAGACCGCCCCGGCGACGGTAACTTCGGCGGCCGTGCAATCCCAAGCGACAGTCAATCCGGTGAATTTGAATGAGGTGGTCAGCGGAGCGGGTGAGCGGCACCAGATTGATCCTGACTTCATCAATAGTGTGATTCGCGCCGAAAGTGGATTCAACAACCGCGCCGTATCGAAGAAGGGGGCGCAGGGGTTAATGCAGCTGATGCCGCAGACGGCGTCGCAGTTGGGCGTGACGAATTCGTTCGATCCCAATGCCAACGTTGAGGGCGGAACCAAATATTTGCGGGAGCTGCTCGAAAAATACAATTTTGACGTGAACAAGGCGCTGGCGGCTTACAACGCCGGACCCAAGCGGGTGGACCAGTATCGCGGCGTGCCTCCTTATTACGAGACGCAGTCGTACATTGCCCGCATCATTCGCGACTTCAACCGGCGGAAAATAGCGGAGAATCCGGCGCTGGCGCGGAAAACGACTTCAGCGCGTTCTACCAAGGCCGCACCGCCGAAACACCAGGCGCACTCGTCGAACGGCGCGGCGACCAGTTCCCTGCCGCAGAATCCGCAGACGGCTTCCCGATAGAATCTTCCCAACTGATGACCAGAAAACGAGCTCTCGTTTACGCGCTGATCGCCTCGCTCCTGGCGCTTCTGGTTTATGTGCAGTTTCGCACTTGGAGAAACTTTGACTGGGGAGTTTTCCGGGCCCAGAGCGGCCAGGTATTCAGCTGGCACGGACTGATTCATATTTTCGGCGGCATTGCCTACACCTATCTTGCCTATTGCCTGCGCGCATTGCGGTGGAGAATATTCTTGCGTCCGGTGAAGAAGACCACATCGGCGAAGCTGTTGGCGCCGACGATCATTGGATTTACGGGGTTGGCGTTGCTGGGGCGTCCGGGAGAAATGATTCGCCCTTACTTGATCGCGCGCAAAGAAGGACTAAGCTTCTCCTCGCAACTGGCGGTGTGGGCGGTGGAGCGCATCTTTGACTTTGGCGCATTCGCGCTACTGCTGATCACCGCCATTTTTTGTTCTTCCAGCGTAAGAAATTTGAACTACTACAGCCGGTTCCGCAAAGCTGGATTGCTCTTGATCGTTGTGGTAGCGGCCCTTGCCGTTAGCGTCGCGATCATCCGGATCAAGGGAGAACTGGTCGCGGCCTGGGCTGAGCGCGGGTTTGCCGGACACGCCTCCGGTCTGGGACACAAGATTGCCGCGCGCGTCCGCGAATTCCGCGGAGGACTAAATACCATTCACGGTGGGAGCGAACTGGTGCAGCTGGTTTTGGTGTCGTTGACGATCTGGTACGTCATCGCGCTCGCCTACCAACAGGTCACGGGGGCGTATGGTGCCGGCCTGCTCCACCTGCCAGTTTCTCAGGTTCTTTTGTTGATGTTCGCCAGCATGGTGGGATCGCTGGTGCAACTTCCGGGCGTAGGCGGCGGATCGCAATTAGCAACCATCAGCACCCTGCAGCACGTGTTTGGAGTTCCGCGGGAACTAGCTCTTAGTTGCGGAATCCTGTTGTGGATGGTGACGTTCATGACGGTGATCCCGCTGGGGCTGGCGCTGGCGCACCGGGAGCGGCTGTCGATTCGAGGGCTATCGAAAGAGAGTAGTGTGCAGGAAGAGTTGGCGGAAGAATAGCAGTCAGCAGTCAGCATTCAGCCGAACAACGGTTCGAGGAACCTGAATGGGTCACTGGCGGGCTGAGTGCTGAATCCTGAATGCGGGTTTTCCCCTGCTACAATAAGCCTTTCCTTCATCACCATGAAATGCCCATTTTGTGGCTTTGCCAACGACAAGGTCGTGGATTCGCGCGAGAGCAAGGAAGCCGATTCCATCCGGCGGCGGCGCGAGTGTCTGAAGTGCGAGAAGCGCTTTACTACTTACGAGCGCATCGACGAAATTCCCTACATGGTGGTGAAGAAGGACGGGCGGCGGGAGAAGTTTGATCGCCAGAAGGTCCTAAACGGACTGCTTCGGGCTTGTGAAAAACGCCCGGTTCCGATCAGCAAACTGGAGCAAATCGTTAATGAGGCCGAAGGATTCGTAATAGAGTCCCCGGAGCGGGAGCGCAAAACCAGCGAAGTCGGCGAGTTGATCATGAACCGCCTGCGGCGGTATGACAAAGTCGCGTATGTGCGGTTCGCGTCGGTGTATTTGGATTTCAAAGATGTCCAGGAGTTCATGACGGAGTTGAAAGATTTGCTGAAAACCAAAGAAGCCGCAGACCCTCAGGCAAAAGCGAAGAATTGAGTCTTTAGTCGTCCATGAGCCACAAAATCACATTAATTCCCGGCGATGGCATCGGAACTGAAGTCACGCAGGCGGTAGTGCGCATTTTGGAAGCTACTGGACTGAAGTTTGAGTGGGAAACGGTTCAGGCTGGGGCCGAGGCTTTCGAGAAGTACCACGAATACATTCCTAAAGAACTGACAGAATCCATCGAGCGCACCCACGTTGGCTTGAAGGGACCAATCACCACTCCGATTGGCGAAGGCTTTGCCAGCATCAATGTTCAGTTGCGCAAGCAGTTTGAGCTTTATGCGAATTTTCGGCCGGTGCGTAATTTGCCGCATATTCCGACGCGCTATCCGGATGTGGACCTGGTGATTGTTCGCGAAAATACTGAAGGCCTCTACTCCGGACTCGAGCACGAAGTGGTGCCAGGGGTGGTTGAGAGCCTGAAGATCATCACCGAGAAGGCGTCCACCCGCATTTCGCGTTTTGCGTTCGAGTACGCGCGCAAGAACCAACGCAAGAAAGTCCACGCGGTCCACAAAGCCAACATCATGAAGCTTTCGGATGGCCTGTTCCTGCGCTGCTCGCGCAAGGTGTCGAAAGAGTATCCCGAGATCACATACGGCGAGCACATCGTGGACAACACCTGCATGCAACTGGTGATGAATCCGTATCAGTACGATGTGATGGTGATGGAAAATCTGTACGGCGACATTCTCTCCGACCTGTGCGCGGGGCTGGTCGGCGGACTCGGCCTGGTGCCGAGCGCGAACCTCGGTGATAGTTGTGCAATTTTCGAAGCCGTCCACGGCTCCGCGCCCGACATTGCTGGCAAGAACCTGGCGAATCCGACCGCGTTGCTGCGCTCGGCCCTGCTGATGCTGCGGCACATCGGCGAACCGGAGGCGGCACTGAAAATCCGCAATGCTTTGGAGATGGTTTATCGCGACCGCGACAAGCTGACGAAAGACGTCGGCGGCAAGGCGGGGACGTCGCAGTTTGCGGACTCAGTGATTGAGGCGATGCAGGAAGCATAAGCCCAAAAATCCGCGCCGGGTTTGCGATATGCCGTTTTTGATATTCTCACCTTAGAATGTCTTCTAGCATAACCTCTTCATCCAATCCTCGATCAGAGAAACTGCGGGAGCGCACTCGGGGCTTCGGGACATCGCGCATCGCTGCCTTCGCTTGGGCAACGCTCGCTTGCAATGTGGCCGTCGTACTTTGGGGCGCGTATGTGAGGGCGACGGGATCAGGCGCTGGTTGTGGAAATAGATGGCCCATTTGCGGGGGAACGGTTTTGGGCGCGAACGCCCAGGCACCGACCATTATCGAATTCACCCATCGACTGACAAGCGGCATTGCGTTGCTGATGGTAAGCAGTCTCGCCATCTGGTGCTGGCGTGTGACAAAAAAAGGCGACTGGGCACGCTACTCGGCGGTACTGGCCGCCGTGTTTCTCGTGAACGAGGCACTCCTGGGAGCCGCTCTTGTCCTGTTGGGACATGTGGCCCAGGACAAGTCCTCTGGTCGAATCCTGTTCTTATGCCTGCACTTCGGAAATACTTTGCTTCTGCTCGCAATGCTGACTCTTACCGCGCGCTGGTTGCAGGCAGTCAACTTGAATTTGAAGTTCCTTCCCCGACCGCGCGAGGTGATGGCGATTGGTGCCGGCCTATTTGCAACCATGGTCATCGGAATAACCGGGGCAGTCGCGGCGCTCGCCGACACGATCTTTCCCGCGACGTCGTTGCGGACGTCTTTGGCAGAAGAGTTCAGTTCCAGTGCGCCCGCTCTGTTACATCTTCGACTGGTCCATCCCGCTGTTGCCGTCATAGCTTCGGCTTACGTGTTGTGGGTCATCTTCAAAATCGCTCCTAGGCAGACAGGACGATCTCGAACGGCAATTGCTCTCGTGTTTCTTTTCGGCGCGCAGATCGGGGTTGGCATCATGAATGTCCTGCTCCTTGCCCCGGTCTGGCTGCAAATCCTGCATTTATGCATTGCTGACCTGCTGTGGATCGTGCTTGTGCTCGCATCGGCCGACTTGTTATTGGAGTCTGCGGATACGGCCGCCGTAGTCGCCGGTCGGGCCTAAGTGTCCAGATTCTCTTCCATGCGAAACAATGATCCGGTTGCCCGGCATCGTTCGGCTGCCTATCGTAAAATAGGTGTTTGACCCCTGACATGTCTGCCATCGCAGTAGTGGGCGACGCCCCCCGAGAAGAGCCTCCAAGTTCTCCGGTCATTGCCGTGCGCGATGTGGTGCACAGCTATGACGGCCGGGCCGCATTAAACGGGGTTTCGTTTGACGTGAGGCCGGCAGAATTGTTTGGGCTGCTCGGTCCCAACGGCAGCGGCAAGACTACTCTATTTCGAATCCTTTCCACGTTGATGGTGCCGGTGGGTGGGCGGGCGTTCATCCTGGGGCATGACGCGGCCAAGGATCCCAGCCAGTTGCGGCGCGAGATTGGCGTCGTGTTTCAGGCGCAGAGCATTGACGTGAAGCTGACGGCGGCGGAGAACCTCTGGCATCAGGGACATCTTTACGGCTTGCACGGAGCAACCCTCAACGCGAGAATCAAAGAAATTCTGGGGCGCGTGGGGCTCGCCGATCGAGCTAAAGATAAAGCCGAGACGTTTTCCGGCGGAATGCAGCGCCGTTTAGAACTGGCCAAGGGCCTGCTGCATGGGCCGCGGGTTTTGCTGCTGGATGAGCCGACGACCGGGCTTGATCCCGGGGCGCGGCGAGACTTGTGGCAGTATCTGCAGATTCTGCGGGATGAAGAGCGGGTCTCGGTGCTGGTGACGACACATCTGATGGAAGAGGCGGAGCGCTGCGACCGGCTTGCGATTCTGAACGAAGGCAAACTTGTCGCGCTGGGGACGCCGGCGGAATTGAAGAACGAAATCGGCGGCGACGTGATTGTGCTGGAAGCAAAGGACGCGGCTTCACTGGCCGGCAAGATTCGCGAGCGCTTTGGGATTGAGGCGCAAGTGGTTGATCAACAGGTGCGGATTGAGAGACGCAACGGGCATCGCTTCGTGACGGATCTTGTAGAGGGATTTCCCGGCGAGATTAACGCCGTGTCTATCGCGAAACCCAGCCTGGAAGATGTTTTCATCCGGCGGACGGGACACCGGTTCTGGAGCGAGCAGCAAGAAGCCGACCACCACGGAGACACGGAGACACGGAGAAAATCTTCGAAGGCGGTCAAATGAGTTCTGTCGCACAAAGCACGGCGCTTCCAGCAGTACATCGAGACGAACTACTGCTACCTGCGTTCACGCTTTGGTGGCGCGAAGTCGTCCGTTTTTACCGGCAGAAGTCGCGGGTGGTGGGCGTGATTGCATCGCCGGTGCTGTTTTGGGTAGCGATCGGGTCGGGATTTGGAAACTCACTTCGCCCGGGTGCATCGGGGGACAGCCAGCCGTTTCTCAATTATTTTTATCCGGGCGCTCTCATCATGATCGTGCTGTTTACTTCAATTTTCACCATGATGTCGGTGATTGAAGACCGGAAAGAAGGCTTCCTGCTCTCGGTGCTGGTGGCGCCGGTTTCGCGTTCGGCGATTGTGCTGGGAAAGGTAATGGGTGGGACAACCCTGTCCACCATTCAGGGATTGATCTTTTTGGTGTTCGCGCCGCTGGTTGGGGTCCACCTTAGACTGGGGAGTTTTGTGCTGGTGGCTGTTACGGTTTTCCTGGTTTCATTTGCGTTGACTGCACTCGGATTTGCAATCGCGTGGCCGATGGATTCTAACCAGGCGTTCCATGCGATCATCAATCTGTTTCTCATCCCGATGTGGATGCTCTCGGGGGCGCTGTTTCCTCTCAGTGGGGCATCAGCGTGGTTACGGGTGCTGATGCAGATCAATCCTCTGACGTATGGAGTTCAGGCGTTGCGTGACCTTTTGTACCCTGCTAGCCAGGGAGAGACTTCCCTGCTGGCGTCCCTGGCGACGCTAGTTTTGTTTTCGCTCTTCATGTTTGGACTGGCGTTCCTGATGGTGAATCGCCGCACTACCAAGCCCGCTGCATGACGCAAGTCCCGGCACAATACGCGATCTTCCCGGTGATCAATGCCACGCTCAACGGTACCAGCGCTGTGCTGCTGGTGACGGCGCACCGGCAGATCAAACTAGGTCGGATGGCAGCGCATCGTGCCCTGATGCTGACGGCGCTGTGCTCTTCCTCGTTGTTTCTGGTGTCTTATCTCTACTACCACTGGCATGTGGGGTCGGTCCATTTTCAGGGCACGGGCTGGTCGCGGCCGGTGTACTTCGGCATCCTGATTTCGCACACCATTCTGGCGGCGACGATAGTGCCATTGGTCATCATAACGTTGAGCCGCGCCCTGCGAGAGCGCTTTGAGCAGCATCGAGCCATTGCCCGCTGGACTTATCCGTTGTGGTTGTATGTGTCGGTGACGGGCGTGGTGATCTACTTCATGCTGTACCACTGGTTCGCGGCTTAGAAACTACAAAAGATTTTCACCGCCAAGTTCGCCGAGGTCCTCGCTTGCAGCGCAAACTTTTCCCGTTCCCGCGCACCAAACTAACTAACAAGTCTAACGGCTAGAAGAGTTTGTCCGCATGGTACTCTCAAGTTGCTCTGGTCTGTCGCTCCCGCTAAGGGTTGACGGCACAAAAAGAAAATTTCCGGCGGCTGTTGCGCACGGTGGAAACGCTCTCCGATCTCGGTCCCGAGATGACGGCGGAGCGGGACTTTTCCCAGACGGCGCACACCATGCTTTCCGCGCTGATGCATGCCAGCGGCGCGCGCGAAGGCGTGCTTTTCGTTTTCATCGAAAAGCCTTCCATGCTGACTTCCGTGGCCGCGCAAGGCTTCGCGCTGATTCCAGAACCTTCCGTCATTCCTCTTCTGCCTCGCCACGTTCATTCGCTGAGTTCGACGCAGGGAGCGGTGCTGCTGGCGCAATCGTCTTACGATACGTTCCTGAGTTCGAATGGGAACGTTGCGCCGGAACTGTTCAAATGCGTGGCCCCGCTAAGGGTGTCGGGTAAACTGGTGGGCGCGATTGCATTGGGACGCCGCGACGCCGATTCCCTGTACGACGAAGAAGGCCTGCAGGCCCTCGATTTGCTTTGCCATTATGTCGCGCTGTCGGTACAGAACCACTCCCTCACGCAGACGCTGGCGCAACGGGTGTCGGAAAACTTGCGGCTGATGGCTTCCCTGCATGGCTTCTACGACAATGCCCTGGAAGCGTTCGCGGCGGCGATTGACGTGAAGCACGTCAACATACACGGGCACTCCCTGCGGGTTGGGCGATACGCTGCCGCTATCGGAGACGCCATTGGGATGGATGTGAACGACGTTGCTGCGTTGCGGTCCGCTGGATACTTGCACGACATTGGCAAAGTGGCCGTGGACAAACGTCTATTCGGCAAACCGACCACGCTTGATGCGGAAGAGTTCCAGGAGATGGCGGACCACACCACGGTGGGACATCAAATTGTGACCGGGGTGCAATTCCCCTGGCCACGCATTCCAGAGATTGTGCGCTGGCACCACGAGCGGGCTGATGGGACGGGATATCCGGACGGACTGTTGAACGAAGACGTGCCGATGCAGGTAAGAATTATTGGACTGGCGGACACCTTCGACGCCATGACCAGTCAGCGTCCGTACCGCGAGCCGATTTCGCTGGGCGCGACGCTGAATGAGATCGTTCGCATTACGCCGCAGAAGTTCGATGCCAATGCGGTGCAGGGATTGCTGGTACAGATTCGACGCGACTCGGTGGGCAGCAACCGCACACCGTTCCTCGAGGATCGCTCGGCGGGAAACCTTGCGCCTACCGACATTGATCACCTGGCGGCGACGCTGCAACATAAGATGTCGAATGGGCGGCTGTATTTAACCTAGCTCTCAGCTCTCAGCTAGACATCAACCAGTACTTCGCCGTTTTCAATCTTTATCGGATACACGGGCAGCTTTGACTTGGGGTCGTGCGCGACCTCGCCGGTCTTGGGGTCGTACTCCCAGCCGTGCCAGGGGCAGACGACTTTGTTGCCTTCGATGTATCCCTGGCCGAGCGGGCCGCCCATGTGCAGGCAAACGTTGTCCATGGCGCAGATCACGCCATTTACGTTGGCGACGCAGATGGTCTTGTCGGCGAGTTCAAACTCTTTGGCTTCGCCTTCGGCCGGGTAGTTCGGATTGAGTGGTCAGTTTGATGAATGGCATGCTTGTTAAGGTGACTTGAGGGTTTCAGTCTAGGTTCGAAGAAGGACTGTGTCAATTTGTCATCGGCGAGATGCTGAAGACGCTATTGAACTCCGACCGGCTGCATGATCCGCAAGACAGGATGGCCATCGATATTCTGCAATGGGAAATAGACCAGATGGGTTTCAGGATCGACGCTCACGGTGTGGGCATACGGCATCGAAATGCCACCCAGCGAGACCAAGGACTTCCCGTTGAGCCGAAACACGGTGACGTGGCCGGACTCGGCGGACACGTATAACCACTTCAGTCCGGGATCAAAAGCCAGCACGTCGGGATCTTCTCCAACAGGATATGTGGCGAGGACTTTCATGGTGGTCAAATCGACTAGCGCCAGCTTTCCATTTTCCTCGCCGGCAACAAATGCGAGCCTTCCGGCAACGTCGAGAGCGATACCGTGCGGGTTTTGAATTCCATTCAAGGGATAGCGGCCGATAATTTTGGCGGTTTCAGGATCAATGGCGACCAGCTCATTTCTTCCATGCACAGCAACCAGGATGTGGCCCGAGCCCGGATCATAGGCTGTATTGCCGGCTCCGCCTCCGAGCGGTATGGTGGCGATCAAGGAATTGGTGGTTGTGTCGATGACTGCATCTGCGTCGCCGTGTTCGTCTGATACGAACACCCGCTTGGGGCCCGGAGCGTATGCGATGCCGTCTGGGTATTTGACCGGCCCGACGCGGGCAATCGTTTTCAGGGTCTTCATATCGACGACGGCGACCTGGTGGTCGCCGGTGGCGGACGCGTAAACTCTCCCCAACTCGGGTACTGCCCAAACTCCGTGAACGCTGGGGAAACCATCGAGGTTCGCTATCACTTCGCGTTTACGCACGTCGAATACCACAAGCTGGTTTGCGTTCATGTGCGCGAGATAGAGCCGACCGTGGGATTGGTCGAGGCTTTGATAGTCGAAACGCACTGCAGGGCCGGGCATGGGGATGTCGGCAACTTTCTCCAGCGGCGAGCCATTCGCGTCTGCCGGCGCAGAGCGCAAGATGGTTGCGGAGATCAGACTAATAAACAGGACCAGGCATGCCAATGCCAGAGGATAAATTCTGGGGTAGATTGCATTTCGCATTGATCGCTCCCTGCTTGGCGGTTCCACCTTCGCGAGCCAGCCTAGTATAGTTGGTCGGCTAAGGTCGATGGCATGGCGCCAGAATTACTTACGCTGATGAAAGTGATTTGGCAGAGAGTTTCCCAGGTATTGCTGGTGTGTGTTTTTACTGCGGGAGCGCTCTGCGCGCAAAATGCCAGATCCCGCACCGGCGCCATCCCGCAAGTCCGCAGTGCCGAGGCCAGGCGAGTTGAGCATTCTCCCAGGATGGATGGGACTCTCGACGATCCTCTCTGGCAACAGGCGGCCCCGGTCACAGACTTTCGACAACGTGAGCCCTACGAAGGCCAACCCGCGACCGAAGGCACGGAAGTAAGAATTCTCTACACGCGGAATGAAATCTACTTCGGTATTTCCTGTGACAATTCGGCGGCCAATCGCATCGTCGCCACCCAACTTCGGCGCGACGTCACGCAGGAACTGGATGACTACTTCGAAATTGTGATTGACGCTAGACATGACCGCAGGAATGCCTACGTTTTTCAGATCAATCCGCTGGGCACCCAGAGAGATGCTCTGATTACCGATGAGCAGACGAATGATCCACAGGATGGCGATCCGGGATGGGATGGGATTTGGACTTCAGAGGCGCGAGTCACCAAAGACGGCTGGACGGCTACGGTGGAGATTCCCTTTTCGACGTTGAACTTCATGCGCTCCAGCAATGTGGTGTGGGGAATCAATTTCAAGCGGTTCGTCCGCGGCAAGAACGAAGAAGACCTGTGGAGCGGGTGGCGTCGCACATTTGGAATCGCCAAAGTCAGCCAAGCGGGTGAACTCCACGGGATTACAGATATTGGCAGCGGACGACTCCTCATTGTGAAACCCTACGCGATCGGGGGCTTTAGTCATTTGCCTGCCAGCACCTCCGCGAGCGGACTGACGCCTGGAACGAGTGCACTGCATACCGGCGGTCTCGACATCAAGCTGGGAATTCGCTCCAACCTGGTCGCGAATCTGACTGCAAACACCGATTTTGCCGACAGCGACGTAGACGTGCAGCAGTTCAACCTCACGCCTTACAAACTGTTCTTCCCGGAAAAGCGGCAATTTTTTCTGGAGAATGCCGGAGTCTTCAGTTTCCCGATTGCTGGAGCCAACGATCAGCTGTTCTTCAGCCGGCAGATAGGGATCGACCCGGTGACGGGCCAGGAAGTTCCGCATCGAACGGAGGAGCAAGGGTTACCGGGTCGCTGGGTGGATTCGAGTTGGGGGCGATGGACGTGGAGACACGATCCTCCGGCCCCAACCCAAATGCCAACTATGCCGTGTTGCGCGCCAAGCGCTCGCTGGGAAATGGCGGGTCGTATATCGGAGCAATGGGGATTGATAAGCGATCAGGTAGTGTTACGGATAGCTTTAATCAGACCGGGGGAGCCGATGCTCGGCTCGTGTTCTTCAGGAATTTGGTTCTGACGGGATATGCCGCGCAAACCCGGACGCCGGGAGTTACATCGGGGCAAACCGACGTGGGTGGAACCGTTGCCTACAACTCAAACTGGCTGGACTTTTTCGCTGACCATAGGAAAATTGGGCCAAACTTCAACCCAGAGGTTGGGTTCATCGAACGGGCAGATTGTGTTTGCGACTATGCGGACGCCAATTTCAAAGCCCGGCCGCAGGTAGCAGGAATACGGGAGTTGAATTTTGAAGGTTTCATGTTCCATGCGCCCGACACCCGTGGCACCCTCCAAACCCAGCATTGGCAGACAACATTCCGGGCAATCTTTAACAACGCCTCGAATACCGACGATGACATTGCCGATGTTGTCACCCAGCGGCTGACGACTCCTTTCAACATCTACAAGAACGTGTTCATACCGGTAGGGATTTATCACTGGACGCAGCACCAGCTCTCGTACGGCTCCCCACAAAACCGCAAGATCACCGTAAGTTTCTTGGAGCGTTTTGGCAGCTATTACAACGGGCGGTTGAACGACGCCCGCGTCAGCGCCACCTATCGCAGCAATGAGCGGCTGGCCTTCAGCTTCAGTGAAGAGTGGAACCGCTTCCGGCTGCCGGTCGCGAACGGAGATTTCTCGGTCGTTGTCGGCGCTTTCGAAACCGATTACGCTTTTTCGCGGTTCCTGTCTCTCTCAACCATCGTTCAGATGGATACCGCAAACAACCAAGCGGCCAGCACGAATGTGCGCCTACGATGGAATTACCGGCCCGACAGCGATCTGTTCGTGATCTATACCGCGGGACAACGGTTTGCCAGCCTGGCTGCCGTGAATCCGGCGCAATTCTACGAGCACCGGTTCGTGGTCAAATATACATACTCATTTCACCGGTGAGTGGCAATTTAGGGCGCTCACCCCGCAGAAAGCCTCCCAGATGGGCCCTGAGTTTACGAACTACGACTCGAACTATTTCGAGGGCGATTCCGAGCACGCGCTTACTGCACCACGACCTTGCCAACCATCTTGGGATGAATTCCACAGAAATACGGATAGACGCCGGGCTTGGTGAAAGTGAACGAGAATTTGTCGTCGGTGTCCAAAGCTTTTGACCGGAACACGCCGTCGTTGCTGACGATGACGTGGGGAAGGTCGTCGCGGTTGATCCAGGTCACTGTGGTGTTGACCGGAACGGTGAGCGACTGGGGGCCGAAGGTGAAGTTGTCAACCCGCACTTCGGCAGCCTGGGGCTTGTCTTCACTGCGGGCTTTGGTTGGGTTTGATATCAAAGCGACAGTGATTGATAGAACCGCCGCCGTCAGTAGCGCCACAGATAAGTTTCTTTTGGTCATACATTTCCTTTTAAAAATGGATTTACTAGGCTTACTTTCGCCCTTGCAAGGCTTGGTGTTTCCCACTCACAGACCCAGGGCTTACACCCTGGGCTGCATTCTTTCGCCGCTTCGCGGCTGGGGCGGCAGTTGGGCGGCACGACTAGAGTCGTGCCCTCGCGGGAACAACTCCGATTCGTTCCCGCCCGGATTTCACGCACCGGCTCTGATCTCTTAGGCCAGCGACGAGTCCACGATGGCCAGGGCGTGTTTGCCTTGTACAAAATTCACGTCGGTGATTCCGAGGACGCTCCGCAATTGTTCGGCGGGAACTTTCATCGGGCCGGGGCTTTCCGCCTTCCCAGGGGCGGGTTGCGGAAACGCAGTTGAGCAGGCGGTGTGGAAGGTCACGTTGCCTTCGACTTTTTGCATGGTCTGGTGAATGTGTCCGTTCAGCACGGTGACTGATCCAAACTTTTTCAGATACGAAAGCGCCTGCGCGCTGTCGTCGGTGCCCCATCCCCACTCGGGATAGACCGACCACAGGGGAATGTGCGCGAACACGATGATGGGCGTGCTGTGCTTCAGGTGCTTCACGTCGTTCTTCAGCCATTCGAGCTGCTCCGGGCCTAGCGTGCCCAGGCCGCCGGCTTTCAGGTTCAGCACATTGACCAGGCCGATGAAGTGAACGCCGTTCTTGTCGAAGCTGTACCAGCCGTGCCCCTGGCTTCCTCTGCCGTAGCGATCAAGGAAACTCTTGCCATCGTCGTTCAGCATGTCGTGTTCGCCAGGGACGAAGAAAATGTCTTTGGCACTTGCGCTCTTCAGGATCTGGTCAACGTTGTCGAACTCTTCGGGCTTAGCCAGGTGGCTGACGTCTCCGGTGTGCAGGATGAACTCAGGCTGGTGCGGCAGGGCATTGATCTTGTCCACGGCCGCCTTAAGGGTGCTGATGACGTCGGGATTGGCGGGCTTGTTGAACCCCATGTGACTGTCGCTGATCTGGACAAAGCTGAGCTGGCCCTTCATGGCCAACTTGTCATGATGACCTAGAGCGTAGGACTTCAATACTCCGCCCTCGACCAGGCACAAGGTGCCCGCGCCGGCCCAGGCCATGCATTTGAGGAAACCCCGGCGGTCGATACCGTCATGATGGTGGTCGTGCTGAATGAGGTTGCGATCATTCGCCTCGGCTGAGTTGTTTTTGGACATGTAGATTCTCCTGGAACAAGTTTGACCAAGCGGCGGAAGCATTACTGCAGGGCCAGTTGGGTTGAGCTCCCGCCGCCTGCTGAGGCGTGTTACATCTGCCTAGACTGTGCATGGGGAGGATTTATTCCCAATTTTTTCTTTTTTATGGTCGAAGAATTGGGAATAAAATGCCTAGGCCGACAGTCTTAATTAGGAAGGGCCAGGAGTGTTAGAGCAGCAGGAGAGAACTCGGTTTGAGCAGTTGGTGGTGCCACATCTGGACGCAGCGGTGAACCTGGCGCGCTGGCTTTTGCGCAACCGTGCCGACTCCGAAGATGTGGCGCAGGAGGCCATGCTGCGCGCTTACCGCTTCTTTGACCAGTTTCGCGGCGGCGATCCGCGGGCGTGGTTGCTGCAGATTGTAAGAAACAGTTGTTACACGTGGCTAGAGAAGAACCGGCCCATGGAGCTGATGACCGAATTCGACGAGGAATTGCATGTGCGACCTGCGGCGAATCCCGAGACGTTGGCTGCGCAGGCAAACGAGCGCGAGGGTCTGATGCGGGCGCTGGAATCGCTTCCAACACGGTCGCGTGAAGTGCTTGTGCTCCGTGAATTGGAAGGGTGTTCCTATAAGGAGATTGTGGAAATCACAGGAATTCCCATGGGTACCGTGATGTCAACGCTGTCGAGAGCGCGGGAAAAACTACAGCGCATGCTGACTGCCGCGGTCGCTAAGGAGGCGTCGTGATCTGCGATCTGACCCAAACCACGCTCCACGGCTATCACGACGGAGAACTCGACGCGGTGCGCGCGGCGGAGTTTGAGCGGCATTTGGAACAATGCGTTGAGTGCAGGGCTTCGTTGCAAGACATCCAGGCGTTGGGGAATCGTTTACGGCAGAATGACCTGTATGAACGGAGTTCGACTGAGCTTCGGCAGAAGATTGAGAAGCAACTCGGCTTGGGACGGCCTGAAGCGCCGGCACGCACGTGGTCTTTGCGATGGATGTTAGTGCCGGCGTTTGCGGCGGCGCTGGTGGTGATGGTCGCGGTTCTGGCGCGGTATCCCGTGCAGCCGCGGGTGGTGGCGACGGCAACGGCTTCGGAACTGATCGATGCCCATGTGCGCTCGCTGCAACCGGGACATTTGACTGATGTGATTTCGACCGACCAGCACACGGTCAAGCCGTGGTTTGATGGCAAACTGGACTTCATCCCTCCGGTGAACGACTTTGCGGCGCAAGGTTTCCCGCTGCTTGGCGGGCGTCTGGATGTATTAAATGGACGCAGTGTTGCGGCCGTGGTTTACGGGCGGCGCAAACACACCATCAATCTGTTTGTCTGGCCAGTCCGGCAGGGGGAGGTGTCTCCTTATGGCTGGGGGGCCCGCGATGGATACAACTGGGGAATGTGGCAGGCGGGGGATATGACGTTTTGCTTAGTATCCGATGTAAGCCAATCCGATCTTCGTGAATTGCAACAGCTGATCCATCCCTGACGGTTCTCTTTGTGAGAAGCTAGACTGCAGATGGCTGAATCCGCAGCGTCGTCTGTTGAGCGACAATCGAACGCAGTCCGCTTCCGCCGCTGGTGGGCGGGCGCGCGTACATCCTTCTTCTGGATGGTCGCAATTGGCATTGCCCTTCGGTTGGGTTACATCCTGATTGCCCACACCTACAAATTCAAGACTCTGGATAACAATTTCAGCTTTGGTTTTGAGATGGGGCGCATCGGGCGCGCCATTGCGACCGGCCGGGGCTTTGCCGACCCCTTTGACGGGCATACCGGGCCGACAGCATGGGAACCGCCGCTCTATCCGTACCTGATCGCAGGGGTTTTCGAGCTGGCAGGGGTTTACAGCCAGGCTTCAGCGCTGATTCTTCTCAGCATCAATAGCGTTTTTTCCGCGCTCACTTGCATTCCTATTTTTCTTATCGCTCGCAAGTGCATCAGTGAAAGAGTGGCGGTCTGGACTTCGTGGATGTGGGCGCTGCTGCCTCCGATCATGTACTGGTGCACGCGCTGGGTGTGGGAAACCAGCCTGGCCGCGCTGCTGCTGACGCTGATTTTCTGGCTGACGCTAGAGATGGAAGACCTGACCCGTGTAGCGCCCTGGATCGCATTCGGGATGCTCTGGGGCGTGGCTGCCCTGACCAACACTTCTCTGATTGCATTTCTTCCCGCGTCTGGGCTGTGGGCGTGGTATCGATCCTGGAAAGTAGGACGATCGTCGCTGTTAGGAGTCGCGCTGGCCACTATTTTTTTCGCGGCTGCGATCACGCCGTGGCTGGTTCGCAACTATCAGACTTTTGGGAAATTCATCTTTATCCGCTCGAACTTTGGAGCTGAGCTTCGTTTGGGCAATGGCCCTGGAGCCGACGGGACATGGATGCAGTACCTGCATCCGTCGCAAAACATCACAGAGTTGCGGCGTTATCAGCAGTTGGGTGAAATCGCTTACGTTGCGGAGCGCAAGCGCGAGGCGTTGGAGTTTATCCGAGCCGACTATGGGCGGTTTGCTGCGCTCAGCGCCAAGCGCTTCATCTACTATTGGGGAGGGCGGCCCAAGCCATCTGGCCTTTCCGGAGTGCTTGATAATTCTTTTTTTCTAGGCACTTCCGTGCTCGCGTTCTGGGGTTTGGGAAGGGCTTTACGCAGGCGCCAGCCCGCGGCGTGGCTATTTTTGTGGCTGATTTTGTCTTATACGACAATCTATTACTTCGTATTTCCTCACCCTCGCTACCGGCACCCGATTGAGCCGGAACTGGGGATCTTGATTGTGTATGTCATCTCGGAAGCGGAGGCGCGGCGTCCGCTATTTCGCACCCGCGCCAGCTAACCCTTCTTGCCCCCGTCCGTCCAAACGATATTCGCAAGGAGGAACTATGGATACGGAATCGTCGTTCTGCCACCTGGATTGGCATTGTCGTTGTCCTCGGCGTCTCTCTGGCAGCCCTGCTGAATGTGGGGCTGGCCCACGGTTCGGACAACGATGCGGCCGTCACCGAAGAATTTCACCACACCTACCCGCTGACCGCGAATGGCCGGATCGAACTGGGGAACATCAATGGCGCGGTCCATATCACCACATGGGACCAAAACGAGGTGAAAGTGGACGCGGTGAAGCGCGCCGAGAGCCAAGAGCACCTGAAGGACGCAGAGATTCGGGTTGAGGCACGAGCAGATTCTATTTCGATTGACACGCACTATCGCGAACAGGGTGAGGGATGGCATGGCAACCACTACCGCTCAACCGAGGTCGAATACACTTTGACAGTCCCTCGCACGGCTCGGCTGGATGAAATCAAGCTGATCAACGGAGGGCTGGACGTAACCGGCGTGACGGGAGAGGTTCGCGCATCTTGCATCAACGGCAAGCTGACGGCTCGCGGACTGGCCGGGCAAGTCAGGTTGGCCACGATCAATGGGCCGCTGGAGGCGACTTTCGACCATCTACCGGCGGCTGCGGTGGAGCTTTCGTCGATCAACGGCACCGTGGATTTGACCATGCCCTCCGACGCCAAGGCCAATATTGAAGCCACCACCGTGCACGGAGGAATTGATAACGACTTCGGTCTGCACACCAACAACCACCGTTTTGTTGGCCACGACATGCGTGGAGAGTTAGGCGGCGGAGGTGCGGAGGTCAGGCTGAATAACGTCAATGGCCCCATCCACGTGCACCACGCGCAGGACGGGCACTCACTTAGTCCGGCGCGGGACACGGGCGAGCGCGACGAAGGCGACAGCATCTAGACAGTTGCGGGCTGCGCGACCGACGACAGCGCTGCGGAAAACGCGTCGATGGCGCGGTCGATCTGTTCCCGGGTGATGATGAGAGGCGGCTGGAAACGGACCACGTTTCCGTACACGCCGCCTACTCCTACCAACACACCCTCTCGCAGCAACGCGTCGCGCACGGCTTCTGCTTCGGTATTCGCGGGCGTGAGTTTCTCGTCCCGTACAAGTTCAACGCCGATCATCAAGCCCAGGCCTCGGACTTCTCCGATCAGCGGGCTCTGCTTCTGGATTTCCCGTAGCTTGTTCATCGCGTATTCGCCGGTCTCGGCGGCACGCGCGGGCAAGTCCTCATCCTGCAGGAACTGAATGTTGGCCAGTGCGGCTGCGCAGGAAACTGGGTTCCCACCAAATGTGGAAAGATGATCGCCAGGCTTGTAGGTAGCGGCGATTTCCGGACGCGTGGTGAAGGCGCTAAGCGGGAAGCCGTCGGCGATACCTTTGGCGGTGACGAGGATGTCGGGTTCGACGCCGTAGTGCTCGATGGCGAACATCTTTCCGGTGCGGCCGAATCCGGTTTGCACTTCGTCGGCGATGAAAAGAATTCCGTGCTGGTCGAGGACTTTCTTGATCTCGCGGAAATAGTTCTTGGGAGGAACAACGATGCCACCCTCGCCGAGCACTGGCTCGGCAATGAACGCGGCCACGTCGCCAGAGGTTTCGAATCGGATCACGTCGTCGAGGCACTTGGCGCAATGGCGGGCGCACTGTTCGGGATCATTGGGCCAGAGCGAGCGATAGGCATAGGGCGACGGAGCAAACGATACGCCGGGTGCGTAGGGGCCGCCGCGCTTCTTTCGTCCCTGATTGCCGGTGATACTCAGCGTTCCCCAGGTACGTCCGTGAAAGCTGCCGTGCAGAGCGATGAACTCGTGCTTGCCGGTGTAGAGGCGGGCGAGCTTCATGGCGCCTTCAATGGCTTCGGCGCCGCCGTTGCCGAAAAAAGTCTTGGTCAGTCCGCGCGGGGCAATCTGCGCAATTTTCTCGGCGAGGTCGGCAACTGGCTGCACGTGATAGAGATATGAGGCGCAATGGATCAGCTTGTCCATTTGCGCTTTGGCGGCGGCGATCACGCGCGGATTGTTGTGGCCGGCGTTGACGACCGAAATTCCTGAAAAGCAGTCGAGGTACTCGCGGCCAGCTTCGTCCCACACACTGCAACCGGCAGCGCGGTCAATCACGATGGGGGCGACCGACTTTACGAAGCCGGTCATGACGTAGTCTTTGTATTTTTGGATCGTGTCGGACATGAGTGACCTCAATTTCTCTTCGATCCTCAGGGACCTGGGTGGCCCAAGCAAAAAGCTTTAACCACAGAGGACACAGAGATCACAGAGGTAAATCAGAATTTTCTTGAGTGTTCAGCGGCCCACCGTTCGACCACAACTTTCTTTTCTGTGTAAAACTCGACGGCGTCGCGGCCCTGGCCGTGTTGCACGCCGAAGAAACTGTCTTTCCATCCGCTGAACGGGAAATAGGCCATGGGCGCGGCCACGCCGATGTTGATGCCGATATTGCCTGCTGGCGCTTCGTAACGGAAACGGCGGGCTGCAGCGCCGCTGGATGTGAATAGCGATGCCTGATTCCCGTAGGCGCTGCGCTCCAGAAAGGCGAGCGCGTCGTCGAGATTGTCGGCGTGGACCAAGCTCAGCACCGGGCCGAAGATTTCGGTGTCGGCGAGATTACTATTGGCGGGCAGCGCGTCAAGCACTGTGGGCTTCACGAAGTTCCCTTCTCCACCGCCGGAAATCTTTGCACCTCGGCCATCGAGCAACAGTTTGGCTCCCTGCTTTTCGCCCTCGCCGATGAGTGACTCCACGCGCGCCTTACTTTGTCGGGTGATGACCGGGCCCATCTGGATACCTTCGTCGAGACCGTTGCCGACGCGCAGCGAAGCCGCGGCTTCGGTGATGGAGTCGCGAAATGCTTTCTGCGCTTCGCCGACGGTGACAGCAACAGAAACCGCCAAGCACCGTTGGCCAGCACAGCCAAATGCACTGTCGCAGATGATTTGCGTGGCCATCTTCATGTCGGCGTCGGGGAGGACTATCACATGGTTCTTCGCTCCGCCCTGGCATTGCGCGCGCTTGCCGTTGGCTCCGGCGCGAGCGTAGATGTACTTCGCCACTGGAGTGGAGCCTACAAAGCTGATGGCACGGACTTTGGGATGGTCAAGGAGCGTGTCCACTGCGGCTTTGCCGCCGTTGACCAGGTTTACGACGCCTTTCGGCAATCCTGTTTGCTCGAGCAGTTCGAAAGCCCGGCGCATGGTGAGCGGCACACGCTCCGAAGGCTTCAGGATCAGGGTATTGCCGCAGGCAATCGCATAGGGCAGAAACCAGAACGGAATCATGCCCGGAAAATTAAATGGTGTGATCGCGGCAACAACGCCAAGCGGTTGGCGAATCATCGTCTCATCAATACCCCGGGCCACGTCTTCGAGGTTGTAGCCCTGCATCATCATAGGAATGCCGCATGCGACTTCTACGTTTTCGATGGCGCGACGCAGTTCGGCTTTGGCCTCGGCGAACGTCTTGCCGTTCTCCTGGGTGATGATGCGCGCCAGTTCGTCCTGATGATCTTCGAGCAGCACTTTCAGTTTGAACAACGGTTGGATGCGGTCTTCGGGGGGAGTCCGGCGCCAGGCGGGATACGCGGCAGCCGCGGCATCAATGGCTCGCGTGACTTCGGCGGCATCGGATAGGGGTACTCGAGCCAACAGCTCGCCCGTGGCTGGATTTGAGACGTCCTGCCACTCGCTGGCGGTGGAGTCCTGCCATTGTCCGTGGATGAAGTTTGGAACTCTCGTTAGTGGTGGAGCTGCAACTGTCATTACTTGGTGCCTTCCAGATAAGAGTCGGGCGAAATCACTTTGTAACTGCCCCGGCCATCGGTTGTGCTACACAAACAGAAGCCAGCGCATTTTCCAGAACATCCAGGCCTTCGTCCATCTGCTCGTCGGTGATCACCAGCGGAACCAGCAGGCGGATCACGTTGCCGTAGGTGCCGGCGGTGATCGTAATTAGGCCGTGTTCGTAACAGAATTGCGAAATCCGCTTGGTTTCATCCGGAGCGGGTTCGCGAGTCTCACGGGATTTCACCAGCTCGATGGCGCGCATGGCGCCGAGTCCTCGGACGTCGCCGATGAGGTCGAAACGGGCCTTCCATTCCTGCGCACGTTTCTGGAAGCGCTCTCCGATGGAATCGGCGCGGGACAGAAGATCGCCTTGCGCGAAAACGTCCAGCACAGCGTTGGCAGCAGCGCAGGAGAGCGGATTGCCGGCGAACGTCCCGCCCAAGCCTCCGACACCCGGCGCGTCCATGATTTCGGAGCGTCCGGTCACGGCGGCCAGCGGCAAGCCTCCGCCGAGAGATTTCGCGGTTACCAGAATATCCGGCTCGATTCCGTAGTGCTCGCAGGCGAACATCTTTCCGGTACGACCGAAAGCCGCTCTGCACTTCGTCGGCAATAAACAGGACGCCATGCTTGCGGCAAATCTCCATCACGATCTGAAAGAATTCTGGTGGAGGAGCAACGAAGCCACCTTCGCCCAGAACCGGTTCGGCAATCACCGCAGCAACATCTTCGGAGGCCACGACCCGGCGGAAGGTGTCTTCCAAATGGCGCGCACAGAATAAATCGCACGACGGATACTTCAGCGAATACGAGCAGCGATAGCAATACGCGTACGGAATGCGATACACGTCGCCGGGAAACGGAGCGAATCCCGCTTTGTAGGGATGAGTCTTGCTAGTGAGAGCGAGGGCCATCATGGTGCGGCCGTGAAATGCGTCTTCAAAGGCGATTACGCCGGAGCGGCCGGTGTGCGCACGAGCGATCTTGATGGCGTTCTCGACCGCCTCGGCACCCGAGTTTAGAAAGAACGTCTTCTTGGGAAATTTGCCCGGCGTGACTTGATTCATGCGCTCTGCCAAGCGCACGTATTGCTCGTACGGCGTGACTTGCGCGCAGGTGTGAAGGAAATTCTGGAGTTGCGTTTCGATCGCCGATGTCACCGTGTCATTGCGATGGCCGACGTTGAGGCAGCCGATACCTCCGGCGAAGTCGAGATAGCGATTGCCATCCACGTCTTCGAGCCAGGCGTCTTGCGCGCGGGCGACGAACACCGGCGTGGCCTGCGAAATGCCGCGCGGGACGGCGGCTTCGCGGCGAGTGACGAGAGCGCGGGACTTTGGTCCCGGAACCGGCGTCCGTAATTGAATCGTGCTCATGGTCTGGCTGCTTCCGCGGCGGCGCAAACCTGCCGCGACAATTTGTTTTAAGCTCACGCGGCCCTAAAGGGCCGCTCTTCCACCTCAGTACCAGCCGATGGGCTGTTCGTTCAGATTGATGTGCACCTGCTTGGTCTCAAGATATTCTTCGATTCCCCACGGGCCAAGTTCGCGGCCGAATCCCGACTGTTTGTAGCCTCCCCAGGGAGCTTCGACATAAGTCGGCTGCATGTGATTGACCCAGACAATGCCGGCGCGCAATGACTTCACCACGCGAAAGGCCTTAAAAATGTCTCGCGTCCAAACGGCGGCCGCCAAACCGTAAGGCGAGTCGTTCGCAATCTTCAGGGCGTCTTTTTCGTCTTCGAACGGAATGACCGACGCAACCGGGCCGAAGATCTCTTCCTGCGCGATGCGGGCGCTGTTGTCAACGTCATAGAAGATGGTTGGTTCGACATAGAAGCCTTTGGCGAATTTCTCGGCGCGACCTCCGCCGATGGCGACTTTGGCTTCCTTCTTGCCGAGTTCCTGATAAGAACGCACGCGGTCGTACTGGTCTTTGCTGACCAGCGGGCCCATTTTGGTGTCGCGGTCAAGAGGCGCGCCCAGCTTTACTTTACGGGCCTTTTCGGTCATAGCTTCGACAAACTTCTTGTAGATGGGTTTGTGGACTAGGATGCGACTGCCAGCGGAGCAGACCTCGCCCTGATTGATGAATACTCCGAACAGCGCCCCGTCAATCGCGGCTTCGAAATCGGCGTCGGCGAAGAAAATGTTGGGGGACTTGCCGCCGAGCTCGAGGGTGACGCGCTTCACCGTGTCTGCCGCCTGCTTGACAATAATTTTGCCGACGGCAGCTGACCCGGTGAATGCGATCTTATCTACGTCCGGATGCTGCACGAGTGGCGCTCCGCAAGTCTCGCCGAAGCCGGTGATGACGTTCACGACTCCTGGCGGCAGGCCTACTTCAGAAAACCAGTTTGCCACTTCGAGCGCAGTCAGTGGCGTTTGCTCGGCGGGCTTCAGAACGCAGGTGCAGCCGGCAGCCAGAGCTGGGGCGAGTTTCCACGCGGCCATCAGCAGCGGATAATTCCACGGAATGATTTGCCCGGCGACGCCAATGGGCTCTTTCATGGTGAGGCTGACTGCGTTGTCGGGAACAGGATTTACGTAGCCGAGAATCTTTGTTGCCAGGCCTCCGTAGTACTCGAAGCAAGTGGCAACGTCGCCGATGTCGTACTCGGCTTCGACGATGGGCTTGCCGGTGTTGCGGCATTCGAGTTCTGCAAGCATGGCCGTGTTCTGGCGGATTTTGTCGGCCAGCCGGAAGAGGACGCGGCCACGTTCCTGCGCAGTGGTGGTTGCCCAAGGGCCTTCGTCGAAAGCGGCGCGGGCCGCGGCTACGGCGCGGTTTACGTCTTCGGCGTTCGCATCCGGGGCTTGGGCGATCACTTCCTCGCTGGCGGGGTCATACACCGGAAATGTTTTTTTCGAGCTGCTCTCAGCCCACTCTCCGTTGATGAAGAGTTGGTAGGTTTTTACATCAGTTGTGACTCCGGCTGGCATGCTTGCCTCCTGCGATTAAACTTCCCGAGCTACGCTCGGGGGACGGGCGGGAACGCCCGCCGCTGTATCGACGATCTGGCGCTGCGCTTTTTTGCGTCCATAAACAAAAAAGAAGAACGCCGCCAGCGCCAGAAAGAAAAGCGTAAGACCAAACATGCTGAGCTCATACTTCAGCACCGACCTGATTTGGCTGGCGGGAAAAAATGCGACCACAATCGCAACCGCGGTCGTGATCAACCCACTGCTCCCTGCCAGGACCAGTACCCCGCGGCTATAACGGCCCTCTCCGGCGGGTTTCCACGCCAGTTTAAGCAGTGCCGCAAACATGTAGAGAAACGGGACAAGCTGCAGCACCACCGCGATGGACAGCATGGTCTGAAACGCCGCCTGGACCCCGCCCGCAGCCGCAAAATTGATCACCACCAGCAGCAGCGAAACCAGGCCCTGCACGATCAACGCCGCGTACGGAGTTGCGTACCGCGGGTGCAGGCTTCCCAGCCACGAAGGCATGTAAGCGTCAAGACCGGCGACGAACGGAATGCGCGCCGAGCCCCCCATCCACGCCGACCCGATGCCGGCGATGGAAAGACTCAGCATCAGCGCGAACGGAACCACGATCCATGCCACCCCCACCTGCGAAGCCATGTGGCTTACGCCCTGCACAATGCCTTGCAGGACACTGACCTGCTTGCCAACGGCGATCAGCAGTGTGAGGGTCGCTCCAACGTAAAGGGCGCCGGAAAGAATGCCTCCCCACGCGACCGCGCCGGGGAGAGTGCGCGCAGGGTCCTTGATCTCATCGCCCATGACTGAGGCGAGCTCCAAGCCAACTAGTCCAAAGCAGATGACGCCAAAGGAATTCAGGACAAAACGGGGATCAGCAGGAACGCGGAAGTCCGCAGCCGTAAGGGTCGTTCCAAATCGTGACCACATGATCACGCCAAGTCCAATCAAGACTGCGGCGGCGATGCCGGTACCGATTGCGCCGAGATTGTTGACCCACTTACCTATGCCGAGGCCCGCAATGTTGAACCACGTGAGCAACGCGAGGAGGGCGGTAGAAGTGATGAGAGCGAAAGCCTTGTTGTCGGCAAGGGCTTGATGGCTGGGGCCGAGAATGTACACCGACACACCGACGAAATAAAGCATTACCGTCGGCACGTAGAGCATGTTGTTGGTCCAGTAGCACCAGCCGGAGAGAAATCCGTGAAAGTCACCGAAGACTTCCTTGGCCCAAAGATAGACTCCCCCTTCGCCGGGATAACGATGCGCCAGTTCGATCACGGCGATTCCCTGCGGCCAAAAGAACAGCACCAGGGCGATTAGCCAAAGCCAGACTGTTACACCGCCATTGGCGGCGATGGAGGGGACGACGTTCAGGTTGAAGACCGCAACTACAAATAGCAGTACCAGGTCGAAGCGACCTAGTACGCGTTTGAGATGGGGCTGACCTTCGGTTTGTGTCGTGGCAGACAAGATGGTTCCAGAGCAACGCTGATCGAATAGCAAAGTCAAAGGGGACAGGCGAGGGCGCCCCGACCCACACAATTCATCCTAGTGGACCGCGACGGCGACTGCGCCAACCCGCTCCTGCTGGGCCTTAGCCAACGCGGGCGCTACATCTTCGAATGCGGCCAGGTGCTGGTCGATGTCGGCAACGGTGTGCTGGACCGAAATCGTCCACTGCTCGTCCCACCAGTAGGGTTGCGCCATTACGCCGCGATTCACCATGGCGAACCAGTAGTGCCGCCACAAGTCAATGTCAATCGCTTCCCAATCGCGGTAATTACGAATCTCGCTGGGATAGAGCATAAGCGCGCCATTTGCCCCGGCGGTCATGATGTAGGCCTGCAAGCCGGACTTGGCAACGATTTTGCGATAGCCGTCGGTCAGCTTCTTGCTGAGCTTGTCAACGTGGGTGTAATTCTCGCGAGTAAGTACTTCGCGGAATGTTGCCAGGCCGGCAGCCATCGAAACCGGGTTGGTGTTGTAGGTTCCGCCGTGGAAGACTTTGTGCTCTGAAATCAGATCCATCACTGACTTGTGCGCGAGGAACGCCGCCAGCGGCAAGCCGCCACCGATGGACTTTGCCAGGCAAATCATGTCGGGGACGACGCCGAAATATTCCGATGCTCCTCCCCAGCCGAGTTTCGCGCCGGTTTTCACTTCGTCGAAGATCAGCAGCGCGCCGTTTCGAGTCGCGATTTCGCGCAAGCCTTCGAGGAAGCCGGGTTGCGGCATGCAGAGGCCGACGTTCATGAGAATCGGCTCGAGAATGATCGCCGCAATTTGTCCGGGATTCTCCTTGAAGCGGCGCTCGACCGAAGCCAAGTCATTGAAGGTCGCAATAGTCACGTTCGCCAGACTGGCTTTGGGCACGCCGAGTCCGCCGGTGACGGAAGTTGGCGCGTTGATGTCGCCGTAGTCGGGCGCGTGCGGTTTTACGCTTACTAAGGCGGCATCGTGCAGGCCGTGATACGCGCCCTCGAATTTCAGGATCTTGTCACGGCCGGTGGCGGCACGGGCGAGGCGAATGCTGTGCATGGTGGCTTCAGTCCCGCTGTTGCCGAAACGGACCATCTCAACCGGAAAGCGATTGCAGATCTCTTCCGCCAACTCCCATTCCATGTCATGCGGCATGCCAAACATGGTGCCAGTAGTCAGGCGGGCGCCGACAGCTTTCATCACCGCGGGGTGACAATGCCCGGCCATAAGCGCGCCGAAGCAGAGGTTGTGGTCGAGGTAATCATTGCCGTCGAGGTCGCGGAAGTGCGAGCCAGACCCTTCCTTCACAAAGATAGGATGTGGATCGTAAGCCCGGTAGTTACTGGCCACGCCGAGCGGGATGCGTTTGAGGTTTTTCTTGTGCGCCGCGGCGGACTTAGGCGTGCGGCGGACGAAGGTGTCGAGTTCTTTCTGCAGGTCGGGGTACATCGAGGTCCTCGAAGGTTCTCAAGCCCCGACTCCGTCGGGGCCATTAGATTATGCCCAGGCAGCCGAAGCCACCCGGGAGTTCGTGCTAGAAGAAAAACTTCAACGCAAATTGTACAAGCCGCGGATCTTTTACTTGGCTGACTTGGCCGAACTGCGATCCATCTGAACTATTTCCATCCGGGTTGAAGAACTGTGTGTGGTTGAAGATGTTGAAGAACTCAGCCCGGAAGTCAACGTGCATGGCTTCGGATATGGGGATCGTCTTCAGGATCGCAAAATCAGTTTCGCTAATGTGCGGGCCACAGCAGATCGTACGTTTCGCCGTCCCGAGAGTCCCGAGCAGGGTTGGATCGAAGCAACCGAAAACGGGAGTCTGCGAACACAAGTTGGTAGGCTGCAGCGTAATCGGGTCGAAGGTTTCACTTGTGCCATTTTCCGTGAAGCTATTGGGGTCGAAGAAATAGTTACCATTCGACTGCGGCTTCAGGGTATGGAAAGGCGCAATCTGGGCAGGCTTGCCTGGCAATTCGAAATCGAAGCTATACATCAGCTCGTTATCGGCCAACGACGTGATTTGGATGGGGAATCCCGTTTGAAACGTAGTGATGCCAGAGACAGACCACCCATTCAGGAGCTTGCCAGTTGCTCCACTGTATTTGCGGAGAGGCAGCTCCCAGTAATAGCTAAGGACCATCCGGTGCCGGGCGTCGAACGCCGACAGCGAACGACTGGCACGCGGATCGATGGGATTGACAATCCCCTCAAAGCTCGATGCCTCGTCAAATGATTTGCTAAAAGTGTAAGCAGCCGTGAACTGCAGACCGTGAGCGAAGCGCTTATCGAGCGATGCCTGCAGCGAGTTATAGGCTGAGTTGGAAGTGGTGTCCTGGGTGAAGATGCTGCTGAAGACGGGAATGCCGTCTGCCGGACAGCCAGTGCCTGTCATGGGATCACATTGCGGCGACGAATAGCGGCGAAGGCCCACAAGCGTAATGTCGTTTGCGAGCGTGGTGTTCGCTGGAATGACAGTTGGCCCGTTAGGTCCGTATGGGAGATGCAAACCATGCGGGCCCGTAACCGATCCGGCGGGAATGGTAAACGCACTGTCGGCAAAGTACGGACCGCAGGTTCCCGCCCCGAGTATGTCGTTAATGTCGAGACAAGTTTGAGGATTGCCATAGTTGATGTCGCGTGTCGCCAGGAGGCGGTGCCCCTGTGATCCGACATAGCCAACTTCCATCTTCATATCCTTGGTGAGCTGGCGCTGAATGGTCAGGTTGTACTGTGCCGAGTACTGGCTGCGCACGTGCGGCTGAAATTGCCCGAACAGCAGGATTGGCCGGAACATGCCCCAGTCCACCGCCTGCCCGCGCGGCGGATTCAGGATACCGTTGACACCCGAAAGCGAGCTCAGACCGAATGGATTGGGGTAAGTCGCGACGGATGGTCCGCCCTGATCCTGAAAAGGAGTGTTGAACCCGGTATTGAAGGGGAATGTGCTTCCACCGAAGGGCGGCTCAGCGCTGAATTGTTCCAGGACAAGCTGCTCAATCGGGTTATAGAACAATCCCCAACCGGTGCGGATGCTGGTCTTGCCTGAGGTTCCCGGACTCCAGGCGATTCCGATTCGAGGAGCAAACGCTTTGTAGTAGGTCTGGGTCAAGCCATTGGGTACACCCGCATCTCCCGGCACAACCAAGCCGACCGGAGTCATTGAAGAACAATCGGTGTTGGCTGTGTCCATACATGGATAGACAGTACTCTTTTGGCCTGGCCGGAAAGTCTGTACGTGCTGGCTTATGTCGGCCATGGGCGTATTGAGCTCCCAGCGCAGGCCGTAGTTGAGCGTCAGATTCGGTCTGATCTTCCAGCTGTCCTGTCCGAACAGGTACAGCCCGGTGCTGCGGACGTTTTCCACCTGGGCTGAACCTTGGCCGTACGAACCGGGCAATCCGAGCAAGTAGTCGGAAAATGCCGTATCCCCACCAGTGGTATTGGCTGAGGTTTCGTCAATAAAGAATTCGCCGTTGACGTCGAAATAGAGTGTCTGGTCGAAGCGCTGGCGGCGGACATCGCCACCGAACTTAAGCGAGTGGTTTCCAACGACCTTGCTGACATTGTCGGACCACTGGAACGCATTGCCTACCTGAGGAATTTGACCCTCTCCGTTGTTGCCAATGGTAAATCCGCCGCTTACCTGAATGAACGGGAGCCCTTCGAATTGAGGACCTAAATTGGGATGAATGCCCAGGGCATTCGCCGAAGTCCCATCCGAGAAGCAGAAGGGAACGCTGGTGCCCAGACCCGGAAATGCCTGCTGCAGAAAAGCAGGAGGCGTTGGGCAGGAGTTTTGTACCGTCGAGGTGGAGACGGGACGCTGGAAGGTTCTCTGTGCTTCACGATTGTAGTTGAAGCGGAACTCGTTCACCGTCGTATTACTGATGGTCCAGGTATGGCTGATGTTCCACTGTTGAAATCGCTCGTTGGTGATAGAGCCGAAACCTGGCACATTCGCGCCGGACGCCTGGAACTGTGCGAACGGCGAGACTAGATGGTGGTCATCGAAATAGTAATAAAGGCTGAGGTTTTGCCTGTCATTGAGGCGGTGGTCAATCCGAACGGTGAATTGGTCTCCACGCTCGGGCTGTACCGGCGTAGTCACAAGTTTGTCGCCGTTGTTGGCTGGGGTGGGGACAAACTGGAGCAGGTCAACTGCGGTAGGGTCCAGACAGCCCAGCGGAATGATGTTACCCGGGAAAAGGGCCGAATATGGTTGGCCGTCCGGGATGTTGGGTGCTGATCCCATTGCTGTCGTGCAGTTGGGCCGCTGATTGAGGGGAAAAGCAGTGTTCAACGTGCCGGGGAAAGGCGTCTCTGAGGAAAAATCCGCGGAGGGCTGGGTTGCGCTGGGACGCTCCGCCGCCGTGGGGACAAATACGAGCGGCGATGTGATCCCCTGGCGAACGCGTCGTCCTTCATAGGAAGTAAAAAAGAATGTCCGGTCTTTGACTATCGGTCCACCCAGTGTCCCCCCGAACTGGTTCTGATTGGACTGTGGCTTGTCACAGGCAACGCCATCTACAGCGGCCAAGCAATAAGGATTTGCATTGAGCTTGGTGTTGCGGAAGAACTCGTAAAGATTGCCGTGGACCGCGTTGCTTCCCGATTTCGTGATCACGTTCACCACCGAACCGGAGTTGCGCCCGTATTCTGCGTCAAAAGTATTGGTCAGGACACGGAACTCTTGAATGCTGTCCGGCGAGGGCTGCACCGTTGGCAGGTTTACGAACTGATCGTTCGCGTCGCCACCGTTCACGCTGAAGTTGTTGGCGCGTCCTCGTCCACCATTGACGGATACCGAGCCGGCTTTATCACTGCCGTAAACGATGGAGTTGCCCGATCCCACCGTGGACGTGACTCCGGGTTGCAATTGCAGAAATTGGTAAGTATCGCGCGAGTTCAGAGGCAACTGGCTCACCGTACGGTCGTCCACCACTGCACCCAGCTGTGTACTAGTGGTATCTACCAGCGGCGCTTCCGACGTGACTTCAACGGTTTCTTGTGCGCCACCGGGCTGCATGACGACGTTCAGAGTGAGAACCTGGTTCACTAGAAGAGTGACATCGTGGCGGATGTCTTTCTTAAAGCCCTGCAGCGCGTATTCCGCGCGGTAGTTCCCGGGAGCGACTTCAAGAAAGCTGTAATCGCCGCTCTCGTTGCTCACCGCCTCGCGGCTGACCGCGGTCGCTTCATTGACCAAAGTGACTTTGACGCCACTGATCACAGCACCGCTGGGGTCTGCGACCCGGCCAATCAGGCGGCCACCGGTACTCTGGCCGGAAGCAATTGAGAAAAACAGGAAAAGAAAGGCAATGAGGCTGCAACACACAACTGCGCGGCGGAATGCAGGGGGAGCGAACATGCGATACCTCCAAGTTTCTGGCTTGAAGAATTTGACAGCGGTTGCGGGACCTTGAAACCTTGCTATAATCCAGCAAGGTTAGTTGGCGGCGAACGGCGCTGTCAAGCGAAAACTTCCGCATCCGCAGCGCGTTGGAACGGTCCATTTTCGTGAAGCAAAGCAACAACGATTATCTGAAAATCGGCGATGTGGCACGCCTGGTCGGCCTTTCTCCGACCGTGATCCGCATGTGGGAGAGCCTGGGCTTGGCCCAGCCGCGGCGAACTGCAAGCCGGTACCGCCTTTACACGCGCGAGGATGTCCGCTTGCTGAAGCGGGCCAGCTTTCTACGCAAGGTACGCGGCATGAACGCGCCCGCAATTGTGCAGACACTGAAGCACGAGGGCCTTACACACGCTCCGCGCGACGGAACCGCCCGTGCCGTGGGCTCGCGTTTGCGGACGCTGCGCCGAAAGCATGGTGCTTCTCTCGCCACGGTTGCGAAGGCGGCGAGCATTTCAGTTGGATTTCTTAGCGCTCTCGAACGCTCCCAGATGAGCGCGTCCGTGGGCACCCTGCGCAAGCTGGCGCGCTATTACAAGACCAACATTCTTGATTTCTACGACACGGCTGAGCCGAACAAGCACCTGGTCAAACCCGATGCGCGTAAAGTTCTGGAGGCAGGCCCCGGGGTGCGGATGGAGTTGCTGGCCTGGGGAAATACGGTGATGGAGCCGCACCTGTTTCGCATCGCTGCTGGGGCGGGCAGTGGCGAATCTTACACCCACGTGGGTGAGGAATTCCTGTTTGTGCTCAAAGGCGCACTGCAGATTTTTCTGCGCGGCGAGAAATATCTTTTGAAATCGGGCGACAGTTTTTATTTCGAAAGCGCGGTGCCGCATAATTGGGCAAATCCAGGGCGGACTGAGACCTGGGTCTTGTGGGTAAACACGCCACCGACGTTTTAACAGACATCTAAAATTTATGCGAAAGATCGTCGGCGTTGCCGTTTTATTCTTGCTCTCCTGCTGCTCTTTCGCTCAAAACCTTCGCCACAGCGCTGACACCGTCGTGCTGCACGCCCGCATCTACACCGTAAACGCTCATCAACCGTGGGCGCAGGCTCTGGCCATTCGCGACGGCAAGATTCTCGCGGTTGGAACCGATCGCCAGATCGGCGCTTATCGCGGCGCTTCCACGGCCGTCATTGACGCTAAAGGGCGACTGGTTCTTCCCGGCTTTACCGATTGTCACGCGCATTTTCTGGACGGTTCGTTCACCTTGCAGCAAGTCAATCTCGACAATGCAACCACTATCAGCGAAATCACAAGCCGGATGAAGGCATACGCGAACGCGCACCCGAAAGATGCATGGGTGCTGGGGCGCGGGTGGATGTATCCGGTGTTCGGGCCCTCGGGACTCCCCGACAAGAAGTACCTGGATGCAATCGTCCCGGACCGTCCGGTGTATCTGGAAAGCTACGACGGGCACACCTGGTGGGCCAACAGCAAAGCGCTGGAGGCGGCCCACATCACCCGAGAGACACCGAATCCGCCGGGAGGCGAGATTGTCCGCGATCCGGCAACCGGCGAACCGACGGGCGCGATAAAAGAAGATGCTGCGGATGCTGTGGTCCGTCGTGCCGTTCCAGAATCGAGCCGCGAAGCCAAACTGCAGGCACTTCGCGCCGGGATGAAGCATGCGAACCGGGTTGGGGTGGTGCGCGTCCACGTTCCGGGCAGCGTTTACGCTCATCAGGACGATCTGCAAAGCGTTGACGTGCTGGATGAACTACGCCGCAGTGGCGAACTGACGGTGCGTTTCTATCTAGCTTACCGTCTCGATCCGCCGGAGATGAGTGATCGGCAACTTAAGGAAATCATGCAGGCCCGCGACCGCTATCACGATGACTGGATCGCGGCGGGAGCGGCCAAGTTTTTTCTCGACGGCGTAATCGAGACCCACACGGCGGCAATGCTCGCGCCTTACACGAATGATCCTTCGCTCTCCGGCGATTTGCTTTGGGACGAGGAGAAATACAGGGCTTTCGTCGCTCAGCTCGATAAGAATGGTATCCAGGTGTTCACCCACGCAATCGGCGATCGAGCGATTCGCGTAGCGCTGGATGCTTACCAAGAAGCGGCGAAAAAGAATAGGACCAAGGACGCGCGGCACCGAATTGAGCACATCGAAGACGTCGCGGCAGCGGACATTCCGCGCTTCGGAAAGCTGGGCGTGATTGCCAGCATGCAGCCGCTTCATGCTTATCCCGACGAAGATGCTTTCAAGGCCTGGGTGCCGAGCGTTGGGCCTGAGCGCGCGCAACGAGCGTGGGCGTGGCACAGCATTCAAGGCGCGGGCGGAGTTCTGGCGTTTGGCAGCGACTGGCCGATTGTCACTCTAAGTCCGTGGCCTGGCCTGCAGAATGCAGTCACTCGCCAGACAACCGAAGGCGAACCCAAGGGTGGATGGATACCCGCGCAGCGCATCACCTTGGCGGAGGCGATCAAAGGCTACACTTTGAACGCGGCGTATGCCGGACGTCGCGAGAAGACCGAAGGCTCGCTCGAAACGGGTAAGCTGGCGGACCTGGTCGTGGTATCTGAGGACGTGTTCAAGGTTAGTCCCCTAAAGATAGGCGAAACCGAAGTCTTGCTGACGATGGTCGGCGGACGGGTCGTGTACAAATCGCCGAAATACTAGAATGGGACGGGCAGTTGGCAAAGAATCGGAAGACGCGGCATAACCAGGGCACAGATGATCCTCCGTCGAAACCACACTTGCGGATGTTTCTGGTTCCATGCAGTTGCGGAACTACATTCGCCGTCTCTGAAGAATACGACCGCGGCGGCACGAACTGGAGCCGCTATCTGATTTGCCCGAGCTGCGGCAAACGGCATGATCCCAAAAACCGACTGCTCGAACTCGGTTATCACGCCGACGGCTACTGGAAGGTGGACAGTGCTAGACGCCGGCGGTCAATCGCTGATTGCGTTCAAACCGGAGCCCTGAGTTACTGCGCCTTTGGAATTACTAGATCGGTAATCGTGAACGAAGGCACAGTCACGGTAAAACTATTGCCTAAGCCGGTGGCCGCAACTCCAGGGACCATATACTGCGTCGCTGCATTGTTCTTGCCGTAGTCGAATCGCGTACCGGATGCTGCCAGATTCGCGCCGCTTACCGTGATCTTTACAGTTGCATTATTTTTGCCATCCTTGTTGATGAGCATGATTGCGACTTTTCCGTCGGCGCGGGAGAAAGCATGTACCGAAAGCAAGGGGTTGCTGGTGGTCGCGGCGACAAGATTGTCGTTGGGAGCGGCCGCCTGGCGAATCAGTTGCAGCGCAAAATATATCGGGCCGGGTTTGTCACTGTCGTCAAGAAAGCCGCCATTGCGCATGTCGCTCCAGTCGATGTTCGCGATGCCATCCTCAGCCAGAGTCGTATAGGCGTCCGCCGCAAAAAGCGCCGGAACAATGGGGTCTGGAATTTTGATGTAGGATTTAAGGCCCAACTCGGTCACCAGCACTTGCGGCATATTCTGGCCGCAGTACTTCTTGAACATGTCCAGCAGCGCGGATAGGACTTTTGGGAAACCCTGCTGGGGCTCCAACAGCGTCTTGGCGTTGTCCAAACCCTGCCAGTGCGAAGCCTCAGTGGTATCGCCGGTGTACCAATGCAAGGAGACAAAGTCGGTATCCTTGCAACCGGCCGCGAGAACACCTTTATCCCAATCAATGCCGGAATCGAAATCCTTGTGCGACGCGCCCCGGCCCGCAGCCTCCACAGAAAAACCCGCTTGGGCATACTTGCCAGTGATCGGATCCTGGACCCATTCCGAGGTGCTCCAATCGCCCGACAGTGGGATGTCCAAACCAGCTCCGACTTTGATTCTCGGATCCACCGCTTTCATGGCTTTTGAGTATTCCTGAAGGGCTTTGCCGTAGGCGTCCGGAGACAAGCTCGGATTCTTTCTCCGCCCTTTCTCGCTGTCTTTGGCGTCCACGGGATATGCAGCGTGCAGGTCTTTCTCGTTGCCCTGGCCGCCGTAATAGCCATTCTGGTAAATCTCATTCCCAACTTCCCAATACTTAATGAGAACCGGGGCGGGATGTCCAATGCGCAGAAAGTTCAACCCGTCATCGGTGGGTAGCGGCTGCGCGGCGCGCAACTGCGCCCAGTAGCTGACGGCCTGCCAGTCGTGCCCCGACGCATCCTTGCCGATGACCACTTGACTGGATGGATCCCCCATGGCGTACGCCACCCAAGCGGCCGCTTCTTGCGGTGTTCCACCACCAGAACCATCCAGGTTGGATCCGTAGTTCACGGTGAATAGTCCGGTTCCGAACTGGTCCATCAGGGCCACAAAATGCCCGAAATCATTGTTGGCACCTGACGGACGGATGCCTCGTCTGCGGTTGTACGTGGACCAGTGAAAGGTGTCTGAATTCCTGCCACCGGGGTAACGCAAGGTGGTCACCCCAGATGATTGTAGAATCTGTGGCATCAATTGATCTGCCAGGTGGTTGTCGCCAACGGACGAGGCCATTCCCAAGGCTCTTGGCGCAAGAAACCCAGTTTTCCTGTCAGCCTGAACGGTCACTTTGACCGAGCCCTTGATCTCTACCGGAACCTCTGACGCTTGGGTTTGTTCGAGCTGGGCATTTCGGTCAGGCTCGGCAGGCCGGTTCTCACTCATGCTTTGCGAGAAAGCCAACTGGCAGGTGAGAAAAAACACCGCGGATAAATAAACCTGGGATGTGCCCTTACCGCATGCGAACGCGCGCAATATCTGACTCCTGAATTTCCTTGGGGACATACTTCACCTTGGGGACCTTTCGCCGGGGAAGAATCTTAAGGCTGAACATTGCTGGACACAATCGCACAAGCACTTGATTACAAACAGTTTTTACGCCCGAATCGTGGTCAGTGTCAAGGGCAAATAATCGAACCGAATTGAACCGGCAAAAACCTCCCGCAGAGGTAGGAGTGTTTCTCTTGCCCTCGCCTCAGAATTTGCTATACTCTCCGCGCGTTAGCGAACCCTGGTAAAACAGCGTTCTGTTCGCTTGGGTCTTCGCCCCGGTTCGCGGAAAGAGGGGCAGCGTGAAGAATATTTTCGTTGGGAACCTCAGCTTCAGTACCGTAGAAGACGAATTGCGCCAGCTTTTTGAAACGTATGGGCAGGTGGACCGTGTCAGCATTCTGACAGACCGCGAGACGGGGAGGTCACGCGGTTTCGCTTTTGTGGAAATGACAAACGCCGAAGAGGGCGAGAAGGCAATCGCAGGGCTGAACGGGACACAAGTTGGCGGACGTACAATTAATGTGAACGAAGCGCGTCCCAAGGCCGAGCGGCCCGGTGGCGGTGGTGGGGGCGGCGGACGAGATCGCGGGCGGAGGTAAGCGGCTCTTGGCTCTGAGCTCTTGGCTCTTGGCTCTGAGTGATTGCCCGTTAGACGCTGCCTTTCGGCTAGGAGCTCCTGGATTGATCGCTCTCGGGCGAACGCCGGTTCCGATGTAAACTAGAGCTACGCGCCCGTAGCTCAGCTGGATAGAGCGGCAGCCTCCGGAGCTGTAGGTCGGGAGTTCGAATCTCTCCGGGCGCACCATTGCTTTCCCTAATCGTACAGTCTGGGTTAGAGACTCCTTCGCAGGAAATCCACGAACTGCTTCACATCCGCTTCCGTTGTATCCCACGAGCACATCCAGCGAACCATGGACTGCGCTTCATCCCACATATAGAAGAAGTAGCGCTTTTGCAGCTTGGGTATGGCTTTGCGGGGGACTTTTACGAAGACTCCGTTAGCTTCGACCTTATATGCGACCTTCACTTGCGGGATTTTGCGCAACCCGCGCTTTAGCAACTGCGCCATGCGGTTGGAGTGTTGTGCGTTGCGGAGCCAGAGGCCGTCTTTGAGCAGAGCTTCGAATTGAGCGGAGAGATAGCGCATCTTCGATGCCAGTTGCATTCCCTGCTTGCGGTAGAACTTGAAGTCGGCGGCGAGCTTTGGGTCAAAGAAAACAACGGCCTCGGCTCCCATGCCACCATTCTTCGTCGCGCCGAAAGAGAGCACGTCCACGCCCAGATCTCGAGTGGCCTGGCGCAGGGTGAGACCGAGGGACGCGGCGGCGTTGGCGATGCGGGCGCCGTCCATGTGGAGATACATTGCGCGCTCGTGGGCAAATCTCGCCAACCGGCGGACCTCATCTTCTTTATATACGGTGCCGACTTCGGTGCTTTGAGTGATGGCAATTACTCGCGGCTGCACGTGATGCTCAACTCCAATGCCGTGATACGCAGCGCGGACCGCTTCTACTGTTAGTTTTCCATCCTGAGCTGGGAATCGGGATAAGCTTGCAGCCGGTAAACTTTTCCGGAGCTCCGCATTCATCTACATAGATGTGAGCGGCCTCGGCGCAAATGACCGCGTGGTAGGAACTGGTCAAGGCTTTCAGGCCCAGGCAATTCGCCGCCGTCCCGTTAAAGACGAAAAATACTTCGATGTCGGTGCCGAAATAGCGCTTGAAGAGGCGGACGGCGGAATCGGTATAGGAGTCATCGCCGTATCCGACCACATGGCCTTGGTTGACGGCGGACAGTGCTTTCAAAACCTCGGGGTGGACGCCGGCATTGTTGTCGCTGGCAAAGCTGCGGGAAGGCTTCATGGTGAACAATTTAGCAGACTGACGGTCGGCGGGGGTTGCAGGGCCGCTTCCACAGCCGATGTTGGAGGCACCCCCTCCCTTCCTGTAATCTGGACACTAATCCGGTATTCCCGCTCTGGGGACCGAACCGTATCCTTTTGTGGCCGATTTTTTGGAGCCTGTGCGGGTGCATCGTCATCCAATCGTTTAAATCTTGGGATGGGGTTGGGATTCCACCAGTCAAGCGACGGTGGCATTGTTCGGCGGCTGAGGATTTTAAGAGGAAACCATGTTGAAGCGAATGCTCGTGATGTTAGCGGCGGTGGTGGCCCTGGTCGGAGGGCTGGGATTTGTGAAGTACCGGCAATTTTCTGCGGCAATCGCACAGGGGGCGAGTTTCGCGCCGCCCGCCGACGCGGTTACGACGATCGTCGCCCGGCGCGAAAATTGGCCGTCCACACTGAATATCATTGGCACTGCGCAGGCCATCCAGGGGGTCACGGTAAGCGCGGACTTGCCGGGCACAGTCGCGAAGATTGATTTTGAGTCTGGCCAGACGGTCAAAGCAGGAGAAGTATTGGTCGAGCTTGACACCCGGCAGGAGAAGGCCCAGCTAGCCGCTGCCGAAGCCCAACGCGACCTGGCACGCATCAATTTCAACCGCACTCAGGAACTCGTAAAGCAGGGTGTCATGGCCCGCACTGAGTACGACAACACCATCGCACAGCAGAAATCCGCCGAAGCGCAGGTAGGGGAGGTTGAGGCAACGATTGAGCGGAAGACCGTTCGAGCGCCGTTCTCTGGAATTCTTGGCCTTCGCCAAGCCAACCTCGGGCAATACCTGGCCGCGGGCCAAGCCATCGTTCCCCTGCAAAAATTGGACCCGATTTACGTGAATTTCGGAGTGCCGCAGCAAAGCGCTCAGCAAGTACGGGGAGGGCGGACACTGCGAGTCACCAGTGACGACCTGCCCGGCGCCACATTTCCAGGCCGGGTAACCGCGGTTGACTCCGTCATTAATGAACAGACGCGAAATATCCAAGTGCAGGCGACGCTGGCAAATCCTCAGGGCAAGCTGCGCCCGGGAATGTTTGTCCAGGTACAAGTCGTGTTGGGCGCGAGCCGTGACGTTATCACGCTGCCGGCGTCGGCGATCAACTACGCGCCCTACGGAGATTCGGTTTTCGTGGTCACCGACCTTAGCCGATCCCAACGCCAAAGGCAAAACCTATCGCGGAGTTCGCCAGCAATTCGTGAAGGTGGAGGGCTCGCGAGGCGACCAGGTGGCAGTTGTCTCCGGCGTCAATCCCGGGGATGAGGTTGTGACCTCAGGAGTATTCAAACTGCGCAACGGCGCCGCGGTCCAAGTCAACAACTCGGTACAACCGTCTAACAATCCGAAGCCGAATCCTCAGGACACATAAGAATGAAGTTAACGGATTTATTCGTCAAAAGGCCGGTACTCGCGATTGTGGTCAACCTGGTGATCCTGATCGCGGGATTGCAGGCGATTCGTTCGTTGAGTGTGCGCCAGTATCCGCGCAGCGACATTTCGGTGGTCAGCGTTACGACGGTGTACGTGGGCGCGAACGCTGATCTGGTGCGTGGATTCATCACCACCCCTCTGGAGCGGGTGATCGCCAGTGCCGACGGCATTGACTACATGGAGTCAACCAGCGCACAGGGGATCAGCACCATCAGCGTGCACCTGAAGCTGAACTACGACACCAACGCGGCGCTGACGCAAGTGCAGGCCAAGGTGGCGCAGGTGCGCAACGACCTGCCTCCGGAGGCAGAGGCGCCGGTCATCGACCTGCAAACTGCCGATACGCAGTTTGCCGCGATGTACATCGGCTTTTCGTCGGCTGATCTTGATGCAAATCAGATTACTGACTATCTAAACCGGGTCGTGCAACCCAAACTGAGCGCGGTCAGCGGCGTACAACGGGCCGACATCCTCGGAGACCGTACCTTCGCCATGCGCATCTGGCTTAAGCCGGACCAGATGGCCGCGCGCGGGGTGGCCCCTTCTGACGTGCGCGACGCGCTGGCGAAGAACAACTACCTTTCTGCGCTGGGAAGCACCAAGGGCACAATGGTCTCCGTGAACCTGGTGGCCAACACGGATTTGCGCACTGCCGACGACTTTAAGCAGATGGTGGTCAAGCAGCAGAACGGCGTAGTGGTGCGGCTGGGTGAAATTGCGGACGTTCAACTGGGCGCCGAGAACTATGACTCCGACGTACGCTTCAACGGAGAAACCGCGACCTTCATGGGCATCTGGGTGCTGCCCACCGCGAACTCGCTCGAAGTCATCAAGAATGTGCGCAAGGAGTTGCCGGGGATTCAGGCCCAACTTCCGACCGGCATGAAGCTCGGAGTGCCGTACGATTCGACCGCGTACATTCAGGACGCCATCAATGAAGTGCTGCACACCCTGACTGAGACGCTGCTGATCGTCATCATTGTCATCTTCCTCTTCCTGGGTTCGTTCCGTTCGGTGCTGATTCCGGTAGTAGCCATTCCGATTTCGCTGATCGGAGCGGTGTTCATCATGCTGGTGGCGGGCTTCACCATTAACCTGCTGACCTTGCTGGCAATCGTACTTTCGGTCGGCTTGGTGGTGGATGATGCGATCGTGATGGTGGAGAACGTGGAGCGGCATCTCCACATGGGGAAGACTCCGTTCCATGCCGCCATGGACGCTGCCCGCGAACTGGTGGGGCCGATCATTGCCATGACCATCACGCTGGCGGCGGTGTACACGCCGGTGGCGATCCAGGGCGGATTGACCGGCGCACTTTTCCGCGAGTTCGCATTCACCCTGGCAGGCGCAGTCATTGTTTCCGGGGTGGTTGCGCTGACCTTGTCACCGATGATGGGATCGAAGCTCTTGCGCGAGGGCGACACTGACCGCGGCTTTGCAGGGATTATCAATCGGAACTTCGAGAAGGTGCGCAATTTCTACGTGCGGACGCTCTCGGGCACGCTTCGCTACCGGCCGGTGGTGCTGACTCTGTGGGCGATAGTTCTGCTGCTGATTGTTCCGTTTTACATGTTCTCGCAGCGGGAACTGGCCCCGGCGGAAGATCAGGGATTCATCGCGGGCGTGATCCAGTCGTCGGCGAACGCGACAATTGATCAGACCAACTTATTCGCGAAGCAGGTGTACGACGTTTATCATTCCTTCCCCGAGAGCGACAGCATTTTCCAGATTACGACTCCGGGTGGCGGGTTCGGCGGGATGGTGACCAAACCGTGGAGTCAGCGCAAGAAGACGACGAATCAGCTTCTAGTGGAATCCACGGGGCCATTGTCAAAGATTGCGGGGGTGCGGGTGATACCATTCACGCCGCCGCCACTGCCGGGTGCGGGAAGCTTTCCAGTGGATTTTGTAATTGCGTCCTCGGCTGAGCCGCAGCAATTGGCTGCACTGGCGGGCCAGATCGTGCAAAAAGCAATGGCCAGTGGGCTGTTTATTTTTGCGGATGTGGACCTGAAGTTCGATCAGCCGCAGACGGAAGTGGTTTTTGATCGCGACAAGCTGCGCTCGCAGGGCGTGGATTTAAGCCAAGCGGGACAAGACCTCTCTACGTTGTTGGGTGGAAATTACGTGAACCGGTTCAGCATTCAGGGCCGCAGCTACAAGGTGATTCCGCAGGTGAAGCGCGTGGAACGACTGACTGCGGATCAGTTGGCACAGATTTACGTCAAGGGATCGAACGACCAGTTGGTGCCGCTCTCAACCTTCGCGACCCTGAAGACTACGACCGAGCCGAGGTCGCTGAATAAGTTTCAGCAGCTCAACGCGGTGCGTATTCAGGGAGTAATTCCGCCCAACGTTCCGCTCGACAAGGCGCTGACCTTCCTAGAGGACACTGCCAAGGAAACCCTACCGCAAGGCTTCACCGTGGACTACGCGGGCGAATCGCGGCAGTTGAGGGTAGAGGGCAGTAAGTTCCTGGGGACATTTGGGCTCTCGGCGGTTTTGATTTATCTGGTCCTGGCGGCGCAGTTTGAAAGCTTCCGCGATCCATTCATCATTCTGGCGGGATCGGTGCCGCTGGCGATTTCCGGGGCGTTGATGTTCTCGTTCCTGGGATTTACCACCCTCAACATCTATAGCCAAGTCGGATTGATTACGCTCGTCGGTCTGATATCGAAGAATGGAATCCTTATTGTTCAATTTGCCAACCACCTGCAAGAAGAAGGAAGAGACAAGCTGCACGCGGTCATCGAGGCGGCGGGCACGCGATTGCGCCCCATTTTAATGACTACCGCAGCTACCGTCTTCGGACACTTGCCGCTGGTTTTCGCGACTGGACCCGGCGCGGGAGCGCGGAACAGCATCGGAATCATGCTGGTCAGCGGAATGATCATCGGGACGGTATTCACGCTGTTTGTGGTGCCCTCGATCTACATGCTGGTGGCCAAGCGACACGTACGGCCGGTGTATGAAGGTGATGAGGTTCAGACCTCGCTCGAGCCGGAAGTGGCGGCGGTTTAGCTCGGCAGCCTTAAGAAGGTCTTTTTGCGCGGAGAGCGAACTGGCGCCCTACTTCGCCAGAGCGGCCATGGCTGCGCCGAGAACTCTTCCCTGACTCGGTTCCTGCACAAATGCGACCAGCCTGCATGGGCACGCGGGCGCATCTGCCTTGAGAGTTACATCCTGGGAGAAAGCCTCTGCCCTTTTTTGTTCTTCCAACGCTGATCAGGCTGCGCGCAACCGCGACATGTTCCAGGCGATGGCCTCCGTTTTCGCCACGAAGAACCTGGGACTGCGCATGGTCGAGGGTGAGGGCGACAAAAACTTCGGCTGGCGCCGGCAGCGGATCGGCTTCGATGTGTGCACGCACACTCCCATTTTCGATTTTAACCGACGAGATTCGGACTGCGACCTTGGGTCGAGTGCTCGCTTTTCCAAAGGCCTGATTCGCCCGCTGCCGGTCGCTTCCCAGAAACTCAAATTCTCCATCTGCGACCATCTGCGGCGTGTACGGACTGGCCAGATGCAGGCGGTCGGCGTAAGCCTGTTGCCGAAGGGTGAAGGCGTGCGAAGAGTAGGTGTCTTTCCATCCCAGATCATCCCAGTAATCCACATGCTCGCCGAGGACGATCAGACTGAACACCTGCGACGGGTTGGGTGCTGTCGAGGGTGCGAAGCAAGGCGTCGGCGGGAGGACAACTGGAGCAACCTTCGGAGGTAAACAGTTCAACCAGAACCGGCTTTGGAGCAGGTGACTCGCCCGCAGTACGATTGCTCGCGAGAGTGATCAACAATCCAGCCACGGCCGCGACTGCAATCCGCCGGGAAATTCCGCAATGAGAAGGCTTCCGCATACTGTGGAGATTCGCACTCGTAGAAAAGGTTACACTAGGCTTCTGCGAAATATCTATTACATGGATGCCCGGAAAGCGTATGCACACGAAATCGTTGTTTTTTATCGCCCTCGTTCTAATTGTTTCCAGTTTGGTTTACGCGGCAGACTCTAAGGATTCCGCCGAGAGCTGGACGTTTGCGGTTTCCGGAGACTCCCGCAACTGCGGCGACGTGATCATGCCAGCCATTGCCACCGATGCGATGAAGCACAAAGTGGCTTTCTACTGGCATCTGGGAGATCTGCGCAGGATTTCCGCTCCCGACCAGGATTTCATTCAAGAGCGGGCAGTTGAGGGTAAGCCCACCGACCTGGCGGACTACGAGAACAACGCGTGGCCAGATTTCATCAAGAACCAGATCGATCCCTGGGGCGATGTGCCTTTCTTCCTGGGTATCGGCAACCATGAGACCACGAAGCCGAAAACAAGAGAAGCATTTGTGAAGGAGTTTCACTACTACCTTGATCGGGCGGAACTGAAAGAGCAGCGACTGAAAGACGATCCGAAAGCCACCGAGCCAAGGACCTATTTTCACTGGGTGCGTGACGGAATCGACTTCATCTATCTGGACAACGCGACGAAAGATCAATTCGACGCGGCACAGATGAGGTGGGCAGAAGGCTTGTTGGAGCGCGACCGCAAAGACGACTCGATTCGGACTCTGGTGGTGGGAATGCACGAAGCGCTGCCGGAGAGCATTTCCACCAACCACAGCATGAATGAGTATCCCAGCGGCATCGAGACCGGCCGGCGAATCTATGCCCTGCTATTGAAGATGCAGAACGACGCGCACAAAACCGTGTACGTGCTTTCCAGCCACTCACATTATTTTATGGACGGAATTTTCAATACGGCGTATTGGAAAGCCAACGGCGGCGTGCTGCCGGGCTGGATCGTTGGAACGGCTGGCGCTGAGCGTTATCGGCTGCCCCCGGCGGCAGGGGACGCCAAGGCGGCCAAAACTGACGTGTATGGATACTTGATCGGAACGGTCAACCCGCCGGGAGAGCCTCGGGGGACGATCAAGTTCAAATTTGAAGAATTCACGGAACACAACGTTCCGGAAGATGTGGCGATCCGGTTCACACCGGGCTTCGTGCACGAATGCTTTGTGGGGAACCGGAAGATGACCGCTATACATATCGATTAAAAACTCACAGCGCTGGCCGCAGTTCCACTTTCTTGGTTGTGATAGTGAGAGTCACCGATGGCAGCTTCGGCCCGGGCCACGGCTCCGTGTATGCCTCCAGCACAATCGTCCCGGGATTCTTGTTGGCCTGCACGATGACCTGCGCCAGGCCGTTGAACAGGCTGCGCAGGTTGTGTTCGGCCGACGGCTTGTCCGTCTCCTGGCAGTTGGGATCGCCGTTGCCCATACCGATCAGCGCGCCTTCGCCGGTCACTTTGAAGCTGATCCCGTTATCGGCGGTGGGAACCAGCCGACCTTCCTTGTCGCGCCCTTCCACGCGGACGACCGCGATGTCCTCTCCGTTGGCGTCGATCTCAGTGCGGTCAGCGCTCAGGACGATCGTTTCGACCTTGCCCGTGGTCTCGCGCTTCTCGGTGAGCGCGAGCTTTCCATCTTTGCTGCCACGCGCTTCGATCATGCCGGGTTCGTACTTCACCTTCCATTCCAAGTGGGTAAGGGGCTGAACTTTCTGGCTGCCCTGACTCGCGCCATTCAGAAATAGTTCGACTTCGTCGAGATTTGAATGCACCCAGACGGAGATGACCTCGCCTTCGCGCTGCTCCCAATTCCAGTGCGGAAACAGATGCAGCACGGGCTCTTTGCCCCACCAGGCTTTGTAATAATAAAAGTTGTCTTTGGGGAAGCCACACATATCGACGATTCCGAACTGCGAGTTGATCGACGGCCAGCCATAGGGCGTAGGCTCGCCGCGATAGTCGAAGCCGGTCCAGGCAAAGCCACCGGCCAGCCACTCCCGGGCGGCGTAGAACTTCCACCACTCTTCGGCCAGTTCGGACCACGCGGTGTGGTTTAGATCGTAAGCGCTGAGCCAGTTGCGCGGCTTGTCGGTTTGGTAGATGCCACGAGTTGAAATCGTGCTCGCGGTTTCCGATCCCACGCTCGGCGTTTTCGGATGCGCCTTGTGCCATGCGTCAATTACTTTAAGGTTGTAGTTGAAGCCCATGACATCCAATTGCTCTGGAAAGCGCGTGTCGAATGCCTGGGGGACCGCGGCCGTGCACAGGCGTGTGGGGTCAAGCTCGTGCGATCGCTCGATCATCTTGTCGATCACGCGCACGCCCTGCGGCTGGGGCATCATGACGAATTCCTCGTTGCCCATCGACCAGATGATGATCGACGGCGAGTTGCGATAGCGTTTGATCATCAGCTCGAGCTGCGCCAGACCCTCGGGAGTCGAACTCATCAAGCGGGTCTCGCACATCATCATCATGCCCATGTGGTCGCAGGCTTCCACCCATTCCGGCGTGGGCATGTTGTGCGAAGTGCGGACGGCGTTGCCACCCATGTCTTTGAGCACGGCGAGACGATACCACTGCAAACGGTCCGGCAAGGCCGCGCCGACTCCGGCATGGTCGTGATGATTGCAAGTTCCTTTCAACTCTACGCGTTTGCCGTTCAGAAAGAAGCCCTTGTCCGCGTCCCACAGTAGCGACGCGGACGCCGAAGCTGACGCGCTCGGCATCGCGCGACCTGCCGGCAGACTCTACGCTAACGATGGCAGAGTAGAGGTTCGGAGTTTCCGGCGACCAAAGCGCAGGGTTGAGCAACTTCGCGCTGCCGCTGAATGATGCGGAAGAATCAGCAGCGATGGGTTGGGGCGCGGAGTCTGCGGTGGCAACGATCTTCCCTACGGCATCGAGAATTTGCCAGCGCACGCGGCAGATTTCTGATGACGCACCCTCGTTCTGCACGACCGTGCCCAAATTCAACGCAGTCGCAGTTCCCTTTACATCGGTGCGAACGTAACTTCCCAAGTGGCCAAGGTGCAATGAGTCAGTCTTACTCAGCCATACGTGGCGGTAAATGCCTGCACCTTCGTAGAACCAGCCATCGCCGAAACTGGCGTCCATGCGGACGACGACGAAGTTCTTGCCTCCGTAGTTGAGGAAGTCAGAGACATCGAAGCGGAAGGGCGCGTAGCCGTTGTTGTTGCGGCCAATGAAATATCCGTTGACGAAAAGCAGGGCGTCGCGGAAAGCACCGTCGAACTCAAGCGCTATCCGGCGGCCGCTGTCGCTGGCCGGAATATCGAAGCTGCGGCGATACCATCCGACGCTGGTTTCGGGATAACGCCGCCCCAGCGGCTTGTATCCGTGGCCTTGCAGGCTCTCGTCGCGAACAAATGGCAACTCGACTGCCCAGTCATGTGGCAGATTCAAATCGCGCCATTTCGAGTCATCAAACTTATCGGTAGAGAATTTGAACTCGCCCGTCTTCGCAAAATCGCCCTGTCCGCTGCCCAGACCGAGGTCGCGTGCGGGATCACTGCCGTGGCCGAACTGAAATTTCCATCCGAAATCAAGGAGCAGGTGCTCGCGCGGAGCGATCGCGGAGATGGCTTCTGCCGATGCCGGGCCGGGATACGCGGCCAGAAGGGCGTTGGCTCGGGAGACAAGAGAGCCTGCGGCCAATGAGGAAGCGGAAACTACGACTCCGGAGCGCAACAGGTCACGGCGGGTGAGCGCAGACATTTAAAAACCTCCCGGGAAGAACTCGTCTTGATCAGCCTATACAGGCCTCTGACAGGAACGAACAATATATGTCACCGACGGCACAGGAGACAATTGCCCTACGGTGATTGCCGGGACCCTGTATGCAGAATCAATCTTTCAACTCATTTCCTCCTCGCGGCAGACTATAATCTCGCTTTTGTGATTTCTACCGAAATCTAACCGGTGGGAGGAACTGTGGCGTCTGCTTCACAGGTTCAAAGCAATAACGCGGGGAGCAGTGCGTGGGCCGAAATCTTGCCGGTGATTGCAGTGCTCGGAACATTTTCTGTGTACGCAACCTGGCGGGCTTTCGAAGGCGCGTATTTTCAATGGGGACCCTATCTTTCTCCCTTTTACTCACCGCTCATCGACGCTCACCACCATTGGTGGAAACTTTCCCCGGCGTTACTAATACTGGGCGGCCCACTCGGCTTCCGGGCGACGTGCTACTACTATCGCAAGGCATACTACCGGGCTTTCTTTCTTGATCCGCCGGGCTGCGCGATAGCGGAGAAGCCAGGCCGCAAGTATTCCGGCGAGACCAAGTTTCCTTTCATTCTGCAAAACCTGCACCGCTATTTTCTTTACATCGCGATCATTTTCATTGCGTTTCTGTGGCACGACGCCATCCGCGGCTTCTTCTTCGACAACGGGTTCGGAGTTGGCGTGGGGTCGCTGATCCTGCTGGTGAATGTGACCTTGCTCACGCTCTATTTGTGCTCCTGCCATTCGCTGCGTCACCTGGCGGGAGGAAAACTCGATTGCTTTTCCTGCGCCAGTTTTGGACGCGAACGGCATTCCACATGGCGCAGTTTGAGCTTTCTGAATGAGCGCCACATGCTGTTTGCGTGGGCGAGCCTGTTTTCGGTTGGATTAACTGATTTTTACGTGCGCCTGATTTCTTCCGGTGCAATTCGGGACCTAAGGATCTTGTGAGCGAGAAATTCGAAACCCACGAACACGACGTTTTGATAATCGGCGCCGGCGGCGCGGGATTGCGCGCGGCCATTGAGGCGCTTGTCGCAAGGCGCCACGGTTGGCGTGGTCTGCAAGTCGCTTCTGGGAAAAGCGCACACCGTGATGGCCGAAGGCGGCATCGCGGCTGCCATGGCGAACGTGGATGCAGCCGACGGCTGGCGCACCCACTTCCGCGACACCATGCGCGGCGGAAAGTTCGTTAATAACTGGCGCATGGCCCAGATCCACGCACAGGAATCGGCGGACCGCGTGCACGAACTGGAGCAAGTGGGGCGCGCTCTTTGACCGCACCGAAGACGGCCGCATTCTGCAGCGCGCGTTTGGTGGACATACTTACAAGCGCCTCTGCCACGTGGGCGATCGCACTGGCCTCGAAATGATCCGCACGCTGCAAGATCGCGGCGTGCAGATGGGCTTTGACGTTTACATGGAGTGCGCCATCACCCGGCTTGCTGAAAGATGGGAACCGGGTCGCGGGCGCGTTCGGCTACTGGCGAGAGAACGGACGCTTCGTCGTGTTCAAGGCGAAGTCGGTTGTCATCGCCACCGGAGGCATTGGCAAAGCATGGCCGATTACCTCGAACTCATGGGAATCTACCGGCGACGGCTTGGCGCTTGCGTACGATGCCGGGGCCGATTTGCTGGATATGGAATTTGTACAGTTCCATCCCACTGGAATGGTGTGGCCGCCGGGAGTACAGGGACTGCTGGTCACCGAAGCGGTCCGCGGCGAAGGCGGCATTCTGCGCAACAAGTCAGGCGAGCGCTTCATGGAGCGATACGATCCGCAGCGCATGGAACTCTCGACCCGCGATCAGGTCGCACGCGCCATCTATACCGAAGTGAAAGAAGGTCGCGGGAGCGAACATGGCGGGGCGTTTCTCGATATTTCGCACAAGCCGGCGGAATATGTGAAGAAAAAGCTGCCCAGCATGTATCACCAGTTCAAGGAACTGGCGGATGTGGACATCACCAAGCAGCCGATGGAGGTCGGCCCCACCTGCCATTACATGATGGGCGGAATTCGAGTCGGCGCAGAGGGCGGGGAAGCTTCCATCCCGGGATTGTTCGCAGCCGGAGAAGCTGCTGCGGGATTGCACGGTGCAAATCGCCTGGGCGGAAATTCGCTTTCTGATCTGGTCGTATTCGGCCGCCGCGCCGGACTGGCCGCCGTGGAACAGGCGAAGAAGACCGGCGCTCCCACCATCGACAATGCGCAAATTGAGGAAGCTGAGCGCGAAATGCTGGCGCCGTTCGAACGCAAAGACGGTGAGAGTCCTTACCTTCTGCATGAAGAGTTGCAAGAAGCCATGCAAGACCTGGCCGGAATTTTCCGCACGGAGAAAGACCTAACCGAGGCGCTGGATGAAATCGGCAAGCTGAAAGAACGGGCAAACCAGCTTTCCATCAGCGGATCACGGATGTTCAATCCCGGATGGCATTTGTGCCGGGACTTGAAATCCATGCTAACGGTCACTGAGGCGGTGACCCGCAGCGCGCTGGCCCGCCGTGAAAGTCGTGGGGCGCACAGCCGGATTGATTATCCGAAGCTCGATGCGGCGTGGGGAAAACAGAACAATGTGATCTCGCGGCGAGGCGAAACGATGGATCTGCGACAGGTACCAACTTCGGAAATGCCGGAGGAGTTGCAATCTTTGCTTGAAGACGAGAAAGGGACCTAGTCCATGGCCGATGCGACGCTGAGAATTTTTCGGGGCGACCGTGATGGAGGCGAAACCGCCGACTACCACGTGCCGATTGCACCCGGCATGGTCGTGCTGGATGCGCTGCACTATGTACAGAAGTATCGCGCGCCCGATTTGGCGGTACGCTGGAATTGCAAGGCGGGCAAGTGCGGATCGTGTTCGGCGGAGGTAAACGGCCGTCCGCGCTTGACCTGCAAGACCCGCATGGATTCCCTGCCGCAGGACGAACCCATCGTCATTCGGCCGATGAAGTCGTTCCCGGTGATCAAAGACCTGGTGACGGACGTCTCGTGGAATTACAAAGTGAACAAAAAGATCCCCGCGTTCCAGCCGCGGCCAGGCGTGGAATGGAAGATGTCGCAGGCGGACGTGGACCGGGTGCAGGAATTCCGCAAGTGCATCGAGTGCTTCCTGTGCCAGAACGTTTGCCACGTTCTGCGTGAGCACGACAAGCATGAGCAGTTCGGCGGCCCGCGTTTCTTTGTGCGCATCGCAGGGCTGGAGATGCACCCACTAGACGGCGTGTCGCGCACGAAGCTGCTCAAGGACGAACTTGGCATCGGGTTGTGCAACATTACCAAGTGCTGCACCGAGGTTTGCCCGGAAGAAATTCACATTACCGACAATGCGATTATTCCGTTGAAAGAGCGCGTGGTGGATGACTTTTACGATCCGGTGCTGCGGCTGGTGCGTAAAATAACGGGAGCGGGCAAGGCCGCCGAGAAGTAGAACCAAGGAGGGGCCTGTGGAATTCCAGCTGAAGTCCATTTCTCTCGAGGGCGTTGACGAAGCCCTCTCCAAGGTTGAAACCTACCGTTTTCTCAACCAACCGGAGGAGGCGGAGTCCATCTGTCACGATGTGCTCGCCATCGCGCCGGGGCATCAACTGGCGCTGCGCCTGTTGGGCCTGGCAATCACCGACCAGTTCACCGGCGGGCCTTCGGACCGTTACGCGGACGCGGAGAACACTTTTCTGCAACTCAGTGACCCCTACGAACGCCTCTACTACACGGGACTGCTGCACGAGCGCCGTGCCAAAGCGCAACTTGCAGGCTCGCCGTCCGCCGCATACTCTTGCTGGTGCTTCTGGAAGAAGCCATGCGTTGCTATGCGGAGGCGGAGAAGATTCGTCCGGTGGGAAATGACGATGCCATCCTGCGCTGGAACCGTTGCGTGCGCTTAATTCAAGGGCACTCGGAAGCCGACTGGCACCGCGAAGTGGAAGTAGAGATGGGAGAGTAGCAGCCCTTTTCGGCGCAGAACATTCCGAACAATCCGCTCCACAAAGTCTTTACAACCTTTTACGCCGCGTTGACCACTCTTTACGCAACCTCAGCAACATTACTTCTAGTCGTTCGCATCCATCCCGGTACAGCACACAACAATTTCTGCCAAACGGGAGCACACTGTGACTCGACTCTGGAAGCTCGCACCTCTTGCTATCGGACTGTTTACGCTAGCCACACTTCTTGCAACCACCGGTTGCGGATCCAGCAGCGCACGCGTCCGACTGATGAACGCTTTTCTCGGCCAGTCCAGCCTCGACATGCTGATCAATAGCAACGACGTGGCAACCGGGGTGACGTACGGCGCCGCCTCCAGCTACGCGTCAGTAAGTTCCGGCGCGCCCAATCTCCAGATCGAAGACACAGGAACGAACAATGTCCTGGTCAATCAGACGGTCAGTGTCTCCTCTAAGAGCGACAACACAGTTCTGGCTACGGGTTCGGGCACGGTGGTACTGACTGACGACAACACCGCTCCCACCTCGGGCAACATTAAGATTCGGGTCATAAACGCCTCGCCGACACTGGGTACAGCCGATGTGTACATTGTTCCGTCAGGGATGGCGATCACGCCGGGCAGTCCCGACGTTTGCCAGTCTCGCTTATCAGGCAGCATCGGGATACCAATCACTGGCCGCTGGGAGCTATCAAGTAATCTTCACCCAGCCTGGGCAGGCGTTCCAGGTGATCAACAGTAATCCGCTTTCGTTCAGCGCGGGGCAGATTCGCACGGTTGTGGGTCTAGACGGTCAGGGTGGCGGCTTTACCACTGCCGTGCTCTCGGACTTGAACTGAGCATCGACCTTGAAACCAGGCCGGCACACACCTATCGGTTGAAAATTCTTGGTGGAGCTGGTCGGGATCGAACCGACGACCTCATCGTTGCGAACGATGCGCTCTCCCAGCTGAGCTACAGCCCCACGTCTTAGAGTGGACAGCAGTAATTTTATCATCCCGGCCATCCCGCCTTTAACTCCGGCATCGAATCGCGCTATAGTCTCAGTCGCCTGCGAGAGGCTGCTATGCCAACCGATACCAGAGTAGAAACCAAAGCTCGGAGTTTTGGCGAGAACATTGAAAGCGATCTTGCCCCCAAGTTCATTCGCGTGGTGGAGAATGCGGCGGTCGCGTCGGCACGCACCATGGGACGCGGCGAGGGGAAGCTGTCGGACAAAGTCGCGGTCGAATCCATGCGCGGGACGATGGACTCGATCCCAATGCGGGGAACGATTGTGATCGGAGAAGGCGAGCGCGACCAGGCGCCCATGCTCTACATCGGCGAGAAAGTCGGCGCAGAGTTTCGCGATGGAATGGATGTCCCGGAAGTGGATATTGCCGTTGATCCACTGGAAGGCACCAATCTATGCGCGACTGGGGCGCCGGGGTCGATTACCGTCTTAGCGGCGTCGGAGGCGGGCGGGCTGCTCAACGCTCCGGATTGCTACATGGAGAAAATTGTCGTTGGGCCGTCGTGCAAGGGTGCCGTCGATCTGGACGCACCGGTTGCCGACAACTTGAAAAATATCGCCCAGCGAATGGAGCGCAGCGTTCAGGATCTGGTGGTCGTCGTGCTTGACCGCCCTCGTCATGAGAAGCTGATTGCGGACATTCGCGCCACCGGGGCGCGCATCCGGCTGATCAGTGATGGCGACCTTTCTGCCGGAATTGCGGCGGCCGTGATTGGAACGGGCGTTCACGCAGTCATGGGCTCAGGCGGCGCGCCGGAAGGCGTGATCACGGCCGCTGCAATTCGTTGTTTGAATGGATACATGCTGGGGCGGTTGGTCATCGACAAGCCGGAACTCGAAGAGCGCATCGCGCGCATGGGGATTCGCGATAAGGACAAGATTTATCGCGCGGAAGATCTGGCACCGGGTAATCAGCTGATTTTTGCGGCCACCGGAGTGACCGACGGCGCGCTGCTCAAAGGAGTACGCTTTTTCGGAGAGGGGACGCGGACGTCGTCGATTGTGCTGACGCTGATGACGGGGAAGGTGCGGTTTATTGAGAGCATTCATCTGGCGAAGAATGCGGACGTTAAGGTGAGGTTTGCGTAGTTGGGCGGAGTCCTCGCCGTTCGGCTTCAGGGACTGATACCTCAGGGTTTCAGGATCGGTGGCCAATCCTGCGAAGGCCCAGCCAACAGGTTCACGGTCTTCTCCAGCCGCCTGGTTCCATCGTGCACCGCGACCAGATGAGGCTTGCCAGTCTCGTAACCCTCCCAGAGCGAGACCGCTGCGTAGGCGCCGTCCTTACGGAGAACGTAATACGTCATGTCGATGAACTGGAGGCGTTCTTTGTCGCCGCGGTATTCGTGGACGAGGCGGTTGAGTGCGTCCATGCCGGCGTCAAATGGCGACATACCGTGGCGCATGTTTTCGATAATAGTGTGCGCGCCGGCGACTTTGATGTTCTCTTCGCCGCTGCCAGTGGCGCCAGCGGATCCTACTTCCTGATCGGTATAGCAACCCGCGCCAATAATCGGAGAGTCTCCGACGCGGCCGGGAATCTTCCAGGCCAATCCCGCAGTGGTGGTGCAGCCCGACATTTCTCCTTTTTCATTTAACGCGGAACAGTGGATAGTGCCGGTTGGTGGGAAGATCACGCTGCGGATAGCCTCCATACGCAGTTCAGGGGGAATTCCAATTTCAGTAGCGACCTCTTCCATGCGGCGGATGCGAAGCTCCCATTCTTCCGCGTGGACCGGCGCGTGAAAACGGCGACGCCAGTCGGGGCTGGCGATGCCTGGACCCCACCAATCAGAATGAGTCTCCTTCCAGAGCAGCCATTCTTTGCGCGATTTGTCGGTGAGGAGATTCTCGCGCGGCAAATCCTTGCGCGACGGCGAAACGTTCCGCGCCTTCACCGACGAGCATTACGTGTCCGGTATGCAGGCGAACAGCATTAGCCACCAGCGAGGCGTTCTTGATGTTCCGAATTCCGCCGACGGAGCCCGCAGTACGCGTCGGTCCGTGGATGCAACATGCGTCGAGTTCGACCACACCTTCTTCGTTGGGATGACCTCCCAGCCCCACGCTCTCATCGTTGGGATCATTTTCCGGGCCTGTGACTACTTTCAGAACTGTGTCGAGGGTATCGGCCCCGCCTGCCAGCAGGGAGTAGGCCTCGTCGAGATAGTTGTAGCCATTGCCGGCGCAGATAATGACAGGCAACTTCGCGGCATGTTTGGAATCCGCTCCAGCGGGTGGCGTGGCCAGAGCGCGCTTTGTCCAGGCAAGGGAGGCAGATCCGGCCAGAGTCGAGGCGAGAAAATCTCGGCGTGAGATGGTCATGGCGTCCTCGCGGCAGTCCACATTCTGCGCGAAACAAGAGTTATATCATTGTCATTGGCTGCGCAGGCGCCGGAAAAAGGCTTACGAGGCCGCCAACAGACGGTTCGTGTTGCGATCGGCGCGGAAACGAAGCAACGCGGCGATATTTCCCACGCGATCGAGATTGTCATCCGCGGGAACAAGCACCAGGCCGATGTTGTTCTTGACGGCGACCGGAACCAGGGCTTCGCAAACGTCTTCGAGGTTGCGCGTGCCGCGACCGCACACCGGACAGTACGGGACCAGGTGCGAGTCGAGATGCCCGCAGTTCGTGCACTCGACAGCCCGGGCGGAGTACTCCTGCGTCATGATGATTGTTTCTACCTCGCCCTGTTCGGTTGCGCGCAAAACTCGGCGCAGTCCGGTCACACCTCGTCCGTTGCTCTTGGCTTCGCTCAGAGTCTCATTGACCAGCGCCTGATGGTGCTTTTGCAGAGAATCCCGCAGAATGCGGCGGGCCTCTTGCGCCGCGGCTTCGTTGGTGAGGGTGCCGAAGTCTGCGGAAAAACGGCCCAGCAGTTTCTTTTGAACGTAAGGGTGGAGCTGCTCTTTCAAGTCTGGCCAGTTGACGTCGTTGCAACTGATGACCAGCGCCTCAAAACCCTTCCGTTCATCGGAATTCTTGAGGAATTCCGCGGCGCGAACATAGTGGCGGCGAACCTCATCGTCCGTGTGACGTTGCAGGTGACCTGCGTCGTAGCCGAGATATCCGTCGCTGCGTCCGTGGCGCGGCACCGGGTCCACCATCGAGCTTTGTTCGCTGATCCGATCGAACTGCACGTCGAAGAAGCGCGCACTTTGCCGGTCAATTAACACCAGGCAAAGCCGGGGATGGTCGGAAAATACCGGCGCCAGCGGCTTCAGATGAAAACGGCGATTCACGAACAGCTTGGTTGCGCCCGGAGCCGGTGGAAGGTCGAACTCGCGCCACAGCTTGCGACCGGCACAGGCAAAAACCGCTTTGGCGCGCGCCTGATTGCCGTGAAGCCCTTCGGCAAGGTGCAGAATCTTCTCCAAGTCTTCAGTCGCCTGGCGGTTGAGACCGTTGAGCTGCAACTCATGCAGCGTCTTGCGGACCAGGTCTTTCGCCAGGATCGTTTCCTCGCGATGCGATTTGTCCTGAGGGGTAGAGGGCTGGTAATAAAAGCTGATTGCGAGTTCATTCGGATCCTGGCATTCAAACCGGGCCAGTTGCCGCAATTCATCGCGAGAAATCATGTGTGCACCCCGGGTCGTGGTTAGTCAGTTCCGGTTGGTTGAAGACGTTTGTTTTCAAACGGACTAATTCCAGGAAAAGCCTGGCGCAGTTTGTTTCTGGCATTGCGAATCGATTCCTGAACTTGTTCGGGCCGGCGGTCGGTGATGGCGCCGATTTCGTCGGTCGAGAAACCCTCGAGCGCGTGCAGAACGAAGGCTTCGCGGTCCTGCGGAGCGGCCGCACGCAGCGCAAATTGGATGAGGGTAACCATTTCGTCAGAGTAAGCAATCTCCTCCGGCGTCGAGGTGCGCACATCGGCAATGCTGCTCTCCGTGGTCAGGGTTTCGTCGGGCTGGTGAAACTGAAGACGCGGCTCATCGCTGGCAAGTTCATTGCGCCGGCGGCGCACGCCTTGCAGGTGAACATCGGATTCTGCTTCCACGAGCCGGGACTCCAGGTCACCGATCGCCTGGATCGCCAGCCGGTAGAGCCAGGGTTCAAGGCCCATGCGATCTGGTTTTTCGACGCTATCGTCCAAAGCTCGGGCCACCACCTCATCCACAATTTCTTCGCTGCTGATGGAATCGGGCTGCAAGGGGGTTGAACTCTCGCGGAAAAATATCTGACGCTGGGCGAACAAGCTCAAGCGGCGAAAATTGACATTCACGTAGGAGCGAACATCGTCGGCGGTTGCAGTCAGTGGAGGAATGGCGGCGAAGGTTTGCTCGAAGGGCACCGCAAAAGCCTTGCCATTGGCGGCACGCTTACCCTTGCCGCGGTGTGAGCTACGGAGCAGATCCTTGTGGCGGCCAATCTGACTCAGCAGATCATCGAAAACCGCCTTGAGAGCTGCCGTTGGCGTCGGCGCCGACTCCTGCGCCGCCATCTGGCCGGAAGGCAAGCGCAGATTCAACGATACGGTGGCGCCCTCGCGGGCCGAGTTCTGCTCCACCAGACCTTTCAGGTGGACGAGTTCGGGGCGAAACACCTGCAACCGCTTCTGGATCTTTGCGGTCCCGTGTTGCATTTCTTTGTCGATGTCGGGAGTTCGTTGAATCTTGTAGCTGATATGAACATTCATGCCTGCCTCGGGCGGGAGAAGGTCCCGTGAAGCTTTGCTACAGGTTTGATTCTACACCCGTCAAAGTCGGGCAAAACGGGAAAGACTGTGGAATCTTCGCCTTCTCGGAAACGCGGCCTGCTTCACCCTCATGGCGTGCAAGATTGTAAAAAAGTGTAAATTCTCTCTCATCTAAAACCTTTCAGTTAGAGAATGGGGAGCTCGCGGTGTGTTAGTCTTCTGACGCCCGTTGAGCATGGAGTATGAGCCCCCAATGCCGTCCCGTGAATGTAGCCACTCCAATCGGTCGCTGAAGCGACTACCAGAAAGGCCTTGCGCTTTCCGATCGACCGGCATGCGTTCGAGTCATCGAGCCAAGAGTTACAGTCGGCTGCATCGAGTGCTGCTGTTGTTCTGGTTGATTTGCGGGTCGGCGGTGATAGCGCTTGCCGGTTCCCAAGCCGACCAACTGACGGACACTGCCAAGCCTTCGCGACAGATCGATCTGTCGAAGGTCGGGTATCAGGGTCTGTCTGCTGAAGGCCGATTGATGACGACGGCGAATGTCACCCTCAACTTCGTGGATGACGACCATGTGCTGCTCACCTTCAATCCCAAGAAGCTTTTCCAGCGCGACCCGGCGTGTCCGCCATCGCACAAGGACCGAATTATTCAGGCGCAGATGATTGAGCTGGGGACCGGAAAAGTCGTCCGCGAGGCCAGTTGGTATTTGCATGACGAGCACCGCTATCTTTGGCCGCTGGCTGAAGGACATTTTCTCCTGCGCAAACTGAACAGTTTGTACGAGCTTGATTCTGACCTCCACGAGAAACTGCTTTTGGAATCGCCCAAGCCATTGCTGTGGACTGGAGTTACCCCGGACGGCAAGCAGATCATGACGGAAACGGCGGTTGACGACTCAGGCAAGGTGCGCAATCCAGCCAAGACAAAAGTCAGGATCGACTTTCTAGATGTTCCGTCGCTGGCGGTGCAGCGCACGATCCGGATCTCTCAGGTGCTGCCGCTGGAAGCCACCAGTCTGGGATTTGGCGATGCTCTGCATAGTATGGCGAGCGGTGTATGGCTGGTGCGATTTGGTTCTGGATCCAGAGACCGAAACTACGTCACGCGAGTGAAGTCGCGCTGCGTTCCCGATCTTCTGTTCCCGACCAACAATACGATGTTCGTGGGACGCTGCTCGGCCGAAGGTTCCGATTACAGCGTGAGCATCTTCACGCTCACCGGGCATTTCCTGTGGCGCGAGAAATGGAGCCAGCATCGGTACGAACCGGTCATCGAGCGCAGCGAAGACGGCAGCCGGGTGGCGATCAGCACCCTGGTGGGAGCAGCCCCGGACGGAACCGCGCTCGCTGAGGATCAGGAGTGGCCGCAAGTGCAGCAGAGCTTCCGGGTTGTAGATGCGGCCACCGGAACCCCGGTGCTCACGACGAAGTCCGCATCCGCGGTTCTGAAAGGCCAGAACTTCGCCCTTTCTCCCACCGGACATCAGTTTGCTGCCTTAGACGGGTCAATTCTGGAATTGTTCGACCTGCCTCCGATGTCCACTGAAGAACGCGTCAAATACGTCGCGCTGCAGGCCGACGCGCCGACTCTGACCACGCCAGCGTCCCGAAGTTCCGCAGAAACCTCAGGCAGCGACAGCGATGAAGTCTTTGACGTGGCCGAACAAGGAGCAAGCGAAGATCCTCCGAAACCGCCGCCAGTAGTGGCGCCCGGAGTTGCCCCGCCGGATGCATCCTCGCCGCCGCAGCAAGCTGCAGCGCAGAAACCGGATTCCGCGGGCCCCAACTCTACCGACGCTTCGGTAGTGACTTTCAAGGTCGCGTCCAAGACTGTGGTAGTGGACGTGGTGGTCACGGATTCTAAGGGACACACGGTGAAAGGGCTTCCGCCCGAGGACTTCCAGGTACAGGAGGATGGTAAGCCGCAGCGAGTCAATTACTTTCACGAATTCGTCGGCTATGATGCCGCCGGTTCTTCGGGCCCCGGTCCGTCTGAGCCTGCTCCAGCGGCGGATAAACTTCCTCCAAATATTTTTACCAACAACCAGCTTACCCGCGAAGATGCTCCGGTGACTGTGGTCTTGTTCGATTTGTTGAATACGCCACCGGAGAACCAGGCCTTTGCGCGTGAACAGCTGATCACAGTGTTGAAAAACAAACCTCCGGGTTCGCAGTTTGCGCTGTGCACCTTAGGGGGCCATTTGCAATTGATTCAGGGCTTCACGACCGACGAAAAGCTGTTGGTTGCGACGGCCAACGGCAAGAAGGGTGCGACCCACTACAACTCGCTGATGGAACGGGACACTGGACTGCAAAAAGGGCTGGAGATGCAGAAAGAGATCGCTGCGGTTGACCCCAATATGCAGTTTGTGGTGCAGGTGTTTCAGCAAGCCGCAGCCGAGCAACGCGCCCAGGAACTGGATATGCGGGTTAATCTCACGGTGGATGCTTTTGCGCAACTGGCTCGTTACCTCGGAGGTGTGCCGGGACGAAAGAGCATTATCTGGTTGTCGGCGTCTTTTCCGCTGGGAATCTTCCCCAATAATGACCTGGTCGACGCCTTCTCAGAGAGCCGGAACTACACGGCGTTGATGAAGAAAACGGCCAATCTGCTGGCTGAGGCCCATGTGTCGGTTTACCCTGTGGATGTAAGGGGCCTGACTACGGAAGGAGCTTTCGCCGCAACCGCGCACTTCAATCTGGGTGTGGGCGGTCCCGGTTCAGCTACGCCGGTCCCTGCGGCGGCGGGTCTGGGCGGAAGTACCGGTGTAATTGCCAACACCGCCGCCAACGCGGCCCAGACGAACCCAATCATGCAGTCGACCAAGGAATCTTTAGAGAACCAAATCGGCGAGCAGAGCACCATGGACCAGATTGCTGCCGACACAGGTGGGAAGGCTTTTTACAACACCAACGGCATTAAGGAAGCTATACAATCTGCGGCGGAGCAAGGATCGAACTATTACATGCTGTCCTACACGCCGGCAAACCATAATTACGACGGCAAATTTAGGAAACTGAAGGTGCAACTGGCGGCTAAGGGATATCACATGGCTTACCGGCACGGTTATTATGCAGATGACCCTTTCGCTCCGATACCAGAAGAGAAAGATGCACTCGCCCGCGATGTCGGGATGGCTGCCATGCAACACGGCTCGCCGCAGTCCCACCAAATTGTGTTCGCCACCCGGGTTATACCAATTGGCAAACCGGTGAAAGTGGACCCGACCAAAGATGCTTCGGCCAAGAAGCCGAAGAAAAATGCGCCTGTCATTACCGCTGTCCAGCATTATGCCGTTGACTACGCGATCGCCGGATCGCAGTTGCACTTTATGGACCAGGGCAACATGCATCACGGAGTCCTGGCCTTCATGGTTTCTGCGTTCGATGACGACGGCAAATCGCTGTCCCGAGTAGCCAGCCGCACGACCAGCGACCTTAAGCCTTCTTCGTATAAGGATGTCATGGTCGGCGGTTTCCGGATCCATCAGGAATTCGATGTTCCCGTCAATGCCACATCCTTGCGATTGGGAGTTGAGGACGAGTTGAACCGGCGGCTGGGAACGCTGGAGATATCATTGCCGGTTCCACAGCCTCCGGAGCAAGCTGGCTTGCGGGCCAAAACCCTGCCTGACATTGAGCCGAATTGAGGAGCGTTGAGGTAGCGGACGGAACCTAGACGGCGACCGTGACCGAAGTCTCGGTCCGGGTGACAGGATGATAAAGCGTGTCGCGTTCGACTGGTTCGCGGCCGGCTTCGCGAATTAATCGCATCAGTTCCTCGCGGCGCATGCCCTGCGGCGTGGTGGCGCCGGCATCGTGGTAAATCTTCTCTTCGATCACTGTCCCATCGAGATCGTCGGCGCCGAATCGCAACGCGATCTGGGCGATCTTCGGCGTCAGCATCTGCCAATAGGCTTTAATGTGCGGGAAGTTATCCAGCACCAAACGGCTGACGGCGATCTGCTTGATGTCGAGCATGCCCGTGGTCTTCGGCAGATGCTCGAGCACGGTGTTGTCAGGATGGAAGGCGAGCGGAATGAAAGTCTGGAAGCCACCGGTTTCGTCCTGCAAAGCACGCAGCTTCATTAGGTGGTCCACGCGGTCTTCATCGTTCTCCACGTGTCCGTAAAGCATCGTCGCGTTCGATTTGAGGCCGATCCGGTGGGCGGAGCGGGCGGTGTCGAGCCACTGACTGCCATCAATTTTGTGGTCGCAAATGATGTGACGCACGCGGTCGGCGAAAATCTCTGCGCCACCGCCGGGAAGCGAATCGACTCCGGCGGATTTCAGTTGCTGCAAGGTTTCGGGAATCGAAAGCTTAGCGCGTTTGGCCAGATACGCAACCTCGACCATGGTGAAGGCCTTGAGGTGCACTTGCGGGAATCGCTGCTTCAGGCCGGAGACGAGATCGAGGAAATATTGGAAAGGCAGATCGGGATGCAATCCGCCGACGATGTGGAACTCGGTTACGGCCTCGGTGTAACCGGAAGCGGCGGTTTCGAATGCCTCCTCGAGCGCCATGGTGTAGGCACCGGGAGCATCTTTCTTGCGGCCGAAGGCGCACAGCCGACACGCGGCGACGCAGACGTTAGTTGGATTAATGTGCCGGTTGACGTTGAAGTAAGTCTTGTCACCGTGCATGCGCTCGCGGACCTGGTTGGCAAGCCATCCGACGGCGAGGATGTCGCTGGTACGGTATAAGGCCAGGGCGTCGTCGGAACTGAGCCGCTGTCGCGCCAGCACCTTCTCGTGGATGGGCACAAGGCGCGAGTCATCAGTCTGAAAGGAGTGCATCGGAACCATTGTCTTGATGATACAAGCGGGGAATGCTAAGTGGCTAGTGGGAAGCAATGCACGACCGTTCCCCAAAATAGCGCCGCCCTGCGCAAGAAGCCTAAGGACAGGACGCGCGGAAACTATTGGACACGTGGCGCGCGCAGTAGCAGGTCAGCGGCAAGAAAGACCCAGAACACAACCGCGATGATTCCGTTCATGGTAAAAAACGCGGCGTTCAGCATAGTCAGGTCGTCTTTGGATACCAGGCTGTGCTCGTAAGCCAGCAGAAGAAAAACCGCGACCAGGCCGAGCAACGCAAACTTGCCGAGACCAAAGGCAAAGACCAACGCGGCGAGCATGACCAGCATCATGAGGTGGAAGAGGCGGGCCATCCACAGTGCATTGCCGACGCCGAGGTAGCGAGGGATCGAATGCAGTCCCGCCTGGCGGTCAAAGTCCAGGTCCTGGCAGGCGTAGAGCACGTCGAAACCTCCGACCCAGAATGTAACGGCGGCGGTGAGCAGGAGGATTCGCGGATCGAGCGAGCCGCGCACTGCAATCCACGCGGCGGCGGGCGCGACTCCCAAGGCAAGTCCCAGGGCAAGATGGGACCAGCGGGTCCAACGTTTGGTGTAGGAGTACAGCAAGAGAATGGCCAGCGCCAGCGGTGAAAGCAGAAACGCAAGGCGGTTCAACTCCCATGCAGCAAAGATAAATATCCCAGAGGACAACGCCACAAAATTTCTGACGAAGCTTTGCGTCAGCGCTCCAGCCGGAAGTGCGCGGGCACGGGTTCGAGGGTTGGCGGCATCGATTGACGCGTCGGCGAGCCGGTTAAAGGACATCGCGGCTGAGCGCGCGGCGACCATGGCGACGATGATCCACAAAAGCTGGTGCGTGGAAGGCACGCCGCCCGCGGCCAGCATCGCGCCACAAAGGGCGAAAGGGAGCGCGAATACCGAATGCTCCCACTTGATCATTTCCAGCGTGACTCGCAGATTCTTGAACAGCGGCACTTCTGCATTGTAAACAACCGCGAAGCGACGTTGCTTGGCGACCGGACGCGCGGAAGCTACCTCAATAACCTTCAGCTCCGATCAGCGGAACGTAGCGGCATCCCTCCAGCACTTCGACGACGACCTTGCCACGCTGCTTGTGGACCAACTGCAATTCCTGGGCATGCGGTGGGCCGACAGGGATGACCATTCTTCTGCGGCTGGAAAGCTGCTCCAGGAGACTGGGCGGCACGCCGGGAGCGGCTGCCGCGACCACGATCGCATCGAAAGGGGCGAATTCACGGAGGCCGTGGCTGCCATCGCCGACTACGACTTTCACGTTGTTCAAGCCGAGGCTAGACAGAACTACTTCAGCGCCGTGGGCGAGGGTGGGGTGACGCTCAACGGAATACACAACTCGTGCCAGCGCTGCCAACAACGCGGTTTGATATCCAGACCCGGTCCCGACTTCGAGGACCGATTCCGATCCCTTCAGCGAAAGAGCCTCCAACGACCGCGCGATGATGAATGGCTGGGAAATGGTCTGGCTCTCGCCGATGGGGATCGGGTGATCGCCGTAGGCCTGGGATCGGTGTTCGGGAGAAACGAATTCGTGCCGGGGAATTCGCGCCATTACTTCAAGCACGCGCTCGTCGCGAATGCCGCGGTTGCGAAGCTGGGCCTCCACCATGCGGCCGCGGTCGTGAGCGTGTTGTGCTTCTTCAGAAAACGCGGGTGACCATGCCATGACGGCCCTTCGGGGAGTCTGCAGGCAGGACGCAAGCTTGCCTAGCGCTTGCGCCGCCGGATTTTCACGTCGAAGCTTACCACTCCGTTTTGATCGCGAATGGCGACCACGGAAATATTTCGAGTGACATTGTATTCCGCGCGGATGATCTGCTGTGAAGTCTGAGCCACGTTGGTGGTGTAGGTGACCGTCAGATTGTCTTTCACCTGCTGCTCAATGGTCACTGCCGGGCCGCTCTGAGTGGGCGAGGTTTCGGTGACCAGTCCTTGGGGATCAATTTTGATTCGGCTGCCTCCGAACAGGCGTTGGGTGCGATTGTTCAGGGTCGCATTGAGCGCCGCCGCCAGCATGGCGCTCGAGGCCTGCTGACTGAACGCCGATTGGTTGGTCTGCTGCAGGGACGCGGACTGCTCCGTGGTTTGCCCGAAAGCAAGTAAGCCGATGATGTCCGACGTTGGCAGCGGCGGCTCAGAACGGTAATTCAGTTTGGGCTTGTCCGCAGGGCCGCTCATCGAAAGAGTGATGTCGTAGTCGCGGACCCGGGTAGTGGCATCGAGGTCCAGAAATGGAGTGGTGGAGCCGGCATTACCACCTACCGTTGTGCCAAACGTGACGGCACCTCGTTCGAGCTGATACTTCGTGCCGTTAAAATACGCCTCGCCTTCGAACACGTCTGCGCGGCCGAGCAGCACCGGTTTCGCCGCGTTGCCGCGGACGCGCAAATCGGCTTCGCCTTGCAGCCGGAGTACGCTGGTTTGCATCTGCAGCTCAGGCGTGGTGACGACGTGCAAATCCAGCCGGATGTTATTGAGCACCGGATCGGTCTGGGGCAATCCGGCCGACTGTCCGCTGCGCTCCAGATAGGCGCCGAAGTCGAAGCCCGGCGTGACTCCCAGCCTGACTACCGTGATGTCTCCGGAGAGCAGCGATCCCGAGGAACTTCCTCTCCAGTGCAGGGTCGCATTGGCGGTAGAACTTACGCCCGGGGGATAGCGCAAACGAACCGCATCCGCCGAGGCCACAACGTCGAAGTTGATTTGTCTTCCTATGAGGTCGGCGTGGCCGGTGAAGTTCACCGTGCCGCCTCCCGTATGGGCACTCAGGTTTTCGACGGTAATCCGGTTCTGGCTGAAAACCAGGGTCCCGTTGAGATCGGTGAGCGCATTGGGCAGGTTCACGTTGGAAATGGCGCCATTTTCGACCTGAAGCTTCCCTTTCACCACTGGCGCTTCCGTGGTGCCGGTCACGGTGGCATCTCCGGTCAGAGTGCCCGAACTGGTGAAGTCTGGGTCGTAGGTCTGAATCAGCTTCAGATCTAGTTTCCCATGGCCGCGGAAGTCGATTGCCCGGCCGTCCGCCAACTGCATGGATCCTCCGGCAGAAAAATCCGTGTCATCGCCGAGGATGTGAAAGGGTTCGATCTTCAGCGACCGGCTGGAGACCGCGAAGTGAATCGGCCCGTCGTTGCGCAGCTTCACTTTCTCAACGTCGGCAGCAACCTCCGTCAGATTGCCCACCACGTTGAGCTGTTCCGGCCGCAGCAAGGGGCCCTGGAGCTGCAGATTACCCGCCACCGCGGAGTGCCCGGTAACACGACCGTGGAGGTAGCTTTCGAGAAAGGAGTCCACGTCGAGACCAGTGAATTGGAAATTGAGGTTTGCGGGCAAGTCCTGGCGGAGCCGAATGTTCCCATCCACTCGTAGATCGGCGTTCTTGAATTCGGAGTGTCCGGTGACGTGCGCATCGGCGCCGCGCGAAGCCGCAGTCAGCACATAGTCGCCAAGCACTTCCCCGTTGAAAGCCAAATCCCGGAGACGGAGATCGGCGTTAACCTGGGGTTCGCTCGTGGTTCCAGAGGCTTTTGCCGAGAAATCGAGCTTACCGGCGATAGCGATGCGAGAACGCTCGAGCGGCGGGAATTCCGCCAGATCGAAATTCGTGCCACTCATGTTCAGTTGAATGGTTCGGGCTGATAAATCGTACGCGCCGCTGCCGCTGATCCTCGCCGTTCCACGGGCAATATGTAGGTCATTGAAGGCGACTTGGCTTCCGTGAAGTTCCAGAGACGTGCTTGCCCCGTCAAAAGTCGTAGCCCTGCACGGAGCCATGCGAAAGGATGAGCTTCCCCTGCCCTTGGGGCTTCGCGATTGATCCCGTTAGTACACCGCTCGCGTTCAGGGTCCCGGTGATGCCGTAGTCGTATCCAGCCAAACGGGCCAATTCGCCGGCATCCGCGTTCTGGAGTTCCAGACTGAGGTTAACCTGGCCGCCGGGGGCAGGCTCCCAATCCACCAGTTCGACGCTGCCATCCAGATTTATGGTCGCGTCTCCATGCTGCATGACAGCGTGGTGCAGCGTGAGGTTGCGGGCCGAAGCTCGAACTTCGGCGGTCAGAGAATCCCAGTGAAGCGGTTCGATGTGGCCGCGGTTTGTGACCTGGGTCTCAAAGTCTTCGATTTGCAGGTTTCCGGCGAGCGTCACCCGGGGAAGCCCCCCGGAAGCAGTTCCATTGAATGACGCCTGGCCGTGGATGCTCAACGGCAATCCTGCCGGAAACATCTGGGACAAGATTGGTTGCCAATCGCCCAGGTCGGTGGTGGCAAAGGAAATTTTGAGAGCGGATGACGAGGTCAGAGCGCCCGAAGCTCGCAACTGGGTTGCTGGGGTATTGGCCTGCAGGTTGTTGACTTGGAGTTCACCCGTTCGCGCGCTGTAGGCTAAATCGGCAGTAGCGGTCAGCGGGATCTGGCCCGGAGACAACCGGGCCGGACGCTCGACCGTCGCGGTGAAACTGGCTTCAGCGTTACGAGGCGATTGTCGCCATCGGATTTCAGAATTCGCCGACAGATCTCCGGCAAACCGCAGCCGATTCACCGAGTGAAACTGAGGCCCAAGACTGGCCAGCACTTCGGACAGCGCAAGCCCTTTCGCGTGAATCTTGACGACCCCTCGTTGTTCGTCTTTCGAATTCGGCACTGGCTTCTGCCGTGGGGTTCTCCAGTTGAAAATCTCTGCGTCCGAGGTAAAGCTACCGCGCAGCAGCTTGCCCTCCACTTTTGAAAGTTGAATCTTCTGCGCATCAACCGCAAAGTTTCCGGCAGCCGAAACTTCCTTGGCGGAAACAGTCTTGTCCTGGTAGGCGAAGTCGCGCAAGCCGAAGGCTCCCGAGGAAGAAAAACTCTGGGTTGACCAGGAACCGCTTCCGATCAGAGACAGTTTTCCGGCCTTGAGCTGGGGCTGACGCGTCACCGAGCCAGCCTGGGTCAGGTCCAGCAGGATGTCGTAGTTCCCCTGGAACACCGGGCTGATAAAGTTCACCAGGGTTCCACTGGCCTGAATGCGTGATCCCTCAGACGTGGCTTTCAGTGAGCTAATCTGGACTCCGTTACGGTCGAGCGCAAACGCGGCCTGCCCGGCCCAAACCACCGGACGATAACCATCGAATTTGGTTTCGGCTTTGCCAACTTCGAGCCGGCCGTTGTAACGCCGGTGGAGAAATGAGTAGTTCATGCCCGCTGCGATGTCGTCGGCCGTGAAGTCCAGAGGCAAGCTGCGGTCCTGCCATAGCAACTCGCCACGATGAACCTCAAGACGGCCGATGGAAAAAGCAAAGAGTTTTTCGAAGCTGTCGTTGCTCTGCGGTTGAGGGGCCGGCCGGTTGGTGCTTCCGTCGGGATAAAAGATGATGTGAATCACGGGATGCTGCAAAACCAGCCTGTGAAAACCAATCTTCGCGCCAAGTACGGAGGAAAGGTTCACTGTGGCGACCACGCTGTCCACATGCACATACGGGACATCGGATGCGGACTCGCGTCCGTGAATGGTGAGATTGCGGATCTCCACCTGGAATCGCAGCGGGATCACGTGGAAACTGCCGAGTTCGGCGCGCCCGCCCGTGGCCCGCTCAATCGCGGCGACCAGGCGTCCGCGAACCAGCTGCTGGAACGACTCGGTAGTCGAATACCACAGCAGTCCAGAAAGCATCAGCAGAAATAGCATGCTGGCATAGAAGAAGTAGCGCCCAATTCTGCGCAAGCGCGCTGTCAGTGTTTTCATTGCGCAGCGCCTGGGTCGGAAGAATCGGAAACGAAACTGCGTATCTCGGCTTGCGAATGCAGGCTTTCTAGCCAGGAACTGAGCAACTGGTTCATCTTTTCTTGCGTCAGGAGTTCCCGGATTTTGGGAGCCGCCTGCTGCAGGCTGATTGGCTGAGTACCCGCATTTTTCGGCGCCAGATGGTCTTTGTAGTACGCTGCGATTTCGTCGGGGTCCACTTGGATGGATGGCCGGAGGTGTGCATCCACCAAACGCAACTGAGAAAGCTCCAGAGCAATGTGGCTCTTGATGTCGGCTTCGCTCAGTTGGTAGCTCGCAAGCGTATCGCTCCAGAGCTGAGAACCGTGCGTCCGCACGTAATCATCTTTCATGGCTGCGAATTGCTTTTCGACTTCTTCCGTCCCTGCTGCCGGCTTCGAGTCGGACGTGGTGGCTTGCTCACGCAACAGCTCCTGATCAATCAGGCGGTCGAGAGCAGCCTTACGATCCTGGGGCGTGACACTCGCAAGCGTCCGTCCGGCGACAAAACATTCGTACCGGACTTCATCCTGCCAGTCGCTCTGTAAGATGGCGTGCCTGTTCACGGTGAGAGCGATGCGGTCGAGTACTTCGCCGGCATGAAGAACCGGCGCCGCGAACAGAAGCAATCCGCAAATGAGGACCCGCTTCAGCATCAGAATGTCTGCCCAATACTAAAGTAAACGTTGAACGGACTGGCTTGTTTCGTTCCGGTGAAGTTATAAATCGCGGGAGTCGTGGGTGTTGCCGGCGTCACCAGCAGGGATCCCGGGTAAACCGTTGGATTTAAGTTGTAGCCGAGGTCGAATCGTACGGGGCCGACCGGAGTCTTGTAGCGTATTCCCAACCCAATCGCATGGGAGACGTAATCGTAGCGGCACAGGGTCGCGCCTGACCCGGTGACCAGCTGAGTGCCGACGGTTTGAGAGCAATTACTCGTGTTCTGATGCCAATGAAGCAGGCTGTCGAGCATGTGATTGCCGTTGGTGAATACGTTGCCCATGTCATGGAAGACAGCGAAGCTCAGATTGTCCTGAACCCAAGGAAGCGTCGGCGGAGGAAACCGCAGCTCAAAGTTATTGAGGAACAAGGCCGAGCCTCCGAGAGGAAATCCAGTCAGCGGATCGCGCGGTCCAGCCTGATTCAAGCCAAAACCGCGATGCGAATTGCCGCCGCCCATGAAAAATCGCTCAGGCAGAGGAATAAGAGTGGGAGACCCAGACGTCACTTCGCCGGGTTGGGTTATGATCGTCCCGCTAAACGGGTTTTCTACTCCGACGCGGGTGGAGCGGGCGAATATCAACTGGCGTTTCTGCTGTTTCCCGAAAGGGTGATAGGTGGAATTCTGCACCAGCACCCGGCTGAAATCGGCTTCTGATCCGAAGTAGTGGCCCGCGACGCCGACATCCAGAGTAATGTAACTTCCCCGTGTTGTCTCCAGATCGCTGTCGCGGCGATCACGAATATAGCCAAGTCCGGGCTCACCCACGCGAACCGGCAGCGATAGCAGGGGCACCAGATTGGGATCGATCTGGACGTTGGTGGCCTTCACCAGTCGATAGTTGAACCGGTAGTCAATGGTGGTGATGGGAGTCCCGTCACTGCGCTTGCTAAGTATCTGCCCGGCTTGCACTGCGCCTTCCAATCGTTGCGAGGTGAAGGTGGTCACATCCAGGGTATGGTCGAAGAAACCAGTGAAGGTAAGCTTCAGGTTGGGATTGTCGAACCAGCGCGGCGCTTCGTAACTGATCAATCCTCGCTGTTGCAAGCGGCCTACCCTGGATTCAAATGTAATGGTGTGGGCGCGCCCCAGGAAATTCAGCCGGGAAACATCCAAGGACGCCAGAGGACTGACTCCAAAACTCTGCGTGCCAGTCTGAAACTCAAAACCAAGACCGTAATTGAAGGTGTACCGCTTGGCTTCCTGAACCTGCACCAGAACATTCTTGCGCGTTTCCGTGCCTTCCGGATTTTGCACTGCGGTATCCACCTGGCTGAAAATGCCGAGGTCGTAGAGCTTTTTCTGGGTGTCTAAAAGATCGATCTGGCTCAGGTCGTCATCCGCGCGGACTTGGAGTTCGTGGTTGATCACGTAGGGTTTGGTGAATTCGCGGCCGGAGACCAGCACGCGATCCACGTAGAAGCGTTCGCCTTCGTGGATATTGAAAGTCACGTCCATGCGATTGTCAGGCGCAGGCTTGGCTGTGGCCTCGAAGGTGGCGTTGGGAAACCCGTTATTGAAGTAGTAATTCAGCAGGTGGTCGCGGTCCTCGGCGATCAGGGAATCTGAAAACGGTTGGCCGGGGGTGGTATTCAAGACTGGAAACGGATCGTCTGCAATCGTGGTGGTGTTGCCGGTAATTTGAAAAGCGCCGACCCTGGTTTGCGTACCTTCTTCGATGCGGAGCGCAACCGTGATCAGGTTCTTGCGACCGTGATGCTCGTCTTTGGCATCGCTTTCAACCTTAACCTTGAGGAAGCCGTTCGTCCTATACCTATCTTCGAGGTTGCGGACATCACTTCGCAATAAGGCCTGGCTATATCGTCCGTGGGTAAGAAGGACGCTCGATCCCTGTACCTGCATTGCGGTTCGCAGGTCGTCGGTCCGAAAATACTTATTCCCGGTGATTTCGATTTTCCCAACCTTGTGTCGTTCGCCCGCAACGATCTGATAGGTGACGCGCAGCTGATTTTGTTTCGGGTCAGATTCCCGGTGCAGGTCAACGGTAGCGTCAAAATACCCGCGCGCCTGCATGTGATTTAACAGGTTGCGCTGGCCCTCGGTGAGCAGATCGTCGTCGAGCGCGCCCTCTTCATACACGGGCACGCTCCGCTTTATGGTCCCTTTGCTGAGCCGGAATCCCTCGACGCTGATCTGCACCAAGGGTCCGGGCTCGATTTCGAACGTGTAGTCCGCTGTGTTGGTCTGGGGAATATATTTTTTCTCGGCAATGGTGACCTGTGCCAGCCAGCGGTTGTGTTGCTGGTATTTCTTCAGGATTCTCTGGATGGCGCTCGAGGCCTTCTGTGCCGAAACGATGTCGCCGGGATGAAGGTGGGCAATGTCTTCGATCTTTTCGCGGGAATAGAGGCTGTTGCCGAGAACGGTGATATTGCCGACCCGGGCAGGATCCCCGGAGTGAATGTGAAACGTGACTTCGACCTGCTGGATCGCAGGATTCTGGTGTTCTGAGTGAGTGATGGTAGAGCGGTAGAAGCCGTTTTCCTCAAGTAAGCGTCGAATATTGGTAAGGGCGCGGTCCATCTTGTCGCTGGTATAAAGCTCTCCCAACTGCAGTTTTGAGGCATTCACAATCTGCGAGTCGGTAGGTTTCCCGGGGCCACCCTCGACGCCGACTCTGCCGACAAAGAAATTGGAAGCGCTGACAAACGAGACGATGGCCTTGCCGTCGGAGGAACGTTCGCATTCGGCTTGCAAGTCGGCAAAGCGCCCTGTCCCGAAAAGGACGCGGAGGCTGCTCTGGATTTGGCTCCGTTGAAGCACGTCGCCCTCATGCAAGGGAAGCATGTCGCTCAGCATTTTCTGGTCGGAATCGGCAACCCCCGGAAACGCAATCTTTCCAACTGGAATGCCAAAGCAATCCGAGTCTTTCGGGAGTTGGACGGTCGAGGCCGGTTCAGCAGGAGGATTCGTTCCGGTTGTCTGGGCAGGGCAAAGCTTCCCCGCCAGCAAACCTAAGGCGAGGGCAAGCACCGCACAGCCACGGGAAAGACCCTTTCTAAACAATAAAACTCCCTGTATCAGACTTCCTGGAAACTATGCCGTTGGATGGGACACAAGGGCGCGCCCGTTGCGCGGCCCTCCCGCCATCGCCCCTTATAATAAATGTCAGGCCTAATACCCACAGTGGACGCAATGGTTCGCAGGCTGCGCGACCTCGCTGCGGCAGTTAAAGTATTACTTGAATGAAACCCGAACTCGACGAAAGATACTCGCGGCAGGTGCTGTTTGCCGGCATAGGCGCCGAAGGCCAACGCCGGTTGCTTCAGTCCCGCGTTGCCATTGTAGGCTGTGGGGCCACCGGTTCGGCGCTGGCTTCTCTGCTGGCACGGGCTGGGGTTGGAATGTTGAGGATCATCGACCGCGACTTTGTGGAAGCGAGCAACCTGCAGCGGCAGACTCTCTTCGACGAGGCCGATGCCGCGGAGTCGCTGCCCAAGGCGATCGCCGCCTGCCGGAAGATCACACGCTTCAATTCGCAGGTAGCCGTCGAGCCACAAGTCAACGACCTGCGTCCCGAAAATGCCGATGAACTGTTGGGTGGCGTAGAACTCATCCTCGACGGGACCGACAATTTTGAGACCCGCTACCTGGTGAACGACTACGCGGTGAAAAATTGCCTGCCCTGGATTTACACCGCTGCCGTCGGCAGTTATGCCATCACCATGAATGTGATCCCTGGCGAGACTGCGTGCCTGAGCTGTATTTTTCCTCAGAGTCCGAGCGGGATTGTCGAAACTTGCGAGACAGCGGGGATTCTAAATTCTGCGGTGGACTTCGCTGCGTCCGTCGCGGCGACTGAGGCGATCAAGCTTCTCACGGGAGCAAAAGAGCAATTGCGGCGAAGTTTGCTCTCCTATGATCTCTGGCGGAATGAGCGCGCGGAGGTTTCGGCAGCCGCGCCGCGACTAGACTGCCGAACCTGCATACACCGGGAGTTTCCGTATCTCGCCGGAGAAGGCCGCCCTCACATCACGCTTTGCGGGCGGAACTCGGTACAAATTCACGAGCACCATCGCCCTATCGACCTTGGTGACATGAGCGAGCGACTCAGGCCCCACGGCAGCGTTCGACACAACGCTTTCGTGCTCAAGTTCTGGAGGGAGCCATACGAGATGACGCTTTTCCCGGATGGCCGGGCAATCATCAAGGGCACGACGGACACGACGGTGGCCAGGAGTTTGTACGCCCGCTACATTGGGAGTTGAACTGCAACCTGGCTGCGACTTTTGCGCAACTGTTTGCGTTGCCGACCGGTCAACCTCAGTCCTGCGGCAGGGGAATTTACCAAGTTCGCCGGAAAGACGGGTAATTCTCCCGGAACCAACGGCGGCCAGCCCGACTGGCATTCCACCTGCAACCTGGGGAATCAGTAGTCCCCAGGAGGGTAGAAATGCGTCGATTCACGATTCTCTGTTCAGCTTTGCTTTTGTCCACGTTGGCGCTGGGCCAAATGCCCATGGTGCACGGTTGCGCCGGATACTACGGATGCGGGCCGTTTGTTCCTCTGGTCACGACTCCAAGCGTCTCCCTGCAGACGGTTTCGCCTTCTCCGGTGGGAGCCACCAATGCCACCACGGGACTGGTGGCTGGGGCCAGGAACTCCACACTCTCAATGACCGACGGGAACACCAGCTCGGTTTACACGGAAGCGGTTTGGTACTCGGGTGGCGGCGCGCCTGTGATTTCCAGCCCGGCAGTATCGCTTGAAGTCCGGCCCCTGCACCACCACGCGGAGATGCACGGCGGAATGCGGATGGAGATGCGGGAACATGAACGTGCCGAGGCCGGTCCGCAGAGCTGGACCTACTTCGCTTCCGTGAGCGAAACCGCGAGTCCGGTTGAAGCTTCGGCGGCCGCGAAGACCGGCAAGAAGGCCACGCGGACCATCACCAACCAGGATATTGATCAGGAAAACCAGAAGACTGGAATGGTGAAGTACGGCGGCAAGACGGAAGAGATTAAGTAGTAGGTGCTCGTGTGGGGCGGACGCTCCGGTCCGCCTCTCACCGCTGCAGCAAACCCTCCAAAGTATTGAAGAACTCCGGATACGAGATCACCGCCGCGTCAGCTCCGCTGATCTCCGTTTCTCCCTCCGCCCGCAATGCCGCAACCGCGAAGGCCATCGCAATGCGATGGTCGCCGAAGGAATCCAGCGAAGCTCCGTGAAGCTTTTGGCCGCCAGGAATTCGCAGGCCATCATCAAACTCTTCCACCTCGGCCCCCATGAGGCGCAAGTTGGTCGCGACCGAAGCAATGCGGTCGGACTCTTTCACCCGCAGCTCGCGGGCATCGCGAATTTCGATTCCGTCGGAAGTGTAAGGAGCAATGGCCGCCAGCACCGGAATTTCGTCGATCAGCGCGGCGGCGTCTCCTTCGGCGATGCGGACGCCTTTCAGAGCTCCGCCCTGGACGAGCAACGTTCCGACCAGTTCGCCGTGCTGTTCCTCTAACTCACTCATGGTTATGCGCAGACCCAGACCCATAAGAACATCCAGCAGGCGGGCGCGCGTGGGATTCAGCAACAGTCCTGGAACGGAGAGCTGTGATTCGGGAAAAAGGGCGGCTGCGCAGAGAAAAAACGCTGCGCTGGAGATGTCGCCGGGCAGTGTTGCTTCGATGGCGTGAAGCGTTTGGCCGCCTTCGATGCTGACCTCTCTCATGCGGCGGTCAACTTGTGCACCGAAAGCTTGCAGCGCCAGCTCGCCATGATCGCGAGTCTGAATTGGCTCCTCGATGCGGGTGGTTCCGTCGGCGAAGAGTCCAGCAAACAGCAGCGAGGTTTTCACCTGCGCACTGGCGACGGGCAGTTTGTAGTCAATCGCGTTCAGCCGAGCTCCCCTCAACCGCAGCGGAGGACGACCGCCCTCGGCGGCTTCGATTTTCGCGCCCATCATTTCGAGCGGCTTGATGATTCTCGCCATCGGCCGCCGGGAGAGCGATTCGTCTCCCGCTAGTTCGCTGGTGAAGTCCTGCCCGGCAAGAATCCCGCTCAACATACGAATGGTCGAGCCGGAGTTTCCGCAGTCGAGGGGCGCGCTCGGTGCCTGCAACTTCGTCCCGCTTCCCTGTATTACAACCGAGCCTTCCCCTCTTTGCGACTTCACACCCAACGCGCGCAGGCATGCCAGAGTGCTGGCGCAATCGGCTCCGGTGGAGAAATTCTCCAGTTTGGTCGCGCCCTCGGCGATCCCGCCCAGCATGGCGTAGCGGTGGGAGATGGACTTGTCGCCGGGCAGGCGAACGGATCCGGCTAGGGTCTTGGCGGGGCGGATGACGACAGATTTGTTTTGGGACATTCCTCTTTCAATATAAAGGAATCGGTTTGGTTGAGCGACGGAGAGATTCAGGCGATCCTAGCGACCGAGGTGCTCTGACAGACTTTGAAAAACGGCGGGCAGTCTTCGGTTCCATTGATTCCAGTCGTGGCCGCCGGGGCCGGGATGATATTCATATCGAAAATGATACTCAGCAAGCTGCTTCGCGAACCTGCGGTTTGCAGGCAGCAAACCTTCCTGTTCGCCGCAGGTGAGAAAAATGTACGGAGTCTGTGCTGGATCGACAGTCCGAACTAGCACATAAGGATCATTGTTCTTCCGGGTCTCACTTCCCCAAGATCCAAAGATCGAGCTATGGTCGCGCCATTGTCCAATCCGCTTGATGGAGAACGGCCTACTCGGAACGTCAATCGCCGGACTCAACGCACCCGCAAACACGAACAAGTTTGGATGTTTCAAGGACAGATCGATGGCGCCAAAGCCTCCCATGGAAATACCAATGATGGCACGGCTCGACCTGCCCTGTGCAGCGGGAAACCTGCCTTCGACGTCAGAGATTAGATCTTTGACAATGTAGTCTTCGTAGCGATCTTGCGGTCGCCCGGCTGCGTTTACGTAGTAGGAGGAACTGGCCTCCGGCATGACAAGGATGAAGCCTTGCTCGGCAAAATGCGCGACGTCGGAGTCATTCGTCCAGTCGCGAAAGCCGCCACCTCCGCCGTGGAGGAGGTACACGACGGGCTGCTTTTGTCCCGCGGCGACGCTTGCTGGAAGCACGATGCGATACGGCATGTCGCGATTGAGCGACGCGCTGTGAAAGGTGACGTCATGCATCGTCACCTTGGGGGTTAGTCGGGGATCGTCAGGCGGCGGGACTTCCTTCCTGTTGCAGGCGGCATTTACCAACAGAGCGGCACACAAACACGCATTGCCAAGTCGTTTAAGAAAAGTGTTTTTCACGGTCGAAGAAAACACGTTACACGCAATCGACTGGTTCAGGAAGTTCCGATTTGGTTTCTCTCCTGCGGCTTGCAGACGGGTCGTGCGCTGTTGCCTTCATCAGGTGCGATGAACGAGATCCAAAAACTGCCGCAACAATTTCCCCACTTCTTCCGGCTGCTCCCACGGCGAGTAGTGGCCCGCTTTGGCGACGACCTTCATTTGGCTACCGGGGATGTTCTTCCTCATCAATTCGGCTTCGGGGAGGCCGGTCATCGTATCTTCGTCTCCGGTGATAATTAGGGTGGGCACGGTGATGGTCTTGAGCATAGAGACGGAGTCGGGACGGTCGGCCATGCCGCGCTGTACTCCGGCGACATTTTCGGCGGACATTTTTCGCATCATGCCCAGAGCGCCTTGGACCAGGTCGGGACGCGAGCGGCGCGTGCTGTCCCCCAGGAGTTTCTTCGTCATGGCGTCGAAAAACGGATCGGTGCCGCGCTGGAGCACGTCCTCGGCAGCCTGCAGGCGGCCGGCGCGGGCGTCGGGCGTATCGGCCTGAGCTTTGGTGTTGCAGAGGGCGAGCGCGGTCACGCGGTCGCGAAACCGGCGCCAGAATTCAAAGATCGCGTATCCACCGATGGAGACGCCGATCAGCGGGGCGCGATCGACATTGGTGGCGTCCATCACGCGGGCAATGTCTGCGGCGTGTTTCTGCATGGTCGCAGGGCCGCTGCCCAGGGACGATTCTCCGTGCCCGCGCAGGTCGGGCATGATCAGGCGATAACGAGAAGAGAGCATCTGGACGACGGGCTGCCAGAATTCGTGATGAACGGGAAAGGGATGCAAAATGACGGCTGCGGGCCCGCTGCCGGTTACAGAGTAGAAAACTTCGGCATCATCGCTGGTGGTGCGCGGCATGCCGCGATTATATGCGGGAAGGAGTAGGGGATCCGAACGGCACGGCTGAAGCCGTGCCCTCCCGTTCTCTCCTACTGGTTCGTCACCTGCTGCCCCGACGGCGCTTGCGCCGCAAGCAAGTAAGGCTCGTCGGGCATCACGATCCACGCGACGATGTATCCCAGGAATCCGACGCCGGTCATGAAGGCCAGAATCAGCCAGACTACGCGGACGAGGCTCACATCGAGATCAAAGTATTCGGCCATTCCTGCGCAGACGCCGGCGACCTTCCGTCCTTCGCGCGGACGGACCAGGCGTTTGCGGCCGATGACGCTGCCGACGCGGGTCCCGCAATATGCACAAACGTTGGCATCGTCCTGAATGGACTTACCGCAATAGTTGCAGTACATAGAGGCCTCCCACAGATAGGATACGCCAGAGGCGTGGAAAAAGTTCCGATCGAGTCCAGTCAGCTCCCGCTGTACGGCTCTTTCATTCGCTTGCGGGCGGTTTCGGCGAGCGGGGAGCCAGAGTCAACCCCAACCGCAGTTTGATATCTCTGAACCGCCAAGTCGCGTTTTCGTAACAGGTCGTACATTTCGCCGGCGCCGATAGCGGCTTTCTGCGCCAGTTCCGGGTCCGGCTTCTGCACTTGGATCATGAGATCGTAGGCCGCGGCGGCGCCATCATAATTCTTCTCGCTGCGCAGCAGATCTCCCAGAGCGACGGCGGAAATTTCGTAGTGCAAGCCGGAGTATTTTCCGTTGCGGCCGTCCTGCCACACGCGACGATAGATGGCCTCGGCCTCACCCCGCTGCCCTTTCTCCCGCAGCAGGTTTCCATCTTCCAGCGGAAACAAAACATTGTGCGGATACTGCGGCTCGATCGAGCGGATGAACTGCAACGCTTCGTCGAAGCGGCGCTCGCGACGCAGGAACACCGCCAAAAGAATCCTGGCGTCCACGCTGGTCTCGCTGTTGGCGGCTGCGGCGGCGCGTAGATATTCCAGACCTGTTTCTTTGTTGCCTCCGAGTCCCACTATAGCTGACGCGGCTTTCACGCCCCAAGGCAGGCTGCCGACAACATAGTTGTGCGCACCCACGATCAATTTGGCGTCCACGTTGTGGGGATCGAGTTCCAGGACTCTCTCGTGGTCGTGGCGGGCGCCAACCGCATTTCGCAGCGCCGAAAACCAGGCGTGCTCAATCAGCGCGGTGTAGGTGGCAAACTCGGCCCGCGTAACGCCGCGCGAATAAAATGCGGCTGCGTCTTTGGGGTTAGCGGCGATGCGCTTCTCTTCTATCGCAAGTGCCTTCCCGACCAGGGACTTGATCTGTTCGCAGGTATGCGGATCGGCGGGCTGATGTTTCATGTCCACAAAACTGTCGTTGGCATATTCTCCAGAGCTGAGCGCGCCGATACGGTACAACTCGCGAAATAACACAACCGTCAGCAGATGATTAACCGCGTCAGGGTCGTCAGGATGACGTTTCTGGATCAGGGTAAATTCCTGGACCGAGGCGTCATAGTCCATGTCGTAGAAGTGATCGAAGGCGGCGGCGTTGAGCGGGTCGGGAGGCCGCAACCATACTCTGTCGTTTCCTTTGCCCGCGGGTCTGGCGGCGGGTTGTTGCCCCAAGAAAGTAGTCCCAATTAGGCATGAAATTACAACGGCCAGCAGGCACAGGCGCAATGTGATGGGCCGAAGCAAAGGGGTAAAAGCTCTCAGAAGCTGACCTGCTCAGTGTATCGCGAGACGATTGTGCCAGACGATTGATAGATGCTCAACCTGGAGTTAAGGCAACAATCTTTGCACTGTGCAGGTAATTCTTTCTTTGTCTGTTCGCCGAAGTCAGGGTGCGGGTAGGAGTCAATCGCTTGGAAACATTGCAGTTGCAGCGCGTCGCCTTTGGTCACAGGTTTGCGTTGTAATGGGCAAGGATTTGACCCATGGCTGATGTGGCTCATGACACGCAACACGAGTTTTGGCGTCCTCCGGCAAACCAGCCGGCAGCAGTAGTGGTTTTAGCCGACGCCTGCCGTCGCTGCGGGACTGAGTTCATGGTAGGAGCGGCCTTTTGCCATGTTTGCGGCAGCAATCGGCATCGCGCGGAATCGACTGGCGCCCGCAACTGGACCAGGTATTTTGAGTTCGTACGTGCGGTGGATTTTGGCAAGGTCAAGAACTGGTTAGGCCTGCCGCTGCCTTCGTTGTGCGCGTTCCTTCTTGGAGCTGGCTTCTTGGTTGTGGCTCTGACCATGGGTTTCATGAGCGTCCACGATTACTCGGATTTTGAAGCTATCCAGCTCTGGCGCATTCAATGGTTGATGTCGGCCTGCGCGGCCTTCCTGGCGGGAATCCTCTTGAAGAACCGCAAGTCGGCAGACTAGTCCTTACCTGAAGCCAGCTTCTTCGCCATCCCGGTTGTCCGCGGGTGATTTTTCATCTGATACATGTGGTTAACCGGGCCTGGGCCCTTCCCTATCGGATACCCGTTAACGATAGCGGCCGTCACGTAAGACTTCGCCAACAGCACTGCCGTGGAGAGCGGCCGCTCCTGCGCAAGGTGACAGGCCAGCGTGGTCGAGAACGCGCATCCGGTGCCATGAGTATTGGCGGAAGGCACCAGGTCTGACTTGAAGGTCTGCACGTATTGGTCTTTCAAGCTCAACAGATCTGTCGCCCTGCCTAGATGGCCGCCAGTCACCACCACGCCCTGCGCACCGAACTCGTGCAATCGCTGGGCTGCCAATTTCATGTCGTCCAAATTTTCGATCGGCACTCCAGTGAGGGCGGTGGCTTCGTGCACGTTGGGAGTCGTGACCGTGGCCAGCGGAAGAAGTGTTTCTCTTAGGACGATGATTCCGGCGTCGTCGAGCAAAGTGGCTCCGGAAGAGGACTTCAGAATGGGATCCAAAACAACGTTCGGAAGTTTGGTTTTCTCCAGGAACCGGCCCAGCGCGGAAGCGATTTCACCTGACCCAAGCATTCCGATGTGTACGGCGGAAACCTTAACATCCGAGATCAACTCATCCAAGGTGTCCGTAAGCAACCCGGGATCAACCGGCAGCACCTGCCGTATGCCAGCCGTTGACTGGACCGTCATCGCCGTAATGGCAGCGATCCCATAGCAGCCGTGGGCGGCGATGGTTTTGACGTCGGCCGTGACTCCGGCACCCGAAGAGGGGTCGAAGCCGGCAATCGTCAGCACCACAGGCGGTGTTTGGGACATAAGGGGAATGTATCGGAAATAGCGGCTCGTTCAAAATTTTTTGGTACGAGGGCGAGGAAGGATACCAGACGGGCGCGCCATCGTCCAAATGGCCACAACTCGTCTGTGCCTGGAGAGACGTTGCCAGAACCTGGGTCCCGGAGCCACTATTCAAGTATTAAAGCGGTCAATACATGCTGTAAACGATTGATATTAATAACCTTATTGCAAATTATCCGTAAGTCTATGAAAAAACAATTACGAAAATATTGCACTGGCGGTTCGCTGCTACGTTATTGACCGATGCGTCATTAGAAAGGTCTTTACCCCACAGTCAGATAGCTCGTGAGGTTCCTTTTCCGGGCATGTTACTTCACCTATCTATAACTATTTTAAAGGACTTATACACAGAATCCCGCATTGACAGACCTCTCCTCGGCCTCTAGCCTTACGAGACTGCTAGCACCTGACCACGAGGAGGACGACTTTGACGATGGAGGGGATCTGATGCGAAGACGTATAGCTCAAGGCTTGGCGATGGCTTTACTCGTCGGCTTTGGAGCGGCTCAGGGGCCAACCAGCTCATGGTCGCCTAACCATAAAGGGCAGAAACGGGGATGACGGTCCCCGTCACCCGGCCCAACCTGCGTGCTTACCAGGTGGGGACCGCCTCCTGGTATGGCGAGGATTTCCAGGGCAAACCTACCGCCAGCGGCGAACCTTTCAACATGTACGACCTGACGGCTGCGCACCCGACCTTGCCTCTGGGAACGTTGGTGAGAGTCACGAACTTGCGGAACCGGCGGGCCGTAGTGGTACGAATCAACGATCGTGGGCCCATCGTGCCGGGACGGATTATCGACGTGTCTTACAGCACGGCAAAGGTGCTCCACTTCCAAGGCCGAGGTATCCAGCGGGTACGGCTGGATGTGGTTGCGGGAAAGAGGCCGGCGACCACTATGGCGTTGCTGCGTGAGCCGACGCTTTAATTCGATTGAGTAATTGGGAAATTTGGTAAGTGTGTAACTGAAAACACGTAAGGCTTGCGGCGTTTTCATTGCGCACTTACCAAATTTCCCAATTACCAAATCCCTCCCAACTCCGTTAAACTATCCATCGATGATCTCTCCACGTGAGCGGCTGATCGTCGCGCTCGATGTCTCTTCTGCCAGAGAAGCTCTAAAAATTGTTGCCAGTCTGGGCGACTCAGTGCAAATCTACAAAGTCGGCATGCAGCTCTACACTGCCGAAGGTCCGCAGATGGTTCGCGACCTGGTGGGAGCGGGCCGAAAAGTTTTCCTCGACCTGAAATATCACGACATTCCCAACACCGTTGCGGCGGCGGTGCGCGAGGCGGCGCAGCTTGGCGTGAGCATGCTGACAGTGCATGCCGGCGGCGGAACCAAGATGCTGCACGCAGCCACGGAAGCTGCGCGTGAAAAGAACGCAGCCCTGCAGGTACTCGCCGTCACGGTGCTCACCAGTATGGACGACCAGGACCTAAACGAGATCGGAGTGCATGGCCCGGTCGTCGATCAAGTGGTGTGGCTGGCTTCGCTGGCGATTGAGGCCGGGTGCGCCGGCGTGGTGAGCTCGCCGCGCGAAGTGAAAACTTTGCGGGAAAAACTGGGGAGTGATTTCCTGGTTGTCACTCCCGGGGTGCGCCCCGCGGGCGCGGCCCATGGAGATCAGGCTCGAGTCGCGACTCCCGCCGAGGCCATCGCCGCCGGTGCGACCCACATTGTTGTGGGCAGGCCGATTACCGCGGCCGCAAGTCCCGCAGCGGAGGCCGCAAAGATCTTGCAGGAACTGGCTACGCAGGCATCCGACTTGCAGGCCCAAAACGTGTGAGCGGAAGCGGCATTTCCAGCGCCCGGGCGCTCGCTACTCTGCGCATCGCTATCGGCATTTTGTTTCTCATCTTCGCCGAATACAAAGTCTTTGGAACCCAGTTCACGCTCGGCGGCGGATTTCAATACTGGATCAACAGCTTCCTGGAAGCCGGCGCATATCCGTTCATGGTGCCGGTACTGAGGAATTTTGTTCTCCCCCACGCCACGGCCATCGCTTTTCTGGTGGCCTATGGAGAACTTGCGATCGGGATTGCGCTTGTGTCCGGGCTTCTGGTGCGCTCAGCCAGCCTCTGTGGGCTGGTTTACATGGCTACGCTGCTGTTCTCGTCCAATTATCCGGGGCCGCACGCGCCCCTGTGGGAATACTTTGGGGCGGCGCTAAATCATCTGGTGCCGGCTCTGTGTTTCGCGGTGTTTGCCATGGCGAGGGTCGAGAGAAACTGAGGCACGAACTCCCCCAGAAGGCCTGGCGGATGGATACAGTATTCCTTCTGATCGTCGTTAGAGCTTCTCGGTTAAAGCTTCTCGCAGAATTCGCAGGCGGAGCAGGAAATGAAAACGCCGCCGGGGACGCCGCGCTCGCGGTCCTTGACGCGCTTGACGATGCGCGTGGCTTTGCCGCACTTGGGGCAGTCGGTGCTCTTGGTGGTGTCCATTACTTTCTTACGGTCAGCAGTCTTGGCGATCTTGGCCATTGGTTCTCCCAGTTTTTTGGTGTGGGACTATTTTACCTTATAGCGCCGGCACTTGGCATTTAGCACTTGGCATTTGGCCCTGTGCATCCCGTTCCGGGGGGACTGAAATCGGGTTGCTAAATGCTAAATGCCAAGTGCGTGCTCCTCGATCAGAGAATCCGATCACTTCCATCCAATTTTCCGAATTGACTATGCCACCTGCCTCGCGTACCCTACTTTTTCATGTTGACTCAGAACCATCACCACCACCATCACGCGCATGGCGCGGCGGCGGGCGTGTGGGGCTGAGTTAGAACAGCAAACACAGGATCCAGGGCCCGCTGAAGCGCAAGTTTCAGCGGGCTTTTTGTTTGTGGTGAAATCATCTCTCGATTAGGAAGCGCTATGAAGATTGACTTCGACAAAATGCAGGGCCTGGTTCCGGCGATTATTCAGGATTCAACCGGCGACGTCCTGATGCTGGGCTTTATGAACCGCGAGGCTTACGAGAAGACCCTCGCCATCGGTTACGTCACGTTTTACAGCCGCACGCGAAATAAGCTTTGGACCAAGGGCGAAACCTCTGGCAACCGTCTGAAAGTGATTTCCGCCGCGACCGATTGCGACTTCGATTCGCTCCTGATTCAAGTGGAAGTCGAAGGCGCGGGCGTGGTGTGCCACGAAGGAACGCGGTCGTGTTTCACCAAAGCGATTACCGTCGACGCGGCAGTCGAAGGGAGCACCCGATGAAAATCCGGCTGGGGATTCCTAAGGGCAGCCTGCAGGAGGCGACGCTGCAACTTTTCGCGCAGGCGGGACTGCAGATTCATACCAATTCGCGATCCTACTTTGCTTCCACCGGCGATGCGGAAATCGAGTGCATGTTGATTCGCGCGCAGGAAATGGCGCGCTACGTCGAGCACGGCGCGCTCGACGCTGGCTTGACCGGATACGATTGGGTGGTCGAGAGCGGGCTTGAAGTGGTGACGGTTTCGGATTTGATTTACGCCAAACAAAGCCGTGGCAAAGTACGCTGGGTGCTGGCGGTGCCGGAGAGTTCATCGTTCGAAAAAGCGGAGGACCTGCGCGGAAAGATCATCGCCACCGAACTAGTCAACGTCACGAAGAATTATTTCTCCAGCCGCGGCGTGGATGTGCGGGTGGAATTTTCCTGGGGCGCAACCGAAGTAAAGCCTCCGATGCTGGCGGACGCAATTGTGGAAGTGACCGAAACCGGAAGCTCGCTGCGCGCCAATCATCTGCGGATTATGGACACGGTGCTCGAGAGCAACACCCAGATCATCGCCAACAAAACCGCGTGGACGGATTCGGCCAAACGCCGCAAGATCGAAAACCTGGCGCTGATGCTCAATGGCGCGATGGCGGCGAAAGACCGCGTCGGCCTGATGCTGAACGTGCGCAAGGAAGACCTGGACCGGGTCCTGGCCGTCCTGCCCGCGCTCAAGCGTCCGACGATTTCGACGCTGAGCGATCCCGAGTGGCTGGCGGTGAATACCGTGATTGAAGAATCGCTGGCCTGGGAAGTCATTCCCCGGCTGAAAGAAGCCAACGCGCAAGGGATCGTTGAGTACCCGCTGAACAAGGTGGTGGTGTGATGCGGATGCTCTCGGGTAAGTCGGCCGTGAATTACGTGCGCGAGATTGAGCAGCGAAGCTCGCGGCTGGAAAAGATCGAACCGGCGGTGCGAAGAATTGTTGAAGACGTGCGGAGGAACGGCGACCCGGCCCTGTTGAGGTATGCGCGCAAACTTGATGCGCTGGCACCGAAGCAGAGTCTGCGTGTGAGTGAGGCGGAACTTCGCGCCGCGTGGAAGAATGCTCCCGCGCCATTGAGAAAAGCGCTTCGGGTCGCGGAGAAAAACATTCGGCAATTCTGCGAATGGCAAAAGCCGAAAGAATGGACGCGTTCGCGCAACGGATTTCGCTGGGCCAGCTGGTGCGGCCGCTGGATTCGTGCGGTTGCTATGTGCCGGGCGGGAGGTTTCCGCTGGTCTCCACGTTACTGATGACCGTCATCCCGGCGCAGGTTGCGGGCGTGAAAAACATCCGCGTGGTTTCGCCGCATCCCAGTTCCGAAGTTCTGGCGGCAGCAGCCATGCTCGGCGTGAGCGAGTTCTACCGCGTAGGCGGTGCGCAGGCGATTGCTGCATTGGCGTACGGCACGGAGACGATTGCGCGAGTGGACAAAATCGTTGGGCCGGGAAATTTGTACGTAACCGCCGCGAAGAAACTGGTCTCATTCGATTGCGCCATTGACATGCTGGCCGGGCCGACAGAAGTTGTGATCGTGAGTGCGTCCGGAAACCCCGCGTTTATCGCGGCTGATCTGGTGGCGCAGGCCGAGCACGATCCGGAAACGCTGGCTGTGTTTATCACTACGTCGAAGATTCTAGGGGTTTCAGTTGCGAAGGAAACGAAGCAACAGTCCGGTGGCAACGCGATCGCAACTCAGTCGCTCCAGGCTCGCGGAGCCGTGCTGATTGCCAATTCTCGCGGACAGGCATTCGACTGGGCAAACCGGATCGCGCCGGAGCATATTACGGTTGAGAAGCCGGACGTGCCGCTAGTGCAGAATGCCGGATCGGTGTTCGTCGGTGACTACTCGGCGCAGGCGGCGGGAGACTACGCATCCGGTCCCAACCATGTTCTTCCCACGGCGGGCGCGGCACGCTTTCGCGGCGGTCTGAGCGTGATGGATTTTGTGAAGCTGATCACCGTACAGGAACTGTCGGAGAAAGGGTTGCGAAAAATCGCGCCGTCAATCGTCACCCTTGCAGAGACCGAGGGCCTGCACGCGCATGCCGAGTCGATCCGCGTGAGGTGCGCCAATGCTTAAGGCGCGAGAGTCGGTGCGGACGTTGAAGGAATATCACCCGCCACTCGGGAATCGCGAAGGCCTGCGGCTGGACTTCAACGAGAACACTGGTGGGTGTTCCTCCGCGAGTGCTGGCAGCGGCTCCGCCAACTTGACGGCGAGACCTTGGCGCGCTATCCGGAGCGCGAGAAGGGCGAGTCCGTGGTTGCCGCACACCTCGGAGTTTCGTCCGACGAACTGCTGCTGACCAACGGCACCGACGAAGCCATTCATCTGATCTGTGAGACTTACCTTGAGCCAGGCGATGAAGTCTTGATCGTGGTGCCGACGTTCGCGATGTTTGAGATTTATGCGGCGGCGACCGGAGCGCGCGTGATTTCGATACCCGCGGCCGACGGATTTGAGTTTCCCACTCAGGAAGTCATCGGCCACATCACCAGCCGGACCCGGTTGATCGCGGTTGCGAATCCCAATAATCCGACTGGGGCTTTCGTTCCACTGTCCGATCTGGTGCAGATTGCCAAAGCGGCGCCTGACGCGGCGTTATTGGTGGATGAAGCCTACTTCGAATTTGCCGGTGAGACCATGCTGCCGAAGTGGCGCGAGATTCCCAACCTTTTTGTGTCGCGAACATTTTCGAAAGCTTACGGAATGGCGGGGCTGAGAATCGGCGTACTCATGGGAAATCCGGAGCAGATGTCGCTGCGTTCGGCGCGGCAGTTCTCCGTACAATCTGAATTCAGTGGCGCTCGCGTGCTTGCCGGACGCGCTGGCCGATCAGCAATTCATTCGCGACTACGTGGCGCAAACGCTTGAGGGCCGCCGCGAACTGGAAGGCGAACTGGCAGCGTGGGGCGTTCGCTACTGGCCGAGCCGCGCGAACTTTGTGCTTTTCCATCTCGGCGAACGCTGCAAGCCGTTCATCGCGCGACATGCGCGAGCGCGGCATCCTGGTGCGCGATCGATCGAGTGATCCCGGCTGCCAGGATTGTGTTCGCATCACGGTTGGCATTCGCGAACATAATGAAAGGATGCTCACGAACCTGCGCGAAGTGTTTGCGGAGTCTCGGCCTGCGGCAGAAGGTGGCGCGATGAGAAAAGCCTCACTTGACCGCACCACAAAAGAAACCAACATTCGGCTTCGGCTCACCATCGAAGGTCGCGGCCGCTACAAGGTTTCCACCGGCATTCGTTTCTTCGATCACATGCTGGAATTGTTTGCGCACCACGGCGGATTCGATCTTGAGCTAGCGGCGACCGGCGACCTCGACGTAGACCAGCACCACACGGTCGAAGACGTCGGCATCGCGCTCGGGCAGGCCTTTGCGCAGGCGCTGGGCAACAAGCGTGGCATTCTGCGCGCCGGATATTTCGTGATGCCGATGGATGAAACACTGGGCTTGGCCGCGGTGGATTTCTCGGGACGCGCGGCGGCGATCGTGGATACGAAAGTTCGAGTACGACTGGTGGGCGATTTGCAATCGGAATTGGTGCATGATTTCTTTGACGGCTTTGCCCGCGGCGCGCATGCCAACGTTCACGCCCGAATCCTGTACGGACGATCGAATCATCACAAGATTGAAGCTCTGTTCAAGGCCTTCGCCCGGGCGCTGCGGGCCGCCTGCTGGCGCGACAAACAAATGGCCCGGCTGCTTCCCAGCACCAAAGGATTGCTGTGATTGCCATCGTTGACTTCCGCGCCGGCAATCTCACTTCGGTGAAAAAGGCATTCGATCATCTGGGCGCCGAAACGGTTGTGACCTCCGATCCTGCGGTGGTGGCGAAGGCGGACAAAATTGTTCTGCCCGGCGTGGGGCATTTCGGCGCGACAAAAGCTCTCGACGACTCCGGACTGCGCGAGGTAATCCTTGAGAGTATTGAGCGCGGCGTTCCGTTCCTCGGCATTTGCGTGGGCATGCAGTGGATGCTGGCGTCGAGCGAAGAAGCTCCGGAAATTTCAGGGCTGGCGCTCTGGCCGGGTGAGTGCAGCCGCTTTCCGGCGGCGGTGAAGTCTCCGCACGTGGGATGGAACAGTCTGCAGATTCGCAACGGCTCGCGGCTGCTGCAAGGCGTGCCTTCGGGATCGTTTGTCTATTTCACGCATTCTTATCGCGTCCCGCTGCTTGACGGCGACCTCGGCGGAATGCGAATACGGCGGCGGGTTTTCGGCTGTGGTTGAGCAGGAAAATATGTTTGGAGTTCAGTTTCATCCGGAAAAATCCGGCGCGGTCGGGCTGACGATCTTGAAGAATTTCTGCGGTCTTTAGCTATGAGACGTTAACGATAAATGCTGACCAAACGCATCATCGCCTGTTTAGACGTCGACGCCGGACGCGTAGTCAAAGGCACGCAGTTTCTCGACTTGCGCGACGCCGGAGATCCCGCAGCGTTGGCGGCGGCTCACAGCGCAGCGGGCGCCGACGAAGTCGTTCTGCTCGATATCACCGCGACCCATGAAAAGCGCAACACGTTGCTTGAAACCGTCCGCCGCACGGCGCGCGAGCTCTTTCGTTCCCTTTACGGTTGGAGGAGGAGTCCGCACGCTCGACGATGCTTCGGCGATCTTCGACGCGGGCGCGGACAAGATCAGCATTAACTCTGCCGCCATCGCCGACGCGTCGTTGATCACCTGCATCGCGCAGCGCTTTGGATCGCAGGCGGTGATTGTGGCGATTGACGCCAAACGCAACGGCGCGGACTCCCAAGCCGGATCGGAAGCCGGCTTCCAGGTGTTTGTTTCGGGCGGGCGTGTGGCCACGGGCAAAGACGCGATCGCATGGGCGAAGGAAGCGGAAGACCGCGGCGCAGGAGAGATTCTCTTGACCTCCATGGACCGCGACGGCACCGGCGTGGGGTTCGATTGCGAACTGACGCGAGCGATTGCGCAAGCTGTCCGGATTCCAGTGATTGCGTCGGGAGGCGCGGGCGGAGCTGAACATTTTGTCCAGGTTTTCCGCGAGGGCGCAGCGGATGCGGCGCTGGCTGCATCCATCTTTCACTTTGGCTTGAGTTCGATCTCGGAGCTCAAGCGGCATCTGCAAATCGCAGGAATCCCGGTGAGGTTCCCGTGCTGATTCCTTCCATTGACCTCATGGGCGGCAAGATCGTGCAGTTGGTCCAGGGCGGTAAGAAAGCTCTGGAGTTCGACAACTTCGAGGAATGGATCGCGCGGTTTTCGTCGTTTCCTCTGGTTCAACTGATCGACCTGGATGCAGCGATGGGCCGCGAATCCAATGCCGAGCTGATCGAGTTTTTTGTGAAGCGGCTTCCCTGCCAGGTTGGCGGCGGAATTCGCTCGATCGAAACCGCGCGCACGATGCTGGATGTTGGCGCGCAACGCGTAATTCTTGGATCAACCCTGATTCAGAATGGCGCAATCAATGTCGCCTTTGCGAAGCAGCTTGCGGCCGAGTTTGGCCCAGACAAGCTCGTCTTCGCCATTGATGCGCGCGGCGGCAAAGTTGCGATTCGCGGCTGGAAGGAAATTACTTCCATCTCTCCCCTGCAAATGGTTCGAGCCCTCGAAGCATTCTGCTGTGCTTTTCTCTACACCCACATTGACACAGAGGGACTGATGGTCGGCCTTCCGCTGGAACCGGTCAGAGAGCTTCGAGCCGCCACGACACGGCAACTTATCGCTGCCGGGGGCATCACAACCCATGACGAGATTGATCAACTGCAACAGATGGGAGTGGACGCAGTGGTCGGTATGGCGATCTACTCCGGGCGTATGACCATGCCTGATACTATTCCAGTTCCGAAGTAATCGTTTTCGATCCATCTTTCTTTGATCCAACATCGGAGCGGGAACACCCAGTGAGCGATTCTCCCACCTTCGCGCCCGGATGGCCGGGCATTCCCCCGCGCTGGACTTCAAGCGCAAAGACCGGCATTGGCACCGCGCTCAATCGCAACAGCCGCGTGTGGTTCACCCTGAGCCACGGAATTCTGAATGAGATTTATTTTCCGCGCGTGGATATGGCGTGCACTCGCGATCTGGGCTTGATGGTGACTGACGGCACGAGTTTTTTTTCGGAAGAAAAAAGGCAATGCAGGTTTGAGATTTCGGCGGTAGAGCCGGGTGTGCCTGCCTATCGTCTGATCAACAGCGAACTCAGCGGACGGTACCGCATCGAGAAGGAGATTTTTTCCGACCCTCATCGCAACGTCGTCCTGCAGAAAATCCGGTTCAGTCCCAGGGACGGAGCCAGGCTCCTGCTGAACCATCGTTTACGCGCTGCTGGCTCCGCACCTGGGCAACGTCGGCAGCAACAACACGGCCTGGGTCGGCGACTACAAAGGCGTTCCGATGCTGTTCGCCGAGAGCTCGAGCGGACTGGCACTGGCGTTTGCCTGCTCGGTGCCGTGGAAGAAGATGTCGGTGGGGTTCGCGGGATACTCCGACGGCTGGCAGGACCTCTCGCGCAACTTTCAGTTGACGAATCTCTACCAGCGGGCGGAGAACGGGAACGTCGCGCTGACCGGCGAAATCGACCTCGTGGCCAGTACCGGGGAGTTCGTTCTGGCGCTCGGCTTCGGCAACAACTGGGCGGAAGCCGGCGAACAGGTGCGCGCCTGCCTGATGGACGACTACGACACTCTTCTGCACGATTATATGGCGCAATGGAAAGGCTGGCAGAAGACTCTGCTTCCTCTGGACCGGGCAGTGGAGCATGACTTGTATAGGGCGAGCACCTCAGTACTGCGGATACACGAATCGAAAGACTTCAGCGGTGGAGTCATTGCCAGCCTATCGATTCCATGGGGCTTCAACAAAGGCGATGAAGACCTGGGCGGCTATCACCTGGTCTGGCCGCGCGATTTAGTGGAAACCGCGGCTGGCTTTCTGGCAGCAGGCGCAACTGGGGAAGCTGTGCGAGTGTTGCACTATTTGAAAGTCACCCAGGAAGCCGATGGCCGATGGCCGCAGAACATGTGGTTGGATGGCCGTCCGTACTGGAACGGTTTGCAGATGGACGAAGCGGCGTTTCCGATTCTGTTGGTGGACTTGCTTCACCGGCAAGCCGCGAGCGCGATGGGAGACTTGAAGAATTGGTGGCCAATGGTGAAGCAGGCCGCTGGGTTCATCGCATGCAACGGCCCGGTCACGCAGCAAGACCGCTGGGAGGAAGACGCCGGCTATTCTCCATTCACGCTGGCGGTTGAGGTAGCGGGACTGCTGGCCGCAGCAGACATTGCTGATGCCGTTGGCGACGCCCAGATTGCCCCCTACCTGCGCGATTTAGCCGATACATGGAATGAAAATATCGAGCGCTGGACGTACTCGAACGACGGCGGCCTGGCGAAGCAGATCGGCGTGGATGGATACTACGTTCGTATTGCGCCGCCGGAAACCGACTGTGCCGCCTCGCCGACCGAAGGCTTCGTCCCTATTAAGAACCGCCCGCCTGGACAGGACGGCGAGGTTGCGTCGCACATCATCAGCCCGGATGCGCTGGCGCTGGTACGCTTCGGACTGCGGGCGCCGGACGATCCGCGAATTTTGAATACCATCAAAGTGATTGATGCGCTGCTGCGGGTGAAACTTCCGCAAGGCCCCTGCTGGTATCGCTATAACGATGACGGCTACGGCGAACACGCCGACGGCGGCCCGTTTGACGGCACTGGGATCGGACGTCCCTGGCCGTTGCTGGCTGGCGAGCGCGCACATTACGAGTTGGCTGCAGGCAACAGCACCGGAGCGCAGGAACTTCTCCGCATGATGGAACAGTGCACCACCAGCCGACTGTTGCCGGAACAGGTTTGGGACGGCGCCGATATTCCCGAGCGCGAGTTGTTTTTCGGCAAGGCTTCTGGGTCGGCGTGTCCGTTGGTGTGGGCGCATTCGGAATACATCAAGCTGGTGCGGTCGCTGAAAGACGGCAAGATTTTCGACCAGCCGCCGCAGACGGTGAAACGCTATCGCGTGGAAAAACGTTGTTCGGTGTATTGCGAATGGCGGTTCAATAACAAGTGCCGAATCCTCCCGGCGGGAAAGATCCTGCGAGTCGCGTTGATGGCGCCAGCCACGGTGCACTGGAGCGACGATGGCTGGAAAACAGCACACGACCTGGCGACCCGCGACACCGGCGCCGGAATCTATGTTGCCGACGTGCCCACGAGCCAGATGGAAACGGGGCGGAACATCGTGTTTACGATGTACTGGCCGCAGGGGCAGAAGTGGGAAGGCACGGACTTCACGGTCACAGTCGAAGCGGACTAGGCTGGGACCCTATTCGCCCAGGAAGACCATCTCTACCACGGTGCAGTCGTCGCTGAGCGGTGTGCTGCCGCAAAATTCTGAGACGGCGGTGAAAACATCCTGCATGCTCCCCTTCCGCGCGGCGACTTCCAGGCGTTCGTTGTCGAAGAATTCGCCTTCGGCATTTTCGGCTTCGGTGACGCCGTCGGTGACCAGAATCAGGCGGTCTCCGGCATGCAGGCTGTAGCGGTCGCTTTCGTAAACCGCATCCGGCAAAAGGCCAACCGGCAAGATTTCCGTGCGATGGGCGGATCACCTCTCCGCCGCAAACCAGCAGCGGCGGAACATGGCCGCAGTTTACGTATTCCAGCTCGCCATCGCGGCGCAGTAGGGCGATAACCACGGTCGCATATTTCTCACCGATACGTTTGCTAGTGAGAAAGCGGTTAGCCGAGCCAACAATTTCGGTCAGCGGAACGCGCGCGGTCAGCTGCGAATAGATCATGCCTTGAAGGGTTGAGGCAAGCAGCGCGGCCGAGACCCCCTTGCCAGCCACATCGGCCAGCACCACCGCCAGGCCGTCGTCGGTATTTACGGCGTCGTAGAAATCGCCTCCGATTTCTTTACAGGAAAGATTCTTTCCAACCAATCGTGCAAACGGCACCTCGGGAATGGTCACCGCCATCAACCGCTGCTGGATGGTGGCCGCGATGGTCAACTCCTGCTGATAGCGTCGCGATTCCTCTTCGGCCTGCACCAGACGGGCATTCTCAATCAGCGAAGCGGCTTCGGTAGCGACCAGGTGCAAAATGTCTCCGCTGACCTTCGAGATATCGCGGGAGGCGAAGCGTGAATCCACGTACAGCGCGCCCATGGCGTCGCCGGAAGGCACGGGCTCAGAAGCCGCGCGGGCTTTGGTCTGCACCTGCATCTTGCGCAGAGGAATGCAAATCACGGTGCGCAGATCGTAGGCCACGATGCTCTGGCGGCCGGAGAGATCGAGCGACTGGCTGGTGTCGGTCAGCAAAAATTCTGAACCGGAGCGCAACGCGTCTTCGAGGATCGAATGCGAAATTGTGGTGTCGTCCAGCAGCAAGTCGCCCTTGGAGTTCCTCCCCGCGGCGAGCCGCAATTTGCCGTCCAAGTTTCTGAGAAAAACGTACCCCCGCTCAGAGCCGGTGAGCTTCAGGGTCACATCCAAGAGCGTGAGCAGGATTTCGTCCAGAACGCCGGTGGTGTTGAGCTTTCGCGCGGCTTCGAGAAAGATAGTCAGCTTTTCCAGATCGGTGACTTCGTTGGAAATCTGGATGCCGGAGATCTGGCTGAGAAAATCGCGCGCGGTGTTGGTGGTGACGTGCTGCGGATGGAAGACCGCGTAAATAGTGTCGCGGGCACCGAATTCGAGGCGGTCGTTGCGTTCCAACTGCCGCCGCTCCACGCGCTCGCCGTTAACGAAGGTGCCGTGCTTGCTGCCCTGGTCCTGCACAAAGAACTTGCCGTTCTCGGAAAGAAGAAGGGCGTGGTCGCGCGAGACCCGGGGGTCGGCGATGGCCAGGTCTTTTTCCATCTTGCGCCCGATGCTGAACGGGGTGTGGTCCAGGTAGAGGGTGCGTTGCTCGCTTCCGTGAACGAAGATCAGGCTGGGAAAGACGCCTGAACCTATACCGGAAATCGGGCCGATCATGGTTTGAGCAGACATGGCGCGCGGCACTCCCCTTTTGTCTAGTCAGCATGATCGCACAAAAAAAGCCATACCAGAAGCAGATGTCTGGCATCCAAGTTGGGTGGTATGAGTCCTGGGCGGCGAATGGGAGGCCATCAAGCGTGCCCTTTACACAGTGACGGATTGAATACGTCCGCCGGAAAGCCGAAATCGTTGGACTATAATCGTGGTCTGGCGTCCCCCACAACCTAATGCATCTGCACTTCGTCCCTGCTCTGATCATCGGCGGCGAAATCATTGATCTCGTCAAGGAAACTGGCCCGGTAGCGCAAGCGGTATTGCTGCTGTCTGCTGGCTTTTAGTCTGGTTTCCTGGTCCATCATTCTTTCCCGCTGGAGCGTGTTGCGGCGTGCGCGGGTGCAAAGTGGCCGGTTTCTGCGCGCATTTCGCCGCGCCCAACGCCTTCAGGACGTTGCCGCCGTCTCCGAGCAGTTTCTTCCCAGTCCGCTGGTCGGAGTGTTCCAGTCGGGCTTTAAAGAGTTTGAACGGCAGGTGGGATCGTCGGGCACGCTGAGGAATCCGCTGGCGATTCAAAGGGCCATGCAGATTGCGTCCTCGGAACAGATAACCCGCTTTGAGAGAAATATGCCCTGGCTGGCCATCACTGCGGCGGTGACCCCGTTCGTGGGATTGTTCGGAACCGTTTGGGGAATCATTGACGCCTTCCACGGTCTTGGAACCAGCGGTGCGGCCACGCTGCGGGCGGTGGCTCCAGGAATCTCAGAGGCTTTGATCACGACTGCGGCAGGCCTGGCGGCGGCGATTCCGGCGGTGATCGCTTACAACCTGATCGGCGGCTCGATTCGCGACTTTGCCGCACGCTGTGACGACTTCTCGCTGGAAATGCTGAATATGGTTGAGCGCCAGGCTCCCGTCGCGCGCACGACCGACGAGGTAAGACGGTAATGGCTTTCACGGCAGCCAACGGACGCACGCAAATTGCGCTCGCCGAAATCAACATCACTCCGCTCGTGGATGTGGTGCTGGTGCTACTGATTATCTTTATGGTCACGGCCCCGGTGCTTCAGTCGGGCATCGAGGTCAGCGTTCCCAAGACGCGAACGGTGAAGGAGATCACCGAAGAGCGCCTGGTGATCAGCATCGATAAGCAGCAACGCGTTTTTCTGGGAAACGATCCGGTCAACATCAACGAGATTGGAAAGAAGTTGCGGCAGAAGGTGCGCGATCCCCAACATCAGTCAATTTTTTTGCGGGCGGATGAGGATGTTCCATTCGGCGCGTTCGCCACAGTGATGGACGCGGTGAAATCGTCGGGGATCACCAATGTGAGCATCGTGACCCAGCCGCTTGAGTCCCATGGCCAGCACTGAAATCTTTTTTGAGCACGACCGCTGGGGACACAATCTGGCGTGGTCAGCGGCTCTGCACGTCGGGTTCACGCTGGCCATCGTCATTTATGCCGTTATTGCGCACGGAGGCCACGGCGCGAATTGGGGTGAAGGCGGAGGCGGAAGCGCTATGGGAGTTTCGCTGGTCAGCAATGTGCCGTTGCCGGCGAATCCGGTGCAGACGCAGAACGTGCTGGCCACGGAATCGAAAGGGCTCTCAAAATCGAAGCCCCAGCCGGTGGTCGAGGAGCCGACGGCGATTCCAATCGCGCAAAGGAATGCTAAGAAAAAACCTGTTCCGCAGCCCACGGCCACGCAGCGCAAGCCACAGCCTGAACCGGTCGAAGCAGCCAGCAACGTTGTTCCCTTCGGCGAAGGCGGGCAGGTCAGTGGACCGTACTCGATGTTCAATGTCGGGGGTGCGAAAGGCGGGTTTGGGTTTACTGGCGGTGGCGGCGATTTTGGATCGCGCTACGCCTGGTATGTACGGGTCGTGAATCAAAAAGTTGCCGAGAATTGGCTCAAGTACGAAGTTGACCCGCGAATCCAGAACGCAAACCGCGTCTATTTGACCTTTGACATCGAAAGAAGCGGGCGTCCGTCGAATGTGCAAATCGAGCAGTCGAGCGGGGTGCCATCGCTGGATCAATCCGCAGTGCGGGCATTGCAGCGGATTGACACCTTTGGGCCCTTACCTTCGGATTATTCTGGGAACCGGGTCAGTGTGGAGTTTTGGTTTGATTACAACAAGAAATAGCTTTTAGCTTCTAGCTTTTAGCCATTAGCCTTTAGCTTGGAACGTGGAGTAACCGTGAGACAACATTCAACGACGCGAGTCTTATATTGCTTGCTTCCTATCGTCTTATTAGCTTCCGCCTCGGCGCAGGACTGGATCAAGACCGGAACCGGGCTCGGCGTGGAAAAGATCCGCATCGCCGTACCGGACTTCAAGGGTTCCAATCAGGACCCTAGAAATTCTGACCTGCTCAAGACCTTCAACGACACGCTGTGGAATGACCTCGACAACGCCGGCCTCTTCGATATGGTTTCGAAAAGCTTCTATCCTCTGGGCCAGATCGGCGCGCCAGGAGACGTGAAGTTTGACTCCTGGAGCGCACCGCCTCCGAGCGCAGCCATGCTGGTGTTTGGAAACCTGGCAGCGGCGGGCAACAACGTCACCGTACAGGGCTGGCTGTACGACGTGAAGAACACCGCGTCCCCGCAAGTGCTCGGGAAGCAGTACTCAGATACGGCGACCACACAAGGCGCGCGAACCATTGCCCACAAGTTCGCCGACGAAATCATCTTCCGGCTGGGCGGCGGAATCAACGGCATCGCGGAGACGCAGATTTTCTACGTCAGCTCGCGCGGCGGACACAAAGAAATCTGGGCCATGGACTACGATGGCGCCAACCAGCATGCGGTAACTACGCTGGGCACGATTTCCCTTTCGCCACATGTCTCACCGGACGGCTCACGGCTGGCGTTCAGTTCCTTCACCGGCGCAGGCTGGGAAATCCGCATGTACTCGTTTGACCTGAACCGACTGGTGTCGTTCCCGCGCTTGGGTGGAACCAATCTTTCTCCGGCGTGGTCACCGGACGGCACAAAACTGGCATTCTCCTCGTCGCGCTCTGGAAAACCTGAAATCCACGTTGTGGATCAATCGGGAGGAAACCTTCACCGTGTTACGAACTCGGGTACGACCAATGTGTCGCCAGTCTGGAACCGCAAGACAGGGACGGAAATCGCCTGGGTCAGCCGGCGAGGAGATCTTCCCCAGATTTACACTATGGGAGCGGACGGAACCAACGCCCAACCCATGACGGACCAGGGCTACGCGGTATCGCCGGCCTGGTCACCGAACGGCCAGTTCCTTGCGTTCTCCTGGATTCGCCACTACGGTCCCGGTGCTCCCGGCGCAGCGGATATCTACATAATGGATGTGGCCAGCAAGCAGTGGGTACAGTTGACCCATGACGGCGGAAGAAACGACTTCCCGTCGTGGTCGCCGGATGGACGGCACATTGTTTTTCAGTCCAACCGGTCGGGATCGCTGCAAATCTGGGAGATGCTGGCGGACGGCAGCAATCAGAAGCAGCTCACCACCTCCGGCAGCAACTCCGAGCCGGATTGGAGTTGGAAATAGGTTTGTAGTTGTAATTGGATTGCGGTTCTTGATATCTCTGGAAGGGCAGCGATTTGACCCGGCCGGAATGAACGTGCGCCGCAGGGCGTGCGCTATATAGGAGAGAGAAAGATGAAACAGTTAACGTTGCGATGGGTCGCACTCGTATTCGCGCTGAGCGCGATTCTTTTCCTGGGCGCGTGCCATAAAAAGACTCCGCCTCCGCCACCACCGCCTCCGCCCGCCCCCGCCGCACCGACCGCGACGTTGACGGCCAGCCCTGACACGATTGACAAAGGACAGTCTTCAACCCTGACCTGGCAAACGAGCAACGCCACGGACGTGGGGATTGACGGTATCGGCGCCGTTCAGCCGAGCGGGACCCAACAGGTGAGTCCGGCGGCGACCACAACCTACACGCTGACCGCGAAAGGCTCGGGCGGCACGCAGACCGCAACCGCAACCGTCACGGTGAACACCCCTCCGCCACCGCCGGCTCCGCCGGCGCCCGCGCCGTCGCTCACGGAGGCAGAACTGTTCGCGCAGAATGTGAAGGACATCTACTTCGATTACGACAAGTCGGACGTTCGCGCGAGCGATCAGGCGTCGATTCAGGCTGACGTAGCGTTCCTGCAGCAGCATCCCAATATCAATTTCACGATTGAAGGACACTGCGACGAGCGCGGTTCAACCGAATACAATCTGGCCCTCGGCGACAACCGCGCCAGCTCGGTGAAAAATGCACTGGTCGCCGGAGGAATTTCTGCCGACCGCGTTAAAACCGTCAGCCTCGGGAAAGAGAAGCCGTTCTGCACCGAGTCGAATGAAGCTTGCTGGCAGCAAAACCGGCGCGGGCATTTCGTGTACGCGAAGTAAGGCGGCTCTTGGTTCTCGGCTCATGGTTCTCGGCTCATGGCTGTTAGCTCTTGGCTGGTGAGGCTAGGGCCGGGGGCTTCAGTCGCGAAGCACGGCATTTAACTAGCCCAGCGCGTAAGCGCTGGGGAGCGCCGTGACGGGTGGATTTGAGCCCCTTCAGGGACGGCACTCTGTCCCCGCAGAAAAACAAATCTCAGGGGCGGCTGACTGCCGCCCCTTTTTCTTGTGCTCCCTGCTAAACAATCCACAACTTGTGCATAACTCGGCCAATCTCGCGCGCCGCGTTCACTTAGAATTAACCTGACGGTAGAATCAGATTCGGGATCCTGGAACCTGACGCCCGAAGCCTGGAGCCTGCCGTCCAGAGCCGATTTCAAATGTCCCAATTCGTTCACCTCCATCTCCATACCGACTACTCCATGCTCGACGGCGCTTGCGACGTGGAGAAGCTCTGCCATCGGGCTAAGGAACTGGGCATGCCGGCCGTGGCCATGACCGACCACGGCAATATTTTTGGCGCGGTGCATTTTTTTAACGCCGCCAAGGGTGCCGGGATCAAACCCATCATCGGCTGCGAGCTTTACATCTGCAAGAAAGACGACCACCGCATTGAGCGCACTCCGCCGGACGGCGACACTTACAATCATCTTCTTGTGCTCGCAGAAAACGAAGAAGGCTATCGCAACCTGGTCAAAATCACGTCTGAGGCCTCGTTGCACGGCTTCTACTACAAGCCGCGGGTCAGCAAGAGATTTCTCTCCGAACACTCCAAGGGATTGATCGCGCTTTCGGGATGCCTGAAGGGATCGGTGGCCGAATTTCTGATGGAAGAAAAGTATGACGCAGCACGCGCAGCCGCGGCCGAGTATCGCGATATTTTCGGGCAGAACAATTTCTTCCTCGAAATTCAGGACCAAGGCCTGGAGATGGAGCATCGAATCCACGCCAATCTGTTTCGCCTGGAGAAAGACCTCGGCATTCCGATGGTCGCCACCAACGATAGTCACTATCTCTGCGAAGACGACGCCCACGCGCAGGACGTGATGGTCTGCATTCAGACTGGGAAAAGCATCCAGGACACGAACCGGATGAAGTTCCAGGGCAACCAGTTCTTCGTCAAGAGCCATGACGAGATGTATCAGGTGTTCAAGGACGCGCCCGACGTGCTGTCGCGAACTTTGGCGATCGCAGAGCGCTGCAATCTGCGGCTCGATAAAGTCAGTAATCCCTTTCCGCATTTCGATGTTCCGGATGGATACACGCTCGACAGTTATTTCGAACACGTAACGCGGGAAGGGTTCGCGAAGCGGATGGATGCGATCCGAGGCCTTTTGGCTGCGGGCAAACTGAAGCATGGAATTGCCGAATACGAGCAGCGGCTCGCGCGCGAGATCGCCATCATTCAACAGATGAAGTTTTCCGGCTATTTCATGATTGTGTGGGACTTCGTGCGATACGCGCGGGAGAACAATATTCCGGTAGGCCCGGGCCGTGGATCGGCGGCAGGGTCGCTGGTTTCTTACTCGCTCCGAATCACCGATCTCGATCCGCTTGAGCATGAACTGTTCTTCGAGCGTTTTCTGAATCCCGAACGCATTTCCATGCCTGACATTGACATGGACTTCTGTATGAACCGCCGCGACGAAGTCATCAACTACGTGACGCGCAAATACGGGCGGGAGAATGTCGCCCAGATCATCACCTTCGGGACCATGGCCGCAAAGGCGGCGATTAAAGACGTGGGCCGTGCTATGGGCGTGCCCTACATCGACGTGGACCGCATCGCCAAGATGGTTCCGACGACACTGAACATCAAGCTGGAAGATGCGATCAAAGAATCTCCGGCGCTGGCGCAAGCCTACGAAAGCGATACGCAAATCCGCGAGTTGCTCAATACGGCGAAAAAACTCGAAGGCTTGGTGCGGAACGCCGGAGTGCACGCCGCCGGGGTCGTGATCTCGCCGCGGCCGCTCACCGATCTGGTCCCGCTGTTCCGCACCAAGAACGACGAAATCGTCACCGCCTTCGACATGGTGGCCATCGAAAAGATGGGCCTCCTGAAGATGGACTTCCTCGGGCTGACGACGCTGACCATTCTCGACGACACGCTGAAGCTGATCGCGCAGGTTCGAGGAGAGCAGCTCAAGCTCGAAGAGCTGCCGCTCACCGATCACGAAACGTATGTGAAGGTGTTCCACAGTGCGCTGACTTCCGGCGTCTTCCAGTTTGAATCGCACGGGATGCGCGACGTGCTGCGACGCTATCAGCCCAACACGATTGAAGACCTCACGGCTCTGAACGCGCTCTACCGCCCCGGCCCCATTCAGGGCGGCATGATTGATTACTTCATCGACCGCAAGCATGGGCGCAAGAAGATCGAATACGAGTTACCTGAGCTGGAAGAAATCCTGCGCGAAACCTTCGGCGTGATTGTCTATCAGGAACACGTGATGCAGATCGCGCACCGGCTCGCAGGATACTCGCTGGGTGAAGCCGATTTGCTGCGCCGCGCCATGGGCAAGAAAAAGCCCGAGGAAATGGCCAAGCAGCGCGAGCGCTTCGTTGAAGGCGCGGTGCAGCGCGGTTATCCGCCAAAGAAGATTGAGAAGATTTTTGATCTACTGGCGAAGTTCGCAGAGTACGGGTTCCCTAAAGCGCACTCGGCGGCCTATGCGTTGCTGGCCTATCAGACAGCTTATTTGAAGACGCATTATCCGGTTGAGTTCATGGCCGCGTTGCTGACCTCGGTTACCGGCAGCACCGATGACGTGGTGAAGTACATCAACGAGTGCCGCGAGATGGGGCTTGCGGTCGAGCCGCCGGATATTAACGTGAGCGACGCGAATTTCACTCCACACGGTCAGGCGATTCGCTTTGGCTTGGCGGCGGTGAAAAACGTGGGGCACAACGCGATTGAGTCGATAGTCGCGGCGCGGAAGGAAATCGGCAGCTTCAAGTCCATTTATGAGTTCTGCGAAAAGGTTGATCTACGCCTGCTGAACAAGCGCGTGCTCGAATCGCTGATCAAGAGCGGGGCCATGGATTCTCTTGGCCGCCGCGCTCAACTGATGGCTGTGCTTGATAAGGCGATGGACCACGCGCAGAAGTCACAGCGCGATGCCGAATCCGGACAGCACGGCCTGTTCGGCGTGTTTCAACAGGAAGAAGATCAGCCACAAGAAGACCGGCTTCCAGACACTCCTGATTGGGACGAGCACACGCGGCTCGCCAATGAAAAAGAAATCCTCGGCTTCTTTATCACGGGACACCCGCTGGATAAGTATCGGGAGAAGCTGGAGGACTTGCGCGCGCTTTCGACCGCCGAACTCGCGGCGATGAAATCCTCCACGGGAAAAGACGAGAACCTGTGTACCGCCGGCATCATCACAAATCTGCGCGTGCTTAAGTCCAAGAAAGGCGACTTCTACGCGCAGGCGGCGCTGGAAGATCTTGCGGGGTCGATTGAAATGCTGGTCTTTCCCGATGCCTACCGCAAGCTTCAGGACAAAGTGAAGATGGAAGTGCCCGTCCTTATTCGCGGCGGTGTGCGCATTGAAGAAGGCGCGAATCCCAAGCTCACGGTCAACGACATCGTCCCTCTCGAAGAAGCCAAGGTCCCCCTGCCTCGTTCGCTTCGAATCCGTATCCCTCTGGAAAAGGCCTCCGAAACCACCGTGGACGACCTGCATCTCCTTTTCTCTCAACGAAAAGGCGACGCTAAGGTGTTGTTTGACGTGGAACGCGAAGGCGATTTCATGGTGGTGATGGAGGCGTCGGGCTATAATGTCCTGCCAGACCGCAATTTCATAGGCCGCGTGGAAGAGCTCTGCGGACGCGGCGCGGTTCGGGTGATCGATTAGGTTGCCAACTGAATCCTCGTTTTCCCGGTTTGTTTCTGGCCCCGGCGAAAAGCAGATTCCTCCCTCCGCTGGCGCGGAGTCGGAATGACATGAGAAAGTCGTTCAAAGGAGCGGCTGCAATCGCGAAAATACACACCATGAAGCCAGCCGAAATCACCGCCGCGTTGAGCGGGACACAATTCCTCCTCGGCATGGTTGAGACCCGCCGGGCCGCGCGCAATGGCGACTCCAAGCCCGACCTGGCGATTCCCCATGAGCTGGAAAAAATCGAAAAGCAGATTGTCCACCTTGAAGCCGTGGAGGGCCCAGACGACGAAACCCGCCGCGAGATCGAAGACTTACGGGAGCGGATCGAAGCGCTGCGTAAAGAGCTTTCGCACCGCGAAGCCTGGATCAAGACTGAACTCGCCCGCCATCCCCAGCGACCTTATTTTCTGGACTACATCGAAAAGATTTTCACCGACTGGAGCGAGATCCACGGCGACCGCCACTTCGCTGACGATCCGGCGATGGTCTGCGGCATGGCGCGGTTTCACGGCGAGGAAGTGCTGGTGCTGGGCACGCAAAAGGGCCGCGACACCAAGCAGAAGGTCTATCGCAACTTCGGGCTGCCGAATCCGGAAGGCTATCGCAAGGCGCTGCGGGCGATGCAGATTGCGGAGAAATTTTCGCGTCCGATATTTACGTTTGTGGACGTGACCGGCGCGAACCCCGGACTGGGCGCCGAAGAGCGCGGACAAGCGGAAGCCATTGCGCGCAATCTGCGGGAAATGGCGCGCCTGCAAGTTCCGATCATTACCGCCATTACCGGCGAAGGCGGCAGCGGCGGCGCGCTGGCCATCGCCGTCAGCGACCGCGTGCTGATGATGGAGAACGCGATTTACTCCGTCATCTCGCCCGAAGGATGCGCGTCCATCATGTGGCGCGACTCCGCGAAAAAAGAGCTTGCCGCCGAGGCCCTCCGCATTACTTCTTCCGACCTGAAGCAACTTGGCTGCATTGATGACGTCGTCCCCGAGCCGGAAGGCGGAGCGCACACCGATCCCGACGCCGCCGCGAAACTTCTCGACACCGCGCTGCAAAATCACTTCTCGGAACTGAAGAGCCTTCCGGTGAAAGAACTGGTCGCGTCGCGGTACGACAAGTTCCGGAAGATGGCGCAGTTCTTCACGGAGCAGTGATCGTGCTGTCGGGGATCGCCGTCCTTTTGCAAAAGGAAAGGTTGGTCAGCCGCCGCGTATCATTCCTGCATGAAACTCAAAGATGAGATCAAGAGAGTGCAGAAGCTGATTAAGATCCAGAAGAAGCTCGTCCACGAACACCGAGACGGGCGACCTGTCATCCAAGGAGTTGCTGAGCTGTGGCAGACTCAGCTCAAGGGCTCAAAAGACTACCTCAAGAAGTTGGAGGTTCTAAGCAAAGAGAGAAAGCGCCCGAAACAGGAGCCATAATAAACAAGTCTATGATGATGGGCTGGCCTTCGCCATTATCGAGGCCAGCCCGCCACCCGGCACGAAAGTACCGTTGATCCCTTTTCGATGAGTAATGGACAATGGACAGCACATGAAGCCGGGCTTATCCAATACCGAACCTACCGACCGCTACATTTCGAAGGTGATGAAGACTGTCGTCACTTGCTGTGTTCTTCTGGGGTTCGGCTTGACCTACTACCGCGGCCTGTCGGTGACCAACGTCGTCCTTGTCATAATCGCGATCCTAATCGCGTTCTTCCTCGGCATGTTGGCCCTACAGATCGCTCAGATGACAGCAATCCTGGGCGGCAAAGATGGCCGTGATCTAAGGCGTCTATTGAACAAGGTGGAAGACATTCGCCGGATGATTGCCGAACGGAGCGAACTCGATGGCATCGAAGACCAAATGGATGCCAAGCATAACGCCATTCTGGAGGATGCAGCAAAACACGGTTCCTTACCCGCGTACCTGGATCATGTAAGACTTGTGCAAGAAGTACGGGAACGGTCCGAAGAGGAATAAATTCGAACGAAAAATACAACGGAGGGTGCCCCAGCCCGCCCGAATTACTCGTGATAAATTCACCAGATTGATCTATCCAGTCAAAACCGGAACCGGAACTCTCGCCAAGACACGACCGATCCGAGACCTACCGCGAGTTCTGCTGGTCGAGGACGAACAACCAATCCGGGACGTTATCGTCCCTTGGCTGTTTAGGGATGGATTCGATTGTCGGGAAGCAGCAGACGGTCGAGCAGCAATGCATTTGTTGGCTGCGGGAACGAGGGTCAATCTTGTGCTGTCAAACTTGCTATTACCTCTGGTGGACGGGTTCACCCTTCTTCTGCACGTGAAGCAGCGTTACCCCCGCATTCCATTCGCTTTCGTTACCGCTATAAACGATTCGCAGGTTCGAGATGAAGTAATGCGCAATGGAGCGGACGGTTACCTGCTGAAGCCATTCACTGAACACGAGTTTTTGGCACTCGTTCGCCGCACAACCGGAAAACCGCCACGGCGATCAGAAGTACCAAACCCAGGAAATGCACCATGAGGCTGGACAACGATGGAAGATGACGCAGCAAAATCTCGAAGTTCCGATCCCCTTCAGAAACTCCTCTCGATGCCGCTCGCAGACCGAATCGCTTCCGTTAGTGGAGACGTGCGGACGAGGACAGACGAGTTCTGCAGCGTACATCCTCACAGATTAGCCGAAGCATTAGGAGTCCCTACGACGAAACGGCCCAACAGGAGCGATTGGGCTTTCACCGACTACGCCCAGAAGCAAAGTTTGGAGGAGTATGCCGATCAATACGGCCGCCTCTCCGACTGTGTGTCCGTGATAGAAGGCAAAGTACCCGCGCAACTGTTTGAAAGTCTTGTCCAGAAATCTTCCGCCTTGGACGAATTGCAGTTGGATATTTTGACGGATGAAGAGCGCCGAGAATTTGAAGAGGCGCTTGCGTTTGAGGACCTAAGGTCAAACATGGACAACGGCATCTGCTGCGTAGCCCATTACAGCGTCCAGGGACATGGCGGTGATCTGTGGTTTGAGGCGACTATCGAGGATGACGGGGCTTGTATTGATCTCAAGACTCCATACGATCAAAGAGACGGGAAATTTCTGAATCTCAATGATTGCGTCACCGACTCCCAACTCTTGGACAGGGATTTCGGCGAAGGTGACGCAATTGACACGTAACTCTCGCGTATATACAATACGTATATACTATTTGAGGGTTCGCCTATGTCCACAGCCAAAGTCTTTCGCTCCGGGAACAGCCAGGCGGTGCGTTTGCCCAAGCAGTTCCGGCTTAAGAGCAAAGAGGTGGAGATTTTTCGCCGGGGGGATGAGCTGGTGCTGCGTGAGAAGAGCGGGAATCTTGCCCGGGCATTCGATCTGCTGGCAGAGCTGCCGGACGATTTCGACATCCCTCAGCGGGACAAGAATCGAGACCTCCCTCAAAAGCGCAAGGGTCTGTAATGGAGACGCGCTACCTGCTGGATACGAACATCTGCATTTACATCCGGCAAAAGAAGCCGGCGGAGCTCTTGCGCCGCTTTGAGCAACTGCGTCCAGGGGAAGCAGCAATTTCAGTCATCACCTACGGCGAGCTTCTTTACGGAGCAGAAAAAAGCTCGCATCGGAGCGCCGCGCTGGAACGTCTTCGCGAATTGGTTCTTCTTCTGCCCGCCCTTCCCTTGCCCGAAACCGCAGGACAAGCTTACGGAAAAATTCGCGCCGATCTGGAATCCCGAGGCGAAATGATCGGCAATAACGATCTGTGGATAGCGGCACATGCGATTGCGGAGCGCCTTGTGCTGGTTACGAATAATGAAAAAGAGTTCAGCCGGGTACGAGGTCTGAAAGTGCAGAACTGGGTGATATGAGTCGGCGGACGCTGGCCCCAGCCAAATCGGACGCCCCCCGCGGGATCCCTCGCCCCGCTGGTGAAAGCGCGGGGACTTCGGGATGACGCCTGTTTGGCGACGGTTTCAAGCTGAGTCGCTACCAAATAGCGTTGATGTTGATGGCTCGTAGCCTAGTTCCTACTCGGTTATCCCTCTTGCCGCCCAGCCGTTACCAACTCTCAACCCCTGCCGTATAATTTAAGAATCCCCCACATCTCATGGTCGGTGCGGGCGGAAAGCCGTCGCATAAACGTTATGGCAGGAAGGATTCGCTAGGGAATGGCTACGACTGATGTGGGGCTGCACGAGTCCGCGGGGCGGGCTGGGGTGGTGCCGGTTGTTAACAATATGAGCATACAGGTCGCTACCGTGAACGGCAGCGGCTCGCAAAGTTCTAACACTGTATTATTGCGAAGCATTTTTCAGATGGGCGTGCCGGTTTCGGGGAAAAACCTTTTCCCTTCGAACATTGCCGGCTTGCCGACGTGGTACACCATCCGCGCCAACAAAGACGGCTACGTCGCCCGCAAAAAAGAAATTGATTTTCTGGTCGCGATGAACCAGGAGACCGCGCGCGCCGATGTGATGTCGCTGGCCCCCGGCGCGGCTGTGCTTTATGACGAACCGCTGAACCTTAGTTCGCTGCGCGATGACCTGGTTTTCTATTCGGTTCCGTTCGACAAGCTGGTGGCGCCGGTTTGTCCTGAAGCCAAGCTGCGCAAGCTAGTCAAAAACATGATTTACGTCGGCGTCGTGGCCAAGTTGCTCGACATCGAGATGAGCGAGATTGAAATTGCCATTCGGCGGCAGTTTGCCAAAAAAGTGAAAGCGGCGAATTTGAATCTGGCGGCGGTGCAGGCAGGGTTCGATTACGCGACGGCGAGCCTGACCAAGCAGGATCCATATCGCATTCAGCGGATGAACAAGAACCAGGGCAAAATCATCATTGACGGAAACGCCGCGTCGGCGCTGGGCTGCGTTTTCGCCGGGGTGACGGTGCTGAGCTGGTATCCGATTACGCCGTCGTCTTCACTGGCGGAAAGCATGATCGAGTACCTGAAGCGTTTCCGCGTTGGCCCCGACGGCAAAGCGACATTTGCCGTGGTGCAAGCCGAAGACGAACTGGCGGCGATCGGCATGGTCATCGGAGCGGGATGGGCAGGAGCTCGGGCCATGACCACCACTTCCGGTCCGGGAATTTCACTGATGTCGGAGTTTGCCGGGCTGTCGTATTACGGGGAAATCCCCGCCGTGGTGTGGGACATCCAGCGTGTCGGGCCGTCCACGGGACTTCCCACACGCACTTCCCAAGCCGACATTCTTTCGACCGCGTTTCTTTCCCACGGCGATACCAAGCACATCATGTTGTTTCCATCGTCGCCGCTGGAATGTTTTGAGATGGCGATGGACGCGTTCAACCTGGCGGAGCAGTTTCAAACGCTGGTATTTGTTCTCTCCGACCTCGACTTGGGAATGAACAACTGGATGTCGGATCCATTTCCGTATCCCGAGAAGCCGATTGAGCGTGGCAAGGTTCTGACTAAAGAAGATCTCGACCGGCTGGGCAAATTCAGCCGCTACAAAGACGTAGAGGGAGACGGCGTGGGTTACCGCACGCTTCCCGGCACACCACATCCCGCAGCGGCGTATTTCACTCGCGGCAGCGGACACAACGAGGAAGCCCAGTACAGCGAGCATCCGGAAGACTACGCAGGTAACATGGACCGCCTGCTCCGCAAGTTCGAGCACGCGCGCGGAGTTCGTTCCGGCGCCGGTGATTACGAAGATGCCGAAGGCTCCAGAAGTGGGGATCATCGCTTTCGGCAGCTCGCATTGGGCGATCACCGAGACCCAGGACCAGTTGCGCGACGAGCACAAGCTGCCAACTGATTACTTGCGCATTCGCGCGTTTCCGTTTTCTCCGGAGATTGCGGATTTTGTTCGCGAGCACAAAAGGGTTTATGTCGTCGAGCAGAATCGCGACGCGCAGATGCTCAGCCTGCTCAAGCTGGACTTGGAACCGGAGATGGTGCTGAAGCTGCGCAGCATTGCGCACCTCGACGGACTGCCGCTCGACGCGCGCTCCGTCACCGAAGAAATTGCTGCCATGGAGGGAAAGTAATGGGCACCACGCCGACCAACGTCCCGGCTCCGAAAACCAACCGCATGGGTCTTGCCGTTCTTGATTACCGCGGCGGGAAAACCACGCTATGCGCGGGCTGCGGTCACAACGCAATTTCTGAGCGCATTATTGACGCCTTTTACGAAATGGGCATACAGCCCGAGCGAGTGGCCAAGATGAGCGGCATTGGGTGCTCGTCGAAGACGCCGGCCTACTTCATGGCTCGTGCGCACAGCTTCAACTCCGTTCACGGACGTATGCCATCGGTTACAACCGGTGCGGTGCTGGCGAATCGCACTCTGCTGGCTCTGGGCATCAGCGGCGACGGCGACACGGCGTCCATCGGAATCGGACAATTCGTGCACCTCATGCGCCGTAACCTGCCGGTGATTTACATCATCGAAGACAACGGCGTGTACGGCCTGACCAAAGGACAATTCTCGGCCACGGCTGACCTTGGCTCGACGTTGAAGACAGGAACGATCAACGAACTGCCTCCGATCGATACCTGCGAGCTAGCGATTTCGCTGGGCGCGACATTCGTTGGGCGTTCCTTCTCCGGCGACAAGCGGCAGCTGCACGCGATGTTAAAAGCCGCGATCGCGCACAATGGCACGGTCCTGCTGGACGTGATTTCGCCGTGCGTGACCTTCAACGATCACGAGGGCTCGACCAAGTCTTACAAGTACGCGATCGACCACGAGGAGCCGCTGCAGGAGATCAGCTTCATTCCGTCGTTTGAAGACATCGCGGTCGAATACGATCCCGGGACCACCGTCGAGGTCACCATGCACGACGGTTCGCGGCTGCGCCTGCGCAAGCTCGAAGAAGACTACGATCCGACCAACAAGATTCACGCCATCACGCGATTGAATGAAGCCAAGGAAAAAGGCGAAATGCTGACTGGCGTTCTCTACGTCAACACCAAAGCGCCGACGCTGATCGACATGCTGAATATCACCGACGCTCCGCTGGCCACGTTGCCTCCCTCGGTAGTGCGACCGGGGCGCGAAGTGCTGGAGCAGGTGATGGAAGAGCTTCGGTAAGAATCCTTTGATGATTCATCTATAATCGCCTCGCGCAGCTTGAAAAAAATCCTCTTCATCATGGTTGCCCTACCCGTCGTGGCGGGGCTTGGCTGGTGGTACTTCCGCCAGCGCGAGCTTCCTAGCTTTGACCCGGCGTACCGCGAGTACGCCTACATCACCAACGGCAAGGGCAATACGGTTTCTGTACTTGATCTGCGGACGTTTCTGCCGGTCAAGACGCTGCGGGTCGGCCTGGGCCCAACCGGAGTCGCCGCCAATAGCAGGAAGAACGAAATCTACGTCGTCAACAGCGACTCAGCCAATGTGAGTGTGATTGATGCCGAGCACAATGCCGTTGTCGCGACCATCGGAGTGCATGGCAAACCCTATTTCATCGACATTTCCTCCGACGGGAAGCGCGCCTACGTCGCCAACTCCGGATCAGCCAATGTTTCGGTGATTGATCTGGAACAGCGCAAGGTCATCGCCACCATCGGAGTGGGAAACACTCCGGGGCTGGCCAGGGTCTCGCCGGATGGCAACACGGTTGTGGTGAGCGATCGCGGCGGCGATTCGGTTTCACTGATTGATGCGCGAAGTCTTTCTGTACGCAGCACGATTCCCATCTGTCACCAGCCAGAGGATATGGCCATCCTTCCCGACAGCAGCAAGGCATTCGTCGCCTGCTCGGGATCGGCGCAGGTGGCGTCGATTGATTTGAAGAACGACAAACTGCTGGCCTTGCTCGATGTCGGAAAGACTCCCGTCAACCTGGCGCTGAAACCCGACGGCGGCGAGTTGATCGTGTGCAATTTCGATTCTGACAGCATTTCCATCATCGAGACCGGGACCGACGAAGTCAGCGGCAGCTATTTGATTGGCACTCATCCGGCACGTGGCATTGTGTCAGACGACAACTCGCGCCTTTACGTGAGCAACCTGGGATCGAATGCGGTGGCGGTCTATGACATTGACATGGGAAAGATCGTGGCGTCGCTTAACGTGGGCAGCCGACCGGACGGACTTGCTCTCTCCGCCGGCCAGAATTATCTGCTGGTGCTAGGTTCGGCGTCCGGGGATGTAACTGTAATCCAGAAGCGCAAGCCGCGAAAACTGGAGCCGGGAGAATATGGCCTGCTGACAATGATTCCGGCGGGCGTACAGCCGAATAACATTGTGCTGAAGTCGTTCATGATGCCGAAGGCACCGCAGTAAGCCGAGTGCGGTCTTAGCGTGCCTCGCAGCTCCTAAGTTGTCCCGCCAGATCGTCGCGTTCGGACAATGCCATCTGGTAGCCACTGTGGGCAGACGCGCACCCTGAACCCTGCGAACTAGGACAGGCAGTGTGCTCATTCGCGCGGGCGGCGTCGAATCTCATCTGCGAATAAAACAACCGCTGTCTGAGATCGCTGCAACGGTCACCCTGGTCGCGACCGGGGAGATCGATACGGCAGTTTCCGCCTGGATTAACAGTACCTGCACACCCGACTGCTTTGGCGCCAGGACCGGCGAGCGCGGGTGAAACAGGCGCGGGCGCAATAGGACGGGCCAGCTTACAATTTTGACCCTCGCACGGCGGCGGGGCAGGCTCACACTCTTTTCCTTGGCACGGCTTTACTGCCGAAGACTGTGTCTCAATCGCATCAGCATCCCCTGTCTTGACACCCGACCTAGGAGTCCTGCCCCCGGTTGTCCCGTGTGCCGCAAGGCTGGCTCCCGCACTAGAGGGTGACGATGAAGACTTGCCGGGGGTTGAGTGAGAACCGCCAGAGCTTCTGTTGGAGGAACTCCTAGAGCTGCTAGAACTCGCAGAGCTTGACGAGTGGTGGGTGCCCGAGCTGTTACTGGAAACGCCGGTCTTGCCTTGGCCTAAAAGCATTGGCGAAACACAGACCGAAAGCAGAACCCCAAGCATCGCGCGTCTCATCCCACGCCTCCCAGGGAAATGCCGAGATGACAGGGCAATTCTCGTCCATTCCTCTTGCGTGGTCAAGCCCCTGCGAAATGCAAATAGTTCCTCCGCGCTAGCGGCGATCCCGGCTTGTGCTGAAGTCGTCTATGGTCCCGAAGGCGCCGCAGTGACAACACCGGGAGGCAGGTTGATGTTTGCTGGTCCGAGTCCTGCCGCTGTTCGGCACATCTGGTATTGCGCAGCCAACTGCTGGACACGAGTGTTGGCGGCCTGGTAGTCGGCGGTCGCTGAGGAGCACTGCGCACCCTGAGAGTCGGCCGAACACGCAGTCTGCTGGGTCTTCAGCAAAGTGTCGGCTTGTTTCATTTCAAGCTTCAACTGGCCGAGAATCGTATTGCAATAGGAGCCATTCACCTGCCCGAGGTGGGCGTAGCATGTCCCTTGGGTGTCGCAATGGTCTATATAACCCAACGGCTGACAGTAGCTGCTGCCCCGCGGAGCGCCGCTCTGCAGATACGCGCAGCCGGTATCCACGACCGGCGGGGGAGGCGTAATGCAGTTGACGCCCTGGCAAGGCGGTAACGGCCGGCAGTTTTTCCCGACACATGGCGAGGGAATCGGTTTGCATTCTTTGTCAACGCAAGGCTTTAGGGAAGCCTGCAGACCAGAAGCGGGGCGGCTTTTCTCGCGATCGCCAAACAAAAACTTAGACAATCGGCTCTGCGGCTTCTCGGGACCTAATCTACCCGTGGACTGCAAATCGGCCATCTTCTGCAGATAGGCTTGCTTGCTAGGCGCCAGGCCGATTTTCGACAGATCTGCGGTCATCTTTCCGTCTAAGCGAGCCTTGTCTAAGTCGGCTCCAGGGATCTCGTTCTTCAGGTGAAACTGAACCGGCTGGTCCCATGGGTTCAACGAATTGCCGGAATACAACTGAGAGCCAGGTCCAGATTCGGAACCTGCGCCGCGAAGATTCGAGCGCGAATCAGATCCAGCTCTGCTGTTCTGTCCCGAGGAGTCAGAGTCTCCGGTCCTCATATTCGATCTTGGGGTGCCGCTGCCGTTCGTGGTGTGCGTTCCAACGCTGCCTCCGGCGCCCGGGTGGCTCCCAGAGCTGCTGCCGGATCCTCCGCGTGAGGAGGAAGGCTCTCCGGAGCTCGAATGCGAAGTGCTACCTGAGGAACTGCCTGAACTAGAAGAATGACTGCTTCCCGAACTGCCGCCAGAGCTGTTTGAACTTGACCCACCGCTGCTGGAACCTGAGCTAGAGGAGCTTGACGAATGGGAGCTCCCAGAACTGCCACCGCTGTAGCCGCCGGAAGAACCTCCGGAATAGCCGCCAGAGCTGGAAGACGAACTACTCGAGCCGGAACTCGAGCCGCCTTCTCTTCCGCCATGTTGCCCGAAAAGCAAGATGGGAACGCAAAGGGAGAGCAGAACCGCAAGCATCGCACGTCGCATCACGCACCTCCGATGACAACGACACCTTGCCAGTTCATGGTCGGCGCTTCGAGGCCGAACTATGAGAGGTCAATCAAAAGCGATTGTTATCCGGTCCGAGGGGATAGTCAAGTAACGGTTTGAATAGTCAAGTAAAGGTTTGTATCTCACCCTTGAAAGCTGAGAGCTGCCTTTACGCGTTCGCGCCGCAGCACTTCTTGTATTTCTTCCCTGAGCCGCACGGGCAAGGATCATTGCGCCCAACCTTGGCGGCGCCACGAACAACTTGCTGCACCGGCTGGCGTTCGCCGGCGCCGGCCATGCGGGCTTGCTCAAGTTCACGGCGCTTGCGGCGCTGGAACGCTTCTTCGAGATCATCCATGGAAGTGGCGACGCCTTGCGGGGGACGTTTGCCATTGCCGTCGGTGCCTCCGCCAGACCGAACCGCGGGGACTCCTACCGGACCACCCTGATCTTGGTCTGGTGGCCCGCCGCCGGCCGCATCCACTGGACCTGCCTCGCCGCGATTGAAGATCTGCATCAGGTACAGATATCGCGTCGCGTCTTCCTGGAATTTGAGCAGCATGGCTTCGAACATGTCGTAGGACTCGCGCTTATATTCGACCAGCGGATCCTTTTGTCCATAGCCGCGAAGATTGATGCCCTCCTTCAGGTGGTCCATGTTGAGCAAGTGGTCTTTCCACTGCTGGTCAAGCACGCTCAACATGATCATGCGCTCGTGATAGCGCATGGCATCTGGGCCGATGAGTGTCTCCTTCGCATCGTAACGGGCTTTGAGTTGTTCGAAGATCGCGTCGCCCAGTTCCTGACGATTCAAAGTTTCCGGCTTGAGGCCTTCGGCGAGAATATCCACACCAAAGCGGGTGAAGATGGCTTCCTTCAGGCCTTTGATGTCCCAATCGGCCGGGTGCGCCTTGATCGGGCATTTCTCTTCCAGCAGCGAGCCCAGAATTCCGGCGACGTAGTCTTCGAGGATGAGGTCCTTCTGGTCCACGCCTTCGAGCAACTGGCGGCGGAGGCCGTACACGGCCTCACGCTGCTTGTTCATTACGTCGTCGTACTCGAGCAAATGTTTGCGGGCTTCGAAGTGCTGGCCTTCCACCTGCTGTTGCGCTTTCTCGATGCGACGGCTGATCATGCGTGATTCGATCGGGACGCCTTCTTCCATCCCCAGCCGCTGCAGCAGATTCGAAACCCACTCCTTGGCGAAGATGCGCATGAGGTCATCTTCGAGCGAAAGATAGAAGCGCGAAGCGCCGGGGTCTCCCTGGCGACCAGCACGGCCGCGCAAGCTGGTTGTCAATGCGGCGAGCTTCGTGGCGCTCGGTGCCGAGAATGAACAAGCCGCCGGCGCCGATGACGTCATCGTGTTCTTTGTCGGTTTGCTGCTTGTAGCGCGCGAGCGCTTCATTCCACTGGTCGGTGGGGACGGCGTATTCGTTACCGGCGTAGTACCAGACGGTAGTCTTCGACTCATCCACTTCAATCTGAATTTTGCCTTGCGCGGCGCGGAGTTGTTGGGCAACTCCCTTCTTCACGCACTCCTGCTTGGCCATGAATTCAGGATTGCCGCCGAGCAGAATGTCGGTGCCGCGGCCGGCCATGTTAGTGGCGATAGTGACCATGCCTTTGCGCCCGGCCTGGGCCACGATTTCCGCTTCCTTCTCGTGGTACTTGGCGTTCAACACCACGTGCTTCAAGCCTTTTCGCTTCAGCAGATCAGACAACCGTTCTGATTTCTCGATCGATGTCGTTCCCACCAGCACCGGCTGTCCGGCTTCGTTCAGTTTTTGGATTTCATCAGCGGCGGCAAAGTATTTCTCTTTTTCGGTGCGGTAAACCAGGTCGGCATTTTCGACGCGCAACATCTGCTTATTGGTGGGAATGACAATTACATCCAGCTTGTAAATCTTGTTGAACTCAGCGGCTTCGGTGTCCGCCGTTCCGGTCATTCCGGCGAGCTTCTTGTACATGCGGAAATAATTCTGGAAGGTGATAGTGGCGAGCGTCTGGTTTTCGCGCTCGATCTTCACACCTTCTTTGGCTTCGACCGCCTGGTGCAGGCCGTCGGACCAGCGGCGCCCAGGCATCATGCGTCCGGTGAATTCGTCCACGATGATGACTTCGCCGTCTTTGACCACGTAGTCCACGTCGCGTTTATAGATTGCGTGGGCTTTGACCGCAGTTTCAACGTGATGCTTCAGGTCCCAGTTCTCCGGATCGGCGATGTTCCCGATTCCGAGCAGCCCCTCGACTTTTTCCCAGCCCACATCGGTGACCGTCGCATTGCGGTGTTTTTCATCCACCACGTAGTCGCCGGTCATCACGTCAGGCTCGCCCTGTTCGCCGGGTAGGGACTCGCCCTTCTCCAGCTTGGGGATAATGCGGTTCACGCGAGCATATTTGTCTGTGGATTCTTCGCTGGCGCCGGAAATGATCAGCGGGGTGCGGGCTTCGTCGATCAGGATGGAGTCCACTTCGTCCACGATGGCGAAGTTGTGTCCGCGCTGCACGCAATCCTTCAGGTCGAACTTCATGTTGTCGCGCAGGTAGTCGAAGCCGAACTCGTTGTTGGTGCCGTAGGTGACGTCGGCGGCGTAGGCGTCGCGGCGCTCGCGGTCGTCGAGATCATGAATGATCACGCCGACGGTCAGTCCGAGGAAGCGGTAGAGCTGGCCCATCCATTCCGAGTCGCGTTTGGCCAGGTAGTCGTTGACCGTGACCACGTGCACGCCGCGGCCGGAAAGCGCGTTGAGATAAACCGGAAGCGTCGCGACCAGCGTCTTGCCTTCGCCGGTTTTCATTTCCGAAATGGTGCCGTCGTGCAGCACCATGCCGCCGATCAATTGCACGTCAAAATGCCGCATGTTGAGAACGCGGCGTCCAGCTTCGCGAACTACGGCGAAGGCTTCTTCCAGAATCTCGTCGAGCACTTCTTTGGTGACTCGCAGTCGTTCGTCTTCAAGCTGACGGACGCGATCAGGATCTGGCTCCTGCTCTTCAGGAATGCGCCCCAAGCGGTCCTGTATGCGCTTGCGGAACTCGTCGGTCTTGGCGCGCAGTTGTTCATCCGAGAGCTTTTGCATCTCGGGTTCGAGCGCGTTAATCGCCGCCACGCGCGGCATCAGGCGCTTCACTTCGCGCTCGTTTTTGGTCCCAAAAACCTTGCCTAGAAGAACATTAATCAATTCGGATTTCCTTCAACGGGCACACGTTACCCAGTGTTTAGAAGCCTAGCATATTAGATGCGTTGTGCTGCGGTAAGTCGCGGCCGACTGATTACCGCCGAGACCCCGCGAAAGCAAAGAAGAAGCCATTGGATTTTTCCCGGCGCTCTCGACGACCTCGGCGGTCAGTTTGGTTTTCATGTATATTTCCGCCACAGATGCCCACCTTCTACGACCGCTTTGTCGAATGTGCCGAGCGCTGGCCGCAAAATACTGCGGTTGAAATTCAACTGCCGGAGGGTATCGAGGGCCATACCTATGCCGAGTTGCGCGGAATGGCGGAATCCATCGCCGCATGGCTGGTCGCGCAGGGAGTTCAGCCCGGCGCGCGAGTCGCGATCCTGGCCAACAATCACCCGCGGTGGGTCGCAGCATATTTGGGCATCATCGCCGCCGGCGGAGCAGCGGTGCCGCTCGACACGGCTTATCACGCCGATCAAGTCGCGAAGCTCCTGCGCGATAGCGGCGCTTCCCTGCTGTTTTGTGATTTGAAGCATTTGGAGGTCGCGCAGGAAAGTGTCTCCGGGCTGAACGTTCAGTTGGTGCTGACGGAATCTGGACCACAATCAGGGGCAGCCTCGGATTTCGATAACATCCTCGCGCAGCATCCGGGAAGCTTTAGCCCCGTGCCTCGCGCACCGGATGATCTGGCTTCCCTTCTGTACACCTCCGGCACCACCGCCGACCCCAAAGGCGTGATGCTCACTCACGCCAATCTTCTGGGAGAAGCCGAGGCCGTATTCGCCTGGGCGCACATCGGGCCGAATGACGCTGTTCTAGGGGTGCTGCCGCTGTTTCACGTGTTATCGCAGATGGCAAACCTACTACTGCCGCTGGTTGCTGGAACACGCGTGGTCTATCTCTCGACGCTCAACACTACCGAACTGCTGCGGGCGTTGCGGGAAAGAAACATCACAGCGTTTGCCGTAGTGCCACAGTTTTTCTATCTGATTCACGACCGCATTTTCAAAGAAGTCCAGCAAAAAGGGCGCCTAACGCGGTTCGCATTCGGTTGGATGCGGCGCATTACCGTGTTGGGACGCCGATTGGGATTCAATCCTGGTCGATTTCTGTTTGGCAAGATCCACAATCTGTTTGGCAAGAACATGCGGCTGTTGGTGACCGGAGGCTCGCGTTTCGATCCCAAGATCGGGCGAGATTTTTATTCTCTTGGCATCGACGTACTGCAAGCATACGGCCTCACCGAAACCTGCGGAGGTGCATTCGTCAATCCGCCCGACCACAACGTGATTGGTTCCGTGGGCCGGCCACTCAAAGGGGTGGAAGCGAAAATTGTCGATCCTCAAGCTTCCGACGACGGATCGCCCGCCAGCGGAGAAATCATTCTGCGCGGGCCGATTGTGATGAAAGGCTATTGGAACCGTCCCGACGCCACGGCCGATGTGTTGAAAGACGGCTGGCTCTACACCGGAGATCTCGGCTATCTCGACGAGCGCAGCAATCTTTTCATCACCGGACGCAAGAAGGAAGTCATCATTCTTGCCAACGGGAAAAATATTTATCCCGAGGAGATTGAGGCTCATTATCTGCAATCACCGTTCATCAAGGAAATGTGTGTGATGGGGATGGAGGGAACCGCTGGGTCGGAGAAACTCTATGCTGTGATCGTCCCCAATTTCGAAGTATTGCGGCAACGAAAGGTTGTCAACGCCAAGGAGGTGATTCGCTTCGATGTCGAAGGCCTCTCGGCAAAGCTGGCGTCCACCAAGCGAATCAGCGGCTACGAAATCTGGCAGGATGACCTGCCGCGGACAACGACACGCAAGCTGAAGCGGTTTGAGATTGAGAAGCGGGTGCGTGCGGGGAAGCGTGATGACGCGGGGGGCGAGATATCAGCCGCAAGGCCACTGACCCCGGAGGAAACGGCGTGGCTGGAGCAGTCTAATGTGCAGCGCGCACTGAAAGTCATTCGCGAGTTCTCTCCCAACCCTCCTGAAGTCATTCGCCCGGGCGACAATCTCGAGTTGGATATAGGCCTCGATTCCATGCGGCGAGTCGAGCTTTTGGCCGCGGTCGAACAAGAACTGGGCGGCGATGTCGAGGAGTCACAGCTTGCCGGGATCTACACCGTCCGCGAGCTGCTCGACGCCGTCATTGAAAGTGCGGCGTCAGGGAAGCAGGCGTCCAAACAGCAGTTTGCCGGATGGAGCGCGGTGCTGCGGGAAGATCCCACCGACCCTGCTGCTTTGGCAATCACGAAACGGCGGTTCTTTACTGATCGCGCGATTTTCCTTTTCTCGCGACTCATCAGGTTGGTGTGGAACATTCGATCACACATTCAGGTTGAGGGACTAGAGAACATTCCGCGCGAGGGCGCGTATCTTCTGTGCTCGAACCATCAAAGCTTCCTCGATCCGGCAATTTTGTTGGCGGTGCTGCCCTTGCGGAGCATCCAGCACATGTTCGCCGTAGGCACGAGCGAAATTTTCGGCTCGGGAATTATGCTGCGAGTGGCGCGGATTATGCGCACCGTGGTGGTCGATCCCGACGCCAACCTGGTCCCTGCCATGCGCGCAGGGGCCTACGGACTCCGGCACGGCCTGGCCCTGGTTCTGTATCCCGAAGGCGAGCGCAGCATTGATGGCACGCCGAAGACTTTCAAGAAGGGCGCCGCGATTCTGTCCATCCATCTTCAGGTTCCGATCGTGCCCGTCGCCGTGGACGGAATTTACGACTCCTGGCCGCGTGGCAAGCCATTTCAGAAGTTCGCGCCGATCAAGATAAGGATCGGCCAGCCGATGATGCCGCCGCCGGAGGCGGAAGCGTCAGAAGAGGCGTATGCGAAGTTCACCGCGGAGTTGAAGACGCGGGTGGTGGAGATGTGGGAGCACCTGCGGAAGTAACCGGGCCTGTTTACCTGACGGCTGATGGCTGACGGCTCAGGAGCTACTTCGCTCGTGGATGCGTCTGATCGTACACGCTCAGCAAATGCTTCATCGAGAGCTGAGTGTAACGCTGCGTCGTTGAGAGCCGTTCGTGGCCGAGCATTTCCTGAATGGCGCGCAGGTCGGCGCCCTCCTCAAGCATGTGTGTGCCGAAGGCATGACGCAGGGTGTGCGGATGAACGTCAGGCGAGAGTCCTTTGGCAACGGCGATTTTCTTGATGATGCGTCCGACGCTGCGCGTCGTGAGGCGTCCTCCGCGTTGGTTGATCAACAAGGCCGGAGTGTTCTTGCGGAATTCCGTCAGCGTCATCTGTCGCGCGGGAAGATAAGCAGCCATCGCGGATGTAACCGCGCCACCGAATGGAACGTAGCGTTCCTTTTTTCCTTTCCCCCGAATCAGAACCGACTCGGCGCTTAACCGAATGTCATCTAGATTGATGCCGACCAGTTCCGAATTCCGAATGCCACAGCCGTAAAGCAGTTCGAGCATCAGGCGGTCGCGCTCGGGGAAGGACGCGATCTCGGGCATCGCGCCATCGAGCACGGAGTTCATTTCTTCCATGGTCGGCACGCGTGGAAGCTTCTTGGCCAGCTTGGGTGTCGAAACCAGCGCCGCCGGATTTTGCTCGACCACACCCTCCTGCGCCAGCCAGCGATACAAAGATCGCACCGCGGCCAGAGAGCGGGCGACCGAAGTCTTGCCCAGTCCCTTTTCGTAAAGATGTGAAAGAAATCCGCGAATGGTGATGTGGTCAATCTCGCGCCATTTTCGCGATCCGATGTATGCAGAAAAATTATGCGAGATCACCGGCATAGGCCTTGATCGTGTGCGGAGACACGTTGCGCTCGCGCAGGGAGCGGAGGAATTTCTCGATGGCCTTGCCGACGATCATCTGACTAGTTTTCATGATCAAAACCGTTTCACCATTGAGACACGGAGGCGCCGAGAAACACTTGGCCACAGATTTTCACGGATTCGCACGGATCAACAAAATGAAAACGTTCTTATCCGTGTTGATCAACGTAAATCCGTGGCTAGAAGTTGCTCTTGTTTTCTCCGTGCCTCCGTGTCTCCATGGTGAATGCTGTTATCTCGCCTTCGCCCGTGGATGATGTTTCGCATAGACGCTCTTCAAACGATCGAGCGCGACGTGCGTGTAAATCTGCGTGGTCGAAATGTCGGCGTGGCCGAGGATGGTCTGCACGGTGCGCAGATCGGCACCGTTTTCTACCATATGAGTGGCGCAACTGTGGCGCAGCATGTGCGGGCTGGCATGGCGCCCGGCGCCCGCCGACGCTGCGCCCACCATCTGCCAGACGCGCTGCCGCGTGAGCTTTTTCGCACCTCGCGCGATGAAGAGGAACGGTGAAGATCTTCCCTGCCGCCAGTTTCGGCCGCGCATCGCGAAAATACTCTGTTAAAGATCCTTGCGCGCTGCGCCCCATGGGGACGATGCGTTCCTTGTCGCCTTTGCCGCGGACGAGAACGTATCCCATATCGAGCTTCACATCTTCCAGTTTTAACGAAGTGATTTCCGAGACCCGCAGCGCGCCCGCATAGAAAACTTCGATCATGGCGCGGTTGCGGATCGCAAGCTCTTCAGCAAACTTGCTCCGACTCAAAGGACCATCTCCGCGCAGCATAGTCTCTACTTCGTCGCGCCCCAGCGCCTTCGGCAACACTTTCCACTGCTTCGGCAACGGGATATTCAACGTCGGATCGCGGTCCACCCGCTTGTCGAGCAAAAGAAAACGATACAGATGCCGTAGCGCCGAAAGCTTGCGCGCCACGGAGCGGCCATCGACCGAATTAGAAAACAGTTGCTGGAGAAATCCTCGGACGTCGTCTCTGCGTGCATTCATCAGGGTGCGCTTGCCGCGATCCAGAAAAGCGGCGAATTGACCGATGTCCCGGGTGTAAGCAGAAACGGTCAGCGCGCCCAGTCCCTTTTCGACTTTCAGATAGTCAATGAAGGATGAGACGACGCGGGAATTGGCTTCGGAAGGCACTGAGCGAGTATGCGCGTTATCGGACACTGCGAGAAGTGCCAAAACATGTTCGCGGCGGATTTGTGCGGACTTCACGGATGAATTCCCCACGTTTCATCCGTATTAATCCGCGTGAATCCGTGGCTACGGTCTTCCCGCTTCCTTCAGCAACTCAACCGCGTACAGCGCACCCTGCGGTGTTTCTTCATGCTTGAAGTAGGCGTAGGTGTCGCGACCCGCGTCGCGATGCTCGTGCATGCGGCTCACCATGGCTCGGCGTTCGTCGCCGCTGTACTCCGGTTTGCGATAGCGGTAATAGCAAAAATCAGCAGTCACAATGTCAGGTGTAACCCGCTCTTCGGTTTCGGCGATGCACAACGCCCGATTGTGCTGCTTCAGTAGACGAGAAGATGTCGTCCGCGAACCAGGACTCATGGCGAAACTCGAATGCCGTCTGGATGACTTTCGGAATCGCCGCCATGAACTCTTCCAGCACTTTCGGGTCCGCTTTCATGTTCGGCGGCAACTGGAAAAGTACGGGGCCAAGCTTGCCCGCGCGGGCTAATGGCTCAATCGTCCCGAGAAATCGCTGCAGAAATTCTTCGGCGCCCTTCAGGCGCTTGATATGTGTGAGGACCTGATGCGCTTTGATTCCGAGGCGAAAATTGTCTGGGGTTTGGGCAATCCATTTCTGCGCAGTCGTGTCTTTCAGCAATTGCCGAAACGTAAAATTCACTTCGACTGTATTCAACTGGCTGGAGTAGTAGGTCAGGAACTTCGTCTGCGCGAGTTTCTCGGGATAGAAGGCGGGCTTCCAGCTCGGGTAAGCCCATCCGGAGGTGCCAACGTAGAGTTGCGCCATACGAAACCTTTAACCACAGATGACACGAGAGGAACACGGAGGATTTTATCAGGGACGCTTGCTGCCTCGGCGATGGCCCGTCACTCTTCTTAGGCTGAATCTTCTTGTCTGCTTGTGCGGCGATTTCGAGTTCACCGGTCGGCAGGCTGACGGTTTTCGTTCTCCGACTCCGGCCAGTTTCGGAAGCTTTTGCTTAAGCGTCGAGCAACGGTGCAAACAGATCGCCCATTTTCGCCACGCGCTGCAGAACCTGCGGCGCTTCGAAGACCAGCAGCCCAGCGTCCTTCTTCTTGAGCGCCCGTTCGACTTCATCCCAAGTCACGGGAGTTGAGACGGTGGGTCGCTCGCGGGCGCGCAGCGAATAGACGCTGATCGTGGTTTTATGTTCGTCGTTTTGGCTCCAATCCACCAGCACTTTTCCAGTGCGGATGGCCTTCTTCATGTCGGACACCACGAGATCGCGATGTTCGTTCTCCAGCAGTCGCGCCAGAGCATGGGCGAAGGACTTGGTTTCGTCGTAGCTGGTCTTCGTATTGAGCGGAACGTAAATCTGCAGGCCCTTGGAGCCGGAGGTCTTGGGAAAGCTTTCGAGCTTGAAATGTTCGAAGATGGTGCGCAGCCAGAGTCCCACCTGGCAACACTGAACAATGTTGGCGGGCGGGCCGGGATCGAGATCAAACACCATGGTCCGCGGGCACTCGATCTCTTTGGCCAGGGAAAGCGACGGGTGCAATTCGATGGCCGCCAGGTTCGCCAGCCAAACAATCGTCGCCAGATCGTTGGCAAGAATGTAGTTGATCTCGCGCTGATTGCCTTCACTCCAGATCGGCGCAGTCTGAACCCAGTCGGGCCGATGCTTGGTTGCGTTCTTCTCGAAAAAAAATCCCTGATCCACGCCGCTGGGATACCGTTTCAGCGTCAGTGGCTTCCCTTTCAGGTGCGGTACCAGCACCGGCGCGATGCGCGCGTAGTAGTCGATTACCTGGCCCTTGGTGAATCCGGTCGCGGGATAGAGGACCTTCTCCAGATTCGTCAGCTTCAGACGCCTGCCGCCGACATCGACGATTTGATCCGGGCTGGGCATTCAGAAATTGGATGGCTCGGGCGTAGCGACTTCTTATGCATTCGCTTTCAGCATCTGCTCAGCGTGCTTTAGCGAAGTCTCGCTGACTTTCGCGCCACTCAGCATTCTTGCGATTTCCTCGGTACGGATATTGCCGTTTATCTCGCGTACCGTAGTCGTCGTGCGGTCACCCGCTTTTTTCTTTTCGATCAGATAGTGATGATCCGCGAAAGTCGCGATTTGCGGCAGATGGGTTACGCAAATAACCTGGGTCGAGCGGGAGAGCGATTTCAGCTTCTTCCCGACTGCTTCGGCCGCGCGGCCGCCGATTCCGGTATCAATCTCATCGAAGATCAAAGTGCGTTGCGCACCCGTCTTCTTAGTTAACGTCCCGGCCTCGACGCTGGCCTTCAGGGCCAACATGACGCGCGAAAGCTCGCCACCGGACGCGATCTGGTCCAGCGGATGCATCGGCTCGCCGGGGTTGGTAGAAATCATGTATTCGACCTGATCGAATCCGGACTCAGTCCAGTTCTCTTCTCCATCGGTTCCGCTGATCTCAATGCGGAACTGCGACTTCATCGCCAATCCGTTGATTTCGGCTTCGACAATCTTCTCCAGTTTTTTCGCGACTTCGTAGCGTTTTTTAGAAATGGCTCGCGCGGACTGCAAGTAGCTCTCGGCAGCGGTGGTGAGCTGGGCATGAAGCTGGCGCAGAATTTCATCTTTGTTTTCGATTTCGGAAAGCTTGCGTGTAACTTCTGCTCCCAGGTTGATTACGTCCTCCAGCGGCGGTCCGTATTTGCGCTTCAGTCGGTCGAGCAGCGCGAGCCGGTCTTCAATCTCGGCAAGACGCTCCGGCGAGGCTTCAATGCTCCCCGCATAATCACGCAGGCTGGCCCCGACATCCTCCACGCTAATTCGTGCAGTATCGAGCGAGGCCAGCGCTTCCTGAAATTTCGGCTCGTATCGAATCAACTCCTCAAGATGCTTTTGAGCCGCACGCAGCGAGGCCGACGTCGAACCCGTCCCTTCGTAAAGAAGATCGAATGCGTGCATCGCCGAGGTGTAAATCTTTTCTGCGTTGCTCAGCACCCGCTTTTGAGTTTCCAGTCGCTCGTCTTCCCCTGATTGGATCTTCGCGTCTTCAATTTCGCGTTTTTGAAACATCCAAAGGTCAACCAACTTCAGGCGGTCGTGCTCTCCCTGCTCCAGCTCAGCAATCCGGTCCTTCACCTGTTTCCATTCCTTGAAGGCTTGGCTCACAGGAGCGAGGTTCGAGCTGGCATAGCCATCGAGAAGTTCCAGACGAACTGCCGCATCGAATGAAACCAAAGACTCATTCTGCGCATGAATACCGGCAAGATGCGGCGCGAGCTGCCTGAGCACGGCGACGGTTGCGGGCTGATTATTTACAAAGACGCGCCCCTTGGTGGCAATTTCGCGGCGCAGAATCAGGTTGGCCTCGTCGGAGTCGATACCGTTGTTTTCGAGAATCCGCGCGACGCGGTTTTCCGCCGCGCCGTCAACTTCGAAGACCGCGGAAATTACGGCGCGGTCGCTGCCAAAGCGAATGACCTCGGGCGACGCCTTCTCGCCCATCAGCAGGGCGAGCGCGTCAATCAGAATGGATTTTCCAGCGCCGGTCTCTCCGGTTAGAAGATTCAGCCCGGGCGCGAACTCGACGGCCACATGATCGATGACGGCGTAATTTTCCAGACGCAGTTCGAGAAGCACGCACGATCCCGGAAAGCAGAGTTGAGCGCAGGATAGCACGAAAAAGCAGTGGCCAGTGGGCAGTGGTCAGTGGCCAGTTGGTGCTTGGGGCAACCGAATTCCTGGGTTAACTGCGTACAGACCAAGGCAGGCGGCTAGCGGAATTGGGAGCAGGAGGCTCGTCCACAGCGGGACTTGCCAGAAGCGCTGCGCGGCGGGCGTTACCAATGACGCCAGCGCCAGGGTTGCGGCCGAAATCCAGGGCCAGCACACACATGCGGTGGCGATGGCGCGCAAGGCACGAAACGCGGCGCTAATTTGTTCGGAATCGGTCCACGTCTGGGCGATCAGAAGGCATCCAGGCAGCAGCAAGAGCTGATTGTAAGGCGCGGTACTGGGAACTATGACAACTGTCCCGGCGAGAACCAGCGACGTTGTCCAGCAAAAACGATCGTTGTGACTTTCAGCTTCGCTATCGGCGTCCCCTTCGGCCGCACTTGAACGTGCACGCCAAGCCGCCCACGCGACTGCGAGCCCGACTACTACCATGAGCGCAGCCCCTACCGGGCGCCCAGCCAGTTGTTCAAGGATTGATCCCGCATGGGTATAGTTCCGGTAAGCGATGATCGCGAAGTAAAACTCGCGGATCCATCCCGGCAACAACACTTCTCCGCCGAGGACCAGCGCGACTGAAGTCATCACGAACGAGGCGGCAAATTTCCAGCGTGCGGAAAACCTCGACACCGACCACAGCAGCAGCCAAGCGGCGAGCGGAAGCGCGAGTTGCGGCTTGATCGTCGCCAACGCCAACAGAATTCCCGCGGGAACCTGCCGATTCTTGGTCAACAGGTAAACGGATCCGGCAATAAGTGCCGCCACCAAAAGGCTTAACTGCTGCAAACGGATTCCCTGCACCGCTGGAAAGGTGGCAAGGGTGAGAAAAACGACGATTGCGGCGGTGATCCACGACGTCCGCCATCGCACGACTCGCAACCAGAGAAGCACGCTCCAAACGGTAAGCCCGGCGAGCACCCAGCGGAAAAACTCCTGCACCAAGGGGAATGACATTTTGACCGTAGGCGCAAGTACAAAAGCCACGTAAACGGGATAAGCGAACGCCCCTTGGTCCTGAGGGTCGTTTGGCCGGAACGCATCGAGCGGGCGGCCATAGTATCCAGACTGGATTTCCCGCGTGACATCCGCGCTGTAAGGGTCACGGCCATGAAGGAGAAGTTCGCGCGATCCCAGCCAACGCGGATACAGATCGGAGAGATTCCCGCGAGGTACGCCGTGGCTGGCGGCATAATCTTTCTGGTGCGCTACGAGGACGCGGCTCACGTACACCCACATGCCGGCGCAAAACAGAATCGATATCGCCAGCGCGGATGGATAGAGGCGTTTCATGACTGCGGCACGGGAGTGCGAAATTCCGGCGAAGCGGTTTCCAGAACCGATTTGGGCCCACCGCCCTTCAGTTGTGAGATTTCTTTCGCCATGCCCCACAACCAGAGAAACAGAACGGGAGTCATAAAATTGAGGTGGCTGAGGCGCAGCCATACGAATATCAGCAGCGGAGTAAAAAAGAGGGCCAACACCGGAACGAATACCCCCCAGCGCTTTCGCCCCCGCTCGTCGCCACCCGCAAGCAACACTGACAAAAACAGCAGCCCCAGATCGTAAATGAACGAGTGATAGCTGACTAGAATTGCGACCAGCACGGCAACAGAAAATCCCAGTTCAAGATTTCCTGCCCGCTGTGCCGAGCCAAAGAGTCGAATTGCCAGGACCAGCAGTAAAACTGATCCCGCGGCGGTCAGGGTCAGAGCCAGCGGGCGCCCGTCGCGGAGAAAAATCGCAAAGAAGCCGCGCAGGTTGGGCATGTTGTCGGGGACGATGGACCCGCGTCCCATAATCTTTTCGAGCCGCCACACATAGCCCGGATAGTCGAAAAATCCGCGCCAGCCGATCACGGCGATCGAAACGCCGCTCATAGCCACGGCAGAGCACGCCACGCCCAGAATCGCTTTCCACCTTCGATTGAACAGCAGAATGATCGCCAGAGGCACAACTAGCTGAGGACGAAAAATTGCCAGCCCCAGGCAACATCCGGCGAGCAAATCCGATCCGCGGTTTAGACACACAAATGCTGCAACCAGGAGGAAAAAGAACAACAACATGTCCTGCCCCTGCAGCAGACAGATGAAAATCGGAAAAAATGCGATCGCGCACACAAACCAGACCCACGGCGGTCTCGTGTGCAATCGAGGCACTTGGCGACGCAACAGCGCGAGAGCCAGAACGAGTAGGAGAAGACTCAAGGCGTCCCAGACCAGATATGCCTGCAAATACGGAAGGAAGCTTAATGGCACGAACAATAGCGCCTCGAACGGCGGATGGTTGTAGGGCAATGCGCCGTGGCGAATACTAACCTCGGGTGCAAACTCGCGCTGGACCTGGAATTCGACATGCTCGTCGTACAGGCTCCCGGCCATGCCCGCGCTTACCATCTTCCCGGCAGAGTAGAAGATGGTGAAGTCGGGATATCCCTTGCGCACCAAATCTCGGTCTTTCCAGGCCATGAAGCCGTTGATCAATAGCCCGGTCACCAGGAGCGCCCGCATCGAAAGCCTGTATCTTGAACTAAGCACGGGAGAACCTTATCAAGAGAAGTAGCACTTTAACAGGCCGCGAATAGCGGGCCGGCAGCGGGCTATAAATAATCGTCCAATTCTGGCTTCAGGCGCGGTATCATGGTCAGCACTTCGTCGGCAATTCGAAGCGCCTCCCCTTTGCTCGATTGAACGGATTTGGACTGAAACGAAGGCAGTTACCAGACTGGCAGGGCAACTGTGCGACGGCTGAGTGCGCGACAAACGGGGACGCAAGCCCTTGATTCTGTGGAGCGGTAGATGAATCGTACGCGACTGATATTTATTGGCGTCCTCGCTCTGGTTCTGGGAGGGTTTGCCAGCCTGCTTGCCTACCGGACACTACAGCAGCATGCCGGGAATTCCCAAGGCGATCTGCAGGACGTGGTGGTCGCGACCGCGGACATGCCCGTTGGAGCACGCATTCAAGATAAAGACGTGCGTGTCGTTCGCCTCCCCGCCGATGCGATTCCCCAGGGCGTTTTCCATCACACAAAAGGCATTGTGGGCCGTGGGGTTGTGCTCCCCATCGCGCAGGGAGAATTCATTTTGCCTCTCAAGCTGGCGGGAGAAAATGCTGGCTCAGGCCTGACCGCCGCCATTCCGCAAGGCATGCGGGCGGTGTCGGTACGAGTCAGTGACATCAGTTCCGTCGGTGGCTTTGTGCAGCCCGGCACGCGGGTTGACGTACTGATGACCGGAAACCCCGGCGGATCCAGCGAGCCGCAAACAATTACCGTGCTGAAAAATGTCGCCGTACTAGCAAACGGAATGAACCTGGACCGCAGCGCGGTGCGCGGCGAGTCGCAGAACGCGCCCATCATCACGTTAGCGGTTTCTCCCGACGACGCCGAAAAGCTGGCGCTCGCGACCGCGCAAGGACGGATTCAACTGGCGTTGCGTAATCCGATGGATACTGGCCAGCGCGATGTCGCCGGAATCGGTATGCACTCCCTCTATCAGAAAACCGACATCCCCGCGCCGGTGTTTCATCCCAAGGCTAAGCCGGTGACGGTGACTCAGGCACCCGCGCCGCCGCCGACGGTTGAGGTGATCAAGGGCGACAAACGTGACGTGACCAAGGTGGACGAGTAACTCACTAGAGTTTCATAGTTAGGCCCGACGAATGAGCAAGCGACTCCCGATTCTGCAAGAGATCCGAACCTTGGCCTCAGCCTTGCTGTTGGTCTCCGCAGTTTGTTTTGGCCAGCAACCTGCCCAGCCCGCAACCACGCCAGCACAAACACCCGCGCCGTCTGAAGGTCCGGCGCCATTGCGCGTGATGGTCGGCAAATCTCTGTTGATCAATACCACTGACCGCCTGAAACGGATTTCAGTCACTGACCCTGAAATCGCCGATGCGCTGGTGGTCACCGCAACCCAGGTGCTGGTGCATGGGCGCTCTCCAGGCGAAGTCTCCTTGTTGATTTGGGATGAGTTCGAACGCTCCCGGAGTTTCGATCTGCGAGTGGACGTGGACATCACTGCCGCGGCCGAAGAGATGAAGCGGATATTCCCTGACGAGCGAATTGATGTCTCGGCCTCCCGCTCAGCGATAGTGCTTTCGGGATACGTCACCACCGAAGACGTGGCCAAACATGCGGGACTGGTGGCCGCAGCATATTCCAAGAACGTGATTAACGTTCTCAGTTTCGGGCCGGTAGGAGCACAGGAAGTAATGCTGGAAGTACGGTTCGCCGAGGTTGACCGCTCCGCCGTGACTCAACTGGGAGCCAACTTGTTTGCTCCCGGGGCTGGGGAACACGATCGCGTTGAGCCAGACCGGTCAGTTTGGCAGCGTCAACGTGGTCCGGACGCCCGCGAGCGTGACCTCTACCTCGTCTGCGACGGTGGTCACGCCACCGACCACGACAACCAACATCAGCGACTTTTTGAATCTTTTCGTGGCCCGCACCGACATTAATATCGGCGCCGTAATCAAGGCCTTGCAACAAAAGAACCTACTGCAGATTTTGGCCCAGCCGAACCTGATCGCCGTCAATGGGAAAGAGGCCAGCTTCCTGGCCGGCGGAGAATTTCCCTTCCCCATTGTTCAGCCCGGTCAGGGCTTTACCGCGGTCACCATTCAGTTTCGCGAGTTTGGCGTAAAGCTGAAATTCACTCCGGTGATCATGCCGAACGGCAACATTCACCTGCAGGTTGTGCCCGAGGTAAGCCAACTGGATTTCTCCAACGCTCTGACCATCTCAGGATTTACCATCCCGGCGTTAAGCACGCGCCGCGCTTCGACCGAGTTTGAATTGCAGGACGGGCAAAGCTTCGTCATCGCGGGTCTCATGGACAATCGCGTCACCAGCATCACCAGCAAAGTACCGGGCCTGGGCGACATTCCTATCTTGGGCGATTTTTTTCGGAGCAAGAGCTTGCAGAAGAACAACTCCGAGCTGATGGTCTTGTGCACGGTGCACCGGATTTCGCCGAGTTCGCAGCCGCCTGCAAGCCCGAAGAATCCGCAGGAGTTTTTGGACAAGGACAAGTTCGACGGAAGCGCGAAACCAGCGGCGGAAAAGAAATAGTTCATTGCAGATCGTGGAATAGTCGTACATGCCGAATCTTCAAGCTTTTGAGCGCAGTGAGTACCAGCAGGTAAAGGCCGACCTGCATCGCAAGATCCTCGACCGTCTGGACCTGGAAAAGCTGGGACGCACCCCCAGCGCCGCCGCGCGCGAAGAAGTTCTGCAAGTCATTCGCAGCACCGTCAACAGCGAAGCCGTCCCTCTCAGCTTCGCCGAACGCGAGCGCTTGTCCCGTGAAATCCTCGACGAAATCTTCGGCCTGGGCCCGCTTGAGCAGCTCTTGAAAGACCCGACCATCTCCGACATCCTGGTCAACCGCTACAACAAGGTTTACGTCGAACGCGCGGGCAAGCTGGAGATTACCGGACTCAGCTTCAAAGACGATCAGCACCTGATGCAGATCATTGACCGCATCGTTTCGCGCGTAGGCCGGCGCGTGGATGAAAGTTCGCCGATGGTGGACGCGCGACTGGCTGACGGATCGCGCGTGAATGCGATCATTCCGCCACTGGCGCTGGATGGTCCAGTGCTTTCCATACGCCGCTTTGGGCGTGACCCCATCAACGCGCAAAACATGGTTGAAAACCGCACCCTGACCGATCCCATGCTGGAAGTGCTTTCGTGCATGGTCAAGGGCCGACTAAACATTTTGATTTCCGGAGGCACCGGCGCCGGCAAAACCACGCTGCTGAACGTGCTCTCGGGATTCATTCCCCAATACGAGCGCGTAGTCACCATCGAAGACGCCGCCGAATTGCAACTCAAGCAGGAACACATTGTCCGCCTGGAAACCCGGCCACCGAATATCGAAGGCAAGGGCGCTGTCCGCCAGCGGCAACTGGTCATCAACAGTCTGCGTATGCGGCCGGACCGCATCATCGTCGGCGAGGTGCGCGGCGAAGAGGCCTTCGACATGCTGCAAGCCATGAATACGGGCCACGAGGGATCGCTGACCACGGTGCACGCAAACTCTCCACGCGACGCGCTGGCCCGCTTGGAGAGCATGTTCTCGATGGCGAATCTCAATATTCCCGAGCGCGCCATCCGGCAACAGATCGCCTCGGCTATCCACGTAGTAGTGCAGGTCGCCCGTCTTCCGGACGGTACCCGCAAAGTGATCTCCGTCTCCGAAATCACGGGTATGGAAGACGACAGCATCTGGATGCAGGACATATTCACATTCGATCGCACAGGGATGGACCCCGATGGCAGAGTTCGCGGGGCCTTCCGGGCTACCGGAGCCAAAACGCGATTCTCTGACCGGCTGGCCTCAGCCGGTTACGGGTTGCGGGCTGAGTTGTTCGAATCCCGGATGGAGGTTTAGCAGAAGCGGACATGCACGCGGTCATTCCCATCCTGGTTTTTCTCGCGGTATCCGGCATAGCGTTTGCAGCGGGAGTAGTGCTGGACCAGCGGAGAGAACACGCACGCCTGCTTCGCGACCGCCTCACCGCGGCCCAGACGCAAGCCACACGTGGCGAACGACTGGCGCTGTTGCGCGACGAAATGCTGAGCCGGATTCCGGCGTTCGACACGCTTTTACGCCGCTCCGAACGGGTCTCCAAACTGCAAACCCTGTTGGAGCAGGCCGGCATGACTATTCGCGCCGGCAACCTCCTGATTTTCTCCGTCATTAGCGCAGTTATGGTCTCGGCATCCGCATACATTGTGGCCGGCCCACTGCCCCACAATGAGACGGCCCTATTTACCTGTGCCGCGGCCGGACTGGGAGCCATTCTTCCCTACTCGTATGCCGCCCGCCGACGCACTCGCCGTTTTCAGAAATTTGAAGAACTCTTTCCCGAGGCGATTGACACTCTGGGGAGAGCCGTCCGCGCCGGACACGCTTTCACCATGGCCCTCGAGATTGTATGCAATGAATTTACCGAGCCGGTGGCCACCGAGTTTCGCAAGCTCTACGAGGAACAGAAATACGGCATGCCGGTGCGTGACGCGCTAGTGAACCTTACCGAGCGCGTGCCGTTGGTGGACGTCAAGTTCTTCGCCACCGCCGTCATGCTGCAACGGGAAACAGGCGGCAACCTGGCCGAGATTCTCGACAACCTTTCCTACATGATTCGAGAACGCTTCAAGATCCTGCGGCAGGTCCGGGTCTATACCGCGCAAGGGCGGCTGACCATGATGCTGCTGATGGGGCTGCCTCCGGTCATCGTGGTGACCATGTTGATTGTGAATCCCGAGCTTCATTCAGCCGCTTTTCGCCGACCAGATCGGTCACGTGCTGATCGCGGCCGGAATCAGTTTGCAGACCATTGGATACTTTGTGATTCGCAGAATTATTCAGATACAGGTTTAGGAAAATGCTTTTCATAGCCTGCATTATTTTCGTGTCCGTTGTAGTGGCGGTGCTTTCGTTCAGCGCCGCCGCTTATGCGCCTTCCTCCGCTCTCGGTGCCCGGTTGGAATCGCTGGGCTTTGACCGGCCAGCGGCGCCGCCCAAGGCCTCGGCGCGCGAGCGTATGGACAAGGTGTTCGACCCGATCAGCCGCGCTCTGCCGCTTTCTCAGGGCGACCGGTCGCGCACCTGGCTGATTCAAGCGGGATATCGCGAGCGCCGCCATCTCGTCATCTATGCGGCTAGCAAAGTTTTTGGCGCGGGTTTTTTCTTTGGCTTGGCTGTGGCAATTACCGGATTTCAGTCCACGCTGCTGCTGGTTGGCGCGGCCATGCTGGGACTATTCCTTCCCCGCTTCGTGCTCAAGCGCCTCATCCGCAAACGCCAGCGCCAAATCACCATCGGATTGCCCGACGCTTTGGACTTAACCGTGGTCTGCGTTGAGGCCGGGCTTCCTCTCGACCAGGCACTGGTGCGCGTCGGCGAAGACTTGAAATACGCGCACCCCGAGTTGCGTGAGGAATTTTATCTGGCCAACCTGGAAATGCGCGCCGGCAAGCCCCGGGCGGACGCACTGCGCAATCTGGCCACCCGCACCGGCGTGGACGACGTCCGTTTGTTGGTCGCGGCGCTGGTTCAGACGGACCGCTTTGGGACCAGCATCTCGCAGGCTTTGCGGATGTACTCCGACGCTCTGCGCACCGAACGCCGGCGCCGCGCTGAAGAACAAGCTGCTAAGACCGCGACTAAGATGGTCATCCCGCTGGTGGTGTTTGCGCTGATCCCGTTGCTATTTGTAACCCTCGGGCCAGCGCTGATTGAGTTGTTCCACAGTCTCGCGCCCACGATCAGACGATAGGAGCCGCCAAGCGGCAAGGTCAGAACGAGAAGAGAGTAACTACCAGCCATGTTGCATTTCGCCGCAATTGCCGCCGTCAATCGTACTCGCGGCATTTGTCTGGCTGAAAATGTGCGCGTCGCCCGCACCCACTGGACGCGGTTGCGCGGCCTGATCGGCACCCAGAAATCCGCCTTCCAGCCGGGGCAAGCTTTGTGGATCGTTCCTTGCCGGGGCGTCCACACCCTCGCCATGCATTACCCGTTGGACGTCATCTACCTCGACCGCTCGGGCTTCGTGGTGGACCTGCAAGCGGGAGTGAAACCCTGGCGGTTCGCTCCGGTGCATCTGCGAGCGGCTTCGGTATTGGAATTGCCCTCAGGAGTAATCCAGAGGAGCGGCACCGTGATCGGCGACCAGATCGAGATCGTGCAGGCAAACCAGCCTGAGGAGTTGGCAGCGTGAACGACGCTCCTCAATTTCTAATCGAGTGGTCATCGCCGTGGCGGGAGTTTGTTGCTGCCATTGGCCCGGCCATGAGGCCGTCTCCTCCTCGCCTCAAGTTTGAAACCCGTGCCGGACTGTTCCCCTTCCGCGGCATGATTCTGGCTATGTTGCTGGAAATCGCTGCGTTGGCGGGCACGATGGTTCGGCTAAATCGAATTGAGCCGGTGTCGTTCCAGCCGCCCCCGCCCGCGCCGGATGTGATTTATTTTTCAGCCGACGAACTACCGCGCACAAACGACCTGGCTGGCGCCGCCGGCGGCAAAGCCGGTAGAAGTGGCGGGGCATCCTTGCGGCACACCCAAGCCATTAAGGTCGCGCGCGAAGATGACATTCGCGAACGGGTGGCGGATGCTCCCCAATTGGACCTGCCGAAATCCGATTCACAAATTAAGAATTTGCTTGCATACCGGGCCGATGCCGGCCCCGCGCCTGCCGAAGCCCTGCGCATGAACCGGCAGATACCGCAGATCGCGATGGCCGTGGCCGCGCCTCCGCCAGAAATGCCGAAAGAAATGCAAGCGCGGCAAATGCGCCAGAATCCGCTGGCCAATCCGGCAGTCGTGCCTCCGCCGGTCGCGATCTCGCAGCATGACCTTACCCGCCGCACCATGCTGCCGACGGCCACGGTTGTCCCGCCGCCGGTTTCGGCGCCTTCGGAGATCAGAAACCGTCCTGCGCGCCTGACCCTGCCCGCGGAAGCCGTGGTCGCGCCGCGACCTGAAATCGGAAGCACAATTCAGTCCCATCGAGTCAGCAATGATTTCGCACCTCGCGTGGCTCCACCGCCGGTGGATCTGGCGGCGATGCGAACCTCGACTTCTTCCGTGGCGTTGACCGGAAGTCAAACTGTGGCGGCACCGCCAGTCGAACTTCACAACACGCAATCGCGATCGCTGCGGGGATTGGGAGAGAGCGCGGTGGTACCGCCTCCGGTCGAAATCCAGAGGGCTCAATCGCGCTCAGTGCGAGGCCTGGGAAATGCCGCGGTGGCAGCGCCGCCGACAGAGCTGGCGTCGCTGAATCGGGAGCGCACGCTGGGAGGATCAGGTGCTTCCGTCCTGCCTCCGCCTGATCCAGCTTCATCGAACGGCCACGGTTCATCGTCCGGCGCCGGCGCCGGCACCGGAAAGAACCCGGCATCCGCTGGCGCAGGGGTGGTGGTTTCGGCGCAGCCCGGCAAGCAGCCGGGGGTTCCGGCAAATTCCGAAAAGGCGACTCTGGCGATGGCGCCCACCGGCTCGGCAACTCCAGGCGCAGGAGGAACGGGCAACGGCAGCAGCATTGGCCGCGGAGGCAATTCCGGCAGCGCTCCGGCAGGGGTTGGATCCGGATCGACGGCAGTTGGCGCGGGGCGCGGAGCCAGCCCTTACGACCGCCCCGGCAACTCGACCACTCCCGGCCCCGGCGGAGCAGGCAACATGAGCAACGGAAGTCCACGAGTGCCCGGAGTTTCAATTTCCGGCGGAAATAATTCCGTAACTCTTCCCAGCTTCGGCCCGGCGCCCGATCCGGTCGCTACCGGGCATTCCAGCGCAAAAAGCGTCAAGAATGGAATCACGATCGTGGCCAGCCCGCGTTCCGGCGGCGCTTTGAATCTGTATGGCGCACTGAAGGGTGACCGGGTTTATACCATCTACATCAATACGTCGGTTGGCACCGCGGTCATGCAGTTTGCCGATCCCACTTCTGCCGCGCGGCCTTACGACACCGACCTGACCGCGCCGCAAGCCATTCGCGTCAAGCTTCCCTCCGACCTTCAGACCAGCCGCCTGCTTATCGCCTGCGTGCTCGACCGCACCGGCGCGGTTCGACACTGGCACGTGTTGCAAGCGGACTCGGCCGATTTTTCCGCAAAGATTCTTGCCGCTCTCCCCGACTGGAAATTCAGCCCGGCGTTTCGCGGAAATGAAGCCGTCGAGGTCAACGCCATTCTGGGATTTGGCGTGGACACAAAGTAAATCGGGTGATGGGGTGATCAGGCGATCTAAAACCAACAATCTTTTTCTCTTCCCATGAATCTATATATGTTGGGTGAAAAGTGAGGATTCATGGCCAGCGAAAAACCGCGCGTTGTAATCATCGGCGCAGGATTTGGCGGACTTGAAGCGGCCCGTCTGCTCGCGAAGCTGCCCGTCCAGATCACGCTGATTGACCGCAAGAACCATCACACCTTTCAGCCCCTTCTCTATCAAGTCGCAACCGCAGGGATTTCCCCGGGAGAAATTGCCGCGCCAATCCGTTGGATTCTGCGCGGGCGCAAGAACGTTGAAGTCATCCTTGGCGAAGTTGTGGACTTTGACCTGCAACAGCGCCGCGTGAAACTGCCCGACCTGGAGATTTCTTACGATTATCTGATCGTTGCCACCGGCGCGGGACATTCATATTTCGGGCATGATGAGTGGGAACCGCTGGCTCCCGGCCTGAAGACGATCGAAGACGCGCTCGAAATTCGCCGTCGGGTTTTGCTGGCCTTCGAACTGGCGGAACGGCAGGCGCTGGCTAAGGAGCCACATCTTCCTCTGAACTTCGTCATCGTCGGCGCCGGGCCGACGGGAGTTGAGCTGGCCGGAACTCTGGCCGAGATTGCGCGGCAGGTGCTGCGCGAAGAATTTAGGTCGATTGATCCCAAGCGCACCAGAATCATTCTTGCTCGAAGGTGGCCCGCGCATTCTTCCCGCCTACGCCCCTGATCTTTCTGCAAGCGCGGTGCGGCAACTGGAGAAACTCGGGGTTGAGGTCCGGGCTTCAGCGCTGGTTACGAAGATCGAGCCGGGAGCAGTCTGGGTCGGCGAAGAACGCATTCCCGCAGCCGTTGTGTTGTGGGCTGCCGGAGTCGCCGCATCCCCCCTCGGCAAAAAGCTCGGTGCGCCCACCGATCGCTCCGGCCGAGTGTTGGTGAATGGCGACCTGAGCATTCCTCAGCATCCCGAAGTGTTTGTCATCGGCGATCTAGCCGCTTTGAAGGACGAGCATGGGAATCCCTTGCCGGGAGTCGCACCGGTGGCATTGCAGGAAGGACGGGCCGCAGCAAAGTCCATCGCGAGTGATTTGCGGAACACCCCACGCAAGAACTTCCACTACCTGGACAAAGGCAGTCTGGCAACCATTGGCCGCGCGGCCGCAATCGCCCAGTTCGGAAAGCTACACATCTCCGGATATTTCGCCTGGCTGGCCTGGCTGTTCATCCATATCTTCTTCTTGATCGGGTTTCGAAATCGCCTGATCGTGCTCATTCAGTGGGCATGGTCGTACCTCACCTACGAGCGCGGGGCCAGGCTGATCACCGGCGATACGACCCTGCCGGGATGGACGGAGTCAGAACAGGAGCGGGAACCTCAACCGGCGCTTCGTAGATGACCAGGTCGTATTGGTCAGACAAACGTGCTTCATCTCTTCAATTGCGAGACAATGTCATCAGTAGCTCCGCCAAGGAGTCCGCCATGCGTCCAAGTACATTGTTCGTAATTCTGGTCTTGATCCTCCTGCTCCCCGTTTTCTCAAACGCTCAGGTTTTGAAGATCGTCATTGACGACACCATTCAGGCAGAGACTCAGGAACGCATTGAACGCGCCATTGACCTGGCGGCGGCCGAAAAAGACGATGCCGTTCTGATCGAACTTAGCACTCCCGGTGGCGTGATGGACGCCATGCGCGCAATCATGGGGAAGATTCTTGCCTCACCGGTGCCGGTCATCATTTACGTGACTCCGAGCGGCAGCCACGCCGCCTCCGCCGGCTTTTTCATCCTGGAGAGTGCGGACATTGCGGCCATGGCGCCGGGAACCAATACTGGGGCAGCACATCCGGTTGGGCCCTTCGGCGAGGACATCAAGGGCACCATGGGTCAAAAAATTGAAGGCGACGCCACCGCCCTGATGCGCTCAGTGGTTTCGAAACGCGGGCGGAATGTGGATGTCGCGCAGAGTGCCGTCCTGGAATCAAAGTCGTTTACCGACGGCGAGGCGCTTTCGCAAAAGTTGATCGACTACGTCGCCCCGAACGAACAGGACTTGTTCCGCCAGATCTCGTCGAAACCGTTGAAGCGTCTGGACGGTCAGACGGTCACTTTGAACTTGACCAACAAACCGGTGCGATTGGTGGAGGAAACGGTCAAGGAACACATCCTAGCATTCCTCATGGACCCGAACATCGCGTTTGCCCTTCTGGTCATCGGGCTGTTTGCGCTCTACGCCGAGTTCAACCATCCCGGCGCGGTCTGGCCGGGGACGGTGGGGGTGGTCTTCATTCTGCTGGCAGTCTTCGCCATGCACCTTCTGCCCATCCGCTTCGCCGCGGTGGTGCTGATTTTTGCCTCATTCGTGCTGTTTGCGCTGGACGCCAAATTCGGGACCCACGGCGCACTGGCCATCGGAGGAATTGCGACACTGGTGATTGGAGCGCTGCTGCTGGTGGACGCACCCATCCCGGAGATGCGGGTGAAGCTGTTGACCGCGCTGGCGGTGAGCATTCCGCTGGGAGTGATAACCGTCTTCCTGATGACCATTGCGCTCCGTGCGCGGGCCAACAAAGTCGTAACCGGCGCGGAGGGCTTGATCGGCACCGTGGCGGTCGCGCAAACCGCGCTTGCGCCTTCGGGGAAAGTTTTGATTCACGGCGAAACGTGGGATGCCGTCGCGTCGGCCCATGTTTCCGCGGGCGAGAGAGTAGTGGTGCAGAAGGTGGATGGGTTGGAGCTCAAAGTGGATCCCACGCATGAGGCCGAGAAAACGACTGTGGCTTGATTCGGCCAAGTCCTGAGCGGAGCCTGTCGTCGGCATGTGTCCCGCATCCTTTCTGCTAACTGCTCGCGTCCAAAACCCGCGGACCGCGCCGCGAGTTTGCAGTACAATCAGCTACACCCGAAATAATCTGGGAGGCACACGATGGATATGCTCTGGGGTCCGCTCGGAATCGCTCTTATCATCGCAATTCTTTACGTCTTGAGCTCGATCAAGATTCTGGCTGAGTACGAACGCGGCGTCATCTTTCGCCTGGGACGCCTTCGACACGAGGCCAAAGGTCCAGGCGTCATCTTCGTGTTTGCGCCCATCGATCGCATGGTGCGGGTCTCGCTGCGGCAGGAAGCCCTCGAAGTCCCCCCGCAGGACATCATCACTCGCGACAACGTCACGCTGAAAGTCAACGCCGTGATTTTTCTGCGCGTGATTGATTCGAACAAAGCGGTGGTGGAAGTTTCGAATTACGTCTATCAGACTTCGCAGTTTGCGCAGACCACGCTGCGTTCGGTTCTCGGCGAGCAGGACCTCGACGAACTTCTTGCCCATCGCGAAAAAATCAATCTCCGCCTGCAAAGTATTCTCGACACCCACACCGCGCCCTGGGGCGTGAAAGTGGTGAACGTCGAGGTCAAGCAGGTGGACATGCCCGAGTCCATGCTGCGCGCCATGGCCAAGCAGGCCGAGGCCGAGCGCGAGAAGCGGTCAAAGATCATTCACGCCGAAGGCGAGTTCGCGGCCGCACAGCGCCTGGTGGACGCCGCGCATCTCTTGGCTACCGAGCCGGTCAGTGTGCAGTTGCGCTACTTGCAGACGCTGACCGAAATCGGCGTCGAGAAGAACACGACGGTTATTTTCCCGGTTCCGGTGGATTTCCTTTCCGGCCTGCAGAAGTTGATGGGGAAGGAACCGGCTAAATAAATTTGCGCAATGAGGCTTGGATTCGGCTAGATTGCCGTTATTGTCGGTGACTATGACTCCAGCGAGCGCCACTCAAATGAGCAAAAGTAGTAGCGAAGACACCGAAATCACTCTTGGCACCGGCAAGATGCTGGGACTGTTTTTTGGACTGGTGATTCTGTGCGCGGTGTTTTTCGGCATGGGATACACCATGGGCAAGAGCGCGGTGAAGTCCTCGCCAGAATTGCTGCCATCGCCGGGCACTTCGAGCAGCACGCATCCCGCGGGAAGTAAGCCTTCAGGGACGCCGGCTCCGGCTCCGCAAGAAGTAGTGCAGCAACAGTCGGTGCCTCCGGGGACGACCGCGAGCGCGAACCCTTCCACCACCACGCCGCAGACTGCACCGGCTCCGGCAGCAGACCAGCCCGCCGCACAGCCCGCCGCCGGATACTTCGTTCAGGTTGCGGCTGTGAGCAAGCAGGAGGACGCCGAGGCTCTGGTCGAGTCGCTGAAAGGCCGCCAGTATTCAGCCGTGATTGGAAGTTCTGCTTCCGACAAACTATTCCACGTCCAAGTGGGCCCGTTCGCTGACATCAAAGACGCAGAAGCCATGCGCGCCAAGCTGGTCAGCGATGGCTACAGCCCTATCCTGAAAAAATAGTAGCGCGAAAGAACTCGGCCGCGACTGCGGTCATTTGCCTTTCTTGAACCTGCCGATTCCCAATCTCACTTCTACCGTGTTGACCCCCGGATTCGGCGAAGTCAATCCCGCGTTCGAGATATGCAGGTACCGAGCTTCGAGCGACAGCGCGTGGCGTTCGCCGAGGAAGTGCGCGCCGAATGCCGCCGACGACGTGAAGTTCACTTGCGAAGTCCCGGGCGGAACATCGTGTGTGGTGAACAGCGTCCCACCACTCAACTCCAGATACGGCGCCACATGCCCGCGTGTGGCAAAGTTCCACTTCAGGTTCACGGGATTGATTCCCGCCCCATAGGCCGTGTTGACGGGCTGGAAAATCAGAAACACAGGCACGGCGTCAATCGCGTATTCAAATCGGCCTTTGAGGAATCCAGGAAGAAAAGGCTTGGTCAGAACCCAACCGTAGCGGAAACCAGCGTTCCAGATGCCTGTATCGCCGCGTCCGCCCGCCACCGAATGGCCGCCGGAGGTCCACACCTGAATCTCGATTGCGCCTTGTTCCGGGCCCTGCGCAAAGGCGCTGGCAGACAACAAGATTATGAGAAGAACGAGAAGGGATACTTTCATGTTTAGGTTATAAGCTAGCACGTCGCTCTCGCTTCACCGACCGAATGTCTCGGGAGGCACCTAGAGTCCCAACCCGCCATCCACAAACAAAATCTGCCCGGTGATGAACTCGGGCGCAATCGCAAAAAACAAGACCGCCGCCGCAATCTCTTCCCCGCTGCCATTTCTCCGCATCGGAGTCTGCTTCGCCATCCGCCGCATGAATCCGGCCGCCGCCTTCTCGCCGAGATCAATCATCCCTGGAGCCACGCAGTTCACGGCAATTTCCGGCGCCAGCGCCTTCGCCATCACTTTGGTCAGCATGTGCAGCGCCGCCTTCGACGAACAATAGTGCGCATGGTCGGCCCAGGGCCGTAGCCCTCCCAGCGACCCCATGTTGACGATCCTTCCCTGCCGCTTGCGCAAATATTTCAATGCAGTTTGCGACACCAGAAACGGACCGCGAACGTTGGACGCGAAAATCGCGTCCCACTGCTCGAGTGTCAGGTCTTCGAACTCGACGGTTTCGTAGTTCCCGGCGTTGTTAACCAGAATGTCCAAGCCGCCGAACTTCTTGACCACTTCTTTCACCGCGGCCGCAACGCTCTTGGGATCGGTTACATCGCAGCGGACCGCCAGCGCCCGTCCCCCGGCCTTCTGCAAATCCGCAACCGTTTTCCGAGCGTCATTGCCCGACCTCCGGAACGTAATGGCGACGTCCGCCCCCGCCTCAGCCAGCGCCAGCGCCGAAGCCCGGCCTAGCCGCTTTGCCCCGCCGGTTACCACGGCGACCTTTCCTGCCAATGGTTTGGACGCTCGATTCGCCATGGGATGGATTGTACCTTGCGTCTTGGCCCGACATCGGCCCGGTATTGGCAAAGTTAAAAACTGTCCATACGGATAGATAGGTATGGAAAAACCGCATCCGGCTTGCTAGACTTCCGGCCATGTCCCTGCTCCGCGAAGTGATCGTGTATTCCCGCAAGGGATGCCACCTTTGCGAAATCGTGAAAGAAAAGCTCACCAAACTGGAGCGCCGCGGCGGCTTTCACTGGCGCGAAGTGGACGTCGAGACCGACCACGGCCTCAAACGCCAGTTCTCCGACGAAGTCCCCGTCGTCTTCATCGACGGCCGCAAAGCCTTCAAGTACCGGCTGGACGAGCAGGAGTTCTTGAAGAAACTGGCGAGTTGATATCCAAGGCACGATGCCCCAAAGCAAAGGACTGCCCGCTAAAGTGCACAGACAGGTGGCACTCAAGCGCGCCTTTGGCTTGTGCGCAGTTCGACAGCAGAACAAGTCTCCGCTCGTTCGCGTTTTCGCGCGGTCCATTCCGACTTGATCTCTACCCGGGCCTCATGGTCGGTTGCGTAGTGCCGAAAACTGCTCCACTCCCAGTCCTCCGGACGTTCGCACAACCCAGCCTTCACGCAGCGCAGCTTTTCCACCGACTGCAGCTAATTTCGAATGTTGAGATCGTAATACCGCTTTTGCCAGAAAAGCGGGCTTGAGTGGGCCAGCAAGCCCAGCCAATGGTGTAAAGTTGTAGCCTGATTTCGGCAAAGTAAAGGCGGTAAGTATGGGTGAAGAATCCAAGAGCAACGCTTGGATACAGGTCTTAGGCGTTATAGCGGTCGCACTGATCGGTGGCGCCGTCACGATTTGGACGCAGAGACCGCACCAAGATGACTCTCCCAAGACACACCAGGATGAGTCTCCCAAGAAAGGTGAGAAGCCACTCATAGGTGTAATGGGGCAACTCGAACCAGGCATCAACCGACAGGGCCTGGATTTCTCAGCGTACGCTATTCCAGCGGAGAATGCGCCCATTTGCGCGGAGAGGTGCAGAACTAACACGGACTGTAAGGCAATGACTTACGTTGTTTCCATGAAGTCCTGTTGGTTGAAAAAGGGCGTTCCGTCCCCCTTCCCTCCCGGAGGCCCCGACTACATTTCGGCTGTGAAACAATAGTGGGGCGGCCTACATCTAAAAACGAACAAGGCAATTCTCGGGGTTTTCCTACGGTTGGGGTGGCTTCGGCGCCGGCGCTTCAAACAGCCCATCATCCACCGCGACATTCTGGCTGACTTTATCGAACTGAATATCCAGCTTGGCTCGCGGACGAGAGACGGTCATGTGCAGCGGGACTTTGACGCCGTCGAAGTCTTTGTAGTCGTCGTAATCAATGCGCGTGGGGTTGAGGCCGAGCGGCGACTTCGAGAAACGCAACTGCCGCAGCAGTAGGCCGGATTGCGCGTCGAAGAAAAGCTCCAGCCCTGGCTGTCCCGGATTGCTTGCCAGTAGCAGGACCGCGTCATGGTCGCGGACTTTTTCCACGTCAACCACTTTGATATCGCCGAATAACTGCTTGAGGTTGACGGGCAACTGCAAGTCGGCATCGAGGCGCGCGCCTTCGAAATCGGCTTCGTTGGTTTCGTGGACCGGAGCGCCCGGAGAGCTCAGCCAGCCTGCGTGTCCGTTCCAGACGGTACTGCTGTCGCCCGCGGGAAGGTGAACGGTCATGATCTGCTTGCCAGGGGCCTTCCAGGAAATTTGCACGGGAAGCGCAGGCCCGGCGGCGAACGTCACTTTGCCGGTTCCGACGCGGCTGGAAACTTTTTCAATGGCCGCTGCCCCGCCGACCGCAGCGACGTATTTGTCCAAAACGTCGGAAGCATTCGGCAGAGCCGCCAAAGGAGTCGGCGCTGGATTCGAATCTGCGGCAGGCGCGGGTGCGAACTCTTCGAGCGCTTCAAGCGCGGTCGTCTCACCGATCATCGGAATGCTAACCGGCTTGCTCGATCCGCGATGGCAGGAATAGCAGGTCACTTCGCGGCGGCTGTCGAAGTTCTGCTGATTCAGCGCAGCCATCATCTGCATCATCTTGCGCGCGGTTTTCTTGGTCGGCTTGTCGTCTTTGTCGAACGCGCCGCGGACGTGGCAGAAGTCGCACTCCACCCCTAATGACGAAGTAATAAACTGCATGGCCGGAATCAGTTGCCCCGGCGGCAGGTCTTTGAGCACCTGAATATTCTTGAACGCTTCTTGCGTAGTCTTCGGTTTGGAGGCGGTGGCTGGCGACTGGGCGCGCAAACCGGAAACTGCCGGCCAAAGCACAAGGGCCGCGGCGGTTGCGGCCAGCACGAGGTACGTCCTCTGTCGGTTCGGGATGCTCATAAGGTTTCTCATTGCGGGGCCAGAAAAGCGCATCGCTTCCCCCGCTTCCGGCATCCTATCAGAGGTGACTAGCAGGTGACCTTCGGTGTCTGAAACCCGCTAAGTTTACGTTTTTCCGCATGTTATACTGCACTGAATTGGACTGCCTGGACCCGGTGCCCGGGCTGAAGGAAAATTGAAGATGCCCCGCAGTTCCCGCAGAAACTCTCAGCGATCCTCTCTCTTCATCGTTTTATTCTTAGCAGCCTGCGGCTTCCTGGGATTGGTTTTCGCCCAGAAGAATCCCGCCACGGCGCATGACAGCGACTCCGATGTCAGCCAGAGCCTGCAACAATTCACGCAGGTCTATGACATCGTCGAGCAGAATTACGCTGAGCCGGTGAACCCCGACAAGGCCATCTATAACGGGGCCATCCCGGGTATGCTGCATGTGCTGGATCCGCACTCGAATTTCTTCGATCCCAAGTCGTACTCGCTGCTGCGCGAAGATCAGCGCGGCAAATATTATGGCGTGGGAATGACGGTCGGTCCGCGGAATAACCGGGTCATCGTCATTGCGCCGTTCGCGGGCACTCCCGCCTACCGCGCGGGCATTCATCCCGGAGACATCATCAGCGCCGTCGATGGCAAACCAACCGACAACATGACCACCGGCGACGTAGCCGACTTGCTGAAAGGCCCCAAGGGGACCACCGTTCACATCACGATTTTGCGTGAAGGCTCGGACAAGCCGCTCGAGTTCGCCGTGGTGCGCGATGAAATTCCGCGCTACAGCGTGGATTTGCATTTCCTGATTCGCCCCGGCATCGGCTACATGCACGTCTCCGGATTCAACGAGACCACAGAGCACGAAGTGCAGGATGCGCTGGACGGTTTCTATCAAGCTGGCGACCTGAAAGGGTTGATTCTTGATCTGCGCCAGAACCCGGGCGGATTGTTGAACGAAGGCGTGGGTGTGGCGGACAAGTTCCTGCGCAAGAACCAGCTCATCGTTTCACATCACGGACGCTCTTCACCGGAGCGCCGCTACACGGCTGCCCACGGAAATGGCGGGAAAGAATATCCGCTGGTGGTGCTGGTCAATCGCGGAACGGCCTCTGCCGCTGAAATCGTCGCTGGCGCCATTCAAGACCATGATCGCGGCCTGATCGTCGGCGAAATCACCTTCGGCAAAGGCCTGGTACAGACGGTGTATCCGCTTTCCAACGACACCGGCCTTGCGCTGACCACTGCCAAGTATTACACACCAAGCGGCCGCCTGATTCAGCGCGATTACAGCAATGTCTCGCTCTACGATTATTATTTTGACCGCGACAGCGTCGGTGACACCACCAACAAAGAAGTAAAGCTGACCGACAGCGGGCGCACCGTGTACGGCGGTGGCGGAATTACTCCCGACGTGAAGATTGATCCCATCAAGAGCAATCACTTCCAAGACGCTCTCCTGCAGCATTACGCGTTCTTCAACTTCGCCAAACACTACGCAATCGGCCACCATGTGACCAAAAGCTTCGAAGTGGATGAAAACCTGCTCCAAGAGTTCCGCAAGTCGCTTGATGCCGACAAGGTACCCTACACCGAGGCCGACTTTGTTCAGAATAACGACTGGATCCGCGCAAATTTGAAGAGCGAAGTTTTCGTGGATGCGTACGGCCAGGAAGAAGGACTGAAAGTAAAAGCCGAAACTGATCCCGAGGTGCTCAAAGCACTCGACCTTCTGCCGCAAGCACGGCAATTGGCCGAGAATGCGCGAAAGATCATCGCCGAGCGAAATAACACTCCTCTGTCACGGCCCTAAGCGACCGTTGGCACGGCATTGAAGGCCCGGCCAGTCCGGGCCTTTTCCTTTTGTGGTTTCCCGCGGTTTCCGAAAGGTTCTGCTCCCTGTAGAATTTTCACGTGAACAAGGCCCTTTGGATCCTCTCCGCTGCCTTTGCGCTGACTGCCGGAGTCACCGATCTGCGCTGGCGCAGGATTCCCAATTGGCTAACATACCCGGCGATTCCAGGAGCCGTTGGTCTGCATTGGGTCGTCGCAGGGCGACACGCTGCTGTGTTGTCACTAGAAGGTGCGGCCTTGGGATTGGCACTATTGCTACCCTTTGTTTTACTAAGAAGTCTCGGTGGGGGCGACTGGAAATTGGTTGGGGGCCTAGGGGCGTTCTTCGGGCTTTCAGCGAAGTTTGGCGAGGTCCTCGTCTATACGCTTTTCATCAATGGCCTCATCGCTCTCTGTATGGTGATTTGGAAAAAGCGGTTCGGGCAGACGGTGCGAAATCTGGGGCGGATGTTGGCCGCTTTTTTCTCACTTCATCTTCCAGGAACCGATCTGACACTCGACAATCCCGAAGCGGCGAAGGTTCCTTTCGGAGTGGCGGCAGCGATTGCTGTTCTCCTCTATACTGCTTTCCAGCCGTGGGTGGCGTTTTGACGAATGAAGCTTTTCCGTACAAACGCGCAAACAGCCCTCCTAACGCGAGACCGAGGCTCTGAGATCGCCGAGGCCGCCATGGTGCTGCCGATCTTGTTCCTGCTGCTGTTTTCCATTTACTGGTTTGGGCGCGCTTTCAGCATCTACGGAACCATCAACCACGCCGCCCGTGAAGGCGCCCGCGCCGCCGCCGTTCCGGCCTGCGCCAGTTGCGGCTCAGGGTGCACTTGGCAAAATTCCAACCTGCCCTGCGACACTCCGGTCATCAACGCAGTGGATAGTGCGCTTACGGCCGCCCATCTCGACCCCACGCAGGCCCAACCGCTTGTCCCTAGCCCTCTGCCAGCCGAATGCCCGGGGGTGATTCCGGAAGGGAGATGCTCCACCTCGGCCAGCGGCGGATTCACGATCTGCCGCAGCGTGATTCTGGACCAGAACAGCACGTCGCCTCAGGTCTGCGGCGTGATCGTAAGCTTCCAGTATCCCTACCAGCTCGTGCTGCCGTTCAGTTCGTTGAGCAATCAGCAGATTTGGCTGAAAGCGGAGTTCGAAATGCAGGGAGAAAACTGATGGACGGGCGGTTTCGGCGGCTGTTGGGTTCAGGCGGCGCCCAGATTCTGGAGTTCGCCATCACCATGCCGCTGTTGGTCGTCTTTGTGGTTGGCATTTACGATTTTGGGCGCGCCTTCAACACCAAAGAAAAGCTGAATTTTGCCGCCCGCGACGGAGCTCGATTGGGAAGTACGCTCCCGACCAACGATCTCAGTCTGGAAGCTCCAGTTTCGGTCACGGCGATTCGCGATCTGGTGGACGCCGATCTTGTCGCCGCAGGAATCAACGACTGCGGACTCGGCCTCATCAAGCAGACAGGTTCCCTAGTCTGGACTGCTACTGGGACTTGCTCTAGTTCGGCGACCTTTACCTTGACGATCGACCGTGGATTTGTGGTTGTCCCGGCGGCGGGCGCATCTCAGCCGGTACACCAGATTTCAACCCACATTGATCTGGCGTACCCCTATCAGTGGCGGTTCGCCAGCGTAGTCCAACTGGTGGCGCCGGGCGCCACTTATGCCGGAACCACGATCATTGAGACCGATGCGTTCGCAGCCAATCAGGATTGAGAGGATGGCCATGGTCAATCAAGCCAGGAGATACGGCCGGCAAAGTGGGCAAACCATCGCGCTGGTGGCGGTCGCGATGATGGGCGTACTGGCGATGGCGGCTCTGGCGATTGACATGACCACCCTGTATGTGGCGCGGGGAGAGATTCAACGCGCCGCCGATGCTGCCGCCCTGGCCGGGGCCAAAGCCTTCGTGGACTCCGGAGTCACCACAAATCCTGCGAGCCCTGGTTTGCAGAGTCTGGCCCAGAACATGGCCAAGAACTTCGCCACGGCTGTCGCCAACCAAAACAATGTGGCAGGCGGTCCCGCTCAGTTCATTAACGGGACCCCGGCCGTGAGTCTTACTTTCAGCCTGCCAGGAACTCCTAACGTGACGGGAAACCCGCGCATCACGGTTACGCTGCAGAAGACTGGCTTGCCCCTTTTCTTTGCCAAAATTTTTGGGAACTCGGTCGCCTCGGTCAGCGCAACCGCGATTGCCGAAGCTTACAACCCCGCTTATTCGCAGGCCAATACTGGGGCTTTTATTCCTCCCGCGCCCAAGTGCGTGAAGCCATTTCTGTTGCCGAATAATGACCCCAACCAGCCGGGAAGTCCGCAGTTCGTAATTCCGTCCACCGGCGCTATTAATCCGGCTGCGAGTTCGTTTATTGGAGAGGGGCCCTTCACCCTGACCTCGGCTTGCGTGGGAGTCGGACAATCTGGCTGCAAACTGAAGGGTCCGCCCAATAACCCGACACCTCCTCAGCCAGGTGAATACCTTCCCATGCTGCTTCCCAGCCCTCACAAGTACTGTCCGAGTGACTCGGCTCCGGCCTGCTCCGGTGGCGTAAGCGACTTCCAGCAAAGCATTCAGTGCTGCGACGGAAATACTTTTGACTTCCAGCAATGTGGGGTCTCAGGGACAGTCGCCACCTGGGACCCGTCAATCAATCCGGGGGGGCAGGGCGGTCCCGCTCAGTCCGGCCTGCAATGTCTCATACACACCACCTCCACCGGCAGCAGCCTGGGAGGCAACCCGCAGCAGGATGTCCTCGACGTTAGTTCGAAGAACACCGGTCCGTTGCGGATTGAGCCTGGGACCTATACGCAGAGCCTGTACAACGTCTCGGCGGAGCAACTGGTTGGTACCAGTGATTCGATTATCACGGTCCCACTGTTCGACGTAAGCACATGGAAGCCAGCCTCCAATCAGGTGACCATCGTGGGCTTCCTGGAGCTGTTCGTGAACTATGTCGGCCCCGGACAGAGCGACATGAACGCCTATATTTTGAATGTTGTGGGGTGCGGCAGCAATCTTGCTCCGGTCTCAGCAATCTCCGGCGGCGGAGTTTCGGCAATTCCTGTGAGGCTCATTCAAAACTGAAAAGGGTGTAGGCGGCTTGCCTAGTCAGGTGGAGGAACCGGCCCCGTGTTGTCAGCCGGAGGCTGGCCCGGCTGTTGTGGAGCGGCATTGCCCGGAACAGTAGCGTTGGCATCCGTGGGCGTGATCGCGTCCTCGCTCTCCGGTGGCACATTTTCTGCCGCGGTCGGCGTGTAAGCCTGAGGAACGCTGGTGGGTGCGAATGCGGCCTGCGACACGCGGCTGAGGATTACGCTGCGCAACGCGGTTGGGATCCGACTCCGACCCGACCACCACAAAATTCAGCCCCGACCCATTAAGCAGTTCTCCCAAAACTTCGCCGGCTGGACCCGGGCCAAAATCGGCCGCCACGCGGTCCTGTTCAGTGCCCGAGGGAATGGCGATCTCCGCCCCCGTTTTTTTCTGAATCTGGAAGAGCACCTCCGAGAGGGTCGCTCCCGTGGCGTGGATGGAAAGCAATCCATTCGCAAACTCGACGCTCACACTATTGGCGCCGATCGCCGGATGTGCAGAATTCTTTCGAACCACGGAGCCCACTGGCGCGTTCGTGAGTTTCACCGAAGCTTTCGGCGAGACCCAGCCAATCGTGGTCGCGGTGGGTACGGCGGTCGAAGTGGCGGCACTGTTCTCGGGATCATTCCCCAAGCTCACCAGCAATCCAGACGGATTGGGCACGATTCGATACTGCAGCGGTGCATTCAAGTCCACCACGATTCGGGTCACCGGAGGCGAAGTCGAAAACAGACTCACTCGCACTCCCTTCACTTCCCCTTGATTGACGGCAATTCCCCGCAGACTCGCCGCTGGAATGTGATTTGGAATGTCAATCACCAGACGATCTGGACCGGAAATCATTTGCGCCACCGGAGCGGCGGCAGAGCTGGTCTGAATCTGTAACCGCAGCGGATTTTGACCAACGACAGCAACCCGTCGGACGTCAGGCGCACTCGCCTGCGCACCGGCAAACATCGCGACCGATGCCACGGCTACAACACAACAAAGATTTTTCAGCGCTGCCATCTGCAAAAATTCTAGCAGCGTAGCGGGTGTGCTAATCCGCACTTTGGTTCTAGTACCAAACGTCACATCAGGCGGATTTTCGCTGAATCGGTCTCAGTGTCTTACGCGGCGGAAGCGGGCGAAAACAGCCGCAGCACCGGAAAGCACCAGAACCACGGTGCCGGGCTCGGGTACAGGGGGAGGCGGTGGCGGTGGCACCGACTTGCAGAAGTTGTTCTTCTTGGTGGGAACACAACTCCCGCCTCCCAGAATGGGAGGACCGATGGGGAACGGGACCGACACGCCGGGAGGCCCCGGGCCAACCGGTGTCCATCCGGCGATTGGTCCCGGCCCGATGGGCATTACCGGGTCAACCTGCAGTAGTTGGGAGTTGAAGTTTGACGGAGACTCGATTCCGCTGGCTACCGCATCAGGCCGGTCTAATTCGGCGACCAGCGGTTCGTCAGGAACTGTGTTGGCCTGCGGCAGGACCGAAACCTGATTGCCGCAACGAGTGCGTGCGGTGATCTTGCCGTCGGTCAGCAGCTTCTCGCCCGGGTGCAGGCTGGCCTGCTTGCTGGTCCAGTGAATCTGCCCGCCGCGACGGTACGAGAGGTAAACCAGCCGTGGACGATCCACCTCAATCACCCTGGCCCGGCTATAGTCGAAACCTGCGTAATGTTCGGCGACAATGGGGTCGTGGGCAGCAGCCTCACGCAGTTCGCCGGCGGAGGTTACACCCCCGGGAATCACCGAATAGGGATACACCAAGCGGCGGTTGCGCTCCTGAATGGCCTCGCCATGAGGTCCCGCAAGGACTGCGAGGCTGCGGCTGCCTTCTACGGCCTGTGGCCTTTCCCATTGGTTGCTGTAGTGACGAACACCATCAGAAACCAGCCGGAACCCGGCCACGCCGACGACCACCACGGCCAGGAAAGCCAGGCAGCGGACGATGGCGCCGCCCATTCCTGAGCGCCTTCGGTGGCTGCGACTACGACTTCGATAACGACGATGCAAAGGCTTCAACTCTCCTGAAAGCACACCACTGCCCCAATAAAAGTGGGAGGGGAGAGACTACAACTTTAGTTGCAGTTGCCGTACCAGACCGAAAACTGGCGCCAACTGGTAAGTTCATGAAATCTTTGCAGATACCGTTCCTGCTATTGCTCGCGATGCTAGCAGACTAGGCAAACTCTTGCACAATAATGTCTGTTGATAAGGTGGGTTCAATTTGCACAGATCATGAAATAACAGACATATAATTCAGCAGCTTACGAAAGATGTGACCTGTGGATAACCCGTCCCGCTGGCCCGCAAGGCGCGCGCCGCAGGGTTCGCCACGCGGTATATTGAAACCCTAGTGAGAAAAGCGATCAAAAACGCATCGCCGGCAGTGGAAAAGACAACAGGTGGCGAAACCCATCCCCTCCGCACGGCGATCGCGATCATGGCCGCCGGCAAGGGTACCCGGCTTAAATCGAAGCTCCCCAAGGTGCTGCATGAAGTGGGTGGAAAGCCCCTGTTGGCGCACGTGATCGCGGCCGCCAAGCAAGTGGTTAATGCGGGCGATATCTTCGCCATCATCGGACATGAGGCCGAGCGCGTCCGCCAGGCAGTCGCGGATACCGGTGTTGGGTTCGTGGTACAGGAACCCCAGCGCGGTACCGGACACGCACTCATGTGCGCCAGCAACGCGCTCGCACCCTACGACCAGGTCATCGTGCTCTCCGGGGACGCCCCGCTCATCACTGCCGAAACCATTCGCAAGCTGCGCGATTTTCACCAGCACAAAAAAGCCGCGATGACGATTCTGAGCGCTGAGCTTCAAGATCCCACGGGCTACGGCCGCGTCATTCGCAAAAAGTCGAAGAACGACGAAGTTCAAGCCATCGTGGAAGAGAAGTCATGCACGCCGGCGCAGCGCAAGATTCGCGAAATCAATTCCGGCTTCTACGCGTTTTCCGTCAAGCGATTGTTTGCCAACATCGAGAAGCTGAAGACCGACAATCCGCACGCCGAGTTTTACCTCACCGACATGGCGCAAGTTCTCGGCAAAGCTGGGGAGCGCGTAGTTGTAACCAAAACCGAGAACGCTTCCGAGATTCTGGGTAGCAATACCCGGGCAGAGCTGGTTGAACTCGATCAGAAAATGCGCCGAAGTAAGTGTTCGCAGTTAATGGCGGAGGGTGTAACGATCTTTTATCCAGAGACCTGCGTGATTGATGCCGACGTTAAAGTCGGCGCCGATACCGTCATCGAGCCTTTCGTTCAGCTGCTGGGACGCACGCTCATTGGAAGCGATTGCCGCGTGCGATCGTACTCAGTAATCCAAAGCTCACAAATTGGCAACGGTGTTCTCATCCGCCCCGGCTGTGTGCTCGATGACGCGCGGGTAGCGGACGGGGCAATCCTCGGCCCTTATTCCCACCTGCGCCCCGGTAGCGAAATCGGCGCAGGCGCGCATGTCGGCAATTTTGTCGAGACCAAGAAAGTCCGCCTGGGCAAAGGATCGAAAGCCAATCACCTCACCTACCTCGGCGATGCGGAAATCGGCGAAGGCGTGAATATCGGCGCGGGTACCATCACCTGCAACTACGACGGCGTGCACAAACACAAGACCATCATTGAGGATGGCGTCTTCGTCGGCAGTGATTCGACACTGGTTGCGCCCGTCAAACTAGGCAAGGGATCGTACGTCGGCGCGGCTTCCTGCATCACCGATGATGTTCCCGCCAATGCTCTAGCAATCGGGCGCGGAAAGCAGGTCGTCAAAGAAGGCTGGGTGCGGAAGAAGCGAGAGGGTCAAGGTCTTGAGGAACCGTAGAGCCTTTAACCCGCAGAGGTCGCGGAGAAAGGCTTTTCTTTGCGACCTCGCGGGATTTTCTTCGCGACCTCTGCGGTTAAAAGCTTTACCGCGAGACCGCGGCGAACAAACTGGTATGAATCAGCGACTGAAACTGCTTGTCGTCGGTTTTGAAGTGCATCTGGAGCTTTGAGCTGTCCGAGTTCACTGACACATCTTCCAGCGCCGACTTCTCCACCGCGCTGGCTGTCATTTTGCGGTACAGCACGCCCATCTTTAACAGCGAAGAAAGATTGGCCGCGGTTACGGTGTCAGAAGTGATCACGTCAAGGTCGAAGTTCACACCATTCTGAAAATTCATGGTGTAACGCGAGCTCAGAATGTGCTTCTTGACGGTTTCATAGTCGGCCAAACTGGAGGCATCGCCTAGGGCCGATAGCAGCATATTCTGCGTGCCCTTCTGGTCGAGGATGCTCCACACCGAACCGCCTTCCACGTCGCCGATCAAGTTTGAAATGTCAGGATTGGAATCCAGGGTGGTTACATAGCCGTCGCGCGCATCCAGCGCTCCGCGCAGCGCGCTGCCCTCGCCGAAGAGCAGCGTAGTGTCATCGAGGAACGTCATTTCCATTCCCGACGACATGGGGTAGATATTCGCGTCCCGGTATTTCACCGGACGGATTTTGTGGAGGCGAAGCTTGCCGAGGACCGTCTTGGTCGGAAATACTCCCTGCGCCGCGCCCACCACTTCCAGACCTCGCTTCGGCTGGCGGTATGAGATGAAAGTCAACTCGTCCACATCGCGATCGGGATTGATGCCGGCACCCTTGAGCGCAGTCTCAAACTGCTTGAGGTTGTCAGGCAGCACCTGATCCTTAAGAGCCAGAGCAGTGTCAGAATTCTTCAACGCGCGGTAGTCCACGCAGATAATCTGCTGCACTTCGGCGGGAATCGCCGGACGCACAGAGGAACCAAGCGGGGCCGCCCAGGCGGCGCCAGTGAGGACCACAACACTGAGAAGAATCAAGCTTTTGCGATGCAAACAATTCATGGCAACCTCGGGGAACAATTACTTGGATGCAGGGGTGAGTCGGGCAGTCACCCGTCGTTCGTCAATTGTAGATCAACAAGGGCGGGAATGATTGATGACGGAGGTACCGGCGAGCGCTCACGACTTCAGCGCCACTGCCCTACCCCGCACCTGTGCTACAAACACCTCATCTTTCAGCGACTCGAGATTAATCTCAACATTCGCCAGCGCGCCTTCAATTGCCGCCCGCGCCAGTGCCACGGCCGTCACCAAATCAGACTTCATATTGGGGTTGGTGATGGGACGCAGGCTTTCCGCAATTTGCAAAACTTGACTCGCCCGTTCTGCCACGCTCAGCGGAACGCTCGTGGCCTGCTTCAGCGCAGCGTCAATGATGCCGTCTGCCGCACCCGATTCCTTCGCTTTTTTGTATGCAGCCATGACTGACTTATACGATTCGGCGTCGGCATCAATCGACGCCTTCAATTCCTCCCGCAGCTGTGAGAGCCGTGAAATCGCCTCACTCAACTTGCTTTCATACTGCGTGTAGGCTTTCTTCCCACGCGACATCGAGGCCACCATCGCAGCCAACCCGGCGGCCATGGCGCCGCTGGCCGCGGCCGCGCTGCCGCCGCCCGGAGTCGCAGTCGGCGCCGCCAGTTGTTCGATGAAAGGCTCGATTCCCGCCAGCAATCCGCCCACCGCGGGCTTTCCGGTCGTCGTCTTCCCCGCCATCGCCGTGATCATCCGGTTTTCCAGAATCATCGACGAGTCAAAGGTCTCCACTTGCAGGAACTGCTCCGCCACCTGCTCCAGCGCTTTCTTTGGGACCAAACCAATGATCTCGCTGCTCACAATCGAAAACCCGTGGCGCGCCGCCTCAGTCTTCACCATCTCAAATACGCGGTACATCGACGTCTGCTCGAAATCGGTCAAATTCATCGAGACCTGCGCCTGTCCGTGGACCAGAAAGCCCGCCGCCTTTACAAAAGGCAGCCCGCCACTCGAAAAGCGCACCGCCTTGGCGACCTGCTTCGCGATGGCGACGTCCGGCGTATTCAGAAAAATGTTGTAAGCGATGAGAAATTTTCGCGCGCCTACTACGCACGCGCCCGCCGTCGGGTGCAGACGCGCTTCACCAAAATCGGGTTTACGCGCCGGATTCGTCGCAATCTCGCCGCGGATGCCTTCGAACTGTCCGCGCCGAATGTTTTCGAGGTTTTGCCGCTCCGGCGAAGCGGCGGCAGCTTCGTACAGATACACCGGAATCTGGTAGCGCTTCCAGATTTGCTCGCCGGTGTGCCGCGCCATCGCCACGCAGTCTTCGATGCTCACGCCTTCAATGGGAATAAACGGAACCACATCGGCCGCTCCCAACCGGGGATGCGCCCCATGATGCTGGTTCAGATCAATCAACTCCGCCGCTTTCCCCACACCGCGGATCGCCGCTTCCTGTACCGCCTCGCGTTCCCCGGCCAGCGTGATGACGCACCGGTTGTGGTCGGCGTCCATCTCACGGTCCAGCAGATAGACGCCGTCGATCTTCATCGCGGCGACTATAGCGTCAACTTTGGATTGGTCGCGGCCTTCGGAAAAATTCGGGACGCACTCGACAATGGTGGACATCAGCGAAAAGCATATCTGGCAGGGCGGGCACCTGCAAGCGGGCAACTAACTTGCGCCCGCGGCCTTGATTTTCACCAGCAAGCGCCGTGCATTAGCGATCAGGTCGCCAATTTCGAAGGGCTTCACCAGAAAGGGAATGTTTTTCTGCTCCAGAAAATTTCGGACTTCCGATTCCACCACGCTGGCAAAGGTAAACAAGATGTGTCCGGCAAGCTCGGAAGGATTCTCGAGAATCCAGGCGTGGGTTTCATGGACACTCTGGGACCCTGGCATTCTTCCATTGATCACGACTGCATCGAAGGACTGGCTGGTAAGCACCGCCTTCATCTGCTCTCTGCTGGTGACAGTCGTGACCTTGGCTCCGGCTCCCGCCAGAACATCCCGTTCAAACTCCAGCACAGCTTCCTCGTCTTCGACCAAGAGTATTCGTCCATTGAGCGCAGCTTCGCGCTTGGGCGCTTCGGGCTCGGCTTGCGGGACAACCGCGCCCCCTGCCGCGGGCAGCTTAATCTCGATTACGGCGCCGGTGCCATTGCGCTCGTCAGCGTTGCGGGCAGAGATCTCTCCGCCGTGTTCTTTGATGATGCCGTAGCAAATGCTAAGTCCCAGTCCAGTCCCCTTACCCACGATTTTTGTGGTGTAAAACGGCTCGAAAATGCGGTTTGGTTCCTTGATACCGGGCCCCGAGTCGTGGAATTCGATGATGACCTGCTTGTCTCGCGAGCAAACCCGGACTTTGAAGTGTCGCGGTTGGGCCTCGGACTTCGATTCGGACTTCGATTCAGACTTGCCTTCCTCCGTCACATCTTCTGACATGGCGTCCAGAGCGTTGTTGATGATGTTAAGAAACACTTGCTCCAATTGATGTGGATCGCCGAAGACCCAGGGCACGTTGGCTTCGATCTCGCGTTCCATCCTGATGCTCCCGACTTTCATGTCGTAGTCGCTGAGCAGCAGGGACTCTTCAATCACCTTGACCACGTCGAACTGATGTTTCTCCGCCTTGCGTTGGCGCGCGAAAGACAACAGGTTTTGCACGACGCGGTGGGTACGCTGCGCCTGCTTGAAGATCTTGCCCGCATATTCCAATGCCTTGCTGTCCAGTTTTTCCGATTCCAGCAGTTGCGCGTATCCGAGGATTGCAGTCAGCGGATTGTTCAGTTCGTGGGCAACCCCGGCAATCAACTGCCCGATGGCCGACATCTTTTCGCTTTGCAACAGTTGCTCCTGCGCCCGGCGCAGATCGTCGTAAGCCTTGCAGGTCTCCTCGTAGAGCCTGACTTTCTCGATGGTGGTGGCCAGTTGACGGCCAATCGCGACCAGCAGGTTTTCATCATTGCTGCTGTACTCGCGAACCTGTCCGCGAGTAATTCCCATCAAGCCAATCGGATCGTCTTTTCCCCACAGCACCACCCAGATGGAAGACCCACCATCGACGGCGCTAATGAACTCCGTCACCGCCGCCGGCACATGCGGCAGATACTCGGCGGTCAGCACTTCTGCCCGCGACCGCATCACCAAATCTCCCAAGCCTTGCGGAAAATCCACTTCCGCTAAACGCTTGCGGTCGGTAATTCTCTGGCCCCAGTTGGCGCGGCGCCGGAAGCGGTTCTGCGGCTCTGCCAGATAGACCGACCCAGCCTCGGCTCCCAGCAGCGAGATCACCTGCCGCAGAGTCAGGTTCAAGATTTCATCCAGATCAAAGCTCTGCGTGGCAATCACCGCCATGGTGTTCAGCGCATTCAACTCGCGATTGCGGCGACGGATTTCATCCTCCGCATGCTTCTTCTCGGTGATGTCGAGGAGAAACCCCTGGTAGCGTTCGATTTTCCCGTCTTCGTCGCGGCTGGCGAAACTACTTTCCACAGCCGTCACCAGCGAACCATTCTTGCGGCGCAATTGGACTTCAAAATCACGTACAAAGTTGTGCGCTTCCACTTCCCGCCGGAAAGTCTCGCGCTGCTCCGCCAAAGCATAAAACTCCGCGTCCACATTTCGGCCCAACAATTCTTCGCGGCTGGAATAGCCCAGCATGCGCACAAATGCGTCATTGCAGTCGAGCAGCGTGCCTTGCGCCGTGGCCACAAAAACGCCCTCCTGCACTTGCTCAAACAACGAGCGATACTTGTGCTCGGCGGCGCGGCGCTCGGTGACATCGCGCACCACATGGATGGTCCCCTTCTGCTTGGTTCCCTGGTCCACGTAGGTTGAAGTGGAGGCTACCGAGAAACCGCCGAACGGATCCGGCCCCTCGTAAAATCCATCTTCCTCTCCGTGGCAGTAAGGGCAATTGCTCCATTCAAAATCATCTTTGGGCAGTATCGTGTCGCAGAGTTGATTTACCACGTCAGACTGGGATTTCCCCAACCGCCGCAGCAGCGACGGATTCGCCTTCAGGATGCGAAACTCAGAATCGTGCAGCAGAACCAAATCCTGAATGGATTCGAAGGTATTGCTCCATTGGCGATGCGAGCGCAGGATCTCCTCGACCAGATGCAGATTCTCAAGCGCCAGCCCGAGTTGCTGGGCGCAGGTCACGAGAAAGTCCAGCTCATCCGGCGCGTAAGACTTCGCCCGGCGGCTGGCCAACACTAGATTCCCCACCGGTGACTTTCGCCCCGGGACTGCAATCAGCACAATCTGGTGAAGGTGCTCGCGGACAAACACCGGCAGCGCCGCCTCGCCGAGTTGCGAGGGCGTCAAAATGACCGGGCGAACTTCGTCCGGAATATGCTCTGCCGCATCGTTCGCCGGAACGGATGCACGCGCGCGAAGGAATTCCGTGGACAAGCCAATCTGCTGAAACACGGTTAGGCGATGCCGTTCCAGCAACCGGAACCAGGCGGCATCGGCGCCCATCAGATCTTTCAGTTGTTGCAACGCGCTGGCCGCGATGGGCCCGTCCTGGCCCGAGTGCGCAATGCTTGTGGTCAGCGCATTCAAAGTTGCCAGACGCCGGGTATGCAGCCGCGACTCGTCAAATACCACCATCAGCATTCCCAGCCCCAGCATGATGTCGAAAAGCGTCCCGGATTCGGAAGGCAACCGCGAGCTGAGTGGCGCCCACTCCAAGTGCAACAAGAGCAAGCCTGCTGCCAGAATCCACGGTCCAATTTCGCGACGGGCGCGGCGAAAACGCAGAATCTGTATCGCCGCGGAGAGCGTGAGAATCCGGTAGGAGAGTTCGAGCGCAAAACGCAGGGTTTCTGAACCCGGCCAGAAAATACCTCGCACCGTCGCAAACGCGATCAGAGCTAAACTGATGGCTAGCAGCGGGGCTAGAAAGCTGCGAGCGCTGGCATAGATAAATGCTCCGGCGACAAATAGAGCCACCGCCAGAACGAACTCGCCTTGAGCGACTGGGGCCGCGTAAGGATTGGCCGATGACGAGGCCGAGAGAAGCGCGTGGTGGGAAACAAAATACGCGATCCAACCCACCATCCAGACCATCAGGCAGCGCTCGCGCAGGGTGCGAAAAACCAGCAGGCTGGCCGCCAGTATCAGCAGCACAGCCGTTTCCCGGGACACGAGTTTGGGTAAAGCGAGCCCGCCCAGGACTTCCCAGGCGTGCCAAGCTACCGTGTTCATGCGATATAAACCTAGCGGTTCAGGTTAGGTTTTAGCACGGATAGAGGCGTAACTCGCGGGGTTTCCCCTTACCTTTGGTTACTTTCGATACCGGGTGCGTGAGGTACAATCGGGCTACACTATCTTGGGTTTTTTATGCCAGCCGAGCGCATTCTCGTAGTCGATGACGAAGATCCCATCCGGGAAGTCGTCTCCTCGATGTTGAAGTCTGCAAACTTTGTCTGCAGCCAGGCTGCGTCAGGCAAAGAAGCGCTCGCCCTTCTCCAGTCCGGAGAAGTTTACGAACTCATGCTCACCGACCTGATGATGGCCGGCATGGACGGGCAAGAACTGCTAGGCGCCACCAAAGAGCGTTTTCCTGACATGCCGGTGGTCATGGTAACCGCAGTCCACGACGTGTCCGTGGCCTTGAGCGCGATCCGCAACGGTGCTTACGACTATCTGCTGAAACCCTTTGAGCGGGAGCAACTGCTGGCAACAGTGCGCCGCGCGCTCGAAAACCGGCGCCTGAAAATGGAAAACCGCGCCTATCAAACCAATCTGGAAGCCCTGGTCACGGCCCGCACTGAGGCGCTGCGAAAGGCCGTGAGTGAGCTAGTGGAATCCTACGACATAACCCTGGAAGCCCTGGGTGATGCCTTGGACATGAAGGACCGTGAGACCGAAGGACACTCCAAGCGGGTCACCGCCTTCACCATCGCTATCGCAAAACAAATGGGCCTGGCGCCGGATCAAATCCGCGTTATCGCACGCGGCGCCTTTTTGCATGACATCGGGAAGATGGCAATTCCAGATGCCATTCTCAACAAGCCCGGAAAGCTCGATCAGGCCGAATCTGAGAAGATGCGCGAGCATCCGTATCGTGGCTACCAGTTGGTCAAGCGCATCCCATTTCTTGCTGAGGCGGCGGAAATCGTTTACGCGCATCAGGAAAAATTCGATGGAACTGGCTACCCACGCGGGTTAAAGGGCGCCGAGATTCCGCTGGGAGCGCGAATCTTCTCTATTGCCGACACTCTGGACGCCATGACTTCGGATCGTCCTTACCGGGCCAAGCAGCCCTATGCGGCTGCTCGCGAAGAGATCCGCCGCTGGTCTGGCCGCCAGTTCGATCCCGAAGTTGTCGAAGTATTTCTTTCCATGTCCGAAGACATTTGGGAAGCCCTCCGGTCGGACATTGATGCCCAGATTCATCGCGTGGCCTACTCCGCCACCGCCAAAGGCTGACTAAAACCTCTCCTTGCATCGCCCATCATCTCCTGATAGGCTTCTGCGCGCCACTCGTTGGCCGGCGGGGCGCGCCTTCTGTGTTCCCCAAACTGTCTTGCGCAAGACGGCCTCGAACGCCCGTGGCGACGCCGGTTCTGTAAGCTGCCGGCCCAGATTTTGGGCAAGCCACTTTATGGAGGAAATATGAGCAAGCGAGGCAAGATTTTGCGCGACACCAATGCCGGACCCGGCCTGGTAAACGTCGATGGACAGCAACATCAGTTCACCCTCGAAGGCGCGTGGAAGTCCGCGGTTCCGCCGAAGCCCGATATGGCAGTTGACGTTGACTTCGCCGCCGACGGCACCGTCAGCAGCATCACTGCGGTGCCGGAATCACAAATCGCAAGAGAGCAGGCCGAACTGGTGATGGCGGCCGCGCGAGAAAAGAGCAAAGCCGTGGCGAGTGCCGCGGTTGCGAAGTTCGGATTGCCCACTCTGGTCGCGACCGGCCTCTTGATCGTTGGGTGGTTCTTCCTGAACTCCGCCGTCATTCAAACGCCCGCTGGGAACTTGGGTTACAGCTTCTGGCAGGTGCTGGGCTACGTGAACGCAGGCGGGGCCGCGCAAAACTTTATGGATGGACGTAGCTCCCCCAGTACCGGGCTTTATGGTTTTCTCGCGATTGTCGCGCTGGCCGGCCCGTTTCTCCACTATTTCTGGAAGGATAAGCGCGCCGTCCTGGGCGGAACTCTGCCGCTCTTGTTCATGCTGGTGATCGCGCTTATGGTTCGCAGCCAGATCAACAGCATGGGTGGCGCGGATACCGCGGGCATGCCCCCGGAAATGCTCCAGCAGATGCGTGACGAGGCGATGAAGGCAGTTTCAATCGGCATGGGCGCCTACTTGTCGTTCCTGGTCGCCCTCTACTTCTCGGCCGTTAGCGTGAAGAACTTCCTGCTGTCGAGAGCCGCTGCGCCTTCGGCCCCGGAGAACGTGCACAAAGCCGCGGCTTAGAACACACGCGTTCGAAACTGGTTCGAAAGTAGGTCGAAACTATGATGAAGCGACCCTCGCCGTCCGCAAGGACGGCGAGGGTTTTATTTTTTGCTGGCAGCCTCCGCTGCCGCCTAGCTCGGTGCGGAACCTCGCCGCCCGTTCCGGCTGCTTCAAAGCATCGTAGTCGGCAATCAAGTCTTTCCGCCCCGGAATTGGGGCCAAGCAGTTCTTGCTGACCCGGGCAGGGACGGCTCCAGCCCCGGCAAAGGCAGGCCAGGCGGCGGCTTAAGCGTGGCGGCAAGCGAAAATACCATGGTGCTCAGGGGAGCAAATGGGTGTAGAATCGCGGACAATTTTGCGTTTGGAATCGCGCGATGTGGATTCGCACCAGACGCCGTTGCGACGGGGAATTGAAATGCAGCACTCAAGTCCAAGCTCCATGTCTTCAGTTCACCCGGTTGGCGGCGCTGACGGAACCACTTTCGCGAAACGGCCGGCTTGGGGCAATCCAAAAAAGCAGATGAAATTGCTCAGTTAAGACGGCAACCGACGAATTTTCTACCAAGGAGATGTATATGATCAACGCCACGATCGTCAAAATTCAAGTACTGGCCCTGGTCGCGACACTGGCCTGCTACGCACCCCCTACTCTGGCCCAGAAAGGCAAGTCAGCAGGCAAGTCGCAAACTGCGGCCGCCGCCCCGGACGCGGCGCAGAAGTCTCCTTGCGGAAACCAGACGCTGTGCTATGACACCGCCGATTTCACCGCGACCATCGCCCAATTCCGCACCAGCACAGATGGATCGGGCAACAAAATGCTCGACGCCATCGTGCATTTCCAAAACAAGACCGACCAGGTTCTAAGCCTCGGCTATGCGGACGGCTCCGCCGAGGGCATGGATGATCATGGGAACCGCTACGAACTCAATAAGAATGGAGTTCGTGGAATGGGTGTCATAGCCGGCACCGCTCCGGATGCGAAGTTCGTGCTGCAGCCGAGCGGCACTGGCGATGCGCGCTTTGAATTGCTCTGGAATGCCAAGGACCAGATAGCGGGAGCTACTTACGAGCTGGATCTGTCGGTCCGCGAGATGAATCAAGGCGACGACAAGAAGTGGGCTCTGGGCAATGAGACGCTGCTGCATTACGATGGCCTCGCCAATGGCTCGGCTTCGGCTGCGAGTCCGGGGAAAACACCAGGCGGCGCCGCTTCACCTTCTGGGGAGATGCCTACATCTGCATCGGGTGCCACTCCTGGCGCCCCGGCTACTTCTACTGGATCTTCATTGATGTCTAACCTGAACAACGGCGTTGCCGCTGCCACTCAGCCTTGCGGAACGGCCAGTTCGAAGGCCGCAGGCGCAGCTAATTCAACCGGCCAGAGCGGGGCCGCCGATGCGGTTTCAAGCACTACGTCAGCGATTAGCAGTATCAGCTCGCTATTCGGACATAAGAAAGCGGCGGCCGCTCCCGCCGCTGCAACTACCGTCGCCAGCGCGTCGCCGTGCGCCAGCCCCGCCAACGCCGTTGCCGGCGGCGGCGCGAAAGGGACTCCGAAAGCGAACGCAATGAGCCAGCAGCCTCCGGCGGCGGCCTCAGTTGGGGCAGCCCCGGCTGCGTCTGCGGCTCCGGTAGCGGCGGCTCCCGCTGCGACTGCGCCCGCTGCATCGGCATCCCGGACAGTCGCAAGACCAGCCGCTGGCCGACAACCCGGTGTGGTCAACGCGTTACTGAAACAACCAGCCACCCCCACCCCAGTTCCGAAAGCTCCGGCCGTGGCGCCGAAAGCGCCTGGCGCAGCGCCAGCTCCAGCCCCCGCTCCGGCGGCGAAGAAACCGGCAGTGGTTCCGGTACCTAAGAAGCCGGCGCCACCAACGACTCCGGCTACTACCACCGGAGGACCACAGTGACCGCTGCCTAGTCGGCGATAATCCAGCGCGATATTTGCGGAACCCCGTCCCCACGGCAGTAAATGCGTGAGCGTGGTGGGATTCCGCTGGATGCCGGGGGGCAGCAGAACTAAGGCCGCGTCCTCTAAGTGCGCGAACGAATTGATGGCGGCCGAGGCCGTCTTGCGCGGCCGCAAGCCCGCCTGATACTCTGGCCGTTCGCAATTCGATTTAGGAGGCCAGTCCATGCCGAAATATCTTATTGAGCGTGAAATCCCCGGCGCCGGAAAATTGTCTGCCGCGCAGTTGCAGGGAATTTCACAGAAGTCATGCAGTGTCCTGAATACCCTCGGGCCGCAAATCCAATGGATCCAGAGCTACGTGACCGGCGACAAGATTTACTGCGTCTATCGCGCCCCCAACGAAGAAATGGTTCGCGAGCATGCCCGTCAGGGCGGCTTCCCCGCCAACCGCATCTCGGAAATCACTACGGTGATTGATCCCACGACGGCGGAGTAGGCGACTTGTCGTCCGGTTGCAAGTTGTAAACTGATGTCATTCCGAGCGCCGCAGCCCATGTCGACAAACAGCAGTTGGTTGAGCCCGTGGTCGGGATGACATTGGCGCAAAAGGCGGATAAAACCACGCCAACAAGTTAAACTAATCCGCAATGAAACTCCTGCTCCTCGGCTCCGGCAAAACGGGATCTCTAGTCGCGGAAGTTGCGCGCGAACGCGGACACGAAGTTGAAATCCTGCGCTCCGGCGACAACTCACACGCCTCTGGGCTCACAGCTGGCCGCTTGGATTCGCTCGACGCAGTCATCGACTTCACCAGTCCCCATTGTGTGCTCGAAAACATCCGCGTCTGCGTAGCCGCAGGAAAGAACATGGTCGTCGGCACCACCGGATGGAGCGCTGAACTCGCCAGTATCAGCAAATTGGTCGAGCAGCACGGAACCGGATTTCTCTACGGCTCAAATTTTTCCATCGGCGTAAATCTCTTTTTCGATGTCGTCCGCCAGGCGGTACCTGCGCTCCAGCAGAAGTATTCCGCCCAGATTTACGAGCGTCACCACGCAGAGAAAAAAGACGCTCCCTCCGGCACCGCCGCTACCATGCAGAAAATCCTGCAGGAGAACTCCAAGGCCGAAGTCGAGATCACGTCCTTCCGCGAAGGCGACGTCGTTGGCATGCACGAACTGGTGCTCGATTCTTCCCACGACACCATCTACCTGTGCCATGACGCCAAAACCCGCCGCGGCTTCGCTGAAGGCGCGGTGCGGGGGGCTGAGTGGCTTGGGGGGAAGAAGGGCTTCTTCGAGTTTAAGGATGTGTGGCGAGAAATGTAGATGTGCACGACGCCGGAGTCGTAGGTTTCCATCCTCCCCCATTCGCGTTATCTTATTCTCATGCAACTTCGCGGATGCGGCACTGCCCTCGTCACCCCGTTCCATCAAGATGGATCGCTTGACGAACCGGCCCTCACAAATTTCGTTAACTGGCAGATTGAATCGGGGATTGATTTCCTCGTCCCCTGCGGGACTACCGGCGAGACGCCGACGCTCTCGCACGACGAGTGGCTGCGGGTGATTGATCTCACTATCGAAGCCGCCGCCGGGCGCGTGCCCATCGTCGCCGGGGCCACGTCGAATTCCACGCACGACGCCGTCGCCAAAGCCAAAGAGGTCAGCGACCGCCCCGGCGTGGACGCGATCCTCACCGCCTCGCCGTATTACAACAAGCCCACGCAAGAGGGCCAGTACCAGCATTTCAAAGCCATCGCCGAGGCCGTGAACAAGCCGGTCATTCTGTACAACGTCCCCGGTCGCACCAGCGCTAATCTTGAGCCCGCGACCGTCGCACGCCTCGCCGAGGTGCCAAACATTGCGGGAGTAAAAGAAGCCAGCGGCAATCTCACGCAGATCGCGGAAATCTGCGCCGCCGCGCATCCGGATTTTTCCGTTCTCTCCGGCGATGACGCCGTGACCCTGCCGGTGATTGCCCTCGGCGGCGTGGGCCTGATTTCCGTCGCATCAAATGAGATTCCGCGCGAGATGGCCGACATGACTCGTGCAGCGATGGCAAACGACTGGACCACCGCGCGTCAGATTCTGAAGAAATATCTACCGCTGATGCAGGCCAACTTCATCGAGTCCAGCCCCATGCCCGTGAAAGCCGTCCTCGCCATGATGGGACGGATCGAAGAAGCCTATCGCCTGCCCATGCTCCCCGTCCGCCGCGACACCCGCTCGAAGCTGCAAAAGATCGCCACCGAAGCCGGATTGATCGTCAAAGCGGCCGCTGCCACCGCCGAGGCGCCCAGCTTCTTCGTCTATGAAAACTGGTCTGCTGGCCCGCACAAAGCCGTCCTGCATCGCTCCGCCTGCGGCCAGTGCAACAGCGGCAAAGCCCGTCCCGCAGGACACTCCGCAAACCACGCTCAATGGCACGGCCCCTACACCACGCTCGCCGAAGCCCGCCAGATTACCCAGAACCTGCCCAGCGTGCTGATCCGTAGCGAGTGCAAGTGTATTTGACTGCGGCTGTTGGCTCTTGGTTCTTAGCTCTTAGCTCTTAGCTCTTGGCCGTGGGTGGAAGAGCGGCTCTTTAGAGCCGCGTCAGCTCGGTTGTATCTGGTTTGCGGGCTTCAGCCCGGCGGGCCCTAAAGGGCAATCTTATCTAGAACGCCGTTCTAGAACGCCGTCGCGGCCATAATATGGCCGCTCTTCCACGGCTCTCGCAAACATCCCTTTCTCAAACATCCGAAGATCGCCGGGCTTTCCTTTATACTTTCCCATCACATGCCTTCACTCCAATCCGAAATCGAGCGCCTCTCCTCGTCAACGAATCTGCCCGGAGATGCCCGCGCCACCTTTCTCCAATTCCGCGACGCCCTCACCGGCGGCGAAGTCCGCGCAGCGGAAAAAATCAACGGCGCGTGGAAAGTAAACGTCTGGGTAAAGCAAGGTATCCTCCTCGGATTCCGCCTCGGCGAACTCGCCCAGATGAGCAGCGGCGAGTGCCTGTCCTTCGTTGATAAAGACACTTTCCCTGCGCGCAAGTTTAGCGTCGCCGACCGCGTGCGCATGGTGCCGGGCGGCTCGTCGGCGAGGCAGGGCGCCTATCTTGCTCCGTCAGTCATCTGCATGCCGCCCATGTTCATCAACGCGGGCGCTTACGTGGACGAAGGCACCCTAGTCGATTCCCACGCGCTGGTCGGATCGTGCGCGCAAATCGGCAAACGCGTTCATTTGAGCGCCGCCGCGCAAATTGGCGGCGTGCTCGAGCCTGTGAATGCCGCGCCAGTGATCATCGAAGACGACGTGCTGGTGGGCGGAAACTGCGGAGTCTATGAAGGTACACTGGTGCGCACGCGCGCTGTGCTCGGAGCCGGCACGATTTTGACACGCTCAACTCCGCTCTATGATTTAGTCCGCGGCGAGGTCTATCGCGCAGCGGAAGAAAAGCCGCTTGAGGTTCCCGAAGGCGCAGTGGTCGTCCCCGGCTCTCGCGCCGTGAACAAGGGCAAAGCCGCCGAGTGGGGCATCTCCCTCTACACGCCGGTGATTGTGAAATATCGCGACGAAAAAACCGCTAAGGGAGTGGAGCTGGAAGACTGGCTGAGGTGAGAAAAGCAGTTGCTAGTGGCTAGTTGCTAGAGGCTAGTGTTCGACTTTTTTCTAGCCACTAGCAACTACCCACTTGTTCTTCACCACTTCACAATCGCGGCAAACGATTTCGCGTCCAGACTCGCTCCGCCTACTAGCGCGCCGTCAATTTCTTCCTGCGACATCAGCGCGTTCGCATTCTCAGGCTTCACCGAACCCCCGTAGAGAATCCGCAGGGCGCTGGCGAATTCGGCGCCGAAGGCTTTCGCCGCCTCTCCGCGAATCAGCACATGCGCGTCGGAGGCCATTTGTGGCGTCGCGGTCTTCCCGGTTCCAATGGCCCACACTGGTTCGTAGGCAACCACCAACTTGGCCGCCTTCTTGGCCGAGACCGCATGGAAAGCTCGCAAGCATTGCCGGCGCAGGACGTCCTCGGTCAGCCCCGCTTCGCGCTCTTCCAGCACTTCCCCCACGCAGACAATCGGCGTTAAGTCATGTTCGAGCACAGCTTTCAGTTTCATGTTCACCGTGTCGTCGGTCTCGCCGAAGTATTGCCGCCGTTCGGAGTGTCCGATGATGACATGCGTGCATCCAATCGCCACCAGCATCGCCGAGGAAATTTCGCCGGTGAATGCGCCTTCCTCCTTCCAGTAAACATCCTGCGCGCCCACCGCGATCCCCGATCCTTTGGCGGAATCGAGTGCCGTTCGCAAATCGATATACGGAGGGCAGACTACGATCTCATCGCGGTCATGCGCATACACTAGCGGCAGAAAATGACTGAAGAACTCCTCCGTCTGCGTGGGATTCTTGTACATCTTCCAGTTGGCGGCAATTAATTTCTTTCGGGCCATGCGATTCTCTCCATTCCTCAATCAGCCTGCTGGTTCGACTCGACAGTGAGGTCGAGCCTTGGCCAACTTTTCTGCCGCTGCGGTATACACCCTTAGAGTCGCGACATCGAACAAAATGAAGCGGACCTGTTGCAACACGGTTGTCTCCACTAATAAGTCGAGGACGGTACCGACGGCGATTTTGGCGGCATCACGAACTGGAAACCTGTACGCACCAGTGGAAATCGACGGAAAAGCCACCGATCGAATGCCACGCCCCTCCGCAATCCGCACAGCCTCTCGATAACAATTCGCTAACGCTTCACCTTCTCCGTTCTCACCACCCCGGTAAATCGGCCCCACGCAGTGAATCACATACTTTGCAGCCAGCCGTCCGCCGTTGGTAAGAATCGCGCTCCCTGTCGGCAATGTTCCATGCTCAGCAACAAATGCCCGACACTCTTGCAGAATCGAAGGACCTCCAGCATCGTGGATCGCTCCATCCACCCCACCTCCACCAATCAGGTGAGAGTTGGCTGCATTGACGATTGCCTCTGTTTTTTCTTCAGTTATGTCGGCGGGGCCATGGAATTCAACAATCTTGGACTCGCGGCTCCCGATCCGGACTGTGATCTTCTTCACGACGGATCCCGAACGTTAACGTTTGTCCGTAAGCGCAACTACTCCCGGCAATTGCTTCCCTTCCAGAAATTCGAGCGATGCCCCGCCCCCAGTGGAGATATGCGAAATCTTATCCGCCACGCCAGCAGCTTTCACGGCGGAAACCGAATCGCCACCGCCCACAATGGAGGTGGCTCCGGCATTTTCGGCCACCGCGTGCGCGACTTTGAATGTCCCTTTGGCAAATGGAGACATTTCGAACACTCCCATCGGTCCGTTCCACACAATCGTTGCTGCCCGCGAAATCTCTTCCGAGAAGAGCTCCGCTGACTCCGGCCCGATGTCCAGCCCCATCGTGTTCTCAGGAATCGTCTTCACAATCTGCGGACGGGCCGTGGCCTCGAACTTGTCGGCTACAACATGGTCCACCGGCAACAGGAATTTCACCTTCCGCGCCTTGGCATCCTTCAAAATCTGCACGGCCAAATCCAACTTGTCTTCTTCCACTCGCGACTTCCCGACCGGTATCCCTTGCGCCTTCAGGAAGGTGTAAGCCATCGCTCCGCCGACGATCAGCGTGTCCACTTTGGTCAGCAGGTTTTCGATCACCGCAATTTTGTCGCTGACTTTCGCTCCACCTAGGATCGCAATGAACGGCTTCTCGGGATGTTCCATGGCCCGGCCCAGGTACTCGAGTTCTTTTTCCATCAGCAACCCGGCTGCGGATTTTTGTACGAACTTCGTGATGCCAACCGTCGAAGCATGCGCTCGGTGTGCCGTGCCGAACGCGTCGTTCACGTAGAAGTCGGCCAGTGCCGCAAGTTGCTTGGCAAACTTTTCGTCATTAGCTTCTTCTTCGGCATGAAAGCGCAAATTCTCCAGCAGCAGGGTCTGGCCTTTTTCGAGCTTCGCCGCCATTTCTTCCGCTTCGGCGCCCACGCAGTCGGGGCAGAATCCGACATTCTCGCCCCGCGCCAGTTCCTTATCCAGCATCATGCGCAGCCGCTCGGCCACCGTCTTCATGCTCATCTTCGGATTAGGCTTGCCCTTGGGACGCCCCAGATGCGACGCCAGAATCAAGCGCGCCCCGTGCCGCAGCGCATACTCAATCGTCGGCAGCGTTTCGCGGATTCGGGTATCGTCCATGACCCGACCGTCCTCCAGCGGAACATTGAAATCCACCCGCATGAAAATGCGGCGGTCGTTCAGCGGCAAATCGCGAATGGAGAGCTTTGACATGTTGCATTCACCTTGGAGTGCAGTGGCTAGTGGTCAGTGGTCAGTGGTCCGTGACCCGCAAGGGCCAGGGGGCCTTAACTGCCCACTAGCCACTGCCCACTGACCACTTTCTTACAGTCCTTTACTTCCGATGAAGTTGATGAGATCGCGCACCCGGCACGAGTAGCCCCACTCGTTGTCATACCAGGAAACGACCTTCACCAGATTGCCGACCACCAGAGTCGATGGCGCATCCACAATCGAGGAGAGCGGATTGCCTTTGAAATCCGACGAAACCAGTTCGCCCTCTTCGAATCCCAGATAACCCTTCAGCGGTCCGCTTTCCGACGCAGCTTTCAACGCCGCGTTCACTTCTTCCTTGGTGGCCTTTTTCTCGACCAACGCCACCAGGTCAACCACGGAAACGTTGGGCGTGGGCACGCGGATTGCGAATCCATCCAACTTCCCCGCCATCTCCGGGATCACCAACTTCAGCGCCTTGGCCGCGCCGGTCGAAGTCGGAATCATGGAAAGCGCCGCCGCTCGTGCCCGCCGCAGGTCTTTGTGTGGAAAATCGAGAATGACCTGATCGTTGGTGTAGGAGTGGATGGTGGTCATCGTCCCGCTGACGATCTTGAACGTATCATTCACAACCTTCACGATCGGCGCCAGACAGTTCGTGGTGCAGGATGCGTTCGAAATAATGTGGTGCTTCGCAGCGTCGTACTTGTCGTGATTCACGCCCAGCACCAGGGTGACGTCTTCGTTCTTCGCCGGAGCCGAGATGATCACCTTCTTCACTGTCCCGCGCAGATGCTTCTTGGCGTCTTCAGCGTTGGTGAAGTGCCCGGTGGATTCAATCACCACTTGCGCGCCCACGCTCTCCCAGGGCAGTGCACCCGGGTCACGCTCTTTGAAAACTTTGACGGTCTTGCCATCCACGGTGATACCGTCCGGCCCGGCGCTGACCTTGTTCGGCAGATTGCCCAGCACCGAGTCGTACTTCAGCAGGTGGGCCAGGGTTTTCGGGTCAGTCAAATCGTTGACCGCCACGATTTCAATGTTTGAGTCATGCAAAGCTGTGCGAAAAACGTTTCTACCGATGCGACCAAATCCGTTAATGCCTACTTTGATGGCCATGTTGCCTCCAAAACGCATGAATGCGAGATGAACTGCCTACAGCGAACCTTGACTTAGGGGAAACAGAAAATGGTAACAGGCTGGAGCGAGCAGCGGCAAATTAGAATGCCATTAAAATTTCCGCAGACGAGCATCGGTTTCTCAAACCGGAATTTTGTCCCAGCGAGATCCTGCGGGCCGCGAGCCTTCGGCGGAACTCCTAACTAAGCCACCGCGATCTCCAGGAATTCGTTCTTACTGCTCCAAAATGGCAGACGCGCCAACCAGTACTTGCGATGCAGCGCCTTCTTCGCCTCTGGCCACTGCGCCGGGGGAAGCACGCTCGCGGTGCCGGAAAACTCCGGTCCGGTGATCTTGCCGCCCATGGTGCAAGGCGCGAGTTTGACTTGCGGGTTATTGTGGATGCGTTTGTACTTTCCGGAATCGCTGCGCGTCATCACGTAAAGCTTGTCGTCCCGCTCTGCGAACCATACCGGAGTCTTCACCCCCTTGCCGTTCTTGCGAAACGTGGTCAGCGAGATGTACTTCTGTCCCTGTATCTCTTTAGGTATCGTCATATCTGACTCCGCCATATAGCATTTAGCATTTGGTGCTCAAACCCGATCCACGCGGTGCGGATTGCTTCCCGTTGCGATGGACGGCAATTGCCCCCAAGCGTCCCAATATGTTACAAGCCCTACATGCGTAAATGGATGAGCGAAAAGTTGAAACGGCGCAAGAAAACGCCGGAAGAGGTGGCCGCTCAGCCCGCGCCTCTACAGCCCGCTTTCTACGACTCTGCACCGCCGGAGAATCCGCCTGCGCCACCTGCCGCACGAGTTGTATCTGATCCCGCACCCGAAGCTCGGCAGACCGTCGAGGAGACAGACGCGGCAGCGCCGTCAGGCGAGGCCGGTCCCGGGTCCCAATCGGCCGGCGATCCTCGCCGCCCACGGCGCCGTCGCGGTCGAGGCGGTCGCGGACGAAGAACTTCGAGTCAGCGCCCACTGGTTCCGGCCGCTGCTGGCGACGCGTCCGTCGCGGCGCCTGTTGCCGTTGCTGCAACCGCAACCCCGCGTCCGCCGAAGGGCGTAGTAGTCCTCGCCGTCGGCCTTCCGGGTTCCGGCAAAAGCTCGTGGTTCAAGCGCCACAACATCACTCCGCTCTCCAGCGACCTGCTGCGTTCCCTGCTCTTCGACGATCCCGCCGAGCAGCGTTTTCAGGATCTCGTCTTCTCGAACCTGCGCTCCATGTTGAAAGCGCGGCTGATCGCGCATCGTCCCCTGAATTATGTGGACGCGACCAACTTAACTCCGCAGGAACGTCAAAACTGGATTAAGCTGGCGAAAGATTTCGGATACGAAGTCCAAGCTGTGTTTTTCGATGTGCCGCTAGAAGTCTGCATCGAGCGCCACCAGCGCCGCGACCGCCTGGTGCCTGAAGACGTGATGCGAAAAATGTCGGCAAAGCTGAAGGCTCCGACGTTCGATGAGGGGTTCTCCAAGATCACGGTTGTGAGAGTGAAGCAGCAGAAGCCGGAGTAGTTCTGCGCCTTCGGGCTCCGTTGCGCGCGATCTCCGCTCCCTCTGCGCAGAGCGTGACCAGACTCAAATCGGTTGCCATCAGAGACTCCTGCCGATATTTGTAGTCGCAGGATTGTCTCCGGAAACCGCCGCCACAAAGAAGGATTCAGGCCTTAGCGCCGGAATAAATAGCTGATCTTCACGAACAGCTCACGCCCGTCGTTGGTAAGGCGTTTGTCGCGCAGCAGGCCGCCGCCGTTGGGATCACACTGCATCGAATTCGGCAGATGCAGGCACAGCGCCGGGTCCACATTCTCCAGGTTGGAGTTATAGCCCACGTACACCGCCGTCCCCGGATGCAAGAAGTACGTGAACAGGACGTCAAAGTTCATATTCTTGGTGGTCTGCAGGTTGGAGTAGTTGGGATTGGTGAGCAGCCCGTCATACTGGGCGATGAAGCGCAAAGAAAACTCGCGCGTGAACTGATAATTCCACTTCGACCGAATGATGTCGCTATTGACCACGGCATGATTCACCAGCCCGTTGACCACCCTCTCCAGGATGTAGGTGTTATCAATCTGCAGGCGGTGTGTGGGCTTGATCCCAATGGTCTGGAATATGGCGGTCTCGTCACCGGTATATGGCAACTGCCCTGCCGCCGGTACCACGACTACCGTCCCGTCGCGGATGATGCGAGTATTCCAGCTGAACATGCGCCACGGACTGCCGCGGAAGACCAGTCCCACGGCGTCCTGGGCGTATTGACGATTGTTCGGCAAGCCCACAAAATCTACAGGCCGCAGCACGTCGGACTCATACGCGATGATCGGCGCGATCACGATGTTTCGCTGAAAACCAAACACATAATCGAAGCTGGCCGCCTGCTGAAGAACGGTATTGTGGCTGCTCAATATGACATCGCCGTTCTCCTCCGGCCCGTGGAAGATCAAGTGTTTGCCTTCCGGCCGAAAATAGAAATGCCCATACTGATTGATCGACCGCTGGTCCACGCGAGGAACGAATCCGGTCTCGCTAACAAAATTCGGCGTGATATCGAGATATTGCAAGCCCATCGCGAAACGGCGTCCCGATCCTACAAGCACTCCTTCGTGATGCAGCCCAAATTTGTATCCTGCTATCGGATCCAGCGTGGAACTCATGTATCCGCGATAGCTCGCGTTCCAGTTCTTGTTCAAGCGAAACGTTCCGTCCAGCCCGCCCACCCGGTTATACGAGCCTTGGTATTCGCGGTCCGTAAACATCGCGCCCACGCTCGATTGCTCGCTCAAGTCGCGGCTGACGCGGCCGATGGCGAAATAGGCCCGCGTCCCGTACAGAGGATCGCTGTTGGGAACACTGAGGCCGGGCGAGCGATCATCCGCCACGAGAAAACCAAGATTCCAAGGGCCTTGCTTTCCCGTTAGCCGAATTCCGAACGACGGGTCGGCAATGTTTCGGGTAAAGACCATGCGCGGCTGCAGACCAAAAGCAATCAACGGCGCTTCGAAAAAATTGGAGTTCTCCAGAAAGAATGGCCGTTTCTCTGGAAAAAACACCGCAAAGCGCTGGTTCACCGTGTTCTGCGGCTCATCGGATTCGACCTGGGCGAAATCAGGATTGACCGTCGCGTCCAGCACCAGGCTGTCGTGGAAAACAAACTTTCCATCCAGTCCCGCCTTCCCGCGAAAGGTCGCCGAATCAAATTGCGGCTGCGCCGGATCGCGGGTATCGAGGGTGCGAAAGGTGTTCGACTCCACGTAGGGAATGAACTGCATGTTCCGTCCTGGTGAGACGTTCTCCAATCCGGTAACCGTCGCTTCCTGATTCAGCTTGCCCGCCAGCTTGGCCGACACCCAAGGCCAGTTATCGTATTCATTCTTTTGCGCAAGATAGCGGGTGAGAATCACTCCCCAGTGGTCGGCGCTGCTGGGATGAAACCGCAGACTGCGAAACGGAATCGCCGTCCAGATGACGTATCCCTGCGAACTGATTTTGGAGCGCGAGTACCACAGCGTGTCCCACGAGTAATCAGGACCCTGGCCTTCGGTCCACAGCGCGTCCGCCTGCACCCCTTTGGGGTTTATGTCGAACTGGAAGGCGTGGCGCTGGTCCTGAAACGTGTCCAGAACAATCTCAACGTAGTCGTCGGAATCGAACGGAGTCGAAGGCTCGCGGCGAGTCAAATCCGCGCGCACTCCGTGATTGCTGTCAAAGCAAACCAGCACCACGTAGAGATTCGACTCGTCGTAGCCGAGATAGGCGTCGGTGCGCTCGGTTGCCGGCTTTGCCGTCCGAAGGCTGGTTTTGGATGAAGTCCGGTGACCCGCTGGAGTTCCGCTCCTGCGCCCTGCGGCGCCATGCTTTCGAAATCTTCGAGTTTAGGAGCGCGGCTGACGCGAGGGATTTTGATCGCAGTCGCGGCCCCCTGGCAAACCGTAGGCATGATTGCGGCCAGCATCAGCGTCGCGCCATATGGCGCGACAAAGAGCCATCTCCGCAGCCTTCGGACTCCCAAACTCAAGCGACTTCCCCCTGCACACTAAGGCCTTCTGACAGCTAGACTTTGGACGCCGAAGCCCCGCGAAGGTTAGCCACTTGGACCAGCCCCGCCCAGACTCCAGCCCATTATTTTCAACGCTTCTGAATTTTGCTATAGTTCCGATGCGGAATGGAAGGACAGTCCGGTAGTGACCTCTCTCGAGTCCACCGCCGGAAAGCTAGAAATGATTGGCCTCTACTTTTCCGCTGGGATCCCTTCTCTTAAGCTCAGCAATTCCTGATCGGAGGAACAAGAATGATACTCAGGCAGATTCACCGCAACGCCGCTTTGCGCACACAGGGCTTGCTGATTTTAGGGTTGACTCTAATCGCGGTCAGCGCCGTAGCCCAGGATGCAACGGTTCCCAAGGTTGATGTCTTCGTCGGATACCAGTTCCTCAACCCCGATGCCAAAGTACCTGTTCCCGGAACATCGAACCCGGTGCAGAGCCAGCCTTTGACTGACATGCCCAAGGGATTCGGCCTGGCAGGAGCCTACAACTACAACCGCTACCTCGCCCTCGAGGCTGACTACGGTGGAAACTGGAAGAATGGGTTCAGCTTCAATACCTTTTCGATTGGTCCGCGGCTCACGTACCGGGGCAGCGAGGGCATCAATTATTTCCTGCATACCCTGATCAGTGACAACCGGCTCAACACACCGTTTGGAGCCAACAACGGACTGGGCGCGATTCTGGGTGGCGGAATCGATTTTCGCCTGTCGAAGCACTTCGATTTCCGCGCGTTTGAGGCAGACTATCAGTGGTCGAAGCATAACTTCTCTGACCTCGGGGTTCCCGCTACCCAGCCCGACCTTCGCCACTCCAGCTACGGCAGCTTGCGGATCCGCAGCGGCCTGCTCGTAAGCTTCGGCGGCGCGCCACTGATTCCTCCCACTGCGGCTTGTTCCGCCCAGCCTTCGCAGGTCATGGTTGGAGAGCCGGTCACCGTCACCGCCACGCCCAGCAACTTCAATCCCAAGCACACGCTTGCCTATGACTGGTCGAGCAACGGAGGCAAGGTCGCCGGAAAAGACACCACCGCAACCATTGATACCAATGGCGCGGCCGGAGGAAACTACACCGCGACGGCCAAGATCTCTGACCCGAAAGCCAAGAACACCATGGCTTCCTGCTCGGCCAACTTCACCGTCAAAGAACCGCCCAAGAATCCGCCGACGATGAGCTGCTCGGCGAGTCCCTCTACTGTGCCGGCGGGCGCAGCCGTCAGCGTTTCCTGCACCTGCACCAGCCCCGACTCGGTTCCCGTAACGGTGGCCAACTGGACGGCAACCGGAGGCATCATTTCCGGCGCTGGAAACACGGCGACGTTGAATACTCCACCCGGCGCGAGCACCGTCACGGTGAACGCGGTTTGCACCGACACCCGCGGACTTAACACCTCCGCCGACACCATGGTGACGGTCGAAATGCCACCGCCTCCGCCTCCAACCGGCCCCACGGTGCAAGAGCTGGAACTCAGGCTGGCGCTGCACAGCGTTTACTTCCCCACCGCGCAACCGACTCCACAAAAGCCGGACGTCGGACTGCTCCCAAGTCAGCAAGCAACCCTGGCAGCGCTGGCCAGCGACTTCCAGGAATATCTCAAGCACAAACCCGATGCGCACTTGATTCTCGCTGGTCACGCCGACCCGCGCGGCTCGGTGCCCTACAACCAGGCCCTCTCCGAACGCCGTGTCAATCTGACCAAGTCATTCCTGGTTGACCATGGCGTTCCCGCGGACAGCATCGAAACCAAGGCCTTCGGACACCAGAAGAACCTAACGGTTGCGCAGGTGAAGGACGCGGTCGAAAGCAATCCGCAAGTCACCCCGGAGGAGCGCCAGAAGCTCCTCAAGAACATGCGGACCATTCTCCTTGCCAGCAACCGCCGGGTGGACGTCACGCTGAGTACTACGGGCCAAGAGTCGGTGAAGGTGTACCCGTTCAACGCCGCGGATTCGCTGACCTTGCTCGCACCGGAAGCGAAGGCAAAGCCCGCAGCGAAGGCTAAGAAAACGAAGAAGAAGCAATAGCAAGGAAGCCTTAGAAGATCACACCGGCCGGGCAATCAGCCCGGCCGTTTTTTGTTCGGTCTAACTCCCCTGATTTCGCCACTGTTTTCTCGGCAACATCTTGTGGGATGGCGACGAAACGAGGTTAAAATCGGCGCAAGCACCGGAGGATCGATTATCGATGACGACGCCTGTTCCGTTCGACTCGTTTGCGGCTGAACTGTTGCCAGGAGAAACAACGAAGTGGACCGGCCGACCGAACCCGCGGGTCGTCCTCCACAACGAGGATTGGCTGGCAATCCCTTTCAGCCTGTTGTGGGGTGGGTTTGCGATCTTCTGGCTTCTAGGGGCATCCGGCATCTGGGACATCTGGACACATCGACCGACAGGCGCCCTTCAGTACTTCGGCCTAATCTGGGGCACACCATTCGTCCTGGTCGGCCAATACATGATCTGGGGAAGATTCCTTTATCGCCGCTGGAAGAAACAACGGACTTACTATGCTCTGACGAGCCGCCGTGCACTTATCATCGAAAACGGACTGAAAGGCCGGGCAGTTTCAAGCGCATACTTCGAGAACCTGTCGATGATTGACAAACGCGTCCGCGCCGATGGAAATGGCTGTATCAGCTTTGGCGGGCCCGTCACGGGCGAGTGGCAGTGGGGACGAGGCAACCGGCCTCGGCCACCAACGTTCGACGACGTGGACGACGCTGATTCCGTGTACCAGACTGCCGCCACACTTCAGGACCAAGCCCGGAGGTCATGAGGAGGGGCGTCTTCCCGATGGCCCGCTTAGGAGCCTAGGAACTGAAAAATCCTCGGGCCTACCTGACCGGCCTACGCCGGCCATACCCCCAGCGCCGTCTCCGAAAGAATCTTCCGCTTGATCTCCTCACTTAACGGCAGAGCCTTGAAATCGTCCAGGTTCTTCTTGATGTCCGGCACTCCCGGTCCCGGCCAATCGGTTCCGAACAGCGTCTTGTGCGCGATCTCATCCAGCCGAGGGAAATATTTCAGCAGCGTCTTCGGCGGAATCCCGCTGATATCGAGAAACACGTTGGGATGACGCCGCAGCAAGAAGAACGCCGTATTCATCCACAGCGGCCTGCCCGCCGTGCGCCAGGATAATTTTCAACTTCGGAAAATCCACCGCGACGTCATCAATAAAAATAGGATCGCCGTAGCGGTTCCGCGCCCCGGTGAAGATCGACGTTCCGGTGTGAAACATGACCGGCACGCCATTCGCCTCGGCTGCGCGATAGATGACCTCCAGCGCCTTCACGCCGTTCTGATAATCATTGGGGAACAGAAGCTGGTGCGGCGGATGAATCTTGATCATCCGAATCTTGAGCCGCAAGAGATGCTCAACGTCGGCTTCGATATTTGGGCTCTGCCGCGGATTCAGCCCGCCGCAGGAGATCAGCCGTTTCGGATCTTCCTTCACATAATCCGCGATGAACTCATTCACTCCGGCGGTGAACCCAATCACTTCCGGCGCCACATAATTGATGAGCACCGCGCGGTCCACGCCGGCTGCGTCCAAATGCTTGAGAAAAGCCTTCGGAGAACGGCAGAACTCGGTAATCTGGTCGAAGTTCGGCCGCTTCTTCTTCATCAACTCCAGCGCCGAGGCGTGAAACATCTCCAGCGGCTGAATGTGGATATGACAGTCGGTGATCAAGGTCGCCGGTCTCCCCCGTATTCTCCTAGGCTGTGTTCCTACTTTGCCGCATATTCACGTGTCTTCTGGGTCCGCGAGTTAAACACCTCAAAGTGTCCGTCCGGCCACGCCGTCAGTTCAAGATAGTTTCCAGCGTCCGGGCCTGGAGGATTGGCGATGAACTCCTCCGCCACATTGTGCGCCTGTCCGCCTTCTTCGGAAAAATGCAGTTGCCACAAATTTTCCAGCCCCGGCGACTTTTGGATGATGTCCCACACCGACGGGGTTCCGCCCTTTTTCGCACCGTTATCCATGATCGCGACCCGCGGGGCAATCCCGTAAACCAAAGCTGGGCTGCCGCTCTGGTTCCAGCCATGATGAGACACGATGTAAATATCGATCTTGCCAAGCTTGTTGGTTGGGCACATCAACTCCATTTCTTTGTCGTGTGTCAGGTCGCCGAGGTCGAGAATTCGCAGCTTGCCAAAAGTGATGACCGTCCCTAAAGACCGAAGATTTTCGGTCGTGTCCGCGGGATATTGTTCCACGCCCTTGCAGGCCGCATTTTCCTCTCCCGCGCGCGCAAGCGGACGGTCAAGCACCGCTCCATCGGCGCTCGCCACCACGGCATCCATCCCCAGAAGCGGCAGAACATCGCCTGGTTTGGCAGTCAGGTGCTTGTATTTTCCCGTCGCCAAAACATCTTGATAGGCCTCGAAAACCTTTTCCGTCGGCGCGTCCGCGGTCTCGCGATTTTCTCCGTGATCAATAAACGTTCCGACAGGGATGCGTGCGGCCAACTGCGGAACCCCTCCGACATGGTCCATGTGAAAGTGTGTAATCAGGACGTAATCAATTTTCTTGATGCCCGCCAGCTTCGCCGCAGCTGCGATGCGGTCGGCATCGCGGCCATCGTTGCCCGGCCAGCCGGTGTCGATCAGGAGCGACTGCTTCGCGGGAGTCACAAACAAGGTCGCCTGCCCGCCTTCCACGTCCACGAAATAAATGCGTAGAGCTTTCTTGAGATCCGCCGCCGAAGCCGGCGTCAAGCCGAGCACGCCCAGTATCCCTATTGCAAGCATCCAAGTGCGGACCCGCCGCCACACAGGCCGCCGTCCCCGATCCTGCTCGCTTGCTGAGAACACATTGCGCGTCATGTTTAATTCTCCTTGGTACGGATTCTCATCCCAAGCAGGAAGGTGTATCCTTCCCTCTCGCGTGGCGCGAGATTTGCCCAAACGTTTGTACACGATTGTTGGGATGTTTTCCATGACCAGCGAGCTTTGAGGACGGAGATCCGCACCGGATGAAGAAACTCCGCAGTCAGGAATGGTTTGGCCGGCAGGACCGCATCGGCTTCATGCACCGCAGTTGGATGAAGAACCAGGGCTGGCCGCATGATCTCTTCGACGGCCGCCCGGTCATCGGCATCTGCAACACCTGGTCCGAACTGACCCCCTGCAACGCGCATTTCCGCGAGATTGCCGAATCTGTAAAACGCGGCGTGTGGGAAGCCGGCGGCTTTCCGCTGGAATTTCCCGTCATGTCGCTGGGCGAAACGCAGCTGCGACCCACCGCAATGTTTTTCCGTAACCTCGCCAGCCTGGACGTTGAAGAATCCATCCGCGGCAATCCTATGGATGGCGTCGTCCTGCTCATGGGTTGCGACAAGACGACCCCTTCCCTGCTCATGGGCGCAGCCTCCTGCGATCTGCCCAGCATCGGTGTTTCCGGCGGGCCCATGCTGTCCGGGAAATTCCAGGGCCGCGACATCGGCTCCGGCACTGGCCTTTTGCAGTTGTCGGAAAAACTCGATTCCGGCGAAATGAAAGCTGAAGAATTTTTCCAAGCCGAAAGCTGCATGAGCCGCTCCAAAGGCCACTGCATGACCATGGGCACCGCCTCCACCATGGCGAATATGGTCGAAGCGCTGGGCATGGCGCTGCCGGGAAATGCTGCGATTCCAGCGGTTGACGCCCGCCGCTACACCCTCGCCCAGATGACCGGACGCCGCATCGTGCAAATGGTGCGTGAAGATTTGTGCATCTCCCGCATTCTGACTCGCCACGCTTTCGAAAATGCCATCCGCGCCAACGCCGCCATCGGCGGATCCACCAACGCCGTCATTCACCTGATCGCCATCGCCGGCCGCATCGGAGTCCCGCTCTGCCTCGACGATTTCGACCGGCTGGGGTCAAGCCTGCCCTGTCTGGTGAACATCCAACCCTCCGGCAAATATCTGATGGAAGATTTTTTCTACGCGGGCGGATTGCCCGCGGTCCTTCGCGAATTAGGCCAATCCGGCGCGCTGCATCGCGACGCCCTGACCGTAAACGGAAAATCCATCTGGGAAAATGTCGCCGACGCTCCGTGCTGGAATCGCGACGTGATTCACACTTTCGCCGAACCCTTCAAACCCAACGCTGGGATCACGGTTCTGCGTGGCAATCTCGCGCCCGACGGCGCGGTCATGAAAATCTCCGCCGCCAGTCCGAATCTGTTACTGCATCGCGGCCGCGCCGTAGTTTTTGAAAACATCGAGGACTTTAACGCCCGCATCGACGACGACGCGCTCGATATCGATGAAAGGTGTGTCATGGTCCTCAAGAATTGCGGCCCGCGCGGCTATCCCGGCATGGCCGAAGTCGGCAACATGCCTCTACCGCCGAAGCTCCTACGAAAAGGCGTCGACCGACATGGTCCGCATCTCCGACGGCCGCATGAGCGGCACCGCCTACGGCACAGTTGTCCTGCACGTTTGTCCCGAAGCCGCCGCCGGTGGCGCATTGGCGCTGGTTCAATCGGGAGACATGATCACCTTGGATGTGAAACAGAGAATCGTCCAACTCGACCTGGATGATGCCACCCTCGCCGCCCGCCGCGCCCAGTGGACGCCTCCGCCGCTTCCGCAGCGGGGATGGAAAAAGCTGTACGTTGAGCATGTGCAGCAGGCACATCTGGGGGCGGACTTGGATTTCTTGATCGGCAGCAGCGGCAACAAAGTCACCCGCGACTCGCACTGAAAGCCAGCCGCCAACTCTTGCGCGAGACTACTTCGCCTTCCCCGGCAAAATAATCTTCTCCAGATACTCCAGCGGCAGCGGCCCCTGATCGAGCGCGCGGTCGTGAAACTCTTCCAGCGTAAACGCGCTACCCTTCGCCGCTTCATATTTCTTGCGCAGCACCCACCACTGCCGATTGCCCAGGAAGTATGTCGGCAGTTGGGTCGAGCTCAACTTCGCACGCCGCAGCTTGCCGTCGGCCTCCGCCTGTGTCTGGAAGGTATCTTTCATCATCAAATCCATTGCTTCCTGGTCGGTCATGTTCATGGTCTGCATGCGAATGTCGAGAATCGTATTCGCCACGCCGCGCAGCCAGACTTTCAATCGAGCCAGCCGAAACTTCGGACTGGAGTCGAGATAGCCCGCGTCAGTCATCACGTCGGCTGCATACTCCGCCCACCCTTCCACATACGGCCCATTGGCAAACATGTTGCGCACCAGTCGCCGCGTCGCGGGCTGCACGTCATTGGCATGCTCAGCCTGCACATAGTGGCCGGGCAGCGCCTCGTGCATGCTGAGCCATTGCAATGTGTAGTTGTTGTATTCGCGTAGCTTGCTCTCGGCCTTGGCGTCCGGCATTTTCGGATCAATCGGTGTCACCCAATATTGCGCTTCCGCCGTCGGTTCCAGCGGCGGCGCGGAATGAAATCCTGCAACCGAATAAATCCCGCGCATGAACTCCGGAGTAGCAATCACCTTCAGGTTGTCGCGGCTGCTCAGCGTGACAATCTTCTTGTCGCGGATAAACTGCGTGATTCCCGCCAAATCACCCTTGATCGCGTCCGTGAGTTGCTCACGTTGCGGATGTTCGGCGCCAATCTTATCCATCACTGCGCCGATGATCTTGTTTTCGCGCTCCTGCGCCGGCAAACTACTGTAATCATCCTGCCCCGGATACATCTGCTTATAAAGAGGCAGCGCCAACTCCAGCATCTCCGACGCGCACTCGCTTCAGCTCGGCTTCCGCTTGCGCCAGCAACTGCGCCGGCTCGATCGAAGTCTCCATCACATAGCGGAATTTCACCGCGTACCACTCCGCGCCCAGCCGCCAGGTCCGCCCGTTCGTCGGACGCTTGGCCAGATCGTTCTTCATCCAGTCATTGAAGTCGTTGAGCGCCTTCTTCGCCGGCGGTGCAACCTTGTCATATTGTGCCTTCAGCGGAGAATCCGCCGGAATGTCGCTCGCCAGCCCGTTGACCATATCGAGGTTGCCCTCGTTTTCATCCATCGCGGTTGAAATGAAGATGGGATCCGCATCCGCCAGTTGCGACTTCGCCTGCTCGAGAAAACGCGGTATCTGCCCAATGCGCGAGATTACGTCGCCCGTGCGGACGGCCTTCGGCGCGTAATCCTGGGTCATGGGAAGGAACAATCCGCTGCCCAGCAGCTCCACATACACCGTCGGATTATGTTTGTAATTTTGAATGTGCTCCAGCTCCAGCAGACTCGCGGCGACTTGATCGTCAATCAGTCTGTAGTCGGCGGCGTCCTGAGCATTCAACGAAGCCATCGGCGTCTCGGTCTCGAACTTCCGCCGCCACTCGCGATAGAAGGTCAATTGCGCCGCCATGCCCTCCGAGCCCACATCATCCAGCTCCGCATCGAGCATGATGGTCTTGCCGGTTTTGGCGTCCACATGCTTGTGATATCCGGCCTGCGACGCATTCACCGGCGAGAGCGCCAGCGACTCTTTGACGAACTGGTCCGCCATCGCCAGGAACTTCGCGTTGCCAGGCGCTCCGGCCTTTGACTGTTCCGTCGGCTTCATGGTTTGTGCGGCGCTCAGGGACGACAGGAGAAAAAGTAACAGGAAGTACAACGCAAGCGTTTTCATAAAAGGCCGCGGTCAGTATAGTCGCGGCGCAGAGGATAAGACCAGCCGGCCGGAGCTGTATCCAGCGACCATCTGGCACGCGGCACCTCACCGCCGGCCGCCAGACCGTTAGTAGGTCAGGTTGCTGGCGTTGTGTTTGTGCTGCATCTTGCGGTGAATGTCGGGCCAGAATTCCTTCATCAGGTTTGAGACTCCGTCCCACATGTCCAACATCCCGTAGGTTTGCAGGTTGCGGCTCAGGGTACGGTCTTCGGGAGCGTGGTAAACGTTCGAGAATCCTGCGGCCACGGCGTTGCCGATATTCTCGGAGTAGTTGAAGCGGCTGCGTCCGTCATCGGTGCGGGCCACGAACAACCTGCCCAGTGAGTAAACCGTCCGGTGAGAAATTGTGCCGTGTCCCAACTGGTAGTAGCGCGGATCTTCATGCAGCATGCTCGGAAAGATCGCGGTGGTCATGTAGGTGCCAATCCCATTGTCGGCAAAAGACGCGCCATAGCGCTTGCCGTATGCACCCCAGCCTTGCCCCCAGGATTCCGGAGAATTGTTCGCCTGATCAATCGCAGCCAGTGCGCCGATAAACGGAAACGTGAAATAGTCAAACACCCCGGCGGTAGCCAGCCGGTATTTTTGGCGGGTAGAAATTGGCGGCAATGTGTGGGCATTTTCCACCGTGCCATAGTTGGGCATGACCGTCAGGATGCGATCATTAATGGTCCCGGTTTCCTGCTCCAGTTTGGTCTTCCCTTGTCGCGGTTGGGTCGTGCCCTCGGGAGCATCCGGCGTGTCAGCCTTCTTCGCTGGCTGAGTGTTTGGCGCCGACGGCGTCGCTTGTGCCGGTTGGGTGGCAGGCGCCGGTGCCGGTGTTGCCGTCTGCTGGGCAGCCAAACGAAGGCCGAACAAAATAGTGATTGTGCAGGATGAAATAGTGCGGTTCAAAAAACTTCTCAAGCGTGATTCCTCTTCCCTTCGCGCCCGGCAATGCCACGGACGCGGCTCCATCCATCTTACCAATGCCGCACGCCCGTGAGACGCATCTTTACATAACTTTAGATGCCGGGTGTGTTGGGACGTTGAACTGCAACGGTTGGTCAAGCCTGAGAAAGGACGCGCTCTCGTTCGAAGCCGATTCGATGAAGGAAGAGGAAAAAGAAATGGTAGGCACGAGGAGACTCGAACTCCTGACCTCTACCGTGTCAATCGACCGCTGATTGGTAACTGATAGAAACTTAACGGCACGGATGGCGCTGGAAATCGGTTTTAGAGCCCTGCGGAAGGCTTAACGGACAGTTATTGGACACATGAAAATTGTGGTTGATCGTTACCAAATCCGGGTAACGATCAGTCCATTTCTTGCTCCTAGATCGAGATCAGGAGACACACCTGGACAGTTGCGGACAGATTTCCGCCGCTGAGTCTCTTTTCCGAGCGGTTTTTCGTTCGCCGTGGTAGAGGTGTGCGAGGAGGCAAGAACGCCGCTCGACGAAATTCGAGCGCCAACCCAAGAAATGCCCGGACTATGCCGGGCGTCGTGGGGGAGACTTGGGACGTTCCCACGCGACTCTCTCCATCAACCAGGCGATCGCACGCTGGACCGCGCTTTACGAAACGGAGACGGGTGAGTTCAAGGAACAGAAACTGGGGCACCGCGAGAAGGATTGAAAAGACTAGGCGTGCGCCCGCGACCAAGAAATTAGACCCATGCTGGAGTACCTGATTCTCTCATGGGTCGCTCCACGGGCCGGACACGCAAGAGCGTTCCGATTTCGTAACAAGATTGAAGTAGTTAATAGATGAAAGCGAAACGCTGGCATACTCGTCCCACGAAAGACCGGAGCCGTTCTCTTCATCCCTAGAATTACCCCCGGAGGACGGCTCCACATTCTCGCCAGGATAGGTACTCCGGCGAAGACCAGCACCTTTTCGCGGCGCACTTTATCGTCAACTAGAAGTGGGTGAGGTTCTCAAGTTTTATGACTCGCGACAGTTTTATGACTCGCGACTGGTGCCGCTTCGATGGCTCATCGGCTCGCCTCCATCATCTCGGATGTCTGCGGTGTCTCCGGCTTAGCGGTTAGAGTTTTTGATTTCTCTCGGTAGCAACAAAAAATATCCGCAAAGGGCGCTAAGAAAGGCTACTAAGGACGGGAAGGTCTCTGCGCCAACTAAATTGGGACACTACTCGCGATTACGTGAAGTGGGTATGGCTCTGCATGGTGTCGGAACGACTGAAGGTTCGAAGTATCGGGACCGAATGCCGATTGCGCCAACGCCTCGCCCAGCGTGTGTACGATTTGCAGGAGGGGCCGGGTGGTGTCTGAAAGGAGCTGGAACATGCGACACAGACCAAAGGCACATACTTGCGGGGCGACAATAAAGCATGCGCGCCTGACGCCCGTCATGTCTGGTTCCTTATATGCCAGAAGCTGGATAGCCCCCCGGGACACGGCAAACTTGGTGACGGATGACAAGTCAACAATACTCAGACATGCGTCGGTCGCAATCGAATATGCTTGACTTGCGTCGTAAAGGTCCAACAGAGATTCATCCGTGAGCCACCCATGAACTCTTATCAGCGAGATCTTGTTCACTGGGTCAAACTCGAATCGGAGTCTCGTGGGTAATGGTGTCATGACGCGGTCCCTCCTTAGGAGTGTCCAGATCCCACTGCGGGCGACGGTGCGTGAGCGATGCAAACTCTCTCGTCCATTGCGGGATTGGGCCTTTTCATACTTCGTCAAGCCCCTGCCTCTTAGCGCCTGCGGCGAAATGCTCTTTTAGTAAGCGTGCCGTGTCGCATCACGCGATGAGATCGGTGCAGGAAAGCGATGTGCGTCGGTGGCGTGCTCGTTCATTGCCTTTGCTGCTTGGGTGCGGCAGTTTCCGTCTTGGCTCCTGAAGTCCCGTGTGGTGACGGAGTGCTTACAAAGTGGGCACTTGAACATGGAAAAGCCGTTCATCATTTTGATGGTGTAATGTCTCACAGCTTTAATCGTAGTCCCTTATCTGGGCGATCACTCGAACTAAAGTTACCCATCACCGCCCATCACGAGTGATATCGCGATTTATCGTCAGCTAGAAGCGGGTGTAGGTTCTCACGCTCAAGATTCGCAACTCGTGCCGCTTCCAGAGCGCGTTGGCTCGCATCTATCATCTCGGACATTTGAAATGCCAGATCGTGAATCTGACCCACCCGTCTTGTGGACTCCGAACCTGCTGGAACTTCTAGTCCCAAAAGATAACAATGGCCCACAATCGCTGCCAGCTTGTTTCTTAGGTTGTGGTTTAGCATAGGTCTGGCCTTTGACTGGCCCCGTCATTTGGATTGGACATCCGTTCCCCCGCTTTTCTCCCCTCGGGGTATTACATACAGCCAACTGTTGCATTTAGGTGGCCCTCTGCATCAACCGCGCAACGTGTTGTTTCGATACGTTAGATAGCAGATCCGGCCCCGCAAGGGGCTGGATTCCGGGATGTAGCATTGGCGGAAAGCAGGCACAAACGGGCCGGCCCGGCTTCGTGTCAGTCAACTTCAGGCGCCACCCACGCCGTTGCGGTTTTCAACGGGCGGGCGAACCCGCCCGTCAGTCTGCTCTTGATTGTGTGCAGTGTCTGCCCGAGGCTGACCCACTCCACCACCCGTGACAAGACGTCGTAAGGGCCCCTTAGGCCGCCGACGAACTGGACAGGGACATGGGTTCGATGAAACTGAGCATCGCCTGCTTCAATTGCGAATCTACTTCGTCTGCAATAGTGATTATGTCCAGCAGCACGCCGCTGAAATTCACTTTCCGCAGATTATTTTGTAGGGTACTAAAGATACTGACTTGGAGGATTCGGGATTCCTCGACCAGCATCGCCGCCGAGTATCCTTGCTTACGACGCAGAGTTCCATGCTCGCGTGCGGGGATGGAGATGTTGGCCTTCGCGGTCCGCGGAGTTCGTAAGCGGTAAATCAAGTCCGCAAGAAGATTGGGAAGGTGGCCGGTACGGTCCGCGAAGCTCAGCGGAATGCATGTCAGCTCTTCGTCGTTCTCCACTAGTTTCATCCAGTCTTGAATCGTAACTTCGAGGTTTTGCTCCAATAAGGAGGCCACGCTTTCCGTGGCCAACGCTTTGTGGGGCACACGGTTTGCGAGTCTCTCATGGATAATTTCTCGGAGTGAGGCGATCTCGATCGGCTTTGTAAGAACCGCATCCGCCTGTGAGCGGATGGCGGACAGTGCCTCGTCCAGCTCTGGATACCCGCTAAGCACGAGCGTTGCGGCCTCCGGATGGGTGTGGCGCATGGCACTGACAACGGTGAAACCGTCGCCGGCGTGCGGCATATGCAGGTCGGAAAGAAGTACGTCAAAGTGTCCCATGGCGATGGAATTGAGCGCCGCACGTACACCCGCCACGGCGACTACTTCGAACCCATCGCGTTCCAGGGCTGCCTGCAACATGTCTCGGACAGCGTCGTCGTCCTCTGCCAGCAAAACTCTCAGCATGCTACAACTTCTTTCTCCCCTCGGAGAACTTCGGACACGGCGCTTTCTGGCAGAGTACGGAATTTCACCTAATCTGTCTGTTCAAAATTGCACAGTTGGAGGTGCATCGTATTGACGCAGCTGGTTCTGGGGGAAAAGCCGAGGCTAGCTTCTAACGAGCAAAGCGCTGTTCCGATTTCGTAACAAAAGGAAGATTTGCTATCCACTTCCTGTCTGTGGTGCTAGGATTTTTGTTTAGTGTGCCCTCGCCGAGGAGGATATATGTCCCCTTCCAAGACTCGGACATTTGATCCCAAGACTTTCCTCACCCAAGCCGGGTTAGGCAAAACCGTGACGTCATATCCAAAGAACAAGGTGATCTTCGTGCAGGGAGAGCCTAGTGATGCCGTCTTCTATATTCAGAAAGGCCGCGCAAAACTCACGGTCCTATCCACGCAAGGCAAGGAGGCTACGATCGCTCTGTTAGGGGAAGGGGACTTCATGGGGGAGGGTTGTATCACCTCCGATCAGCCTCTGTGGGTTGCGTCTGCTACCGCAGTTACGCATTGTCTGGTCCTGAGAATTGAAAAGGACGCGATGTTGAGCGTGCTCCACCGTGAGCACGCGTTTTCAGATCTCTTTGTCGCATATCTCGTTGGCCGATACATCCAGACTCAGGCAGACCTGGTGGATCAACTCTTCAACTCTGCGGAGAAGCGGTTGGCCCGGACGCTTTTGCTGCTGGCCCACTTTGGCAAAGAAGGAAGGTCGGAGAATGTGCTTCCGAAGATAAGCCAAGGAACCTTGGCGGAAATGATCGGCACCACCCGAGCCCCCGAGTGAACTTCTTCATGAATCGATTCAGGGAACTGGGCTTTATTGACTACAACGGCGGTTTGGAAGTTCACAGTTCACTGCTCGACATCGTGCTCCACGAATGATGTCTCACTACTCAACTTAAAGAATCCGGGGCAAACTGTACACATTTGAACAGTTCCGGCGCTCTTGAATCAGTTTAGGTGCAAACAGGGCAAGGGAGGGCGGGGCCTAGGTTTCAAGGCTTCGGCCACAGCTTATGCACAGTCACTGTTGAAAAAGGTGGAGTGATCGACGGACGCTCGGCGGTGGTTGCCAACCTGCACGATGCGGCCTTGGCACAACCGTTCCCAATTACTCTGCCCAACTGTCGTTAACAGTGTTGGCACTCGCTGACAATCGTTGGGGGGGTGGTGTATAGCAACGGCAAAATGCTCCCTCCCCCAATCACGCCTCAGTGGAAAGCCCATCGTGCTCACAGTTGCGGGGTCTCCCAGCTTTCGAAAATCGCGAAGGGTGGGCCAACCTCCCTTTCCGTGACCCAGTTACTCCGCCCAGCGGCGCTTCAATCGCGCCCGGCTCGTAGGACGCTCGCGTGATCCCGTGCCGGCGGCACAGTTCCCCGGTTTCCACCCCCGCCTCGGACTCCTTCAACACGGCGATGATCTGTTCTTCGCTGAATCGACTCTTGCGCATGACTCCTCCTCTGACCCTGGGCGGGTCATCCTAAATGGAGAAAGTCACATTTCCAATGGACTAGTTTCTGGGGGGCAGGTCACAGGGGCTACGAGGTGGAACAAATGGAGGAGGTGAAGGATCGTGACACCAATCAGCACCCCCACTGCTAAGGGTTATGACCAGTTTAACGATCCTTCTTTTTGCGGATTAGGTCGCTGGCTCGTTCCGTATTGATCTCAGTGATTTTTTGCGCAAGAATTCGCGCGAGAGACAGTGAGGCAGCCTTCGCTTCGTGCTCAGAATCAGTTAGTAAAACCGCGATTCTTGGGGGTTCAATACCTGCTTGTGCCAACACTTGTGCATATTGTTCCCGTAGCGCCTGCACGTCATTCTGTAACTGCGCGTGGAGCTTGTCTGCGATTCGCATCCGCTTAAGCGACTCTCTTTTTGCATTGTCACTGGAAATATTAGTGAGCACCCTAATTCGAAATGATTCCAGTATCTTTTGCACATCCAAGAGTTTCACGTCAGCGATCTTAAGCGAGAAACTTTGAATAAAGGTTAGGCTTGAGAGTACCGCGAGGACAATCGTGGCCAGGGTCGCAAGCTCTGGACCGAACGCGTTTGCGATCTTGGTGCCAGCGGTCGTCTTTAAGACGCCATATGACAGCAGAGTCAGAACACATAGAATCAGCCAGAGGAGCCAAAAGCTCAAGGTGCGAAACATCGAGACTACTGAACCTGGGATTAGCGGCGAGAGATCAATGATGAGGTAGAGAAGAACTGCAAGGGCAACAGACAGCAGTCCAAGCGGAATACCGTATGGAGACATTGTGAATGTGCAGAGCCGTTACCCTTGGGATCGAAAACATCACCTGAGACGCTGGGATTTCCCTTACGCTGCTTGCATCAAACGCAGCCTGAAGCCAAGGTCGGTCAAGTAGTAGATACCGCCAAGACCCTGATCACTAGAGTCGATAATTCGAGCATCCTTCAGCTTTTCCAACGTGGCCACGAGTGTTTCCGGGTTGATGTTCAGAGCCCGCGCCAGGTCCCAACCCGATAGATTTCCGGATGACCTTTTCAGTTCCTGGAAAACCCGTGTTGCCGTATCGTCTTCCCTGAGAATTTGCAGTGCTGAAAACATTTCTGTAGACATAAGAAACTCCCGATCTTCTGCGTCTGTGACAACACTCATTGAGTGCTCGACAGTCCGGGGAACCCGACTCGGCGCACAGCCAGCCTCCATCCATTCTGATTTCGGCCTAACTGTTTTTCCGAGCATAAGCTACGACCGTCTCGGCACCCAACCAAAAACTTGTGCGAGCCTGACCATGGTAACCAGACTCTACACCTCTACTCTTTGATGATCGGCTTTCGGGGAAGGGTACATCAGCCTGGCAAAGGCTCTGCAAAATATTAAGGCGCGCGCCCTTCGCCCGTCAACGCCTTTCTGCAAAACACTGAAATTGGCCTACTAAAACCCATCATCTACCACGAAACCGCAACAGGTCCGCGATCGCCATCACAATCACACTAACCCGTGAGGGTAAGGCAAGTTGCGGACCGGTCAGCGTTTGGCATCGATTCTCGGGGTTTCTCGGCGGCAATTGCCCCAGCGCATCGCAAGTTTTCGTGCGCTATCCAGAAGGTTGGCCGAGCATGTGTAGCTTGAGAATGGCTCAATCGTCAGAGCCACTTCGCTACGCCTCCGTGGTGTGAGCAAGTGCCCCGTCTGCTAGCGCTGAAGCTGTACGTCCCGTCTCGGCATTGGGCAGTCGCTCCCTGTGGGGCGGCGGAACAGGTCTCAGGCCTCTTGACGGTCTGGCCCTGGCTGTTCACATAAGTACCGTTGTCCTTACAGTTTGGTTTCGGCTGATGGGCGCTTTGAGTGCTCGGGCTAGACGAAGCACTGTTTTGCGATTGAGGCGGCGGTTGCGATTGGGCAACTAACAACTGAACGAAAAAAACAGCCACGAGGAAGAGGACCGAAAGGGGCCGCTTCATGGTGCCTCCGTCGGGGAAGTGCAACCAGTGTAAATCAGCTAAGAATTAAAGAGATAATGTAATTGCGATATGGAGATGCCCTGTCACTTAGTCTGAGCCTTTGTGCGCTCTTCATATTCACGCACAACCTTCCCGAGCCGACCCTGCCAGGTATAGAAGAAGGCGAATCGCCGAAGTGCCTGAAACATATATTCCGACTGCCATTTCTTCAGGTGAAATAGAAAACCGGCGTAGGTTTGAAGCCGCGCGCTTGGCTGCATATTTGCTAGCACACGATCAAAGATTCGGTTGTCCACGGCGAGATGACGTGGGAAGGCTCGATTGCTGTAGAAAACATCGTAAAGGAGCTCGGCGATTGGAACTGTTGCCTGAAGGTCTTGGCTGTACAGATCAGGCAAGTAATTAAATGACACCTCCGAGAAGTCTTCAAGCAATAGTTTCTCGAGATTGGTGTCCCCGAGAACGTTGAGACCAAAGTGCGAGTTGAGTTCCAGCAAAAACTCAAGTTGAGAAGATGCTTCCAGAAACTTCGAGGAGTTTCCAAAAAGCTTTCCCCACGAGGAGGCCACGCGCGCCTTCCAATAGTAGGAAGCCCTTCCGTCGGCGAATTCTGGGAACTCAACGCCAAGAAACGGCCAGAACAAGATCGGAGTCTTGCTTGTCGAACGATCGTCTATTGAAATCCGAGTGACGCACTTCGGGAGGATCGCTTCCAAGTAGACGTGTCTCTTTCGCGCCACTGCATAAACTGCAATTGTGCGGGCAGCAATGTAGACCTCAAAACCGGGTTGCCACCACTTCAGCGCGTCGGATTGTTGGAGCATGTATTGTGACTTGAGCCAATTTAGGCCACGTGAAGCGTCGAAAGCATCCACGAGGAGGTCGGTGAGCGGCGAGAGCCAGGAATCAACCTCAGCCTGATATTTGATCGTGACTGCAGCCAGTTCCACTATGGACTGAAGCGACGGCAAGAATTGGTCTCGAAAGAAAGTAGATACTTCTTTCACATCAGCCGGGACGATTCCGCCACGTACATTCAGATTGTCCCAACCGTCGATCAACGGTTCACGAGCCAATTCCACTAACATTCGGAACCGCCGCAAGTCACCTCCAGCCATCAGCTCTTCCGCAAACGATATAAGGTTGTTTTTCGGTCCCACCAAAAGCGCGAAATCTGGACATCTCGAAGCGGCGGCCTGCGCGTGCTGTGTTGGCGAAATCTCGATGAGATGTTGGAGCCTTCTCCGTGCTCGATCTTCAACCTCCTTCTCGATGATCGTCTTGTACATCAGATCGATATCCGCTCTCGTAGCACGCACCAGACCCGTGTTTTTCTTTATCCACACTTCACCAACTTGAAGTCGCTCCCTACCGTCTTCTGTGTGGCCTTCTTTAATGACAAGGATGGGGCGTGGCTGACTCGCCTCTAGCACGATCAAAACAAACGGTTCTTTGTTGTCCGTTGTCAGGTGATATACGTTAAATAAGGGCAGTGGATCGAGATAGGCGGTCAGGACTTGAGAAATCTTGGCAGCGTCAAATTCCGCGATGCTGCTAACCGGGAAGAATTGTTTTCCCTTCGGGTCGGCTCCGATGACTACGCATCGTTCACCATCAATTTCCGCGTTCGCGAGTCCCTGTAACAGCTTAATAAAGCTAAACCGGTCGTCGAGATTTTCGCGCTTCAGAGAAGCGGTCCTCTTGAATTCGAATCGAGGCTGTTCTCCACCTTGCTTAACGAGCAACTGGACTTCAGCGTGATATTTCTGAATCCGCTCCGACGGTTGTGGAGGTTCTTCGGGCTGAGTTCCTTGGGCCATTGCTCGATAGGATACAGTCCGTCGTGTGCTTCTGGCGACCAACCTACCAGGGGAGGGAGCATTTTGCCGTCGGTATACACCACCCCTGACAATCGTTGGGCGCCTGGCTGCCGCCCTCTAACGCCAGGATCCAGTGTCCAAGATTGGAAACCGGTGGATCACCGACACAGATAGGCCCAGTAGTTGAATTCTGTCGTTAGATTCTCCTAAGAATGGTGTGCAGCAAGCGCTCTTTTAGACTTTCCGCACAGGAGTTTCCTGAGCCCCGGGGTGACTGTGCACTCAATAGAGACGTTCGCTTCTCCATAATTCTGCTCCGAACATTAAGCCTGATCCCCCAATATCTCCCGGATTTTCAGCGCTAATGAGCCCAGACGAAATGGCTTCTGCAGAAACGCAGTCCCTTCCCCGATGGTCGAGCGGTCCAAGGCACGGTCGGTGTAGCCGGAAATGTAAATCACGGGCATGCCCGGACGCACTTCGTGAGCCGTCTTGGCCAACTGCGGCCCGCCAATACCGGGCATGATGATATCGGTGATGAGTAAGTCGATAGCCTGCAAGTTGCTCTGCAACATCAGGAGCGCCTCTTCTCCGTTTCCGGAGCTCAAAACCGTGTATCCGAGAGATTCGAGGTAGATTCCAACCACTTTGCGCAGGGCCGCCTCGTCCTCAGCCAGCAAGATCGTCTCGTCGCCGCGTGGATCAGGACCCGGTGCTAAACCGTGTCCCGTCTTGTCCTCGGGTCCTTCGACTTTTGGCAGATAAACCTTGAATGTCGTGCCTGTGCCCAGTTCGCTATATACCCAAATGAAACCGCCGCTCTGTTTGACAATTCCGTAAACCGTTGACAACCCAAGGCCCGTGCCAGTATTGGCTTTGGTCGTGAAGAATGGTTCGAAGATGTGCGTCTGGGTTTCCCGGTCCATTCCAATACCGGTGTCCGAAACGGCGAGCATTACGTAGTCGCCAGCCGGAATCGCTGTCCCCTCATGCCCAGGATACCCGCCGTCCAAGGAAACGTCGCTAGTCTCGATGATCAGCTTGCCTCCTGACGGCATCGCATCGCGGGCATTTACCGCCAAGTTCAGGATCACTTGCTCCATCTGGGTCGCATCCGCTTTCACTTTACCGGTAGAATGCGGGGCGAGCCTCATCTCGACGTTTTCCCCAAGCAACCTGGGGAGCATCTTCCCGACCCCAGAACCAGGGTGTTTAGGTTCAGAACCGTAGGCTGCAGGACTTGCTTACGGCTGAACGCCAGCAATTGCTGAGTGACCGAAGCGGCTCGGGCAACTGCTTCATCGATCTGCATCGCGTCCCTTGCAATTTTGTCTTTGTCATCGATGTGCAGCGGTATCAGTCGGGCATAGCTAGCGATAATCATGAGCAGATTATTGAAGTCATGGGCGACTCCACCAGCAAGCTGCCCGACTGCTTCCATCTTCTGCGCCTGGCGGAATTGTGCCTCAAGCGAGCGCTGCTCGGTAATGTTCTCGACGAACACTTCGTACTCTGGCGAAGCTCCGATTCCCCCTCGCAGCTCTCTTCCAGCTAGCCTGACCATTATCGGTTTGCCGTCCTTCCGCTTCCACTTGGCCTCATGGTGACGAAGGAATAGCTCCCTGTTCGAGACCAGCCCGCCGAGTTCCGCCGGATCCCAATAAGGCCTATCCATGGTCTTGAGTTGGAGCACTTCAGCTTCGGACTTGCAGCCCAGCATGGTGACCAGCGCCGGGTTAGCCATCAGGACTTGGCCTTTGTCGCTGACTCGATAAATGCCGTAAGGTGCTCCCTGAACGATCGACCGGTATTCCGCTTCCGAACGCTTGACAGCATCTGCTGCTTGCTTTCGCTCGGTAATGTCGCTGAAAAAGATAGCTACTTTCCTCTCTCGCGGTTCTCCGACGCGAAACGCATGTACCTCATAGCAACGCTCCAACTGTGTGGCAACATTCTCGAAGCGGGCGGGTTCGCCGGTCATGGCTATCTTCCCGTAGGTTGCAAACCAGTGTTCTTCGTGTTGCGGTGCAATTTCCCGCATTCTCTTTCCCCGCGCGTTTTGGATTCCTGTATGCTTCTCGAACGCGGGGTTGACGTCCAGAAAGCGGTAATCCACGGGCTCATCGTTTTCGTTGAATAGCACCTCAATTGTGCAGAAGCCTTCATCCATCGAGTCGAACAGCGTTCGGTAGTTCTCCTCCGACTCGCGTAGAAGCTGTTCCCCACGCTTGCGCTCGGTGATGTTCTCGACGAATACCTCGTACTCTGGAGAAGCCCCGGCTTCGCCGGGCAGCTCTCTGCCGGCCAACCTCACGCTTATGGTTTGGCCGTCTCTCCGCCTCCAATTGGTTTCGTAATTGGGTAGTATCCGTTCTGCAGTTGACACTGCTGTCCGGACTTCTCCTGGGTTCCAATAGATCTCGCTTGTAGTATTGAGTTGGAGGACTTCCCGCTGCGAATTGCACCCGAGCATGGCTGCCAGAGCCGGGTTGGCCATTAGGACTTGACCGGCGTCGTTGACCCGATAAACACCGTAAGGCGCGCCTTGCACGATCGACCGGTATCCGGCTTCGGAACGCTTCAGCGCGTCCTCAGCCTGTATGCGATTGGTGACGTCAATCGCGAGCACCAGCGATGAGGCGCGACCCTCGAATTCGATGTTCCGGCTCGTGATCTCCACATAGATGATGCGTCCGAACTTCGTCCGATGTCGCCAAATCTCAGGCTTTTCATCGTAGGACGCGTCTTTCCAAATGCTCTCCTCCAGAGCCGGAATATCTTCGGTTGGCCGGATATCTCTCAACGTCATCGACAGAAACTCGCTTCGCGAATATTCGTAGTGATCGATGGCGGCTTCATTCACTGCCAAAAACCGGAGCGTTGCCAGATGAAAAACCCACATCGGCTGGGGGTTGCTTTCGAACAGCAGCCGATACCTCTCCTCGGACTTGCGCATTTCATCTTGAACTCGGTCCCTTTCGAGACGCAGCCTTTCCTCTTGGAGGGCGCGGCGGACGGCATGCGGGAGCCGTTCCAGATTTCCTTTAGTGACGTAGTCAGTAGCGCCCTCTTTGATGCATTCGACCGCGACATCCTCCCCCAAGGTTCCCGAAACATAGATGAAAGGCATCTTGAAGCCAGACGACCGAACCCAGCGCAGGGCATCCAAGCCGTTCCATCCCGGCAAGCTGTAATCACAAAGGATGATCTGATAGGGTTTGCTGCGAACTGCTTCCATAAATGCCGGGGAAGTGCGAACAACATCGCTGGTGACTTGGATCGCAGCGGCTTTGAGAGTCTGCAGGGCCAAACTGGCGTCCGCCGGGTTGTCCTCCAGCAGCAAAATGCGAACTGGAGTTACTGCGAACGACGGCTCACCGGGCTTCTCCGGCGCTTTCGGATCTTTTGGGCTCAACTGCTTTGCTCCTCCCGAATGAGTGGTCTCGTCTGGTTAAAAAGGAGCCAATATCTCTCGATCTGTTGAATTGCCTCGCAAAACTCGTCGTAATCAACTGGTTTCTGTATGTAACTGTTCGCCCCCAGGCGATAGCACTCGTGCACGTCCTGGGCCTGATTCGATGAAGTCAACATCACTACAGGGATCAATTGAGTCTTCGGGTCTGCCTTCACCGCTTTCAGCACTTCGAACCCATTAACTTTCGGAAGCTTCAAATCCAGTACTACAAGCCGCAGACTCGAGGCTCCAGGCGTGCCTGAATATCTCCCGGTGCTGAACACGAATTCCAAAGCTTCTTCGCCGTCACGGACGACACTGACTTGTCGCGCGCTGTTAAGTATCCGGAAAGCCTTGAGCGTGAGCTTCACATCGGCTTGATTGTCGTCCACAAGCAACACGTCGCCATCAGCCTTCATGGCTGAACTCCTGATTGCCCTCTTCTCAGTGTGAAAGAAAACGTCGCTCCATCGTTAGGTTGCGCCTGGGCCCAGATTCGCCCTCCATGTTTGAGAACAATGCGTTGTACGGTCGCCAATCCAACTCCGGTTCCTTCAAACTCCTCTTGAAGATGGAGTCGTTGAAAAACCCCGAACAGCTTGTCGGCATACTTCATGTCAAAGCCGACTCCGTTGTCCCGCGCGAAGTACACATCTTGACCGTCTTCAACTCGATGGCCAACTTCGATCACGGCTTCTGCACGTTGGCGGGTGAACTTGAGGGCATTGGAAAGCAGATTACGAAAAACTTGTTTTACAAGCGCGTTGTCACATTCGGAGGCAGGAAGGGGATGAACGCGCCATGTCACCCGACGATCTTGGGTCTCCTGCTGAAGCTCGGTAATGATGCTCCTGACGAGCGCATCCAGATCGACAGTTTGCTTGAGCAATTCTTGCCGGCCTAGACGGGAGAAGTTCAACAAATCATCCACGAGTTGCCCCATGTGCCGAGTGCCTTCGCGGATTTGCTGTAAGCACTCCTTGGCATCCTGCGACAGGGAGTCCACGGATGTAGTGAGAAGGATCTTGGAGAACCCGTCGATCTGGCGAAGGGGGGCACGCAGATCGTGAGATACCGAGTAGCTGAAGGACTCCAACTCCTTGTTGCTGGCCGCCAGTTCTTCTACTCTGTCATTTAGCTCCGCGTTAAGGTTCTGGACCTGCTGTTCGGCAAGTTTCCGCGCAGTGATGTCGCGGGCGATCTTAGAAGCTCCGATTACCTTCCCCAATCGGTCTTTAATGGGTGATATTGTGACCAGCACGTCAATGTGCTTGCCCGATTTACCGACTCGAACTGTTTCCAAGTGTTCGATCTGGTCGCCTCTTCTAAGCCGGTCCATAATTACGCGGTCATCTTGGGTATGTTCGGGCGGGTAAATCAAAGATATATTCCGGCCAATCGCTTCCTCAGCTGAGTATCCGAACATCCGCACGGCGCCTTTGTTCCAGCTGACGATCGTGCCATTAAGGTCCTTGCCAATGATGGAATCATCTGAATATTCAACGATCGCGGCCAGCTTTAGAACTGCTTCCTCGATTTTCTTGCGTTCTGTGATGTCCCGAATTGCCGCCGTGACAAAGTCCCCCTCCTCGGTCTTGAGGGGGCTGAGGCTGATTTCCACCGGGAACTCCTGGCCGTTCGCTTTAAGCCCGAAGAGTTCTGCTCCCCCGCCCATAGGCCTAACCCGGGGATCGGCCCAGAAGTTGGCACGGTGTCCGTGGTGCTGGTTACGGAAACGTGCCGGAAGCAAAATTTCCACTTGTTCGCCTACGAGTTCGGCACGCCGGTATCCGAACAGTTTTTCTGTCTGCGAGTTGACCACTGCGATCTTTCCGCTGCCATCAACGATGATCATGGCGTCGGGCGCAGACTCCATCAGCCCACGGAATTTTTCCTCCGCGTGGCGGCGGAAGCTGATGTCCCGAATCGCGCTAATGACGAGTAACTCTCCGTCTTTCCGGAATGGGCTGAGGCTAATCTCGACCGGGAACTCAGTGCCATTTTTCCTGAGCGCAAAGAGCTCCAGTCCCTGGCCCATGGATCGAACTCGCGGATCGGCAAAGAAGGAAGTACGCTGACCGGGATGCCCCTCGGTGAAACGCTTCGGAATTAGAATCTCAACCGGTTGCCCGAGCAGTTCTCGCTCCTGATAGCCAAAAATTTGCTCGGTTTGCGAGTTGACGAGAACGATCGTGCCACGCTGGTTGACAACCACCATAGCGTCAGGCGCGGACTGCAAGAGAGATTTGAATCCCTGCTCGGAGTTTTGCGCGGAGGCAACTAATTTACGGACCTTTGGGACCAAGGTGGGGAGAACAATCGCCGTGGTGAGGGAGGCAAGAGCGGTTACCAACTTAACAGCGCCGGAGAGCCAGTACACCGGCTTCCAGATAACCAGAACCTCCATAAAGTGAGTGAATCCACAGGCAATGATGAAGGCGCCGAATGCGATAAACATCCAGCTGAAGGGGATAGACTCACGCTCTCTCCAAACCAGGTACGCCAAGGTGCTGGAGATTGCAACGTAAGAAAATCCAATCAACAGGTCGGAGGTAACATGCAGCCAGATCAGGCGATTGTTACCAAGGTAGCAATAGAGGTGCGGAAGGAACTGCGGGGAAGATGTACTCGCTACAAACGCCCAATACGTCACCGCAGTTAATGCGACGATGCCAAGGCCAACGATACTCCAAACTCGTGGTCGATTCGCTATCCGCGACATGTGCATGGTGCTCGACTCCATCGGCCTAGCCCAGCACAGAGGAAAACAAAATTAGCCCGCTCCGGCATCTCGGCCGTAATCCACGGACGCGCGTTTTCCTCGCCCGTGTCCCCTCGGGTGGATCTTCGCCGAGTCGCCGGAGCTTAATCTCCCCTTACAACTTCGGTGACATCTAGCAGGACACACTCCACCCGGTTCATAAATATTCAAAGACCATATGCCGAATCCTTTGACGCATCGCCGCCATCGCTGATCTGTTCCGAATTCGTAACAGCCGACCAGTCGGTTTGGTTTCTGGCGTTTTGACCGCAGCGACCCGCGAGGAACAGATTTAGATCGTTGAACTTAGCGACATTGACATTTCTTCCGTGATCCGCGCCCGGCAGCCCGATGAAACGTGACTCTCCGCCGCGCTATTGACTGGGCATATTCCCCATCACTTGGGCGACAGTGCGAATCAAATCTGTAGCATCCCCCTCGAATAGTCCGTCCAACTTTTCCACGCAAGCGGCGACACCCTCCCTTAATAGCTCCTCCTTGTTGTTTATTTCTGAGAGTGCAGCTAAGACGATCACCGGAATGTTCTTTGTGATGGCGTCCTGCTTCAGCTCTCGAAGTACGTCAAGGCCTGAGGTCCTCGGCAAGACGAGATCCAATATAACCAGATCAGGCAATGAATCTCGGGCCGCGGCGATCCCGGTTTCTCCATCATCGGCAGTGTGGACAGTGTATCCAGCTGCGGTGAGGGATCTCCAAACAGCTAGTCGCATGAATTTGCTGTCCTCGATGATCAGTATTTCGTTTTGTTTGGAAATGTTTGACCCTCCCTCCGGCTGTACACACCGGCGCGCATACAAGGAACACACGTCCGTGCACCTTTCGACAGTGAGCGTATTCCCGGGAAAACCAGAATTCTATTGGGCGCTGGTCGGCGCGGTGTAACCGAAAGAAGGGTGTCTATTGTGCTTTAGTTTAGGAGGCCTTTTGGTGGAAGGTTTGCAGTCTTTCAACCATTTTCACCAGATCCGCCAAAGATTCTGCGTGCATTTTTTCCATCGCGCGGCTGCGATGAGCCTTTACGGTATTCTCAGTGGTTCCAATCTCCGCCGCGATCTGCTTGTTGAGCAGGCCAGAGACGACCATCGAGACTACCTCGCGCTCTCGTGGCGAAAGCGACTCGTAGCGATGCCCGCAGCGTCGCAATTCCCGCTTCCTTTTGGCGTCTGACGCGGTCCCGCTCCAACCCGACCTGAACGGCATCCAGCAGATCCTGGTCGCGAAACGGCTTGGTGAGAAACTCGACCGCCCCCGCCTTCATGGCCCGCACGGTCATCGGGATGTCGCCATGGGCAGTGACGAAGATGATTGGAATATGTGATGTTGGCGTCCGCCAACTGGCGCTGGAAATCGAGTCCGCTGATTCCCGGTAGCCGGACGTCCAGGACGAGGCAACTGGCAAGTGTCCGGACGTTCGCTGCCAGGAACTCCTGTGCGGAGCCGAACTGCGCGACTTGCAATCCTACAGATTCGACAAGACGCTTGATGGCGCGACCAACCGATGGATCGTCATCCACCACAAAAACGATGGGCGGGGCCTCGGTCATGAAACACCACGCGCCATAGGCGGCAAAGTAAATTGAAAAAGCGCGCCGGTGGGAGCCTGACTCGGCCCACAACTGGCCACCATGAGACTCTACGATAGACCGGCTGATCGAGAGTCCCATTCCGATCCCCTCCGGCTTCGTGGTAAAGAACGGTTCGAAAATGTGCTCGGCCTGCTGCGGATCGAATCCGGTTCCGGAATCTTGAACTTGGACAGAACACCTCATCATGGTCCTTGCCTGATTTGATGAGCAGTTGGCGCGGCCCGTCGCGCAATGGAACGCATCGCTTCGATGCCGTTCATGAATCAGGTTGATCACGACCTGCTGTAGCAGCACGGGATCGCCGCTCACACGCGGAAGATCAGCGCCGAGATCGATCGCGAAAGGAGACTCGGTTCCGGGCAATCTCATTGCGCAGCAGAATGGCTACGTCCTGAATAATCTGATTGATGTCCACCGCGACTCGCTGTAGGGGCGCCCTTCTGCAATAGGGCGCGGATTCTCGAAATCACCGCACTCGCGCGTGTGCCGTCATTCACAATTTCTGAAATTGCCTCGCGCAATTCGTCGGAGTCGCGTCGCACTCGCGAGCTCGCGTAAACAGAAATTGGCGTTGGTGACGATCGCGGCGATGGGTTGGTTGACCTCGTGAGCAATTGCGCCGACCAATTCGCCCATCGCGATCACGCGTGTGACGTGAGAAAGCTCCGCCTGCGCCTCCTGTAATGCCCATTCCGTCTGCTTCCGATCTTCGATGTCGGTATTCGTCCCGTACCATCTGACGATTCGTCCTTCCGGGTCTCTGCAGGGGCACGCCACGCGCTAAGGAACCAGCGATACTGCCCGTCGGCCCGACGATGACGCTCTTCCTGCTCGTAGGGCGTGCCATTTGCCACCGCTTCGCGCCAGGCTTTCATCACCCGCTCTTGGTCATCGGGATGAACCATGCGTTGCCAACCCTCGCCTTGTGCTTCTTCCTGCGTGAAACCTGCGTAAGAGCGCCATTGCGAGTTGCAGAAATCCAGTGAGCCGTCTGGCGGGCCGCTCCAGATTTGTTGCGGAATCGTGTCGATGACAAGCCGCAGGTAGTCTTCGCTTCGCCGCAAGGCCTCTTCCGCTCGTTCACGCTCGGCTATCTCCTTTCTCAGCGCTTGCGTTGACCGCTTCAAGCTGTAAGGTTCGCTCGACGACACGTTGATCGAGATCTTGGTTGATTTGCCGAACTTCCGCCTCGGCCTGCCTATCCACCGATGATGTCAGGATGGCGGCGCCGAGGACGAGAAGGGTAACAATCACAATCGCATTGTTGCCAAGCGGGGAGATGCTGACAGCGTGGGACAGGTTCGGGGTGCACGCAGATGGTACGAAGGTGGCTGCGGCCATGCCTGTGTAATGCATCGCGGAGATAGCGGCTCCCATGACCGTGGCGCTGCCAAGCCTTCGCCGGACCGTCCACCTGGTCTCCTCTCGTAGATCGAACGCCATCAGCAGCGCGATTAGAGAAAACAAGATTGCAAGCAAGATGGAGCACGTCACCAGAAGCGGAGAAAAGCGGGTGATGGCAGGCAATCTCATCGCGGCCATGCCTGATGTAGTGCATGCCGGCGATGCCGCCGCCCATGATGAGGCTGCCGGTCACGGCCTCAGCCGGGCCCATTTTCTTGCCGGCTTGTCATATAGAGCGCGACTGCGGACGCAAAGTATCGCCACCAGGAGTGACGCCAGAACTGTCGGCCAGTGGTACTCGATGGACACGGGCAAACGGAAGGCCAGCATTCCCTTGAAATGCATCGCCCAGATGCCGATACCCATCGCAATGGCGCCGCCGGTCAACCAGGCGACGCGAACCCGGCCCGCGTGCAGCGGTTACGCGTCCCGCAAGATCGAGCGCGGCATAGGAAGCGGCGACGGCGATCACGATCGAACGTGCCACCTCGCCGTAGTCGTAGGAGCCGGTCATTACCGCGTTTCCGGAGATCACCACGAAAGACCTCCATCGTCCGCTTGCGCAAAACTTTCAAAGCCGAAGAAGTACTCTTCTACTCGCGTGAAGGCTTGTGACTCAGACCCTCTGTTTATCGGCTGCGAGACATTGACCGGCATAGTGTACGCCTCGGAGGCGAGTTCGGTCGGACTCAGACGAGGAGGCTTCACATCGTCCTGTTTCTAGATGCAATCTACTCATTGGACGAAGAGAATGCCAGAATCGCAGCCAGTAAAAGGACTTGCGAATGGCCCGTGCATTGCTTTCCAATCATTAGCCCTTCCCCAGGGGCGCTTTGCGAAGGCGGCGGGTAGCAAACTTTCTCCCGAGCAAAACCAGCTCTGGATTCAGGTTAATGCGCGCGTGGGTCGATTGTTGGCACGCGTGAGAGAGAGGTCGAAACCACCCGCTGCCTGAGCGCCAAAGCTAAAGGAGAAAGGAACATGCAACCAAACACTCTTCTGGTGAGGTTCGATTTTGTCTGTCCTCGCTGCAAGAATGCCAACAGTAAGCTAAAGACCGTAGCGTTCACTCCCGACTTCGCCGCCAAAACCGGGACGAACTCTCTCAAGCTTGTCTGTTCACACTGCGGAGTTTTGGCGAGTCGGGTCGTGGTTGACGACCTGGGGCCTGCGTCCTTGGGACCCGATGACTTCGAAGGTAACGTTGCGGACTTAGAACCGACAGGTCACCTGCACTGAGTCACTAAGATCGAGCCAACACAGTTGCCTGGCGAAAGGATCTCACTGCGAGACCGTTGTAGCTTGCTCTTTCACTATGCCGTATTGCTTAAGCTTGAGGTACAGAGAGCTTCGCGGAATTCCTAGCCGCTTCGCGGCATTTTCAACACGTCCGTTTTCAAGCGAAAGTACAGTCTGAATGTGTTCCTTCTCAATCTCCTCCAACGTCCTGACGCCAGACGAGGGAGCGAAAGTACCTGGAATATTGAGCGGGTCGAAACGCACTGAGGATTCATCCAGCGTCGCTGAACTTCCAAGCAAGATCGACCGCTCCAGAACATTGCGTAGTTCACGAATATTTCCAGGCCAGGAGTACGCCTGAAGTTTCTGTATGGCTGCGTTGGTGACTTCCACGGTCTTGCCCATGTCCGTTGAGAGCTTGCCGAGCAGGTTACGTGCGAGTAACGGAATGTCTTCCCGACGTTCCCGCAGCGGCGGAATGCACAAAGGTATCGTGCTGATTCGAAAATACAAGTCATCGCGAAACTTGCCTTGACGGACCAGTGTGGAAAGGTCTCTGTGAGTCGCTGCAATCAATCGAACATCCGCAAAACGATCGCGGATATCTCCTAAACGCCGAAAGTGTTTCTCCTCGAGCACTTTGAGGAGTTTCGGCTGGACGGCTGGGTCTACGTCACCGATTTCGTCCAAAAACAAAGTCCCCTTATGGGCCGCCTCAAACAAGCCCATTTTTGTCTGGACCGCCCCGGTGAACGCGCCCTTCTCATGCCCGAAGAGCTCGGTCTCCAGCAAGTCTCGTGGCAACCCAGCACAGTTCAGATCTACGTAGGACGCAGCAGCGCGACCGCTGCAGGTATGCAGCCACCGAGCCAGAACGCCCTTCCCCGTGCCGGTTTCTCCTTGGATCAAAACCGGGCTATCGGCCTTGGCGACCTTTTCTGCCATGTCGCGCAGAGCTTCGACAGCAGCGCTGACCCCAAGAAATGGATTTATGGCCTCGCGACGCTTCTTCGAGTCTTCAACCACTCGACTCTGACGATTGAGGCTGTTCTCCAGGCTTCTTTCCATCATCACCAGCAGCGTGGATGGATCAGCAGGCTTGGTTAGGAAATTGTCCGCTCCCGCCTGCACGGCCTTTACGGCCAGGTCGATCGTTCCGTGTCCGGTCAAAACAATGATAGGAACCGTGGCATCTGAGCCTTTGAATTTGTGGATGAGATCGATGGCATTTCCATCGGGGAGGCAGTAGTCCAAGACTACCAAGTCAGGTCGAGACAACTTCCAGAGGCGTTCTGCTTCGGCACAGCTGCCGCCGCAGGACACTTCCATGCCGTTCTCCTCAAGGATCTGCTTGACGGCGCACAAGAGTTCTCGCTCGTCATCAATAAGGAGTACGCGCGTTCGCTTCAATTATAAACCCTCTATTTGCGAGTTCAGCCAGACCAAGACTCCGCCCGTCTGACTGCTAACTAGTCGGTATGGTTGGGACGATGAGCGGGTACCGACACTCTCAGTAGCAAAGATACCCCTGCCGAGAAAGCATTCTTAGATAACTTTAGCCGCTGCGTGTAACCAAGGTAACTGTGCACGAGGGTTGAGTACAGGTCCGCTCCAGGATGATTGCCCGCATTTCCATCTGACCAGAATACTCGCCTGGACTTGCGGTCTCTCCAGAACACCAAACTCGAATGAGCGCTGTCACGCTGTGTTGACAGTCCATTTTCAGGATCCAGATGACTGGGGGCCGTTCAGGAAACGCGCTTCCGGCCCAAATCGCCGACCGCAATGTCCAGGTGTGAGGGAGGTAGGGCCCGGTTGATCTGCTAAGGCGCGGGTTTAGGCCGGGAAGGAGGCAACAACCAGTATCTCCCTTGCAAGCGAATCAACATTCCACCCGATTCCTAGGGGGAAACGAGATTTCTGCCGAATCACGGCTGCCAAGATGGAGGCGAATCGGAATCACCTCGCTGCTGAAGTGAACTTTAGAAGGATTTTTACCGCTCAGCGAGATTGAACCTAACCTCTGCTGAGACGCAGCGCTCGCAGTCATAACGGAAATCGTGACCCAGAAAACAAGAACTGCTTGCAGAATTCCCATATCGCAGAAACAGTGTTTCTAGAACACGAAGCTAACCTTCTGCGAGCTCAAGAACATGCACCGACGCGCTCTCTCTAATACGTCACTGGTCCTTGCGCCTGTAGCGTATCCTGCGATACCCCACGAAAAACTCAATTCACAGCCAGTTTCGGTTTCGGAGTTCCACCTCTCGGTAAAAGTGCGAAGGCGGCTGATCGCGTTTTCAGCTTGTGGCTCCGTGGTATCCGGCATGACCACGACAAATTCGCTGGTCCGACTTCGAAAGAGTACGTCCGATCCGCGGAATGTGTCCTTCAGCAGCCCCGCTGCGTGGTAAAGCGCCTGCTCTCCTTGCTCGACGCCTGCGCGCTTTACGATTGACTGAAAATTGTCCAAACTGATGGTCGCGAAGGTCAGAGCCGTGCCGAGTCGATTTGCACGAGAGGTTTCTTTCGCCATAATCGGCTCAATGGCGCACGAATTTAGCAACTGAGTCACTGGATCCAGCAGGGAAAATGCCTGCAAGTGTTCACTCATAACAAACTCCTGCAACACTGTTCTCCGGGTCGAATTCAGCTCTTTCTTTTGAGCAGTAACGTAAGCGCTGAACAGTAGAACCAGAGCGATCATGCCCCAGAAGAGCTGCGGAAGATAGCGCGTGTCAAAGTGGAAACTTGCCGTTCGCCAAGCCAGACTGGGCGCGATGACCCCAGCGAAACCGGTCGCCAAAATAAGTATCACCAGGATCGAGATCGACCAGAGCTGGAGATCTCGCTTCGAGTTTGTCTGCATTTGCTCCTGGAGATGCCGAACGCGGCGCGAACGAAGAGGCAAGTCCTCGTTCGCCGAGCCAATCACTTTCATTTTGCGGGCCGACTCCAGTGGAATGGTTTCAGTTCCAGTCATAAATCATCTCCTCGTTGCTCTGTCGTTCGATCGCTTTGACTCTCGCTCAGCAGCGTTGTATTCCTTGAGTTTCCTGCAGAGCGTGGTTTTGCCAATACCGAGCAATCGTGCCGCTGCGCACTTGTTGCCTTGCACCTGCGACACGGTTTCCAGGATGCTCCTCTTCTCGAGCTCATGCAGGGGCAAGACTCCACTTCCGGCAAGATTCAAAGACACACTTCCTTCTACACGACTGACCGAGTTGGGTAGATCGAGCAGATGTATGGTCGGCTCTGTGGCCGAGCTGCAAGCGTGTTCCACACAGTGTTTGAGTTCGCGGACATTGCCCGGCCAATCGTAGGTCAACATCGCCTGGATAGCATCCTCTCCGATGCGATAATGCCGGCCGGTTAGCTGGGCATGCTGAAACAGGAAATTGGAGACCAAAAGTAGCATGTCATGCTGACGTTCTCTAAGCGGCGGAACTCGCAGACTGAGAACGTTCAAGCGAAAATATAAGTCACGTCGAAATGTTCTTTCTGCGACGCCTACTTCCAGATCACGTTCGGTCGCGGCAAGAATTCGCGGCCGGATCGGAGCGCGATGCAAGGAATCTGAGCGCACCCGCATCTCATTGTTGTGAAACGCCCGCACCAGCAGCGCTTGTGCCTCTACATGGAGATCACCGACTCGATCGAGAAACAGCGTCCCACGACAGGTCGTGGAGCATGAGCCTTCTACGGTTTCGTCCGGGGTTGCGCCGCATGAACCGTAGCGTAATTCAGCTTCAAGTTCTTCAACAGGCATGGAGGCACAGTCGAACCTGGCAAATCTCATGTGTCGCAAGGGACCAGTCGAGTGGATAGCTCTTGCGATCATCTCCTTGCCAGTACCAGCTTCGCCCACGATAAGGACGGGGTGAGTGGAACGCGCTGCCCGATGAACAATGTGGTAGATACTGTCTATCTCCGGGGGTTCGCCTATCAGGTGACCCAGGGGTAATCGCAGCGCCGGTATTCTCGATCTAGTATTGTCCGACATCGATATCCTCGGTAGTTCGCTTTGACCCAGGTTCCGTGCGTAGGGCGGCTTTCCTACTCGTTAAACTCGGCGTGCGCCATTTCTACCGACGCTTCGTACATCGATCCTTCGACTCGGTCCCTGCCCTTTTCTTTTGCCCGGTACAGGGCCTGATCGGCACGACTCAGCAATTCTTCAACCTCGACGAATCCGCTTTCCGAGGTGGACGCAATTCCAATGCTGACGGTTACCACCCTGTTCCCACGTGACGTTTCAACAGGTTCCCCTCGAACCATTCGCAACAATTCCTCAGCTCGAGTCCTGGTACTCTCGAGATCGCAGTCTGGCAGAACCGCCAGGAATTCCTCGCCTCCATAGCGTCCGACGTGGTCGTACATGCGCACTGCAGAAATGAACCTGCGACTGACGACCTTCAACACGCTGTCTCCCGCCAAGTGACCAATCGAGTCGTTGATTGCCTTGAAATGATCGATATCTGCAAACATAATGCCTACCGAACTGCCATTCCTCTGGGCGCGGACCACTTCCTGCCGTAGGATTCCGACAATCTCCATACGATTCTTCAGGCCCGTTAGAGCGTCATGGGTCGCTGCGATGCGTAACGACTCTTGTGTTTGCAGCAGTGTGCTCTGCAGATCTAGGATCCGCTTTCCCGCGAGAACCCGCGCTTTAAGCTCAGGAGCATAGAACGGCTTGACCAAGAAATCGTCCGCACCGGCCTCCATGGCCTCGACGATGTCTTGTTTGCTATTTTTTGAGGTGATGAGAATTGTGTAGATGTATCTTTCTGCACCCAGCTCGTTGCGAATTTTTCGACACAGGTCAATGCCTTCCAATTTGGGGAGTACCCAGTCGAGTAATGCTAGAGTTGGGAGTTCCTGATCCCGGAGCAAGGTCCAGGCTTCAGCACCGTCCGATGCAAATACACAGCTAAGCCCCCACTCTTCAAAGTGCGTCTTCATGAGTGCGCGATAGATTTTCGAATCCTCGGCGATCACAACTCGCATGGACTCCCAGAATGCAATTGAGTAGCCATGGCCATAACCCGTTTGCCTTGAGGGCTTAGTCGCGGCAGTTCGCCACGGAAACCATCCAGAATACAGACAAGCTTCCAAGGCGTAGACAATCGCAGAACCTAAGTGCCCGTGCTTTCATCATTTTGGCGATGGCCGCGGAGTTGCAATATCACCAATGCTGATCTGATCACTCGTGCGCGCACGCCCTCCCCCAGCGCATGTTGGAGTTGGATTCAGTATTGATACCGCGCAGCTCCAGCCGTAAATGCGCGGAGCCGGAGGAAAAAGGGAGTGATCAAAATGAAAAGACTCTTTGACAGTGACTGTATTGCTGCTTCAGGCTCAAGGCTCCTTGTTGCTCTGCTCCAACTGACACTCGCCGCCTCAGTTGCCGCGCAGGGCCCGCAGGCGTTCACTCCAACCGGCAGCCTAAACACAGGGCGAAACGCGCAACGTGCTATACCCCTGAATGACGGCACAATCCTCGTTACGGGTGGATACGACGTCAACGGAAACGGACTTGCAAGCACCGAGCTGTATCATCCAGCAACTGGTGTATTCACCACCTCGGGTAGTCTGAATACAGCCTGCAGAAATTGTGCTATTACTCTGCTGGACGACGGTACGGTTCTGGTCACAGGGGGGTATGACAGCAATTTCAACAGCCTCGCTAGAGCTGAGATTTTTGATCCTGCCACCGATGTGTTCACCCCCACCGGAAGCTTAGGCACAGCTCGTGGAGACCATACAGCTACGCGGCTACCTGATGGCACTGTCCTAATTGCTGGGGGTTTCGACAGTAATGGAAATCCGTTGTCCAGCGCGGAGTTGTACGCGCCATCGACAGGAACGTTCACTGCCACAGGAAGTCTGAACGCGGCTCGAGGTTTCTCCACCGCAACCGCTCTGATCGAAGGAACCGTCCTTATCACGGGCGGGTGGGCCAATAACAGTGCATTGTCTAGCGCAGAACTATACGATCCCGCGACACAGTCCTTCACGCCCACCGGCAACCTAAACGTCAACCGCGTTCGAGGCACAGCAACTCTTCTGAACGGCGGAACTGTACTAATCGTCGGAGGCGAAGACACCGGAGGCAACATTCTTGCCCAAGCTGAGTTATATGACCCTGTCCTGAAAACGTTCACTTTGACCAGCAGTCTGAACACTGCCAGGGGCGACCACGCCGCCACATTGTTGACCAATGGAACGGTACTCGTCGAGGGAGGATTTGCTTGTCAACCATCGGCCTGTGCACAGACGGGCGTGAATATGAACCCCAGCGCTGAGATCTATGATCCAGTGAGTGGAACATTCACTGCGACTGGCAGCTTGGCGGTCGCCCGTCAGGTTCACACTGCCACCCTTCTAAGCGATGGCACAGTTCTAGTGGCGGGCGGCTGGAGCGAGTTAAATCGAGCCTTGACGAGTGCTGAAGTGTACCAGCCCTCCACCTTCGCGCCGGCAAACTTGGCATCCATCACTGTTGGTCCAGTGGCTCCGTCGTTGACGGTAGGCACCTCCCAAGCGCTTGTAGCCACCGGTACATTTACGGATGGCAGCACGCAAACGCTGGTTTCCGCAATTTGGAGTTCTTTAGACAATACCGTCGCAACCGTCACCAACGATTCAGGCAGCAACAGCGGAGTGACGAACGATTCCAGCAATAGCGGCGTTGTTTTTGGGGTCGCCGCCGGCTCCACCACCGTGACCGGTTGTACCGGAACCATCTGCGGCTCGACGATTGTCACCGTCTCTCTCGGGCCGGTGAGCATTAGTCCCTCCAGTCTCACGTTTGCCGATACGGTTGTCGGTACGACGAGCGCAGCCCAGACCGTCACAATCACGAATACTGGACCGCTCGACAGCATCCGGATGACCGGCGACTTCCAAGTTCTCAGTAGCAATTGCTCGCCAATGCCCTCCAGTAACACGTGTGCGATACAAGTAATTTTCGTTCCGACGACGTCTGGTCTGCGCACTGGCACGCTCATTGTCAATGACTACGTCGTCGGTAGCCCGCAAACCGCGGCACTCGCCGGATCAGGGATCGACTTCGGTTTCTCGGCAACCAACACGAGTGCTGCCGTCGTCCCAGGTGGAACCGCAACCTATCAAGTCACCGTCAGTTCGCTGGGGGGGAATATCGGCACCGCGGTGACCTTGAGCTATAGTGGCGCCCCAGCTCTAGCCACCTGTAACGTGAGCCCAAGTTCTGTGACGCCCGGGGCTGGTTCTTCCAACGTGACAGTCAGCGTCACCACGACGGGCCCTATTGCGGCGTTGCTTGCCCCGGCGAAAGCAGGACATCCGGTGATGGCGTGGCTGTCTTTAAGTCAGGGCTTTGGGATATTCGGCATGCTTTTCTTGGGCAGGGATCGACGACGGAAGAAGCACGCCTACTTCATGGTCGCAGCAGTCTTGCTAATCGGGATTCTGCTGCTCAGCGGCTGTGGAGGCGGAGTACCCTCACAGACACCTTCGATGACCCACGCAACTCCGGCGGGCACTTACCACATTCTTTTGGTAGGCCAATCGGCGTCTGCTCGACATGTCGTTACTCTTACTTTGCAGGTGCGCTAATCCATGTACCGACTAAAGAGTGACCAACGACGTACCGAGAAACGTATGGCGCTGAAGACTAGCAATGACGTTCAGAGGTTCAAATGAAAATCCTCATCGTGGACGACAGCCGCTTCTTCCGTATAGCCAATGAGCGGGCGCTGGTCAAAGCTGGGCACCAGGTCATTTCTGCGAAGGACGGAGACGAGGGCCTGCGCCTAGCTCGTGAGCACACGCCCGATTTAGTGGTGCTGGACATGATGCTGCCAATTCTCAGCGGCCCTTCCGTGCTGAAAGCGTTACGAAAGGACCCGCAGACCGCCTCCATTCCGGTCATGGTTCTGACCAGTCTTCCCAAGACTAATGAAGGAAAATTGCTGCGCGATGGCGCAACTGCCTACTTTGAAAAATCCGGCCTAATGTTGGACCAGGGGTCCGAGATTCTTGTCGAGGAAGTTCAAAGGATGTTATCTCAGGCAGGAGCATCTGAAGCATGACTTGCCCGATGAATCGACTTTCAACGCTTGATTTTCCCCCGCGCGATTGGGATAGGGGAGCCGATGCATAGGGGCCGATTTTCTCGTTATCGCACCCCCAAGTCGGCCCCCGCTTTTTTCAAACGTTGGACCGGGAATCTTGCCCCCCGCAGCCGGCCAATCCCTCATCTAGAAACCAGATTCCCGTCCATTCGATGGACGGTTCTGGCCTGGAACCGATTTGCTTACTGCCAGTTTGAACTGGCCGTCAGAATGCTGATATCAGGGATGTCCGAGAGGTTTTCGGCGCTTCCCCGAAAGAGTCACTGGAGAACACTCAATGGATGCAACCGCAGAAATGCCGGCTCGGCAAGTGAAGACCAGATCACGTTGGCTGGATAGGCTGACGGAAGTCAATCGGGAACTTTGGCTGGTGCTTTCCCTTTTTGTCATCGCTGGGATGCTGAATTGGTTGGTGGCATCCCATGGAGTGGTGCTCGGCTTTTATACCCTGCCTACATTGTTCTCGGCCTATGTTTATGGACGAACACACGCCGTATTGACAGCGGTCGGAAGTGTTCTGCTCGTGGTGGTGTTGAGCATCGTCAACCCAATTCTCTTTGTTAGGTCTCCAGCCGGCGAACTCGACCAGTGGTTTGATCTAACTGTGTGGGCTGGCCTTCTCATTATCACCGCTTATTCCATGGGGACCTTGTATGAGCGAAAGGAAACGCACGTTCGAGAATTGCGCCGAACCTACTTTGGAGTACTGGCGATTCTTCAGCAGTTCGTTTCCAACGACAAATACACCCACAATCATTCGAATCGGGTTGCATTTTACGCTGCCAGCATCGCGCACCACATGGGCTTCGATGAGGGCCGAATCGACGATGTCCGAGCGGCGGGGTTGCTCCACGACATCGGCAAGCTTGATACGAGTAGAGAGATTCTTTACAAAGCGAGCAGCCTGACTCCTGAAGAGACGACAGAAATGAGAAAACATGTTCGCAAGGGCGTCTCGATACTTGAGCCGGTGGGCGGATCGCTGGGGCGAGTAATTCCCATCATCCTCGCGCATCACGAGCGACACGATGGCTCCGGCTACGAGTCCCTGAAGGGAGAGGAGATACCTCTCGAGGCTCGCATCCTGGCAGTTGCCGATGCTTATGACACTCTAACGAGCGACCGTCCGTATCGGCGAGCAGTTACGCCCTTCGAGGCCAAGCAGCTGATTGAAGGCGGTTCAGGAACGAACTTTGACCCCAACGTGGTGGAGGCATTCGCCGCAGCTTTTAAGTCTCGTGAGATGGAGATACCGGAAGGATTGCCTGTATAGGTTCGCCCCATACTTGGTCCAAAGAGTGAGTTGACATGTTAAAAGAAGCAAGAGAATCCGCTCCAGTTCGAGTTCTCCTCGCAAGCCGTCATATTCCGACGATCGAATCTCTGTGTCAGCAAACCCATCGGCTTTCCATGCACGTCGAAACAGCCTGCGACGTAGCTTCCGCAATGAGAAAGCTATGTCACTCCAAGTTTGAAGGCCTAATCGTAGATTTCGAGCTTGGGAACGAAGGTGTGCGGCTGTTGGCAAACCTTTCCGGACTCACCTCGAATCGGCGAGCCATTTCGTTTGCGATTGTTGATGATGAAAGCCAAACGGCCACGGCCTTCCGGGAGCATGCGACCTTCGTATTGCAGCGTCCATTTTCTAACATCGCGGTCGAGCGTACTTTTCGCGCGGCTCGGCCGATGATGTTTCGAGAACGAAGAAGAGACTATCGCTTTCCAATCGAGGTCCGCACATTCATTGCCTCGGACGGCCCCGAATTCCTGGGCAACTCAGTCAACATCAGTGAAACTGGAATCGCACTTAACTCGCCTACGTCGCTAAGAACCGGGGCCCAAGTTCGACTACGTATCGAGCTCCCCAAAATGGCCGAACCGCTGAATCTATCTGGAGAAGTCTGCTGGAGCGAGGCGGACGGGCGCACCGGAATCCACTTCCTGGAGCTTCCCACAAAGACGGTGGAACAATTGCAATCGTGGCTCTATGAACGAATGAGTGAATTAGTGCCCGGTTGGTGAATTGACAGGATGTTAGAGATCAAATGAATGCCCCCGGGCCATTCTAAGTTTGCACTGAGTACGGAAGGAAGATCGAATGACACCAGACATGGTATTCGAATGCTTGATGGTATCGGAAGATAAACACGTGGTCTCCTTGATGAATAGTGCCCTTGAGCGGTTTTCAATCAACGTTCAGACCTGCGGAACTCCAGCAGAGGGGCTGGGGGTCTTGGCGAAACGCGATGTCGATCTCGTCGTGTGCGACTGTACCGGAACGCCAGGCGAGGCAAAACTTCTGAACGGAGTTCTAAAGAGCGACGACAAGAAACGCAAGCCGACCGTCCTAACTGTTGTGGGTGATCCGTTCTTGGCCCTTAGGGCAAAGGGGGCGGGAGCTCATTTCGTAATGCGCAAGCCTCTGACCCGCGAATCTACCGCGCAGGGCCTCAAGACCGCCTACTCCAGGATGGTGCGGGAAGAGCGGCGGAATCCGCGGCTTGCAATCATGAAGCGTACCCTCGCCACGAACAGGCGCGGTGAATTATTCCAGATAACCATCACCGACGTGAGCGAACATGGAGTGGGCCTATTATCGAGACGGAACCTCGCGGCCGGCGACCTTTTAACCTTTGACTTGGCGCTTCCAAACGCAGAGCGGTCATTCAGGGCTGAGGTTCGCCTGTTGTGGTCGCGCCACAATCTGGCCGGTGCAGATTTCAAACGCATGTCCATCGCCGACCGACAGCTTCTTCATGCTTGGCTTGCCTCTAGGGAAAAACGCAACGCACGATTGAAGCCTTGATTCACAGGAAAAGTAGGAATCAATTTCAGAGGAAGGGCAAATCGACGGACTCGCTGGCGGAGAATGCGGGATTAGGGTTTGGTACTAATTTTCCAGACGCCCGCCTTAGAATTGGCCTGCCAAATCGCCAGGCCAAAGAAAAGGCGCGGTAAACTGATCACCTTTCCTCACGGCCCATTCTCTCCAGTCCGCTTTTGAGGCAGTCATTCTGAATACGAGCACTTGGCGCATTTCAACGCAGGATCCGCGGTTCTTCTCCACGGTGCAGACTGAGTGGCGTAGAGAGAGGGATTCGAACCCTCGATACAGGTATTAGCCCGTATAACGGTTTAGCAATTCTCTCTGCCGAAGTGACACCACGCAATCCCAATCAGTTAGAGTCGCACTCCGACGCGAAAACTCACCTAAAGTGACCTCATTTGGCAGTTATGGGACACCGCTGGGGACAGTGAAAATGGAGGCCCTAAGAACCCCGCGACTGGACAACCTAGCAAGCGCCTATCGAGACGCCCACCTTGACGGGTGGAAGCCGCGCAGGAACCCGGTGTCACTCGGTCAATGAGTGTAATCGCCTTCCATGAGAAGACCGGTCGGAGTCAAGTGGGTTCTTTTGTTTTTTCATTGGACAAGGTTTTTCTCCGGCCGAGTCGCCACTGTCGCCCCCCAGTGACCGCTGGCTTCATGAAGAAATTGTCCGTCCCTGGAATTCTGGGGCGCAACGGTTTCTTCGATGCCTTCTCAGTTTCCTTCGATCATTTGGTCTCCCCACCCGCCTTTGAGATCGAGCGTACCAACCGAGCATAAAACCACCAGCCTAGTTCTTTTGCGCGATCTCGCGGGCCTGTTGAAGCAGTTCCGATTTCCTAGCGGCGCGGGCGTGGATGGCAGCAACTTCGGTAGGCGTATCGCACGTAAACTCTGCTTTATCCCACCTGATGATTGCGTTCAGCTCTTTGCGGATTTTCAGCACGGGCCGATTGTACTCTGGTAGGTTGGTTTGTGAAGGTGATAATTCCGAATGGAATTCTTCATTGCTAGTCCTGATTTCCAGGGCTGTGCCGGAATGTCGGCAGTGTGTCGATCCTACGTCAGCGATAGCTCCCGATCCAGCCCCGAAACAGACTATCCTCTAACTAACCTCTGGGATTCTCTGTCGCACGAAGACACGGACGGCCCAGGCACACGACCGAGAACATTAAACAAGTCCGAGATGCTCTCCAGTCGTATACCTGATTGAAGCCAAGCGTTCTCTCCTCGCAGGAAAATGCGCCCACCGGCAAAGTCCAACTTCGGAAACACCCTGAGTTCCCTAACCGCTGTGTTTGCTTCATTCAACAAAGCGACAATGGTGATTCGGTTGCGCTCCGCATCGGTGATTCCCCCGCAATACAATGTCCAGCGGACTTCCCCTTTCTTCGTCGGGCAGTATGTCGCGATCATGACGGCGATTAGCAGACCGGACCTGGCGTCCCTTAGTCTTGGCCGAAACTGCAAAGTGCGACGGCTGTCTTCGAGCTGATCAGGGAATTGTGCCAAGATAGTCCCGACGAGTTCCCGATGGATTAGGGTTGTCCGCGTCCGACTTGCGATAGCGGTTGTTCGTTCAGGGCTGCTATATCCGAGTTTGGCGTAGACGTTCATGAGCCCCCCAAAACGGTGCTGAAGTGTCATCGGCGCCGGACATCTCCCAGACTGCCCGATCAAGGTGGTTGTGAGTTTCCCCTGTGACTTCAAAACCTGCCCCACGCGCTCAAGGATTTGCTCGTTGCTAAGTCGACATGTGTAATTGGCAGACTTCTGTTGAGCGCGAACAAAAAGCTCCTGAGAAATGATTGGTTCAAACGCTTTCCGGCAGACTGCCCAGCGCTCTGAGGGCACCCGTTTCACAGGACCTGAGAGGTACGCTGCTGTTCGCCCCCAGACCTGTATTCCCAAGTAGTGCGTGTCTTGAAGGATGTTCCTAACCGTGCAGGCTCTCCAACTTGCGCCTCGAAGGTGCGGAATGCCGTCTCGATTCAACCGTATAGTGATCGCATTGGGGCTGCGATTTTCGTCAGCGAATTCATGGAAGATCCGGCGCACCGTGGCAATCTCGTCCGGGGGGCCTGGCACGAGAATGACACGGTCGTTTGCAATGCTCTTGTACTCGCCATCAGTCAGTGGCTGCTTCGGTTTTCCCCTCCGATCAAGCAATTGTCTGCGGAGCCCATAAACAGGAGAGCCGCCTAGCTTGTAGCCCAGCGTTGCCAGTCTGAACAAACCAGCTCTCACCCTTACTGAGAGATCGCGGCTGTACTCCCCAGCCATCGTCCGTTTCACTGCCTTCATGATTAGCCCGGGCATGGTATTGTCGTTGGGAAAAACCTCAGCGCAGTAGTGAACCGGCACACCCGAAGATTTGCAGAGATATTCGTAGTGTGCTGATTCATCGGCATCTTGAAATCTGCCCCATCTGCTCACGTCGTAAACCAGAACGGTACGATACTCTAACTGTCCGCCCACAACATCCTTCAGAAGTTGTTTGAGACCACCACGATTCTTTAGTCGCAAGCCACTTCTCGCGGCATCGGAATAGGTCTTGACGACCACAAAGCCGTGATCTGCCGCGTACCTGGAAATCGCGTCCGCTTGGTTGTCCATTGAGTATTGTTGGTGGTCGGTTGACATTCGCAGGTACTGCGCTGCAGGTACGAGAGATTGAAGCATTTGTACCTTTCCTGGAAGAAGTGGTTCCGAATAAGCAACACCGTTCCACCTGCCGACAATCACACACTCTTGAGCATGGACTGTTAACCAGTCTGATCTTGTTACGAAAATCGGACAGAAGTGCCTTCGCAGGTCGCGCAATTACGAAGATGATCCACGCACACGGCGGAGGACTTCAAAGAAGTCCGAGATTCTCTTCATTGGTGTACCCGATTGAAGCCAATTGTCCCCTCGCCGCAGATGAATGCGCCTGCCGGAAAAATCGGCTTTCGAGAAAATCACAACTTCCTTGACGGCAGTGTTTCTCTCGTCCAATAGTGCAACAAGGGTGACACGATTGCGCTCTGCTTCACAGACACCGCCGTAGTCCAGCAACCAGCGGGTTTCGCCTTTCACAGTGGGGCAGCATCGCGCAATCATAATGGAAATCAGTAGACCGGACTTGACCTCTCTCAACCTTGATCGAAATCGACGGCTGAGGCGAATTTCTTCGAGTTGATCGGGGAAATGCGTGATGAGAGTCTTTACGAGGTCTCTGCGGATCATCGCCAATCGCGTTCGGCTCGCGATATTGGGATGCTCTGGGCTGTTGTATCCGAGTTGCTCGTACACATTCAGCATTCCGCCGAAACGCAGATGAAAGGTTGTTGCTGATGGACAGAGGCCAGATTGTTCGATCAGCTTAGTTGTGAGTCGCCCGTGTACCTTCAAGACTTGCTTCAATCGCTCAAGGACTTGCTTGTCGCTGAGACGGCATGTGTAATTGGCTGATCTTTGTTGGGCGCGAAGGAAAAGCTCCTGTGAAATGATTGCTGCGAAGGCCCTGGTTGGGCAGATGGCCCAACGATGCGATGGTACCTGTTTCTTGGGGCCGGAGAGATACTCCGTTGATCGGCCCCAGACCTGTATGCCTACGTAGTGTGTGTCTTGGAGGATATTCCTCACGGTGTTTGGCTTCCAACTCTCACCTCGAAGGAACGGAATACCCTCTCTGTTTAGGCGAGCGGTAATAGTGTTGGGGTTGCGGTTCTCATCGGTGAATTCATGGAAGATGCGGCGTACCGTGGCGATCTCGTTCGGAGGACCGGGTACAAGGATGACACGTTCGTTAACGATGCTTTTGCGTTCACCATAAGCCAGAATTTGTTTTGGCCTTCCCTGTACGTCAAGCAATTGCCTGCGGAGCCCGTACACAGGAGTGCCACCCAATTTGTAGCCGAGCATCGCCAGCCTGAACAATCCGGCCCTGACTCTAACGGACAGCTCCCGGCTGTACTCACCCGCCATTGTTCGTTTTACAGCTTTCAGGATCAGCCCCGACATGCTGTTGTCATTAGGGAACATCTCCGCACAATAGTGAACAGGGACCCCGGAGGATTTGCAGAGATATTCGTAGTGGGCCGCCTCGTCAGCATCCTGAAACCTTCCCCATCTGCTCACGTCGTAAACCAGGATGGCGCGAAACTCCACCTGTCCGTCCACAACCTCCTTCAAGAGCTGTTTGAGGCCGGCTCGGTTCTTTAACCGCAGGCCACTTCTTGCGGCGTCTGAATAGGTTTTTACGATTACAAAGCCGTGATCGGCTGCAAACCGGGCAATTGCGTCACCTTGGTTATCCAGCGAGTATTGTTGGTGGTCGGTTGACATGCGTAGGTATTGGGCGGCGTGGACTCGAGATTCGGGCATTCGGGGCTCCTTCGGATGTGCTATCGGCAATTGGGCCCGAACTTTAGTGGAAAGTTCGAAACAATTAAGACCCTAGCGCCGTCCGAGGAGACTGTGGGTGCGGTCAGTGACACCAAGTCAATTCCGTGGAGGGTAAGATGCCGGAGGAAATCAGTATTCCCGTGGCTGAATACATAAGAATGTCCACCGAACACCAGCGGTATTCGATTGACAATCAGGGAGCAGGCAATCGACATTATGCTGATCAAAAGGGATTCAGGGTAGTCAGGAGCTATATCGACGCCGGGAAAAGTGGGCTCGTATTGAAAGAGCGCGATGGTCTAATGAGGCTCTTGAACGATGTCTCACGCGGAGATAAATCTTTCCAGGCCATTCTGGTTTTCGACATTAGCCGGTGGGGCCGATTTCAAGACGCGGACGAAGCGGCCTACTACGAATTCATCTGCAAAAAGGCCGGGTATCCCATCCATTACTGTGCGGAGTTGTTCCCCAACGACAACGCGATGCCGAACGTCATCATGAAAGCTCTCAAACGAGTGATGGCAAGCGAGTACAGCCGGGAACTTTCTGTAAAGGTCTTTGACGCGGAGAGGTCTATGGTGATGAGAGGCTTCTCGGCGGGAGCCTTGCCCGGCTATGGCCTGCAACGGTTGCTGTGTTCGGCTTCGGGTGAACCGAAACAGGTACTCAGAGACGGCGAAAGAAAAAACATCAAGGAAGACCGCACTCGAATCATTCCCGGCCCGCCGGAGGAAGTTGCTTGGGTACGTGAGATATACCGACTATTCATCGAGGAGAGGAGAAGCTCGATCTACATCGCAAAGCTGCTGAATGAGCAGGGGATAACCAAGAGGGGATCTCTTTGGGACAATCAATCTGTACTGAAGATTTTGGCCCACGAAAAATACACGGGGTCCCTGGTTTGGGGTACCCGAACAGAGAAGTTGCACACGCGCAACGTGCCGGTGCCGAGGGAACGTTGGACGATAGTGCCCAACGTAATTGAACCAATCGTTGACCGCAAAACATTCGACAGGGCGCAGCGGGTTCTGCTTGAACTCTTTCCCCACCACTTCTCAGATGAACAGTTGCTTTTCAAGCTTCGCTCATTGCTTGCGAGGAAGCATCGACTCTCCGCTAGACTTATCAATGAATGCCGTACTATTCCGTCTGTCGTCTATTACACCAAGAGATTCGGCAGTTTACGACGGCTGTACGAACTGATCGGCTATCGTCAGTCCAAGACCTTGATAATTCGAGAGAGGACCCGTTACCAGGTGAGTAAGTTACATACTGAGGTTGTGCGACGCCTCAGGCGGCTGCTGGGTTCAGGCTTTCGGGTAGTTCGTCACGACCGAAAGGTAAGACCTAAGCTTTTGAGTTTCTCGAATGGTCTCAAGATGTCGATTGCTGTTTGTCTATCCGAGAGGACGCTCCTGGGCGCCATGCGCTGGCAATTTCAAAGCCCTTCGGCTAAGCGTCAAGGATTCACAACCCTGCTATGCTTTTGCAACACCGCAAACACCGGTTTTCTTGATTTTTACTTAATGCCTAGCGTTACTCATCTGAAGATTTCCGCCTTACTGAAAAGAGGAGATGAAAGATTACAATTCGGGAAAAAGCTTCGAGGACTAGGAGAGCTTCGCCGGATATGCAATCAGAGAACTGCCGGTGTTCGCCAATCGGACGATTAATTAGTTTTGCAACGGAGCACCAGTGAGTGCGGGAGAAGGCATGAGCACAAGAAGAGAGCAGCAATTTACGTAACGGTTTGAACTCAGGAACAGACCACTGATGCTCAGGAGTGCGGAACTGAAGGAATACTGCCACAGACGCGGCTGGAACCACACCTTGTACCGCGATCACTGCATCCCGCTCGCCGTCAGGACTGTCTTCGCGGCCTCAGCTTGCACCTCACAATTGCCGTCGTAAACTCACGTGTAAGCACGTTCGCAAAAGGCTTGAGCCTCCGGATCGCAACCGGCTCGAAAGCGAGAACCTCGAATCCGGAATCGCTCTACCACCTTCAAAAATCGCCGGATACTCAACTGACCCAGCCCGTCCGGAATCTCGTTAAACCGTGCCACACTGTCGTGTTTGATTTCTGCGCGGCGCCGCACCAGAGCTTGTTCGCTAAAAATCAAGTGTGCCCACGGAAATGGCGAAAACACATGGCCACCGTATGGGTGATACCAGGTCGGCCCGAATGAAGCCCAAATATATCCTTCTGGTTTCAGAAGGTTGCCCATGATCCCGAGAGTCGCCACCGGGTCGTCGAAATGCTCAAAACTATCGATCGAGACGACCACATCGCATTTTTCGGTCGTTGACAGACCAAACTCACATCGCTCAGCCACTCCGCCCGCCTTGGCATTCTCCCGGGCCATGGCCAGGAACTTCTCCTGGATGTCCACGCCAATCACGCGAGCAGCGCCGTTCTGGGCGATGCGAATCGCCTCCAGTCCCTCTCCGCAACCAAAATCCACAACATCCTTACCCCTGAGCTCCTCGTAAACATTCGGCCCAAGGACTACTTTTACCTTATCCTTGTTAGCGTAGGCTGTCCCAGCAAGGTGGTCTATCTGGCCCGGCCAGAGTACGCGCAGTAGGCTAGATCCGACTTTTCCGCCAATTATGCCCATTGCAGCTTCCGTTTTCGTCAACCCTATAGCATAAGGGACAATCAGATCATTCCCCAAACGGAACATGACGCCGGGCCCACACACCCTGTTGGCGCAGCGTCCCTGGAAGTGGGAGGCTTTGTAGTTTCGTGGTTTATAGTCCCGAGTTTTCCCAAAAGGCGAAAACGCCGTCGGGTTCAATAACGTAGGATGCAGCCATTGTGTACCGGAGTTCGCCAGTTTACTTAATCAGGCGTTCATCACTCATTGACGGCTCGATGAAGGGGCTGAGTTGCCAAGGACAAGAAAGCAAGGACTTGCGCGGGCAGCGGCAAAAAGCAACCACTTCCAAGCATTCCTTGTTGTCTGCTCGTATCGGTATGACGCAATCCCGATTGCCACGACTAGGCACAGAAATGCGACCAACATCAAGGGAGGCAGGAGAACTGGTGCATTCGCACGAAAGATCGCAAGGACACCTATCAGAAGTTCGACGAACGACGGCACGGACAAGCTCACCGCGGTAGGGCTTTGCATAGGGGCGAGTGTAGCTGTTGTAATCAGGCGTGGTAATTATCCCTTGAGTTCACGTAGTACAATTCTGGGATGGCATGGCACGACGACCCAACCCATCCCTTCGCTGGAATAGCCGAGAAACTAAAACGGGCCGACGAGAACATCGTCAACTTGAAAACCGAAATCGAAGGGTTCTTTCGGGATTGCAAATACCCCACCATCCCACAGCCAAACGATAAGTCTTGGCAAGATGCAATTGACTATCACAGAAGTCTCGATGTCCCCTTGCGATTTAGTGTTTTGATCGGAGAGATCGTTCACCACCTGCGCTCCTGTCTTGACCATCTCGTCTGGATTTTTTCGAGTGCAAAGGCTAGAGCCAAACCCAATAACGTCGCATTTCCCATCATCGCAACCGTTCCTCCCACGAAAGACGAACTCGCCCGTATTGAGAGAAACATAGAGGGCATTTCCAACACGCAAGTCCGAGATATGATCCGCGATCTCCAGCCGTTCAACGATGGAGCTAACGCTGGTAATCACCTGCTCGCCGTCGTTCACGAAATGGATCGTGTCGATAAACATCGGGAACTTCTGTTGATGGTCGGTGGTTCGGCCAATATTGTTTTCCCCGCTGGCACTCCGACTGAAGTCGTGATGCTCGCCAGCAGTTATACGCAAGGTCATCCGCTGACCCCGTCCCAACTCGGAATGGTTGGACGAGAAATCAAGAAGAATCACCAAGTCTCCCCTGACATAGCGTTCAGGGAGTTTGGTAAGTGGAAAACACAGCCTGTCGTCCCATCGTTGCAACAAATCTCGAATGGCATTCGAGCCATTATGGACGCGTTTTCCGCCGAAATCTGAGTGCGGCACACTTCCGTCATCTCTTCCGCCGTGCTAGACTGGCGGAAGTTATGGCGGGCATACGCTCATCCCGGCAAGGTAGCAGCGAACGACCCGTTGCAAATCAATTTTTGAAACCATCCGCAGAAGTCGCGGCTAAAATGGAACCTCTTGCAAAGGCTTCATTCCGCGACTTACTGAGACGAGCGGCGCAGCCGCACAATCAGCGACGCGCTTCAAAAGCAAAGTAAACAGTAAGTTCCCCTGATCTCTCCTGTTGTATCTCCACGAATATTCGTCCAAGTAACTCTGCAAATACTTTTTACTCACCTGATGGTACACGCCACCGATTCCGCGTTTCACTAGACTCCAGAATCCCTCAATCGTGTTCGTGTGCACATCTCCGATGACGTAAACCTTTGAGGCATGATTGATGCGCCGATGAGTGTAGCCGTGCTCCATGCGATCAATGCCTTCGTAGGCCGGATACTCATCGGTAAAAATCGTGCTCTTGGGTAGCACTTTTTCTTCAACGATTCCGAGGAGTGTTTGCTTTGTGACATCGAACGTAGCGCGGGCAAACACGCGGCCCCCTTTGCGCTCTGCAATCCCAACCACTGGCGTCTTAACCCTATCGCCACGCATCGGGCGTCCCTTGCCACCTTTGCGTTTCCCGCCCATGTACGTTTCATCCATCTCCACCGCTTCTCCCTCCAGTTGCACATCTTCCGAAAGCAACGTGCGAATCTGACGGAACATGCGCCAAGCGGTTTTGTAGGTCACTCCTGTTTCGCGCTGAATCTGCTTTGCTGAGATGCCGCACCGGGTAGAAGCCATCAGATACATGGCGTAGTACCAGAGCCGCAGTGATGTGCTGCTGTGCTCGAAGATCGTCCCGGCCATCGGAGAAATCTGAGTCCCGCAGTGGTCACACGAATAGACCGGACGCCCGTTAATGCGGTAGTGCTTGCGCTCCTGCTGGCACTTGGCACAGGGAGCAATGCCGCCGCGGAAGCGTTGCTCTTTCAGGTGCTCTAGGCAAGCAGCATCGTCGGGGAACTCGCGGTTAAAATCCATGATCGTATAACGCAAGTGCTTTGGAATTGTCTGTCTGCGGTTCATACAGACTACTATCGCATATTCTTCTACGTGATGTCAAGGGATAATTACCTCAGGCGTTAACACTCATTGACTGCGTCGGCCGAAATCTCGATGAGTAAAGTCTCTCCCCAGAACGCCAACCCTTTCTAGCGTCCACGGAACTCTACATCCAATCAGAGCCAGGTAGCTTCGCGTCTTTCTTCCACTGCGCCTCTTCCGGGTGAACGCCGCTTGGCCGCGGCTCGGACGGGCATTTCGGACTGCGCCGGTCTCCCGCCAAACTAAACCCAACCGCACTTTGGCACTCACCGCGCTTTCCCTCACGCCCTGCTACCCTCCCTCCGACTCCGTTCTCTCCTTTTCACCGGTATCGCCCTGTTTTTTCTCGCTGCCGCTCTATTGAAAGAAAAAACAAGCCGACACCGGCGGAAAAGGAAAAATCATGAAATTAGAAGAAATCAAGAACAAAACCAACGAGGCAGTCAGCTATCTAGTGGCAGCACTGGAGTCAGGACAGAGTGACGTGTTGACGCAGTACCTCAGCGCCATGGCACGATTCCACAACTATTCTTTCGGCAACATCATGCTCATCGCACGGCAGAAGCCGCAGGCGACCAACGTGGCTGGCATTCGCACCTGGAACTCGCTTGGCCGCTTCGTCAAACGCGGAGAAAAAGGCATCATGATTCTTGCCCCGATGATTGGCCGCAAGATGCAGCGCACTGAGGAGATCGCCACCCAGTTCGAGACCCAGAATGCAGCCGATGACCGCAAGGCAGAACCACAGCTTTATGGTTTTCGTGCAGTGTACGTGTTCGATGTCACCCAGACGGAGGGGAAAGACCTCCCCGCACTGACCGAAGTCCAGGGCGACGTGAGCGGCTACCGCGAACGCCTCGTCAGGTTCGTCGAGAGCCAGAAAATTACCTTGAACTACTCGGAACGCATCGCGCCTGCCAAGGGCTTGTCCTTCGGCGGGAGGATTACCTTGCTCTCAGGGATGCAGCCTGCTGAGGAGTTTTCCACCCTCGTGCATGAGATCGCACACGAGATGCTGCATCGCGGTGAACGCCGCACTCTGACCACGAAACAGGTGCGTGAGACCGAAGCCGAGGCCGTGGCTTTCGTCGTCTGCCAGTCCGTCGGACTGCAAACCGGAACCGCTTCCGCTGACTATATCCAGCTCTGGCACGGAGACGCTAAACTCCTGCAAGAGAGCCTGGAAGTCGTCCAACGCACGGCTGCTGTCATCCTCGGGGGCCTTGCCCCCGAGGAGGGCGCGGCGGCCGCCTGACCCAAAATCATGAAATAAAGCGGAAAGCACCCCACTGCGTGCTTTTTCCCGTCCCGCCCACACACCCCGACGGTTCTTCAAGCTGCCCCAAACGATGCGTTGCCGCTCCAATACATGTGGATTGCCCAATTTTAAATTGAGGTTTTGACCTCCGCTGGTACTCTGTCTTATCGAGGGGCGCTGTAAGCCGCTGAGAGCGGCCTGTTGGCGAGCAATGATCGTGGCCTTCATATTCGAGCTGAAGGTCGGGCAATGCGACCTTCAGTTCACGATCGGCAGACTGTTTTCTAAGAGTTGGGGAAGCCGATCTTGGAGTTGGTTACCGGCGACTACCATGCGAAGGCCCTGGCTTCCAAGGCCCAGACCGGATTCGCTATGCACGCTTCCCGCGGATGCAGCGCGACTCGGCCCCGCCATGTCTGATCCCGAAATCATGTTGGACATTCTGTCCTATGACCCATCCAGAACATATCGAAACCCTCATTGATCTCGGTTACAACGAGCAGGAGTCCCGCTTTCTCTACCTCGTCGCCACACACTCGGGCTACTTCACTCTCCGCCAGTTTCTTTATTACACGGGGACCACGAAGGGCTGGAACGTCCACCAATTCACCGGCAAAAGTATCCAGCTGGGCCACGTTCGGGCTGCCACTTGTGGATACCGTACATCTGTTTTCAACCTCTACTCACGAAAAGTCTACGGCGCTCTCGACCGCGATAACTTGCGCAATCGCCGCCGCCTTTCGAGTGAACTGATCCAAACCCGGCTCCTGATTCTGGACTTCGTTCTGGCCCATCCTGCCCTGGAATATCTCGAAACCGAAGCGGAGAAACTTGCCTACTTCCGCGAACTCGGCGTGCCGGTAGCGCTGATTCCAGGCCGGGTCTACAAGGGAATCGACTCGAACTCCATAACCAAAAGATGCTTTGTGGACCGGTTCCCAGTCTGTTTTTCTGCCGAATCCGACTGTCCGCGTGGAAAGCTGATAGCCACCTTTGTATATTGCGATTCCGCACGCCGGGGCCTCTCCCACTACATCACGCACCTTCGCAGCTACGAACATTTCTTGCGTCAGTTACCCGGTTTTCAGTTCGTCTATGCCGCCCCAAGCCCGGTGAAATTCCACCGGGCAGAACAGTTCTTTCGGAGCACTTTCGAGGAAAACAGCGCGGCCAATGTCCGATCCATCGTCCGCTATTTCCGGGTCCGGCGCCTCTGGGACGAGAAGAAACACAGCCTTCTGACCCGTACAGACCGCGACCTTTTACGTTACGGCTACCAGCGCTACCGTGATGAATTCTCGGAATCGGTCTACCGGAAATGGGCCACAGGAGGGACAGAGGAGCAGGCCTTGGAGGCACTCTTGGGAGCGCACCAGACGGTACCGAAGTGGAGGTTCCGCACCCATCTCTTGCCCCGAGACTACGACATTTTGGGGAGCGAATCCGGTATGGATCGCAGAACGGGAATCTCCGAGGATCGTTCTGTACCTCGTTCTGCATCCCGTTCTGCTGAGGGGAAAGCTAAGCACTTGTAGACAAAGGAACACACCATTGAACCCGGACAAAAACTGTACGCGGCAAAAACCGTTTCATGGCCGGGCGCGACCCCATTTTGCCCGCCTGTTTGCGGGCCAAATCCCCTTCGGGGCTTCGGGGGTCACGCCCGGCCACGGATGCGCGCGCTCCGCTCGCGCCTTCGCTATCTTGCCGCGTACGAGAATTCAAGATTGTGCGCGCAACTGTTCCGAGACTGGTTGTCGAGCGCTTGCGTCGACGGGAAAGGAACTTCCATGCCCCAACTGAAACCGCCTGAACCACAAATCGCAATGCGGAAGCTCTTCATCCGTATCGAGGAGATGACTCGGACCATGAAGCGCTCCGCTGAGTTCGTCGGAACCGCCGATGTCACCCATGTCGTCGCCCAGGCCCAGCCCGTATTCAAACGCGACAGCCAGTTCAAGTTCTGGCTTAGACAGAATCCGGAGGACACATGTCGGACCTAAAGCACAAACCCGTAACGAGCGTTGGTTCCTCCAGCTTCGAGTTCGAACCACTGCTCGACAGCGAGCAAGCCGCCGCACTCTTGAAGATCCACCCTAAGACTCTGCAGAAACTTGCGCGCCAAGGCGAAGTGGCTGCAATCCAAATCGGCAAGCTCTGGCGCTTTCGCGCGTCGGCGCTCGATGAGTGGGTGAAACAAATAGCGAGCTAAATTCGCTTAAGCCTCTTGTTTTACGGCATGGATCAGGTTAAATAGGACTATGCCATCCGTGCCGTTCAAACTCGGAGGAAATAAATGTTTGGACGGACACGTTTTCAACAAGGCAGCCTTCAGCGCGAACCGCGCAAGAAGGGGCCGGACGCTTGGATTTTCCGCTGGTACGAAGAAGATGCTCGCGGGAGGCGCAAGCGCCAATACTGCGTGGTCGGCACTGTTGAGCAGTATCCAACCGAGTCAGCAGCGCAGGCGGCTGCTGCCGCGCTACGCTTAAACATCAACATCGAGGTCCCCAAGATTTCGTCGAAGCCCGTATCTGTTGCGGACCTCATCACCCACTACGAAGAGAAGGAACTCAACCTTGAATCCACGGAACAGGCCGAGTATGAAAAGGCTCATTCCACCAAGCGCATCTACCGCATCGTTCTTGAGCGATGGGTTAAGCCGCGCTGGGGAGGTCTGCGGATTGACGGTGTTCGCACCGTTGCCGTTGAAGAGTGGTTGCGCAAGCTGACTCTCGAAGACGGCAAGAAGATGGCGCGGGGATACAAAGCCAAGGTCAGAAACATCATGCATGCCCTGTTCAATCACGCGATTCGTTACGAATGGCTCTCGCAGCACGCGAATCCGATTACCAGAGTACGGCAGAGCGCGAAACGGGAGCACATCCCAGACGTGCTCGACGTTTCTGAATTCCAGGCTTTGCTTCAGGACCTTCCTCTTCGTGAGCGGACGTTGGTCGTACTCGATGCTACTACGGGCCTTCGCAGGAGCGAGTTGATCGGTCTCAAGTGGAGTGATGTTGATTTCGAGGAGCTTCAGATCAGCATCACACGGTCGGTTGTGGGTAAGGTCGTAGGCAAATGCAAAACCGAGGCATCACGCAAGCCGGTTCCCCTGGAACCATCGGTCGCAGAAGACCTGTGGCTGTGGAAACAGAGCGCGCCTTTCAGCAAGCCAACGGATTGGGTTTTCGCCAGTCTGCGGAAGAAAGGCACTCATCCGCTCTGGCCTGACATGGTCCTGAAGCGATATCTTCAGCCTGCTGCTCAACGTGCTGGTATCACCAAGCGTGTCGGGTGGCACACCTTCCGTCACACCTTTTCAACCCTGCTGCGTGCCAACGGTGAAGATATAAAAGTCGTGCAGGAGCTGTTGCGTCATGCCAACAGCAAGATCACGATGGACATCTACACCCAGGCCCTTTCGCCGGCTAAACGGCAGGCGCAGAGCCGCGTAGCAAGCATGATCCTTCCGAAACGTACAGCTATGAACGCAGCTTTTGAGGGGCGCTAAAACCGATTGGACAGATTTGGACAGATGTTTCAGAAACCAATCACCGGTAAGTCGTTGAAGGAAATGGTAGGCACGAGGAGACTCGAACTCCTGACCTCTACCGTGTCAAGGTAGCGCTCTAACCAACTGAGCTACGCGCCTGTAAATAGCAGCACATTCATTTTACGGGCGGGTTCTTCTCCTTGTAAACCGTGCACCTGAACGCTGTCCCCGAAAGCCCCGGTACGACGTCCCGAAGCCGCGCCATGGACTCGGTTGCAAACCGTCTTCGCGGCGGCGACAATCGTACCGTGAATTCCAGCACGAATCCAGAAAACCCTTCGCGGACTGCGGCGCTCAAGTTCTCTCAGATTCTCACCGCGCCCAACCAACTCACCCTGGTACGCCTGGCATTTCTGCCATTCATCATCATCGAAATGTTCGAGGGTCGCTACGGCTGGGCCCTCCTCCTATTTGTGCTTGCCGGCTTGAGCGACGGCCTGGACGGACTGCTTGCCCGCCTGCTGCATCAGCAGACCCTCCTCGGTCAGTACCTCGACCCCATTGCCGACAAGATGCTGCTCAGCACCGTCTTTATGGTGCTTTCGATCCTTGGCAAGATTCCCTGGAAGTACACAGTGATGGTTTTCAGTCGCGATGTCTGCATCGTGCTGATCAGCGGGCTACTTTATACCATCGTTGGGTTGCGCGATTTTCGCCCCAGCATTTTTGGCAAAGCCAACACCTTCGCCCAACTCGCAGCCGTCTTCTTCGTGATGTTCTACCAGGTCGACCACGTCAAGTGGGTCTCGGTGGGGGAAAAGACCTTTCTGAGGGCGACTTTTGCTTTCACCATTGTCTCGGCCCTGCATTACGTCTATCTGGTCGGGATTCGCCTGCGGGCCGCCGGCCACGCTGCACCTTCTTCTTCCATCTGAGATGCCTTTAACTTCAATTCGCTCGCATGTCAGTGGAGCGCGGGTCCGCGTACACCAGCTTGTCGTGATGATGAAACAAATCGACGGCGCCGACTCCCGCAAGAATCGCGCAAGAGCCGAGGAATCCGAATACCGCGCCGCCGAAGCCGCCAGCGAGCCAATGATAGTTTTCGTGATGGGTGGCGTCGTAGATTGCGCCAGAAGTAAACCCTATTCCGGCACCCGCCAAGGTTCCGATAAGCATCCAGCGGTTAGCATCGGGTAAGTTCGTCCGGTGAACGCGGACAATTTTGCGAACGTCCGGCTGTCGAAATTCCTCCAGCGACCCGACCCCTACCTCAGGATCGGCTGTGTCAATCCGCAGCGACGCCGGCCCCACCGCATCCACGGTTCCGTTGACGAGCCGCCCATTCCAGAGCGCGATCAGAATCGGCGTCCCCGACTTCAGTTTCTCCACCTGTTGCCAGTCGTGTTTGCTTTTGGCACAGGCTCCCGGCGCCAATGACAGAATTGCGAAAATTGCCATCACCACTCGTATCTCGCTCATCCCTGCCTCCGTTTACCGCCGTCAGCAGTCTAGGCAGCGGCCACCGCGTGCGCCGTGCCCGTTGTGATACTTTCGCGAGTGTCACATTGCGATACCTGCGGGTGTCGGATTTGACCCTCTTTCTTCCGTCCCCCTAGAATTGAAGTTCTTTTCAACCTATGGCTCTGCGCCTGTTCAATACTCTTTCCGGCAAAGTTGAAGAATTCCGGCCGCTCGTGGATGACGAAGTCCGCATGTACGCCTGCGGGCCGACCGTCTATGACTACGGCCACATCGGGAACTTCCGCACTTTCGTCGCCGTGGACCTTCTTCGCCGCTACTTTCGCCAGAGCGGATACAAAATCCGTCACGTGATGAACATTACCGACGTGGACGACAAAATCATCCGCAACGCTGCACAGGCGGGCGTGTCGGTGCAGCAGTACACCGCGAAATACCAGAAGGCGTTCTTAGAAGACGCGGCCACCCTGAACATTGAAGAACCGCAGATCGTCAGGGCCACGGAAAATATTCCGCAGATGGCGGAGTTCATCGCCAAGCTGGTGCAGATGGGTTTTGCCTATAAGACGGACGACGGATCCTACTATTTCCACATAGCGAAGTTCCCACGCTACGGCAAGCTGTCAAAAAAAGATTTCGCCGGAATGGAAGACGGCGCGCGCGTGGATGTGGACGAATATGAAAAGGACAGTGCACGGGATTTTGCTCTGTGGAAGGCGCCGAAACCGGGAGAGGCGTTTTGGGAGAGCAGCATCGGCCCCGGGCGCCCAGGGTGGCACATTGAGTGCTCAGTGATGTCGATGCAGGAACTGGGAGAGAGTTTCGATTTACATGCGGGCGGCGAGGACCTGATTTTTCCTCATCACGAAAACGAAATCGCCCAGTCGGAATCCGCCACCGGCAAGCCTTTCGCGCACTTCTGGTTTCATGCGCGGTTCCTTCTGGTCGAAGACCAGAAGATGTCGAAGAGCGTGGGCAACTTCTATACCCTGCGCGACCTGGTCTTGAAAGGACACAAGCCTTCGTCTATTCGATATCTGCTGGCGTCAGTGCCGTATCGCAACCAGTTGAACTTTACTTTCCAGGGATTGCAGCAGGCCGCCGCGTCTGTGGAGCGGCTGCGCAATTTTCAGCAGCGGCTGCAGAAAGGAAACTTTGCGGCGGGATCGAATCCTGCCATGCAGAAGTTGGCGGACGATTCGCGAACTCGCATGAAAGAAGCCCTCGACGACGACTTGAATACCGCGCAGGCGCAAGCTGCGGTCTTCGACATGGTGCGGGCGGCAAACGCTGCCATGGATTCGGGTGAGCTCAAACAAGACGACGCGCCGCCACTACTCGCCGTGCTGACTCAGTTCGACGAGATTTTTTCTGTGCTTGGCGACGATGACGCCGCGAAGATGCAGGCGGTCGTCGAGTGGGCCAAGGCGGAAGGCCGAGAAAAGGACATCAGCCCTGAGTTGCTGGAGATCGTAAGTTCAGCCGCGCTCTCGGACCAGCAGATCAATCAGAAAATTGCGCAAATGGAGGCAGCCCGCAAGTCGAGAAACTTTGCGGTGTCTGACGCTATTCGCGCCGAACTCTCCGCCGCCGGAATTCTGATTGAGCAGACGAAAGACGGCGTGCGCTGGAGACGTAAGTAAGTTCCGACTAGCGCTCGCTCTTCCTCCACGCCGGACGAATCAGCTTTCTTCTTTGCCGGCGACTGCCGGGAGCGATCCGCGGACCACCTTCTCCCCGGGCGTTAATCTGAGTCCACCCGCCGGTCGGATCAAACACTGAAATGTAGCCTCCAAGCACGAGTTCCAGCTCTTTATTGACGTGTTGTTTGAAATCCAACCGGTCAGCACATGTGGGCTCGTACCACGCCGGCGTAATGAAATCCGAGACCAGGACGCCATCGATGGTGTAGCCCAGTTCGTCGGCTTCGACGGCGTCGCAGACTTCGAGCGCATAGATTCTGCTATCGCTGCCTGTGGCGCACCAGTTGACCCACGGGTCGGCCAGCATCTCGAGCAGTTCGTGACTCAGAGTCACGGTCCACGACGCACCACTCTGCAGATCGAGCTTGGCGAAGACTTTTCCCAGTGGCGTGCCCTGGCTGGTCATCTCGTGATATCCCAGCGCTCCGGCCTGGTCGGGATTGTCCGCGATGACGATCTGCCACCATCCGCCAGTAAGCGGCTGGTCTTTGGGCAAGAACATCAGGGTGCAATCCTGCTCCCAATAGGCTTTGAAATCGTCGCTGACCTGCTTTTGCAAAGCAGGCAGCACGGCCTCCACCTGCGCGTCGGTCAAGCAGGTCGAGGCATTGGTGATGGCAATGACGGGAAGGGGCATGGAATCGGCTCTCAGCTCCTGGTTCCTGGTTCTTGGCTTTGGCTCTTGGCTCTTGATTAGTGAAATGTCGTTGGCCGTTCGTTGTTGATCGTTGACCGGGATGGGGATCCCTTCGCGGCGCTCGTCGCGTACTTGAGCCAAAGGGCGGGTGGCTGAGGGGGAGCGCGGGTCAACGACCAACAGCGAACGGCCAACAACGAGCGACAATAACGAACGACCGGCAACGAACGGTCGACGGTGAGTGTTTAGCGCATTACCGACTGCGCAAAGGCCGCATCCAGCACGGGGTTTCCGGTGGGTGCGCAGACCTGTTGATTCCACTGGCTTCTTAACTGTTTGGCGCTGGGGGGCGGCGAGGCAGCTCGGGCTTTTTGCGCAGTTGCCGGTGCAGGCTGCGGCATCAACGCGGCAAAACTGTTGACAGTGGTGAGAATCAGATTCACCGCGGCTGTGATCCGCGCCGATAACACTGGATTTCCAATGTGCGCGGACTGCAACAGGGCTGGCAGATTCTGATTGAGATCGGAAATCACATTTTGGATTTTCTGCAGCGTGATCCCATTGGGATTGCTTTTGTATTCAGCGTAGAGGCTCTGCAGCAGATTCAAGTCACGGCTGGCTTGCGCTGAAATGTTTTGAATGACAGCAGTATCGGCGGCGCTGGCTTGCTGTCCCGAAGCTAACGTGCCGACCAAGGTAGCGATGTTGAGCGCCATCTGTGTGAGAACGGGAAGGTCCTGCAAGGCAAGGTTGATCCACTGCGCGCTGCACCCCGTGGCCGCGATGGTGATCGCGAGCACGAGGGCAAGGATGGTTCTCGGTTTGGAATGAGGATTCATGGTTTCTCCGGAAAAGCGATGTTGGTCGGTGAACGAGCACAGAGATTCCCTCGCGAATGCGGGGCACTCTCGCTCTCGAACAATCTGCTATCTGTTTTGGGGTAAAGCGCGATCAGTTACGCGGCGGTTTCGTAGGCGTGCGCGAAGCGCAGAATCGTCGCCTCGGCAAAGTGCTTGCCAAAAATCTGCATGCCGATCGGTAGGTTCTCTTTCGTTTGGCCGACTGGAATGGATATCCCCGGAATGCCGGCCAGATTTGCGGTCACGGTGTAAATGTCGGCGAGGTACATGGCCAGAGGATCGTCCACTTTTTCGCCGAGCTTGAACGCCGCCGTCGGACACGTCGGCCCCACGATTGCGTCAACTTTCTTGAACGCTTCTTCAAAGTCGCGAGTTAGAAGCGTGCGCACGCGCTGCGCCTTCAAATAATAAGCGTCGTAGTATCCGGCGCTCAGCGCGTACGTTCCCAGCATGATGCGGCGCTTCACTTCGGTCCCGAATCCCTGGTTGCGGCTCCGGCGATACATGTCGGAGAGCGAGCGAACGTTGTCGGCGCGATATCCGTAACGCACGCCATCAAAACGCGCCAGGTTCGCTGATGCCTCAGCGGTTGCGACCAGGTAATACGCCGGGATCGCGTATTTCGTATGCGGCAGCGAGACTTCGACAATTTCGCATCCGAGGCCCGCCAGCTTCTGGATCGCGGCCTCGATCGCGCTGCGCACTTCACTGTCGAGTCCTTCGCCGAGATATTCTTTCGCGACTCCGATCCTCATGCCCTTGACCGGCTTGTCGAGTTCGGCAACGTAGTCCGGAACCGGCAACTCAGCAGAAGTTGAATCCATCGGATCGCGGCCGGCGATGGTGCGCAGCACGATGGCGGCGTCCTTCACAGTCTTGGTCAGCGGGCCGATGTGATCGAGTGACGACGCGAACGCAATCAATCCGTAACGTGATACCCGGCCGTAGGTCGGCTTTAGCCCCACTACTCCGCAAAAAGAAGCGGGCTGACGAATCGATCCGCCCGTGTCCGACCCGAGCGCAATCACAGCCATGTCTGCGGCAACCGATGCTGCCGAACCGCCAGACGATCCACCCGGCACGCGGCTCAAATCGCGCGGATTGTGCACCGGCTTGAATGCCGAATTCTCGTTCGACGACCCCATGGCAAACTCATCGCAATTCAGCTTGCCCAGCACGACCGCGCCCGCAGCTTCCAGCCGGGCGACGGCTGTGCAATCGTACGGCGGGATGTAGCTGCCAAGAATCTTCGATCCGGCAGTGGTGCGAACACCTTTCGTGACCATCACATCTTTGATTCCGACCGGCACACCAGCCAGCGGCGGCAGTTTATCGCCTTTTGCGGCGAGGCCATCAACCTCGGCCGCCTTCGCCAAAGCGCGCTCCTTCGAGAGCGTGAGATATGCGCCAATCTTCGGATCATCGCTCTCGATTTTTGCGTAGAAGGCCTCAGCCAGCGCGGCGGCGCTGGTTTTCCGCTCTTGAACAGCGGAGCGGGCGGAGTCGATCGTGAGGCCGGTCAGGTTCATTAAAACGTCGTTGGTCCTCGGTCGTCGGTCGTTGGTCGTTGGCCAACTCAAAAGCATCCGAACTATCTTTCAATCACTTTCGGAACTTTGAAGAACACCTTATCTGCATCCGGCGCATTCGCCAATGCCACATCGTGCGGCAGCGACTTCCGCAAGCCTTCGAGAATATCTTCGCGGCTGGCGTAGGCGAAGTGATTCCCCAGCTTGGATTCGTCCAATCCGTAGCGATCAGAAACCTGCGCCATCGGCGGAACGTCCTTTGTGTCCAGCGCGCTGAGCGTATCCACGTGGCCAAGAATTGAGTTCAAGTCGCGCACCATCCGAGCGCGCTCGTCATCGCTCAACTCCAGGTTGGCGAGGTCGGCGACGTAGGTAACGTCCTTGTCGGTAACTTTCATAAGTCAGTGGCTAGTGGTTAGTTGCTAGTTACATCAAAACCTGGCTCGCTCGCCGCTCACTGCTCAGCGCCGCCATCTTCCTTGCGGACCACAAAGTGAATTCGACTCACGGTCCCAACCTTGTAGCGGTTGAGAATCGCCACGTACCGCGGCGCAAGATGCTGCAACTCGGCGCGCCATCCGGCGTCGGAGACTTCCACCAGAAGAACACCCTTTGAAAATTCGACCGCCCGCGTACGCTCCGCCACCCCCGATCCGCAGGCCAGCGGCCAGGCCAGCAGCGGCGCATCGCCCGCTGGAGCATGGCGCAGGCTGTTGAGGACAACTTTTTCCAAGGCTGGTGCGATCTGTTCCATGGAAGTTTTTGATTTTAGCATTCCGCGAGCGCCAACGGAGGCAGGGCCGGGACGCAGGCCTTTTGTCCCTCTATTTTCAGAATAGCAATTCCAGAAGGAAATTGTGCCACGATTTTCAACTTTATATTTGGTTTGGTTTGTTGGAGTTGATTAAAAATTGGGGCACGAGGGGGCTTGACAAGAATTTTCCACAGATCGGGTTCCGAGCCGCTGCCGCTGAGATCAGGGCCCTCCGTTTCGAGGGAACTTACCCTGCACGAAGCCCATGGCCTGCTCTTTCGACAGCAGATTGCCTTCGAGCTGCGCATCTTCAACCGCGATGAGAATCTCCTTGAACCGCGGGCCTGGAGCATACCCGGCGGCGGCAAGGTCGTCGCCTGTGACCAGCGGTGCGGGGCGAATGGCCGCCGGAGTTAGCTCGGCCATTTTCTGCCGCGTGTAATCGTAATTACTCGTTTTGCGGTAGCTGGCTTTGCAGTCGAGGCGATGCAGTTCCAGATGTTCTTCGAACCGCGGCAGGCGGACAAACCGCTTGAAAGTCGAGGCCTTCATCTTTTCGACATCCCCGAAGCGCATGTGATTGTCCACCAGCGCGACGATCTGCTCGGTTTCGTCATTGGAAAAGCGCAGCCGGCGACAGATGGCCTCGGCCATTTTCACTCCAACGTCAACGTGCGAGTCGAACCGGATGCGGTCGGGGGCGCGACGAAACGTAGGCGGCTTGCCGACATCGTGCAAAAGGCCTCCCCAGGCCAGCGTTGGCGGGCATGGTTGCGGCAGGTTTTCCAGCAATAGCATGGTGTGGGTGAACACATCTCCCTCGGGATGGAACTCGGGCGGCTGTTCTACTCCTTTCATGGCCTCGATTTCGGGAAGCACTTCTTTCAACAGTTTGGCTACATCGAGCAATTCGAACGCGCGGCGGGCGTGGCCTTCGATCAACATCTTGGTAAGTTCATCGCGCACGCGCTCGCGTGAGACCTGATGGATCTCGGTGGCTTGATGCTGAATTGCCTTCAGGGTCCCCGGCTCAATCGCGTATTCGAAGCGCGCGGCGAAACGCACAGCTGCGCAACATCCGCAGCTTGTCTTCGGTGAAACGCAACGCCGGATCGCCGATGGCGCGGATGATCTTACCTTCAAGATCCCGCTGGCCGCCGACATAATCCAGGACTTCGTTCGTCACCGGGTCGAGCAGTAGGCCGTTGATAGTAAAGTCACGGCGCTGCACGTCCTCGCGAGCATCGCGGGTAAAGCGCACCTGGTCGGGATGGCGGCCGTCGCTATAGCCAATGTCGGACCGGAAGGTGGCGACCTCGACGTGTGCGAGACTTCGTGGCGCTGCCGGCGAACACAAGATCCCTCGACTGCTCCAGACCTTCGCTTTGCGAAACTCTGGCTTCGCTCGGGATGACAGAGTTATTTGGGAGTTCGGGAACCGGAACGAGAACCACCCCGAACTGCGCTCCGACGGCGTAGGTCTCCGGAAAAATGCGCATGACTTCGTCCGGCAGGGCGTCGGTGGCGACATCATAGTCGGCAGGCTCCCGGCCCAGCAGCAGATCGCGCACGCATCCGCCGACGAGATAGGCCTGGTGGCCGCGGTCGCGCAGAGTGCGCACGATCGAGATGGCGAAGGACTTTGACACTCGGCTCTTGGTTCTTGGCTGTTGGCTCTTGGTTTCAATGATACGACCGCTCCGTCGCCTTCGCCTTCCGACTGTGTTGGCACCGGTGCCGCACCAGTACATGTCCGACCGGAATCTGTGGCTTGGACTTCTGCGCTCCTAGACTGAAGTCTGCCCCGGAGTCGGCGCTTACTACCCTTTCCAGCGATAGGCATCCGCCTGAGGCAAGCCGATGTGGGCCAGGATGCGGCAGGCGAATTCGTGGGCCATCTGGTCGAGGGTGGCGGGGCGGAAGTAGTACGCGGGAATCAGGGGGAAGATGGTCGCCCCCGCGTCGGCAGCGCGGTACATGTTGCGGATGTGAATTTTATTGAGCGGCGTTTCCCGAACGCAGAGCACGAGCTGACGTTTTTCCTTCAGGCAAACGTCGGCGGCGCGCTCGATCAGGTGCGAGGCGATGCCGTTGGCGATGCGGGCGAGCGTTCCCACGCTGCATGGGATGACGATCATTCCGTCAGAGGGATAAGACCCGCTGGCAACGTTGGCGCCGATATCCGCGTCGGATTGCAGGTGAATTTTGCCGGACTTGCGCCCGAGGATCTGGCCGACCAGATTGCTGCGGCCACGAAGTCCGAGTTCTTCGGCAATGACGCGCAGACCGGCGTCGGACGCGACGAAGTTGACGGTCTTGACTCGCTTGTCGCGTTCGACAGCGAGCAGCAGCTGGCGGAGGAAGAGCGAGCCGCTGGCGCCGGTGGTGGCGACGGTCAGGTTTTGCGGCGGAATGGTCATGCAGGAGTTCTGAGCATAGGGAGCCGGGCGCGGAGAGTCAAGGCGAGGCCGGGATGAAGACGACCAGCAATCCGGAAACGCGGCGAACAGCGGCGCAGATGCACGCCCTGGCGGCAGTGCGGCGTGAAATCGGACCTCGTGACTCAGCCCGAGGACGCAAATATCTGCGGGAATTTTCGCAGGCTTTCCGGCGATGCGATGCAGTTTTGAATGCCGAGCAACTCAATTCCAAGATCGCTGCGGCGGACATCCTGCTGATCGGCGATTACCATGCGCTGCCGGCGTCTCAAGGATTTGCGGCGCAGATGGTTGAACAATTGGCAAGAACGCGCCCCGTCGCCGTGGGCCTGGAAGCGGTACTATCGCGCGACCAGCGAATCGTGGATGCGTGGTGGAGGCGCGAAATTGGCGAGGAAGAGCTGCGTCAACGGCTGCGCTTCGACCGGGAATGGGGATACGACTGGAATCCTTGTTACGAGGTGCTGATTGCGGCCCGCGATCACGGCGAGGGCATTTACGGACTTGATTGCATGCCGCGCGATGATTTGCGCCGCATCGGGTCACGCGACCGCCACGCAGCGGTGAAGATTTGCGAAATGCGCGAGAAACATCCAAATGCGGCTGTGGTCGTGCTGTTTGGAGAGTCGCACATGGCGCCGCAGCATCTGCCGCGCGTCTTGAAAGAGGTTTTGCCTGAAGCGCGCATTCTGACCATTTTGCAGAACGTGGACTCGCTCTACTGGCAGGCGGTGGAAGAACAGGCGACGGCAGTCAGCATGGGTGACGATGCGGTTTGCGTCTTCAATTCCAGTCCGCTGGAAAAATACGAAAGCTACCGGTTATGCATCGAAAAATGGAACGGTGCGGCCGACGATTTGCCGGATTTTGCTCCCGCGGTTTACAACCTGATTTTTTCGCTGGCGAAAAGTCTTGGATTCCGGCTGGACTCGCCGCGCAATGGAACCCAGCCGAAGTTTTTGGCAGATTCGCTGCCGGAGGTAGTATCGGTGTCAGACACCGCCTCCGTAGCGGACGAAGACGCTCGCGCGACACTCGAAGAGCGCGGCTGCGTTTATGTTCCGGCGACCAACACCTTCTTCATTCGGGAATTTCAGATGGCACGGGCGGCAGAGGAATCAACCCGTTTTCTGCATCACGCGTGCCGGGGCATGAAAATACAATCCGGCTCATTCAATCAGCAAGTAGAGAACGCACTGGCGGGTTTCGGATCGAGACTGTTGTGTCCGGCAGTTGGAACAGAGAATGGCAGCGAGCCGGGAGAAGCCCTGTACGACGCCTACATTGCCGGGCGAATCACACGGGCGGCACTGCGGCGAGCATTCCTGGCCCGCCCCGAAGATCCTGATCAGGCGCAGCAAGTATTAACAACCCTACAAACCTCACGCTAGAGCCGCGGACGTCGAATCAAGTGCAGGGAGCGCAATCCACCGATGATTCGGTTCGCGATTCCCCGGCCAAACTGAAAGTCCAACAGGCCACCGGCGGCCTCGCCTGATCCCGCATCGTAGCCGTACCACCAAGGTTTCTTGGCGCGAGGCAAAAGATCGACGTCCAAATACTTGGTCCAGACCATTTCTTCCAAGCCGAAACGGCCGTGGGTGCGGCCGATGCCGCTGGCTTTGACGCCGCCGTGCGGGGCTTCGCTGATGCCGAAGCAGGAGACGGCGTCGTTCACCATGACGGTACCGGCCGTGAGTTGGCGCGCAATTTTCTCTCCACGGTCGCGGTCGCGCGTCCAAACGCTGGCGGCGAGGCCATAGTCGGAGTCGTTGGCCAGGCGAATGGCTTCGGCGTCGGACTCGAACGGCATGATCGGCAGCACCGGTCCGAAAGTCTCTTCGCGCATGACGAGCATTTCGTGGCTCACATCGGCGAGCACTGTCGGCGCGTAGTAGTTTGGGCCGAGTGAGGTCAAGCGTTCTCCGCCGGTCATGACGCGCGCACCGCGCGAACGGGCGTCTTCGACGTGCTGCTCCACGGTGTGGAGCTGGCGTTCACGGATGAGCGGGCCGACGTCGATATCAGGATCGGCGCCATCGCCGACGCGAAGGCGCTTTGTTTTTTCCACACACAGGGAAACAAAAGCATCGTAGATGCTGCGGTGAACGTAGCAACGCTCGACCGAGAGGCATGCCTGTCCGGCGTTGACGAAGGCCCCCCAGACCGCGCCGCTGGAGGCGACATCAACATCGGCGTCGTCGAGCACGATCATTGGATCCTTGCCGCCCAGCTCGAGGACCACGGGGAGCAGGCGGGCCGCAGCCGCTTGAGCGATGCGAAGACCGGTGGCTACGCTGCCGGTGAAGATGAGCTTGCCAATGCCGGACTCGATGAGCGCCGCGCCGGCCGGACCTTCTCCAATGACAACCTGGAAAACATCCTCCGGGACCCCGGCGTCGTGTAGCAACGAGGACAATTCCACGGCGCACTGCGGGGTTAGTTCCGACGGCTTCAGGACAACAGCGTTCCCGGTGGCAAGCGCCGCCAGAGTTTCGGTGGCAGGAATCGAAAACGGATAGTTCCACGGCGAAATAATTCCGATCACGCCGTAAGGTTCAAGAATCAGGCGGCCGGACTTGGCTTTGGTTACGACATTGCCATGGGGGAGCGGCTGTTCGCGCAGGAAGTTGTAAGTCTCATCGATCAGAAAACGGGCGGTATCGAGCACGACCAGGACTTCGGTCAGCAGAGCTTCGGCGACGGGCTTACCGGCCTCGGAGTTGATGACGCGCGCAACATCCTGCTTACGTTCGTTCAAGAGATGCTGAAATTTCCTGATGACCGCCAGCCGGTTGCGCACGCCCATCGCTTGCCATGCAGGCTGGGCCGCGCGGGCGCGGACGACTGCATCTTGAACTTGAGCTGCGCTGGCGCAATCGAATTCGCGCAAAGCCCTGCCGGTGGCGGGGTTGGTGGAAATCACCTTGCGCGCGACTTGAACATCAACCGGCATTAACTGCGTGACCTCGACACTTAATATTCCACGCCAACCAGATACAGCCCGCTGGCGGGTGCGGTGGCTCCTGCGGCCGAGCGGTTCTTCGCTTCCAGAATTGTAATCACATCCTGATGTTTCAGGGTTCCCTTCCCGACGAGCAGAAGAGTTCCGACCAAATTGCGCACCATGTGATGAAGGAACCCGCTGCCGCGGACTTCATAAATAAACTCATCGGCCTCTCGTTGCCATCGGGAAGAAAAAACCTGGCGCACGTTGGAAACATTTCCCTCTCGCCCGCGCTCCGGATCAACTGCCGCGAATGATGTGAAATCCCACTCGCCTTCGATCACCGGCGCGACCTGTTGCATGGCGTTTTCGTCCAGCGGATAAGGATAATGCCAGACGTAGTTGGCGAGAAACGGTGGGCAGATCGCTTCGCGGTAAATCCGGTAGCGGTAGGTTTTCGCCCGAGCCGACTTGCGGGGGTGAAATTCGGCGGGAACTTCGCTGGCCTCCAGGACTCGAATCGCCGGCGGCAGAATGTCATTGAGCGCCACGAGGAAGTTAACTGTGGGAACTGTCGAGTCCGTCTGAAAGGTTGCGACCTGGGCCAGGGCGTGGACACCGGCGTCAGTCCGGCCCGATCCCTGAGGGAGTACTTTTTCTCCGGTAATCCGTCCAATAGCCGAGGCCAGGGTGCCTTGGACGGTCGCTGCCTCGGGCTGAACTTGCCAGCCAGAAAATCCGGTGCCGTCGTAGGCCAGTATCAGCTTGATATTACGCATGAGAAATCGAATCCTGAGCAAGGAATCGGCATCCAAGATTACATCGTTTCAGCAGGTTCGGAGTAAAGGCGCGAGCCTGCGGGGTCGGCTATACTGATAAATTCCTGAGCCACATGAGTCGTTGTGCAGGTCTCTGCCCTGGCAGATATGGGGAACCCGGAAGCGCTTTTTAGCGTAGTACAGCTTTGAGCAGGTTCGCCTGACTGGATTCTGGTTTCGCAAAACGCAATATTGGAGAAGATCGCATGTCTTTGTCTTACATGAAGTGTGCAGTGCGTCATCTGGTGGCGATGGTTCTGGTGATCGCTTTCCCAGCCGGCATGTGGGCGCAGGACGCCCAACCCGCATCGAGCCAAGCTGCCCCCAGCCAGACTGCTTCCGGACAGAGCGGCGGTTCATCGCAGGCCAATCTGCCGCAGGCGCCCGCGCCACATCAGCGGTTCGAGATAACGAATTACTCTAAACCGAGAGGCTATTTCCCTAATCCTCTCGCGCCCTACACGGCGCGCAGCGTTTCTTCGCCGGACTTGACCAACTCGCCCAAGCTCGAACAGCTGATGCGTGATGGCAAGATTTATCTCTCCATGGATGACGCGGTTGCGCTGGCTTTGGAAGACAATCTTGATATTGCCATCCAGCGCTACAACGTGGGTATCGCCGACACCGATGTCCTGCGCGCGAAGTCGGGTGCAAACCAGTTTCTGGGCGTTAACTTTGGCGTAGTACAGAACACGCCGGGCGGCGGAGTTGGTGGCCTCAGCGGATCTGTGGGTTCAGGCCCTGGTGGAACCAGTACCGGAGCCGGCGGAATAGGCGCGGGATCGCTCGGACTCACCAGCACCGAAGGATTGGGACCGACAATTAGCAGTTTCGATCCGATTGTGAGCGGGACGTTACAATGGGATCGCGCCCACTCGGTCGCGACAAACGTCTTCGGCGGCGCTCCCATCGTAAGCCAGACTCAACTACGGGCAACTTCAGCTATCAGCAGGGTTTCCAGTCGGGAACGAACATGCTGGTAGGCTTCAACAACTCGCGTCTGGGTTCCAACAGTACCTTCAACACCTTTAGCCCGAGTTTGAACTCCTCCTTTCAGTTCAAGCTCTCCCAGCATCTATTGCAGGGGTTCGGGTTCATCGCCAACAATCGCTTGATCCGGATCACCAAGAACAACCGTGAGATCACCGATGTCGCCTTTAGGCTTCAGATCATCACGACTGTGGACCAGATCGAAAACCTGTACTGGAACCTGGTGTTTGCATACGAGAACGTGCGTGTTGCGCATGAGTCGCTGGCGTTTGCGCAAAAGACCTTATCTGACAACCAAAAACAGGTGGAGATTGGCAGCTTGGCGCCAATTGAAGTGGTCCGCGCCCAGAACACGGTTGCCGCGGACCAACAGAGCTTGATCCAGGCGGAAACCAATCTTGATTTGCAGCAGTTGCTGATGAAGAACGCGCTTAGCCGGTCGCTTCAGGATCCAACGCTGGCGTCCGCCGAGGTCATTCCCACCACGACGATGGCCTTGCCTGACCAGGAGCCGGTGACACCGACCGAAGACCTGATCAACGAGGGCTTGCAGCACCGCGCCGAGTTGGCGGAAAATCGGATTGATCTTGCCAATCGTGACATCAGCAACAAGGCGATCAAGAATGCGCTTTTGCCCAGCCTGGATCTGTTTGCTTACTACGGTGGATCCGGACTCGGTGGCACACAGAACCCGTTGAATCTTGCTTCCAATGGTTGCCAAGGGTTCGGCTGTGCTCAATCTCCGGCGCCGGCCGTAGGCTATTCGGACACTTTGGACCAATTGGTTAATTCAACCGCTTCGGACAAAGGCGTCGGCGTGACGCTGACCATTCCGATTCGCAATCGATCGGCGCAGGCTCTATCCGTACGCGCGCAGTTGGAATACCGGCAGTCGCAAATGCGATTGCAGCAACTGGAAAATCAGGTTCGAATCGAAGTCCGCAACGCCCAGTTTTCGGTGACGCAAAACCGATGCTGCAGTGCAGTCCGCACAAGCGGCGGTTGAACTGGCCAAACAGTCGCTGGATGCCGAGCAGAAGAAATTCAATCTGGGAGCTTCGACTTCCACTTTGGTCCTGCAGAATCAATCCGGACTGGCCACGGCAGAATCGAATCTGGTCTCTGCCATGGCGGCTTACGAAAAAGCCCAAGTAGAACTGGATCGTGCCACCGGCTTGCTGATCGAACATGCAGGAATTGACATGGGCGATGCGGAAAAGGGAGAGGTAACGCACGCCCCGAAAATTCCCTTCGTTGCGCCGCGCGCCGACGTTCAGCCCGCTACCTCGCACCAGTAATCCTGGACAATCCTGCACCTGCGGCGGACCATTCGAATGAATGGTCCGTCGCACGGAAGAACCGGCACGCGCCCTGCGTGCCTGTGCGACAATACCTCTCCAGCACGGGCCGAAGTCCCAACTCATGCCTGCCACACTTTCCATAGCGATTGTCGCTCTGAACGAAGAGGCGAACCTTGAGCGAGTCCTCGAAAGTGTCCGCTGGGCCGACGAAATTGTGCTGGTGGATTCCGGCTCGACCGATCGCACCTGCGACATTGCGCGGGAGTACGGGGCGCGGGTAATCCACGAGCCGTGGCGCGGGTACACGGGGCAGAAGAACTATGCCCTGGAACTCTGCACCAAAGACTGGGTGCTTTCACTCGACGCCGATGAAGAAGTCAGTCCGGAGCTAGCGAAAGAAATCCGCGGCGTGCTCGCCGATCCGACGCCATTGGACGGCTATTCCATGCCACGCAAAAATCTGTTCATGGGCCGGTGGATGCGGCACGGTGGTTTCTATCCCGACCCGAAGCTCCGCCTCTTCCGTCGCGGGATGGCCTACTCCACCGGTCGCGATCCGCACGACCGCTTCGAGATGAAAGACGGTCAATCCGTGGGCCGACTCGGTGGCGCTCTCATTCATCACACTTATCCGACGCTCACCCTTTATCTAGAGCACATGAACCGCTACTCCAGCGTGTGGAACCGGGTGCCGGGTGCGGCACCGCGGAAGTTCAGTCTCAACGCAATTGTGCTGCGGCCGTGGGCGACGTTTATCTACAACTACTTTATCCGCCTGGGATTTCTCGACGGCCGCGAAGGATTGCTGCTGCACATGTATCACGCGGGATACGTGTCGTGGAAATACGCGAAGGCGTGGGAGATGGGGCGCGAACAACCGAAATAAACCGACCAGACGGTTTGTGGCGCTGCTTGCTCCGAAGAGGCGCGTCTCCTATCATCGAAGCTGAAAGCGGTGCGCATGGCGGACAAGAAACGTTCTTCAAGCCCGGCCGGATCCGAAGTCTCCGAATCTCCGATTGCGGATATCACTGCGAACCGCCATCCTTCCGATTCTGAAAAACGCTGGGCGGAGAAGACCCTGCTTCCGGCATTCGAAAAGAATCCTGAAAGACCGATCGGCGCGCCCAGCGGCGTGAATCTTGATGAGCACGGGCGCGCACGATTCACTACCATTTCTGGCGTCCCCATCAGGCGTCTCTACACCCAGGCCGATCTTCCCGAGGACTGGAATTACGAAGAATACCTGGGTTATCCGGGGCAGCCACCGTTTACGCGTGGCATTCATGCCACCGGATACCGCGGGAAGATGTACACGATGCGGCAGTTTTCTGGATTCGCGTCGCCCGAAGAAACCAATCAGCGCTACAAGTATTTGCTTGAGCACGGCGGCAGCGGGCTTTCCGTTGCGTTCGATTTGCCCACGCTGATGGGATACGACTCCGACCACGCGGCCAGCGAAGGCGAAGTCGGCAAGTGCGGTGTCGCCATCGATTCGCTCGAGGACATGGAGATTCTCTTCGACGGAATTGATCTGGAGAAGACCACGGTTTCGATGACTATCAACTCTCCGGCCTCGGTGCTGTGGGCGATGTATCTGGTGGTCGCCGAAAAGCAGGGCGCGGACTGGAAGAAGATTTCCGGGACGATTCAGAACGACATTCTCAAGGAATATATCGCGCAGAAGGAATACATCTATCCGCCTGCGCCTTCGATGCGGCTAGTGGTGGACACGTTCGAGTTTGGATCGAAGTTCACGCCGCGCTTCAACACTATTTCGATCAGTGGTTACCACATTCGCGAGGCGGGATCGACCGCCGTGCAAGAGTTGGCATTCACGCTCTACGACGGAGTCGAGTACGTAGAGTGGGCGAAACGCCGCGGCCTGGACGTGGACGAATTCGGTCCTCGCCTGAGCTTCTTCTTCAACGCCCACAATGACTTCTTCGAAGAGATTGCGAAGTACCGCGCGGCACGGAAGATTTGGTATCGCGTGATGAAGGACCGCTTTGGCGCGAAGAACCAGCGCAATTGGCTAATGCGTTTTCACACGCAGACTGCCGGTGTTTCGCTCCCGGCGCAGCAGCCCATGAACAACATCGCGCGCGTGGCAATTCAGGCGCTGGCGGCAGTGCTGGGCGGAACCCAATCGCTACACACGGACGCTTACGACGAGGCCCTGGCCCTGCCCACGGAAGAAGCTGCGCGCATTGCATTGCGCACGCAGCAGATCATTGCCTACGAATCGGGCGTAACTCAGACAGTCGATCCGCTGGGCGGGTCGTATTTTCTTGAGAGCCTCACCCTGCAAATGGAAAAAGGCGCGCTCGACTACTTCAACAAGCTGGACGCGATGGGCGGAATGGTCAAGGCCATCGAGCGCGGATATCCGCAGAAGGAAATTGCCGAGTCGTCATATCAGTATCAGCGCGCAGCAGAGAAGAAAGAGAAAGTCATCGTTGGAGTGAACGAGTTCGTGGTCGAGGAACAGTCGCCACACACTCTCTACATTGATGAGAGCGTCGCGCGCCAGCAGACCGGCAAGCTGAAAGCGCTGCGTGCGCGGCGATCGAACGAGGAAGTACAGCGCCGTCTGGATGCGCTGAAGAAAGCGGCCGCGTCGGAAGTGCACGGCGACTCGAACGGAAATATTTCCCCGGCCAACACCATGCCTTACATCATTGATGCGGTGCGTGCCTATGCCACCGTCGGTGAAATCTGCGAGGCGCTGCGCCAGGTGTATGGCACGTACACCGAAGTTAGCGTCACGTAAAAACCGTCCTGGGCACCGCTATTGAAGCTGAACCCTCATCTGCTACACTGACTCGCTCGTCACACAGTCGAAATCCAATCACTGCCCGGACTTGATCGTCTATGGACTACGTTCTCGGAATTGATGTTGGCACCGGCGGCACGCGCGCGGTGCTGGTGGATAAAGCTGGCGCCATCGCGGCGTCGGCGACCTCAGAGCATGTGCCGTTTGCGTCGCCGCAAACCGGCTGGGCAGAGCAGGATCCGCACGACTGGTGGAAGGCTGCTGGCTTGGCGATCAAGCAAGTGCTGGCAGCGGCGGGGAATCCACACGTTGTTTGTGTGGGCCTCGCGGGGCAGATGCATGGCGCGGTGCTGCTCGATGAGAACGATCAGGTGCTCCGGCCTGCGCTGATTTGGTGCGATCAGCGGACGCAAGCGCAGTGCGACTGGCTGAATTCGAAGATCGGCGAGCGAAAGATCATCGAGCTGACTTGCAATCCGGCGTTGACGAATTTCACCCTGACGAAATTGCTGTGGGTACGCGACAACGAACCGGAGATCTGGAAGCGCTTTCGCCGAGTGCTTCTGCCCAAGGATTACGTTCGCTTCAGGCTCACGGGCGAACACGCAATGGACGTTGCCGATGCCAGCGGCACGCTCATGCTCGACGTCGCGCACCGGCGCTGGTCTCAGGAAATGATGTCGGCGGCAGGGCTGCCAATGAGTTGCTTGCCGAAACTTTTCGAATCGCCGGAAATTTGCGCACGCATTTCGGAAGCCGGAGCAGCACATTCTGGACTGAAGGCTGGAACGCCCCTGGTTGCCGGAGCCGGAGATCAGGCCGGCGGCGCGGTGGGCATGGGAATTGTTCGGGCTGGGGCGGTGAGCGCGACCATTGGCACATCTGGTGTGGTCTTCGCCGCGACTGATATTCCGGCGATGGACGCAAAGGGGCGCGTGCACACTTTTTGTCATGCGGTGCCAGGACGTTGGCACGTCATGGGCGTGACTCAGGCTGCTGGATTGTCGTTCCGCTGGATTCGCGACCTGCTGCGAAATTCTGGCGAGCTTTCTTACGATGACCTCACCCGCGAGGCTGCCACGGTTCCCGCCGGGGCAGACGGAGTGTTGTGGGCGCCTTATCTAATGGGCGAACGCACGCCGCATCTTGATCCGAACGCGCGCGGAACCTTGACTGGGTTAGCCGCCAGCCACACTCGCGGACATGTCGTCCGAGCGGTCCTCGAAGGGGTCGCGTTCAGTTTGAAAGATACTTTTTCTCTGTTCGCCGAAATGAAAGTTCCAGTGAACAAAGTGCGCCTGGGCGGTGGCGGAGCGCGCTCGGATTTGTGGCGACAGATTCAGGCGGATGTTTACGAGCACGAAGTTGAGATCCTGACCGCAGAAGAAGGCGCCGCCTATGGTGGCGCGCTGCTGGCTGGAGTAGGCGCGAAATTCTGGGGATCCGTGGAAGAAGCTTGCGATGCGGTAGTCAGCGTACACACGCGGGTGAGCCCCGAACCGCGCTCGGCGCCGGCAATCAAGAAGCAGTACGAAAATTATCAGCGGCTGTATCCGGCTTTGAAGCCGATCTTTGCACGCATGAGTTAGCCGCCACAAACCTTAGCTCCCCCCTCGGTGGTCCTACGGGAGCATATCCCCGCGGCTCCAATCTCCTGATATGTTTAATCATGGTTGAGGTTACGTGCAGCGGTCTGCTCTTTGATCTCGACGGCGTGTTGGTGGATTCCACTCCCGCCGTCGCCCGGGTATGGTCCAAGTGGGCCCTCAGTCATGGTCTCGATCCACTCGAAACCGTGCGTCTGGCGCACGGACGCCCGAGTATCGCGACCATTCGCGATATTTTCCCTAGCGCCGATGTGGTCGCGGAGAACGAAGTTGTTTTGAGGGGCGAGATCGAAGACACGGAGGGCGTTGTCCCACTCCCCGGCGCTCGCGAACTGCTCGATTCCCTTCCCGCCGATCGCTGGGCGATTGTAACCTCATGCAGCCGGCCGCTTGCGGAGGTACGGCTGAGATCTGCCGGGTTACCGATTCCGCAACGCCTGCTCACGTCCGACGATGTAGTCAACGGCAAGCCCGATCCCGAGCCTTATCGCAAGGGCGCCGCCCTGCTGGGGGTACCCGCGCAGAAATGCCTGGTCTTTGAGGACGCGCCCGCCGGGGTTCGAGCGGGAAAGGCCGCCGGCGCTCTAGTGGTGGCTTTCAGAACCACCGCGACGGATCTGGAATTGGAGGCTGCGGGCGCCGACTGGATCGTGCGTGGCTGCAGCAGTTTGTCGGTCGTGGAAAAGGACCACGGTTCTGGTCTGGTAAGACTCTCACTAAATGACTGAAAAGTCAGATCGAAAAGCCGCGCCTGCTTGTAAAAAGATTGTCAAGCATGAATCCAAACCGTCTGATGCCGTATCCCTTCGTAGTAACCTTGATACACGTCGTCTTCGCGAGATCCAGCGAAAGGGACGGCAAGGAAACAGAGGGCAGGATAAAAAAATGCTTCGCGTGGCGGAAAACACAGACCATACTTTGTCGATGATGCCGAGTTCGCAAAAGCTTCCCCAGCGGGCGGTCAGCCCTGTAGAGCGTATTCTGGTGGTGGAAGACGACCGCGCCGTCCAAAAGGCGTTGCAGCGGTTGTTTGAAGCCGAAGGATACGCGGTCCAGATCTCGCCCGATGGCACCTCGGCGCTGGAAACTTTTCGCGGCGGTGTGCCTTCGGCCGTGGTGCTCGACCTGCGGCTTCCCGGCATCTCCGGCCGTGAACTTTGCCACGAGTTCAAGCAACATTCCCCCGTGGTTCCCATCATTGTTTTGAGCGCAACCAGCGACGTTTCCGATAAAGTCCTGCTGCTCGAACTGGGGGCCGACGATTATGTGACCAAGCCCTTCAGTCCGCGGGAACTACTGGCCCGGGTGCGCGCGGCGTTAAGGCGCACCACGCGTCCTTCAGTCACAGAAAAATTCTCGTTCGGCGACATTTTTATTGACTTCACGAAAATGGAGATTGTTCGCGAAGGCCAGACTATCGCCCTGACTGCGCAGGAATTCAAGACTTTGAAGTTCATGGTGCAGAATGCCGAACGCGTCATCACACGCGATGAACTGCTGAACGAAGTATGGGGATACCACAACTATCCCTCCACACGGACCGTGGATAACCACATCCTGAAGTTGCGCCAGAAGCTGGAAAAAGACCCCGCCAACCCCGTACATTTCCGGACCGTGCACGGTGTAGGCTATAAGTTCGTGAGCTAGGATCGGCGCGAGGCGAGCCGCATGGTCAGAGTCCGACTGCAAACCAAGTTCCTGCTCTCCATGGTACTGATCACGGCCGGCCTCACTTCCCTAAGCCTGCTGCTGGTCCGGCAAAGCGTGCGTTCGGAAGTGCGGCAAGAGATTTTCTCCGACCTGCAGAACTCTGTTAGCACCTTTCAAAGTTTCCAGCACGAGCGCGAAATCACATTAGGCCGTTCTGCCGATCTGCTGGCGGATCTCCCCGACCTTCGCGCATTGATGACGACCCACCATGAAGCCACAATCCAGGACGGATCGGCACGCCTCTGGACCCTGGCCGGCAGCGATTTGTTTGTGCTTGCCGATCGCGATGGGAACGTTGTGGCTCTGCATACCAACACCCCCGGCTTTACGCGGGAGATGGCACAGACATCGCTTACGTCTTCCCTGGCGCGTGAGGGGCGCTGGTGGTTTGGGTCGCGCAATTTGTACGAGGTATTTGTAAAGCCTATCTATTTTGGGCCCGCGGCGGCGGACCGACGGCTGGGATTTCTGGTAATCGGCTATCAGATTGACGATCGCGTGGTCTCACAAATCAGCCGGATTGCAGGGGGTAAAGTCGCCTTCTACTACGGAGACAACATTGTCACCAGCAATCTGGATCCCACCGTCGAAAGCGAACTGTCCAAGCAGAAGTGGCCAGAGTCTGGACGTGGAGTATCGCAACCCTGGTCGGTGCAACTCGGCAAAGAACGGTTTCTGGAGACAACGCTCGATCTGGCGCCGCAGGGCAGTCCGAATGTGCGGCTCACGGTGCTGAAGTCGTACGACCAGGCAACTGCGTTTCTCGAGAAACTCAACCGTCTGTTGCTAGGCTTGGGATTGCTGGCGGTGGTGCTGGGAAGCGCATTGGTGTTCTTTATTTCCCACACATTTACCCGTCCGCTTTCCAGCTTGCTCTCGGGCGTGGCGGCCCTGGAACGCGGAGATTTCACGTATGCCCTGGACGCCGGCGGCCGCGATGAAGTTGCGGAGTTGGCTCGCGCATTCGACCGCATGCGAGAAAGCCTGCTGCACACCCAGCAGAATCTGATCGAATCGGAGCGGCTCGCGACCATCGGCCGCATGGCCAGCTCTATTTCACACGATTTGCGTCACTCGCTGGCGGCCATCGTGGCCAACGCCGAATTTCTGTGCGAGTCTCATCTCTCGAGCGAGCAGCGCGAGGACCTGTACCTCGAGGTGCAAGCCGCCGTCAGCCGCATGACCGAACTGATTGATTCCCTGCTCGAGTTCTCCCGCACCCGCGCGTCCCTGCGCCCGACTTACGGCAGTTTGCGCAATACCTTGGACAACGCCATCAAGACAGTGAAGTCCAGTCCCGATTTCCACGGCGCGAGAATCGATGTCCAGCAGGCGGGCAATGTGGAAGGCTGGTTCGATCACCGAAAGCTCGAGCGGGCCTTTTTCAATCTCTTGCTGAACGCCTGTGAGTCGCTTCCTGCCGGATCGGGACGCGTGGAGGTCGAATTGATCGGGAGCAGTGATGGAGTGGAAGTCAGGGTTAGCGACAATGGCCGCGGCATTCCGGCCTCCATCCAGAGCACATTGTTTGAGCCGTTCATCAGCCAGGGAAAGGAGAACGGCACAGGTCTTGGCTTGACGGTGGTACAGAAGATCGTTCAAGATCACGGAGGTGAAGTCGCCGTGGAGCGAACTTCGCCTGACGGGACCGTGTTTCGCATGACAATTCCTCATCCTGCGCCCAGCGTCCGCGGCAGCGACGGGGGAACATCCGAAGAGCCCGCGGCTGCGACCGAAGCCAGAGTAAACTCCACCAAGCAAGTGTGAACCCGAAATCCAGTCTTCCGCGCTTGCAAGCACATTTCTGTTGTGTTCGGGAGGGGACCTTGAGCCTGCAAAGGGATTTCTTCATCCGCGCTGCCAGATTCTCCGTTGCCGGTCTGGCGCTTGCCGTGGCATGCATTTCTGCTTCCGCTCAACAGCCAGCATCGCCATCGGCTGACCCTGACTTGGCGGAGTCCGTGAAAGAACTGCGCGAACAGGTCCAGGAACTGCGTTCCGCGGTTGCCGACATGAAGTCGGAGGCGGAGCAATCCCGGGCTGAGAGCGCGGCGCTCCGCAAGGAACTGGAGGCACTGCGGGAATCCTCGTCGGCCGCTGGCACTCCGAACCCGGCGGCCGAGATGACTGCGCAAGGCCCCGCGGCGAACGCCCCTCTCGATGAGCGCGTGGGATCGCTTGAAGAGACTACGCAGTTACTGCAAAGCGAAATTCGCAGCCAATACCAGACCAAGCTTGAAAGCGGATCGAAATATCGCGTCCGGTTTTCCGGCCTGGCTCTGGTGAACCTCTTCCACAATGGCGGCCCCGTGGACAACCTGGACTTCCCCACGTATGCCCGCCCCAACGGCCCCTACGGGCCAAACGCGAGCTTCGGAGCGACCCTCCGCCAATCCGAGTTGGGACTGGAAGTTTTCGGGCCCGAAATAGCCGGGGCAAAAACGAGCGGCGAAATCCAGATGGACTTTGGCGGCGGATTTCCGTCCGCGGCCCTGGATGGCATCAACACCGGCCTCCTGCGCCTACGCACCGCGAACATGCGGTTGGATTGGAAGAAGACTTCGCTCGTCGTGGGACAGGACGGCCTTTTCATCTCACCGCTCTCGCCAACGTCGTTCGCATCGCTGGCAATCCCCAGCATGGGATATTCGGGAAATCTATGGGCGTGGACGCCGCAGGTGCGTATCGAGCACAAATTTGATCTTTCCAGCGGCCAGAGTGTGATGGTGCAAGGCGGAATTTTGGATAACTTAACCGGCGAGCCTTCCTACGGATCACATCGTCTGGCCCAGGCGGGAGAGTCGTCAGGCCAGCCGGCCTATGCTGCGAGGATCGCTTGGAGCAAGGACCTGGACGGCCGGCCCCTTGCGTTCGGTACCAGCGGATATTATTCGCGGCAGAACTGGGGCTTTGGTTGGGAAGTGGACGGATGGGTGGCGTCCGCTGACTGGCGAATCCCCATTGCCTCTCGCCTCGAACTTTCCGGCGAGTTTTACCGGGGTCGCGCCGTCGGCGGGTTAGGGGGAGGCATTGGCCAGTCCATTCTTTTCAGCGGAAACCCCTCCGACCCGACCTCGGACTTTCGCGGTGTGAACTCCGCGGGCGGCTGGTCGCAGGTCAAGTTTTCCGCGACACCGCGCCTCGAATTCAACGGCGTGTTTGGAGTGGACGACCCGTTCTCAGCCGACGTGCGTGCGTTTGCTTCTCCTGTCGGGTACTACCCTTCGGTGTTGACGGCAAATCGCAGCGCCATGATGAACTTCGTGTACCGCCCGCGTTCCGATTTGTTGCTGTCCGCAGAGTATCGCCGCCTCCGGACATCAGAAATCGGCTCGCTCAACACGGCCGACCAGGTCAATCTGATCATGGGAGTATTGTTTTAAGCCGGTATGTTCTCCGTTCGCAAATCACGTAGGTGCCTGACGTCGGCCCGGATCTGGCAACCCTGGCTATGGATTGTCGTCGTGCTCTGTGCCCAGGCTGGCGCTCAAGAAACACTTTCCGCGCGAGTCAAGGTCGTTCAAGGCGGCAGCAAGTCCGAAGTGTCGCGCGCGGATAACGTTGTGGTCTGGCTGAGTCCGATTGGTCCGCGCGCGCCTGCCCGGACGATTCCCAATCATCCCCTCCGTCTCACCCAGCACAACAAGAGTTTCGAACCCCACCTGCTGGTGGTTCCGGTCGGCGCTGTCGTCCAGTTTCCCAACCGCGATCCCTTTTTTCACAACGTGTTCTCTCTCTTCGAGGGCAAGCGTTTCGATCTTGGGCTCTACGAAGCCGGCAGCACTCGTAATGTCAGTTTTGACCGAGTAGGAGTTTCCTACATTTTCTGTAACATTCACGCCGAAATGAGCGCAGTCGTGATTGCTCTGGACACGCCGTACTACGGAATTTCCGACCGCAAAGGGGAAGTGGTGATTCCCGGTGTCCCCGTCGGGCGGTACAACCTGCGCGCCTGGTATGAGACGGCGTTGCCGGAGACCCTGAACACACTGACGCGGGTAGTGAACGTGACCGAAAGCAGTTCCAGCCTGGGCGTTCTGGAAATACCTGCGGACGTAGCTGCGACCTCTCACAAGAACAAGTACGGCATGGATTACGAGCCTCCAAACCCCAACAGCCCAGGCTACGATCGCCACTGAAGCAGCGCGGCTTGTGCCAGAATTTGCAGACAAGAAAATTACACGCACATTGAATCCCGGTGACAATCGCGCCGCTCCCCGCGCCTAGTCTCACCACATCGTGAACGGGTCTTGCTTCGGCTCGTTCCTGGTGGCAGGGTCCCGGGACCTCACATCCTCAGCCTCCCCTTCATGCACAGGGACGAGATGAACGTCTGTTCACGATCAATCCGTTCGACTCGCAGCTACATGATTGGCAGCATCACAGCCTAATAGCCTCTCTCCTAAACTCCTCGGCCAGCCTTCAGGCTGGCCTTTTTTGTCCCTGCCCTCAATCACAAACAAGTTTTCAAAGGTACCTTCTGGAGACCGCGGAGGAGCCGCTCCATAAAAAAACGATCTTTTGCTGGATTCGTGATAAAAATGTAAGTCTTTCGAAACCCAATTCTGCGAGGTCCACGTCCGACCTATGGCTATGACAAACGTTAGTGACACCAGGAACGTAACGGCTCCGTCCGGCGCAGGAGGCAACTACGGTGCCCCGCTGGCCGTGGTGACTACGCTGTTTTTCATGTGGGGCTTCCTGACGTGCCTGAATGACATTCTTGTCCCTCACTTGAAATCGATTTTCGATCTCAACTACACGCGAGTCATGCTCATTCAGTTTGCGTTCTTTGGCGCCTACTTCGTCTTTTCCATTCCCTCCGCCAAAATTATTGACTGGATTGGCTATCAGCGATCGATGGTACTCGGCCTAGTGACGATGGTACTTGGGGCATTCTTGTTTGTTCCGGCCGCTAACATCCCGTCATTCCCGCTCTTTTTGGGGGCGCTCATCGTTCTTGCTGCCGGAATTACCTGCCTACAGGTTGCGGCGAATCCATATGTAACAGTGTTGGGCAGGCCCGAAACAGCTTCCAGCCGCCTTAATCTGACGCAGGCTTTCAATTCCTTGGGGACTTTCCTGGCTCCGTTCGTTGGCGCCCTGTTTATTTTGAGCGCAGCACCCAAGAGCATTGATGACATCCGCGCATTGACGCCCGACGCGCTGCAAGCCTATCGCCTGCATGAAGCAGCTACGGTAAAAACCCCTTACGTTGGCCTGGGTATCACGCTAGTCTTGCTGGCGATTGCCATCGGACTAGCCAAACTGCCGAAGATCGAACACGCTCAGCACCATCTCGGCGAAAAGGTGAATGACTCTATTTGGAAACACCCGAATTTGATTTTTGGTGCGATCGCGATCTTTGTCTATGTTGGAGCGGAGGTTTCCATTGGAAGCTTCCTGGTGAACTACTTCGGCCAGGCGGAGATTGGCGGGCTCGCGGAAAAACTGGGTGCAAGCTTCGTGGCGTTTTACTGGGGCGGTGCGATGCTGGGGAGGTTCATTGGTTCGAATTTTCTCGGCGGATCCAAAGCAAAGTACATGAGCGCCGTGGCGGCTATCACGATCGCCTTAATTTTGCTGTCCTATCCCATTGAGCATCAAATGCCAGCCGGGTACCAGCCGGGAGTGCCGAACCTGACGTGGCTTGCGTGGTTGCTGGTTGCAGGGCGTCCGCTGTTCATACTGGTTGCGATTGCGACAGCGACCATCGCCGTCGTGGCGGCGCTGCACGCAGGCAAGGCCACCGCAAAAACCGGTCTATTGCTCGGCATTTGCGCCATCTCGACAAGCGCGCTTGTGGCGATCTCCATGCTCACCAATGGGCATATGGCCATGTGGAGCATCATCTTGGTGGGCTTCTTTAACTCGATCATGTTTCCGAGCATCTTCACCCTCGGCGTGGCAGAACTCGGCCCACTTACCGGCGATGGTTCAGGGGTCATGATTATGGCGATTGTCGGCGGAGCCATCATTCCTGTGTTACAAGGTCGCAGATTGCCGTGCCTACTATCCTTCGATGATGGAGGCAAGATCGCATAGGTATTCATCACACGTTCTTTTTGCCGGTGATCTGCTATCTCTACATTCTGTACTACGCCGTCAGCGGTTCTAAGCCCAACAGCGAACGCTATGGGACTGCAGGAGCGCGTTCCTAGGCGTGGAGAAGCGTGTGTTCGTCGGGGTGGATGTCGGCGGCACCAAAGTCGCCGCCGGCCTGGTGGACGCGAACGGCGAGATTGGCGCGCAGACTCGCGTTCCGATGATTTCGCATGCTTCGGCGGAAGAAGGATTGAGCGCGGTGCTGCAAGCCGTCGCGCAGATCTTGCCGGGTGAAAGCCCTTCGCGCGGCGATGGGCAAGTTGCTGGAATTGGAATTTGCGCGCCGGGGCCGCTTGATCCCACCACTGGCGTCATCCTGAACCCTCCCAACGTTCCTTGCTGGCGCAATTTTCCATTGGCGGACGCGGTGCAGAAGGCGTACCGCGTGCCCGTTCACGTGGACAATGACGCCAACGCCGCCGCGCTCGCCGAAGCCCGATGGGGCGCGGGACGCGGCTACCCAAGCGTGTTCTACGCGACCATCGGCACGGGAATTGGCACCGGCATCATTTTCGACGGCCGCATTTTTCACGGTCGCACCGGAGCAGCGGGCGAAGGCGGGCACGTCAGCATCGACTACCGCGGCCCGCTGTGCAATTGCGGCAAGCCGGGATGCATCGAGGTGTATGCGTCAGGCACGGCGATCGGAAAGCGCGCACGCCAGAGGATTGCGGCTGGCGGCAAGTCTTCGATGCTGGAACTGGCGGGCGGGAGTCTGGAGGCGGTTACCGGCGAGGTCGTCGGAAAGGCCTACGCGGCAGGCGACCCGCTGGCGACGGAGATCCTCACTGAGACTGCGGACATGGTCGCGCTGTGGCTGGGCAATATGATTGACCTGCTCGATCCGCACGTGATCGTCATCGGCGGAGGAGCAGCGGCCCTTTTGCAGCCATTCTTTGAGCACATGCGCCAGCGCATTCCTAAGCTCACCGTGAATCCGCGATCCAGCGAAGTTCCAATTGTGTCCTCGCGCTACGGCGCTGACTCAGGCATCGCCGGCGGCGCGGCGCTCTGCGTGTAAGCGCACCCGCCTCGCACACAACCTTACTTCTGACTGTGCAGCAGCCCCCGGCTCCGCATCCAGTTCGCCAGCAATGTCGGCCACGCGCCGAGCGCGGGATCGTCCAAATCCAACCCCACGCCGTGCGGCCCTTTTTCGAAGATGTGCATCTCGGCGGGGACACCGGCTTTGCGCAGCGCCAGATAAAACGCAACGCTGTTCTCGGACGGCACGACCGTGTCGGCATCGGTGCTGAAGAGAAATGTTGGCGGAGTCTGCGGCGTGACGTGGAGGTCGCTCGAAAGATCAGCCGCAGTTTCGGGTCGGCATTTTCTCCCAGCAGGTTGTTCGCCGACCCGCGATGAGAATACGGCGCGACGAACGAGATCACCGGGTACGCCAGAATCATGAAATCCGGCCGGCTGCTCACGCGATCGATAGGATCAGTCGCCGGAGGCATTCCCACCGTCGAAATGAGTTCCCGCGGTTGACGCCAAGTGTCCGCCAGCCGAAAAGCCCAGGATGCCGATGCGGTCGGGCGAGACTTCAAACTCCGCGGCGCGAGAGCGAACCAGGCGGATAGCCCGCTGCGCATCTCCCAACTCAATGGGATGGTGATAGCGCGGCCCCAGGCGGTACTTCACCACAAAGGCGGTCACGTTCATCGCGTTAAACCAGTTCGCGACCTGCCGGCCTTCATGATTCGAAGCCAGCATCCCGTAACTACCGCCAGGGAAAATAATCACTGCCGTCCGCGTTACGCCAGGATGCAGCGCGAGATAAATAGTCAGCGTGGGCTTGTCGCTGTCGTCGGTTCCGAGCGCTCCGGGCGCGCCATTCTCCCACAGTGGGATCGTCTGCGGCTCGGCAAACATATTCAGTTGCGGCTTCGCGGCGGGTGGCTGCGCAGAGGCTGAGACAGAGACCGACGCGGCGAGCGCCAGCCCGATGAGCGTGACGCCGAAGGAGTTTCACCACGTGCTGTAGGCCGTCCCGTTGGTGCCGACCTGGGTGGACGAACTGTGGACGTCGTCGATGCCGCCCTCGTCCTGCTGATCCGGCGAACTGATGGTGTCTTCGGCCTGGTTCACCGTCCAGTCGGCTGAGCCGGTGATCGGGTCGGTCGGAATCTGCTTGAGATAACCCGCCGAGACCAGGTCTTCCAGCGATTGCGGCGCTTTTTGCTTGTCGAGGGTGTACTGCGAGACCAAAGTGCGCAGGGTAAACAAATTCTGCCGCAGCACCGACTCGCGCGCATGGAGGATCTGCTGCCGATACATCGGAGCAGCGATCGAGACCAGGATGAGCAACATCATCATCACGATCATCAACTCCAGCAGCGTAAAGCCGCGGGCGCTCGGAGTTGTGCTTTGGTCTCGTTCTCATCGATCCGCTTACCAATCCTTATACTTGGTGCCATCAAGCGCCGGTGCCGGCTGATTTGGTGTAAACATCGAACACGTTGTTGCCATCCCAGGAATCTGAAGTGGGGTCGTCCTGCATGGAGCGCATTCCCCAATCGGCGTTCCCGGTCATTGGATCTATCGGAATATGGCGCAGGAACCTCAGCTTCTTGCCGTTCACATCCACACCCGTGACCAGAGTGTCCAAGTCGGGCGGATAACCGTAGGACTCGACTTTGATCTGGAACCCGCCCCGGTCGGCAGCGTCTTTGTAGCGGTCAATGGCGTCGCGCATTTCCCACAAATCGTGGCGCAGTTCGCGTTCCCGTTCACGCTTGATGGTCACGCGCGCCAACGGAACCGCCAGCCCGGTAAGAATCATCAGGATGGTGATGGCCGCAATCATCTCGACCAGCGTGAATCCGCGCATCCTCATTGTTCTTGCTATCGGCATTTTTGCAATCGGCCCTTTTGGGGCCTGCTTTAGGAACGGTTTGGCAGCCACGGTTTGCATGGAAAATCAGGTTCCGGTTCTTGGCTCTAAGCCGTTGGCGCTTGGCTCTTGGGACAAGGAATGTGATTCTCTCAGCAACAGGGCGGTTGCCAGCGGCTTTGATTCGCCAACAGCCACCGACCGAGAGCCAAGAGCCGCCTTATCGAATTGTAACCGTCGCCGTGGCTCCATCGACAGGCATGGCCTGCATGGCGGGATCGCGGGCTCCGCCTCGGGCAATGGTGAGCGCGCCCTGGCCCGCAGCCTTCGCCATAAAGGTCAGGGTCACGACCGACCCCTGGCCGGAGACTCCGGTAGCTCCCGGCGGCCGCATGGCGGTGATCTGCACCGTGCCGTCGTCCTCGCGATGGGTAACGGTGACAATCTGCCCATCCTGCGAGAGCAGGGAACCGTTCGAGACATTTACCACTTGCAACAGCTTGGGATCGTAAGAAAGCTGCAACGGCACCGTATGCACATTCTGTGCGCCATTCAGCACCACATTTACCGTAAAAGTTGAGCCCGCGGGTTGTGTTGAGGCGGGCGGGTCGAAGGCAAAGCTGGCCTGCCCCGCGCTTCTATCCGTCAACTGCGGCATGGGTGGAGCAGTGGCGGCTGGCGCAGGTTGCGGAACGTTAACTGATCCGGCGCCCGCAGCGGGACCGGGCGTTGGTGCCGTGGGCGCCGCGGTACGACTGGCGCGGCGCAACCCGATGGAACTGGCCGTTCCAACGTCGATGGCCTCTTCGTTCAGGTTGTCCAGAACCTGGCGACGGACAATGTGCGGAATCAAAACAAAGACGGTCTCGGTTTCCGAGTGCTCCGTCTGAGTCTGTCCAAACAAATATTTCAGGATCGGTATCTGCGCCAATCCTGGGATTCCGGTCAGGCTCTTAGTGTCAGAGCTCTCCAGCATGCCGCCCATTAGGTTAGCTTCGCCTTCACGCAGGCGCACTTCGTTGGTGATCTTTCTTTGCCCGATGGTGGGCTGGGAGATGCCGCCGATATTCGACTGCCCGGTCACGGAGGAGATATCCATCTCAACTTTCAGCGTGACATCGCCGTTCGCGTGCACTCGGGGTGTGATGTCCACGTTGACGCCTACGTCCGTGTACTGAAACTGAGTGTTAACCAGAGGATTGATTCCCACACCGCCGATGCCAGGCTGAAACGATCCGGTCGCAATCGGAATACGGTCGCCGATCTTCAGCGATGCCTTCTGCCCGTCCACGGAACGAATCTGCGGGTTCTGCACTAGCTTGGTGTTGTTGTCGGAAAACAGCGCGGTCAGGGTTGCCGGATCAATGGTGACTTGAAAGTCGGTCGCGTTCAGATTGGCCAGAGAGTTCAGATTGATGGAACCGCTGGAGCTAGAACCCGTGCCACCGGTGCCACCGGTTCCGCCGGTTCCGCCGGAAGTGGTGTTGACGTTCGGCTGCAATTGCACCGTTGCGCTAGTCGGCGGGCTTATCCCCAGCGTCCGCTTCTTGTCCCGGCTGATCTGCAAGATCGCGACGTCCACAACAACTTCAGGTTTGGACTTATCCAGGTCGCTGACCAGCTTCTGCGCCAGCGCAATCTGGTCGGGAGTGCCGCGCACCACGATCGCACCCTCAGACGGCAACGGTTGAATTCGGGAAATTTCCAGAATCTGCCGCAGGGCGTTCACCACATCCTGCAACTCCGTGGGCTGGGACAGGTTCGAAAGATAGAAAGTTTTGATGACACTCTGTTCCACGTCTTTGCGTTTGGCGGGATTGTCTGCGGCGATAAAAATCGTGTTGGGAGTTACTGGTCGCCAAAAAGTCTTGGATTCCAGCGCCACAATCTCGAGGGCCTCTTCGAGAGAAACCGAGTTCAGATCAACCTTAATTTGCCGCGAAGTGTAGTCGGGATCGAACAGCACATTCATTCCCGCCAGCTTGCCGATGGTCTCGTAGATCACCTTACTGTCGGCGGTCTCTTTGATCGTCATGGGCACATTAGGAATCGCGCCGAGTTCCACCGGGCCGCCTGCCTGCTGCAATCTCTTTTCCAGCACGCTGGGCTCGCGCGGAGTGGCCGTGGCTCCGGGCGACTTGGCCGATTCAATCATCCGGTTGGTGACCTGGATTTCCTGCTTCGCAATCGCACTGGAAGGATCAATCTCCGCGGCTTTCTGGAACTCGGCCAGGGCCTCATCCAGGCGTCCCGCCTCGCGCAGCAACTGCCCGCGATGGACGTGAGAAGCTCCAGCGAGGAACTTCAGCCGCTCATACGCCGAGCGGTAGCCAAGATCCTGCGGCTTATGGTCATAGGCCTGTTTGTAGAAGTCGTAAGCCTGCTCGTAGTTCTGCCGCGCCTCGGCATTCTTGCCTTTGGCGTAGAGCGACTTAGCGCTGTCGGCAGCGCTTGACAGGATGGAAATCAAGAACAGGGAGCAAATCAGCGCCGGGCGGATTGCGCGTTTCATCAACTAGTCCTCACAAGGCATTCATTCCCCACACGGGGATAACTCAAGGCATTAATGGTCGAGAAAGCGCGATTATAGCATCGCTGGTAACTATCCCGATGTTACTGTTTCGCATGTATTTACACCATGGTGCTAGTACCAAAGAGCAGCTGCCATCTCCGAGCTTTCAGCTATTAGCAACCCGATCTTGTCTGCCAGAGGCCAGTGGCAAGACGCTAGAAGCTACCTACCGCACTGCTCATGCGATACCCTATTCCTACCCATGCCCCGGCAAGCTGCACACCAAACCAAACCGAATACCGAAAAGAATCCCCGCCGCGACCCGACCGCCGCCGGGCAGAGAGATGCCGCTGTCAATAGGATCGCCTCTCATAACTACTTCTTGCTGGAAAAATTTGAGACAGGCATTGCCTTGAGTGGTACGGAGGTCAAGTCCGTCCGCGGCGGCCTGGTCAACCTGAAGGACGCCTATGGCCTGATTAAAGACGGCGAACTGTGGCTGCTCAACTGCCACATTGGACCTTACGAGCACGGCAACATCTACAACCACGCGCCCTTGCGCACCCGCAAACTGCTGGTACATAAAGAAGAAATCCGCAAGCTGATTGGCAAAACCCAGCAGAAAGGGTTAACGCTGATTCCCGTCCGCATGTACTTCAAGAACGGACGAGTGAAGCTGGAGCTGGCCTTGGCCAAAGGCAAGCAACTCTGGGACAAACGCGAAACCGAACGCCGCCGGACCGCCGACCAGGAAGCGCGGGAAGCGATTGTGAGGTCGCGAAGGAAATAATGTTGGAACCTCAAGGCAAAATCCCCGCCCTGCCCCTCTAAAAAAGAGGAACAAGGACGGGGTGCCCGGGTCGGATGAATCACTTCTGGTCTGACTTCTGAGCCGGAGTCAGGACCTTCGCCTGGTCCGAAGCGGGGACAGACGCAGCCGGCGCTTCAGGAGTTGCAGTGCTGGCGGTCGACGGCGTTTTCTCCGCGCCCGGCAGCTCAACATCTTTGATCCGCGCGCTGGCGAGAATTTTTTCCAACTGCTGGAAAATCTTCCCGCGGTCCGCTTGCGCCAGATCTGCGTCCGGCTTGCGCGAAGTCACCACGTCCAGCGCAAACTCGTAGCAAGCTCCGTTCTTGAACAGATGAAAATACTTCAGATCGGACTGGTTGGTGTCCTCTCCGTTCATCTGCCCGCCGTTCATCATTTCGACCTCTGCGAATTCGTTGACGCCCAGCTTGGCGTTCGCGGGCTTCGCAGCCTCGGCATCCTTCGAGTTAGGAACAAACTGCCCGCACTCTTCCGCAGTCAGACTTGGGTTCAAGCTCACATTGAGCAGCGCGGATGAAAAATCCGTATCGGGATACAGATCATCCGGCATGTCCACGGTGGCAATTTGAACGGCTCCCGCCTTCAGAAAACTCGGCTGCACCGGCGTGGACGATTTCTTGTCTCCCGCCTGCAGGCTGTACTTGCGCGGATAGCTGAACGAAACCCCGTACGTGGAATTGATGTAAGTCGCATTGGTTGGACGCGCCTTCTTGACGACTTTCTTTGCCACAACCGGAGTCGCAACCGGCGTGCTCGGCGTGCCGTTGACTGCGGGCATTGTCGGCGCGCTGATGTGCGACGCCGGCTTGTTGGACTGCTTGGAGCAGGCGATTGCAACGAGCAACACGACTGCCATAACGGTTCCGGCGCAAATGACCGGTAGATAAACGCTCAGCCAACTGTCGCCTTCAATTTGTTTAAAGTTCTGATTTCCACTTCCTTGTGTCGGATTGATCTCTAGTTTTGCCATATTCCCCTCCGTGGGACTGCGGTTAGAGGAATGGCACGGCGGTGGCCATGCAGCAGGCTGTTGATTTTGCGTGATTTACTTCAACTAAGCAGGATTACAGGCGTGGACAGCCAAACACGATGTGGCTGGGGCAACACTCTCAGAGAGGAATTCATCAAGCGGATTTCCAGGGCTAAGTTACGGGCCGGAAGGGCTGACCGGGTTATCGGTGTGAATCAGAACCCATCCCAGCAATGCGCCGCCAGCACCGATTCCGCCGTATTCCACCCAACGTGAGTCAAGAATGGGGGCCTTGGCAGCGGTAGGAGCACCGGCACCACGCTTGGAGATCAGCCCGCAATCCGCTGAATCATCGCGGGAGATTTGCTGGCCCTCGTGGACGGTCGTCGAAGAATTGGATCCGCAATTCACGGTCACACTATTCTTGCGTGCAAAAATTTGAATGCTTCCGCTGGCGCGGATCACGTAGAACTCGGTCCACTCGCCGGATACCGGAGTGATCTTAAAGTCGCGGGCGAATACACTCAGCGCCTTGCCGGTAGCAACCGAAACGCTTCCTCGATCCAGCGCGAAGCCACCGCTCTGGTAGCGGACGATGGTGTTGGACTCCACCACTACCGTGGCACCGGGCGCATTGATATTAGCTACGCCGTTGTCGCGGGTCTGGACCACGTCACCGATGGTCACCGCCGACGAGTTGGAAAGAGCTGCGCCATTCAGAAAAACCGAACCCGTGCCGTAAATCACGGCCGCACCGGTATCCTGCGCGAGTAGAACGCAGGGCGTAACCAGAATCAGACATAGGCTGATGATTTTGCGCAACATAACGACACTCGACCTCAGTCCACGTGCAGCAGACTACCCTTGTGATCGTAAACAGCAGGAGTGCTCGGGTCAATCGGGTTCTGAGAGCGGAATCCTTCGAGTAACCACTAGCGCCAGCGGTCCACGGACTCCCACCACGCTAACCGGATCCACTCATCGACGTTCATTTTTGCCCACTGCCGGCGTTTCCACCACGCAGGGTTAAACTGTCCCGGATCACGGGCGGCCGCAACGTAGATCGTGTATTGCGGCAACTCGTGCTGGAAGGTGCTCAATGCTCGCCGGGTGTGGTAGTCCGAGGTCACAACTAGAACGCTGTGCACTCCCATAGGTTGCAGGCATCGCGCCACATCCTGGGCCTCAGTCTTGGTGGAGAGCCCGACGATGGGGCAGACCGCGACTGCCTGACTCTGCGGAAGCTGCTGCACGTAGCGTTGCGCCAACTCGACCGCATTCTGGCCATAGATCATCTCCACCGCCGGCACGTCGAGCAGCATTTTGGGAGCATAGTTTTGGGAGAGTAACTCCAGCCCGTAGTTGGGACGGTAGAACGTTTCGCCCGCCAGCACCACGATTACATCTGCCCGTTGCGGGTTGTTGACCACCAGAAATCCTCCCGAAGTAAGCGAGAAAAGCAACCACCCGGAAAGAACTACAATCAGGACCACCCGCACTTTCCTCATTTCGTGAGCTTCCCTTTCTTCCTTGGTCCATCCACAGTAACGGAAGTAACTCGCGTGCCGCAAAATTTCACACCCTCCGGTGTTCAAATCTGCGAACCTGAAGGTCGCCGGAACTCCAGAAGGGAGAATCGGCCATGCTAGAATCGTGAGCTATTCCTATCAATTATGAGCAGCGAACCGGTTTCTGCCACCCATTTTTCTGCGCTGAAGAGCAAGATTGAGCAACGTCAGGCCAAGGTTGCCATCATCGGACTCGGATACGTTGGACTGCCTTTGGCGCTTCTCTATGCCGAGAGCGGGTTTCCCGTCACCGGCTTCGATATCGACGAGCGCAAAGTTTCGACCCTGAACGCCGGCGGCTCCTACATTTTCCGCATCACGGTGCCTGAGATTCAGCGCGCCCGCAGCCAGGGATTCGTTGCTACCTCCGAGTACGCGCAACTGGAAACGATGGACGCGATCATCATCTGCGTTCCTACTCCGCTGAACGAGTATCACGAGCCGGATATGAGCTACATAACCGGCACGACCGAGTCCATCGCTCCTCATCTGCAGCCCGGACAGTTGGTAATTCTCGAGAGCACGACGTATCCCGGAACCACGGAAGAAGTCATGGTGCCGATCCTCGAAAAGGGGAACCGGCATGGACTGAAGGCCGCACGCGGCGACGCATCCGATGGCAAGTCGTTCTTTGTAGCCTTTTCGCCTGAGCGTGAGGACCCGGGCAACCAGACCGTGGCGCGGCGCGACATTCCCAAAGTGGTTGGCGGAGTGAATCCGCAGGCTTCTGAACTGGCGGGCGCACTCTACGGTGCAATCTTCAACCGCACCGTGCAAGTCTCATCCCCTGCGGCGGCGGAAATGACCAAGTTGCTCGAGAACATCTACCGCTGCGTCAACATCGCGCTGGTCAACGAACTCAAGCTGCTGTGCCTGCGGATGAATCTCGATATCTGGGAAGTGATCGAGGCGGCGTCCACCAAGCCTTTCGGGTTTCATCCCTTTTATCCCGGCCCTGGCCTCGGCGGGCATTGCATACCAGTCGATCCTTTCTATCTTTCGTGGAAGGCCAAGGAATGGGACTTTCACACTCGGTTCATCGAGTTGGCCGGTGAAATCAATACCAACATGCCCTACCACGTGCTCGAGTCGGTGGGCCGCGCGCTGAATCAGCACAAGAAAGCGCTCAACGGATCGAGAGTCCTGGTGCTGGGCGTGGCCTACAAGAAAGACATTGACGATCTGCGCGAATCGCCCGCCCTGACCATCATCGAGCTTTTGCAGAAGGAAGGCGTGCAGGTGAGTTACAACGATCCGTACTTTCCCGAAGTTGGCCGGGGACGAAAGTACGATCTGCAAATGAAGTCGCGCGCCGCTGGACAATCTTGCGCAGTACGATTGCGTTCTGATCGTCACCGACCACTCCGACTACGACTACGAGCGGATCGTACGGGAGTCGCAACTAGTAGTGGACACGCGCAATGCGACGCGCGGGATCAAGAGCACAAAGATCGTTCCCTGCTGAAAGAGCCGCTGCCGAAGATCGTCGCCCCTACATACCTACTGGATCGAGCTGGCAACGTTAGAGAAGGTGCTGTTGGCGTTGGTGCCGATCAATTTGACGGTTCCGATGACAATGATGAGGATCACGGCGAGCATCACGGCATACTCCGCGATGTCCTGACCCGCGTCGTCCCGCCAAAGCTTGCCAATGCGGTCCAACGCCCCCTTGATTCCTAACCCCTCTAGTTGTGTGGTAGCTTTCGTGACCGCTCCCGTTCCGGCATATTCGCGCGCACAATTCGCGATGTTGAAACTCTAGGAGGGAGGGGAAAATTCCACAATGGCCCGAACGTGCCATCATCTCCTCGCCTAGATGATGGGCTTAAAAGGCAACGCCTGATTCACCGCAAAAAGCGCCAGTTCCAGTCGAGTCGAAACCCCGACTTTGTCGAAGATGTTGCTCAGGTGGTGCTTGACAGTGTCTTCGCTGATCTTGAAATGCTCGGCAATTTCTTTGTTGGCATAACCGGCAACCACCGCAGACACAATTTCCAGTTCTCGCGGCGTCAGACCGTACCTGCGCTGGCGGGCGGCGTTGGTTGAAGAACCGACCAGGCCCCGCAAATACTGCACCAGATTGGAAACGCTTTCGCGGCCGACCCAATACTCTCCGTTCATGACGGCATGGATGCTTTTCAGCAGAATCTGGGTGGCGGAATCTTTTAGAACGACACCGCGAGCACCCAACTGCAAGGCCTCGACAATCTGATCTTTCTCTGCGGCCGCAGTCAAAAGAATGACTCGAACCGAGGTCGCATCGGCGCTCATCTCGCGCAAGGCTTCGAGGCCGGGACGCTGCGGCATAGCCAGATCCAGCAGTAGGATTTCCGGCTTCAATTGGCGAACCATTTTGACGGCTTCGAGTCCGTTGCAGGCTTCGCCAATAACCTTGAAATCTCGTTCCGACTCAAGCAGGCGCTTCAGTCCATCCCGAAAAATCGGGTGGTCATCGGCGATGAGGATTCGTACCGTTTGCGATTTTCGACTGTCCATATAAAGCTCAAAAAGTCACGTGTGAAACGCCGGTCAGATGTAAACCACCTGCGGGGCTTCTGGCACCACGATCTCGATTCGCGCCCCCTGGCCGGGCTTTGATTCTATCGTGAGTTCGCCGTGAATCAGCCGCACTCGCTCACGAATAATGGCCGGAGCGCGGCCCGCGGAATCCAGTTCAGGCTGTGAAACTCTGCCTGCAAAAGGGAAACCCGATCCGTCATCTTCGATGATTAGTTCCCAGTTTCCTCCAGAGTGCAGTAGTTGCACCAACACTTGTTTGGCGCCGCTGTGCTTGCGGACATTCACCAGCGCTTCCTGCGCGATCCTGGCCAGTTCCCGGCATACCGGAGGCGGCAGGGCGAGTTCCTGGTCATCCATGAAAAATCCGGCGGCAATACCGGTTTCCCGCTGAAATCTCTGCGCTGCGTCGCGCAGGAAGCCGGGAAGTTTGCGCGCATCAATTTCGGCCGACTTCATTTGCTGCATCAATTCGCGGAGCTTCAAGACCTCTTCCCGCAGTAATTTCTGAATGCGGTCCAACTCGCCGCCCATGGAGTCCGTGCCCGGAAAACTGCGCCGCAGCACATCCACCTGCATTTCCACGCCGATCAACGACTGCACCGCTCCGTCGTGCAATTCGCGACTCAGGCGGGCGCGCTCCAAAGCCCCCGCCCGGCGCCGCAGCCGCCGCAACAGGTAGAGGTTGTACACGGCCGGGCCAACCTGCCGTGCCAAGTCCTGAAGAAAGTGCAGTTCTTCTTCGAGGCCGGAACGCGGGCCCGGATCCATCAGAAACAGTCGTCCCGAAAGTTCTGGACCAAAGGCAAACGAGACCGCAATCAATTGCCGAAAAGGGTGGGCCTCGGCAAACTGCTGCAAAAAGCCGGTATCCAGGCCACGCAGGAATGTGTCCGCGGAATCTAGTCCGAAAGCTTCAATCTCGTGGTTCCCTGCGCGGCTCCTCGCATAGCAAGTTACTGCTGCGCTCTCCCCCAGGTAAATCTCGGACCCCGACAATCCGGAATCCACCCACTGCAACTGGGTGATTCCGTTTCTTAATTCCAGCAAGCCGACTGAGACACGTGGATTCCCGCTGTCACGCGAGGCTACGAACGCCTTGGAAGCGCCGTACATGCGCAGTAACTGATCCACAATCTCGGACAGCGTCCCACCGAGTCCGGCATCCATCCGGACCAGCCCCAGCAGCCGTGCGGCAACGTCTTTCTCGGTGCGCAACCTTTTCTGCTGCTCCGCCAGGTAGCCGAGCAGCAGTCCCATCACGATCAGATACACGGAGCGCATGAAGAGGCGTTTGGGCTCGAAATCAACTGTATCCACTCGCACCACCGGCAGATGGTGGAGGCGCAACCAGAAGTTAAGGTGGTCAACTCGGCCCAGTCGCACCGCCAGGCTTTCCAGCCAGAGCACGGATACAGAAGAGACGGCCGTGGCCACGGTTTCCCATAGGCCCCAACGGTAGGCGGCGGCGCCGATGACAAACGTAAAAAACAGGAAAAATGGACTCTGCCCCGAAGTCAGTAACAAAATCACTGCCGGCCACACTACGTCCCCACTATGCACCAGAAAACGAAACGAAGCCGTGGATTGCTGCCGCCAGCGCAACAGAAGGATGATGGCCGTCCCTTGCAGAATGTAGAAAGCCAGCAGTGCGTAGGCCCACGCTGATTTGACTTCGCTGGGATCAAGCCACACCGCAACCAGGGCGGCGCTGGCCAGAAAAACCCGGGCCGTGGCCAGCCAACGTTCGGCCCGGCGGATTTCTTCCGGGTTGAACGGCGCACCTTCACGCCATCGCGAACGGGGACGCAGGCGAAGCATCGGGATTCGGCTGAGCACAGACAAAGCAGTCTTCTTGAATGGATCTTATGGTGATTCCAAGTTACAGAGCAAGCGGAACTTAGGCTACCGCAGGGGCGGAGCCAGAACCCGCAACAGATCCCGGCGAATTTTCTTTTCGGCTTCGCCTATTACCGAAGTAACATCCTCCTCAAATCATTCCCGTCTAGAATGCGACCACAGGCTTATATGTCCGATCGCTTCAAAAGCTGGGCGGTGGTGTTGGTGTGCCTCGTAGGCGTCCAGGCGATCGTGTCGGTTGCATCCTTCGTTCTGCACTTGCGGGGCTTCGCGCTGGCTGCATTCAGCGACGTCATGCAATGCGCCATGTTGCTGTTGGCGGCCTCTGCATGTCTTCTCAACGTACTGAAAACCAAGCACCGCGCGCGTCTGTTCTGGTCACTAATGGGTGTGGGACTGGCCTCGTGGTGGGCTTACCGTTTGCTGTGGACCTACATCGAGGTCGTGCAGAGGCGAGAGGTTCCCGATCCCTTTACCGGGGATGCGATTCTGTTTCTTCACTTTGTTCCCATGATGGCTGCATTGGCCTTGCAGCCCGACATCCGACAGGATGACACCGAGCTCCGGCTGGGCACGCTGGACTTTGCTCTGCTGTTTCTCTGGTGGGTCTATCTATACTTGTACGCCGTCATCCCCTGGCAGTTCGTGCAGCTGAACGAGACCGCCTATGACCACAACTGGGATGTGGCCTACGTCGCAGAAAAGGCCGCCTTCCTGGGCGGACTGGCCCTGGTGTGGTGGCGAAGCTCTGGGCGTTGGAAGACCACCTACGCCCATTGGTTTGGAGCCAGCCTGCTTTATTCGCTGAGCTCTTACGTGGCCAATTGGGCGATTGATCGGCACCAGTATTATTCCGGCAGCCTTTACGACCTTCCGCTGATGGCCTCCATGGCATGGATGACCATGGCCGGCCTGCTGGCGCTGAGGATACCGGAGGAGCAAGTTGGACCGGCGAAATCTTTGGCGCGCGGAGTCTGGACTTCTCGGATCGGCATGGTTGCCGTTTTCTCGCTGCCCATCTTCGCATACGTATCGCTTCTCGACGGCGATATCCCCTCGCGTGTCCGCATTTTCCGCGTCGTCCTGACGCTGGGCGCTGTGTTGTTGATGGGTGCACTGGTGTTCCTGAAACAGCACTTCTTGGACATCGAACTGATTCGGCTGCTGCGCTCGTCGCGGCAGTCTTTCCAGGATTTACAGACCCTGCAAGTGCAACTGGTGCAATCGGAGAAACTGGCGTCCCTCGGCCAGTTGGTGGGCGGAGCTGCCCACGAATTAAACAACCCTTTGACTGCAATGCTGGGGTACTCAGAGCTTCTTTCGACGACCGGACTCAGCCCTGAGCAACAAAGTTTATCCGAGAAGATTTCGCAGCAGGCCAAGCGAGTCCGGGCACTGGTTGCCAGTCTACTCAGCTTTGCTAAGCAGGTGCCAGCTACCAAGACGGCACAGGACCTAAACGTGATTCTGAACACTGCCCTGAAGCTGTGCCAGCCGCAATTGCACGCCGCTCATGTGGAGACCAAGAAGGACCTGGCGGAATCGCTGCCCCAGGTTCGTGGCGACGCCAATCAACTGCTGCAAGTGTTTTCGCACATCATCAGTAACGCCGCCAATGCCATGGCAGAACGCGGCGGTGGGACGCTGGAGGTCAGCGCCCACATCCACGGGGCCAACTCTGTGTTGCTTCAATTCTCTGACACCGGGCCAGGAATGACGGAACCTGATCGCGTGTTCGATCCCTTTTACACCACGCGTCCCGTGGGCCAGGGCGCTGGTCTCGGCTTGAGCATGTGCTACGGCATCATTCAGGAACACGGTGGCAAAATCTCGTGCCGCAACAAAGATGAGGGCGGAGCGGTTTTCTTGATCGAACTGCCGGCGGCCGAAATCGCAAAAGTCGAAGTGCCGCAGGCCCAGGCGCACGTCGCTAGGTAGCCACTCCCGGAACAACGGAGTCCACCGTTCGCTTCAGTTGTCCGCAGGCGGCGTAGATGTCCCGCCCCCGCGGCCGGCGGACGAACACCGGAATGCTCGCCGCCAGTATCTTTTGGAATTCCGCGACGCGACTTTCCTCGGGCGTTGCGTAACTAATTCCTGGCCCCGGATTCAGCGCGATCAAGTTGACCTTGCAGCTCACACCGCGGACCAACTCAACCAGTTCCCGTGCATGTTCCGGAGAATCGTTCACACCGTTTAGCAACACATATTCGAAGGTGATCTTTTCACGGTTGCGAAGCGGAAATTCCCGCGCCGCGGCAATCAGCTTTCCCAGATTCCATTTGCGATTGATAGGCATCAGTTCGCTGCGCAGTTGATCGTTGGGCGCAGTGAGCGAAATCGCCAGCTTCGGCCGCACCGCCTCTAGTCCCAGATCGTAGATTCGCGGAACGATGCCCGCCGTTGAAACCGTCATCCGCGATTCCGGAATTCCGACTCCTTCCACCAGCAGCCGCGTAGCTTTGATGAAGTTCTCGAAGTTTAGAAACGGCTCGCCCATCCCCATAAAAACCAGGTTCACGCGCTGATCGGGCGGCGAGACATTCTGATCGCGCAGCACCGCAATGACCTGGCCGACAATTTCTCCAGCGCTCAGGTTGCGTTTGATTCCCAGCAACGCGGTCAGACAAAACTGGCAATTGACCGCACACCCAACCTGACTGGAAACGCAGATGGTGGCCCGCCGCCAGCCGCGGGGATGATGCGCCTCAATTTCCACGCCTGCTTCGCTGCCGTCGCCTGTCTCGCCGCCATCGCCTTCCGGCATCCATACGGTTTCGACGGTTTCATGGTCCGCCAGTTCGATCAGGTAGCGCACCGTGCCGTCGGCGGAAACGAACTTCTTCTGAATCTCGGGCAGGCCCAGTGACACTCCGTCCTTGATCAGCGTCGCCCGAAACTCCTTGGGCAACGTCGAGACCTGTTCGGCGGAGCTTACACGCTCGGCGTAGAGCGCATGAAAGAGTTGCCGCGCCCGGTAGGCGGGTTCGCCGGCATCTTCGACCATCTTCGTAAGGTCCTGAAGATCAAGGCCTAGAAGGACGCTTGGTTGCTGCTCATTCATAGGGACTAAGTCTGAATTCGGGCGGTTGAGTCTCAAAGCTTCATTTTAGAAGAGATTTGCATCCAACACACGCCGCATTCAAGCTAAGTTGCTGTTTTTCGGGAGTTTAGCGGTGCCCCAACGTAGCTCTCGCGGTTGTGTGAGAATAGTAACAATGGCTGAAGACCGCAATATTCGACGCACCGCGCTGCCCAATGGGCTGACCATCATCACTGAGGAGATGGAGCATATCCGCTCGATCACCATCGGCATATGGGTCAAGACCGGCTCGCGCGACGAAGACAAGCAGTGGAACGGGATTTCGCACTTCGTCGAACACATGGTATTCAAGGGCACCGAGCATCGCACTGCGGAGGAAATTGCCCGCGAGGTGGATTCCATCGGCGGCAACATCGACGCTTTCACCGCTAAGGAGTGCGTCAGCTTCAGCATTAAGGTTCTCGACGAACATCTGCCCATCGCCCTCGACGTGCTCAGCGACCTGGTATTGAATCCTACGTTCACCGCCGACGACATCGTTCGCGAACGCGGAGTCATTCTCGAAGAAATCAAAATGGACGAGGACAGCCCAGACTACCTGGTGCATGAAATCTTCACCCAGAATTTCTGGAAGGACCATCCGCTCGGACGCCCGATCCTTGGCACCCGCGACACGGTCAAGGGTTTCGAGCGCGAGCCGGTTGTGGACTTCTATCGCCGGCGCTTTGTGCCGGGAAACGTGATCATCTCCGCTGCCGGACACCTGAATCACGATCACTTCGTGGATCTGGTGCAGAAACACTTTGCCGGCATGAAGCCCATGAGCAATGGATTCCACAGCGCTCCGCCTAAGATCGTTCCTAAAATCATCCTGCGAAATAAGAAGTCGCTGGAGCAGGTGCAGATCTGCGTGGGCGTGCCGTCGTATCCCATCACCCATGAGAAGCGGCATTCTTCCTACATTCTGAATACGCTACTCGGCGGCGGCATGAGCTCGCGGCTGTTCCAGAACATTCGTGAGCGGCAAGGACTGGCATATTCCATCTACAGCGACTTGAATCCGTATCGTGACACCGGATGCCTTTCGGTGTATGCCGGCACGTCGCGCGCGTCGGCCGCGAAAGTGGTGCAGTCGGTGGTTTCGGAATTCCGCAACCTCAAAGCCGCCGAAGTCCCGCCGAACGAACTCCGCCGCTCCAAAGACCAGCTGAAAGGCAGTCTGATGCTATCGCTGGAATCGTCTGGTGCCCGCATGCACAATCTCGCCCGCCAAGAGATGTATTTCGACCACTTCTATGGTCTGGATGAGTTGATCGAGAAGATTGAGTCGGTGACTGCTGAGGAACTGTGGCAACTCTCCAATCAGTTTTTCCAGACAGACAACGTCGCGGTCACGATTCTGGGAAATCTGAATGGTCTCAAGCTGACGCGGGAACAGTTGGAATGCTAAAAGCAGTTGCCAGTGGCCAGTTGCCAGTGATCAGTGAAACCGAAAATCCGTCCCGGTCGGGTTTTACTGGCCACTGGCAACTGACCACTGCCCCAAAAAAAGACAGGCGTCTCGACTCGGTTTGAGTCGAGGACGCCCGGGCAGCCCTCCCCCAGAACTGCTCAACTAGAAGGTACTTCGGACAGAGAAACTTGGGAATGGCACTAACGTGCTAAGGGATTCCCACCGACGTGCCAGTGCCAGTTCTCAGCAAACTGCACCACTTTTACAACATCCCCACCGGCGTGCTTCGCCGTGAAGTACTCCCCGGTTTTGCCGATGTGAAAGAAGGGATCCGGAATACCTCCGCTCTCGCTGCGGTCCACTGATCGAAAACTGAAATGTTCGCAATCATTGGGATCATTGTCGTCTTCGGGGCCGTGCTCGGCGGCTACCTGATGGAGCACGGCAACGTGAAGGTGCTGCTGCAACCAGCGGAGTTGCTCATCATTGCCGGCGCCGGGGGGGGACCGTCCTGATCGCCAACCCACTGCACATCCTGAAACAGATTGCTGGCGGTGTGGGCGTGGTTTTCAAAGGCTCACAATTCACCCGTCAGCGGTATCTGACTTCGCTCACGCTGGCGTACCAATTGTTGAACAAGGCCCGCCGCCAGGGACTGATGTCGCTCGAAACCGACATCGAAGATCCGGACAACAGCACCATCTTTAGCCAAAACCCAGAGTTCCTGAAGAATCCTCACGTCCGCCATTTTTTTTGCGACAGCATGAGGATGGCGATCAGCGGCGTGGAAGCGTTTGATCTCGACCAGCTGATCGAGCTCGACCTTGAAGTGCTGCACCATGACGCTACCCAGCCGGTAGCTTCTCTCGCCACTGTGGCCGACTCGCTTCCTGGTCTCGGAATTGTGGCGGCCGTACTCGGCGTGGTGATCACCATGGGTGCGCTGGGCGGACCTCCGGAAGAGATCGGTCACAAAGTTGCCGCGGCCCTGGTCGGGACCTTCCTCGGAATTCTGCTCTGTTACGGCCTGGTTGGACCGATCGCCTCGAACATGTCGAAGGTGGCCGATGAAGAACGCGCTTACCTCAACGTGCTGCGGGTCGTAATCATTTCCTTTCTGAAAGGCACGGCGCCGATTCTGGCGGTGGAGGCAGCGCGCAGAGCAGTGCCCGGCCACGTGCGGCCGTCGTTTCAGGAACTGGAGCAAGCTTGCCGTGGCGGCGGCGCTGCTGCCGCGGCGGGAGAAACTCCACCCGCTGACGGCGCGGCACCTCCGGCCGCCGACGCCGCGGCCAGCGGAGCCTAGGCCATGGACGATCCCCGCCCCATTATCGTCATCAAGAAAAAGGCCGCCCATGCCGGCCACCACGGCGGTGCCTGGAAAGTAGCCTACGCGGATTTTGTCACCGCGATGATGGCGCTGTTCATCGTGCTGTGGCTGCTGAATACCAGCAAACCGGTGCGCGAAGCCATTGCTGGGTATTTTAACGACCCTTCCGGCACCGCCAACAAGCTGGGAGTGAGCGTGGAGGGGCCGGGGAAAAAAGTCGTGGTATCAAACGACGACATGTCCAAGCTGAAAGAAGAACTGGAAAAGGCCATTAGCCAGATGCCGAACTTTGACAAGCTGAAAAACCAAATTGAGATCACCGTCACTGCCGAGGGTCTGCGGATCGAACTGCTGGAATCTGCCACTGGCACTTTTTTCGATCTAGGCAGCAGCGAGCCTAACAAGGACGGCAAAGGCCTGCTGAACCTGCTGGCGGGAGAACTGGGCAAGCTGCCGAACAAACTTTCGATCGAGGGCCACACCGATTCGAAACCCTTCAGCGGCAAGCGCAACTACGGCAATTGGGAACTATCCACTGACCGCGCGAATTCTGCCCGCCGCACCATGCAGCAAAACGGCCTCGCAGAAAAGCAGGTGGGGCAGGTCCGCGGCTTTGCCGACCAGCTTCCGCGCAAACCTGACAATCCCTTCGATCCATCGAACCGCCGCATCTCCGTCATCGTCCGCTATCTCGACGATCACGACGCCCAGGAAGGCAAGACTGCTGGCAAGGTAGAAAAGCTTGAGGATTCGGAAAAGAAATGAGGATTCCGCGGTGCGGACTCACTTCACTTCGAACGTTCCCTGAATCCCGTTTGCCGAATCCGGCGCCACCCACACGTCGTAGGTCCCGGGTGGGACAATCCAATGCATCGCCGGATCATAAGAGCCAATATCCTCCGCCTTGACGCTAAACTCAACCGTCTTGTGTTCGCCAGGAGCGAGGGTAACGCGTTCAAATCCCTTCAGCTCGCGAACCGGGCGCGACGTGGGCGCAACGCGATCGTGCACATAGAACTGCACAACTTCCGTCCCTTCGCGCGCGCCAGTGTTCTGGATGTCAGCGCTCACGCGCAGAGTCCCGTCAGCAGCGACTTCGGGAGATTCAACCTTCAGATTGCTGTAACCGAATTTAGTGTACGTAAGCCCGTAGCCGAATGGATATAGCGGCGTCGGGCTCTGATCGAGATATCCGGTGTGCCAGCGATCGGGAGCAGCGGGGCGTCCGGTGCTCTTGTGGTTGTAGTAGGTAGGAATCTCGCCGACGGATCGTGGCCAACTCAGCGCCAGGCGTCCGCTGGGCGACGCGTCGCCGAGGAGCGTGTGGGCGATTGCATTTCCGGCTTCGACCCCCAAGAACCACGCCTGAACAATCGCGGAAACCTTCTGCGGCGCCCAACGGATATCCAGCGGCCGGCCGCTTTCAAGCACCAGCACCACCGGCTTCCCGGTCGCCACGACTGCGTCAATCAGTTTCATCTGGTCACCGGGCAAATCCAAAGTTGACCGTGAGCTAGCCTCTCCGGTCATTCCCGCCAGTTCGCCGACGAACAGCACCACGACATCAGCCTTCTTTGCGGCATCGACGGCATCGTCGATACTGGCAGGCTTATTCTCAATTTCGCTGTCTTTTACCCCGGTCGCAGACGTCGGCGCTGGTGCGGCAACTCCCGCTCCGAGTCCGCTCTCGAACGGCGGAATGTCAACACCCTTGGCATACAGCACATGATCGTCGCCCATCTTCTGGCGGAACGCTGCCAGCGGGGTGATCGCATCCACAGCTTGTCCGTTCCCTGCCCACGGGCCAAGCTGCGAAGCTTTGTCGTTGGCGAGCGGGCCGATGACCGCAATCGTCTGCTTCCGGTTCAGCGGCAATACATCGTTGTTGTTTTGCAGCAGCACCAGAGATTCGAATGCCAGCTTGCGCGCGACTTCCCGGTTTTCCGGAGTCAGGATGTCGGTCTTCTCGCGGTTCGGATCGGCATAAGGATGATCGAACAGTCCGGCTTTGAACTTGATGCGCAAAACGCGTCTCACTGCCTCGTCAAGCACGCTGGCCGGTACTTTACCCGACTTCACCAGCCCTGGAAGCTCATTCAGGTAGGAACCGTCCACCATGTCCATGTCCACGCCCGCGGTCAGGGCTTCAGTTGCAGCCTGGGCGTCATTGGCGGCGGTGCCGTGGGCGATCAGCTCGTGCGGCGAGCCCCAGTCGCTGACCACAAAACCATTGAACTTCCATTCACCGCGAAGTATTTCGGTGAGCGTGTGATGATTGGCCGACGCCGGCACGCCATTCAAATCCTGAAAGGCAGACATCAGGGTGCCCGCACCCGCGTCAACGGCGGCGTGAAACGGCGGCAGATAGACTTCACGCAACAACTGTTCGGAAATATCCACAGTGTTGTAGTCGCGACCTCCTTCGACCGCGCCGTAGGCCACGTAATGCTTCACAGAAGCAACTACGCTTTCGGAATCAGCCATGCTCTTACCCTGGAATCCCCGCACCTTGGCGGCTGCGATCACCGAACCGAGATACGGATCTTCGCCCGCGCCCTCTACAATTCGCCCCCAGCGCGGATCGCGCGCAATGTCCACCATCGGGGCAAATACCCACTTCACTCCTGAAGCGCTGGCTTCCTTGGCGGCGACCCGCTCGGCCTGCTCAATCAGTTGCGGATCGAAACTTCCCGCGCTCGCCAGCGGCACCGGAAAAACCGTGCGATATCCGTGAATCACGTCGTAGCCGAGAATCAAGGGAATCTTGAGCCTGGACTGCAAAGCGGCGCGCTGGACTTCGTTGGCCTGCTCGGCGCCCAACACTCCGAGCAGCGAGCCAACCTTGCCCTGCTTGATCAAATCCACAGTTTGCGCATTGGTCCCCGCGAATTGAGTAAGCTGTCCCACCTTCTCTTCGATCGTCATCTGCTTGAGGAGCGCGTTGACACGCGTCTCGATCTTTTGATCGGAAACTTGTTGCGCTCGCGCAACCATGGAAGAAGTAAGTACCAGAGCGAATGCGATGAGCAGGCGTGAACGGGACATATGGCCTCCGGACAGGTTGGGAAATTGCGGGAGTCAGTATAGCAGAGTTAAGAAAATCGTTATTGTAGATGAATTTGTATCGTGGACAGTCACTTCCGATGCGGCCGATAAAGTTCCGCAATCGAATAGGTGAATCCCGCGATGAAAGTAGCGTGGGGAATGTTCCCCGTGATTCGCGCCGCCATTCCGCCGTCGAGGACCAGGCGCGGCCGCACCACGTATGTCGCGGCCGCCAGAAATTGCGCGGCTGCGGGGGTGAAGGCATTCGGCGAGGTCACACCCGAAAACTCAGCAGTCGCTGCCCACTTTCCCCGCACGGGATGCGACCACGCAAGTGCATTCAGAACATCATGATCAAATCCACCCTGCGGCCGTCCCTGAAGGTTTAGCACGGTGTTGAAATCAAAGTGATGTTTGCCCAGGTCCTTGCTCGCGAGAAACGTAAATACGTGGTCCACTTCGCCGGAGCCGAGCACATCGCCTGCCGTCGGCAGCTTCGCCATGTACATGAACGCAAACGATGGCCGATGTCCGGAGTCTTGCGTAAAACGGAATTTGAAACCGGCGCCGGTATCGCCAACGCCTTGCGTTCCGGAATTGGCAAGGAAAGGATCGTTGGTGACGCGCAGCTCAAAATTCCTGCTGACGCCGAACTTCAGCAATCCGTTGATGTCTTGCTCCGAACCGGACGCATCAAGCCCCCATTCCGTTTCCAGCACACCAGGCTGCACCGGCTGCGCCGGAGTGGAAACGGTGGGGCGATTGGGGACAGCCGTCAGCTCATCCTGCGCCCGGAGAAAACAGCAGGACACGAACATGAAAACCAGAAGCTGCAGGGTGTGGTGGTTCACGGCGTGGGCTGTATTGTAATGCCGCGGGCTTCCAATTGGCTGCCTAGTCGCTCGCGGCATTTGCGAGAACAAACGCATTTGATTTAGCCTCGTCTAAACATCATCATCAGCGGGAGCACCTATGGCCGCTTTTCACCTGCTAATCAATAATCGCCCTCTTGAGGTTGACACCGCCCCCGACACGCCCCTGCTCTGGGTACTGCGTGACAGACTGAATATGACTGGCACCAAGTACGGCTGCGGCATGGGGCTGTGCGGCGCATGTACCGTGCATCTGGACGGCGAAGCAACGCGCGCCTGCCTGACGCCGGTTTCCTCCGTCGGCGGGAAAAAAATCACGACGATTGAAGGGCTGTCTGCCGACAGCCATCATCCCGTGCAGTTGGCGTGGATTGCCGAACAGGTTCCGCAATGCGGGTATTGCCAGTCCGGGCAGATCATGTCTGCCGCCGCGTTGCTGGCCAAGACCCCTCATCCTACCGACGATCAGATTGATACCGCAATGGGCGGCAACCTCTGCCGCTGCGGCGTATATCAGCGGATCCGCCGCGCCATTCATCGTGCGGCAGATCACGCCGCGAAAGGAGCATAACCATGCCTGTCAGCCGCCGCGCTTTCATCGCTGGAACGACCGTCGCCGGAGCGGGACTGCTCATCGGTGTGCGCCTTTCTGGACCGTTTGCGTTTGGGCAGGCTCCGAAGAAATCTCCACCCAACCCTTTTGACGCCTACGTGCACGTGAAACCCACTGGAGAAATCTCGCTTATCGTGGCGAAATCGGAAATGGGCCAGGGCATTCGCACCGGCTTGGCGATGTTACTGGCAGAGGAAGCCGAGGTCGATTTGAACTCCGTAACCGTGGAGCAAGCTGAGACTCGTCCAGATATTTACACCCATATGGGCACGGGTGGAAGCGGCAGCACCATGGAAAATTACGAACCGCTGCGCCGCGCCGGAGCCACGGTGCGTGAGGTGATGATCACTACAGCGGCGGCCAGATGGAAGGTTTCTCGCGGACAGTGTGTCGCAAAAAACGGAATGGTGCTGCACCAAGGCTCGTCGCGTCGCGCAACCTATGGAGAGTTGGTCGAAGCCGCTTCAAAGATGCCCCTCCCCGATCCAAAGACTGTGCCACTTAAGGATGAATCGGCGTTCCGGCTGCTGGGACATCCGGTTCCGCGGGTGGATATCCCGGCCAAAGTGAATGGCAGCGCGCAGTTCGGATTGGATGTACGTGTTCCCGAGATGTTGTTCGCGGTGGTCGCGCGTTGTCCGACTTTCGGAGGCAAGCCGGCCCATTTCGATGCGGCGCAGGCCAAGGCGGTGCCGGGAGTCGTCGATGTTTTCGAAATTCCAGCGCTCGGCGCTGACAAATTTACCGCCGGCGGAGTCGTGGTCGTCGCTGACTCCACGTGGACGGCGATCAAGGCGCGGCGAGCTCTTCAAATTGCATGGGACAACGGTCCCCACGCCTCGGAATCCAGCGACGCTCTCGGTGAAACCCTGCGTTCTGCGGCCGCGAAACCCGGCACGCGGGTGCGCAATGACGGCGATGTTGATGCTGTGTTGGCGAAATCATCGAAGCCTGTCGAAGCGGTGTACGAGCTTCCTTTCCTGGCCCACGCCACGATGGAGCCGATGAACATCACCATCCACGCGCGCCAAGGAGGCTGTGAGGTGTGGGCGCCGACGCAATCGCCGGATTGGGTACAACGGGCGGTGGCCCAGGTGCTGGGAATGGCTCCGGAAAAAGTAATCGTACACACCACACTGATGGGCGGCGGCTTTGGACGCCGCTACATGGCCGACTTCCCCGCTGAGGCCGCGCAGATTGCGAAAGTCGTGCCGAAGCCGGTGCAACTGGTGTGGACGCGCGAAGACGATATGACCCACGACTTCTACCGACCCGCCACGTGCCACCACATGCGGGGTGCCGTGGACGCGAACGGTCGTCCCTCAGCCTGGTCGCACGCCATCGCCTCTACTTCCATCAACGGCTTCTGGCATCCCAACGGAAAGCCTGAGGAATCTGAAGTCGGCGGAGCGCTGCAGATGCCATATGCGATTCCCAGCGTTCGCCTGGAATTCAATCCCGCAGTGAGCGGTGTCCCCCGCGCGTGGTGGCGGTCGGTGGAGAACTCGTTCAACGGTTTCGCCGTCGAGAGTTTCATTGATGAACTAGCGGTTGCGGCTGGAAAAGATCCGTTTCTATTCCGCAAAGAGCTTTTGATCAAGCAGAAGACTACCAAACCCGCTGGGGACGACGACGTTAATCCCGAACGCCTGCGCGCCGTGCTGGAGTTAGCTGCGCAAAAATCGGGATGGGATAAGCCCCTGCCCAAGGGCAAGGGACGCGGCATCGCGACGTTTTCCTCGTTCGGAAGCTATTTCGCCGAAGTTGCCGAGGTTTCCGTCGCCGACGACAAGACTTTCAAGATCGATCGCGTCATTGCGGCGGTTGATTGCGGACCGATCGTCAATCCTGAATCCGTTCGCTCCCAGACCGAGAGCGCCATTATCTACGGCCTGAGCGCGGCGTTGAAAAATGCGATCACGATAAAAAATGGGGCCGTGGAACAGACCAACTTCGACGGTTATGATCCGATAAGAATCAACGAAGCTCCGCCCATTGAAGTTTATCTTGCACCTAGCGGAGACGATCCCGGAGGCATGGGGGAGCCGGCATTGCCGCCGATTGCCCCGGCGGTGGCCAACGCAATCTTCGCCGCCTGTGGCCAACGACTGCGTAAACTTCCGTTGCAATTAACCTAGCCCGGCAGCCGTAGTCACCGAGCGCACGGTTGCTACCGCGGATCAAACGGAATCGTCACCTGCTGCTTGGTGCGGGAATTGGACGGGGCATAAATCCACTGCCTCACAGCGGCGATGGCGGCCTCCACCAGGATTGGGTTGCCTCCCAACTGTTTCACGCTCTCAACCGTTCCGTTGGGAGCAACTGTGACCGCCAGTCGCACGGTTCCGCCGATCAGATGCTGCCTCAAAGTCTCGGGATATTGTGGCTCGACGCGGGTTACCAGCGTTCTTTGCTTTTGCTGGCCGTCGGCCACAATGGGAAGGACTTTCACCCCATCCGCATCCGCTGTGGCATTCACGTAGCCGATGGCGCCGCGAGTCTTGGTCACATAGGCAACGACCTCATTGTCCGAGTCCAGCGCCCGCGGCATTGAACCTTTGCCGGTAAAGATCAGCGTGCGGTAGTAGCTCTGCAGGGCGTCGTCGTTGATTTCGAGGAAGTCTTTGAGGAACGCGGCGTGTGTGGAGCCGCCTTTCTCCAGCACCGGTTCGACGTGCGAACCATCGCCCAGCAGGCGAGTCTGCTCGAGGTACACCCGCTTGAGCTCGACGATGCTGATGGAATCTGCGTGCACGCTATGATTGGCAATCACCTTGACCTCGCCATCCAGGGGGCGGGCCAATCCGAACACGGCAAACGCTGACACCAGGGGAAGCAGTTTGTGGCTTTTCATCGCATCCTCCAGTCCACGCGCATTCCCGTCATCTTCTTCGGGACGCTCAAATGCTGCCGGGCGTTCAAATTCTGCCGGACGTTCAAAAGTTCACGCTGGTTTTCATCACAAGAGCGTTGGTTTTGGCCTGGAAGCCCTGCGGATTGACCTGAGGGTAGAATCCGCTGGGAAAAACGCTGCCCGCATAGCCGTCCATGAAGTGGCCTTCGGCTTTCACATTCCAGTATCTCTTGAGGTCAACCCGCGCTGTAACGACTTTGTCGTAGATGTGATTGCCGGGAAGGCTGGTGTCCGTGTCATGGGGCGCGAAAGGAGCGAGAGCGCCGGCGATGGGTATGTCAGTGATCGTATAGCGGGAATAGTAGGAGCCAAGTGCAAGCCGCTTCACGACCCGGTAATCTCCGGAGACGTACCAGCCGCGCACACCGGCCACGGTCTCGACCAGATTGCGGTTGATGACTCCATCGTGTAGGTAACGCCGATACTCGGAATCGATGCGTAGCTTTCCGACCAAGTATTCAGCATAGAACTGGCGGGTCCGGTCGTTTTTCGAAACTTCGGAGAAAGGGACTAGTCCGGCAGTTGGGTCCAGGGGATTGGTGAACACGCCTTTCCCGGTTACGTCCTGGTTTATCTGCGACACCCCGATCAGCAAATTCTTCAGGGGAGTACTCCAGCGGAGATCGCCACCGTGCTGCAGCCCGCCATAGCTCGAATAGTGGATGCCGTGCTCTAAGACGAGGTAGGCGTAGCCACTATAAAGACTGTCGCTGCGATGTCCCGCGTACGCCGTGTAGGAAATCGTGCCCAGGTGGCGTCCAAGGGTGACGTCGCCGTAAACGTCGCCCCCGGTGTGCGCCATGGTGGCGTCCCGTATATCCGTGGGGTAAACACTTTGCGGGAGCAGGGCGAAGACGCGCAGGAAGTCCAGGTCCTGCGTGTCGTTGTAGAGGCCGAGGGTGGTCTTCACCTTGCCGCCCCGGACTCCGAACCAGCTTTTGAAGCGGTAGTCGCCGAAGGCCCAGTCCAGTGAGGGATGGTACTGGCCGAGCTGACCAAGATTGCGGTCGTAGCCCTGCGCCCCGACCCGGAACTTATCGGTTAATTCGGTCGAGATATTGAGCCCAAAGTCGGTGAACCCAGCGCTGCCCTCGTCGTTCGTGGTCATGGTCAGCCAGTTGTTGACATTGGTGTAAACGTATCCCTGGGAGGCAAAGCCGTGGACTTGGATGCTGCGGTCGAAGAGGCGGAATTGCTGGGCGTGAAGAACACCCGGCAGCATACTTAAGCAAAAAATGGTTATCCCGACGCTGCGACTGCGCATGCCGACTCCTGGACTCTGAATGGCTCCAGTCTTAAGAATCGGACGGTTTGGGCGAAAACTTGAGACGGAACCCCGATTCGGGGCACAAGGCGCAAGCAAAGCCGTCTGAAGGAGGCCCGTCTGACGAAAAACGGACAATGCCCGTGGCCAGCTACAACTTTATCGTTCTGCCGCCTTTCGCCGCTTCGTAAATGGCCGCAATAATGGTCATGTCGCGCAATCCCTCTTCGCCCGGCGTGAGTGGTTCCTTATTCTGCATCACGCAATCGGACATGTGGTCCATCTCCGCCGCAAAGTGGTCAACTTCCGGCAAATCGCGTTGCTCAATGGTGTTGCCGCGCTCAATCCACAGGCGCAGACCGCTGTACCAGGTGGCCGGATCCATGCAAAGACGGGCATCGGTTCCCATCACCCGGAAATGGCTCTGGTGAAAGTAGCCGTAACTGGACGAGCAGTTGGCAAGAATCCCGCTGGGAAAGCGCAATTGAAAATTGATGTTCTCTTCCACTTCTTTGAAACGCGGGTCATTCTGCGTGGTGTACATCATGGCGTTCACTTCCGTGGGCTCCTCGCCGGTGAGATAGCGGGAAGCGTTGAGCGCGTAAATGCCAATATCCATCATCGAGCCGCCGCCGGCGAGTTGCTTGTTCAGCCGCCACTGTTTGGGATCGCCAATCGGAAAGCCGGCATCCGCAAGAATCGTTTGCGTGGGACCAAGTTCGCCCGCACGCGCAATGCGGATGGCTTCCCGATTGAAGGGCTCATAGCGGCAGCGATAGGCAACCATCAGCTTCCGGCCCTGCCTGACGAGCAGCGTCAATCATCTGCTGGCATTCAGTCGGACCGTTCGCCATCGGCTTCTCAGTAAGCACGTGCTTGCCTGCCTGATGCCCGCGCACCGTGTACTCCGCGTGCATCCCGTTGGGCAGCACGATGTAGATGACGTCAACTTCGGGATTGTCGCGAATGGTGTCGTAATTCTGGTAGTTGTAAATGTTCTTCGGGCTCACGCCATAACGCAGCGCCAACTTATTGGCCTTGTCGGGATGGCCGCTTACCAGAGCAACCACTTTGGATTTTTCGGCCTTGGCAAACGCAGGCAATATTTGATTGATGGCGAGGCTGCCAAGTCCCACGATCGCCCAGCCAAGTTTCCTCCCCGGAGGATCTGGCACTACAAGCTGTGCCGACGCATCCTTGAGCAGCGATCCTGCAACATTGGCGGCCAGCAACCCCTGACCAAGCTTTCCGATAAATCCGCGTCGCGAGATTCCAGAATCGGACATTCATTTCACCTCATGGTTTAGGTCCCGGGTCGGGCCGAAAATCTGACGGCCGACTTCCAGCATTCTCGATCACTGGAAGCCACGCGCCCCGTGTAATGGGCAGTTTACCTTGCTATGCCACCTGGTACTTCCCGGTCTCGATGACCCTCTGCGCAACCTGCTCCCGCAAGGCAATCGTGTTGAAAGGCTCGTACTTCGAAAGGCGGCGCAGGATGGCCATCTGCGAGCGCAACATATCGCCTTCACTCACCGCCGCAACCACTTTCCTTGCCCCGCTTTCGACCCTCTCCATCGCGCCGGTTATATAAATGCGCGCCATAGCGATGGCATTCGCGGCGCCCGCCTCGCCATTCTGTGCCGCCAGTTTCTGCGCGCGAAGCACGGCCGACTCCATGGCATACGTCTCAATCACCATATCGGCGATGGCCCCCATGATTTCCTGCTGGTCCTGGATCGCCTGCATGTATTTCTGCGTCGCGATACCGGCCGCAAACAGGCCAAGCTTCTTGGCATTCGCCACCAGCTTTCGCTCCTCAGCCAGCAGTCCTTCCGGGCCTTCGTCCCGATTTCCTGCAATTACTTCATCCATCAGCTTCTTGATCGCAGACATCAGCGGAAGCTGCCCGGACATCGCCCGTTTCAGCAGAAATCCGGTGATCAGCAGCCGGTTGATTTCATTTGTGCCTTCGAAAATGCGGTTGATGCGGGCGTCGCGATAGACGCGCTCCGCCGGATATTCCTCCACAAAGCCGTATCCGCCAAAGATCTGTACCGTCTCATCCGCCACGTGGTGCATGAATTCTGATCCCCATACTTTCAGGATCGAACACTCGACCGCGTATTCGTCAATGATCTTGCGGACCGGGGCCATGTCGTCGTGGGCTTCGCCGAGTTGTGCGATTGCAGCGTCCATCATGCCAACGGTGCGGTAGGCCATGGCTTCCCCGACGAAAATCCCGACCGCCATGTTGGCGAGTTTCTCGCGGACCAACCCAAAATCGGCAATGACCTTGCCGAATGCCTTGCGCTGCTTGGCATAGCCGATCGCGCTCTCAATGGAACTGCGGGCTCCGCCAATGCAGCCTGCACCCAGCTTGAAGCGGCCCACGTTCAGAACGTTGAACGCAATGTGGTGTCCCTTGCCGATTTCGCCCAGCACATTCTCGACCGGCACCTTACAGTCGTTGAGAATCAGCGGGCACGTGGACGAGCCGCGAATCCCCATCTTGTGTTCTTCGGCGCCCACCGAAAATCCTGGGAACTTGCGCTCGACAATGAATCCGGTGAATTTCTCACCGTCCACTTTAGCGAACACGATGAAGAGATCGGCGAATCCGGCGTTGGTAATCCACATTTTTTCGCCGTTGAGCAGGTAGTGCTTGCCGTCGGCAGACAGGGTGGCCTTGGTGCGGCAATTGAGCGCGTCCGAGCCTGAAGACGATTCCGAAAGCGCATACGCACCGACGGTTTCGCCACTAGCCAGCCCCGGCAGATATTTCTTTTTCTGAGCTTCGGTTCCGAAATAGACGATGGGCAGTGTCCCGATGCAGGTGTGCGCACCCCAGGTGGTGCTGAACCCGCCATACTTCGCGATGCGGTCGGCAATGATGGCCGAGGTGACTTTATCCAGTTGCAGCCCGCCGTATGCTTCGGGAACATCCACGCCGCTCAGCCCCAGTTCACCAGCTTTTCGTACCAACTCACGCGAGACGGCAAACTCCTTGTGCTCTAATCTTTCAATGTTGGGCACAATTTCTTTATTGGCAAACTCTTCGGCCGTCTGCGCGATCAGCAGGTGTTGTTCGGTGAAATCCTCTGGAGTAAAGACCTCAGCCGGCGTGCGTTCTTCGATCAGAAAACCGCCGCCGGCAATCTTAAGAGCCGGTGTTGCAGTCAGCGTGGCCATGATCTTTTTCCTCCACCTAGCTGTTCGAATTCCAGCTGTGATTCTACGAGATTGACGGCACTCCCGGCGATTCCCGTCCTCACACCCTGTCCCCGGAACTGAATAATTCTCCGGCGATCTCGTTTCGACGGTCTGCCAGCCGGCAACTGTTCGAATTGTTGCAGGGCCTTCCGCTCCGCGGCCACTTTCAGCCGTAGTTCCCTACTCTCTTCGGTCTCCCGATAAAGCGTTTGGGCCACCGGAGCCGGGCCACGTACGTCGCTGAGCAGTAACACCTCGACCCCGAAGTCGCCGCCGTCGTTGCTTACTCGTAACATGTCTCCAACTCGGACTTCACGCGCAGCCTTGGCGGGCTGCTGTTTGAATTGAATCCTGCCAAGTGAACAGGCGCGGGCGGCCAAGGCCCGCGTCTTGAAGAATCTCGCGGCCCAAAGCCATTTGTCCACGCGCACCGAGGTCATAAGCTCTTACTGCGCCGCCAAAGCCACGTCTTCCGCTGAACTTGATTTCGCCCGCTCGATCGCCGCCAGCATCGCTGCGTCGTCCGGAAACCGATAATAGGGATTCCCTCGGGCCCGGCATTCCTGTTCCTCGGCCTTGGCCAGCCACTCCAAGTCAGACTTGGGCACAACCTGAATTCCCTTTTGCTTCAGCGCTTGCGCAATCTCGGTCCCTGAAGCCGCCGACTGCTCAACCTGTACGCCTTGCAAATACTCCAGCACGTGAGCGGCCCCGACTTCGCCGTCGTGCCTCGCGATTCCCACAAGACCATCGCTCGGCTTGCGCGCCCATCCCGTCACAAACACGCCGTTCTGCACCTTTCCGTAAGCCGGGTCAAAAACCTCGTAGGCGCATCGCGGCAGATTCGCGTCCGGATTGGTAACGTACCCCTGCGGCCCACAAGGCAGGCCCAGCGCCGGGTCATGCATGTCGCCGATAGCAAAAATCAGCGTGTCCACATCCAGTTCGGTTGTGGTTCCGGTTGGCTTGGCTGAGAGGTTGCCATCGCGGTTGACCAGAAGATTGTCGGCGATGGTGAGCTGCGCGATCCGTCCATCCGGCCCGGTTGAGATCGCGGTCGGCGAACTCAAGAAACGAAACGTGAGTCGCGGCAGCGTCGTCTGCGGATCGGGAAATTTCGTCAAGCAGAGAAACGTTTCTTCCTGGACTTTGCCAACGTCCTGCCCCACAGCTTCCATTCGATCTTTCACGCGCTGCAGCTCGGCTGCAAAAATCGCGCGATCCAGGAACGCCTGCACGTAGGCAAATTCCTTCTCGTCAAACTTGGCTTCGAGCGGCCCGCGTCGAGCAATCACAATGACTTCTTCGGCAGTCCGGTTCGGTGCATCCAACAGCAACCAGCGGGCAATGTCCACCATCACGTTGCCCATGCCGATAATCGCAACCCGCTTGCCGGTAGAAAAATCCCGGCTGGCGAACGGGGGCAGCTGGTTGTAGTGATAAACAAAATCCTTGGCCGAATAGACGCCCTTGGCGTCTTCCCCCGCCATTCCAAGTTTCTTGTTCCCCTGCGCGCCAACTGCAAACACCATTGCTGCGGGATGAAAATCGAGAAGCGTTTCAATCGAAATCAGAGAGTCAGCGCCCACCGGCACATGGCCGAAATAATGGACATTTGGCAGCGCCAGCACCTTGGCAAACTGTTTGCGCAAGCCGTTCTTCATCTTGTCTTTGACTGGATAAATCCCGTACTCGGCCAGGCCACCGGGTTTCACGTCCCGATTGAAGATCATAACCTCGTGCCCGCCTAGCGCCAGTTTCTGCGCCGCAAACATTCCCGCCGGCCCGGCTCCAATCACGAAAACAGTTGCCATCCTCTTCCTCCGCGGCACTCACCACGCACAAAAAACAGACCCCGCATCGCCCAACTCATCAGATTGTAGGTGATACCGTCGAACGGCGCATATGATCTCAGTCACGCACCTCAAGCCTAGTCCTACGATTCGCTCCCTGGCGCCAGCAGACTTGTCCAAACTGGTGACCTGATTCCAAAGAACACCTCCTTTGGTACCGATCGGGGCGCCAACCGTTTGTGTGACAATAAAAGTTCGCATGAAGCAAGGGTCGTAATCGTGGAAGGCTCTTGTGTACTGCAGTCGAGAGTAACCTCAAGCTGACGCAAGACGGCCTCTTCAGATGTGCTGTCGCGAGCTTATTAACACGATGTTCACGTGAAATTCATTATTCATTTAACGTCCTGCACTTAGAATCGCCGCAATTCCCAGCGAATGTTTTTCCATATTTGAGAGTCCCCAGAGCCATTGTTGCAATTTATTCAATTCGATCAGGAGAGAAAACGATGAAGCAAGTGATGGCTTTAGCGCTTACGCTTACGCTGTGTGCGTTCGCGGCGCAGGCCCAACAAGGCACGGCAACTGCTCCCGCCAAAACCACTAAGAAGAAGATGGCCGCCCCCAAGACTGACCCGGCCGTCGCCGCGCAACTGGACGCGTTGAAGCAGGCCATGGATGCCCAGCAGACACAGATCAAGCAGTTGAGCGATCAAGTCCAGAGCCGCGATTCGCAGATCCAGCAGTTGCAGCAGAAGATCGATCAGAGCCAGGCCGCAGCCTCAGAAGCTGCCGGCAAGGCTGACTCCGCCGCCTCCGCAGCCGCCCAGCAGGGCGCGGACGTCACTGCGCTTAAGAGCGATGTCTCCGATCTCAAGCTGAATTCCACTAACGCCGCGGTTTCCATGCAAGAGACACAAAAGATCATCGGGACAGAAAAGGCCGACATCAAGGCCCTCAGCAACCTAAAGTTGAGTGGCGACTTGCGACTCCGTTATGAGCCCTTCTTCGGCGGCGGCGCGGCCACCGCGGCTGACCCTCAGTCCCGGCAACGCGAACGTTTTCGCCTGCGGTTCAACATCAACACAAAGCTCGATAATGATTTCGCCGTCGGCTTCTCGCTGGCATCCGGCGATCTCGGCGATCCAATTTCCACCAACTCGACGAATACCGGCTTCTACACCCGCAAGCCCATCGCCATCGACAAAGCGTTCGGTACGTATAACCCGCACTCCTTCAAGCCGTTCAGCCTGACAGTGGGCAAGTTCGGCTACACCGTCTATCGCACCGAACTCACATGGGACAACGACCTGAATTGGGAGGGAGGCAGCGCGGCCCTGGCGTACAACTGGGACAAAAAGTTCCTCAATCACGTGGCCCTAGTTGCAGTGGGAACCGACTTTCTTGAAGTCAGCGGCGGCCCGGATAGCTACATGGTAGGCGGTCAGCTGCAAACCGGTTGGACCCTGCTGCCGAAAGTGAAGCTGACGGCCGACGGCGCCTACTATGCCTTCGCCAACGCCGACACCATCGCCCAGAACCAGGTGAATGGAAGCGGTGGCAATGGCTTCGCCACCAGTGGTCTTCCCACGCCGGCAGGCTTCGGAGGCACGTACGGTTTTGGCGGATCCAACGACAGCAATAACTTCGGGACCATCAGTGGCAAACGCGTGTTCGCCTCCCAGTACGGCATCCTGGATGCGATTGCACGGCTGGACTTCGACACCGGACACAAGCGCTGGCCGGTTTATGCCCTGATTGACTTCGCCCAGAACACTGAGGCCTGCGACAACATCAAGCTGTTCGTCGCCGCAGCAGTGGCCCCACCCACCTGTGATCAGCGTCAGCGTCACGCGTACTGGGGAGAAGTCAGATTTGGTCAAGTCAAGACCAAGGGTGACATGTATCTGGCTTATACGTTCATGCACATCGAACGCGACTCCGTCCTCGCGGCGTTCAACTTCAGCGACTTGAGGCAGCCCACCAACGTTGCCGAGCACCGCCTGGAAGCCTATTATCAGGCCGCTCCGCACGTGCAGGTCGGCGTCACCGGCCTGATTGGACGCCAGTTGGTAACGGCCCAAAGCGCCACTCTAGAGCGCTGGCTCAAACGCTGGCAGTTCGACACCATCTTCAGCTTCTAGTCTGGCATTCCTGTCGCTCGTTTCCGGCCGGATCATCGCCAGATGCTCCGGCCGTATCTTTTTCCGGCGACGTATCAACAGTAACCCACTGCGGGGGAAAATCAGGCGTCGTCGTCCGAACGTTTTTGCAGTTCCTGCCACAGCTTGTCGAGAATTTCGGCGCGCTTGCTGCTGTTCAGCTCGCGCTCTAACTCTTCCAGCGCGACCGCGATCACATGATAATGGTGCGCTCCGGCGAAGCGGGGATCGGATGTGATCTCCAGCCACAGGCGGTGCATTAGATCCAGGTCCTGATTGCGCAAGCGCGGAGCGTGGGGGCCGAGATAGTATTCGCGCGAGACTCCGTCCGGCAAGCGAACTTCCATGACCAGGCGCGGTTTGGGTTCGGGCAGGCGCTCCCAGGCGTCGCCGGTGAGTTTGGATTGTTCGTCGGGAGTGAGCTTGTTCGACAGTCCACAGACGATGCGGCTGGATGCGAGGCGTTCGGCGGTCACGATGATGGCATCGAAGACGTCAGTGGCGGGGACAACTAGAAGTGAAATCGGTTTGCCCTCTTTTTCCGCAGCGGCGACGGCCGCCGTGAACAGCTCCTGTTCGTAGTGGTCGAAAACCTGGCTGGCTTCAAACATGGTGCTGCCGCCGAAGGAATGCTCGCGGTGGTAGAGGCGAGCGGTCATGACCACAACGTCCTGCTGTTTGGTGTCGGTCCGGCGGAGCACCTCGCGCAGGTAGTACGAGATTTTTCGGATCGCGAACCGCGACCAGAATGTTGCCGGGGCGGACGCCCAGAGTTTCCGTTTCCGGCTGCTCGCTGCCATAGACGCGGAACTGGTCGAGGCTTTCGGGTTTCCCGGCCCGCGCTTTGGCCACGCGGCGCTCGGAATAAGTAAAGATGGCGAAGAAGACCAGACTGAACGTGACTCCGCCGATGGTAGCGGTGTACTTAGTGAAGAAATTAACCAGCGCGGTGATGAACAACACGGTCGCGATCAGGATCACGCCCAGCGGTAGCTCGCGGCCATTGCCGAGAGGAATGTTTCCGGGGACCCGCCATTCGCGCTTTGACTTCTCGGTGTAGCGCAGGACGAGGACGGCGAGCGCCATCATGGAGAAGCTCCACACCACGCCGAAGGCGTAGAGTCCGGCGAGCGTAAAAACGTTTCCGCGGGTGATGACAATGGTGAGCAACTGCAGTCCGACGATGAGATTGATGATGCGGTAGCTGGTGCCGTAGCGCGGATGCGGTTTCTGGAAGGCATCAGTGAGCACGCCATCTTCCGCGACGCGATTGAGCACGCCGTTGGCGCCGACGATCGAAGTATTCTGCGCGCCGGAAAGAATTAAAACTCCGACCAGCACCACAAAGCCGTGGAAGATCAGCCGGGCCCAGAGCGGGCCCCAGAGGTTCATGGCGATGCCGCTGATCAGGTTGCCGAAGTATTCCGGACGGATTTTGTCGGGGATGATCATCACCGCGAAGAAGGAAGTCAGGGCGGTGAACAGGAGCGCGTACACGCCTATCACCACCGCGGCTTTCTTCAGGTTCTTCAGCTTGGGGTGGGCGATTTCGCGGTTGACCTGGGCCAGGGTTTCCTCGCCGCTCATGGCGAGAACTGAATGCCCGAATCCGACGAACACGATGAACAAAGTCAGATGGCTGAGCCAGGTATTCTTCAGTGCGGTCAGCCAGCCCAGCGATTCGTGATCCATGGTGATGCCGTACTTCAGCGGGTTCGGAGGGAGCTGGAATGGCGTGTGAAACAGAGTGACGGTGCACCACAGGATCAGAATCACCACCATCACGGTGGTGATCATCATGATCTGGACGGCTTTGGTGGAAGACTCGTGCATGCCCTGCGTATTTTTGTGCCAGAAGTAAATCGTGACCAGGATGCCGAAGATCGCGGCAAAAGCGTTGTCGTGAAAATTGCGGAAGGGCCGATGGAGGTAGACGGCTACATCTTGAATGAAGCCGGCGAGATATTGTCCTGCGACCACGGAGCTGAGGGGGCCGGTCAGGACGTAATCGAAGAGCAAGGCGGAGACAGAAAACTTCGCCAGCGTTCCGCCCATGGCGCGGCGCACCACGCGGTAAACGCCGCCGCGGACGAACATGCTGGTGGATTCGACGTAGAGGGCGCGAACGCAGTTGGCGAACAGCATCACCGCCAGGATGAACCAGGGGGCGCTCTTGCCGATGACTTTCTCGGCGTCGCCGCCAACGTAGTACGCGGACGAGCCGAGATCGGAAAGCACAATGGCTGCGGCGCGCCAGAAAGAGATGAAGCTCAGCAGCACCGTGGTCGCGACGAAGACCCGGACGGCAGGACGTTGCGTTGTGGCGTGGCTAGCGTATCGAAGGGTGGACATTACACCGAAGAAAAACCATCCGTCGCGCATGCGATGACGTGCTACGTCCCGGCATCGACTAGCCGCAACAATCGAACATCTTGGAGTCGGTGCTCTCCCGATACGTCACATTCCGCGACATGATGTGACCCTCGAATCTACTTGGAAAGTTACTATACAGCGCGCCTTAAGTATGTCTCGCTGAGTTACTTATGCGTCGATGAATTCAGCCTACTTACAGCCGCAAAAGTACAGCGGGGCGCAAAGATATTTGCGTCCCGCCGCCTTGTGTCGCTAACCTTTACCACTTGCTGCGACACGATATCCAGCGGAGTCAGATGGCAGCGGCACCACGTTCCTGGCTGCGGATGCGAATCGCCTCCTCGACTTTGTACAGGAAGATCTTCCCATCGCCCATCTTTCCGGTGGATGCGGTCTTCAAAATGGCATCCACCGCCGCCTCGACCATGTTGTCTTCTACGATGGTTTCAATCTTCACTTTCGGCAACAAATCGACGGTGTATTCGCCGCCGCGATAGCTTTCCTTGTGGCCCTTCTGCCGGCCGTGGCCCCGCACTTCTGAAACCGTCATTCCATCAACGCCGATGTCGATCAGCGCTTGCTTTACAGCGTCGAATCGATTGGGTTGAATGATTGCTTCAATTTTTGTCATCTCTGCTCCTTAGGCGTCGTTTATGAGTTAGGTTGCCGGAGGCAGAATTCCTTCTGCCTCCGGTCTCGCGGGGTAGCAACCGGTTCGTCAGCTCACCGCGCGTGACAGCGAGCTCACCGCAGTGCTCGCCTTGGCGTGGGCCAAAGGCAGTTCCTGCGCCATGCCGCCGGGCGCCCAACGCTGAGATGACGTACTCCGGATAAGCCGAGATGCCGTGCTCGTGCAGATCCATGCCGTAGAGTTTCCATCTCCGCGGGCAACCGCAGCATTCCCATGGCGTTGACCACGACATCACCACCATGGCAACGCCGAACGTAGCCAGGGTGATGCAGGCGCTGCCGATGATTTGGGCTTTCAGCACCTGCAATCCGCCGCCGTAGAAGAGTCCTCTCAGCGGCGCGGAGTTGTCCGGCGCGATGGGCCCGGTGGCGCCGTACTGGCCGCAGGCAAACAGACCCGAGTGAGAGCGTTCCCCAGATGCCGCAGATGCCGTGAACCGGCACTGCGCCGATGGGATCATCAATTCGCAGCCATTCCAGCAGCGTCGACGCCCACGATGACGATCACTCCGGCGATTCCGCCGAGCAGGACCGCGCCCGTGGGGCTGACCCAGTAGCAGGGGCAGGTAATCGCGACCAGCCCGGCCAGGAATCCGTTCGTGGTGTAGCTGGCGTCCCACGTTCTTCATTTTGAAGTAGCCGTAGAGGATCGAGGTGAGTCCAGCCGCGCATGCGGCGAGGGTTGTGTTCGTTGCGACGCGGCCGATGCCGACGAAATCCATGGCCGAGAGCGTGCTGCCGGGATTGAAGCCGTACCAGCCGAACCAGAGAATCAGTCCGCCGCTGACGGCGATGGTCAGATCGTGCGGCAGCATGGGCTGCCGCCGTCGCGCTTGAACTTGCGGCCGAGCCGCGGGCCAAGAACGATGGCACCGGCCAGGGCGATGAATCCGCCGATGGTGTGGACGACCGTCGAACCGGCGAAATCATGGAAGCCCATGCCCAGCGATGGGAAGAAGTGCCCGTCGCTGCCCATCATTGCCAGCCAGCCGTCCGGCCCCCAAGCCCAGTGTCCGATGATCGGATAAATGAAGCCAGTGACGCAGATGCTGTAGAGAAGATCGCCGACGAAACCGGTGCGGCCGATCATGGCGCCGGAGGTAATCGTCGAGCAGGTATCGGCGAAGGCAAACTGGAAGATCCACACCGCGAGGAAGGCCACGCCTGTGCTCTCATAGGTTGCGGGCGCGTTCTGCAGGAAGAACCAGTGATAACCGATGAAGCCGTTGCCGTGGCTGAACATGAACGCGAAGCCGACGGCGTAGAACAGAATGCCGCAAAGGCAGGTGTCCACGACGCACTCCACGAGCACGTTGACGGTTTCGCGGGAGCGACAGAAGCCTGCTTCAAGCATGGTGAAGCCAACCTGCATGCCGAACACGAGAAACGCCGCGACCAGTGTCCACGCCGTGTTCACCGGGTTGACGACGTCAGCGGCTTTGACCTCGGGCGTGCCAGTCTGGGCATAGACGTGAGTGAAGAAGAGTCCACTAACCACGGTCATGGTGAGCAGGACCAATCCCACACCCATTATCTTGCCTGCAAATAGCGTGCCTCCATACTTGCGCCATTCACGGTCCCGCAGGCGGCCGGCCAGTCGGGAGAACTTTTGCGAGAGAGATAATCTCTTTCTCTTTTCGGCGATCACAGACATGTAGTAGCTCCTTCAGTTTGAGTTTTTGATTCGTGTTCAGCCATCCGCTAGCCGGCTTTGCAGCCGTTGAAACCAAAACCTTCACCGCGCTAACACTTTACTGCACTTCAGGGACTCATGGGACATTCGCTGGGCTGCAGAGTCCCCAAAACTCCGTTGTCCATCCAAAAACGAAAGCCGAATAGCTGGGCGCGCATAGCCAGAGAGCGAATGTTTCCAGCGACTTGCTCGTCGCGCTCAACCGTGCCGACGATGATCAATTCAGCCTCTGCTCCTTCGACTGCGCGGTACACGCGAAACACCGCGCTGGAAACATCGGGCATTGCGGCGAACAACATCTCTCGCACCGCGAGTGAGTCTTCCAGCGCCTGCGAAGAAGCGTTCCGTGCCCGACGCTCGGCGGCAGGTCCGCGTCCCAGGGATCGGCAGGTCGCGCCATCCACTCGCATTCCGCCATTTCGTCCCGCAACTCGAACCGCAAAAGCTTGAGCGGCGCTCGGGACAATTCCCCGAACCGCATTTGCACTCCGCAGCTTTGCGTAAGAAATCGGTCGCTTCCCAAAGTTGCCTCATCCTCTCTTCGCTCCTTCTGTGACTTCGCCGGGCAGACCCTAACCACATGCGTCCGCGCGGATCGGCGCAGTGATACACGTCCGCGCTATCCGCGAGTCAGCAGATCGAACTGCGATCAAAATGTCGCTACGAAATTGGCACGTCGTCGTGCCGAAGGAATCTCCGCTTCGGCGTCGAAGAGGAGAAGAACTTTGTACTAACTACAGCTTGAGGCGGATTCTCGCGTAGGGTACCTGGAAAGTCAAATTCAAACTTTTTATCGCAGAGATCAGGACAAAGCACTCAGCACTCAGCACTCAGCATTCAGCCAGTTCAGGTCTGTACAGGGGTGCCATTACGGGCATGGACTGGCTGAGTGCTGAGTGCTGAAGGCTGAAGGCTCTAAGTCTGCTTGATGGCGTGGCTGAGAATAATTGCTTCGGCGACGTCTTTCATGGGCTTGCGGCGTTGCTGGCTTTCGCGGCGCAGCATCTGGTAGGCGGCTTCTTCGGTGAGGCGCAAGTCATGTTGCAGGATTCCTTTGGCGCGCTCTACCACCTTGCGCACTTCCAGCTGAGTGGCGAGTTGGGAGTTCTCGCTCTCCAATCGCGCGCGGCGGATTTCGGCGCCGACCAGGAAGCCCAGAGTCGAGATCAATCCGACTTCGCGGTCGCCATAGTCGGAGGCTTCGCGACTTTGCAGATTAATAACCCCAACCAGTCGTCCCTGGCTGATTAGAGGAACTGAAAGGAAGGCCTCAAAACGGTCTTCTGGCAGTTCGGCGAACAATTTGAAGCGGGGATCGGCGACGGCATTGCGTGACACGAAAACCGGCTCCCGGTGCTGTGCGACCCACCCGGTGATCCCCTGACCAAGCTTAATTCGCAGACGGCCGACCAACTGCGGGTGGTGGTTCTTGGACGCCCGCAGTACCAGTTCATTTTCTTCGAGCACGTAAATGAAGCAGGAGTCGCACGCTACAACCGAGGTGGCAAAATCCACCAGCTCCCGCAATACCGCGTCTACCGGCAACGCTCCCGCTATGCGGCCCGCGGTTCGCCGTAGCAGAGACACGGCGGAAGCTTCACCTACGGAACGGCCGGCCGGCCGGCCCAAGCTGACAGATTCAATAGGAACAGGTTTGTTCGCCGGACCCCAGTTCGCGGATGCACTCATGCTTGACAAGCTATGTTGATTTGGCCGAGCAAACAATCATCCTTAGGTATGGGTTCCGATAGAAAGAAGTTATGAAGCAGATAAGGAGAAAACTAGCGCCGGTCGCGGCTTTTGAGCTTGTCCGCCATGCGCACCAGATCGGCAAGGGAAGGGGCGATCATTTTTCGCATGACCTGGCCCCGATGCATTTTGGTGGTGACCTCGCTGATCGCCAGCCTGTCCGCCACCTCCTTGTTCGTCAGACCCTCGACCACCAGGTCCATGACTTCGCGCTCGCGCGAAGTCAGTTCGCCAAAACGAGACCTGAGAACTGCGTGTTCCGCATTTTGTTGCCGCCCCACTCGATCTCGTTCCAGCGCGTGATCAATCGCCGTCAGCAGATCTTCTTTCTGGAAGGGCTTCATCAGGAACTCGACTGCGCCGGCTTTCATGGCACGCGAAGTCATGGGAACATCTCCGTGGGCGGTAATAAAGATGATGGGAATTGAGATTCCCGCACGGGCCAGCGCATCCTGAAAATCCAGACCATTGGCTCCTGGAAGTTTGATGTCGAGCACCAGGCAACTGGGAGTGTCGGGACGAGGAGCGTTGCGGAAACCTTCGGTCGAGGCGAACGCGTGCGCATCGAATCCGACGGATTCCAAAAGATTGCTGACCGCTTCACGCACCGAAGCGTCATCGTCCACAATGAAAATTGTGGGCCGTGGGTCAGGCATTGGATTCCTCCGCGTGGACGGGGAGCGTGAATTGAAAGACCGATCCGCCTCCGGGGCGAGGCGCCGCCCACAGTTTGCCACGGTGGGATTCAATAATCGAGCGACTAATGGAGAGTCCCACTCCAATGCCGTGCGCCTTGGTGGTAAAGAACGGATCGAAAATTTTCTCCGCCGTCTCTGGATCGAGTCCCGCGCCGGCGTCCTCGACGGTGATCAGAATCTGATCCTCGGCCTGCTCCTGAGAGCGAATCACCAGTTCTTTCGCGCGCACGACTGGGCCGTTCATTGCGTCCATGCCATTCATCATGAGGTTCATAACAACCTGTTGCAATTGCACTCTGTCGGCTTTCACCTTGGGCAAATCGTGGGAGAGTTCCGTGCGCATCGAGATCCCCCGCGTACCGGCCTCGTTTTGCAAAAACACGATCAGTTCGCGAATTACTTCGTTCAGATCGGTCCAGTTCTTTACTGGAGCTTCTTTCCGAAACAGGGCACGAATGCGGCCAAGTACTGCACCCGCCTGCGTTCCATCGCGGACGATGCTCTCCGAAGTGGCCCGCGCTTTCTCCAAGTTGGGCGGCGTCGCCGATAGCCACTCCAGGCAAGCTTGCCCGTGGGTCACGACGGCGGTGAGCGGCTGGCTGATTTCATGGGCAATGGAGGCGGTGAGTTCTCCCATGCTTAACACTCGCGAAAGCCGCGCCAGTTCGGTCTGCGTCCGCATGAGCGCCGCAGTGCGTTCGGAAACTCTGATTTCCAGTTGATCGCGCGCTTCCCGCAGCGCCGCCTCAGTCTGCCTCCTCGCGGAACTGACCCAACTGACCACAAGCGCACAAACAACGAACGCGGCGAAGTACGAGACCGCAGTCGGAGTAATGGTCCATGAATAATACGGCGGCACAAAAAAGTAGGCCACCACCACTGTTGAAAGCAGCACCGCGAAGAGGCCGGCGCCGGTTCCTCCGAACCAGGCGCTGGCCATGACCGCCGCAAAGAACAAGAACAGAAATGGATAAGGGAAAAACCGTTGCACAAGCAGGGTGAAAACGAACGCCATTAATACGAAGGCGGCAGCAATCCCATATCGCCGGATTAAGTCTCGAACCATTTTGCTGGTCCCGTGTGGCCGGTTGGGTAAAGTTATCACGGCACGCTTGGGAGATGGAAAGGTCAGATCGAACCGGTTGTATCGGCACTCGATCGCTGAGTGCAATCGAGAACCAATGAGGGCCTTGATGGGCCCAAATGAATAGGGACATTTCTCCGCGGCGATCTCGGAACTCCGCCCGGGTCACAGGCGACTCGGAAGTAACTGTCGGTGACAGGTGTTAGCATTCATTGAACCGCCAACCCAAGGCGAGGGGGTGGTGTAAAGCCGCCCCAATTGGCAACTGTTAGTCGCGATTACCAACCCATTTGGCCCATCCGTGTAAGGATAATCGCGCTGTAGTTATTCATGCGCTCGGGTCGTCGCTTCCGGGGAGCTGGGAGAATTGCAGCCAGCCGCGCCGCCTGTTGCCGGTCGATATTCTGGGCTGCGGTTTCGTCGTAGTAGCGACACGCGGACTCTGCGCCATAAATTCCAGGACCCCATTCGACCACGTTGAGATATAGCTCTAGAATGCGCCGTTTGCCGAGGACGAATTCGGCCACGGGAACCAGTGTGGCCTCTGCGCCTTTGCGGAGGATAGAGCGGCCGGTTCCGAAGAATAAATTTTTAACGAGTTGCTGCGTGAGAGTTGAAGCTCCGCGGGTGCGATCGCCTTCCAAGTCGTCTTGGGCAGCGATCTGGATCTCATGCCAATCGAATCCATGGTGCTGGTAGAAGTGCGCGTCCTCTGCGGCAATTACAGCGTGCTGGAGATCAGTCGAGATTTGGCTGAGCGGAATGAACTTGTAGCGTTCGCGATACGGCGTGTGGTGAATCCAGGCCTGCAATCGGCGCTGGATGTGCACCGCGGTCGTTGGTGGGTCGATCCACCGGGCGGCCACAAGGATCAGGGCGGCAAGTGACCAAAGAAGCACCACGCTGATGGCAAGCCAACGAATGAAGGATCGAAGGAAGCCCGTCCGAAGCGGAGTCTTGGGGTGCGTGTCCGGCATTGCAGTCACAGTTCAGAATAATAGTCTGGCCTGGCTTACCGCTGATGGGTGATCTCATGCGCGAAGAGATCGCGATTGTCCTCTGTTGACTGCCGACTGGGAAATACCAAAACCTAGCGCTCAAAGACCTCGGTTATGCCACCTTGTTCACGTGCTCCAGGAACTTGGCAGGAGAAAGCTCGGCGGGGCTTTTGCGGGCGTCAAGTACCCGTGGTCGTACTTGCGACTCGCTGATTGGAGCAAAACTTGAGTCAGCCTCCCTCAAAAAGTCCCCGAAGTCTCAGGAGGTGCAAAATGCCGTGGGCAGTAAGTGGAAGAAAAGAATGGCTCCTCAGGTAGGACTCGAATCCGCGTGAAAACGTAAATTCAACAACATGCAGAGCCACGGATGGCACCGAAAAGCGATATTAGGACGCGTTAGACATACAAACGGATTGCGAACGGATCGCAGAATGCCATTGCAGCGACCCTGTTGAGGTATGCGGACCTCTCGGATCGCGGATGAATGGCGACACAAGCAGGGAGATTACCGAGACGGGGATAGGGCTTGCTTCAGCGCGATTGCTTGCTGCTCTGCTTGCATGTCCCCTGAGACCTGGAATTCTCTGTGGTATTCGGCTTGCGCTTCAGTGAGTCTTCCCTCGCGCTGAAACACGATGCCAAGTGTCCGGTGAAGCGCTGGAAATTTGGGGTCTAGCTGATTCAATTCCTGAAGCACCCCGTCTGCCCCAGAAAGATTCCCCAGGCTGACCTTTGTGTCTGCGAGCGTCAACAGGATGGCCTTGCGTTTCGATTCAAGTTCCGGAGACCCGGAAACCTGCCTCAGCAGCGGTTCCGCTTCGGCGTACTGCTGGGTCTCGAAGAGGCCATGCGCCAGGTTATAGACTGCGTTTGCATCGTTCGGAGCCAACCGGAAGGCGCTTCTGAACTCTTTCATCGCTCGCTCATTCTCACCATTCTGAAGGTGAATGGCTCCGAAGCTGTCAATTACATATACATTGGTTGGATCGAGATCAATCGCTCTCTGGTAGAAGACTTCATCGCTCTTATAGAACCTCTGCTGACGAATCGTAAGAGTCGCAAATTCAACAAGGAATGCTGCGCTCGCCGTCAGAAAAATCACTTTGACAGGCTTCGGGCAAGTCCACAACCATTGCGCGAGCATCCCGAACAGGAGGCATAATCCGACCGACGGAAGGTAAAGATACCGGTCGTGGGTCATGTCCCCTTGATCGTAGATGCGGATGCCGAGCAGCGCTGGTAATAGCGGGAAAAGGATAATTGATGCGCCCAAACCTACCAGGGGCGAATAGCGGAGGGCAACCCATATGAGCAAGGCAGCAGCTAACAGGAGCCCGCCTGCGGTTAACCACATGCTGATCGTTGGCGAGGAAGTGATCGGATTCACATAGAATCCGCTTAAGTGAAGCGGGAAGACTAATTGCTTTAAGTAGACTGCAAGCACAGAAGGACTGCTCAACAGCACTTCGCGCCACGAATGTTTGCTCTCCTCAGTTCCAATTCGCCCAAGGGCCCACCAGCGGATTGCAAAATACCCTAGGGTGACGAAGCCGTACCAGTAGCCAGCCTTGACCATTTTTCTGCGCTGCCCGCCCCTGAGAAGCACAATCATCAGGAGCACGGGTAATAGAGCAACCGCTGTTTCTTTGGTCAGAAGTGCAGCAGCGTAGAGAGCTGCACTTGCGGCGAGCCGGAACCGAGTCAGGGGAGCGCTTCCGTCAGGAGCGAGCAGAACGATGATCGCAGCCAAGGCGAGCGAGGTGAACAGAATCTCATTGCTTGCGGAGACCCAGGAGACGGCATCCACATGGATCGGGTGAACCGCAAACAGCAGGGAGGCGAATAGGGCAGCCACTCTGTTCCGCAGGAGGTTATCGCAGAGTTTGTAAACCGCAAAGGCGGTGACGGCGTGCAAAAGGATGCTTGAAAAATGCCACCACGCGGGAGACAAACCGCCGATGGTGTTCACCATCAGCATCCATACGGAGAACAAGGGGCGGTAGAAGTGGATTGCGTGCTCGCCTCCCAACTGACTCCAAAGATGCGTCGAGAACAATCGGGGAAGATAATCCCAGGATTGAATTTGAGGGTTGTTGACGATCTGAAAGTGATCGTCTCGGATGAATTCGGAAAACAGTGACCGAATGTAAATTACGAATGCTGTGGCGCAAACGGCCCATCCTGTTGCGTTTCTTCGCAGATCCGGTTTCAGCGCCCCGAAGTGAGAACTCATGTTTGGATTAGTTCAGCGGGTCGTCTCGGCTCCGCTCCTCATGGACTCTCCCTTTCCCGCAATGTGAAATCATACTCAAGTTCGTGCGGAAAGAGGGGGCAGGTCAGGTGGGGCAGTCGAGTTTTCGGGTTGTTTGGCGAAGAGTGGGCCTGCCCGCCCTTCGCTCTTATTAAGGGCCAGCCCTCTTGAGTCTGCTCTTAACGCGGGCGTACAGCAAGGAAGGCTGGGCCGGCCCGCCACCTGCGAATCCCACTTAGTTGGACTTATCAGGCTCGAATTTTTTCGTTTTCTTTGACCAGGAAGATCCGAACGGCTTAAAGCAAAGGAGCATCTCTGCACAGCGAGAATCTTTCACCTCATCTGCCGCAAAGATTGAGGGCGTTGAAATATCGGTTCCCTCAAAATATTTCACTTCGTAATTTTGCATTCTGTGAATCTCTCTTATGCTACCTCCCTTACAGGACATCTCATAAATTTGTAAAGTATCGTAGTTACCCTCGCGGCCACCCGCAATGACGAGAATCATTCCCTCATTGATGGAGTCGTCCAAAGAGAGCTGCCCGCAGGTGTCACCTACGTTCTCGTCCAGTGTCCTCTCGACCCTACTCAGGGTTTCTCGAAATAGGTAGATTCTGCAAGAAAGCTCAGCATGTTGATCCCCGAAGAAACCTACAACCATTATTGCGTGCGCAACTGAACCATCATCCAACGTTTTGCGTCTAGCGGCAGCCGCGACAGTTCCTTTTGGCAAAAACTTACGTAGATCAAGCAAACCACTTGTGAGCACTCTGGCTCCCAATTTGGCGATGGTCGATTCTTTCCCGCCACTCTTCAATATTTCAAGAATGGAATCATCGCGGTTCACCACAAGCTGAACAATGTTTCCCGTCTGCGGAACCGCCTTAGAATCAATAACGATCCTAGCCTGTTGCGCCGCGACACTGACGAGACTCGCAGAAACTAGCATCGCCAGAAGTGCGAGTCTCATATCTCTCCCCCTCCTAAGCAGTTCACAAGGCTGTCGAACAGCTCCAACTTGTTGTCAAAGTCATTCTGGTATTTTGCTGAGCGGGCAGGAATGTTGTTGTTTACATAGGCCTTATGGCTGGAATTGTAGACCATGGCCGCATCGGACGGAGGTACGTGCCAATTGTTTATTATGCCCGCATAGTACTCGGCACCTGCGAGCATGTTGGCATTAAAATCATGCTGCCAATTCCCCGGTGGGTGCCCCCAGATGGCGTCTTGTGCAGCCGCTGGCGGTGTGACCCGCATCGGCCCTCTTTCACCAGCACCTCCCGTCACCCAGTAACGGTCCACATCAAAACTCGTTTCATTATCCCAGAGGGCCAAGATGTCTGCGGTTGGTACTCCAGTCTGTTCTGATGCCGACTGGGCAGCATAGAAATCACTTGCGGACATATTTGCCTTGGCGTTTTCAGTTCCATACTTGCCCATGCAATGACCCCAGAGATCGCCGTGTCGCTGTGCCGCCCACACGTCTGCGATCCCTAATGCGTAAGCTGCGTATTCGTCGGCTCCGCAGCCTCCCGCCCCGCAAATTGACCCGCTGCCAGTCATGCCCGCTAGGTCTGGATTTTGTGAGGCCCCGACTCCCGGTGATGAGTTACTTGGATCGTACGCACCCCAGTTGCACGCATTCCCGGAAATCCCTCCCGGGCAGCCGTCTAACCCTAACGGGTCCACCAGGGACAGTGGATTATTCAGGACGTACGCATAGCGGTTCCAGCTCTGCGGATTAGCCGGATTTGCTGCTGTCAATCCAGCGGGATCAGGCGAAAGCCAGCGGCCCTGAACCGGTGGATACTTTCGCGCCTGAAAATCGTGGATACCGGAAACTGTGTCCTGCTCCTGGCCGGTGAAGGATAAATCCGTCGTTCCCGCTTGTGAGTACGGTTCACCGTATGGCGCGTAGGCTGTCGAAGAATACAACGTCTGGGTTGGCGTGGTCGCCAGCCGTGAACTGCCGAGATGGTCGGCGTGACGATAATAGGCGATTTTGTTCGTGGTGTTTAAGCTTGCGCTTGTGTACACAACCTGCGCGCCGGGAGCCGGAATGAACGCCTTCACAAACGTTTGCCCATTCATGGTCGCGAAACGGCCCTGCGGTCCGTACACGATCTGGGTGTAGGTGCTGCCCACGGTTTTTTCTACCATCCGGCCGAGGGCGTCGTAGGTCAGGCATTCGCCGCTGGTTGAGCAGGTTGAAGGATTGGCATCCACGCTGTGCATCTTGTGTTCTGCGTCCCAAGTGTAGGTGTGTGCGCCGTCGTTTGTCATCTGCCCATTTGCGTCAGTCTGTGGACTGACTCCCGGCAGTGCTGTGATCCAGTTTGATGAACTGGAGTAAGTTGGCTGGAAGCTTGTGCCCGTGCCGCCAGTCGGAACGGTCTTGGTGATGTTCCCAAATGCGTCATACGTGAAATTCTGGTTCCAGCGGTTGGTCGAACCATTGATGCATCCCACACTGTAAATGCGGCTCAGATCATCATGGGTATAGCTGCAAGTTTGCGTATCGAGCGAGTTGAGCTGGTTGGTGATGGCCAGAGTCCCCAGCGACCCGTTGGAGTTCCACGTCAGATTGCCAGTCACGTTCTGGCTGCCCACATTGAACTTGTATTGCGTCATGCGCCCCGTGTTTGGATCGAGGGAGACGACATCCGAATCCCCTGAGCCATAGGTCACGGTAGTTTTGTGATTCGCGAGATCGTAAGTCACGCCATTAGTACTGATTGGATTCTGCCCCCCCGAAGGGGTGGTGACGGCATTTGTCCGGCCCATCGGGTCCACGCCATAGTTCGCCGTAGGCAGGCCGCTGATGCTGCTGCCCAGGGTCTTCAGCGCACCATTTTCCCAGAATCCGACAGTGACATGATAGTAGTTGCTCGTTGCCGCGCAACCGTTCGTGCCGGAATGCGGAGTGCATTGCCACGTGTCCAGCAATTCGCCACGAACGGAATAGCTGAAGAATTCATCGGTTGTTTTTGAGCCGGACGCACCAGTGTAGACTTCGACAACCCGCCCTTTCGGGTTTGCCATTGCCGTGCTGTTGAAGGTGGCGCTGTCGTAAACAAAAGTCTTCGATTGCGTAACTGAAGCATCGGGGCCACTGCTGGGATACGTAATGCTGGTATTGCGGTGCATGGTGTCGTACTGGTAGCAGATTTTGTTACTCTTCGCGTCCACTACTTTGACGAGATCGCCTGTATACGTTCCGGAGCAGACCCCGGCAGAGTCGGAGTCGTAGGTGTAGGTTACCGTTCCATTCTCAGGGTTTTGCTCGGAACTGAGCCTGCCGAGAAGGTCATAGGTATAGACGCGGGTCTGCGTCGAACCAGAAGGCCCTTGCGTGACCGTCATGGTTGGGTATCCCGACCCGTTCACGCCGTAAGCGTAGGTCGTTGTGTAGCCGTTATAGGGATTCGTTTGTCCGCACTGGGAATACCCCGTCAGGCTAGTCAATTCGCAGACCGACGTGAGCCTGCCGAGCGCGTCGTATTCCAGTTGCTTCTGTTTGTCGTTTTCACCGGGCGGGGCCGGACCGATGTCTTGCTTCACGTCATTCTGGTTGTAGGTGTATTTGACGTATCCTGGAGTAGGGTTCCCATCCGTGGTCTGGGTGACTCGGCCAAACGCATCGAAGGTGCTTGTGGTCACAGCAGCACTAGGACAGGCTTGGTTCTGGTCGGTGAAAGTGACTGCAGTCGAAACGCACGGCATGCTCGACTTGTACGCTCTCAGGAATGAATCATAAAGCACCTGGGTGGAATCGTAGTTCGCTGAATTCGTCCCGCTCGGCGCTTCGTGTTGCTGCGAATACAGAGTTTGGCCGTATGTGCCGAAGGTCGTAAGCTGCTCCGCCACAGAGTTGTTGCTATTGAACAGCATCTTGCTGTCCACATTCGCGAGATTGCCGTTCGAGGCGTTATAAGCCGTATAGGTGAAGTTGGTGGTTGTTGTGGCCGTCGGAGTATAGGGCGCGGTCGTGGATGCCGGACGCCAGAAGAATCCGTCGTTATAGCTAGTGCTGCTGGAGTTGCCGTTTAGGTCGGTCGCTGCCGTGGCCACGCCGCCGATGCAGTCGTAAGTGGTGGAAGCTGCAAGTCCACTGATTGGTAACGTCACCGAAGTAGGAAAGCTGTTGCCGCACGATTTTGT